>CAWAQW010000022.1:0-11605 GCA_963784075.1 uncultured Alphaproteobacteria bacterium | reverse complement strand
TTTGCGGTCACCGCCCTGCCTCTTTGCCGCGACGTCACCTTGCTTCTTTAGCCGGTCAAGCCAGCGGATCGCGCTCGACGCGCTCACTCCAAATCGTTCCGCCGCCTGGCGGCACGAAAAACCTTGTTCAATGGCATCCACCACACGGCGGCGAAGATCAATGGAAAGAGCCTTGGCCATGCATGCCGGCCTCCTTCGCCAGCACGCAGCTTAAATCACAAACGCCCCGACTTGGGAATCCCACTACAATTTATTCAGATAGGAAAACGCTCTAGCGCCGCCGCCGCGCGGCACCACCATCAACGCCCACGACCTTGCAGCAAATCCGCTCGGGCGGCCTGCCACGTCAAGAGGAAATAGATAAGGATCAAAACGCTATTGGCGCCGATCCAAAGGAGCGAAAAGAACCCCGGCAGTCCGAGAGCAACGAAGATTTGGGCGATCGCGCCGAGAAGCCAAATGGCGCCGCCCCAAGGCGCCGCCAGCCACAAGCCAACCGCCGCGACAAGATCAAAAATCGCGAAAAATATCACGGCCGCGCCACGCAACGTGCTCAGCGTATCGAACACCGGTTCGGCTGGCAGCAGGATCACGCTCCATTGCAAAAGCCCTTGCGCGACCCAAAGTCCCGCGAGCAGGCGCATGTACACGACCAAGAAAAACCCGGCGCGATTTTCCTCGCCGGCGAGATGCGCCGAATCGCCCAAACGAATGGCTGCCCCCGAATCCGGAGGCACCGCCATCTTGTTCAATCCGCGCGAAAACTTCATGGTCGAGGGACACCCATCTGCGCGCCAAAATCGAGTTCGCCTTCGGCGAGCGGCGCGAAATAAGAGTCGATCATGGCCGGTTCAATGCCCTCGATCGAGGCGGGCGTCCAGCGCGGGCGATTGTCCTTGTCGATAATGAGGGCGCGCACGCCCTCGTAAAAATCTGGGCCTGCGGCAAGGCGCGAGACAATGCGAAACTCGGTCCGCAACGCCTCGCCAATGTCGAGCTTGCCGCCAATTTGCATTTGACGCAAAGCAATCGCAAGGCTTGAGGGCGATTTGGCCCGTATCGCCTGCGCTGTGGAACGCGCGAAGTCCGAGCCGGCCTCGGCAGCTTCATCGAGATTGGCGAGAATGGAAGAAACAGTCGCGGCGGAAAAACAGCGCTCGATCAGATCGCTTTGCGCGGCAAGCGGCGAGGCGGGCGGCGGTGCGCTTTCGGCCGCGATCGCGGCTTTGATATCCTCGCCATCGATCAGCCTTTGGGCGAGCTGCGCGTGCCGCGCCGAAGGAACATGGGCGCAGGCCACCCCAAAGGCGAGCGCGTCGCCGCAGGTCATCCGGGCGCATGTCAAGGCGAGGTAAACACCCGCATGTGAAGGCAAGCGCGGCAGAAAAAATGTCGCGCCCACATCCGGAAAAAATCCGATGCCCGCTTCCGGCATGGCAAAAGTGAAATTTTCGCCCGCGACGACATACGAACCATGCAGGGAGAGTCCGGCGCCGCCGCCCATCACGATCCCCTCCACCAAAGCGAGATAAGGCTTGGGATAGAGTTTGATGCGGCGATTGAGCCGGTATTCCTCGCGCCAAAAGCCAAGTTGTTCGGCACGGCGTCCGGCCTTGCCAAGTTCATGCAAGATCCGGATGTCGGCGCCCGCGCAAAACGCCCGGTCGCCCGCACCCTTGACGATGACGCAGCCGACTCCAGCGTCATTTTCCCATTGATCCAGCGCGGCCGCGATCGCACGCACCATAGGCAAGGTCAGGGCGTTGAGCGCCTTGGGGCGGTTCAGCGTGATAATGCCGCAAGAACCCACCTTCTCGCAATTGATTTCCGGCTCGCTCATGACCCTTCACGCGCCCGGGCGCCTGTCAACATTCCGCGCGCCAATGATCACATGGTTTCTTTCTTGATCTATTTGGGGCAGGCAGGTGCGCTCAGAAGTTCAAGACTGGACATTTCCCCGGCGAGAACGAAGTCACCGTAATCGAGCTTGAGGGCCCGCGAAATCCCGTTTTCATAAAGATCGAAGGACAGAATATAGCTGGGCGCGTCGTCCTTTTTTCCCGCTTCGAAATAGCTGATGGAGACGGGCCAGCGCCTGATATTGTCGAGTTCGGGAATATGCGCCGCTTTCTCGACGGCGGGATCGGCAATCGGATGGCCGATATAGGTTGTTGTTTCATAGAGCTTTTCGCCGGTCTCGGACCCGTCATAAACCTTAACTTCGAGCAAATTATCGCCGGCTTCCGCCGCCGCCAGAATGCGTCTTAAATGTTCGGTTGGAAATACGACGCCGGAATCAAGCTCGAACTTGCTGCGTTTTGGTTTGGTGAGGTTGACCGACAAACGCCCGGTTGCCGATTTCCAAGCCTTGCCATCGACCGTCTCGGCGGTGCTGCTATCGATGCTCGTTTGCATCTTGAAGTCGAAGTTCCGGCCATCGGCGTCCTCGAACGTCGCCGAATGCATGTCCGACACACGGGTGGGGCCTTCGGCCGGCTGCAACTCGGTAAACTGCCGGAAATTCTGGACATAGCCATCGCAAGAGGAGCCGGTGAAATCAAAAGCAATGCGGCCATGCGCGGCCGTTGGGCTCTTGCTGCCGACCGATTTCGCCAAGGTCAATTCATACACCGCACGATGCGAGACGAGCGTAATTGCCTTGCCAAGATCGGTCTTCGCTTGCGGCAGCGGCGCGGCGTTGGGCGCCACCCCTTTCGTCGCGGACGCCATGATGAGCGAAGGGTTGAACACGGCAAGGGTCACGGCGATCGCCGCGGCGAACAAAAGGCGGGCAAAAAATGCAAGCATAAGCCTTGGTTCCTCGAACGATTAGAGGCACGCATCCAGCAAATTCGAACTCGGGGCCGGAAAACGCGGCATCACATGCGGACTGACGAAAGGAGGAGCAGACCGCTACTCAGATCTTGTCGATTTCGATTTCGTCCATGCCCGACGCGAGCGAAACCAACAATAAGCGCTTGCTCTGCAGTGAAACCATGCCGCTCCGGGTCCGCTTTATCCTGTTGCCAAGATCCTGTTGGCAACTCGCGATCCTGTCGGCAAGTCGCGCGTCTTAATTTTTCGCGCATTATGCCTCTACACCAGCTCCGGCGTTCCCGAAACGTGCTCTTGCTGGACATGCGAAAATTTCGCCCTGAGTTTAGAAGTTCAAGGCGCCTCTGGCAACCCTCTCAGGCGGCGCAAAAGTCGCGGCTTTACAAGCCGGCGGTTTTGCGCTTTTGGGTAACCGATCCAAACTGGGGGAGGTGTCGTCATGACGGCCGAAGACAAATTGGCGGCGTTGGGGATTGCGCTGCCCCCGCCGGGAGCGCCTGTCGCCAACTATCTTCCTTTTGTGATTTCCGGCTCGCTCCTCTTCGTGTCCGGCCAGCTCGCTTTTGGTCCGGACGGCAAGATCGACCCCGGCCACACCGGCAAACTCGGCGCCGCGGTCTCGAGCAGCGCGGGACAGGCGGCGGCCCGCCTGTGCGTCATCAATGTTCTCGCGCAGGCCAAGGCGGCCCTCGGCGATCTCGATCGAGTTTCGCGCTGCGTAAGGCTTGGCGGCTTTATCAACGCCGCACCGGGTTTTTCCCAACTCGCTGGCGTCATGAATGGCGCCTCGGATTTCATCGTCGAAGTCCTGGGCGACAAAGGCCGTCATGCGAGATCGACGGTCGGCGTCGCTGAATTGCCATTGGACTGCGCCGTCGAGATCGAGGCTTTGTTTGAGATCGTGGGCGCTTGACAGTCCGTTCGATCAATGCGCCGGGCTGGCTGACGGCGCGGCCCATCGCGCACCGGGGGCTCCATTCCAAAAAATTAGGATTGGTCGAAAATACGCCCGCCGCCGCCGCCGCCGCGATCGCCAAGAACCATGCGATCGAATGCGATATCCAATGCACAAAAGATGGTGAAGCCGTGGTGTTCCACGATTTCACCTTGGACCGTTTGATGCGGGCGGAAGGCCGCGTCGATGCGTTTCGCATGGAAGAGCTTGGCCGCTTGGCCTATAAAAATTGCGATCAAAGAATCGTCTCATTGTCGGCTTTTCTTGCCGGCATCGGCGGCGGCACGACGGTCATCGTCGAGATCAAAAGCCGCTATGATGGCGATATGCGTCTCGCCGACCGCGCCCTTGCCACCATCGCCGCCCATCCGGGACCTGTCGGCCTCAAGAGCTTCGATCCGGCCATTCTCGTCCATCTGCGTGCCTGCGGCGCCGCATGTCCGCTGGGCCTCGTCGCGGAAGCAGGCTACGACGAAGAAGAATGGGCGGGCCTCACTCCGGAGCAGCACGCGCGTTTCAAGGATCTTCGGGATTTTCCACGCGCGCGGCCGGATTTCCTCTCGTGGTGCCTTGGCGATTTGCCGCATGCCGTCCCGCTCCTTTGCCGGGTGGGCATTGGCATGCCGGTGATGACCTGGACGGCGCGTTCGCAAGAGGATTTGGTCCGTGCGCGCGCTTGGGCGGACCAGGTCATTTTTGAAGGATTTGAGCCCTGATCCCGCGGCCGTCAGCGCCCTGGCGAGCACGGCCATCCGTCATTTCCGGCTCAGCCGCTCGTTTACGAGAAATTCGAACGCCCGCAAATAGGCCCGATCGTCGTCGCCGCGGAACTGCCCATCGACATGAGCTATAGAGTTGCCGCTCGCGACATCGGCGACATAAAGGTCGACCGAGGAGATCAAGGTCGAAACCTTATGCACGACCGCGAGGACCGCGAGATCGGCACCGGCCTCGCGCGCGATCCCGCGCCAGCAGCCATTGCAATTGTAGCGCGGTTCGGTTGCCGCGATTTGTGCCGCGAAAGGGGAAAGATCGACGCTGCGGTAGTGGCCTGTGTGCTCGAGGAGTTCGGCGAGTTTGGCCGTGGCAAGCTTGAGGCGCTCCGCCTGGCCGGGCTTTACGCCCTCGCCGCTGGTATCCCATAGCTCCACCGGGAAGACGGCCGTCGCGCGCGGTTCACTCGCCAGCGCGCCGAAACCGCATGGCGCGGCCCCGACGAAAAGCGCCGTGAAGATTCCCAAGGGAAATTTTTCGCATGAGCCCCCTCCCCGCCTATGGACGTCGCGGGTCATGGCGATTGGGTTTACCGGTCCGCGGCTTTGCGGACGTCGGCCAAATCCCAGCGGGTTTTGAACACCGTATCGCAAATCCCCGGCGAGCCGAAACCGTCGCTGAAGCTCACATTGCTGCGGCGATGATGCTCGGCATGCGCCTTGCTCGTCACGAGCGCGGCGAGCCAAGCGAGCGGCTGCAGCCGGGAGCCCGAGTCATCGCCCTTGGGCAATCGAACCGCGAAATCATAGCCGGAATGCTCATAAAGCCCGCCGATCGCACCGAGGCTCGCAACGGTGAGGTGGAACGCCACATCGGCGCCAGCTCCAATCAGAGCCAACGGAACAAGATAAGGCAGGACGATCTCAAGGAAAAAATCCGCCGGGCTCATGTAGCAGGCGCTGATGGCTTTGCTGGCACCGGTCGAATGATGAATGCTGTGCCCGAGCTTGCGGATCAAGCCGGGCCTATGCAGCACAAAACGGTGGAAAACATATTGGACGGTGTCGTGGCCCACACCCATGAGCAGCATTCCGACCACAAAGTGCAAAGCGCCCAAATGCGGCGCGCCGGTGAACGCGAGCCCCACATATTGAAACGCCACCATGGCCGGCAGCAGGACAAAAATCTGATTGAAGAGCACGCGTGGCAGCAATTGGCCATAAGTGAGCCGCTCGCCCTCGCGCACCCTGAAGGACGCGAGCCTGCCCGTCCGGCCGCTCCACTCGAAGAAGAGCCCAACGCCGTGAAAGACAACCATTTGCACCGCCCATGCGAGAACCGAGAGCGGTAGCCACCAGGGAAGATAAGAATTCATATCGAGCAAGACCCCATCACGCTCTGGAACGTTTGGCCCGAACTTAACGTCCCGGGCGCGTCGCAGTTAAGCTTTTGAAGAGAGGTTTCCCGGTTTTGCGGACCCCGCAATGATCTGGATCAGATGCGCGGAAAAGAAAAACCAGTGCAGTTCAGGATAAAATGATGCAATTCAATTTTCCTGACAAAAGATGACATGGTCAAAATCCGCTGCGCTTCGGCCGGGCGAGCTAACGCGCGGGATTTTTCCCCAGGCTGGAAATCACCTTCAAGGGCACCAAGCGCAAAGCCAGCCACGCCTTGATGGGCCATTGTCCAAGAAGCGACGAGATCGCATCGTAATTTCTAACGAGCGCCGCCGCGCCGCGCGACTGGCGCGCCCAGCGCGGCCCGCCGGTATCGGGATTCGGGCAGTCCACCCACCAGAGCAGCCACAAATATTGGATCCAAAGCCAGCCGCGCTCGACAAAACGATCGGCTTGCTCGATCAAATGATCAACCAACACGGCTCTTGCCTTTGCATTGCTATCGCCACTGCCGCCCGGCTCGTAGCAAAGGACATGGTTCAATTGGGGCCGTCTCGAATAAATGTTGCCGCCGTGCAGGCGATAGACCGCAACCGGCGCGTCGATCAAGACGCTGCCGCTGACGGCGTTGATGCCAAGACAAAAATAAAGATCCGTTCCGGTCCTCAGACTTGGCAAGGCCGGATGATCGGCGAACAAGTTCAGCGCATCGCGGCGAAAGCAATTGGCCGAGGTCGGCGACCAGACCCATTGACCGGTCAGCCCCACGAAGCGAATTTTGTCGAGCACGCGCTGGTCGAAATCCTCCGGCGGCCACGCCTCGCCGAGCAGATGCTTATAAGGCCGCGACGCCCGCGGCTTGATCCCGCGGCCGGTTTGCATCACCCGGTTGAAGGCGTGTTCGGTTCCAAGAACCACCTGATCTTCGGAAAGCTGGAGCATGTCGCCCGAAGTAAATCCCACATGGACCCGCAACGACAGATGGACGAAAATATGGGTTTCGATGCAATTGGGAAGCAAGAAATCATCGGCATCGAGAAAGATGACGTAAGGCCCGCTCGATGCGGCGAACCCCTCCAGCGCCGCTTGGGTTTGGCCGCTGTTTTCGGCCCGCCGGATAATCTTCACAGGGACATGACGCGCCTTGATCGCCTGCAACACCGCGCCGCTCTCGTCGGTCGAGGCATTGTCGACGACGATACATTCGACATTTGGATAGGTTTGACCAAAAACGGACTCGACCGCGGCGCGCAAAAAGCGCCCGTAATTGAAATTGATGATGACGACACTTACGAGCGGCAGGCGAATGAGGTTTGCCCGCCCTCCCAACACCTCGTCGAAACACGGTTGGTGAAACGCCATTCATCCATTGCTCAAATCCAAAGTTTTCGACACGGCCGAACGGCCTCCGCCGGAACGTTCCGTGTTTAAGCACGTCCGCCGATGCTTTCCAAAGGGGCTTTCCTAAGAGACTTGCCGAGGGGCTTGCCGAAGGGGGGCAGGGACTTGCCCGGAAGCGCGAACTGAAAGAGGCCTTCGAATGAGGGCCGAAAGCCTGCCACCAGCTTGATCCGCAAGAGTTTGTTAAGAGTCTGGAAACCCGTGAACCGGTGAACCAGGGCTCGTTGCCGGCACCGCACATATCGAGCTTTGGATTATCCTGAAATGACCCATTGGAACGCGGGCTACCTCACCGAGGTGGACTATACCCACAGCTACTACCATCTCACGCCCGCAAAATCTGGCCTTCGCGGCGCTGGCGAAAGGCGTTGTCGCGCCGGGTCTTGCGGCCGAGCCGCTGCGTGTTCTTGAGCTTGGCTGTGGACAGGGCTTTTCGGCAAACCTCATCGCCGCCGCCAATTCGCATCTCGACTATACCGCGATCGATTTCAACCCCGGACATATCGCCGGCGCGCGCGCCTTGGCGAAAGCGGCCGGCACACGCAATGTCCATTTCAACGAAGCGGCGTTCGAAAACTTCGCCGAGCCCGGGACCACCTGGGACGACGAGCCGGCCGTGTACCTCGCCGGGCTTGAAGCCACCATCGAGGGCTGCCGCTGGCTGCTGGACCGCTGGGGCGAGATCGGCGCTGCTGGCGTACGACTCGGGCTGGCTGCCGGTGGACGTGTACCGGATCATCCGGCTGCTGGGCAAGTTTTGAAGCGATCGCCGCGTCCGAGACGGAGGCCGAGGCCGCCGAACGCCTCCACCGCGCGGCATTCTGATCCCAGCCCCGCCTTCGAGCGGTTCCGAAAAAATCAAGCCTCCCTGGGCCGCGAGCTGCTGCGCACGGTGGAGACACTCCGTCGGTTGCGAAAGATGGAGGTTGAGCCCCCGTGTCGACGACGACCAGGGCCAGCCCACTGGGGCGTCGGCGAGTACGCCTCGACCCAGCCACGCGGAAAGGAAACTGTCTTGTTCGGCGAGGATCTCCCGACCCCGCCGATGGCCCGACCGGAGGTCTCCCGGCGACGAGCCGACGGGCGGGGACGGGGAGACCTCCGGTCCCGGCGGACGGGCGGGTACGGAAGATCTCGCCCCAAAGTCGAAATCGGACAGCAACGGGCCAGCACGCTTAGCGGAGGCACGGACTTCGTGGAGAGAAATGATCACGAAAACGCGACGAACAAAGCCAAATTGGAAGCGACGCAAGATTCGAACAGAAAAGGAGGTTTCATCGAAATGCGACAGACAATGCGCCGACGACGAACAAACCCAATCCGCCGCCCCGGGCGATCCCTCGTGGGATAAAATTCCTTAGATCCTGTCATCATCAACCAAACACTATCCAGAAGGACAGATTGGGATCTTGTCCCGAAAAAGGAGACCCGGAGGACCGGGAGTGAGGAACCCGGCCGGTTCTGGTTGTCGCGGCGGCGGGGTGGGGAGATCCTTGCGAACTTCGAAAAGCCCATCGGAACAGCGCAATCTAACCATGGGGGAGTTGCGTCTCTGCGACTGCCCTGAAAAACAACCAGAATCACTCGGACCTGAGCCATCATTTTCATGGGTTTCAGGGTGCCGCGCAGCGGCATGGCGGTCTTTGGCAATTCGGTCGGTCATCGGCGCCGCCGTGGTTCGGCCGCATGGGGCTGGATCGCGGGGGCCTTTCGATTTGCTGAATGTGGCTCCGCCATGGACGCGCGGTGTACTGTCTTCCTCGTTTAGCGGTTCCGGTTGAACTGGTCGATCGGGATCTGCTTGTAGATGACCAGTTGCTAGAGAAGGAGTCCTCGTGGACTGGTCTGAAGGGGCAACATGAAGGCGTAGTCGCCTTTGCGGACAGGTCTCGGACGAACCCCGGGTGACCTGTGTGACGGTCATCCCACCGGGGTTATCGGGGACGATCGTGGCGAAGTTGTTGCCCGGCAGGCCAATTCGGACCATCTGTTCCGGACCGCTCGCATCGAGCACATTGCCCACCACGTGCAGCCGCGACGGGATGCCGCTCATGTTGGCGGGACGGGATAGGCCCAGCCATAGAGCATGTTCTGCCCCGCGTAGTCCCATGGGTTCATGAAGCGATTGAACCCAGGGTCGAGCGTGGTCACGACCATGTTGTTGGGCAGCATGCTGTTGTACGTGGGAGCGACCAGCGATCGATCGCCCCCCTCGAAGACGTCGATGTGGTCGGCGTGCACGACGTTCGAGCCCGGACGTCTGACCCACGGCCTCGACCACGGACTGCCCGTTGAGCGCGTCAAAGCTGGTGGGCCAGCGGATCAGGAATTCCTGGATGTCGTCGACGGCGATCGGGAATTGCTGCCCCGAGTGGTTCTGGATCACGATCCAGCGACGATGTCGCATTGATGACCTCGCCCCAGGCCCCCTGGGGAGGAAGTTGGGGCAGCCCCCGGGCTGGCCCACGACGGCCTCGAAGGCGACGTCGCGATCCTGGGCAGCACGCCCCGCCGCGCGGCCAGAGGCCCCAGAGCAAAGGAGCAGGAGAATGAGCCCGGTTCCCGGCCGCCTGTCCAGCATGATCGACTCTCCGGCTAGTCCCTAGCCCGGCCAGATCGGTCCGCGGCGGACCTTCGATCGGGTGATCGGCCAGGAACCGTGACCGGTCGCGGCACATTCCTCCGGGTGAAGATGGAGCACTTCCGAACGTCTCCGACTCCGCTCACCTTCACGATAGGCGTTCCGATCGGTTGCGGGCAACGCGATCTTTTCCGTTTTCCAGCGGACATGACCGGGCAGTTACGGTTTCAGATTGCGGTCTCCGCCGGTTTCCTGTAGACTAGTCGCACCGCAGGGCCCGCATGCCGGGTACATGACGTTTGCATCATCGTCCCAAGGTCGTCGTTCCGGATCATGAGTCAACAAGAGCAGGGAACAACGCGAGGAGACCCTGGACTGGTCGTCCGACTCGACGGAGGCCCCGGTTCGCGACCTGACCGGCGCCACGCTGGGCGACTTTCAGGTGAAGCGTCTGCTCGGCCGCGGGGGCATGGGCGAGGTCTACCTCGCGACCCAGATCAGCCTGAACCGCCCGGTGGCGCTGAAGGTCCTGCACCCCAGGCTGCTGTCCAAGCCCGCCTATCTTGCTCGGTTCGAGGCCGAGGCGACGGCGGTCTGCCAAGCTCAACCATCCGAACATCGTTCACGTTTACACCCTCGGTCACCGTTCGGCCAGGTTCGCTTCATCGCCATGGAGTATGTCGAGGGGACGAACCTGCGCGAGTACATCATCGAGAAAGGGGCCCTCGACCTTCCCCTGGCCCTCTCGATCATGCGGCAGGCCGGGCCAGGCCGTCGGCGCGGCCGGCGAGGTCGGGCTTGTCCACCGCGACATCAAGCCCGAGAACATCCTGCTGACGCGCAAAGGGCGGGTGAAGGTGGCCGACTTCGGGCTCTGCCGCGACCTGGGGTCGGACCGGATGCACGTCACCCAGCCCGGCACCACGCATGGGCACGCCGCTCTACATGAGCCCGGAGCAGGCCCAGGGCCAGGCCGCTGGACCACCGCAGCGACCTCTACTCGCTGGGCGTCACGTTCTATCACATGCTGACGGGCGAGCCCCCGTTCCGGGCCGATTCGGCGGTCGCCCTGGCGATGAAGCACGTCAACGAGCAGCCTGCTGGGCCTTCGCGTTCACCGGCCCGAGATTCCCGTCGGAGCTGGAACGGCTGGTCCTCAAGCTGATGGCCAAGAAGCCGGTCGAGCGGTATCAGTCGGCCGCCGAGATGCTGGCCGACCTGGCCCGGATCCGCAGCTCGATGCAGGCGGCCGGGGCGGCGGTCGGTGATGAGAATGCGATTTCTCTGGCCCGGGTCGATGAGCGGGCCCTTTCGGGGTCGGGGGTCACGACTTCGGGAGCTCCCTCATCGGTCGTTTCCACCGGCTCGCCGCCTGTGATCGCGGGAAGACTCACGCGGCCGGGCACGATAGTGCTCGCCGCGATCCTCTGCCTGGTTGCCGGCTCTGTGCTGGGCTGGATTTCACGCCCCTCCAGTCTGGCCAGCGTCGAGGCCGCCGAACGACTCCCCGGTCTGGCCCTCAAGCCGTCTGTCGGCTGTCCCCAAGCAAAACAGCGCCGAGGACCAGTATCGCTTTGCCCAGCTCCGCATCCCACGACGACATGGGGGCAGCCTGGCTTGCGGTTCCGGGCTATTTCTCGCATGCCCACGAATGGATAACTCCAGCGTATTTTCAGTATTCCCGAGGGTTGTATCGCCAGCACGACATCGACCGCCTGA
>CAWAQW010000021.1:0-153258 GCA_963784075.1 uncultured Alphaproteobacteria bacterium | reverse complement strand
GCCGGGCGGCACAAGGTTCGGCGGCGTCACGGGCGTAGCTTCGCTTGAGAAATGCCCGAAGCCGAAGAAATAGCTCAGCCAACCGGTTGAGCCGGAGACTTTCGCCGTCTGATTGAAGGTTCCGAACGCGCCGCCCTCAAGATTCGCGGTCGCCTTCATCGGACCTTCGCCTTTCTCGGTAATGATATTGATGACGCCGCCGATCGCATCGGAACCGTAGAGACCGCTTTGCAGCCCGCGCAGCACCTCGACGCCGCCAAGATCGAAGGTGAGCACATGGGCGAAGTCGAAGGCGCCATTTGGGGAGCTTGGATCGCTCACGTCGAGTCCGTCGAGGAAAACCTTGGTCTGATTCGAATTGGTGCCCCGGATGGAAACCAAAGCGAGGCCTCCGGGGCCGCCGGTTTGCCCCATGTTCAGGCCCGGCACGCCGAGAAGCGCATCGGGGAGCGTGCGCTCCTGCTTGGCGGCAATCTCGCCGCCGCTGATCACGGTAACGCTCGTGCCGAGCTCCGTTTCGGGCGTTGGCAAGCGCGTTGCGCCGACCACGATTTCGGGAAGTTCGATCGGCGGCGCGGGATCATCGGCCTGCGCCGGCGAGGCATCGCTGAAGAAGGCGATAACGAAAAAACAGAAATAAGCGCAAGCGCGCGCAGGCGCGCGTCCGAAGGAGAGGAGCGGGACAACATAAGGGATCTCGCAGCAACGTGACACGTCACTGCGAACCAAAGCCTGGACGCTTCCTGAAGACTTCAGGCGAGAGTCCTAGTCCCCATTGAGACACCCCGCCCAATGTGTTCGCGCGTGACCACGGCTGATGGCAGGTCTCCTGGCTCGCGGGTCCTTGCCTTGCGCCGCCTTCCCGGTTGCCCAGTGGCGTTGATGGCGCGCGGCTCGCCGCTTACAGTTGCGGGGGCAGCCACGGTTTTGGCGAGAGGCCGCACCGTGTTCCCTTTTGATCCCCGAAGGGGAACCATCAAGATCGAGGATGAGCCTGCGGCCAAGCTTTGTCAACGCGCGATGGATTTCGCCCGCCCAAGGCCGACAAAGCCCGCCCAAGCCCGCCAAACCGGCTTGCCCCGGCGGCATTTCCTTGCTAGAACAAAAATAGAACACAGAATGCCCCGGAATTTGGTGGATAACCGGGGCGCTGCGTGTCACGAACCGCGCCACGGCGGCGGGTCCGTGCAAGATAGAGCCTTCCCGTCGACACGTATTCGCCCTTTCCATTGGAGGACAATTTATGGCTGGGAGCGTCAACAAGGTCATTCTCGTCGGCAATCTCGGCCGCGATCCGGAGGTGCGGCGCACCGGCGCGGGCGACCCCGTCGTGAGCTTCTCGGTCGCGACTTCCGACAGTTGGCGCGACAAAGCCACCGGTGAGCGCAAGGAGCGGACCGAATGGCACAATGTGGTGATCTTCAATGAGAACCTCGGCAAGATCGCCGAGCAATATTGCAAGAAGGGCACGAAGATCTATCTCGAAGGCCAGTTGCAGACGCGCGAATACACCGATCGCGATGGCAATCAGCGCAAGACGACGGAAGTGGTCCTGCCCCGCTTTCGCGGCGAGCTGACGCTTCTCGACAGCCGCGGCCGCGGCGATGCGCCCGACGCGGGCGGTGCCTTCGAGGGGTCCACTCCGTCTTATGGCCGTTCCGCGCCAGCCGACAAGGGAGGCGAGCGGCGCCCAATGAGCGGCTCGAGCCGTGCCGCCGACATCATCGACGACGACATTCCATTTTAGAGCGTGATCTTCTCGATCATGATCTTCAAAAAAGTGCAGACTTTTGGGATCGGATCATGCGAGAAAGACAAGGCGAGAAGGATCGTGAGCGCGGCCGCGTGACGCGATCATGATCGAGGCGTCGTTGCCGTGCCGGTGCGCGGCGGCATAGTTCTGGCCTTCATCTCCTAAACTCGGGACGAGCGTTCCTTGCCTGACATCGACGACACTACCTCTCCCCCGCCCGGCGCTGGCGGCTCCGGCGTCCGCGCGGTTTCGATTTCCGACGAAATGCGCAAGAGCTATCTCGATTATGCGATGAGCGTGATCGTGAGCCGGGCGCTTCCCGATGTGCGCGACGGCCTCAAGCCCGTGCACCGGCGCATTCTCTATTCGATGCACGAAAACAATTACACGCCGGACCGGCCCTACAACAAATCGGCGCGCGTCACCGGCGATACGATGGGCAAATATCATCCGCACGGCAATCTCGCGATCTATGACGCCCTGGTGCGCATGGCGCAGCCCTTCTCGATGCGGCTGCCTTTGATCGATGGCCAGGGCAATTTCGGCTCCGTCGATGGCGACCCGCCGGCGGCCGAACGCTATACCGAAGTGCGGCTCGCCGCCGCCGCCATTCCCCTCCTCGACGATCTCGACAATGCCACGGTCGATTTTCAGCCGAATTACGACGGGCGCGAGCGCGAGCCGTCGGTGCTTCCCGCGAAATATCCCAATCTCCTCGTCAATGGCGCGGGCGGCATCGCGGTCGGCATGGCGACCAACATCCCGCCGCATAATCTTGGCGAAGTGATCGATGCGGCGATTGCCTTGATCGACCGGCCGGAGATGACGGCCGAGGATTTGATGGCGATCATCCCCGGCCCCGATTTTCCAACCGGCGGCCATATTTTGGGGCGGGCTGGGATCCGATCGGCTTACACCTCGGGGCGCGGCTCGGTGCTGACCCGGGCGAAGGTCGAAGTCGAGGAGATCCGCAAGGAGCGCGAGGCCCTGATCGTCACCGAGATTCCCTATCAGATCAACAAAGCGACTTTGATCGAGAAAATCGCCGAGCTCGTTCGCGAGAAGCGCGTCGAAGGCATCTCGAATCTGCGCGATGAATCCGACCGCGACGGCATGCGGATCGTGATCGAGCTCAAACGCGACGCGCTCGCCGATGTTGTCCTCAATCAGCTCTGGCGCTTCACCACGCTGCAATCGAGTTTCGCCTGCAACATGATCGCCTTGAATGGCGGCCGGCCGGAAGTCTTGATGCTTAGGGATTTCCTCAAGGCCTTCGTCGATTTTCGCGAAGAGGTCGTGACACGGCGCACCAAACACTTGCTTGCCAAAGCGCGCGATGCCGCGCATGTGCAGGTAGGTCTTGCGATCGCGCTCGCCAATATTGACGAATTCATCCGCCTCATCCGCACCTCTCCGGATCCGGCGACGGCCCGCGAGGCTTTGATGGCGCGCGCCTGGCCCGCGCGGGACATGGCGCCCCTCATCACGCTCATCGCCGACCCGCGCCATGTGCTCGGCGAGGATGGCACCTGCCGGCTTTCGGAAGCCCAGGCGCGGGCCATTCTCGAACTCAGACTGCAACGATTGACCGCGCTCGGCCGCGAGGAAATCGCCGAGGCCCTGAACAAGCTTGCCGCCGAGATCGCCGATTATCTCGACATCCTGCGTTCGCGCGCCAGGCTCTTTTCGATCATCAAGGACGAATTGCTCGCGGTCAAAGCCGCGCATGCGACGCCGCGCCGGACCCTTATTCTCGACGATGCGCCAGGCGTCGAGGACGAGGATCTCATTCAGCGGGAAGACATGGTCGTGACCGTGTCGCATCTTGGCTATGTCAAAAGGGTTCCGCTCGCGTCCTATCGCGCGCAACGGCGCGGCGGCAAGGGCCGCTCCGGAATGCAAACGCGCGATGAGGATTTCGTCGCCCGGCTTTTTGTTGCCTCGACCCATGCGCCCGTCTTGTTTTTTTCCTCGCGCGGCCAGGTCTACAAGGAAAAAGTCTGGCGGTTGCCGCTCTCGGCGCCGCAAGCGCGCGGCAAGGCGCTGGTCAATCTGTTGCCCCTCGCCGATGGCGAGCGGATCACCACGATCATGCCACTCCCCGAGGACGAGGCCGCGTGGGAGACGTTTGATGTGATGTTCGCAACCACGAATGGCAGCGTGCGGCGCAACAAGCTTTCCGATTTCGCGCAAGTCAATCGCGCCGGCAAGATCGCCATGCGGCTCGGCGAAGGCGAGGAATTCGTCGATGTCCAGATGTGCGGCGAGGCGGATGATGTCATCTTGACGACGGCCAATGGACAATGCATCCGCTTTCCCGTCACCGATGTGCGCGTCTTCAAGGGCCGCGATTCCATGGGCGTGCGCGGCATCGCCCTCGGCCAGGGCGACCGCGTCATCTCGCTTGCGATTTTGCGGCATATCGAAGCCGACGGCGGCGAGCGGCTTGCCTATCTCAGGATGCGCCGCGCGGTTGCGGGCGACGTCTCGCCCGAGCCGAGCAGCGAGGCAGTGAGCGAGGAGACAGGAGGCGAGGAGACGCCCGCCGCGGCCAATCTGAGCTCTGACCGCTATGCCGAAATGTCGGCCGCCGAGCAGATTATCTTGACCGTGTCCGCGAATGGCTATGGCAAGCGAACGTCATCCTACGAATACCGCATCACCGGACGCGGCGGCAAAGGCATTGTCGCGATGGCGGTCAACCAAAGAAATGGTAAGCTCGTGGCGTCGATGCCGGTCGAGGATGGCGACGAGATCATGCTCGTCACCAATGGCGGCCAATTGATCCGCTGCCCTGTCGATGGCATCCGGGTCGCCGGGCGCGGAACCCAGGGCGTGATCGTCTTCGACACCGCGGAAGGCGAACAGGTCGTTGCCGTCGAACGGATTACCGAGGAGGATACGGGGCGCGGCGACGAGGGAGAGACTCGTGTTGACGGACAAAGCGAGGAAGACAGCGATTGAGGGCGACCCCGCCCCCTCCCGGCGGACGCGATCTCGGACCTTGCCGATGCACGAACGGCGGAAAGTTTTGCATCGGCACCTCGACCGCACGAGGGCGTGGGTCGGCGACCGGCTGCTGACATGGCTTACGATTTTGCTTATCGTCCTCACCTTTGTGATCGTTCCGCTGCACGCGTCGGGGTTGATCGTGGTGCAGGGATATGGCTTCGCGATCGTGTTTGTCACGGCGAGTTGTCTCGTCGGCACGCCGGCAAGCCCCAAGGTCGTCGTCACAATGCTGCTCGGGATTGCCTTTGCCCTCGCGGCCATCGCGTCGCGTCTCATGGATCAGCCGCTGCCGGGAATGTATCTCGATGGCCTCGCTTGGATCACGGTTGGGACGACACTTGCCTATGTCGTGGCACGCGCGGTGTTTGCGCCCGGCCGCGTCACCTATCACCGCATCAATGGCGCGGTGCTGCTTTATCTCACGATCGGCCAGATCTTCGTCGGGCTTTATGGGGTGCTTGCCTTGCTGGCGCCGCCCGCGTTTTCGGGGCTGCACCTCACGGATGGACCAAAGCTCCTCAGTGACTTCATCTATTTCAGCTTCGCGACGCTCACCACGGTCGGCTACGGCGATATTGCGCCTGTGCATCCGCTCGCCCGCAGTCTCAGCAATCTCGAAGCCATCATCGGCCAGCTCTACCCCGCGACGCTGCTGGCGCGGCTCGTCACCCTCGAGCTTCAAGACCGCCATCGGTAGATGCTTAATTCATGCGTCCGGTTTTGATCTTATAGGCGCCGTCAAGCGCCCGCACGAACATCTCGTCGACTTGCGGATGGCGAATGGGATCGCCGGACGTGTCGGCCAAGAGGTTTTGCTCCGATACATAGGCGATATATTCGGTGTCGGCGTTTTCGGCGAAGAGATGATAGAAAGGCTGGTTCTTGCGCGGCCGCGCCGCCTCGGGAATCGACTGCCACCATTCCTCGGTATTGGCGAAGACGGGGTCCACGTCGTAGATGATTCCCCGGAACGGATATTTCCGGTGCTTGACGACCTGACCTATGGCGAATTTCGCAATACAGGGTTTCATATGAGGCAGCCGCCGCGGCAAGCGACCCGAACCGGTGGCGACTTGGCGGCGCGGGTGGCGGGAAGACGGACCTTTCAGGTTGAGCTGGTTAATCGCCGCCTGCCGCGATGTCAACTTGATCGCGGCAGGCGTGACAAGCGTGACGGCGCGCCACAATTCGTCTGCACCCTTGCGAGGGGTGCAAAACACCCTTCCCGGCCTGAACGCAGGCCAGCGTTTGTCCCGCCCGTATAGCTTTGAGGCGTGATGGTGCGATCGCCGCGAGCCCCATGCCCATAGATGTCTCGCCGTGCGGCGGGCGCGGCAGGCCCGGACGATAACCCCTTATGAGAAATCGAACTTACCGCCTTCAATCGCAGCATGTGGCAGAATGCCGGTCAGAAGGCGATCCAGGTATAGGCGAAAATGGTGTTGTTCTGAGAGGCGTTGTGCAAGGCGCCATCGAAATTATTCACGCCCCCGAAGAGCTTCAGATAGTGGGTGTAGGAGACGCCAATACGGGCATTGAGCCAAGGCCAAACCGATGGGCCGCCTTTGCTGAAGGGCAAATAGGCGGCATCAAAGATCAGCCCTTGGCCATCAGGACTGCTGGTGAGCGAATTGGCGCCATAAAGTGCAGAGTCCGCCGAACCATACACGCTAAAATAGGCGGCCGTCAGGCTGTAGGTATGATCATAGACATAGCCGAGAGAAGTCTTGAAGCTCTCGAGCGTATTATACGTATTGGACGAGAGTCCCTGTGCAAATGATGAGTTCAGCTGTTGCTTTTCGTTTATGTGAGTTATTTTGGCAGTGATGATGTGCGGATCGCCGATATATTGATACTGAGCATCAAAACCAATATCCTCAATATGGTCGAAGCCAAACCCGCCGATCCGTCCCGGCAGCACATTTGCGAGCATGCCAAAGGTTCCAACCTCCAGCGAATGGTTGCCAACATCATATTCCAAGGCGGCGCGCCAATAGGGCGCGGCGCCCCCGATCGAGAGATCGCTGATGCCTGGCTCGCCGAGCACCTGCAATGTCTGGGTGGAAAGGTTCTGGTAGGCGCTCGCCTCAAGGTAGAGCATATCGTTCCAGAACGTATAGACCCCTGTTCCCACGACTTTGCTGGCAAGACCCCCTTCAATCAAGGTTGTCGGCGGCGCGAACTGCGGGGCGAGCGTGGATGCGATATAAGGGAAGCCCCAGGCGGGCGTTGTATTCCAGACATCCTGAACGGTTGGGTTGTTGTTGACTGAAACACCGTAAAGCAGATCCAAGTCGAGAAATTTCGTCGTATCCGCGTAGCGGATATCGGTATTGTCCAGGAACGTATGTTCCGAGGCTCTGTCATAGGTCCCCTGTATGAAGGCGCCAAGATTTCCGTAGATCGTGCCCCCGTAAAAGAGGCTCGTTTGCTGCAGCACCGTGTTGTTGTTGGTCGAGGTGCCTGGCGCCGGTGGCGTGTCCTGGTTGCGTGCGGTGTGGGTAAACGTCGGAGCCAGCATCACGGCAATAGGCGGGGCCTCCTCAAAAGTCAGGCCGCCGCCCATCGTATAGCCGCCCAATTTGAACCGGCGCCCGAAGGGCGTGAGTTCGGGAAAAGCGGTGTGACAGGTGGCGCAGGGTTGGCCTGTCTGCCGGGCGAAACTCGGCACGGCGGATGCCATCGGCGGCTTGATCAAGATTCCAGCGACCGTTACCAGCGCGGCGAGAGATGCGACACTTCCAAAGGCGGCCACAGCTCGAAAATCGCGCCGCGGACGGCGGGCTTGGATGGTTTCGCCATCCGTGCCAATCGCCGAGCAAGGGGCGTTCAGATCCGGATTTGATGACGTGTTTTGCATGGCCCCTCGCCGCCGTCGCGACCAAACCGCTCCGAAGTGGCAGGCACGCGACCTTTCGAAACTCCGGATACGCTAACAGCGTTTGGGCGTTAACGGCATGCGAAATTAAGCCACGCAATCGGATTTTCTGAGTATGTTGTAGTAAAGCAACACAGGTGCTTGTCACTAGCGGCAAACAATTTCGCTAAATATCCTTAAAACACACTTCATAAGCTCGCGGGCTTACGGTAATATGTGATATTCGCCATGCGACATTTTTACGCATTACTTTTGGATGCCTGCGCCTAGGCTCCAGAACATTGCTGTTGCGTGGCCAATGCTGCTAAATAATAAGCTATTGCTGCGCAGACCGTTGTGTCATCACCGGTCTATCGCTCCGTCTCTCCGGGTCCGCCGCCCTCGGGCTTCGAGGCCGCGGCGGGCGGGTCCGGTGACCGGAAGCCGGACGCGCCTCGGACGGCGGGGGAGGATGCGGAACGCCCAATTTTGCGAGCGGCATTGGCCAAGACAGCGCAGACGATCATTCAGCGGAATCATATTCGACAAAGCTCAGATATGAGGCAAGGGCCTCAATTTCGTTTGGCGACAATTTGCTTGCAATCCTGGGCATGGGCTCCGCGGCGGCGTGAAACCCTTCGCCCCACTGTTCGAGTCTCCTTTTTAAGTAGGAATAGGCCAATCCTCCCAAACGGGGAATGTCTCGAACCCCCTCGGCGTTCGGGCCATGACAAACGAGACAGGACACAACATTGGATTGGGGAATTCCCAGTTCATAGATCGCTCGTCCTGCGGCTATGAGCTCCCGATCTCCATCATTGGCGGCCTTGGGAGGCAGCGTCGAAAAATAAAGTGCCAAATTGCGCGCCGTCTCGGGACTGAGATTTGCCGTCGCAGCCCACATATACTGCATTGAATACGGATTATCCCGGCTGTGGTTGCTAAAGCTCGAGAGCTGATTCTCGATATATTGATCTCTCTGTCCGGCCAATCGTGGCGCGGTCATGAATCCTTGCGCCGATGTTCCATGACACCAAGTGCAATTCCGCACGGGGAGGGACTCATCTGCCAACAGCGGACCGGCAGCAGACGAAACAATCGCCAGAATTGCGATTTTTGACTTGATGAGTTTCATGCAAATTCTCGCGCTTTGTGCATTCATCGAAGCGGGCGCCCTGCAAAGCGATCGGATTCACTTCAGATAGCTGACGTAGGCGGCGATGGCGGCAATTTGTGATGGGGTCAAGTTGTGGGCCGTCGGCACCATGATGGATGATGTTTCATCTTTCGCCGGGCCTTGACCTCTCACTTTGCTCCAATTCATCAATTCCTTGACCGTGTATGGAAAGAGCTGACCTGCCAACCGGGGAATTTCGCCTTGACCCTTAGCGTCCGGACCGTGGCAAGCGGAGCACGCCGGAACATTGGCTTCGGGTAATCCCAATTCGAAGATTGTTTTTCCCAAGGCCAAGGATTCCTTCGGAGCACCCCCTATTGGATTGGGATTGAGATCCCTGAAATACGCGGCCAAGGCCGCGACCATCGATGGACTGAGGGCATGCGCCACGTTGGACATGACCGGGTTTAGCCGCCGGCGCTCAAAAAAGTCCCGCAGCTGATTCTCGATGTATTTGGGCTGCTGCCCGGCAAGCCGCGGCATCGGAAAATATCCGCGATAGCCCTGCCCCGACAGGCCATGGCAGGTTTTGCAATATTCCAGCTTGGCCTGAAACTCTTGCTTCGAAAAAGCGGCCGTGCCCCTGTCGTCGGCGCGGGCGGCCGCGGAGAAAACAAGAGCAAGGACCGCTGTTTGCAACGCCAATCGTAAACTCACGACCTTCATGATCCGGCCTCCGCGCCCTTTCTTTGGTGTCTTTGCCCGACCGACCTTCCGGCGATTCCGTGGACACCCGACTTAAATGGCTCTTCGCCCGGCTTCTCTGGCGCAATGCAGCCGAGGGCACACTGACGATTATAATATCCTTCGATGGCGGCAAACAGCTCTCGTTTCGCTGCCTCCCGCGCGGGGAACCGGGTCTTATGGACGAGTTCGGTTTTGATGGGCGCAAATTCCTTTTGTGGACTGGCTGCCGCGATGCGTTGGCGGTACTCGGCCACCGCCTGTTGGTCGCCGCGATCAGAATGGCGAATCAAGCCGGCGCGTGGCTTTTGCTTTTGGACGGCCATCGTCAGGCCGGCAATTGCGAATTCGGCGTGAATATAATCATGCATTGTCCAGCCAATAATTTTTGTGCAAAGATCGAGCACGGCCGCCAGGTAGAGCCAGCCTTCATCGGTTGGCCCTGCGGTGACAAGTCCCATGTGCCCGGGATGAATTCGAAAACGGCAATCGTCCCCATTGCGTATTGCAGCCCCGACATGCTCATTGTTCGCACCAAGAGTTCGCACCAAGTCCTCGCGAGACTACATCATGATAAACGATCATGGGGACCGCCGCCAATTCCAAGCCGGCGGCCAATCAAATTTCATCCTTGTGATACCTTTCGGCAACAGGTGATGGATGCGGGCGATCAGGCCGGAATGTCTTGCATGGGATCGCTTTTCTTGGCGACCGGCAAAGGATGTGCGACGCCGGTGGCGCTGAGTGCTCTTCACATCCCTGTCATATTCGCGACAGCGGACCGCGAACTTGTTAGAAATTCAGGCACCATTCGGCGCGACGTAAGGGTTGAGGCCACTCACTGCCATAGGTTACAATGCCTGTGATCCTCGCATTGCCAGGGGGTGCGGCGCCCCAACTCTCTGTCATGGCCGGTGCGCCAAGCCGGTGCCTGTGGTCTGGACCGGCGTGCCGGTCATGGCGTGGCGTGAGATAATTTTAGAGGCCGGATCATGAAAATCATTCGATGGCAGTCCCTGTTGCACGCGGCAATTCTCGCAATTGTTTTCACCGCGGCCGGTCGCGCGGAAGAAGGAAGCAAGGGCGCCGTTTCGCCTCAGGAGCTTCAGGCTAAAATCGCATATTGCCAAACATGTCATGGCCTGTCGGGGCAAGGTTTTCGTGGCGCTTATCCCATGCCCCGGCTCGCGGGGCAGCAACCCAAATACATCGAGAATCAGCTGCGGGCCTTTATTGAGCGCCGGCGGGCGAACCCCGTCATGTTTAACGTCGCCCACGTCCTGAACCCGTCGATGATCGCGGACTTGGCCGCGCATTTTAAGGATCTCAATCCTAAACCATTGGGTGGTGCTCCAAAGGACCTCGTGGCGGCGGGAAAAACAATCTTCGAACAGGGGATACCCGAATCCAACATTCCTCCATGCGCGTCCTGTCACGGTCCAGAGGCTAAAGGAGACGAGGAATTTCCGAGGTTGGCCGGTCAGCTCAATGACTACATCATCAAGCAGCTGACGAATTGGAGCAAAGAGCGCGGCCAGGACCGGGCGAAGCCAGACACATCAGCCATTATGGAACCGATTGCACACGGCCTGACGGAGCCGCAGATTGCGACCGTCGCGGCCTATCTCAGTTATCTTGAGTAATCCCTTGCTTTGGCTCTGATCATCTGCCTCCGGCCGCTGCCCAAGATGCGCAGGCGCGATCGCATGCGCCCCGATTATCCCGCCCGCTTCACATCCGGCGGCGTCGCCTCCCCGGCAAACCGTTTCAGGGCTTCGTCGATCCCCATCGACGTCTGATCCTGCGAGCCAAGGCGCCTGATCGAAACGGTGCGTTCGACGGCTTCCTTCTTGCCAAGGACCCAAAGGACCGGCACCTTGGCGAGCGAATGCTCGCGCACCTTATAGGTGATTTTTTCGTTGCGAAGATCGCCTTCGACACGAAGCCCGCGTTTCCGCGCCGCCGCGATCACCTCATAAGCATAATCGTCGGCCTCTTGGGTGATCGTCGCGACGACGATCTGCAACGGGGCCAGCCATAACGGAAGATGCCCGGCGAAATGCTCGATGAGAATGCCGGTGAAACGTTCGAGCGAGCCGAACACGGCGCGATGGATCATCACGGGCGTCGTCTTCTCGCTGTCTTGCGCGATGTAGAAGGCGCCGAAGCGGCCGGGCAGATTGAAATCGACCTGCGTCGTGCCGCACTGCCATTCACGTCCAATCGCATCGCGCAAAGTGTATTCGAGCTTCGGGCCGTAAAACGCCCCCTCGCCCGGATTGATGGCGGTCTTCGCACCCCGTTTTGCGAGCGTCTCGAGGATACGGGTCAAAGCCGCCTCGGCCCTGTTCCAGGCCTCATCGGAGCCAACCCGCTTTTCCGGCCGCGTCGACAATTTGATGACAATGTCGTCGAACCCGAAGTCCTTATAGATGGAGAGGATGAGGTCGTTGACCTTCAGGCTCTCCTCCATGATCTGATCCTCGGTGCAAAAAATATGGGCATCGTCCTGGGTGAAGGCGCGCACCCGCATGATCCCATGAATTGCCCCGGAAGGCTCATAGCGGTGCACGATGCCGAATTCGGCGATCTTCATCGGCAGGTCGCGATAGGATTTGAGGCCATTTTTGAAGATCTGCACATGGCCGGGACAATTCATCGGCTTTAAGGCGAAGACGCGTTCATCCTCGGTCTTGGTGAGGAACATATTCTCGCGAAACGTTTCCCAATGGCCGGACGTCTCCCAAAGCGCACGGTCGAGCACTTGCGGCGTGTTCACCTCGATATAGCCGAGTTCGCTTTGGCGCCGCCGCATGTAGGAAATCAAGGTTTGAAACAAGGTCCAGCCCTTGGGGTGCCAGAAAACCGTGCCCGGCCCTTCTTCCTGAAAATGGAACAAATCCATTTCCCGCCCGAGGCGGCGATGATCCCGCCGTTCGGCCTCCTCGAGCTGCTTGAGATAGGCCGCGAGCTCCTCTGGCTTGGCGAAGGCGGTCGCGTAGATGCGCTGGAGCATGGGCTTTGTCGAATCGCCGCGCCAATAGGCGCCCGCGACTTTCATCAATTTGAAGGCGTTGCCGATCTTGCCGGTCGACGTCATGTGGGGGCCGCGGCAGAGATCGAGCCACTCGCCCTGCTTATAGATCTTGAGATCCTCGTGACCGGGAATCGCATCGACGAGTTCGACCTTGAAGGCCTCGCCATGCGTCTCGAACCAGGCCTTGGCTTTGTCGCGCGTCCAGATCTCCTTCGTGAAGGGTTTGTCGCGGGCGATGATCTCGGCCATTTTCTTTTCGATCGCGGGGAAATCCTCCGGCGTGAAGGGCTCCGCCCGATAGAAATCATAATAAAAGCCGTTTTCGATCACCGGCCCAATCGTGACTTGCGTGCCGGGAAAGAGCGTCTGCACGGCCTCGGCGAGGACATGCGCGGCATCATGGCGGATGAGCTCAAGCGCTCTTGGATCCTCGCGCGTCACGAATTCGATTCGGGCGTCGCTCGTCAAAGGATCGGCGAGGTCGCGCAAGGTGCCATCGACCGCCATCGCGACGGCCCGTTTGGCGAGCGAAGGCGAAATGCTCTTGGCGATCGCCAATCCGCTGATGCCTGGCTCGAAAGGGCGCGAGGCGCCGTCCGGAAACGTTACGGAAATCATGGTTGCTCTCCTTCCTGCTCAGTCGCCGGAACCGATCGGCGTAAGCTTTTGTGGGCACGTCCGCCGGCGTCGCCCTGGATCCATCCCCTGACCTTAGAGCGTTTCCCGACCAGATGGAATCTCGATCGAAAAACTCAGATTAAAGAGTTGGAGCATGTTCGATCGAAAAATGCGAGGGCGCAAGCGCGGCGTTCCGCCGCGGCCGCGACATGGCGCCGGAGCTCGCCCTACGCAGGGCCTTCAGTGGCAATTGATTTGCTAGCAGTTAAGGCTTGGCGAAAAACGGGTATATTGCAAAATTTCGCAATCATATGATTTACTGTATAATAATTTCATGCCACTGCGAAATAATATTATTATGTGGTCTGATGAATTATTATATTCATTACATATCCAGCCCATGAGGAATTGGTGCTCTGGCCGCCTCACTTGCCAGAGGCGGCTCATGCGTCAAATTTCCTCTAATCTGCGGCGATATCTATGGAAATCATATCCTTACATTTTGCCATGAAAACCATTCCCGCGGCTATAAAGTGCTTCTTAGTCATTTTAGCCACAATGCCGAAAGGAGCTTTTAGCTATTCAAATGTTAGTGCTTGTTATTCGTCAGAAAGCTTTGCAGAGGTTCGTTTAGCAAGGCTATTGTTGGCGTGTCCCAATCCGTCTAAAATGAAATAGATGGATCCGATGCCATTCCCTTCAACCTGGTATTAAAAACAGCTGAATTTCTGGTGAAAAATGACAGTTTTGGAAATGGATTCAGAAACTGGCAACAACCTGCGTGCCGAGGAAGAGCGCATTCTGGCCTCCTTCACCCGGCATTTGATCGAAATTGCTGCCGTCGCCCGATCCCGGGGATCGGGCACCTCCCCGACCGCGGCACTCAATGCGATGCGCCTGCCCGCGATCGCACTTGACCGGGACGGATATGTCGCCGATGTGAACGTTGCGGCCGACGCCGTTTTTGACAGCAATATCAAAATCAAGGACAGGCGGCTTTACATTCGCGATCCCGATTCCCGGGCGCTCCTCAAGGAAGCCATCGATCAATTGAACACCTCCCCCCGGGCTTATTCCTTGGCTCTGGAGCCTGTCATTGTGCCTCGCAAGGACAAATTGCCCGTCATCGTGCGGATTTGGCCCTTTGAAGGGCCGGCGACGACACCGGGGCAGGACGTGTGTGCGCTTTTGACGTTAAACGCCTTGGGGCCAAGGCCAGGCCCGCCCGCATCCATCCTCGCCAAGACATTCCGTCTCACGCCGTCGGAAGCCAAGCTCGCCTGTATCATCGCGCGCGGCGCCCCTCCCGATATCGCCGCCCGGGAGTTGAACATTTCCCGGGAGACCGCGCGCAATCAATTGAAATCCGTCTTTGCCAAGACGGATACACATCGGCAAAGCGAATTGGTCGCGTTGCTTTTGCAGGTCGAGTAACTCGATAGGCCCCATCCCACTCAAAACAAGGCGAAACGATCTTCCCCCTCCTCTGGCGCCTTGATGCCCGATCGCTGTTCCGCGGGCTTTGCCGCGCGGGCGAGGTTATAGGCGGAGTTGATCAAGGCAATATGCGAAAAAGCCTGCGGAAAATTGCCGACAAGACGTTTCGCCGCGGGATCATATTCCTCAGACAGCAGACCGAGATCATTGCGCAGCGCGAGCAGCCGCTCGAATAGGCTGCGTGCATCATCGAGCCTTCCCAAAAGAACGAGATTATCGACGAGCCAGAAGCTGCACGCGAGAAAGACGCCCTCGCCGGCGGGCAAGCCGTCCTCGGCTGTTTGCGTATCGTAACGGCGCACGAATCCATCCACCACCAAGCGCCGCTCGATCGCATCAACCGTTCCGCGCAGACGTTTGTCATCGGGCGGCAAAAAGCCGACAAGGGCCATCATCAGAAGACTGGCGTCGAGTTCCTTCGCGCCATAGCTTTGCGTGAAAGCATTTTGCACCGGATCGAATCCCTTGGCGCAAATATCGTCATGAATGTGCTGGCGAAGGTGCCGCCAATGATCGAGCGGGCCAACAAAGCCGAACTCTTCGATGCTCTTGACGGCGCGATCAAACGCAACCCAAGCCATCATTTTCGAATAAGTGAAATGCCGCCGCGGCCCGCGCACCTCCCAGATGCCTTCGTCGGGCAATTCCCAGATCTTTTCGAGATGCTTCAAGAGTTCGATTTGCAGCATCCAATCCTTGGCATCGGTGACGAGCCGCCGCTTGCGGCTTTGATAAAAGGCATCCAGCACCTCGCCATAAATATCGAGCTGCAATTGGCCGGTGGCGGCATTGCCGACGCGCACGGGCCTTGCCCCGCCATAGCCAGAGAGCCAGGGAAGCGTGCATTCAGGAATATGGCGCTCGCCACCGACGCCGTAGAGAACTTGCACCAGCGCCGGTTCGCCGCCGAGGGCGCGAATGAGCCAGGCCCGCCATTGCCGGGCTTCATCGGCATAGCCCCCATTCATCAAGGCCAGCAAGGTAAAGGTCGCGTCGCGCAGCCAGCAAAAGCGGTAATCCCAGTTGCGCGGGCCGCCCAATTTTTCCGGCAGCGAGGTGGTCGGCGCCGCGACAATTCCACCGCTCTTTTGAAAAATCAGCGCGCGCAATGTGAGCAAGGAGCGGATCACCGCGTCCGACCATGGCCCGACGCCCTCGAACGGCTGCGACCAGGTGGTCCAGCTGTGTTCCGTTTGTTCGAACGCGTGATAAGGATCGATGGCTTTGGGCACCTCCTCATAGGAAATACCATAGCTCAGCGTGAAGTCCGTCGTTTCCCCTGCTGTGACGGTGAATTCCGCGGCATGAGTTCGGCCTTGCGGCCGAAGCCTTATGGGCGTGCGCAGGACCAAGAGATCGGGACCGGCGACAGCCTGCAGACTGCCATCGTCGCGGCGGCGCAGCCATGGCACGACCGAACCATATTCGAAACGGATGATGAGCTCGGCCCGCAGCCGAATGGTGCCGCGGATGCCGCGCACGAGACGGATCAGATGGGTGCCATGCGTGCGCGTCGGCATGAAATCGGTGACGATGGCGGCGCCATCGGCGGTCTCGATCGTGGTTTCGAGGATCAAACTATGGCCGCGATAGTTTCGCGTGATCTTGGCGCCGGGATCCACTGGGGCGATCAGCCAGCGGCCGTTTTCCTTGGTGCCCAGGAGATTGGCGAAACAGGCGGGAGAATCAAAGCGCGGCCAGCAGAGCCAATCGACCGAACCGTCGCGCCCAACGAGGGCGGCCGTCTGACAATCACCGATGATGGCATAGTCCTCGATGGTCTGAAGTCATGGATCCTCCTTATCCCCGTGAGCCTCAAGATGGCGCTTCGGTGCCCTCGGCAAGAGGGCTTAGGATGGTGATGAAACAGATTTATCGCCAATGGTGATACTGCCGCCAGTAAGGTGCCGGCAAAAGATGCGGATGTCTATGGTGGCGCCAGGGTTTGGGGTTGCCGAGCGCATTGGGACCAAGGCTTTGCGGGACCGGATCGGGAATCAAAGACGGATCCCTCTGCGGTCCGGGTGAGCCACCGCCGATTTGCGCATTGGGGCCGAGGAGTTCTGGATAAGGCGTCGGGATGAGCTCTTGTCCCGCCGCAAGGCTGGCGGCTGGCAACAATCCGGCCAGTAGAGCCAGTGCGAATGGAAGCGGTTCGCTCACCGCCGCTTGCCCTTCACACTCCTTGTCCCGCTGTTGCCCGGCGAGGAACGCGGCTTCACGCCGCCGCGCGGCTTGGCTTCGCCGCCGCCGAAATTATGCGGCCCCATCTCGGCATCGGTCGGCTTATGCGGCCGGTGCGCCGGCACATTCGCGCGGCTTCCATAAGGGCGCTCGCCGCCAAAAGACCCAGCCTGCGCCTCGACGTCGCTCTGGCTCGCCAGCGGATCGTTGGCGATCGCGAGTTCGACCGCTTGCAGCCGTTTCAATTCGTCGCGATAGAGGGCAGCCTCCTCGAATTCGAGATTGGCGGCGGCCTCCCGCATGCGCTTTTCGAGATCGGCGATCGTTGCCTTGAAATTATGCCCGGCGAGGATCTCCGGCGCCGCGAGACCGGCATCGGCGGTGACATGGTCCTGCTCATAGACCGAGCCCAAAATATCGGCGATCCCGCGCTTGATCGAGGCGGGCGTAATCCCATGGGCGTCATTGAAGGCTTGCTGCTTTTCACGCCTGCGGCTGGTCTCGGCCATCGCCCGCGCGATCGAGCCCGTCTCGTGATCGGCATAAAGAATCACCTTGCCATCGACATTGCGGGCGGCGCGGCCAATGGTCTGCACCAGCGATGTCTCGCTGCGCAAAAACCCTTCCTTGTCGGCATCGAGGATGGCGACGAGGGCGCATTCGGGAATGTCGAGCCCCTCGCGCAAAAGATTGATCCCGACGAGCGCGTCGAAAGCGCCGAGCCGCAGATCGCGGATGATTTCGATCCGCTCGATCGTGTCGATATCGGAATGCATATAGCGCACGCGCACGCCATGCTCGTGCAAATATTCGGTGAGGTCCTCCGCCATGCGCTTGGTGAGCACGGTGACGAGGCTGCGGTAGCCTTTTGCCGCCACCGCGCGCACCTCGCCCAAAAGATCATCGACCTGGGCGCGGGCCGGACGGATTTCGACCGGCGGATCGATGAGCCCCGTGGGGCGGATGATTTGCTCGACGAAGACGCCCCCGCGCGCTCCAATTCCCAGGGCCCAGGCGTCGCCGAGACATGGATCGACTGCGGCCGCATCGCGTCCCATTCCTCGAAGCGCAAGGGCCGGTTGTCCATGCAGGACGGCAGACGGAAGCCATATTCCGCGAGCGTCGCCTTGCGGCGGAAATCGCCGCGGTACATGGCGCCGATCTGCGGGATCGTGACATGCGACTCATCGGTGAAAACGAGCGCATTGTCGGGCAGATATTCGAAGAGTGTCGGCGGCGGCTCGCCGGGAAGACGGCCGGTCAAATAGCGCGAATAATTCTCGATGCCGGCGCAGGAGCCGGTCGCCTCCAGCATTTCGAGGTCGAACATGGTGCGCTGTTCGAGCCTTTGCGCTTCGAGCAAGCGGCCCGCCGCATTGAGCTCGGCAAGACGCTGCTTCAGTTCCACCTTGATGCCCTTGATCGATTGCAGAAGCGTCGGGCGCGGTGTGACGTAATGGGAATTGGCATAGACCTTGATGAATTCGAGGTCCTGCGTCTTTTTGCCGGTCAGCGGATCAAATTCGGCGATCGTTTCGATCGTATCGCCAAAGAACCCGATGCGCCAGGCGCGGTCTTCATAATGGGCGGGGAAGAGCTCGATCGTATCGCCGCGCACCCGGAAAACACCGCGGGAAAAATCCCCTGCCGAACGCTTGTAGTGCAGGGCGACCAAATCGGCGATGAGCTGGCGCTGGTCGAGCCTTTCCCCGAGCTTGAGGGTGAAGGTCATCGCCGTATAGGTCTCGACCGAGCCGATGCCATAAATGCAAGAGACGGAGGCGACGATGATCACGTCATCGCGTTCGAGCAGCGCGCGCGTCGCCGCATGGCGCATCCGGTCGATCTGCTCATTGATCGAGCTTTCCTTCTCGATGTAGGTGTCGGAGCGCGGCACATAGGCTTCCGGCTGGTAATAATCATAGTAGGAGACGAAATATTCGACCGCGTTCCCCGGAAAGAAGCTTCTGAATTCGCCGTAAAGCTGCGCCGCCAGGGTTTTGTTCGGCGCGAGTATGAGCGCCGGCCGATTGGTCCGGGCGATCACCTGCGCCATCGTAAAGGTTTTTCCGGAGCCGGTGACGCCGAGGAGCACCTGGTCGCGCTCTTGGCCCAGGATGCCTTTGACGAGCTCGTCGATCGCGCCCGGCTGGTCGCCCTGGGGCTCGAATTCGGACACAACGCGAAATTGATGACCGCCTTCCGTTTTGTCCGGGCGCGGCGGCCGGTGCGGCGTCCAGGGCTTTTTCTCCCTGATGTTGGGGTCGCCCCGCTCGAGAAGGTCTTTTAAAGATTCGACGGTGGCGGCGACGCCGGACATCCCTGGCGGATGGTTCGAGACCGGAACATACGCCGCCTGAGCCTCGGAAACGCCGGGCGGGCGCTGGTTCAGCGCCGGATTGAGCAGGGCCGCGAGATGTTCATCGAGCGGCGTGACCTCGGGCCGCGCGGCTTTGGAGGGCGCGGCATTCTTGCGTGCGGAAGGAGCTTTGGCCATGCCGCCAATATGGGGCGAATCGGAGAAGGATCAAAGGCGGACTTTTCTCTGGAATCGACGCCAAGGGCTGCACCAGCTTCGTGAAGACGCCGATTTATGCACCCTATGACCCCTCCTCCGGCACCACCTTCCGGGGCGGCCCCATCAGAGCCGGCTGAAACAAAACCGCCGCGGCCAGGGTGCACACCAAAGACAAGGCCAGCAGCTTGCCCATGCTGGACATCCCCGGGAATTTGGAGAGCCAAAGACTTCCGAAAGCGGTCGCCGTCGTCATGGCGCTGAACACCACGGCCCGCGTGAGGCTCGTTTCCAACAGATTTGTCGCGCCTGAGCGCCAAGCCATGATGAAATAGATCTTGAAGGCGACGCCGACGCCGAGAAGAAGCGGCAAGGCGATGATATTGGCAAAATTGAGCGGCATGCCGGTCAATACGGTGATCTCGAGCGTGACGACGCCAGCCAGAGCCAAGGGAATCAAAGTCAAAAGCACATCGCTCACCCGGCGAAGGACGATCGAGAGAAGCAGGCTGATCGAAAGCAGCGCCCAAATTCCAGCTTCGGCAAAGGCCTTCACCACCGTGTTTCCGGATTCCTGGATGATCACGGGCTGGCCCGTGGCCTTCGGGGCAATCGCGCGCACCGCCTCGCTGAAGCGGACCAAACTGGCATTGTCGTTTGAATCGCCTGAGGGCGCGGCCTCGATGCGGGCAGCGCCCTCCGGGGTCACCCAACTGCGTGCCAAGCTTTGGGGGATCGAAGCCAATGTGACCTTTTGCGCCGCGAGAAAGGCCCGCATGAGGCCGAGTGTTGTTGCAAGGCTCGGCAGCAGCGCTTTCCGCGCCGCCTCTCGCATTTCCGGCGGCGCCGCCGCCAGCCGCCAGGTCAGCAGGGCGAGATGCCGGGCCTCATCGGCGCCCTTTCCGCTCGCATAGGCGGCTTGTCCGGGTGAGGATCTGAGCGGCGCGTCCCATGGCCTCCACGTCCTCGGCATCGCTCGGCGGCAGGCGCCGATGGCCGGGTTCAAGCGCTGGCTTCAGGCCGGCGGCATGATGAATGATCGCGAGCTTTGCATCCTGATCCTCGGGAATGAAGCTTTGCAAAGTGGTCACGCGCGCGACGTCCGGCAATGGCCGCAAACGGGCCGCGAGCGTTTGCGCCTCGGCGAGCGAGGGCGCGAGGATACTGATGGTATTCGGATCCGTTTCGGGTTGCTTCATCAGATCGCGCAAGTGACGACGGCTTCGGCCTTGGGCGGCGATAAATCCAGCGGATTGAAATCGAATTGAAGCTTGGCAAGCAAAGGTGTTCCCGCCAGAGCGGCGGCCACCGTCCCAATCACAATGGCATAGCGGTGCCTCGACATGAAACGGTCGGCGGGAGCCAGGAATTTGAAGCCGATGGGCTCCGTCTCCGCTGGAGACCCCAGGATCGAGAGCGGAGCCGGCAAGACCGTGAGGGTCGTAAAAAAGGCGATGAACATCCCTGTGCCGGCAATGAGGCCAAGCTCCGAGACTCCGACATAATCGGTCGGGAGAAAGGAATAGAATCCGGCGGCCGTCGCGGCGGCGGCAAGCGCCAGAGGCCGCCCGATCTTGATTGCTGTGCGCGTGTAATGGCTTTGTCGAAATCGGGCTCTTGATGACGCTCGGCGCGATAACGCACGCTGAACTGAATGGCGAAATCGGTGCCAATGCCAATGAACAAGACCCCGAAGGCCAGCGAAATTAAGTTGAAGGCACCGACCAGCTTCAATCCAGCCGCGGCCGTCACCGCCAATCCGGCGACAACACATAAGGCAACCGCGAGAACGAGGCGCGGGGATTTCAACGCCAGCCAGAGGACGACAAGAACGACCAGCGCGGTCCCTGCCCTGTTGAGGGCGGCCCCCTCCTCAATGGCGCTATATTCTTCATCATTCTTCATCGGCCAAAGGCACGGGGCCGGTGAGCCTCACAAGGACCCCTTGTTCGGGGGTGAGGCCAAGGATGCTTGCCGTCTTTCGAATGAAGCTGGATGGAACTTCGCCCGGCTTCAGCGCCCTGTAAATTGAGAACCGGCTTGACCATGATGATTTGGCGCAACTCGCGCGGGCCGGGTGTCTCTCCGGTCAGCAAACTCCGCCAGGAAAAGAAGGGCCGCCGGCCGGCAAGCATATCATCGAACGCACCGGCCAAGGCGGCCATGGGCCGGTCCAAATCGTCGAGCGTTCCGGTTTTTGCGAAAACACCCTCACCAACCAAAGAAAAAGCGTCCATGAGTCGTCGCCGACGCCGCAAAGGGCCGCCTTGAGCTCATCCGTGGTTCGATGAACCTCGGCCACAGGCATGAACAAAGCGCGCCGCAGAACGGACCGGAAGAGTTCGGGACGCTGCTCCAATGTTTCGGTGAGGTGTTGGGCCGCCGATTCGGCGAGTTCCGGCGTCTTTCCATCGATCACGACGACGATTTCGTCGACGCCCTGCGGAAACGCCTTATCCATTTCGATCATGTTCTGCCGCCAGGGCAGCTTGTCGGAAATGAAATTTCGCGTTTTCGTGTTGATCTGGAAATTGTTTATTGCGTAGTGGGCAGAGACAATCGTCACCAAGATCGCGACGGCAAGCACGATCCATCTGTAGCGCCTGCAGGCGGTCACGAGAGCGACGATTGATCGTGAAAGTGGCTTCGAAAGCGCTTCCGTTGACCGAATCACGTCCTTTGCAGATCCGACGAATGGATCCGGTGTCGCCTCAGCTCTCATTTCAGGGGAGCACCCAGGGACTTCCCGCGTTAAGCAACTCAGAAACCCGCACGCGGTTGCACGCCGGCGTTCCAATAATAACGGTCACCGATGATGGCCCCCGAAGTAATTGCTGGGCTCGCGATGTAGGCCGCAGGAGTTGCCGCATGTCCACGGCCGGATTGAACTGTGCCGCGAGATGTTCATCGAGCGGCGTGATCTTGGAGTTTACTGCTATTGAGTGAGAGGATTTTTTGCCTGCGGCGGTTTTGGAGCTTTGGCCATGCCGCCAATGCGGTGCGATTTTAGCGCGAGTCAAAGCCGTACGCGTCAACAAATCATGAAACAAAAGTAGTAGATTCAGCACGGCCCCTTGACGCAGCCTCCGCTGTCCGCGCACATAAAAATGTCTTTCGGCTCCCAAAAAGCATTTTTTGCTGAATGGAGGCCTATGTGTTCGATCCAGGGACGCTTACGGGCATAGCTACGGTTATTGGCGCGCTTACAGCCTTACTGGCTGAGCTACGTAAGTGGCGGCGAAAGAACTAATGTGCGCACGCCGCGTTCATTCGCATGGCGTTTCGCTTACACGTCATATCACTCCCGCTCGATCCGGATCACCTGCGGCTTTTCGGCCAAGAAGCCGTCGGCGATGGCGGCTTCGAGCGCCTGGCGGACGGAATTTTCATGGGTCGCATGGGTGATCAACACGACCGGCACGGCGCCGCCAAGGTCTTTATTGGCGCCGGGACGGCGGCGCTGCACGATGCTCTCCAAGGAAATCCCTTTCTCGGCCATGCGGGTCGCGATCGCCGCCGCGGCGCCTGGCCGGTCGAACACTGAAAGCCTGATATAATAGCCGCCCTCATGCAATTGCATCGGCGCAGGCCGGGCGGGCGTCAGCGACGCCACCGGCCGCCCGAAAGGGCGCGGACCTCACGCCGCGCGCGATATCGGCGATATCGGCGACGATCGCCGAGGCCGTCGCCTCGCCGCCAGCGCCGGGGCCGACCAGGGTCAGCTCATGCACCGCGTCGGCGTCGATGGTGACCGCGTTGGTGACGCCCATGACCTGGGCGATCGCCGAGGATTTGGGCACCATGGTCGGATGCACGCGCTGCTCGATGCCTGCTGGCGTGCGCTGGGCGACGCCAAGAAGCTTGACCCGGTAGCCGAGTTCGGCCGCCGCCTCGAGATCGGCGAGGGTGATCGCCTCGATGCCCTCGACGGCGATCGCCGCCGGATCGAGCACCGTTCCAAAGGCCAGCGATGTCAGGATCGCAAGCTTATGCGCGGTATCAAAACCGCCGACGTCGAAACTCGGATCGGCCTCCGCATAGCCGAGCTTCTGCGCCTCGGCCAAGCAGGTCGCGAAGGACAGAGCTTCCTGTTCCATTCGCGTCAGGATGTAATTGCAGGTGCCGTTGAGAATGCCATAGACGCGCTCGATGGAATTGCCGGCCAAACCCTCGCGCAGGGTTTTGACGATCGGGATGCCGCCCGCGACCGATGCCTCGAACGCGAGCGCGACGCCATTTTCCTCGGCAAGTTGCGCCAAATGCATGCCATGCTTGGCCAAAAGCGCCTTATTGGCGGTGACGAAGGACTTGCCAGCGCCAAGAGCCGCTTCGGCGGCGGCAAGCGCGATACCCGCTTCGCCTCCGATCAGTTCGACGAAAAGATCGACGTCCGGGGCCTTGGCCAGAGCCACGGCATCGTCGAACCAGGCGAAACGCGTAAGGTCGGCCCCCCGGTCCTTGCCCCTCTGCGCGGCCGAAACCCCCCGGATGACGATTTGCCGGCCGGTGCGCCGCGCCAGCGTCTCGGCCTGCCGGTCGAGCAATTTGATGACAGCGGCGCCGACGGTGCCGAGACCGGCAATGCCGATGCGCAAGGGAGACGGCATGGATGACAAAGCCCGTGAGCCGGAGGAGCCATTTGACGACGATCAAGAACGGCGGCACGCCGATCTCTGCCCGATTTTCGCGATGCGATCAAGGCGCCGGGCAAAAGGCACGCCCTGGGGACCGCGGCGCCTTCAATCTTGCTTCAATCTTGCGCCGCCGCGGCGATGGCTTAAATTGTGGCAGAGTGATAAAATGAAAAAAACCACGCGGAAACGGAAATAATGACGTTTATTGACGCTGTTGAAGTTGCAAGCCGCAAGCCTGGCCATATTAAACTGCATGGGCCAGAGGCGTTCGCCGGAATGCGCCGGGCCGGACGGCTGGCGGCCGAGGCCCTCGACCTTTTGACAGACCTTGTGCGGCCCGGCGTCACCACGGAGGCTCTCGATACGTTCGTTTTCGATTTCGCGATGGCGCATCACGCCTACCCGGCGCCACTCGACTATCGCGGTTATCGCAAATCGATCTGCACCTCCATTAACCATGTCGTCTGCCACGGAATGCCCGACCGCAAACCGCTCAAGGATGGCGACATCGTGAACATCGATGTCACGCTGATTCTCGACGGCTGGCACGGCGATTCGAGCCGGATGTATCTCGTTGGCGAGGTCCCCCGCCGGGCGCAACGCCTCATCGAAGTGACCTATGAAGCGCTGATGCGCGGGATGGCGGCCGTGCGGCCGGGTGCGACGACAGGAGATATCGGCGCGGCGATTCAAGATTATGCCGAGTCCGAACGCTGCTCCGTCGTGCGCGATTTTTGCGGGCATGGCCTTGGCCGCCTCTTTCACGACGAACCCAACATTCTCCATTACGGCCGGCGCGGCGAAGGCGTGCTGCTCAAACCCGGCATGTTCTTCACGATCGAGCCGATGATCAATCTCGGCCGTCCGCATGTGAAGATCCTGTCCGACGGCTGGACCGCGGTGACGCGGGACCGCTCCTTGTCGGCGCAATTCGAGCATTCGATCGGCGTGACCGAAACCGGCTATGAGGCCTTCACCTTGTCGCCGCAAGGATTGCATCACCCGCCTTATACCGCAAGCCCGGGTTCGGCATGCAACCGTGTATTAATATGACGCGTATTGAATGGTGTGACGAAATCGGCCTGCGGGCATTGCCGCGGAGGTAAAGGTTGTGATCGAAACCAAAGGGATCGGGACGAACGGCGCTTCGCCGGATTATATCAAGCAGCTTGCCGGATATGGCCTCGCCACGGCGGAGATTCTTTATCATCTGCCAGATCATCCGCGCCTCCTGCAGGCCTATATCTGGCAAGACTATGATATCGCGCCGGATTTTCCGATTCTGATCAAATTCCTAAGGTTCTGGCAGGAAAAGCTAGAAGGACCGCTGCATCGCGTTGTGGTCGGCCATTCGAAGCTGATCAAACCGGCCGAGATCAAGGCATTGGGCGCCGAATTCCGGCTGCATTGAAGCGGGCCGAAAAAGGGTAGTTGTTTTCGAAGCGCATCGCCTGAGAAGATCCGGGCCTTCGAAGCGGTTAGATCATCCGCAGGCCCTTGAGGCTCACATGGCCCTGCTTGCCGATGATCAAATGATCATGGACCGCGACCTTGAGAGGTTTCCAACCGCGATGATTTGATGGGTCATATGGACGTCGTCGGTCGAAGGCTGCGGGTCGCCGGAGGGGTGATTATGCACCAGGATGATCGCTGAAGCGCTGAGTTCGAGCGCGCGGCGCATGATTTCCCTCGGATAGACCGGAGCATGGTCGACCGTGCCGACGCCTTGCACCTCCTTGGCGATCAGACAATTTTTCTTGTCGAGAAAAAGCACGCGGAACTCCTCGTGGTCGAGGAAGGCCGTCGCCGTGCGGCAATGATCGACAACCGCGGAAAAACTCGACAGGGGCAGCCGCTTTTCGATCGGGGATTTCACGAGACGTTTCGCGGCTGCCTCGATAATCTTCAATTCGACGATCGCGGCTTCGCCGAGCCCCTCGATTTCGCGCAAACGCTCGGGTCTTGCCGCTACGGCTGCTCGCAAACCCCCTGCCGGGAATAAAAATTCCGCGAGTATTGCGGCTTGGTCTCAGCCGTGACCGCTCGGGCGCGAAAGCATACGCCAAGGACGGCTGGCGCGAGCTTAAGCAGCCGTGCGTGAAGTGGCCGCAGGCACATGTCATAAATGCGCCTCTTTCCACCCGTGAATTGTGATGTCTAGGTGACGCTCTGCTCATGCGCAGAAGACGCTTCTGGCATGCCAAGATGTCGCTTTGGCACTCTTGCGCCGTTATAGGCTTGCGCTTTCTGCGGGCGCCTCTCGGACCTAGCCCGCAGAAGCGAACATACCTGCTGCCCAAGACGCGGCAGGATACACCACCGTTCGTTTGCGCATGGCGATGCGGCAGATCGCCTGCCCATGTAGTTATAAAAAAGAATTATTGACACTTAAAATAGATTTGCTTTAATCTATTATTTGATAACTTCGTGAAGGCATTGGGTTCATCGGAGGTTACATTCATGCAATGCTTAGGTACCGCTGCACTGTGAGCAACAGAAAGGCGATTAAGTCATGGCGTTATTAGGTAATATTTGGAATGAACTTGGAAATGACTTGCGGGGCGCGGCGCCGTCCAAAGCTCAAAGGAAGACTAAGCTCCATATCGGCGGTCTGGTCTCCCTCGTCATTTTTTTGCTTGTCTGGATAACGCCAGATTGTGCAAGCAGTGATGTGATAACGCAGCACAATGATATTTCAAGGTCCGGCGCGCAGCTCCAAGAGATCACGCTGAGCCCCGCGAATGTCACGCCAAGTACTTTTGGCCGTCTTTACACGCGGTATGTGAACGGCCAAATCATCGCTCAGCCCCTCTACGTCAGCAATGTATTGATCCCAAATATTGGGCGGCGCAATGTGGTTTATGTCGCGACACGCGCGAATATGATCTACGCTTTTGACGCCGACAACACCGATCCGAACCCGGCCCATGGCCTCCTTTGGAGTGCGCCGGTTTTGTTAACGCCGGCCGCGCCCGTTCCAAACATGTGCACCGAGACGGTCGGACCCGTCGGCATAACCAGCACACCGGTGATCGATCCGGTCAGTGGCACGATGTATGTCGTCGCTCGCAGATCCGACGGCACGATCTGGCTGTTTGCGCTCGACATCACCACGGGTGGCACCAAGGCCGGCACGCCCGGAGCCGTGCAAATCACGGCGTCCTACGGGGGATTGAATTTTTCTCAAGGTCTCGAGTTAAATCGCGCCGGTCTGCTCTTGTGGAACGGAGTGGTGGTTCTTGGCTTTAGCGCCTTGAATTGCGACAATCCCGGGTGGCATGGCTGGGTTCTTGCCTATCGCGCCGCGGACCTCGCGCAGGTCGGGGTTTTCGCGACGTCGAGCGTGAATGGCTATGGAGGCGGAGTCTGGGCCTCGGGCAAAGGGATCGCCGCGGACGGCAACGGCAATATTTTTTTTGAAACGGGAAATGGCTCGGTCGCGGGGACGACCGATCTCGGTCAAAGCTTCGTCAAGCTCGCCCTTGGACCGCCCCCCACTTATGGGTTCAGCTTGGCGGGAAAATACACGGTCTCAAATTGGCCCGAACTCAACGCGGGCGACGTTGACCTCGGCGCGAGCGGGCCCCTGCTTCTGCCGGGTGGCCGTCTCGCGGGCGGCGGCAAGCAAGGCAAGGTTTACGTGCTCAGCACCCAAACAATGCAGCTCACCCAGAATCAGGCAGGCCCGGGAGGCGTGCCGCCCGGCGGCTCCGACGGCTTCCAGGCCTTCATGAACACTTGGCATAATGATCCAAGCCAGCCCGAGTGCATGGCGGGGGTGATCACGCAGACGCTGTGCTACATGCCGCAGTCCCGTTATGGGGAGTACGAGCTCTACGGCCCGAACATCCACACCGGCCTCATCTACTGGAACGGACGCGTCTACTCGATGCCGGAGAAGGATTTCATCCGCGCCTACCCTTATAACCCCGTCTCGGGCATTTTGGGTACGACACCCATTGCAGTAAGTACCGTGCGGGCACCCGATGGTATGCCCGGCGGTGCCTTGTCGCTCTCGGCCAATGGAGCGAGCAATGGCATCATTTGGGCAAGCATTCCCAAATATGACGGACAATGGGTGAACGTGCCAGGTTCGTTTGCGGCATTCGACGCCGTTACATTGCAAAAACTCTGGAGTGACGACGACGATATCGCCTTTGCCAAGTTCACCCCGCCGACAATTGCCGGCGGCAAGGTGTTTCGTCCGACATTTGCGAATATGCTCGTCGTCTATGGCTTGACGACGCCCGCGCCAACGCCGTGCTACACCATCGGCCAGCTCTATCAGAACTACACCGGAGCCGAGGGCTTGCTCGGAGGCGCTACAACTTCGATCACGCCTTTACCGGACGGCATTGGCCAATTTCAAAATTACAGCACCGGCGCGATCTATTGGACAGCGGCCACCTGTGCCCATGAGGTTCATAGTGCGATCTACGCCGAATGGGCCACCTTGGGATTGCCGGGGTTTCTTGGTTATCCCCTTACCAACGAAACGGTGACGCCCGACGGAATCGGCCGCTTCAACCATTTCCAATATGGCTCGATCTATTGGACCCCCTTTACCGGAGCCCACGAAGTTAACGGCGCTATTCGCGGCGCCTGGCAAGCATGGGGCTCCGAGACGAGCGTGTTCGGCTACCCTGTCAGTGACGAAACGGACGAGGTGGATGGCAGCGGACGGTTCAGCCTGTTTGAGCATGGCGCCATCCACTGGAACCGCGCGACCGGCGCCATTACGATGAGCCCGTTTAACGGGCTCTTGCTTGGACCGCCAGAGGCCGGCACCGATCACCCCGGGAATGACATCGCCTCCCTGAGCCTGCCGGAAGCCAACCCGGCCATGTGCGAAGAGCGTTGCGCGAGCAATTCATCCTGCCTGTCCTGGACATATGTCGCGCCCAACACGATTCAGGGAAGTTTGCCCATGTGCTGGCTGAAAGGAGGCAGCGTGCCTCTTCCAGTTGCCAACGCAGCCTGCACCTCCGGCCTCAAGATCGCCACTCAACCCGTTGGTTTTACCCCGATGAATGGGGCCGTGGACCGTCTCGGCGGAGATTTCGCGAATTTCATGCTCCCAGATACGGATCCGCGTCTCTGCCAGGGCGAATGTGCGGCAAATGCCTCTTGCAAGGCCTGGGCTTATGACGCTGGCCGTTGTTGGCTGAAAAATATCGTGCCAGCACAGGTTGCAAACGAAGCCTGCACGAGTGGCGCGCGCTCACAATGAGCGCGGCTAGAGCGTGTCCCGATCAAATGGACTCATTTGATCGATAAGGACTCGCTCAGATTCAAAGAATTGGAGCATGTTCTGATCGAAAAAGTCGATCAACTTTTTCGGAACATGCTCTGAGCATGATCCGCGAAAGTGGAATCCGGTTTCGCGAAAAGATCATGCGAACTCAGAGACTCTTAGAGCGTGGTCCAATTCACTGAATGGATCACGCTCTAGGATTCAAAATCCAAACCGATGTCGAGCACGGGCGCGCTATGCGTCAGCCAGCCGATTGAGATCAGATCGACGCCCGTTGCGGCGATCGCCGGCGCCGTCTTCGGCGTGATGCGGCCCGACGCTTCCGTGATCGCTCGGCCATTGACGATCGCAACCGCCTGGGCGAGCATCTCCACGCCCATATTGTCGAGAAGCACGGCATCGGCGCCTTCACCAAGCGCCTCCTCGAGCTGGTCGAGAGTATCGACTTCGAGCTCGATCTTGACGAGATGGCCGGCCGACGCGCGGGCCCGCCGCAAGGCGGGCGCGATGCCGCCAGCGATCGCGACATGATTGTCCTTGATGAGGACGGCATCGTCGAGGCCAAAGCGATGATTGCCGCCACCGCCCGCGCGCACCGCATATTTTTCGACGGCGCGAAGACCCGGCGTCGTCTTACGCGTGCAGACGATTTTGGCCTTAGTGCCGTGCACCGCCGCGACGATGGACGCCGTCACGCTCGCGATTCCGCTCAAATGCCCGAGAAAATTGAGGGCGGTACGCTCCGCCGTCAAAATCCCGCGCGCCGGCCCGCTCGACCCGGGCGATGCACGTCGCCGGGGGCGATCACGACGCCATCCGCGCGTTCCACCTGCACCACAATATCGCGGATCGATGAGTTCGAAGGCGAGCTCGGCCAAATCGAAGCCCGGCGACGACGCCGTCCGCGCGCGCGACAAGCGCGGTCCGCGCGGAGAACCCCGGAGGAACGATCGCAGTCCGTGGTGAGATCGCCGGCGCGGCCAAGATCTTCGAGAAGCGCGGCGCGAACCGAGGGCTCGATGACAATCCGTGGGAGAGGCGCCACGAAGTCATCGCCACGCTTTCGTTTCAAGCGGCGTTTTCAGAGGCAAGCTCCCGCGCGGCCGCAATCGCATCGTAAGGCGCAGCGTGCTTCGGCGCGCCTGCGCGGCGCTGCTTGGATAATCGGTCCGCGCATGGGCGCCGCGGCTCTCCCGCCGGTGCAAGGCGGCAATCACGATCATCAGCCCGACGAGGGCGGGATCCCTTGCTTGCCCTCCCCCCAACGCAAGCGGCAACAGTTCGTCCGCCGCCGCCGCCAAACCCTCGCCGTCACGCAGAACGCCGGCGGCGCGCGAGAGAATCTTGCGGACCGCCGAGGGATCGGCCGGAACCGGCTCTAGCGCGCCCACGTGCGCCTTGCGGCGGCGGCCTGGCACGGTCCCCTTGATGCTCTCGGCGACGAAACGGCCGCAGACAGCGGCTTCCAGAAGCGAATTGCTGGCGAGGCGATTGGCGCCGTGAAGGCCCGTGCACGCCGCCTCGCCGCAAGCCCAGAGCCCCTCGATCGAGGTGTGCCCGGCAAGATCGACCGCGATACCGCCCATGTGATAATGCGCCGCCGGGCGAACCGGAATCGGCTCGCGTCGACGGGATCAATCCCGGCCGCGTGGCAAAAGCCGGTGATCGCCGGAAAGCGCGCGCGGAAAATCGAGGTCCGGCACCACGCGCGCGTCGAGAAAGACCTGATGTCCCGCCGCCATGTGCCGCCAAACCGCGCGCGCGACGACATCGCGCGGCGCCAGTTCGGCGCCGGGGATCGCGGCCATGAAACGATGGCCGGTCTCATCGACGAGAATCGCGCCCTCGCCCCGCACGGTCTCGCTGATGAGCTTCAAGGGAAACGCCTGGCTGTCGAGCGCGGTCGGATGAAATTGGACGAACTCGAGATCGGCCATCACGGCGCCGGCCTTGGCCGCGAGAGCGAGGCCCTGGCCGAAGGATCCGGCCGGATTGGTGCCATATTGGAACAGGCCGCCGATCCCGCCCGTCGCGATGACGATGCGATTGCCGCGAACAGACCACCGGTCCGCGGTCGCTTTCGGCGAGAACGCCCGTCACCGCATTGTCCTCGACGAGCAGCCGTTTTGCCGCGACGCCTTCGAGCACGCGTGATCGATGGTGTCTCGCGCACCGCGCGCGATCAAGGCGCGCATAATTTCGCGGCCGCTGCGATCGCCGCCGGCGTGGACGATGCGCCGGCGCGAATGCGCGGCCTCCAGGCCAAGCACCAGATCTGCCATGGCCATCGCGATCGAACGGCGCGCCGAGCCGGATCAGTTCAGAGATCGCCGCTGGCGCGGCGCGAGGATCGCGTCCGCCACGGTCTCATCGCAAAGTCCATCGCCGGCATCGAGCGTGTCGGCAAGATGCAGCGAAAAATCATCATCCTCGCCGAGGCTCGCGGCGATCGCCGCCTTGCGCAAGAACGCTCGAGGCCTCGAAGCCGAGCGGCGCCTTGCTCAACAGGATCACGGGCTCCGGCGCCAGAGCAGAGCGCGGTCGGTGAGGCCGGCAAGTCCGCCGCCGATGATGAGACAAGCCCCGGACCCGTCGTTGATGTTCATCACTTCACCGCCAGCATGCGTTCGACGGCGCGGCGTGCGGGCGCAGCGATTTCGGGGTCGATCTGCACCTCGTGCTGCATGTCCTCCAGGGCCCGCCGGATGTTGCGAAGCGTGATCTTCTTCATATGCGGGCAGAGATTGCAGGGCCGGATGAATTCGAGCTCGGGATATTGAATGGCGACATTGTCGCTCATCGAGCATTCGGTCAGAAGCACGACGCGGGCGGGACGATTCTCGCTCGACATAGGACGGCATGGCGGCGGTCGAGCCGGAAAAATCGGCTTCCGCCACGACCTCGGGCGGACATTCTGGATGCGCCAAAACGATGACGCCGGGGTAATCCTCGCGCAACTGCCGCACTTCGGCCGGCGCTGAAACGTTCATGCACCTCGCAATGGCCCGACCAAGAGATGACCTTGACGCTTTGTTTCGGCTGCGACGTTGCGGGCGAGAAACTCGTCGGGCAGCATGATGACACGCTCGACGCCAAGCGATTCGATCACCGCCTTGGCGTTGCCGGACGTGCAGCAAATGTCCGACTCGGCTTTCACGGCCGCCGAGGTGTTCACATAGGTGACGATCGGCACGCCCGGATAGGTGTGCCGCAACAGTCGCACGTCCTCGGGCCGTGATCGATTCGGCGAGCGAACAGCCCGCGCCCGAGGTCGGGAATGAGGACGGTCTTTTCGGGATTGAGCAATTTCGCGGTCTCGGCCATGAAATGCACGCCGGCGAGAACGATCACATCGGCATCGACGGTCATCGCCTCCGCGCGCGAGGGCGAGACTGTCGCCGACAAGATCGGCGACGCAATGGAAAATCTCCGGAGTTTGATAATTATGCGCAAGCACCACCGCGTTGCGGCTGCGCTTCAGCGTCATGATGGCGTCAATGTCTTGCGCGTAGATCGGCCACTCGATCGCCGGGATTGCATGGCGCACCCTCGCATAGAGGGTCCTCCGCGTAGGGGTCCGGCGGAGAGGTTCTCGCCGCGAACAGTTTACGCAACTTCCGACGGCAATGCCATTGCCTTATACTCCCACTGAGCATTACACCTGCATATGCTGGGGTTGAGTATAAGATTTGTCAAGCCCTTGAAATGGGCAGTTTGGTTCCGACAATGGCGCGCTCGGTAAAACCTCGCGGCGGAACCGGAACAATTTGGCCGGGCGTCCCCCGGTATCCGGGGTGGTTTCGCCGGTTTCCTCGACAAGCTCCTGTTGTTCGATCAGCCGGCGGAAGTTCTGCTTGTGCACGAGCCGTCCCGCCAAAGCTTCGACGCAGCGCTGCAACTGCAGCAGCGTGAAGGTTTCCGGCATCAGCTCGAACACCACCGGACGATATTTGATCTTGGCGCGAGCCTCGCGATGCCGGTGGCGAGAATGCGCCGGTGATCGAGGATCATCGGCTGGCCCGTGCCAGGAAGCGGCGCGGCCGCGATCCCGAGGCGCACCGTGCCGGGCGGGCCGCGCGTGCCGCCTCCGGGATGAGGCCGGCTTCATAGAGCAATTCGTAGCGCTGCAGGACCAGCTCCTCGTTCCAGGCGCGGCCATCGCAGCCGAAGGTAATGGCGACGCGCTGGCGGCGATCTTGCCGCGTCTGGGCATCCCGTCCCGCTCCGGCCCAGGCGACAGCCGCGGCAAGAGGTCAGCCTCGATCATCGCGGGGCTGCCATCGCGATGGTCCTCCCAGGGAAAATAAGAATACCAACTGCGCCAGCTCACCTCGTACTCGCCAGACGTCAGCTGCTCGCGGGTGAGGCCGAGATAGCTGATCGAGATGACATGTTGGCCGGCGCCGCCGCGATCCCGGTCGGCGAATGTATAGAGCTGTTCGACATAGCCGAGCGGCAGCCTGGTCTGCCGCTCGACCCAGGCGCGCAGCCCCGACTGCAGCGAACGATGCGCGAGTTCGAAAGGCCCGGATGGCAGCGCGGATTGATCCTTGATGGTCAAAACGCGCGGATCGCCCGCGGTCACGGCGACCAGCACCGCGATGAGATCGGCCGCAATCGCATTTTTAGCCGCAACCGGTGCGGCCGCCTCAGTCATGTCACTTTCTCGCAACGTTCCAGTCATTTGCGCCATTACTTGATTCCGGCAATTCCTTATAATCCACTCTGCACATGGATCGTACTTAAACCATTTTTTCACAATCAATGGAATTACAAAAATTCGCTAACCTTTTATTTTCGTATATTATATTTTGGCAACCAAATGTCGCCGCGCAAAAAATGCTTCCTCGCGAGCGACGACGAAGCCGCTACTTCGATCCGACCGGGCTCGTTTTCGTCGATAGCAATTCGACGGCGCCCTTACGCTTTTCGCGCCCCGAGAGAATATAATGTAAATAGTACAGGCTCTATTTCGCCGGCATGAGCAGTCGCGATCACGATATTTGATGTGTATTCATTTGCTGTTCGAGTGAAGTCAGCCTCAACTCACAGTACGATCTAAGTTCGCAGTCCTTTATCGAGAGAGCAAAAGCAAGGACTTCATGGTGATAAGCATTGTGGACGGATTTTTCACCAAGCAGCTTAAGTGGCTCGGCCAAATCAATGGGATGCGTCCGCTTGCTGTTGAGTTTATAGACCTGTCCCAGCTTCTTCTGGTCCGCACGAAGAAGATACTGCTCTGACGTAAGACGAACCATAATTCTTTCAAAAAGATCTTCCGGAAGTGATCTTAGATTGGCCCATAGAAGCCTATTAAGAAGAGGTAACCCGCCATTCCATGTTTATTGTAGAACTCCTTTCGGAAATCTCTAGGTAGGCATCGACAAAGTTCCTAACCAAAACTGGGTTTTGGCTGTCCCTTTCTTGACCGAAAATGGCATGAATTGCACGGCAACGGTGTTGTTGCAGATCGGAAGCTTGCCAGAATTGGACCTTTTTTGATTCACCCTTAAGCTATAACGGTCCAAATTTCGACTTAGGAGCAGCAATAAGCCTTCCATCTTCCCGGGATCATTCATCAATATCATTTGATCGTCGGCGTATCGAAAGTACAGCGCGCTTGTTTCGCAACAGACTGTTACTGCGAATTTATCGTATTTCTGAAGATAGTAATTGGCGGAAAATCCGGGAGCAATCAGCGAGGGCATCTTGAGGGAGCCCAACGGCCTGAGGATGTAATCCCGTGTTACGACAATTCCGCTTGATTCAGCAGATAAAAAAGGAGCGTGATGACCCACCCTTTCTCGCTGTCCGCTTCTTCACGAATCCAACGTTCGAGCATATCGAGGCGCACGAAGTGATAAAAATTCGAGAGGTCAAATTCAAGAACATGAGAGTTATTCCGCTGATCGAGCTGAGAGAAAAGAAGGGAGTTGAACTGGCCGAAAGCTCGTGTCCATGCTTGTGGGTTGAATGAATAACGCCCATACTTGCTGATTTTACATTCAATCTCAGACGTTTCTTGCTGCCGGAGCTTGCCGCCGAGGGACCAACCGCCAAAGGTATTTTTGGTACGATTTACGCAGAGAACATCTTCTAGTTCCTTTATGCAGAAGTAATAGACGCAGTAATCCTCCATGCAGAAAACTGGGACGGTACGTGCTACGCTATGTCCCTTGTTCATCACAAGTTCTGCTTCCGGGATGCTCGGCGCGTAGCGGCCGGATGAGATGGATAAGTAAACTTTTTCTACGAGATCATTTTTCTCATTTTCCGTCTTGGGGATTTTGATTGGGAAGGTGCGATCCTTGAAGGCCTTCCAAAAAGCTTTGTTAAACCAGCGTTGAAATTCCTCTCGCTTCATCAACCGACCCGTGCAGAGGTAATCAATCAGCAAGCAAGTGACTGAGGCGCGTCGCTGGTTGCCGTAAATCAACGGCTATGACGCTCACCTAAATTGAAGCGCGATTCGCCCCGTAGGTTTAAATCGCTCATGTTCTATATCAATTTATTTTAACGCATGAGCCCGAAAAATTCTGCAACTATTGCTCTATCCCAAATCCAATTCCATCACCGCGATCTCATGCCGCGGCCAGCGCCAGGGCGCGACATAGACGGCGTCGCCGCGCCACGTGAAAGTCAGCCGCCCAAGGGTTCGAAGCAAGCCAGTTTCGTGCCGCGCACGAGATGCGACGCCGCTTGACGGCGTCGATGGACATGCGTGCCTCGTCGAGAGTTCGGCCGCACCTTGACTTCGACAAAAGCAACCGTGTCGCCGCGCCGCGCCACGATGTCGATCTCGCCGCCTCTGATTTGATAGCGCCTGGCGAGAACACGATAGCCCTTGAGCCGCAAGAGGACGACGGAGACATGTTCGGCGAGAAGGCCCAGGCCATGCGCCCTTTTGCGGTCGCGCGGACGCCTCTCCCTCATCGCTCGCGCGCGGCAAGTTCGGCGGAAAGTTCGATCGCCCGTGCATAGACCTTGCGGCGCGGCTGGCCGGTCTCGGCCGAAACGACAGCGGCGGCGTCCTTGACCGAAAGCGCCTCCAATGCCTTGCCGAGCCTCGCATCGACGTCCTCTTGGACCGGCGGCTGCGCTCCCGGCGGCCCGACAAGAATGACGATTTCGCCCTTCGGCGGCCCTTCCGCCGCGACCAGGGACGCAAGCTCCGGCAAAAGCCCGCGCCGGACGGTTTCAAAATGCTTGGTGAGTTCGCGTGCGATCGCCGCTTCGCGCGCACCGAGCACGGCAGCCAAATCGCTCAATGTCTCGGCGACGCGGCGGGGAGACTCGAAGAACACCAAAGTCCCGGGAATGGCGGAAAGCTCGGCGATGCGGCTTCGCCGCGCGGCGCTTTTTGGCGGCAAGAAACCTTCAAAGAAGAAACGGTCGGTGGGCAGTCCCGCCACCACAAGGGCGGCGAGCACGGCGGAAGCGCCCGGCACCGAAACCACTTCGATGTTTTGCGCGAGGGCCTCACTGACAAGTTTGAAGCCGGGATCGGAGATCAAAGGGGTGCCGGCATCCGAGACCAAAGCCAGAGCCGCGCCTGCGGCCAGCCGGGCCAGGAGATGCGGCCGCATGACCGCGGCATTATGCTCGTGATAGGCAATAAGCGGGGTCGCTATTCCATAATGCGCGAGCAACGTCTTGGTGACGCGCGTATCCTCGGCCACGATGGCATCGGCCGCCGCGAGCGTCGCGAGCGCCCGAAACGAAATATCGCCGAGATTGCCGATCGGCGTTGCGACCACATGAAGGCCTGGCCGGATCGGTTCCGCCTCGGCTCTGAGGCCGAAAGCGGTAAATGCGCCAGGAGCTTTTTCGCTTTTCGAAGCATTTGCGAGCGAAACCGGCGTGCCGCCCGGGGCGCCGCCGGGAAAAGCCCGGCCCGCATGGTCCAACCGGCCCTTCTTGCCCGCGCTCATGGTGATCGTCCCTCGGGACATGCCCGTTAGGTGCCTCAATGCTTAGTTCTACAAAATGTCCGCTCGTTCTTTTTATAGAACGAGCGCGCTTTTTGCGCAAGCCGGCGCTAAAGTCCGATACTGTGTCTATTGCCGTGGCCCCTATTTTATGACTGAAAAGGCGTGAAATTTCCATGTCGCCCTGGTTAGCCGCGCCTTGGCCTCGATCCGGGAAATTGGAAAGACGCGTATTGGAGCTTCGCCCGAATGACCCGTCCCGCGTTTAAGAAAGGCTGGTGGCGGAAGGCTTTGAGGCCTTCCCGCGAATGTTGCTCCGGCGGTGTCCGGGCACTATGGGTCGTCACACTTTGCCTCTCGGTCGCCGCTTGCGGGTCGATTAGCGGGATGTTCGGGCATGGACCGGGGGAGGTCGCGCCAGCTCCGCAAGCGCAGGTCGCGCCGCCGCCGGACCGAGGCGAGCAAATCGGCTCGGGTCCGGCGCGTGTGGCGCTCATCGTTCCCTTGACGCAAGCGTCTGGGCCGAGCATCGTCGGGACCTCCCTGCGCAATGCCGCCGAATTGGCCTATTTGGAAGCCGGGGGCAATGATGTGACCTTGCTTGTCAAGGATGACCACTCCGATCCTGAAGGTGCCCGCGCAGCCGCCCAGGCCGCCATTTCGGAAGGCGCCGAACTCGTCATCGGTCCGCTTTTTGCCTCGAGCGTGCGGGAAGTCGGCAAGGTGGCGCGCGCCGCCAATAAGCCGGTGATCGCCTTTTCGACGGACACATCAACTGCTGGCCAGGGGCTGTTTCTGCTCTCCTTCTTAATCGAAAACTATGTCGACCGGATCGTCGATTTCGCCGCGTCCAAAGGCAAGAAGTCGATCGCCGCCCTCATTCCAGAAAATGATTATGGGCGGGTAGCGGAGGCCGAATTCCAGCAAGCGGCGGCGCGCGATAACATCAGGGTCATGGCCATCGAACATTACCAGCCGCGGACGATGACCGAGGCGGTGCAAAAGATCGCCGCTCTTCACGACCAAATCAACTCGCTGTTCATTCCGGAACAGGCCGAGGCGATGCAATCCATGTCTCAAACCCTCGTTGCCGCCGGAATCAATCCCAAGCAAGTGCAGATCCTCGGAACGGGCCTTTGGAACGACGCGCGCGTTCTCAAGCTTCCGGCGTTGCAAGGGGCGTGGTTCGCGGCGCCCGAAAACGGCGGCTTCAATGCCTTCGTGGAGCGTTACCGCGCCAAATATCACTCTGAGCCCACCCGCATCGCGACACTTGCCTACGATGCCGTATCGCTGGCCGCGGCGCTCGCCCATACGCAAGGCTCGCAGCGCTATTCGCAAAACGTCCTGACGAACCGGTCAGGCTTCAATGGCGCCGATGGCATATTCCGTTTCCGCTCCGACGGCACCAATGAGCGCGGCCTTTCGGTGCTGCAAATCAATGATGGCGCGGCGGCGCCGATCAGCCAGGCGCCGCATTCGTTCTCCGCCGCCGCTTCCGCGACATAAGCGTGCGGCTGGGCAATTGGCGCGGCTCATTGCCCCGAAAAAATCCTCTCGTAATTAGTCCCCCTTCCCCACCAATTTCACCGCCATGGTTTTGGCAACCAGGCAATGCGTTCCATCGGTGGGATCTTCCGTGCAGCGCGGCCGCTTCAACCGGCATTCGTTCCTGTCCGCCGGGTTTTTCACGCCATAGAATGCGTTGATGATGGCTTCTTCTTGCTCATGATTGAACGCATTGGTTTGGCCAAAGATCACATATTGGAAGATCTGCGGCTGCGTTTTGGTGACAAAGGCAAAATCCGCCGCCTGGGGCAACGTCCCATTTGCACAGCCTTGATAGGCGGCCAGTCTTGCAAGTTTTACCCCGCCCGGTGTCGATTTGCCCGACAGCGCATATGTATAGCACGCGCGTGGCTTTGACATCTGGCAGTAGTAGTGGATGGCGATGTCAGACCAGTTCCGTCTTCAGACAATCCGTGAGATATTTATAGCCTTGGCTCGTATGCTTGGAGCCGCCGGCTGCCAAAAGTATCGACGCTGCTATTCATGGCCGCCAATATCGCCGCGCCAGGAAGATCGAGATTGGCCACCGGTGCATTTGGCCGATAGTCGGTATAGGGCGAATGGGGATCATTGACCGGATTGGCCATGAGCTTATCCAGCTGGTCTTGCGTAGGAACCGGCGTCCAGTCCGTGACGGCATTGGCCGTGTCCACTGACAACTCCCAATTCCAAGTTTTGCGAGCGTCGCGCTGTCAAGGTCACCGGCGACCCCGTCCAAGGCCCCAGGGTCGAGGCCAAGCGCTGCAAGTTTTGACTGAGCTTCCTGTGTAACGGGATTATATCGCCCGCTTGAGCCGCCTGAGACAGTCCCAGTCCAGCCGTCATCATCAGACATGTTAAAATGTTGTGTCGTAGAATCTTTGCCATGATATCCCCTCCCCATGGGCCTTTCTTGTGGGCTCCCTAGCGCCCGCGAAGGAACGCTTCGCGCCGCAGGAGCCGTGGACGGACCCCGCCGGAACCACAACAGGAATTGGGATTACTGTCCAGCTGTGGGGAGAAGAGGCTTTCCGGCGCGCTGTTGGAAGAACAGCGGCGCCGCCGCGCCGGAGCGGCGAATGAGGCTATGCACATCCGGCGTAAATGCGAGATCGTCCCATGAGCCGCCGACATCGAACCGGAAATCCGGGACGTCCTTGCCCGGTGTCGCGGCGGCGGCGGTAGGCTTGGCGACCGCGTTCAGATCGAGCCCCCTTTCGCCGAAATCCACGCTGCCCCCGAATACGAGCCTGAGGCTAGGATTTTCGAGCTTGCCCTCGTCGATGCTGGCCACACCTTTCACGAACCGCAAACTGAAACTTGCGTGATCGAAAGCGGTCCGGCCCCGATGAATGTCGGAGAGAAGGGCAAGCGGGCTTTTGTCGATCCGGTGAAGCGCGGATTCGAGATCGATCCCTCCGAGTTGCCCTTGCTCGACCTCGATTTGCGCCGTCCCATCGAGACTGCGCATGAGTTCGCTCATGCTGGTCCCGGTGCTTTCGAGATTGGCTGTGCCGGACAAGGACCCGTGAAATTCCGGCCAACCGAAGGCGTCGAACGATAAAGCCGCGATGTCGGCACCGGAGACGGCGCCGGCCGCCTGCATGCCAACGCCGTTAACCCCTAGATCGAATGTCACGCGACCCTTGATCGCGCCCTGATACGCCTTGGCACCGGCAAGGGCCAATTCCAGACGGCTACCGTTCCGCATCACGGAAAAGGCAGCATCCTCGATTTCATAATGAGAAAAGAGCATGTGCGCCGCCGATATGCGCAAATCGAGATCCGCCAAGCCAAATTCGCTGAATTCAAAGGGATTACGATTCCATTGGCTGTCGCGCCCGGCGGCCGGCGGAAGTCCGGAAACAAAGGGCTGGAGCGAAAGCCGGTTCGTTGCCAGCGTCCCGGAAAGGACGGGAACGGAATCGCGCGTCTCAAGCGCCAAGGTTCCCTCGAACTCGTTCTCATCAAACTTTAAATGCAAGCGCGATAAAACCGTGCTCCGCGCCGAGACGGTGGCATCACATCCAGCTTCAAAATCAGCGAAAGGGCCGGGCACGGGAAAATGATAGCCCGCTCGTTCCAAAAGCGCCCGCGCGGACGGTGTCGCGGCGTGAACATAGCCGCTGTATTGCCATTTCGGCAGGCTCGCAACACTGCCCGCAACGGACAAAGCGAGAGAGGGGGCGTCGATCTTCAGGCTCAGCGGGGATTGCTGACCTCGCAACAGCCCGACCGGGCTTGCGATCCAAGCCGCAATCACAGCGGTCTCGCCGTGGATCTGGGCCCGTCCCGTCACGATCGCGGATGATCCAAGTTTACGCCAGTCCAGCGTCATATTGATGGCGTCAATCGTCACGTCCTGCGGAAGAGTCTTTCCGGACAAGCGGGCGCGGCCATCGACGATCGTAACGGCCCCAAGTCTTGTTTCATCGGCATAGGATGCCTCGGCGGTTTCAGGGGCGGCGCCCGCGGCTCGCCCGATCACGCTGTCCGAGGACATTGGCCCGGCATCGAGATCGATATGCATGTCCGGCTGCCCGAGAGTGGCCGAGGTGATCTCGATCCGCCCCGCGAAAAGCGACGCGAGCCGGACGTATCCTTTGAAATAGCGCGCCTCGATGTGAAGGGCGCCGGAAGGATCGGCGAAGCTCACGTCATCGATGCTGACATGGGGTTGCGGCAAGACAACGAAGACCGCGTGGCCCTGCGAAAGGGTGGCGAGCCCGGTCATGTGGCGGATTTGCCAAGCGATCTCGTTGCGTAAGGCCGCATTCGAAACGGCCCAAGGCGCCGCCGCTGTCGCCATCCCGGCGAGCAGTGCAACGCCGATGAGCATGAAGATTAATCGCGACAGGCGTTTGCGTGGCGGTGGGGAGGCACCAGAAACGACCGTTGGCGATTCGACCATGGCTCTCGGAGGGCCCCTGACGGGATTGCGCGAAACTAGAACTAGAACATGGAAAGACGATCCAGGGTCCTGTTCAAAGAATGAAATCGAGAACGAGGAATTTTCCCGCGTTTCCATGACGGATGGAACAACTTCAGCCAAAACGAGCTTTGGTCTTTGACTGTGTCACGATCAAGGCGGATATCCACGCTCTTACGCGGGACAACGGTCACGTGTTGTTGACGTCATGGACCTCAACTCGTGAGATTGCGCCGCCTTCGGGAGAGACCAAATTTCGGAGCGCGCGGGTTCAAGCGCCGCCGCGAAGGATCCCCTGCCGCAGATGCGGCGTGCCCGGCGGCTCTGCGGCGCGGCGCGGCGCCGGCCGGCGATCCCCCGGCGAAAGTGTTGCGTCCATTTTGAACGGAGATTGCTCGGCCGCCGGCGAACCAAACTCACTGCGCAACAGCGTTGCAAGCTGATCGAAGCCAAATGGCTTTTGCAGCACGGCGCGTCCCGCGTGGCGAACCGGCAGACCCGATATGCTATAGCCCGTCGTAAAAATGAAGGGACAGGCGCGCGCGGCAAGAAGGTCGGCGACCGGATCGATCCTTTGCGAACCAAGATTAACGTCGAGAATAGCGCCGTCGATCTGTTCGCGCCCGATCAACGCCAGGGCAACAGAAACTTGCGCCGCGGACCCCGCCACATCGAAGCCAAGTTCCGGCAGCATCGCTTCCAAGGCGAGCGTTATGAATAGCTCGTCCTCAACGATCAGGATACGTTGTCTCTTGGGCAAAGCCTCTAACTCGGCAGCCATGTTTTTTGCCGTTCGACCACCTTGAAATGTTAAATATTCTGCTACGCTCGCCGGTCAAAGTCCAGAAAATTAATATTCAGTCAAGGGTTTGATCTGGTTTCCCGCGCCGCAACGCAACAAAAGCTGCCGGAACAACAAAAACCCACCCAAGAATAAGGAGCGTGCCCCCGAGCGGAGCCGCCATGGGAAACAGCCGTGTTCCGGCAAGCGCGCGCGCCGAGAGATCGCCTCCAAACAACATGCTGCCACAAAGGAACAATCCCGCCGCGCCAAGAAACCAGAGACCCCGCCCTGGGACCGCCAAAGCGAGCCCGCAAAGGGCGAGCGTTGCAGCTGAGTGGAGCAGCAAGAAATTCGACGCCGTTTGCAGCCTCGGGTCGGGAACGCCATGCGCGGCGGTGGCAGCCAGGAGCACGCCGCTTAAGCCGGCAAGCCCAGCCAATGCCACCATTCCGCCTGCCCATTGGCGCAGCATGCCAACCCCTTGGTTCTTCTCCGGCCTATGCGGCAACCCCATTGCGCTTCAATCCTAAAAGACATGCACCCATATTTATTCCATTTTCGTCATTTTTATTCCATTTTTAATATTCGAGTTTACTTTCATCGGTCAATCCGGGAAGGAGGCGTGCCGATGCAACCGCGGCTGATTTTGTTGGCTGCCATGTTCGCCCTCGCGAGCGTTGCGGGAAAGACTCTCGCTCAGGAAAAAGGCACGCTCGAGCCCGTTGCCTTGCCGCCGCTCGCCCATCCCGAGGATCCCTCGACGCCGGCAAAACAACTGTTCGGACGGCAAGTGGTGCCGGCGGCCTTGGCCGCTCGCACGATCGGATTTTATTCCCACGGCTGTCTTGCGGGCGGCGAGGCGCTCCCGGTGAATGGCTCTGCTTGGCAGGTGATGCGGCTGTCGCGCAACCGGAACTGGGGGCATCCGGCGCTGCTCGCCTTTCTCGAACGGTTCGCGCGGAAAGTGCCAAGCGTCAGCCATTGGCCGGGGATTCTTGTCGGCGATATGTCGCAGCCGCGGGGCGGGCCTATGCTCACGGGCCACGCCTCGCATCAGATTGGTCTTGACGCCGACATTTGGCTAACGCCCATGCCAAATCGCGAGCTTTCGCGCTTGGAGCGTGAGGAAATGTCGGCGGCCAACATGGTGCGGCCCGACCGGCTCGATATCGATCCGGCGAAATGGACCCCGGATCATCTCGCGGTCATCAAGGCCGCCGCACAAGATCCCGCGGTTCAGCGCATTTTCGTCAACGCCGCGATCAAGAAAGCGCTCTGCCGGGAGGCAAGAGGCGACCGGTCATGGCTTACCAAGGTCCGCCCCTATTATGGACATGACTATCATTTTCACATCCGTCTCGCTTGTCCGGCCGGGGAAGACGCGTGCCGGGACCAGGACCCTGCCCCTCCCGGGGACGGCTGCGACGCCTCGCTCGCTTGGTGGTTCTCGGACGCTATTCTGCATCCAAGACCAGGTCCTGAAAAGCCGAAACCACCTTTGACGATGGCGCAACTGCCGCCCGAATGTAAAGCTGTCCTCACCGCGCGCTGAAACTCTATAGCGGCTTCGTGGCTGGTTCCGCCGTGACGCGCCGTTTTAGCGAGAACCCGAGGCTGCAGCAGTGGAGTCGGTCGAGTCCAGCGGCTTCATTTTTACGTGATGCAGCTTCGTCTTGTGGCGGTCGCTCACGCTGCGCCCCATCACGATGGGCGCTTGGGGTTTGGTGTGCCGGACGCTTGCTGGCGCCTGCCCGCCCTTGGCGGCTTTATCTCCGCTCATCGCCTTTACCGTATTGCCTTTTCCACCTTCCGTGCCGCTGGAAATATCCCGGGCCAACGCGGCTCCTGTCGCGGCGACGCTCAAAACAACGAGAACGCTCAACACCTTTCCAAATGCCATCGCAAACTCCAACCACCCGAACCCAATTTCCACATAACCAATAACGTCGCAAATGCGAGAAATGTTGCTTCCCTGTAAGCCCAATGCCAGTTTATTTCTAAACAAAATCCTGCCTGCGCATGGCCACACAATTTTGGCAGCGGAGATCCGAGCCGCTGCCGCGAACCTTGACCGCCCGTCTCTATGGCGTTGGGATCCCTATGGGGCAAGTAACGCCGGTGCCGCCAAGGCCGCAATAGCCCTCCGGATTTTTCGCAAGATATTGCTGGTGATAGGCTTCAGCGTAATAAAACTCTGGCCAATCGCCAATTTCCGTGGTGATCGCGGGAAAATTCCGTGCGGCCAGCGCTTTCGAGAACTCGGTTTTGCTCGTCTGCGCCGCGGCGCGCTGGGCGGCGTTGGCCGCATAGATGGCGGAACGGTATTGGGTGCCGACATCATTGCCTTGCCGCATCCCTTGCGTTGGATCGTGATTTTCCCAAAATGTCTTTAAAAGCGCCTCATAGGAAATCGTCTTAGGGTCAAAAGCCACCAGCACGACTTCATTATGGCCGGTCGCACCGGAGCAGACTTCCTCATAGGTCGGATTGGGGGTGAGGCCGCCCGCATAGCCAACCGCCGTCACATAGATGCCCTCGCCGAGTTGCCAGAATTTGCGCTCGGCGCCCCAGAAACATCCCATCCCAAACATGGCCGTCTCGATCGCGGGCGGAAACGGCGGCTTGAGCTTATTTCCGGTGACGAAGTGGCGTTCGGCGGTCGCGATCGGTTCCGGCCGGCCGGGCAGAGCCTCGGCCGCGGTTGGCAGGGACAAGCGCTTACGGAACAAAAGCATTGACCGCCTCCATCTGGACCGCATGGACATGGGTGTCCGGCCGCAAGCCTGCAAGGCAAGTGCGGCGCCAAAACATGCGGCCTAGAGCGCTTCCCGATCAGATGGAATCATCTGATCGAAAAGGAATCGCTCAGATTCAAAGACTTGGAGCATGTTCTGATCGAAAAAGTCGATCAACTTTTTCGGAACATGCTCTAGGCACTTACCGGCTCGAGAAACCGAATTTTGGCGCCCGTTTTCCGCCAAGCCGGAGTGCGAGACCGCCGATGATGCCAAAGACGAGCCATTGGGGCAAACGCAGAAGATCAACCAAAACGGGGTCCCAAACGAACGGATGGACATGACGCTCGATATAGTCGCGAGCCACGTCGAATTTGGAGGGCAGCAGCGCCACGAGGCTCTCACCGATTGACGTAACCACCAGTGTTTTGCTTGAAAGGCTATGCGTCGTATCGACAATAAGACCAACGACGGCGGCGGCGAGCAAGCAAAGCCCAAGAAAACGCAAAAGAAGCCGAAACATGATTTCCGTCAAACGTCCTTAGGTAGCCGACCGTTCCGCTCGTTGCCGCCGAAGCGGCGGGCCTTTTTGGCAAAATCCTGCGAGAAAGACGTGCCTGTCAGCGAGGTTCCCATTGCGTTCGAGCGGGCCAGCGCCTATAGAATACGCATCTTCCCTTCTTGGATATTTTCTTGAGCTTCGCTGAAGGCATCCGCGAACGAAAGCGGAGTTTTCGGTTTCGAGCGCTAAATCCTTATTGAGCGCGAAAGGAGAAAACCTATGAGCAATGCGCCGCTGATGCCCAAGGCCACCGCAGTTTGGCTCGTCGAGAATACCTCGCTCACATTTGAACAGATCGCCAATTTTTGCAAGCTGCATCCGCTGGAGGTTAAGGGCATCGCGGATGGTGAAGTCGCGGCTGGGATCAAGGGACATGATCCGATTACGTCTGGCCAGCTGACCCGCGAGGAAATCGCGGCGGCGGAAGCCGATGAGAAGCGCCAGTTGCAGCCTCGCTGTATCGAAGGTTCGGTTACCGGAGCCCAGCCGCAAGCGCGGGGCGCGCTATACGCCTCTGTCGCGGCGGCAGGATCGTCCGAATGCGATTCTTTGGCTGGTCCGCAATCATCCCGAGTTGAAGGATGCGCAGATCATGCGCCTCGCCGGAACCACGAAGACGACGCTGCAAGCCGTCCGCGACCGGACGCATTGGAATTCGGCGGCTTTGACGCCGATCGACCCTGTCACGCTCGGGCTTTGTTCGCAAATCGATCTTGATTTGGAAGTCAACCGCGCCGCCAAGGATCGCCCGCCCGTTGAGGAAGACCGTAGCCAAACCCTGGTGCCGAGCGAAGTGACGACGCGCGAAGCGGATGAGGAACCACAGACCGAAGCCGGTGTTTTTGGCGTGGCCAGCGCCGACACAGCCCAGCCGGAAGCCGACTTTGACGTCGATTCTGTTTTCACCAAGCTAAACGACCTCAAAGTGAAGGAATAAAAGCCGGTGTGACACCGGACGTGTCCAAGCCTCCGGCTTGGATGAAGTTCATTGGGGCATCCGCGCCATGCCACGAAACGAGCACCGCCATCATTCCCCGGTTGATGAATTGTTAGCCCGAATCAGACATTAAACTCAGCAAGGGCATGAGCCGCGAACGTTGAAACCGGTTTCGCGAAAGGATCATGCGAAATCAAAGATCGTAGAACACGATGATTTTGGATGGAATCAATCCAAAATCATGAACGGTATCGATTCCAGGAGTTTAGAGCGGGAGTCCACATTTCTTCATCCCGCTCTCGAGCATGATGCGCGTCGCATCGCGCTCTTAGGAGCTCTTAGAAAACAACGACCAGATGGCCGGGTTTGTTTGCCGGAGATAATTTGCCAAAGTCAATTTCCGTGCCGGAGACAATAATGACCAAACTCAATGGACTTCGGGCAACGCTCACGAATTTTTGATGACGCATGATCTTGTCGGAAAACCGGTTCTCACTTTTGCGGATCATGCTCTCACGGCCGGCCGCCCCCGCCAATATTTTCGGGCTTTATGAGCAAGCTAGATGTTTGATCCCAGGCTTTGACGGTGTGACCGCCTCTTGCCGATTGGCCCGATCGTCGGCGTTGTAGAGAAGGCGGCGTAGAGCGAGCTCGGCGTCGAACTTTTCCTGTCAGGCCTCGCCTTTTGCGAGCAGTTCGGCATAAGCCTCGATGGTGATCTCGCCCCCGAGACTATCGGCTTTGCCCTGATCCCTGGCGGGCAGAGCCTCCTGCACGATGTCGATGCGTTTCCATGCCGGGACCGGTGTCTCCTTGGCCACGGGCGGGCACATATTTTGAGGTCCCGAGCTTTTGATAATTGTGGATGTAGCGCGGGCAGTTTATCCAAATTGCCTCGACCGCGACAACCACGATGAACTGTGCCTCCGGATGCTCGTCCAGCAACTCGTGTTCGAAGCTGATTTCCGCGGCACCCTGGACGCGCAAACGATGCGGCGTCTCGAAATCGATGAAGAGGAGCCCGACCTGCAACTCATTATGTTGCCCATCGAATAATACATGCCGTTGCCGTCATAGGAGGGGAAGGCAATGGTCGAGGGGCCCGTGATCCTCACGAACCCTGGCGCGCCGCCTTTGTAAGAGACGGTCGGACGCCCAGCGGAAGCAACCGTCGACAGAAAGAACATGTCGCGGCTTTCTATAAAGGCCTTTTCATCGGCTCCGAATTCGGCATGAACAATGGCGTTTTCCATCAAGTCCGCCATCCGGCGCGCGTCAAACCGCGGCTGCAGCGCACGATGTTGGTCCGAATAGAACTTGCTCACGAGGTCCCCTCCCATGATATTTGTGTTTATTCAGCGCCATGCGCCGTTCTCAAAGCCGTCCGTCGCATGTCTTCGGCAAATCGTCGTGATCCGACACTCTCCCGATGACCGAGGATTTGCTTGCCAGATCTAAGCAGCTTTTCCTTTTTGGCGATACCGTCCCCATTTTTGCCACGCGCAAAGCTCCTTCCACAAGCAAGCTTGCTCGGCCTAATGTCACGATTCACCGATTTGATTTCGATCACGACGCTCGTTTCCCGCAGGATTGGCGTGAACACATGACAACCGGACGCTTCACGCGGGCGCTAGTGTCCTGTCTCGCAAATATCGACCATTATCTGTCCTGCAATTGATTTGCAGGAGGGATCACTTGGATGGAGCGACCACTCAAGCGCTTACAGGCCGAACCGGCGGTCGTGGAGGAGGAGTTGCGGCGTCGGTCGCGGGCAAGGACGAGCATGGTGCGCGAGCGAGAGCGGGCCGAGATTATTCTTCTACGGCTTGAGGGTCTCGGCGTCGCTGAAATAGCGCTCCGATTGAAGACGACAGCGAAAGCGTGTCTCGACATGGTCGAAACGTTTTGAGACGCGCGGGCTCGCCGGGTCGAAGAACGACTTGAAGCCGCATGTCACCAGAACGTTCAAGCTGTCGACCGACACGGATTTCGAGAAGAAGTTCTGGGACGTGATCGGGCTCTATCTTGACCCGCCAGCGAATGCGCTGGTGCTGTGCTGCGACGAGAAAAGCCAGTGTCAGGCGCTGGAGCGCTCGCAACCTGGCCTGCCGCTCGGCCCACGTCATCCGCGCACGATGGCACGACCACGTTGTTCGCGGCGCTCGACTATCTGCAGGGCAAGCTGATCACCCGCACCGAGGAGCGCCACACGCATGTCGAATGGTTGCGTTTTCTCAAACAGATCGACCGGGAGACGCCCAAGAGCCTGGAATTGCACCTGATCGCCGACAACTACGCGACCCACAAGCATCCAAAGGTGAAGGCATGGCTCGCCAAGCGTCCGCGCTTCAATATGCACTTCACCCCAACATCGTCATCGTGGCTCAATCTGGTCGAACGGTTCTTCGCCGATCTGACCGAGGATGTGATCCGCTCTGGCAGCTTCGCCTCGGTGAAGGAGCTGGTCGACGACATCAACGCCTATCTGACCGAGCGCAACGCCAATCCCCAGCCTTATAAATGGACGGCGAAAGGAGAGGCTATCCTCGAAAAAATCAGCCGCGCCCGCGCGGCTCTGCACAAAGTCGAGGCTGCATGAGTTATTGGTCGCTAATTGAGAAGTCGCTAGTACGTTCGGGTCAAGAAACGAGCCGCCACATCGGCTATCACAAAAGTGCGGGGTCGATGCCTCCGTGTCTTCCCGGCGGCGGGCTCGTGCCGAGCTAACCCATGTTAGCCAGGGCGGAACCAATGTCCGGACCGGCCGCTCTTCCCCCAGAGCGGCCGGCTTTTCGCCGGTGCCCGGGCGGAAACCGGCGTTGCGCGAGCAAAACCCGTTCCGCAAGCAAGTCCCCTCCGCGAAAAAAAAATCTTCCGCGAGCAAAAAGAAGAAAGCTGGCGACCCGCTCGCCCCCCTCAAGAAAACCTCGGTCCCCGCCGCGCCTCGGCCAGCGCCCGGGAGAGATCCTTGGCGAAATCCGCTTTGTCCGCCGGTCCGAGAAACGCCGCGATTTCGACGGCTTGACCACGCGACACGAGAGCCAGCCGTTGGGTGCCGAATTCCTCGTGCTCTTCCTGCTCGAGCCGGACGAAGGCGGGATTGAAGCGCCATTCCGCCCGCTCGCCCCTGGCGCTCACTTTGGCGAGCAGGAGTTCAAAAAATGTAACTTCCACGACCTCATAGGCGCGGGCGGCGCGATAACTCGCCCGAAAGGCAAAATAGAAAAGCACGACGTCGAGCCCCATGAAACCGGCGACCGGCCAAGCGCCCAGAAGAACGAACATCAAGGTCGAAAAAAAGCTGGCGCCGGTAAAGATACCGATCAGCACATGAAAATTGCGCCGGTTCAAAGAACGATGCGGCTTCAGCCGTGCCGAAAAGAGCCGCAGATCTTCGCGATCCGCGCCCAAAATCTCACTGGACATTGGATATCCTTAACAATGGACCTCTACCCTTGCTCTCTTCCGTCCGAGGATTTTATATGGCGCCGATGCGCAAGGGAAACATCGCTCGAAAACGAACGGCGGCCAAAATTCCCGCCAGCGCCGTTGCGTCAGCCCCAACCACAGTGATGGCGAAGCCCGCAAAAAGCGCGCCGCGCGCCGCAAAACCGCGCGGCACGCGGCAAATTCAGCCGGACGCGGCGACGATTGCCGAAATTTTCCGCCGCTTCGAAGCCGCCAATCCGCATCCTAAGGGCGAACTCGACTATGTAAATCCGTTCACCCTCCTCGTCGCGGTCGTACTTTCGGCGCAGGCGACCGACACGGGCGTCAACAAAGCGACGCGCACGCTTTTCGCAACCGCCGACAGCCCCCAAAAAATGCTGGCGCTCGGCGAGGAGAACCTCCGCGCCGCGATCAAGACGATCGGTCTTTTCCGGACCAAGGCAAAAAACGTGATCGCCTTGTCGGAGCGTCTCGTCAGGGAGTTTGGAGGCGAGGTTCCACGCAGCCGCGAAGCGCTCGAAACGCTTCCCGGCGTCGGCCGCAAGACCGCCAATGTGGTCTTGAATATTGCTTTCGGCGTCCCCGTGATCGCCGTCGACACGCATATTTTCCGGGTCTCGAACCGCATACCCCTGGCACCCGGCAAGACGCCGCTCGATGTCGAACGCGGTCTTGAAAAGATCATTCCCAGCGCGTTCAAGCACCATGCGCATCATTGGCTGATCCTGCATGGCCGCTATATCTGCAAGGCCCGCCGGCCGGACTGCGGGCGCTGCCTCATTTCCGATTTGTGCCGGTGGCCGGACAAAACGGCGTCACGATGAGGGTGGCGCCGCCCCGCCCGGGCGGGAGAAATCCTCAAGCCAGGCAAAACCGCGGTCCGTCACCACGGCAAGCAGCGCGACAATAACCGCACCCTCCAAGACATAAGCCGGGTTCGACGCGGAAAGTCCCTCGATGATGGGCGAGCCAAGCGATAAAGCGCCAGCCGCCGATCCGATCGCCGCCGTTCCGATATTGATGATGACCGCATTGCGAACTCCGGCGAGAATAAAAGGAAGCGCGAGCGGCAGCTCCACTTTCCACAAAACGTCTCGCGGCGCGAAACCCATGCCCACCGCCGCCTCGCTGACAGAGCCGGGCACGGCCTGAAGGCCGGTCACCGTCGCCGCGATGACGGGAAAAATCGCATAAAGGCCCAGCGCCACGAGGGCGGGCGCCGCGCCATAGCCGAGAACCGGAATCGTCAGCGCGAGCACCGCGACCGGCGGAAATGTCTGCCCGATGGCGGCCATCGCGCCGGCGATCGCGGCGAATTCGCGGCCGCTTTCGCGCGTGACGAATATGCCAAGGCCGATGCCGATCGCCGCGGCGGCAAGGCTTGAGGCCGCGACAAGCTCCGCGTGGGCAAGCGTGAGGTCGAAAAAGCTTGCACGCGTGTAGACCGGGCGCGGGTCACCTGGAAAAAGCCAGCGCATGACGGGCTCCGCCTTGGGCATAAGGACCATCGCGGCGATCAACAAAAGCGTAAGCCAAAGGCCTGGCCAGCGCAGCGGACGCATCGACGGCGGCGATCAGCGATCGGCGGTCAGTTCGCATCGCGCCCCGCGACGATGTCGATGAGGTGGATTTCGCCCAGCTCCGCGCCGCTCTCATCGGCGACAGATAAAGACGAACGGCGGTGGTCCAGCATCATGTTGAGAGCCTTTTTGAGACTGGCGTTCCCGGCAATGGTTTCGGTTGCCCCGGTCTTGCCGGGCCTCATGCGTTCGCGGACGGGCACGAGGTCGAGAAGACGCAGCTGCAAGGCCTCGCCGCCCAGAAATTCGCGCACGAAATCATCCACCGGCGCCAGCAGAATCGAAGCCGGGTCGCCCGCCTGCACGAGGCGGCCGCTGTTCATCACCGCCATGCCGGTGGCGAGCCGCAAGGCTTCGTCCATGTCATGCGTGACGAAAACGATGGTCTTGCCGCTTTGCGCATGAATAGCTCGAAGTTCGTCTTGCAGCGCCGCCCGGCTCACCGGATCGAGGGCCGCGAAGGGCTCGTCCATCAAGATGATGTCGGGATCCGCCGCCAGCGCGCGGGCGACACCGATGCGTTGCTGCTGGCCGCCGGACAATTGCCCCGGGTAGCGGCTCAGGAGCGCTGGATCGATACGCAACATAGCGGCGAGCGCATCGAGCCGCGCCGCACATTTCGGCGGGCTCCATTTGAGGAGACGCGGCACCGCCAGAATGTTATCGGCCGCTGTCCAATGCGGAAAAAGGCCGGCGGATTGGATCACATAGCCGATGCCGCGCCGGAGTTTTTCGGGCTCGATCGCGCGAATGTCCTGGCCGCGGATTTCGATTTGCCCTTTGTCGGGGACGATCATCGCATTGATCATGCGCAGCACCGTCGATTTGCCGCAGCCAGAGGGACCCGCAAGCACGAAAAAAGCGCCGCTTTCGATCTTCAGCGACAAATCGGTGACCGCCGGCACGGCGGCAAAATTCTTCGACACGTTGCGGAGCTCGATCACAGCTTTCTCCGCGCAAATCCAAGCAGCATGTCAAAGAAAAAATTCGCCAAAAGCGCCAGCAGAATGACCGGAAGCGCACCGAGCAGGACAAGATCCAGCGCATATTGCCCGATGCCTTGGAAGATGAAGGTGCCAAGCCCACCCGCGCCGATCAAAGCGGCAACGCTCGCCAAGCCGATCGCCTGGATCGTCACGACCCGCAGGCCGGAAAGGAGCGCCGGCAAGGCCAGCGGCAATTCCACCTCGAAAAACATCCGGCGGGCGCCAAAGCCGATGGCGGTGGCGGCGTCCTTGACCTCGAAAGCGACTTCGCTCAATCCCGTATGAAAGCTCCGCACGAGCGGCAGCAGCGAATAAAGCGTCAAGGCAAGGATCGCGGGCGCAGGGCCGGTTCCGTTGATCCCAAGTTCGCGCAAAAAAGGCAGCTCTTCGCTCAATCTCGACATCGGCGCGATCAACACCCCGAAGAGTGCGATCGACGGAATTGTTTGGACGATGCCAAGGCCCGCAAAGACAAAGCCCGCCAAGGCCTTTTTGCGCAAAATGAGCAGGGTGAGCGGCACCCCGATGATGAGAGCCAGGAGACGTCGCCACGCCGGCAAGGCCGAGATGGTGCCAGAGCTCGGTTGCGAACATCTCCCGGTTGTTGAAATATTCCCTCGCGAGCGAGAGATGATCGAACGCGCCCGCGGCCGCCATCAGGAAAAAGCCCGCGCAAAACGCCGCCCCAACGCCGGCGCTGGCAAGAAAACCGAAATTTCCTCTTTGCACGGCATCGACGGTCGCGAGGATGGCGATGCTCGCCAAGGTCCAGAATGCGGGGCCGAGCGACGCGCGCGCGGCCGGCGGGCCTCTTTCCATCAAAAGCGTTGCCAAATGGCCAGCGCCCCTAAGGCTTCCCCAAAGGATCAGTGTCGACGCCAGAAGCGTTGCGAAGGACCGGAGTTTGCGACCCGGGACGAGACTGAAGAGCGTCAATCCGCAAAGCCCCGTCAGGGCCACCGTGGTTTCGAGAATGGGAGCTTGGAACAGGCCGTAGGCAACGCCCCTTGCCAGCCGATTCGGCGCGGAGGTCAGAAAACCCGTGAAAAAAACCCCGGCAAAGCCGAGAGAAGAGAGCGCCAGCAATACGCGGTCGTGCACTTTCGGCATCTCGGCACTTTCCGCGACCGGATGGGAAGCCGCAACGGAAGGCTTAGCGAAGGAGCCCTTGCGCGCGGAAAAATTCCCGCGCCACCACGCCGGGATCATCGCCTTCGACCGCCACTTTTTCGTTCAAATCCCGCAGAGTCGCAAGATCGAGTTTCGCAAAGACGGGCTGAAGAAGGCCAGTGATTTCCGGATAGGCCGAAAGGGTTGCTTGCCGGATCACGGGCGCTGGCGCATAGACCGGCTCGGCATGGTGGGTATCTTCAAGAGCATAAAGGCCGAGGGTTTTCAGGGCACCGTCGGTCGCATAGGCCATCGCCGCATTGACGCCCGAAATGCCATCCGCCGCCGCTTTCATCGTCGCCGAGGTTTCGCCGCCCGAAAGGACGAGGAGCTGGCGGGCCGGAAGCCGGAAGCCATAGCTCGCCTCGAAGGCGGGAAGGCCAGCGGCGCTCTCCACGAATTCGGCGGACGCCGCCAGCCTCACTTGATTGCCGTCCCGCACAAAGCGGGCGAAATCTTCCATGGTGCGAAGATGTTCTGTCCGCGCCAATGCCTCCGGGACCGCGATCACCCAGCTATTGCTGGCGGGCGCGGGTGGGAGCCAAACAAGCTGGTTTTTCTCATAATCGCGTTTCGCGGCGCGGGCGTAGCCGGCCGCCAGATCCTTCCAAACAGGATCGCCCTCTTCATGAAAGAAAAAAGCGGCATTGCCGGTATATTCCGGGCAAAGGTCGATCGCGCCGGACAAAAGCGCCGCCCGCAGAATCGAGGTTGGCCCGAGCCGCAGCCGGTTTTCCGTCGCGATGTGAGCCTGGCCAAGCGCAAGAAGCAGCATTTCGCCGAGGAGCCCGCCTTCGAGATCGAGCTTTGAGCCGACCACGACAGGCGGCGCGGCAGAGCTTTGCCGGGCGAGCGTTGATGAGGCCAGTCCCGCCAGAAACAGGCGCCGCGGCATGATCAGCATGTCAGACAACGATCGTCAGCCGCTCGGCGGCGCGGGTAATGCCCGTATAAAGCCAGCGGCCGCGGTGTTCGCGAAACGCGAAGCTCTCGTCGAACAAGACGACATTGTTCCATTGCGACCCTTGCGCCTTATGCACCGTCAGCGCATAGCCATAATCGAATTCATCCGACGCCCGCCGGATTTTTGGGCTGAGACTTTCTTCGAGCCCTTGAAAGAACTCGGGCAGAACCCCGATGCGTAGCGGCTTGCGCGCCGGATCATCCTCCGGCACGACATTCAATGCGAGCTTTTTCTTACGCGTTTGCGCGGTGGTTTTGACAAGCCAGATGCCGCCATTCAGAAGGCCCTTCGTCTTGTCGTTCCTGAGGCAAACCAGCCTGTCGCCGGGGGCTGGAAACACATCGGCATAACCGAAGAGTTCGCGCATTCTTTTGTTGTAGGAGCGGCGCGTGCGGTTGAGGCCGACGAGCAGCTGATCGGCCGCGGTCACCGCGCCGGAATCGATGTCGCGCCGCTCGATGACCTGGCTTTCGCCATAGGTGCCAAGGGCAAGCCGCCCGCCTTCGCGCACCAGCATCGACATTTTGATGATGGGATTATCCGCCGCTTGGCGGTGCACCTCCGTCAGCATGACGTCGGGCGCGCCCTCGGTGAAAAAGCCGCCGCCCTTGACAGGCGGCAATTGCGCGGGATCGCCAAGCACCAGAACGGGCTTGCCGAAAGACAAAAGGTCGCGGCCAAGGTCCGCATCGACCATCGAGCATTCGTCGATGATGACGAGGCTCGATGTCGTCACAGCGCTGTCTTCGTTGAGCACGAAGGACGGCTCATCCGTATCGGTTTCGCGCGCCCGGTAGATGAGGCTGTGGATCGTGCGCGCCTCCGCGCAGCCCTTGGAGCGCATCACAAGCGCCGCCTTGCCGGTGAAGGCCGCGAAGGCGACACCGCCATCGACATCCTCGGCGATTTTCTTGGCGAGCGTGGTCTTGCCGGTGCCGGCATAGCCGAAAAGCCGGAACAATTGCGGCTCGCCGCGTTTCAACCATGCGGCGACGGATTTCAGCGCCGCTTCCTGCTGCGGCGTCCAAATCATGCAGACACCATGGAGTTCATCGGCTTTCGGCTCATGAACACGAGATCCCCAAGACCTCCCACGGCCGCGCCGCGGGCTTGCGCGGGCCTATCCCGCGCGCCCGCCGCCAGCGTTCGGAACGAAGGCGCGCCCTTTCGCGCTGCTCTGGCGTTGTCATGCGCGTTTTTTCTGCTGCATGAAGGCGCGCAATACGGCATTCATCCTTGTCTGGTAACCGGGACCGCGTTGCTTGAACCAATCGACGACGTCCGCGTCGAGTCGAAGCGATAGAAGCTTCTTTTGGGTTGGCATGACCGCCTCAGCGTCCTTGTACCAGTCTCTCGGCACGTCCTTGAAATCGGGATCGGTGGCAATATCGCGCTCAAGCTCGGCTTCCGTCTTCGCGCGCACGCGGGCGAGATCGGTACGGCTTTCACCGCGCGTCCGCCGCTCTCGCAGCTCTTCCGCCGAAAATTTTCTGATGTCTTTTCCTTTCTTCATTCCTTGCCCTCCGCATGGAGATGATGCGGATGACCGGCCCGCGCCGAGTAAAAACAGCCGTCACATGAACATCGTCGATCATGCCGATTGCTAACCAGCGCTGTTCACCGTCAACCGTCTTCGCTGGCGCCTCTAAATACGGATCGCCGAACAAAATTTCCGCGTCGAAGAAGTCGATGCCGTGCTTTTCGATGTTCTTGAGCCGCTTGTTCTCGTCAAACTCAAAGTCCATAAGGAGTGCCTTCGGGCGCGGCTGATTGTCATATCTGCCTCTTTCTCTTCCGTTCACCTATTTCTTGAATCTACATTATATATCTACGATTTGTAGATACAGCATGTAATAACGCCGCGGCGGCCAAAATGCAAGGGCTCGCGGCGTTCGGCGTCTGTCCTTTTTTCATGGATGCGAGCCGAAGCAAATCTTCAAAGTCCGAGGCGGCTTGCACGACCTCGCCTATCCGGGCAGGAGTGCCTCCCCGCCTATCTATTGCCTATGCGGGCGGCAAAGGGCCGTCACAAGCAACGCCAAGACCTGCGGCAGCCGCGTTCGAGCTTAGCATCAAAACGAGCCGCGCCGCTGCCGCGATCGAATGCGCAAATTGCGTCCGCAATCAAAAAAAGGCTGGCAAAAGCGAGCCGCGCGGACCCCTCGGGCGCTTTTCCAAAATGTTCTTGGTCGAATCCGAGGCTACGCCTATAGAAACAAGGGTATGCGGGCGTGGCGAAACTGGTAGACGCAACGGACTTGAGCGTAATTTGAGTGCTCTCCGGGAAACCGGAGACGTAGAACTGCCCAAAGTCGGGGAACCCTCGCAAGTGGCGATCCCGAGCCAAGCCCGCCGGACGAACCTCCGGCGGGAAGGTGTAGAGACTAGACGGGGAGCACCTAAAGCGAACGCCCTTCGCCGGGCGAACGTCAAGGTGAAGGGATAGTCCAGACCACAAACTCGCCGGGCGCGGACGCGCGTGGCGGGGCGGCGAAAGCCGTAGCTGGTAAGAAAATCCGTAGGGCCGAAAGGCCTGTGCCGGTTCGATTCCGGCCGCCCGCACCAGTTGAGCCGCTGAAATGGCACCGCCGCCGCCGCTCGAATTGCACCCGGAGTTGAGACGATCTCACGGATTGAAGAGAAGACTGGTGTCTTCGGATTTGTAAGGTTTTGGCCCCCAATCGGACCAAAACGTTTCACGTGAAACGTTTTGGTAAGGATCGAGCCGCTAGGCCGCGAGCGGCATTGGCTCGCTGATGGCCTTTTGGAGTCCCCGCTGGCGCAAGGCTTCGAGAAGATCCGGCCCCGGCCTCAATGTCCCCGTAAAGACCGCATAATTCAGCCCGGCCGGGGGCGCGTCGGCCACTGGAAAACCGAGTTCCTCCCGCAAAACATGGAGGGTCCGCCGGGCGATGGCCGGCGCCGGATCGATCCACGCCACCGGCCAGGGCGCGAGCCTTTCAAACTGCCGCAGAAGCAAAGGATAATGGGTGCAGGCGAGCACGATGCTATCGGTGCGGCGATCCCCTTGCGTCACGAAAGCCGGCGCGATTTCCCGCGCGATGGCCGCGTCCGCGACAGCCTTGCCCTGCATGAACGCCTCGGCCAGAGAGGCAAGCTCGCTTGAGCCCACGAGGGTCACCGTGCAATGGGCGGCGTAGGTGCGCACCAAATCGCGGGTATAATCGCGGGCGACGGTGCCGGGCGTCGCCAGCACCGAAATCAGCCCCGAGCGCGACTGGCTCGCCGCCGGTTTGATCGCGGGCACCGTCCCGACGAAGGGGATTTTCGGAAAGCGCGCGCGCAGATGCGGCAGCGCCAGCGTCGATGCGGTATTGCAGGCAATGACGATTGCATCCGGATCGGAGAGGGCGATCAAGCGGCGCATCACCGACAACACCCGCGCGATCAAAACATCTTCCGGCAGTTCGCCATAGGGGAAAGCGGCATCGTCGGCGGCATAGATCAAATGGGCGCCGGGAAGCAGGCGCGCCACCTCGCCGCAAACGGTCAAGCCGCCGAGGCCGGAGTCGAAGATCAGAATGTTGGGCGCGCGCGACATGGATGAAGCCAGGAAACCACGGGTCTGTTCCGCCGCCGGACCCCCGTCCGGTGCCAATGGCATGGCGGAGGATCAAGGCAGATTTTGGTTAATGGCCGGTTGACCGGGATCTCCCCTGCGGCGCGGCGCAGCCGCAAGCCGTCTATAATGGGGTTTCGGCCAGCCAAACCGAAGGGATAATGCATGCGCGACGCGGCCCATGAGACGATCGAAACCCGCGTCCCCGCCCGTCTCGATCGTCTTCCCTGGGGACGATTTCACACGCTGGTGGCCGTAGCCCTCGGAATCACCTGGGTATTGGATGGTCTCGAAGTCACCCTTGCCGGATCGGTCGCGGGCGCCCTCGAAGCCAGCCCCCGCCTGCAGTTCACGGCATCCGGCATCGGGCTCGCATCGAGCTTTTATCTCGCCGGTGCCGTCATCGGCGCGCTCGGCTTTGGCTGGCTGACCGACCGGCTCGGCCGAAGGCCGCTCTTTTTTATCACGCTCGGTCTTTATCTCGTTTCCGCGGCCGCCACCGCGCTCGCCTGGAATTTGGCAAGCTTTTGTTTCTTCCGGATGCTGACCGGGGCTGGGATCGGCGGCGAATACAGCGCGGTGAATTCCACGATTCAAGAAATGATTCCGGCCCGCTATCGCGGCTTTACCGACCTTGCCATCAATGGCTCGTTCTGGGTCGGCGCCGCCCTCGGGGCGGGCGGATCGATTGTCCTTCTCGATCCCGCCCGCTTCGGCCCCGACACCGGCTGGCGGCTCGCCTTTCTCATTGGCTCCGGCCTCGGCCTCGTGATTTTTTTCTTGAGGACCTGGATCCCGGAAAGCCCGCGCTGGCTCGTCATCCATGGCAGGGAAGCGGAAGCCGAAAAAATAATCCAGGACATCGAAACGAGAGTCCATGCGCATGGAGCGCCTTATCCGGACGCCTCGACGCTCACGCCCCTGCGGTTGCGTCCGCGTGCAAACACGCCGCTTCGCCAAGTCGTCCGAGACGCTTTTCGTTACGTTCAGGACAAGAACGCTTTTGGGACTGACGCTCATGGGCGCGCAAGCGTTCTTTTATAACGCGATTTTCTTTACTTATGCTCTTGTGCTGACGGATTTTTATAATGTGCCCTCTTATCAAGTCGGCTGGTACATCCTGCCCTTCGCGCTTGGCAATGCACTGGGTCCCTTGGTCCTGGGCCACCTCTTTGACTCGATCGGCCGCAAGCCCATGATCGCCTTTACCTACGCGATGTCGGGTGTGCTTCTCGCCGGAAGCGGCTGGCTGTTCGCGCATCAGCTTCTCGACGCGGCCGGGCAGACGATCATCTGGACGGTGGTTTTCTTTTTTGCGTCTTCCGCGGCGGGGGCCGCCTATTTGACGGCTTCCGAGATCTTTCCGGTGGAAATTCGCGCCCTGGCGATCGCCTTTTTTTATGCGGCTGGCACCGCCGTTGGCGGCGCCGGAGCACCGTTCCTTTTTGGGACCTTGATCGCAACCGGCTCGCGCGCGAGCCTCTTTGGCGGCTATCTCTTGGGTTCGGGGCTCATGGTCCTCGCCGCCATTGTCGAATTGATCTGGGGCGTGGCCGCCGAACGCCAACCGCTCGAGGCGGTCGCGCGGCCCCTGTCGTCGGCGCAAGATTGACCGCCACTCGCGCCAACCTTACGCTTCGGCTTGGCCGAAGGACTTTCCAGAACTTTCCACAGAATTCTATGGCAGCGCCCCTCCCGCCACCCGGGAACTTGGCTGGCGCCGGTTTCCTTCGGCAACGGAAAATGCTTAAACTAACAGGGGGCTTACGAAGCGGCTATTGGCACATCTCTTAGATTTTATTTATCTATTTGAAAATAAAAATTTTTTTGTATATCGCCAGAGTCTAGCTCGGCCTGGCTAGGTCACGTCTGGTGCTCGGGGCAAGGGATTGGATATGAGAAACATGCGGGCTCACGAGACAAAATTCAACCGGAGTGGCCAGCGCTTCGACATCGGCGCCCTGCTGGCGGAGCGCGAATCCGAGCGCTATGCGCTGCACACGCAGCATCTGAACGAAATGATGGTGCGCGTGTTGCAAACGATTGGCTACAACGTCGGTTTTCGCGCGGGCCAAGGTCAATATCTTTTCGATCCGGCCGGCAACCGCTATCTGGACCTTCTCAGCGGATTCGGCGTGTTTGCGATTGGCCGCAATCATCCGCTGCTGCGCGACACCTTGAGCCAGGTGCTTGCGAGCGATCTGCCCAATCTCGTCCAAATGGACGTGTCGGTCCTCGCCGGTCTGCTCGCCGAGCGGTTGCTTGGCTTTGTGCCTTATCTCGACAAGGTTTTTTTCACCAATTCCGGAACCGAGGCTGTCGAGGCCGCGATCAAATTCGCGCGGCGCGCGACACGCCGCCCCGGCATTGTCTTTTGCAATCACGCTTTCCATGGCTTGACCTATGGCGCGTTGTCGGCGAATGGCGATGAAATTTTCAAGGAAGGCTTCGGCCCGCTTCTTCCCGGTTTCACGCCGGTTCCCTTCAATGATCTCGCCGCTTTGGAAAAAGCCTTGTCGGGGCGCGATGTCGCCGGGTTCATCGTCGAGCCGATCCAGGGCAAGGGGGTCAATGTTCCGGACGATCTCTATCTTCGCGGCGCCCAGGCCTTATGCCGCAAATATGGAACTTTGTTCATCGCCGACGAAATCCAGACGGGGATGGGCCGCACCGGACGCTTTCTCGCGATCGAACATTGGGGCGTCGAGCCTGATATGGTCTTGCTCGCCAAGGCGCTTTCCGGCGGCCATGTGCCGGTCGGCGCGGTTTTGACCCGCAAGGCAATTTTTGAAAAGACGTTCAACCGCATGGACCGGGCCGTTGTGCATGGCTCGACGTTCGGAAAGAACGATCTTGCGATGGCGGCAGGTCTTGCAACCCTCGAAGTGATCGAATCCGAAGGTCTCATCCAGAAAGCCGCGCAGACGGGAGCCCGGCTGCTCGCCGCCTTCGAGGCGATGGCGGAGCGCTATGAACTCGTCCAAGACGTACGCGGAAAAGGTCTCATGATCGGGGTCGAATTTGGGCCGCCCCGCTCGCTCAAGCTCAAGGCAGCGTGGTCCTTGCTTGAAACGGTGAGCGCCGGCCTGTTCTGCCAACTCATCACGATCCCGCTGTTCAAGGAGCACCAGATCCTCGTCCAGGTCGCGGGCCACGCAAACCAGACGATCAAGCTTCTTCCGGCGCTTGTCATCACGGAGTCGGATTGCGAATGGATCGAACGCGCCTTCGATGAGGTTATTGCCGATAGCCATCACGTGCCAGGCGCGGTGTGGTCGCTCGGCAAGACCTTGGCCGATCACGCCCTAAAGGCCCATGCCGCGAAATAGGCAGAGGCGTCCAATTCGGGCGCGGCTTGGGGCGGCGACGCCGCTGCGGTCAATCGTTCATGATCTTTATTTGTTTTCTTTGTCCAAGGCGTCGAGCGTCGAAATCGCCTGTTCCAGCTTTGGCGATTGTCGCGAGGCGATGGCAAGCAAGCCGGGTTCGGTGCCGTTTTTGGAATAATCGCTATAAAGGTTTTCGAGTTGGACCAAAACCGACATCACAGTTGAAACATAGGCCGTATCGAAATCCTTGCCTTGCAAGGGCGAAAGGCGGTGCAAATCGCTGACTTGAGACGGCAGCAAATTGGGCGAGCTGAGCTTGGCGGTGTCCCGCCCGATCCGTCCCGTATAGGGAGAACGGCTGGTGACGACGGCACTGTTCACATTGACCCAGCCCTCCAGGGAATTGGCGACTTCGGTTTGATCCTTGGCCATTGTCTCCGCGAATTTTTGAATTTTGCTATTGCGGGAATTGCTCAGCGCCAAACGGCTTGCCGTGGCAAGGAAGTAGGCGGTCGGTGCTGCTGTCGCCACGAAATGCTCGATCGCCGCCTTGGAAGAAGAAGACGGAGAAGAAGGAGAAGAGGCGGGAGGCGGCGGCGTCTCAGCCCCCGTCTGAGCGGCGGCTGGCGCGGCGGCCACCGCGGCGGCCAGCGCCGTCGCCGCGAAAGCCCGGGCGGGCGGGCGTTTGGGCAAGAAGGTGATGTCCACGTTATTCTCCTTGACTCCCCGGACCGGCTCGGCCCTCACGGCGACGGCCGTCGATCGAGGGTGCTTTGTTCAATTAGGGCATGAAAAATTTAAAAATAGGTCCGTTGGCTTCTCGTCCGGGCGCCATTTTCGGGCGCCATCAATTGTGGCCCTGCACTTATTATTGTGGCCCTGCACTTGGCGGCGGGGCTTGCGGCGTGTCCACTTTGGGAATGAGCGCGGGCTTTTGCGGCGCGGCGGCCTTTTTCGCCAGTGTCTTTGGCGGTTTTGGATGCAGCTTGGCGCGTTCCTCGAAAGCCGCCTTTAGGGCGAAAATACGGGCTTGGGTGACGCGCAGCGCACAAAAACCATGCACATCCTCCCCCAAATATTTGCGGCAGGTTTCGTCGCGCACCGACGAGAAGCCCGCCTGTTCACCGGCGATTTTCTTGATTGCCTCTTTGTCCTTGCCAGCGCTCGCGAGCAGCGCGCGAAAACTGGCCCGCAGCGAGGTCTCCGCATGCCCCCGCTCGCGTTCGAATTGCTTCACCTGGTCTGGACCAAAACTCTTGCCTGGGGGACCCCAAAGCCCGGCCGCAGCAACCCGGCAATCCGCCGCCGGAAAATCGCAGCCCGGCGGGACGCGCCTCACCATGACGGCCCCGTTGAGCACATCAAATGAAAAAGGACAGGCGGCGATGTCCACCTCATAATGGGAGAGGCCATTGGGGCGGCCGGAGAGCTTGGCTTGGATCGGCGAATCCGCGACCACATCGACACGGCAGGGCTCGCCGGGATGCGACAGCTGTTCACCGGCAAGCGAAAGCCGGGTGATTTCGATCCCCTTGCCCGCGCCGCGCTGGAATGCGATCGCCCCGGAAGCGCCGTCGAGGGACAGTTGATGGCCTAAAATCGTTTCGTCCGAGGGCGGTTTCAATTCAGCCGGTTTCGGTTTTGCTGGCGCGGCCCCGGCGGGATTTGGCGCCGTTTGACTCGCCGCGGGAGGCGATGTTTGGAGGGCTCCTGGAAGCAGGAGTTGGGCGCTGGCCGGCCCCCCCATCAAAAGCGCCGGGAATAGCACGATCAAAGCAACATGTTTCAATGCGAATCTTGCCCCGGTGAAAGACCGCCCCAGCATACCATTGCCGGCCGCCTTTGGGCAGGTTGACGCGATTGGACACTCAAATCAAGGCAAACTTACCGGTTTCGAATTGGAAAACCGGCAAGATGGCCGTTGTGCGCGGGCCTCACCGGCTTTACGAACCTCCGGCCTATCCACCGCGCCCTTCCAACCGTCGTCTTGCGCGACTCGATCGTCTTCTTATATTCGCCACATCTTGCGCTCACGCGCGGCGATACCAATTTGAAACTCATCGGGGACCGGGCGAAAAATCCGTCCGCCCATGTGCCGGACCGCTGCGGGGTCCGGTGGTCTTGCGAATCGAAAGGAAAAGCAATCATGGGTAAAGTCATCGGAATCGACCTCGGCACCACCAATTCTTGCGTGGCGGTCATGGAGGGTTCGGCGCCGAAGGTTATCGAGAACGCGGAGGGGGCAAGGACGACGCCTTCGATTGTGGCATTCACCGATGATGGCGAGCGTCTTGTCGGCCAGCCGGCCAAGCGTCAGGGTGTCACCAATCCGGAGAGGACTTTTTTCGCGATCAAGCGGTTGATCGGCCGGACATTCGACGACCCGATGACCAAAAAGGACATGGGCCTCGTACCTTACAAGATCATCCGCGCGCCGAATGGCGACGCTTGGGTCGAAGCCGACAGCAAGCAATATTCGCCCTCGCAGATTTCCGCCTTCATTTTGCAAAAAATGAAAGAGACAGCGGAAGCCTATCTCGGCCAGCAAGTGAGCCAGGCGGTCATTACCGTTCCTGCGTATTTTAATGATGCCCAGCGGCAGGCGACCAAGGACGCCGGCAAGATCGCGGGTCTCGAGGTCTTGCGGATCATCAATGAGCCGACCGCGGCGGCGCTGGCCTACGGCCTCGACAAGAAAAATTCGGGGACGATCGCCGTCTATGACCTTGGCGGCGGCACGTTCGATATTTCCATCCTCGAAATCGGCGATGGCGTGTTCGAGGTGAAATCGACCAATGGCGATACATTTCTGGGCGGCGAGGATTTCGACGTCCGCCTGGTCGAATATCTCACCGCCGAGTTCAAGAAGGACAATGGGATTGACCTGAAAAAGGACAAGCTCGCTCTCCAGCGCCTGAAGGAAGCGGCCGAAAAAGCCAAGATGGAATTGTCCTCGGCGACCCAAACCGAGATCAACTTGCCCTATATCACCGCCGACGCCACGGGACCCAAACACCTCGCCTTGAAACTCACACGGGCGAAATTCGAGGCGCTCGTCGACGATCTGATCCAAAAAACCGTCGAACCCTGCCGCAAGGCGTTGAAGGATGCCGGCCTCACCTCGGGCGAGATCAATGAGGTCGTTCTGGTCGGCGGCATGACTCGCATGCCCAAGGTGCAGGAAGTCGTGCGGAGCTTCTTTGGCAAGGAGCCGCACAAGGGCGTCAATCCGGATGAAGTCGTCGCCATCGGCGCCGCGGTTCAGGCCGGCGTCCTGCAAGGCGATGTGAAGGACGTGCTTTTGCTGGACGTCACGCCTCTGTCGCTCGGCATCGAGACGCTGGGCGGCGTGTTCACGCGGCTGATCGAGCGAAACACCACGATTCCGACCAAGAAGAGCCAAGTCTTCTCGACCGCCGAGGACAATCAGACGGCGGTCACCATTCGCGTCTTCCAAGGGGAGCGTGAAATGGCGGCTGACAATAAGCTCCTCGGCCAATTCGATCTTGTCGGTATTCCGGGCGCGCCGCGCGGCGTGCCGCAGATCGAAGTCACTTTCGACATCGACGCCAACGGCATTGTCAATGTGTCCGCCAAGGACAAGGCGACGAACAAAGAGCAGCAGATCCGCATCCAAGCGTCTGGCGGTCTCAGCGATTCCGATATCGATAAAATGGTGAAGGACGCCGAATCGCACGCCGCCGAGGATAAGAAGCGCCGCGAACTCATCGACGCCAAGAATCATGGCGAGGCGATGATCCATACGACGCAGAAATCCCTTGAGGAGTTTGGCGCCAAGGTCGCCCAATCCGACAAGAGCGCGGTCGAGGCCGCGATCAGCGCCTTGAAGTCGGCTCTCGAAGGGGAGGATACCGAAGCGATCAAGGCAAGGACGAATGATCTCGCGCAAGCCTCGATGAAACTTGGCGAAGCCATGTATAAGGCGCAGGGGGCAGCGCCGGGCGCGGAGGGCGGTCAGGCCGGGACGAAGGATGACGTCATCGACGCCGACTTCAAGGAAGTTGGCCCGGACGACAAGAAATCCGCGTAACCTCAACCCGGGAAGGAAGGCGACGCCGGTGAGGGGGCATCGGCGGCGCTTTTGGCTTTTCGGAGCGCAATAGGATATTGGGCGAGGAGGTGCCGTTTGGGGTTCTCTTGGCGAAATTGATTTTCCGTTGCCGGATCGACGGCAAAAAGCGGCACGCGGGCCGCTTGCCTGGCTTTTGTGCAAAGCTATACCTCGACCTTCCTGCCCGCGTGATCTATGGTGCGGAAACGTGCCGGAACGGAGCTATGGCCGTGGCCGGAAAGGCACGGAAGAGTGCCGGTGCCAGCGCGGGTGAAATGTGTTCGAGGGCGACGCGGGAAACAACCACGGAGAAGCTCCGGGAGGCGAGCTGATTGGAATGCAAAGCACGATGAATAAGCGGTGCTACTACGAAGTCCTGGGCGTTTCCAAAAGCTGCTCAGACAGCGAGATGAAATCCGCTTTCCGCAAGGCGGCGATGCAATGTCATCCGGACCGCAACCCGGGCAATGCGGAAGCCGAGCGTCAGTTCAAGGAGCTGAACGAAGCCTACCAGATCTTGTCTGACGCGCAGAAACGGGCGGCTTATGATCGCTACGGTCATGCCGCTTTCGAGCAAGGGGGGTTCGGGGCTGCCGGCGATGGGTTCGCCGCCTCGATGGCCGATATTTTCGACGATCTCTTCGGCGATGTGATGGGCGGGCGGCGCGGTGGCGGACGCAAGGGCCCGGCGCGCGGATCGGATATCCGCCACAATATGGAAATTTCGCTCGAAGAGGCGTTTCACGGGAAAACGGCAACAATCAATCTGGCGACTTTGATCAGCTGCGAAGCTTGTGCCGGCTCGGGTGCGAAACCGGGTGCGAAACCAAGACATTGTCCGACATGCGGCGGCCATGGCCGGGTCCGCGCGCAGCAAGGATTTTTCGCGATCGAACGGACCTGTCCGCATTGCCATGGGGGCGGCGAAATCATCGACGACCCATGCCTCTCCTGCGGCGGTTCGGGCCGCGTCACAAGGCAGCGCAGCCTTTCCGTCAATATCCCGCCAGGGGTCGAGGACGGGACCCGGATCCGGATCGGCGGTGAGGGCGAGGCGGGCGCCAAGGGCGGACCGGCCGGCGACCTTTACATTTTCTTGTCCATGAAGCCGCATCCGTTTTTCCAGCGCGAGGGGGCCGATCTCTTCTGCCGGGTTCCAATTTCGATGGTCCAGGCAGCCCTCGGCGCGGAAGTCACCGTGCATACGCTCGCTGGCGGCGAGGCCAAGGTCAAAATCCCCGAGGGAACCCAATCGGGGAGCCAATTCAAACTGAAAAACATGGGGATGCCGGTTCTGCGCTCGCGCGAGACCGGCGATCTTTATATCGAGGTGCGGATTGAAACGCCGCAGAACCTCACGAAACGGCAACGCGAACTTCTCACCGAATTCGAGACTTTGTCCTCGACAAAGACGCATCCGGAATCGGCGGGCTTTTTTGCCAAAATGAAAGACTTCTTTGAGAATTTGAGCGGGCCGTAAGACGCGCCCCACACGCGCCCCTTGCCCGTTTCGATTATTTATGTTTGATGACGGCTCGCCTCTTGTTGGCAAATTCGCGGGCGAAGTGCCCCTGCACGAGGGAGGAGCCGTTTCTTGAACAGCCTACCCGCGCGCTCCAGCCGGCGCAGTTCTCCAAAGACCATTACGCCCATCGAGGAGCGGATCGCCGACGAGGCGCGCTTCTTCAAATCATGGCTCGACAATCCGTCCATTGCCGGCGCGGTCTCCCCTTCGGGGCGTTTCCTGGCGCGCATGATGGCTCGTTATGTCGATCCGCATAAAGCGGGGCCTATTGTCGAGCTTGGACCCGGCACCGGCGCGATCACGGAGGCGCTTTTGGAGCGCGGTATTGCGCCCGGGCGGCTTTTTCTGGTCGAATTCGATCCTCGATTCTGCAAACTTTTGAAACGCCGCTTTCCCGGCGTCCATGTCATCCGGGGAGACGCCTACTCCTTGCCGGAAACCTTGGGCAACCGGCTCCGCCGCCCGCCCGCCGCGATTGTTTCGAGCCTGCCGCTCCTCTTGAAACCCGAGATACAAAGAATAGCGCTTCTCGCCGATGCGTTTCATTGCATGAGGCTGGACGGGTGTTTCGTCCAATTCACCTATGGTCCGCTTTCGCCGATCCCCCGCGACAAAGCCTCCTCTTTGGCGTTTCATGTCGAAGCATCGCCGCCGGTCTGGTTAAATCTGCCACCGGCACGCGTGTGGATTTACCGGCGGCAGCCGCCGGACGCCGAAAGAGCGGTGCAACGGCCGCTGAACCCGGCGCAGGAATTTCTCGACAGGCTCAAAGTCGGAACCGAAAAAATTCATCTCGACTTGAAGAAAGAAATCGCCGCCGCCAGAGCCAGGCTTCGCTTGGAACCGAGGCCCGGGCAAGCCGCACGGCGGCGGCCGGACCCCGCGTTGAAGAGCCCGCGCGGCAAGCCCTCCGGCATCGACAATTCACACCATCTATGATGGGCGCCGCCGCCCTTAACCGGCCCGGCCTGGGGACCGCCCAGGAAAAACTCATCGTGGCGCTCGACGTCGCGACGCCGAAGGAAGCCGGGGCGCTCGTGAGCGGCCTCGGCGATTTGGTCTGTTTCTATAAGATCGGCTTGGAACTGGCTTATGGCGGCGGCCTTGCCTTTGCGCAGGATTTGATCAAGGACGGCAAGCATATCTTTCTTGATCTTAAGCTGCATGACATTCCCGCCACGGTGAGCCGGGCCTGTGCGCAGGTCGCCGGTTTGGGCGCCAGGTTTCTGACGGTTCATGCCTATCCGCAAACCATGAGGGCGGCCAAACGCGCCGCCGCGGGATCTTCGCTGCAAATTCTGGGCGTGACGGTCTTGACCTCATGCGACGATCAGGATCTCGCGGAAGCGGGCTATGCGTATGGGGTCAAGGATCTCGTGGCGCGCCGCGCGGAACAGGCCCGCGACGCCGGCATCGACGGTTTGATTCTCTCAGCTGCGGAAGCCCGCACGATCCGCGCAAGCCTCGGACCGAAAATGATCCTCGTGACCCCCGGAATCCGCCCGGAAGGGGCGGCCGCCGCCGACCAGAAAAGAGCCACGACGCCGGCCGCCGCAATTGCCGCCGGGGCGGATTACCTCGTTGTCGGCCGCCCGGTTACGCAGGCGCAAGACCCTCGCGCGGCCGCCGCGGCGATCCTTGCGGAGATCGCCGGCGCCCTGCCCTGATCCCCTATCTTGAAACGCAAACGCCGGGCGTACCTCCGGCCCGGCGTGCGACCCGGCGCGCATGAGAGCGAGCCTTGATCGAGGGCAAACATAGAAATTTGCCATGACAGCAGGATGACGGACCACGGCCCAAAATTTGCTCGCCTTTTCAGACGGCGCACCGGTGCCGCGTCGCCTGACAATGCTTTCGCACGAAGACCGTTTCGCCTGGCGGCGCACTTTCCCTTATGGTCGCTAGGGACTATAGACAAGGCACGGAGTGGATCGGGGGGTGATCGGCCATGGGCGATATGCGGCTCGTCGTTGCCGGGGCGGCTGGGCGCATGGGCCGCGTCCTCATTGAAATCATACGTCAAACACCAGGCGCTCACCTTGCGGGCGCGATCGAACAGCCGGACTCGATTGCCATCGGCCAGGACGCGGGGCTGCTCGCCGGCTGCGGCCAAATGGGCGTCACCATCAGCGGCGATGCTCTCGCGGTCATCGCGGGAGCGGATGGAGTCCTCGATTTCACCACGCCTCAATCGACGGTCGACCTCGCGGCGCTGGCGGCCCAGGCGCGAATCGTTCACGTCATCGGCACGACAGGTTTAAACAGCGAGCATTTGGCGAGGCTGGAGGCCGCCGCGCGCCATGCGGTCATCGTGCGCTCGGGCAATATGAGCCTTGGTGTGAATGTCCTCGCCGCTCTCGTCAAAAAGGCCGCCCGCACACTGGGGCCCGAATATGATGTCGAGATCGTCGAAATGCATCATCGCATGAAGGTCGACGCTCCTTCTGGAACCGCTCTTATGCTCGGCGCTGCGGCGGCGGAAGGCCGTGGGATCGCTCTCGAAGACCATTCCATCCGCGCCCGGGACGGCCAGACGGGCTTGCGCACGATCGGCGCCATTGGCTTCGCATCGCTGCGTGGCGGGACGGTCATCGGCGATCACAAAGTGATTCTCGCGGGGCCGAGCGAGAGAATCGAACTCGCCCATGTCGCGGAAGACCGCAATATTTTCGCCCGCGGCGCCGTCCAGGCCGCGCTCTGGGGGCAGAACCAGAAGCCCGGCCTTTATTCGATGGCGGATGTGCTGGGACTCGCCGAGTAGAATTTCCGGCGCCAATTCCCGGGCAATGAGGTGCAAGCTTTTCGCGGCGGCCCCATATTTCATTTGGCCGCGCCTTACGAAAAACCATCCGCATGACCTTAGACCCCGCCCTTCCGCCTTTTTCGGCCCCCTATGCCGAAGATGACGAGCGCCTCGCCGCCGGGCTTCTCCCGGGTGCCGCCTTGGATGCAGAAGCCGAGGCGCGGATCGACCAGCGCGCGTTGCGCCTCATCGCGGCGGTGCGAACGCCATCGATCCGCATCGGCGGGGTCGAGGATCTGTTGCGCGAATATTCCTTGTCGTCGGAGGAAGGCCTCGCGCTGATGGTGCTCGCCGAATCCCTTCTGCGGGTGCCCGACGATCTCACCGCGGACAGGCTCATCGAAGATAAGCTCGCCTCGGCGCATTGGGACCATCACGCGGGCGAGTCGGAGGCGCTCCTCGTCGCGGCCGCTGCCTGGGCGCTCGGGATCACGGCGCGCGTCATCGGCAAGGGCACGTCGGCGGAAGGGGTGGTCGCCTCCCTCGCCCACCGGATCGGCATGGGTGCCTTGCGCGCCGCCGCGCGGCGGGCGGTGCAGCTCATGGGCTCGCATTTCGTCTTTGGCCAAACGATCGAGGACGCGCTCGACCGTGCCTGCGCGAAGGAGGGGCGGCTTACCCGCTATTCCTTCGACATGCTGGGAGAAGGCGCGCGGACGGGCGCCGATGCGCGGCGCTATTTTGAGTCCTATGCGACCGCCATCGAGGCCATCGGGAGAGCGGCTGGGCCCGGTTCCTTGCCGGAGCGTCCCGGCATTTCCGTAAAACTCTCGGCGTTGCATCCGCGCTACGAGCCTCTGTCGCGTCCCCGTGTCCTCGCCGAGCTCGCGCCGCGGCTTGCCGAACTCGCGCGTATGGCCAAACGGCATGATTTGAACTTCACCATCGACGCCGAGGAAGCCGACCGGCTCGAGCTCTCCCTCGATATTGCCGATCTGCTGCTGGCCGATCCGTCGCTCGCCGAGTGGCAGGGCTTTGGCCTCGCGGTGCAGGCCTATCAGAAGCGGGCCTTGGCCGTGATCGACCATGTCGCCGCGGCGGCCCGCCGCTATGATCGCCGATTGATGCTGCGGCTGGTGAAAGGCGCTTATTGGGACACGGAGATCAAGCGGGCGCAGGAGCGGGGTCTTCCCGATTATCCGGTCTTTTCGCGCAAGGCGATGACCGATCTCAACTATATGGCCTGCGCGAAAAAGCTTCTGGCCATGCGCGACATCATCTATCCGCAATTTGCGACCCATAATGCGCTGACGGTCGCGACCATCGCCGAACTTGCGGGCGGGACCGGCGGCTTTGAATTCCAGCGTCTCCACGGCATGGGCGAAGACCTCTTCGCCGCCTTGCGGAGCGAGCTTCCGGGGATCGCCTGCCGTATCTATGCGCCGGTCGGCGTTCACGAAAATCTGCTCGCCTATCTCGTCCGCCGCCTCCTCGAAAACGGCGCCAATTCGTCCTTTGTCGCGCGGCTTGGCGATCCGCATGTGCCCGCAGCCGAGCTGATCGTCCGGCCACAGGCCATCATCGGCGATAAGACCCGCGCTCGGGCGGCGGGCCTGCCGCTGCCGACGGAACTCCAAATGCCGTCGCGCAAACTCGCGGCGGGCGTTGAATGCGGCGACCGCCGCGCGCTTGCCGCGCTCCTGTCTTCGATCGCTGGCGCTTCGCCGAAACTGGACGCGGCGCCAATTATCTCGGGCACGCGGCGCGAAGGACAAGCGCGGAACATTGTGTCGCCGATCGACGGGAAGATCATTGGGAGCGCGCGGGACGCTTCGCCGGCTGTGCTGAGCGAGGCCATGCGCGATGCGCGCGCGGGCTTCCGCCTGTGGTCTCATGTGCCCGCCAGCGAGCGGGCGGCCTGCCTCGAGCGCGCCGCGCAATTGCTGGAAGCCGAGGCACCGGGGTTTCTCTTTCTGCTGCAGGCGGAAGCCGGCAAGACCATCGATGACGCCGTCGGCGAGTGGCGGGAGGCCATCGACTTTTGCCGCTATTACGCGCAGGAAGCGCGCCGGCACCTGGCACGGCCCCTGTCACTGCGAGGCCCCACGGGGGAAGACAATCTTCTCCGTTTGCATGGGCGCGGCGTGTTTCTTTGCATCAGCCCTTGGAACTTTCCTTTGTCGATCTTTCTCGGGCAGATCGCTGCGGCGCTGGCCGCGGGCAATAGCGTCCTCGCAAAGCCCGCCGAACAGACCCCTTTGATCGCCGCCGCCGCGATTGATCTTTTGCATCGGGCGGGCGTGCCGGGCGCGGCCTTGCATCTCTTGCCGGGCGATGGCGAGCTCGGCGCCAGGCTTGTCGCCTTGCCTGGCGTCGCCGGGGTGGCGTTCACCGGCTCGATGGAAACAGCGGCAAAGATTTCTCGCGCGCTGGCCGCGAAAGACGAGCCAATTGCGGTGTTGATCGCCGAGACCGGCGGGATCAACGCGATGATCGCCGATGCCACCGCCCTGCCCGAGCAAGTCTGCGATGATGTGCTCGCCTCTGCGTTCCGCTCGGCCGGACAACGCTGCTCGGCGCTGCGGCTTCTGTGTGTCCAGGAGGATGTCGCCGATCGAATGATCGCGATGATCGCCGGGGCGGCGCGCGAGCTTTTGATCGGCGATCCGCGCCATTCGCAAGTCCAGATCGGCCCGGTGATCGACGCGGGTGCCAAGGCCAGCCTTGATGCGCATATCGCCAAGATGCGGCGCTCGGCGATGGTCCATTATGCGGGCGAAATCCCATCGAGCGCACCGCCAGGCGGATTTTATGTGGCGCCGCATATTTTCGAACTTGCCGCCGCGACCGATCTCAAAAGCGAGATTTTCGGTCCCGTGCTCCATATCGTACGCTACAAGGCGGCCGAACTTGACGCCTTGCTCGATGCGATCGAAGCAAGCCAATATGGGCTCACCTTGGGCGTGCATTCGCGCATCGGTGCCACGATCGATCGCATCTTAAAGCGGCGGCTCGCGGGCAATTGCTATGTCAATCGCAGCATGATCGGGGCCGTTGTCGGCACCCAGCCATTTGGCGGCTTCAATCTGTCAGGCACGGGCCCCAAGGCGGGCGGGCCACATTACCTTAGCCGTTTTTGTCTTGAACAAACGGTTTCGATCAATACGGCGGCGGTTGGCGGCAATGCGCGCCTCATCAACAGCACGCAATGACCTTGAGACGTGCGGAGAAATGTTCCTCAGCGCGACGCCATGCGCCGCCATTTGGCCTCGATATGTTTGGTGATCGCTCTCACCCTTGCTTCTTCCGCGGCCCAAAAGGCCCGGCTGACCGCCGCCGTGCGGATTCTTGGCCCGCGTCTCGCCGCTCGCGCCCGTGGCCCCGCTGGCTCGTAAACATAGGGCACCGACATGGCCGCCGCGAAGGGCGAACCGGCCGCCGCGAGATGAGCGCGCGCCCGGCCGCAATAGGTCGCGGACACGGCCGACATCGTCTCCTCGCCATGCCCCGCGCGATATTTCATCAGGGCGCGGCAAAGATCGCCGTCGACCAAACGCCAAGCCTGGCTCAGATATGTCACGCCGTAATGAATATTGACGTCCGGCTTTGCCAGCTCGGTGAGGTCGCCTTTGAAGCCCAGCATCGCCGCTGTTTCGGGCCGCACCTGCATGAGACCGATTTCGCCGACGCCGCCGACGGCGGCAGGATCATAGCCGCTCTCGATCGCCGCGACGGCATCGGCGATGTCGGGCGGCAGACCATTCTTTTCGGCTTCTTTTTTGATGAGGACCTGGTAGGTTTTCCGGGCGGCCCGCTCCGTGGCGCTCAAGTCCTGTGGATTTACATCCGGCGGGGTCAAGGTTTGGCCCAAGTTAGACGCCGATCCCTTCGGCGGCGCTTCCGTTTGGGAATGCTCGGCCGGAGACGCCGGCCTTGCTACCGGCAGAGGCGAGGCTCCTTCGGCCTGAGCCGCGCCCGCTTGCGCGAGCAAGCCCGCGCATAAAAGACCGCAAGCGGCTTTACGAAACGCCATGCGCTGCTCCTCATCGCAGACCTGACCCGACCTCGGACCTTGCGAGAATAGCAGGAAAAAGCTTAAGAGGATCTCTTAACGCATGCTCAGCCGGAAAGTCACCGGCTTTTTGGATAGAATCATCAGAGCGAACAAAGACATAAAGACGATGAGCCATCGCATGAGCAGTGATCCTCGCCAAGCGGCGAACTCTGTTTCCCGCGCTTCTCATCTTGGGAAAATCCCCTCGCCCAAGGCTTCCTTCGCGCCGCGCTTGAGCGTAAAAGCCTAGCTCGTCTGGTCTCCATCGCAGCAGGAGCTTCAATGACTGAAATCGTCGACATCGCCGCGCGAGAAATTTTGGATAGCCGTGGCAATCCGACCGTCGAGGTGGATGTCACCTTGGAAGATGGGTCGCATGGGCGCGCGGCGGTGCCGTCGGGCGCCTCGACCGGCGCCCATGAAGCGGTCGAATTGCGCGACGGCGATAAACAGCGCTTTTCCGGCAAGGGCGTCCTCAAAGCGGTTGAAAGCGTCAATCGCGATATTTTCGACGCCTTGAGCGGCTTTGATGCGGAAGACCAGGGCAAGATCGACGCGACGATGATCGCCCTCGACGGCACGCCGAATAAGGCAAGGCTCGGCGCCAATGCCATTTTGGGGGTCTCGCTCGCCGTCGCCAAGGCGGCGGCGGATGTTTCCGGTTTGCCGCTTTATCGCTATGTCGGCGGCGTTCAGGCGCATGTTCTGCCGGTGCCGATGATGAACATCATCAATGGCGGCGTCCATGCCGACAATCCGATCGATTTTCAGGAATTCATGATCCTCCCCGCTGGCGCGCCATCGCTGACGGAAGCGGTGCGCTGGGGCGCCGAGGTTTTCCACGTCTTGAAAAGCGCTTTGAAAAAGGCCGGCCACAATACCAATGTCGGGGATGAAGGCGGCTTCGCGCCCAACCTCCCCTCCGCCGAGGCGGCGCTGGATTTCTGCCTCAAGGCGATCGTAGATGCCGGCTTCAAGCCGGGCGAGGACATCGCCTTGGGCCTCGATTGCGCCGCCACCGAATTTTTTCACGATGGCAAATATATTTATGAGGGCGAAGGCAAGACGCGCGCGCCGCAAGAGCAGGCGCAGTATCTGGCCAAGCTTCTTGCCGATTATCCGATTGTCACGATCGAGGACGCGATGTCCGAGGATGATTGGGACGGCTGGAAGATCCTCACCGATCTCATCGGCAAGAAATGCCAGCTTGTCGGCGACGATCTTTTCGTCACCAATGTCACGCGTCTGTCGCGCGGGATCAAGGAAGGCATCGCCAATTCGATCCTCATCAAGGTCAATCAGATCGGCACGCTGAGCGAAACCCTCGCCGCCGTCGATATGGCGCAGCGGGCGGGCTACACCGCGGTCATGTCGCACCGCTCCGGCGAAACCGAGGATTCGACGATCAGTGACCTTGCGGTTGCGACCAATATCGGCCAGATCAAAACCGGCTCGATGTCGCGCTCGGACCGGCTCGCGAAATATAATCAGCTGATCCGGATCGAGGAGGAGCTCGGCGCGCAGGCCCGCTATGCGGGACGTGCGGCGTTGAAGGCTTCCGCTTAGGCAATATGGCAGATCAAAAGTTTCCGCGGAATGTTGCTTTTGTGCAACGTATTCCGCGGAGCTCGACCAAACGCCGCAAAACGGTTCCCATCGGACTTTGACGGGGCGCGGACTTGCCTTATGATTCGCAGGCACGCCGAGCGTTTCCTCAAGGCCTGCGGACGCCCCAGGCCCAAGACGCGACGCTTCGCGGGTGTAGCTCAATGGTAGAGCAGCAGCCTTCCAAGCAGTCTCCCGCGTTTTCCACCATTCCCCATAGCTCCCATTTTCACCAAAAAACCCTTGATTTTCCTAGCATCTTGGCACCATACACAGCACCCACGATTTCCGTGCTAAAACGTGCCAAAATACCCATAATGCACATTTCCTTACAATCCCTCAAAGAGGGTCTCTACCTCGACGAGCGCACGCCGGCGTTCGGCATTCGGATAGGAAAAAATCGGAAGACATGGCTTGTACTAAAAGAGCCAAACCGCACGAAGGTCCGCCTCGGACATTACCCAGCCCTTTCACTCGCCGATGCTCGCAAAAAGGCACTCGTAGCCCTAGGATCGGCCCTAGCCACCACCCACACACCCACCTTCCCCGAAGCCCGTCAGCAATATCTCGATCAAGGCCAGTGACGGCACGTTCCCGATATGAGATGATCCGCACCCTCAACCATTACTTCCACTGGACTAAACCCATCGACAAGATCACTCATCGAGACATTGCCGAGGCGATAGATAAAATCGAAGCCAAGAGCGAAGCCGCCCACGCTTTCAAAAACATCCGCACATTTTTCAATTGGTGCGTCCCGCGCTACCTCCCACATTCCCCCTGCAATGGACTCAAACCACCCTCACGCTACATTCCCCGCTCCCGGGTTCTCTCCGATGATGAATTACGCAAAGTATGGCACGCAACAGGCGATCATATATACGGCACAACCGTCCGCCTTCTGATCCTCATGGGACAACGCCTTGGAGAGACAGCCGCGATCCAAAAAGAATGGCTCGACGGCACAACCCTAACCATCCCAAGTGCATTCACCAAAAACAACCGAGAACACAAAGTACCCGTCCCGCGCGCGGCAATTCCCCTCATCCACAAATTGGGAGGTATGAAAAACGCGGTGCTGTATGCACGAGTGAGCTCCGACATGCAGAGACAGGAGCGGACGATCGAAAGCCAGATCGTCGAATTGAAAAAACAGATCGCTGCCGCAGGTCACGTGCTCGTCAAGGAATACGTCGATGATGGGTACAGCGGCGCGCAACTGGATCGGCCGGCGTTGGATCAACTGCGCAATGATTTGAAAGCCGATCTGTTCGACGCGATCTACTTCCTCAACACCGATCGCATCGCCCGCGACGTGACGTACCAAAACATCATCATCGCGGAAATCCTGAAGCACCAAAAGCAGATCATCATCAACGGCAAGGACTACGTCCACAACCCGGAGAACAAATTTACCCTCACGGTGTTGGGCGCGGTCGCCGAGCTTGAGCGCGCGAAGATCATCGAGCGCGCCACCCGCGGCAAGCAGCAGCGGCTCGTGCAAGGGTTCCTCCTCGGCTGCGGCAACAACATCTACGGATACGATTATATCCGCCGGACGCCGCACTCCCCTCCTCAGTACGCCATCAACCAGCAGGAGGCGGCCGTCGTCCAGTACGTGTTCTCCGAATATGCCAAAGGCCAGGTGGGAACGAACCCGATCACCAGAGCGCTTGAAGACAGAGGTGTCCCCACCAAGACCGGCAAGAAGCTTTGGCGGAAGTCCCTCATCAAGTGCATGTTGCGCAACGAGACATATACGGGCATCCGGTACTTCAATACCATGCGGCTGATCAGGGATCAGGCGAACCCATTTCATGTCAGCACCCGCTCACGAAAATGGCTTGTGCCGCGAGACCGAGCCGAATGGATCGGGATCAAGATCCCGGCGATCATTCCTCAGTCGCTCTTCGACCAGGTGCAGAAGCGCCTGGAATGGAACCGGACGCGGTACCGGAACCCGCGACAGGTGCAGCTCCTCTCCTCGTTGGTGCGGTGCGGCTCCTGCGGCGGCAGCTTCTACGCATATCGCAATTGGTACAAGGACAAGCGACGAGACGCGACACTCATCTGTCACAAGGTCGCGTACAAGTGCAACTGGAGGCTCCGGCAACAGATGCACTCAAAGAACTCTGCGGTCGAGCGGTGCCACAACAAGGACATCAAAGCGGGAGCGTTGGAAGGTCGCGTGCTCGCGATGATCCGGGATGTCATGCTCAATCCCGCCAAGCTGCGCGAGTGCATGGATTTCTTCAAGGATGACGCCCAGGCAGCTGGATGCCGGCTTGAACGGCGGCTGAAGGCGATCGAGCTGCGATTGCGCACGCTCGACAACGAGAAGAGACGCATTCTCGACATCTACGCTTCCGGCGATCTCTCCCGGGAAGCGTATGTGGCGAAGAGCCTGCGCTACGATACGGAGATGACCGAACTCACAGACAAGCAAAATGACCTCCTGCAGCGAACGCCGCTCCTGCACAACGCCGAGGCTGTCGAGGTCGCCATGACGGAATATTGTGGAAGGGCGAAGGCGCGCATTGAGCGGTGCGACGATTTAATCGGGTTTTGCATCGAAAGCCGCATTAGCATGGATGAGATGAGACGCTCGCGGAGCGACGACGGGAGCGCGAGAATGGGACGCGGAGCGGTGCAAGGGGCTCTGTCTAATTAACAAATTTAGCTCGTAGCAAGCCTGCTGGCATATTGGATTACGCTGCGCCGACAACTTCACGCCACGTTTGCATGGCGGATGCCCGGAAGGCTCGGTGCGTTCTTGGTGAGATGGTGCGTACGCAGGAAAAGCTTTGTGAAGGTTTCGCTCTGACAACTCTTTGATCGCTGTCCACATCCTGGAGATGAATGGCGAAAGCTACCGGCTCGCTGCCAGCAAGAAGGCGCAACGGCGATCGGCTCAGGAGCGAAGCCAAAATCCGAAAATGCCAAACGAAGGAGACCTCGCCACCAAAATATGAATCGGCATGGAAGCACGAAAATAAATTGGGGCTTCACAGCCCTTTTCTCGTAACCCAACTGGTACACTTTCACGCCGCCATTTGGCACAATTTGTCTCCGTCATTGACATCTGATTTCGACCCTTTGCGGAAGTTCGGCTCAGAGCTCTCGCTGACGGGAAAGGGGGGCGCCTTCTATGGCCCCCCCGGTTTTCCTGCTTTTTCGCACGCACCCCGTTAACCCTCGGCCCCGCGGCCAAATTTCTCGTGAAGGTGACCCGATGCCCTTACCATGTAGCGGTCGATCGTGCGCACCGATACGCCGAGCCTTCCCGCTATCTCGGCATAGCTAAGTTCCTCGACCCGGCTGAGTAGAAAAGCCTCGCGGCAGAGCCTCGGCAGTTCCGCAAGGGAGGCCTCGAGCCGCCGCAGCTCCATCACGCCTGCGGCGGTGGATTCGGGACACGGCGGAGACTCGGCATTGCAGGCAAATCCGAGGTCCGCGCCCGCGTGGCGCAAACGGATCTTGGCCTTTCGGGCAAAATCCACCGCCAGATTGGCGGCAATACGAAAGAGGTAGGGGCGCGGATGTTCGAGCGTCGCGGCGCTTCCTCGCTGGAGGAGGTGGAGGTAAGCGTCTTGCACGACGTCCTCCGCCTCCTGGCGTCCGAGGCGGCGCCGTGCAAACGCATGCAATTCGCCTGGCATGCGCCTGATAAAGAGCCGCAAGCGCGGTGTTAGACGGCGACATGGGGGGCCTCCATGGCTTGCGCGATTGTGAAGGCCCGGAAAAAAATGATGAGGGACGCCAAAGCGACAATGCCCAAGTTGGGAAACAACATGCAGTGATCTCCTGACATGGCCGGGGCCGCGAGAGACCGCGCCGGCCGCATGAAACGGAAAAGGGTTCAGTTGTAGAATGGCCGCGCTCGCGCCGCGTGCGCCGGAGTGCTCACCCCAGTGCCTCTCCTAATGGCCAGTTTTTCCGCCCGGTTTGCTGGAGAAAAACTCTTGCCCCGATTTGCTTCGGGGTAAGGTCCTAAGCTCCCGCAACGGAGAGAAAGTTTCGCCAAGATGGAGGCAGAGGATCGCCGCACGGAGCCGTTAAAAGCGGAGGGCGTGCAGAACAATCAGCGGTTCTGGGGAGGACCGCGCGCGGCAAAAAAATACTTACGAGGCGCACGTGCGGCATGCACTGCCGCAGGCGCGAAATCGATTGTGGACGCAGGGCGCGTGAGGAAAATGACAACCGCCGAAGCTGTCCCGGCATAGGCGCAAGCGGCGGCGCAACCCAGGATACAGCAAAGGCAGTGATGGTGTCCGGCAGAATCGCGGCCCGGGGCGCCCGGACCGGAACCGTCGACCGCGCAATTAATATCGCCGTTGGAAACGAAGGCGGCGGCTGGCGCCGTTGCGGCGAGCAAGCCTTGCAGCAAAAGCGCATAGATCGCAAACGCGCAGATCGCGCAACGCTTTGCAATCGCGCCCCATCGCCATAGCCTCTACTGGCTCGATTCGCAGCGTCATTCAACAAGAGTACACTGGTCGGAGTGAGAGCCCGCGGGCTGCGCTACACTCCGCCATGCCGCTGGAGTCCTCTGACCGCACCTTGCTTCGCGGGCTTTTACAGCGGCGCCATGGCTTGACGGCAAGCCCAATGGCAAAACACCGTTGACTGCAGCACATTCGCTGCGCTGCTTTTCGTGCCATTTTTGCTCGAACGCGCGCTCAGCCCAAATTGGCGCCCGTAAATCGTCCACCGGCCCCTTGAATCAAATGAATTGCGTCAGGTCGAGCAAAGTTTCGATTTCTCTTAGCAACCCTGTTTGGCCCGCTTCGGTATTGGCGGCAGTTCATGTTCGCCAACTCGATCACGTTCCGCGATTATATTCCATTTGAAACCTTCGATTCCCTCATCATTGGGCTAACCGGCGATCTGCAAAAAACCGCGGCCATCGCGAAGACCTTTCGTGCGTACGCCAAAAAAGTGATGAGCGAGGCCCGGCGATTATACGGTGGATCACACCGGTGTCGTCTATCACATGGACAGGCGTACGAGCCTTTAACCTGCAAAGGCCGCCGCAGCAGGCCGCGCGCGAACTCGAAGCCTATCTCTAGGACCCGCTAAAGCGGGAGCGGCCTATGAAGCATTCGCCATAAGCGCCACATCGCGCTGTTGCGTGAAAAACGATGGCCCAAGTTAGTCGGTGGCGTTTTAGTTAGCCTAGCACCAATGATTAATGGGCACCTCGAAAAAATATCCCCTTATGGTGTGATGACCGGCGTTCGAGTTCGCAACGCGGTAGATCGTTCAATCCTTGGCCCTCATCGAGGCTGCCTGAAGTCGCCACCGATTTCTCAGGTGGTGGCTTGATCGGCTCAACTCACGCGACCCGACGCATGGCGCGCCGGTTCACCCGGCCGCGGCGGCCATCCGTTCAAGACAAACGAAGCGGCGCATGTTGTAGACGAGGTTCATCATTCCGATCTTGCACCGGGCGCGAACGATGCCGATGGTGCGCACGAGCTCGGCTCCCATGCCATTCTTTTGATCACCAAATACATGCTCGACGCGGGCGCGCACCTTCGAGCGCGTCGTATTGGCGGCCTTCTGCGCCTCACTGAGTTTGCGATTGCGATAGGCCCTGCGATGAATGCGGCTCTTCAGGCCGCGCTCAGCGAGCTTTTCCTCGATGTCATCGCTGCGATAGGCGCTGTCGGCCCACACGTCCGAAGCCGTGTTGCTCGTATCAAGAACATCTTCGAACTTTTGACTGTCGTGCACGCTCGCGGCGCTCACCACGTAACGGCGCACGAGTTTGTGCCGGCGGTCGACGCCGATATGGTTCTTGTATCCAAAATACGAGCGCTCATGCTTCTTCGTCCAGCGCGCGTCCTTGTCCTTCTGGCGGTTCTTGGCCGGCTTCGATTTCCAGTCTTCCGGCATCTTGCCTTCCTTGATCGTCTCGTTGTCCTCGCGCGAATTGTGCTGCTTGGGCGCCGACACGATCGTTGCGTCGATGATCTGCCCGCCCATGGCGAGATAGCCCTTGTCCTTCAAGAACCCGTCAAACAGATCGAACAGCTCTTCCACCGCGCCCGCCTTCGCCAGCGCCTCGCGATAGAGCCATAGAGTTCTGGCGTCGGGAACCGCATCCTCCAGCCCCAAACCGAGAAAGCGCATGAAGGAGAAGCGATCACGAAGCTGGTATTCCGCCTGATCGTCGGAGAGATTGTAGAGCGCCTGCAACACCAGCGCCTTGAAGATCACGACTTCATCCCAAGGCTTGCGTCCCGCTGAACTCTTGCGTTCCGCGTCGCTCTTGCGAAGCTCGCCTTTAATCAGAGCCGCCTTCAGCTTTGGCCGGAAGGATTCGAACGGAACCATCGCCGCGATCACTGCAAGCGGATCGCTCTTTTTATCGAGACTTTCATAACGTCGGTTCAAATCGAAAAAACCAAGCTGTCCCATTCCAACCTCCCGCGCTCAGAGCATGAGAACCTTGAATCTGATTTGCACCGTGGAGGGAAGCGCCTATTTTTCGAGGTGCCCTAATGATTAATTCTTGACTTCGTGCCGGAAACGCTCAAACTATTTCACAATATAAAATTTTAGTGTTGCCCCAAAGGCGCAGCAAGTGGGAGCGGCGAGCCTCTAGCGTTGTTGGTTTTTTTCGCGAAGCTCCGTGTGTGGCTCGACGCGGGCTGTTCGCCTTTGGCTCGTTCTCCTCACGTCCCTAGCCCAGTTATGGATGCCCGCGCAATCTCGGCACGCGCCTATTTTTGCTGCGCATACTGTCGCTCACGGCGCTGCCGCCACCGGTCTTCCGATCGTAAGCGTCGATGAGGGGCAATCCGGCGTTCCCTGCCCACTTCACGGCCCCCGCCCCAGCTCCCATGATGGCAACGGCCCCTCACCTTGCGACCACGAAAATTGCCCGTGCTGCGCATGCTTGTGCTGCTGCTCGCTCATGCATGCCGCGTTGGGCATTCTGCCGCAGGAAACAGCGCGGGCAGTCTTTGCGCCGCTGCTTGCTACGATCGCCGTGCCGCCCGCGTTTCTCGGCTCACGCGCGCGGTTTGCAGCTTTTGCCTGGCAGCCGCGTGCGCCTCCCATCCTGATCTGAACGACGAGCAATCACCTAGCACCGCAACCTTGCGGCTGACTGAGGCTGTCTCTCACTTTCAGATCAAGGATCAATCATGTCTCATAAAGCTTCCCTGGCTTGCACCGGCGCATTCGCCGCGGCGGCCACTCTCGCCGGCATCAACCCGGCACTCTCTCACACGATGGCAACCGGGTCTTTCCGGCGGCGCTCGGCATCCAGCGGACTGTGACCGTCTGCCTCGGACGTGCGCTGGGACCCGGCACCCACAGCCTGAGCTGGTTTGTGGCTCCGCAAACGCGCGTGGCTCAGTGAGAACATGAACTTTCGGCAGCTGAAAAGGATTGCCGACAATGTTGATGGTTTACTTACCCCTCGTCATCGCACGCTGGATTCATTTCGCGTGCGTGTTTGCAATGTTTGGCTCCTCCCTCTTTTGGCTTTACGAGCGACAAGAGCGGCTATCCGCTGGCCCTGGCGGATTGCCGCGAACACTTCACAGGACAATTATTTTGCTGCGCATCGCCGCACCGGTCGCAGCGATTTCAGGCGTTGCCTGGCTTGCGTTGATTTTGATCAATATGACGCATTACTTTGGCAGCGCCGTTGATCCCGAAGATCTGGAACTTTTCTTTTTTGAGACACCGTTCGGCGCAGTATCCTTCCTGCGTCTTGCACTGCTCGCGATTAGCGTCGTGCTCGCCTTCCTGCCTTGGCGCAGCCGCTGGCGGTTCGCCGCTCTTGCGCTTGTCAGCGGATTGCTTTTGATTACCCAAGCCTGGTTCGGCCATTCAGTCGATGGCAAAGGGCTTTATCGAGCCAGCATGATCACGGTCTATGCCATCCATGTGCTCGCCACGGGCGCCTGGGTCGGCGGGCTTCCGCCGCTCCTTTTCGCGCTCATCGAACAACGCCGCTTTGGTCCCCCCCAAGCGCGCGACTGCACTCTCGATGTTTGCAGCCGCTTCTCCCTCATGGCGATGATTGCGGTCACCTTGGTTGTCACGAGCGGCATCGCCAACGCGGGCTTTCGTGCCGAAGGATCCGTCCTCAAGCTTTTGGACTCCGACTATGGCGATGTGCTGCTTAAAAAGCTCGCGGTCGTCGCCGCCACGCTCGCCGTGGCCTATTTCAACCGCTTCATCGCAACGCCAAGGTTGCGCGCCGCTTCCTCGAAGGGAATGAGACCAATCACCTGGCTTCGCTATAGCGTAGCCTTTGACGTTGTACTCGGCGCGCTTGTCCTTGGCGCGTCAGCCATTCTCGGAATTACCATGCCGCCGATGTGAGCGCTAAACCGGCGGCGGCTAGGTGAAGGTGTCGGAGTTCTCGATCGAGTTTGCAGCTGAGAGCGATCTTCGACTTATTGGTAGTGTAGTTCAAATCTCAATTACAGGAGGAAACTATGCAGCGCCGTGAATTCATTGCCGCCGTCGGAACGGCGGCCGCCCTCGCGTCAGCTTCGAAGGCATTTGCTCAGGCCGCAGGTGGCGGAGAGATGGAAGAGCCCATGCATCCGCCGAAATACGAGGCCCTTGGGAAAGCCGCCGCGCATTGTGTTGCGACCGGCAATGACTGCCTCAGGCATTGCCTTGGCATGTATAAGATGAAGGACACGAGCATGTCCGACTGCGCCGACGCGGCCTTCGCGCTGGTTGAGGCCTGCGGTGCGCTGGCGGCTCTGGCGGCGGTTAATTCCGAACATACCGGCCATTTGGCCAAGGCGGTCGCGATGGTCTGCAGGGACTGCCAGAAAGCATGCGAAAAATACCCCAAGGTTGCCGAATGCAAAGCCTGCGGCGAGTTATGTAAGGCTTGCGCCGCCGAATGCGATAAGGTTGCTGCTTAACCGATGATTTGGGTCAGCGGGTGGGACCAATTTCTCCGGGTTTGGAAATCCGGCCCAGCCGCTGTCTCTTTCTGCATTCAGTAAAGGTTCCGGGCGCAGAAACCCGCAGGATTGCTGTTGCGCCATTTACGCGGCTTGAGCGAATATCCGCACCCAAAGCTGATACTGACGGAATACGCCATTTGTTATAAGGGGGTGCGAACTAATGTTCCCTCGAAAAGGACGCGCCATGTACACGCCCGATCGGGCGCTTCGGAAACTTTGTTGCGCATCCGATCCCTGGCGGTCTATAACATCGGTACGTCCGAATTTAGCTTTCGGAAGCGACATCAACGAGTGGCTCCTCAGCCTTCGATCGATTGGTCAAACACGAAAGATGATGGAGACAATAAGATGCATGGGCGCAACCGAACCTGTTGTAGTTACCTATTGGCAGGTGTGATTATTTTCCTGCCAGCTACTCTCCGCGGTGAGGACTGGCCGCAGTGGGGACTTACACCTCAGCACACACTCAAGCTCGATCAGACGATTGGCCAGCCCCTCAGCAGGAACTTGGTCAGCATCACTTACGATTTCAACACCGCGGCTGAGAAAGCCGATCCCAATGCTCAAGGTGGCTTGGATGTCCACTACCAAGTCCCGCTCGTGGATGGCAATGATGTCTTTATCGAATCCAAAGATGGTAAGTACAAAAAACAAACGTACAGCACACAGAGATGGCACCAAAACAGGTACGCCTGGCAGTACGGCAAGTTCGTCAAGATGTGGACGTTCGATACCGACTGGTTTGCGCCCGGATCATCCAACGACTTCTGGGAACCGGTCCATCACGCCGTGCTCGCCAATGGGTACCTCTACGATCCAGGCCAGGGCGGCACCATCTTCAAAATTAATAAAGCTGACGGCTCGGTAGTGAAGCGAATTAACCCGTTCGGGACTACGATAGACCCAAACACCTACACTGCTTCGCCCCTGAGCACGGACAAGTACGGAAACATCTTTTACAACGTGGTACAGATCTTCACCCCACCAACGAAGAGTTTTTTCACTAACGATGTGGTTAATTCCTGGCTGGTCAAGGTAGGCTCTGATGATTCGGTGACCAAGGTGACCTACAGTACTCTGCTATCCCAGGCGAACATTAAGGGAGACACGGTCCCGACTGGTACGGACAAGTGCAAAGTGTCATTTGCAAACTCCGAGTTGCCATGGCCGCCCACCCCTCACGCCACGCCGCCGACGACCCCATGTGGCACCCAACGCGCGGCGCTGAATATTGCCCCTGCTATTGCACGTGACGGAACTATTTACACAGTCAGTAAGGGACATTTTGTCACTCGCTACAATTACCTGATTGCGGTCAACCCCAATCTCACCGGCAAATGGGCGGCTTCATTGCGTGGGCGACTTAACGACGGATGCGGCGTTAGCTTTCCCATCGGCAATCCCGGTGGCGCTGGTGCCAATGGTGGTTGCAGAGCGGGAGCTCATCCAGGCGTTGATCCTGCCACCAATGAACCGCCCCCGGGCGAAATCCTGGACGATGCTTCAGCAACACCGACCATCGCTCCAGATGGCAGCATCTTCATTGGGACGTACAACCGTTACAATTATTTTCAAGGTCACATGCTGCATTTCAGTTCCAGCGGTAGTTTCCTCAAATCGTTTAACTTTGGCTGGGACACTACGCCGGCAATCTATCCGCACGATGGCACCTACTCAGTAATCTTTAAGAATAATCATTATGGCGGATCTGGGGTTGGAAGCTATTGTGACGATCCCAAGTGGTGCCCCGAGCGGTCAACTTCAGATCTGCTCGGCCCGCAGTCGTTCTATGTTACCCAGTTCGACTCCAACCTAAATATTGAGTGGAGTTTTCAAAACACCAACACGCAAAGCTGTACTCGCAATCCGGATGGCTCCACTACCTGCGTCTCCGACCATCCCGATGGCTTCGAATGGTGCGTAAACGCAGTGGTGGTGGATGAGAAGGGCACCGTGTATGCCAACAGCGAAGACGGTAACCTGTATGCCATTAAGGAGGGAGGCATGCATTTCGAAAAGATCTTCCAGCAACTGGCCATCGGGGCGGCATACACGCCGGCGTCGATGGACAAATTAGGAAGGATCTATTCTCAAAACGACGGGATCCTGTTTGTTGTGGGGGCAGATAAGCAGTTACCTCCACGGTAGCCCGGGGAGTCATAATTTCTGGGATTTGATATAAGATGCCGGCGTAGGTGATGCGAATGTGCGGATTAGGTAGTGACGTTTGGTGGGGTTACTGTGATTCGAGAACACGCTTAGCATGGGCGACAGCTTCCTTTCCGTAAATTGCTTCAGAAACACTATATGCCCTACTCTTCCCATCAATCACCGCACGGAAACTGATACCCTTCCCAAATCCAAGGCCACCACGAAAGAGGTCTCCGTAACTAATTACTTGAACATCAGATGAGCGAATCTTTCGCGTAGTAGTAAAGTTGAAAAGATACGTCTTTATATAATCCTGGCCAACTTCTAGTTTTGCCCCCAGAGGTAATACGGTTAATAGTATTCCTATGACCCAAAAAGAGGAGAGTCCGAACAATTTAGTCGCAGGCACAGGAGATCCCTCTACAATAAGAGAAAGGGTGAGCCCGAAAAAAACAATGGCGAGTACGACCAGTCCGCCTCCCATTGTGGATCCTTTTGATTTATAGATTGTCATACTTTGTGTCATATTCTCTTATCTTTTGCTAGTCGCGGAAGTAGATTTTGATGTTGGACCGACTACTAACTGCACTGCCCACCCCAATTAACCACTGCTCCGCTTGGAGTAACCCAGAGTTGAGAATGGGGAGTCGTCGCGCCACTGCTTGTATTATAACTTTGCACTGCAGTACTGCGCGACTGATAAGAACTACCAAAGCTGAAGCCACCCAGGAGCTGACTGGTGTAATTCGAGATCGAATCAACACCGAGTCGCATCGCGCTTTCTTGGGTGTGTTTGCCGAAGAAGAACGCGTCGGTCCCAAAATTCGGCAATCGCCCAGGAACTCCCGGAACAAACTTCCCTAACCCAAAAGAAAGTCCTCCAATAATCGTATCCGCCGCAACAGACTGCATTGTAGTTGGATCACCGAGGTATGCATTGCCGCCCGCCCCAACAATGCCTGATGCTCCTCCCACAATTGCGGCTTGCCCTGCTATGCTTGCCGTGAACGCTCCGGCAGCGCCACCGGTTGCCCCTATAACAGCACCCTGCATGGCTCGGGTAAGATACACATCGCTACTAGAGAAATTAGAGAATGCATTCTGCCACCCGCCAGCTTGAACGTTGTTATAAACATCATAGCCAAACTGGCCCGCCATGCCCGCACCGGCTCCACCGAGCGCTAACAGGCACAAAGGACACCTGCCTGTAGGGTTAGATTTGGTAATTGGCTTATTGTCAGCATATGAGTACGAATTAAGACCTTGTGAGTTTGTGAGGTTTTGATTCTTCAGATCATCCAAGAACACAGGATCCTCACTCAAGAACTGCCCTTGTGCACTATTATAGTATCTCGCATTGAGGAATGCACGTACGACACTTGTTCGATTTTTGGAGAGGTTTTCAGCCACGGAATCCGAGGTGAGGTACACGCACCACATCGCGTCAAATGAACACTCTCGGTCGATATCAGCGACAAGCTCCATGGGCCAATTGTACTAGTGAAAGTCGTTTCGCGCGACGCCCGTCGGGATGGTGTCGTGTCCGATTTGACTCTTGACGTGATTCGTTTTGCGTTTTGGATTCGATTCGACTTCTTGTCGCCTTTCTGGAATCAATTGGTTGGTATGAAAAAGGCGGTGCTGTATGCACGAGTAAGCTCCGACATGCAGAGACAGGAGCGAACGATCGAAAGCCAGATCGTCGAATTGAAAAAGCAGATCGCTGGCGCGGGTCACGTGCTCGTCAAAGAATACGTCGACGATGGATACAGCGGGGCGCAACTGGATCGGCCGGCGTTGCATGCATTAAGAAACGGAATCCATAAGTTTTTGGGAATACGTATTCAGGTCAATGTGCGGATTGATGTGCTTCAACTCCTTAATAAGCTTGCCAAGTGTCTTTTCAGGAAAGATTGTGATGCGAAGCTCAATCCATTTGATGTCGCCCTTCTCCTTATAAAAGATGTACAGCGAGCGAAACATGCTCTTGGCCGCCTTGTACGTCGGCTGATCATTGATTTCTGTTATGGAGTGGATGTCGATCGTGCGACGGTAGAAAAGAAGGTAAACGAACTTTGGTTTAGCGCCGCTGATAGAGGCATAGGACAGCCAAGTGATCAGTAATACAACCACTGCGAGAAAGGCTGTCATCATAAGAACAGCGTTTATGTAAACAGCTTTATTGGCGGCCTCCCCGCTGAGACCCCATGCCCAAATTGCCAGACCAATTACGAACACTATTGCTATTTTCCAATCTGTTCTGTATTTCTTCATAAATTATCGCTTTTTATTACTATTGGCAGGGGCAGAGAGAATATTACCGAACCAATCAATCGACTTGCCATTGGGCGTAGTGTAGGTTTGTGTCATATACGCTGGAGTGGAGGCACTCATGGTACTCATAACAGCAGTGTTGCGTTGCGTGTTAAGCGGGCTATTAATAACTGTATTAGCGGCACCTTTAATACCGGAATAATAAAGGCCAGTACTAAAGTCAAGCAACGCCTCCCCAGCATAACGCTGAGCATGCGCTCCAGTGTAATAAGTACTACCGAGAATATCAGTCGCCTGCACCCCACTAACTTGAGGAAGGCCTTTCAAGTAGCCCGCGGTGAGTCCTGTGACAGTGCCTTCGGCAACAGCGTTTACAGCGTCTTGAGAAGTGAGTGCGCCATTCTTTGCATAACTATCGAGCAATGAGAATCCGCCTGCAGCACCCGCCCCCAAGAACGGATTGACTACTGCCGCGGCGGCAGTTACTCCGCCTTTGCCGAAGGCTACTCCATACGCTTGCAATCCGCTAAATTGCCCAGATTGATAATCGGCTATACCTTGGAACGCCACGCCAGAAACACCGCCTAACAGAAATCCGAGCGCGACCGCCTGGGGAACAAATCTTCCACTTGGATCTTCATTTGTAATCGGATTATCATTCGCAAAACTGTAACTATTGAGCGACTGCGGATCTTTGAGATTTTGTTGTTTGGGATCGCCAAGAAACACCGGGTCCTCACTCAAGAACTGCCCTTGTGCACTATTATAGTTATCTCGCATTGAGGAACGCACGTACGACACTTGTTCGATTTTTGGCGAGGTTTTCAGCCACGGAATTCGAGGTGAGGTAAGCGCACCACATCGCGTCGAGTGAAGGCTCTCGGTCGATATCAGCGACAAGCTCCATCGGCCAATTGTACTAGTGAAAATCGTTTCGCGCGACGCCCGTCGGGATGGCGTCGTGTCCGATTTGACAACTCTTTGATCGGTGTTTCGGCTTCCATCCCTCATTATTTAAAGCCTGAACTCAACATGCTGTTGGATGGGCGGCCAAGCCTATGCCTCCGATAGCCGACGAAGTATCGCAGCGCAGCGAAGCGACGCGATGCGCCAGTAACGGACATACGGGGAGGCTCTCTCGTTGTTGCGCGGCAGTAGCAGCCGCGGTATGGTAACCATGGAACGCACTCCTTGTTAGACAGGAGTTGATAGTGAGCGACTGGTTGCTCAATCTTCCTGTGGTGTGGATGGCCGTTGTTGTCTTTGCGGCCACATATCTCTTCGCGGCCAGCATCTATTGGGTGGTGACCAGGCTCGCGGTGAACGATCGGGCGCAGGCATTCAAGGCGGTCTCGCCCGGAATGCTACCGCCATTGGGCATTCTTTTCGCCCTGTTGGTTGGCTTCATCGCCGTCGAGGTCTGGAGTAATTTCGATAAAGCAAAGGTCGCGGTTGCGTCCGAGGCCAGCGCACTTCGTGCTGTCGTTCTCCTCGCCGGAACTTTCCCCGAAGAACAGAAGATGCGCATTCACGCTCTGATCGACCGTCACATAGAGGAGGCCATAAATAAAGAATGGCCGGCGATGGCGCGACAGCGAGCGACCCTCTCGACTTTGCCCGCGGCTCTGATCGAGGCATTGCACGGCACGCTCACCCTAAAGCCGAGACTGTCAGGATTTCCGTGTAAAGGCCGGTTTCGTTACGCCAACTTGAACCTGCCCTCGAATATGATCGCGAATTGCGCTTTCGCCATAGCCCATTCGCGCGGCGGCATTTTCCATTCTTTTTGCGCCAGGTTCAACACGAGAAAAAGAAGCTTCAGCGCGCTCTCGTCGGTGGGGAAATGGCCGCGGGCGCGAACTGCTCGGCGCAATTTGGCGTTCAATGACTCGATTGCGTTTGTCGTATAGATGATCCGACGCACTTCGTCGGGGAAAGCGAAGAACGGGATGACCTCGCTCCAATGGCGTCGCCAGGACTGGGCGATTGCGGGGTATTTTCGGCCCCATGGGCCTTCGGCGAAGGTGTTCAGTTCTTCTTGCCCGGCGGCGGCGTCCTTGGCCCGGTAGATCTGCTTCAGCGCCGCCGCGACAGCCTTGCGGTCTTTGTAGGAAACGAAGTCCAGCGAATTGCGGATCAGGTGAACGATGCAGGTCTGAACCTGGGTTTGCGGAAACACCGCGGTGATCGCCTCGGGAAAACCCTTCAGGCCATCGACGACGGCGATTAGGACGTCTTCGACGCCGCGGTTCTTCAGCTCGTTCATGACGCGCAGCCAGAATTTTGCGCCTTCGGTCTGCTCGATCCACAGGCCGAGGATTTCCTTGGTTCCGTCGGGTCGAACCCCGAGAGCGACGTAGACGGCCTTGTTGCGCACCATGCCTTCGTCGCGCACCTTGACCCGGATGGCGTCGAAGAACACCAGCGCATAGAGCCGCTCCAGCGGCCGGTTCTGCCATTCGGCGATCTCATCGAGGACGGCGTCCGTGACCGCGCTGACGAGATCGGCGGAGACGTCGACCCCATAGAGATCGCGCAAATGGCCCTGGATTTCTCGAGTGCTCATGCCGCGCGCATACATCGAGACGATCTTCTCGTCGAAACCGGGAAATCGCCGCTGATATTTGGCGATCAGTTGCGGGTCGAAGGTCGACAGCCGGTCGCGCGGAACCTCAAGCTCGATCTTGCCGGTCTCGGTGAGAACCGATTTTCGGCCATAGCCATTCCGGCTATTGGGGCGGCCGTCTTCCTCGCCGTTGTCGAGATGGTGATCGATCTCGGCGTTCAAGGCTCGTTCAGCAAACGCCTTCTTCAGCTCGTCGAGCAGCCCGTCCTTCGCAAAGGCTGTCTTCGGGTCGGCTCCCGCCAAAAGCTGATCAAGCAGCCCGTCGGAAATAGCTGGTTGCTTCCGTCTCGCCATACGATGTCTCCTTCTTTGCCATCGTTATGGCCCTCACACGAAATTTCCGACAGATCCCCTAAAGCCTGCCGATGATAGTCAGCGAACCGCACAGCCTGAGATGGTGAAAGCGCTCCATACGGCGCTGGATGCTAGGCGCCAGCGCATCGTGATCAGCCAATCTACCGTCGGCACGGTTAAATGGGCGGCGATTTTGCTTCAGGGACTCTGCACGTTGGTGGCCATAGCCATGGTTCACAGCGACAACCGGCTTACCTGCGCAATAGCACTGACCCTCTTTGCAACAGGCATTGCGCTGTCGCTACTGCTGATCGCCGCTTACAGTCGTCCATTCACCGGCGAGATTTCTGTCGGACCCAAACTCCTCAAGCAGGTCATCACCAGCGAGCCCGCAATCACACAGCCGTGAACCTGTTCACTTGTAGTAGCCGACGCCGCAAATCTGGTCTCCGACCTTCGTGTAAAACGAGGTCTTTTCGAGCGGCTTGTCCGAGCCAGGGCGAGGCCACCAATACGTCACCTCGCTTACCTTTCCCTCGGTGGCGTTCTTCATCATCTCTTGCCCGAGCGGGAAAGATTTTCCCTTATCTGCTGCGCAATCTGAAAATCGAGCGGCCGAACCACGTTTGGGCCGCCGATATCACGTATCTCCCCATCGGACGCGGATTCCTCTATCTCGTCGCGATCATCGATTGGGCGAGCCGCGCGGTTCTGGCGTGGCGCGTCTCCACCCGCAGCATCTCCGTCATCCGACGCGAGCCTAGAAAAGGCCAGGCGGTGAACAACTCGTCAAGGCGCCGCATCAGAGCGAGATCATTGTCGTTGGCTGGCTTCTTGGGCCGATAAACGCCGGAGCGCGCCACGCCGGTCAACGCGCATTGTCGGCGGATCGACAGCGTCTTGTCGCTGCGGTCGAGCATCTCTCGACAATCCGGCGTGCTCATCTTCCGGACCTCCGTGATAAAAAATCGCGCTCCACGGTCAATTGGCCTATCTTCGCGTAGAGGTCGTCGACCGTCTTTTGCGCCGCCTTCTCCGCGTCCACGCCGACACTCGAATCGAACGCCCGCGCCGCGTTCTCCTGAAGCTGCTTCTTCCAAGCATAAATCTGGTTCGGGTGGACCTCGTAGCGCTGGGCCAAATCGGCCGTCGTCGCCTGCTCCCGCACCGCCTCCAGCGCGATTTTCGCCTTTAGCGCCGCATCAATCTTGCGTCTCGTCTTCTTCGTCATCATCCGCTCCGTTTAGCAAACGAAGCGGCCACGTTCCAACTTACCCGCTGGTCCCAAAAACCGGGTCCACTTCAATCCATCGACGAGGTAAAGTACGCACTTGGAGAATACAGATTTTGTATGCCAGTCTTGTTGAGTTGTTGGATATATGGGATCGAAACAGTCCAACCATATCCGACGATACTATCCTCGGTACGTTGGCTGTTGTATTGAAGTTTAAGGTCAGGTTGAACACCGGTTCTTCCGGGCGGAATATCGATCTGAATATCTTGCGCCAAATATGGCTTAATAGAGCCAATTTATCCACGTCGCACAATATCTGTTTTGCGACACACTTTCATAGAAAGTCAAGTTCTAACAGCCTGGAGCATCTTGAGGGCTTCGGTACACTCCGAGATTTAAAAATATGTCATTGTTGTTGGTCTGGCTATAGGCATCTTTTCCGTCTGCCGTCATCGTTTGAAATTCGATTAAAGCAGTACCTTGTTGATTTTCAGAATCAGACAAAACCGTACCCAAGGTTTTACTCTGTACTTCCATTTGTGCACATTGGTCTTTCTTGGAAAACCACACGATTGTGGCATCTGGTGGAAACTCATTAGAGCCGCGGCTTTTGCCGTATCAATATTTGGACTGCCGGCAAGCCGCATTTCGTAGCTCAACACTCTGCCCGATCTAGATATCAAAAGATATCTATCGTTATACCTTTGATCAGGTAGATTTGGGTCTGGGTTGTAAGCAGCATTTGCGGCAAATCTTGTGTCCGCGACATGACTTTTATTCCACTCCATTAGAGTAGCGCCAAAGCCGGTTACTGACGGCAAGCTACTAGAACTAGAATACTTCGGTTGTTGAACGAGTGGATTTGTGGGAGTGGCAATACCAACAATAAAAACTACGAGCATGAATACGAAAATACCTGCAAGAATCGAAAACCACCATTTTTTATAGAATCTTTTCTCAGCTCCCATGTTTTTCTTAATTATACGACGTGCGCGCCACTCGTCCTATTTCCTCAGTCGCACCCGCTCCCCCTTCCCACTCACCTACTCGACATCGAGCGGAGTGCTCGCGCCAAGTGTCTCGCGATCGACGAAGAGGAAGAGTTCGGAGCCTTAGGTAAAATGCGAAAACCTCCGAGGGGGTCGCCTGGGGGTTCTAGCCGGATGAGTATAAACCAGCCTTTTCAAATAATCAAAAAACAGCGCTATAGTAAAAAATATATAGCGTCCAATTCGCACGGAATGGCTCAGCAAAGCCAAAAAATCTAACATGCGCAACATCTGATTTACGACCTCTGCCGGCCGATCCCACTTCGACCCACGCGCAAAGAGCACTTCCATTGCCAAATTTCAAACCACAAGCTATCTTCCGACCCAATGAGGGGGCGTGCCAGAAACGTGCCAAATGGAAATGGAAAACACAGCCAAGTTGTTGATTTTGCGGGTGTAGCTCAATGGTAGAGCAGCAGCCTTCCAAGCTGAATACGAGGGTTCGATTCCCTTCACCCGCTCCAATCTTTCCGCGCAGGCTCCTGGCGAGGGACATATGTGGCGCGAGAGTCCGCCGCGCATGTTTTTTGGAGCGATATGCGCGGCCGCTCCCCAGCTTTCTCGGCGGCACCTGTGGCGGATGTTTGCTGCGGGGGGTGCCATCGCGGCGGGTTTCCCGGTTTCCGGCTTCGCTGCGGACCTTGCATCAGGCGAAAGGCCACAGGCCTCCGCTCCATTACCCGCATTCACCTGGACGGGGCTTTATATTGGCTGAATCTGGGCGCCTGGGCGGCCCCCGCCAATCCCAGCTATGAAGCGATTGGCTTTCCTTCGGCCGGCTTTGACCTTGTCCCAAATGGCGGCGGCCAGAATGCGGGGGTCACCGGCGGTGTTCAGGCGGGCTACAACTATCAGATCGGCTCCGTTGTGCCTGGCGTCGAGGCTGACTTCGACTATCTCAGGCAATTGCCGTGGGGCGGCACATTCGCTGCTCCGCCGGTCTATGAGCCCTACGGCACCGGCTCCTACAGTCTTTCGGGGGGATGCTCCTCTTACGCCGGTTCGCTGCGCGGGCATCTTGGGTATGCATTCGATCGCGTCCTTGTCTATGGAACCGGAGGCATCGCCTTTGGCGGCAATCGCAATCCGGGCTCGGTCATTCTCAATCCCATCGCGCCAGGCCATGTTTTCGCGGCGGGCGCATCCAGCTCCGCCCGCACGAAATATGTGTTTGGCGCCGGGGTCGAACATGCCTTGAGCGATCATTGGCTTGCCCGGGCGGAATATCTTTATGACAATCTCGGCCAGATCGATCAGTTTTTCCTCAATGGCGCCGGACAAATCTACGGGTCCACCCAATTCAATCAAAACCATATCTTCCGGCTTGGCCTCGATTACAAATTCGACAATGGCACGGCTGCCGCCGGACCGCCCCCCGCGCCCTCGGGCGAGGCGCCGCCCGCGATGGCCGAGGACTATAGCGCGCATGGCCAGATCACCTTTGTCCCGCAAGGCTATCCGGGGTTCCCGGCGGCCTATTCCGGACCGCAGAGCCTGCCGCCGCACGCCAATGTCGCGGAGACCCTGGCGGTGGATGCCTATCTGGGTCTTGTCTATGGAAAGGCGCGGCCATTTATTTCAATCCCGAGGTCGACCAAGGTTTCGGCGTTGGCGACACCGTCGGCATCGCGGGATTTCCGAACGCATTGCCTACACAAAGTCGGTGCGAGCCAGCCCTACGAGCGCAATCAGCGTTACTTCCTGCGCCAGTTTATCGGGCTCGGCGGCGAAACGGAAGAAATCGACGGCGGGCCGAACCAATTGGCCGGACCGGTCGATTTAAACCGCCTGACATTCACCGTCGGCAAATATTCGGTCGTCGACATCTTCGACGACAATAAATACGCGCATGATCCTGTCAGCACCTTCCTGAGCAAGCCTCATGCGTTGCGGCGGCCAATCCATGCCGTTGCAGTCACGTCTCCATCGCGCCCACGCCAAAAGTTCGGCTATTTAGAGATGTGCCCAGCTTTGAGACCAATGTTCGCGGCAGCGACGCTTTAGGGGCACGCTTGGCGCTGCTCCGATTGGGGCATTGGGAGTCGTTGTGACCGCTGACGAAGGCGTGCGAACGCCATCGCCACGCAAGTTTCATGTGTGATCCTGAGCGGACAAGCCACTGCCCCTTCATACGGAAGAGGCGATCAAAGGGGGCCGCTCAAAATCAGGAGCCGGAGACGGAACAACGGGCGCCGAAACACGGGGGCAGGTACAAGGGTAGCAGAAACAAGCGCCAAGGCGGTGCCTAGGCGCATGTCTTAGGCGAGCCCTTAATCTGTATAGCCATATTTCGCGTAATACTTCTTGTGATATTTATTTCCATGATACTGCTCGTAGCGGCTCTGCGTGGACGTATCCACTTTATTCAGAACGACGCCAAGGAGACGGCTCGTGACATTGCTTGCCTCCGAGAGACCATGTTCTATAACTTCGATCTTCGTCTTTCCCCATTCGACGACATAGACATAGGTGTCGATGAAGTGACCTGTGGCGCGAACATCCACGATAGGCGCCACTGGCGACAGATCGACAATGACGTAATCATATTCTGTTCGCAAAGCATCGATGGATTTCTTGAACGCGGCCGAGGCGAGAACTTCATTCGTGTGAGGAAGCCTCGCCGTGGCGCCCGCCGGCAAAAAATGCAGGTTCGAAAAGGGTATCGAAACGATGGCGTCATTGATTGACATATTGCCCATGACGGCGCCGATCAATCCGGGCGCATTTGGCGCATATTTTCGCGACAATGATGGGCTGCGGAGATCGGCATCCACCAAAATGACACTTCGCCCGGCATCCGCGATGAGATGCGCGAGATTGGCGGCGATGGTGGATTTGCCTTCGTTGGGCAAGGTGGACGTGATCCCGATGACCTTGTGAGAATTCAGGGCTCCGCTCAGGTCGGCCGCAATCTTTATGGACCGGATCGCCTCCGCATAGCGGGAAAATGGCAAATCGACGGCATAGCGAAGCCAGTCGAGACTCGGCGGGGGGGTATTGCGATCCTCGTTCGCGGCCGCTGAACTCATCGATTTTGCGTTGAACTCGGGTGGCGGGGGCCGACAATATGGGCGCCATGGCCAAGCAGTTGAAATGAAGTGTGTCTTCGACTTGGTCGGTCGTCCGCAAAGTTCCGTCCCAAGCCTCGCGGAGATAAGCGATGCCGAGGCTCAAAATGGCTCCGCTCACAAATGTCAACGAGCAATACGTTGGTCAATTTGGGGGCGCTTTTCCATTGCGGCTTCATCGCGGGACTGATCAACCGCGCTTCGCTGAGCGGCACGGATTGCTGTTGCACCGCTTCCATGTAGCGTTGCAGGAAGCTGTCATAGAGGGCGCGTGACGTCTCTGCGTTGCTCTCGAGTTCGCGCAATTGAATTTGAGCCTGGCCGGCGGTCTGCGACTGGCTCACGACATTGGCGAGACTGGCCTCGAGGCTATTTTGCCGCGTGAGCGCAATTTCATAATCGCTCTTATAGCTCTCGGCGATCTTGCGCATCTCATCCTTGATGCTGCGCCGCATCTCTTCCATCTGGGACCGCAGATTGATCGCCGCCAGATGGTTTGCTCCGTAAAGCTTCGACCATATGGCTTCCCGTTGGGCGAGCTCGAGATATTGCCCGCGCAATTTGATGATCACTTCGCTCTTCAATGCGTCGGCAACCGAGGCATCCGCGATGTCTTGACTCATGACCGTATTGATCCGGTCGAGACGCGCCTTGGCTTCGGCGGTCGCCGCGCGGGCAAGGATGAGTTGGCTGTTGACCTCGACAAGCTGCTGGTCGTTGATCAGCCGGCCGCCCCCGGTATCGACGATATTGTTTTTCCCTTTAAAATCGACAACGGCGCGCTCCGCCGCGGTCGCCTGGGTGCGCAGTTCGGAAATCCGTTCCTGCAGCCAGACGCTGGCCCGCCGCGTGGCTTGATATTTCGCGTTTAATTGATCGTCGATGTAAGCATCCGCCAAGGCGTTGACGATACGCGCGGACTTGTCCGGATCGTGCGAGGTAAATCCGATCTCCATGACATAGGTGAAGCCAAGCCGGCTCACCGAGCGCCGCTCATTGAACTTGAGCAGGGCCTCATTCTCACGGTCCGTTTCCGATGTGCCTGCCGCGGACGCCGAGAATAAAGCGATCAGACGGCTGATCGGCCCCTTGGACGAGCCGACGAATTCCGGGTCATTGGTGAGCTTGAGCTTTCTGATGACCGCAAGGGCTATGTTATCCGACTTCAAAACCTCGACTTCAGTCTGGACGGTTGCGGTATCGACGTCCATGTCGCCCAGAATAAACTCTTTTTGGAACAGCTGGAGCTTTCTTTTATCGATGACGATCGTTCCGTCGGCGGTGTAACTTGCCGCGGTGCTAAAATAATAAAGAAGACCAAGCGTAAGACAGCAAATGAACACGACGGTCGCAATAGGGCGCTGCCAATTCATGATTCTGACAATATTTTTTAAAGAGTCGAACAATATAATTTCAGGCCTGTTCGAGGCATCGCTAGAATCGGATGAGCGTTTGTTAATATGTAACATTTTTGTCAAGTCACCATTGTTCTGCGTAAATCTGTCCCGTGGACATCGTCCTGCCGGCAGTTCTTGATCCGAGAGTCCTTCCCTAGAGCGGGATCCGATTGAAGTGGACCACGCTCGAGAGTCTTTGATGACGCATGATCTTTTCGCGAAACCGGTTCCCACTTTCGCGGATCATGCTCTAGCGAATGGCTTGCGGCCCCGTGAGTAACAAAAAATTTACTAAATCGAAAATTTGGCTAAAAAAAAGACCTAAAAAAAGACCAGGAAACGTCTAAACTTCTGGCAGGTATAGGACGATATATTATATTTTCTTCCGACAGTCTTATTAATCTTATTGTGAGGTCTTCTACTTATAAAGAGGTCTTCTATACGAGTTGATTGTAACATATGTGACTGCGTATCAGGCTCGAGACGTTCAGGCCCGACACATCCCGGTGAGTCTCTCAAGGCATTTCGAGTCAGGCGCCTGTCGAGTTTGAAACCGGCGGCGAACTCTTCGCGACCGGCAAGGCGTTATTCTTTGATCCGTAAGGCAGCAACTTTAAATGCGGGACGAGCGATTTGAGAGCATCGCCAGAGTTACCCCTTTTGTCCCGCAAAACAAGCTCGACCGGCCCGATGGGCCGGTCCTCAATGTAGAGGTGAGCCGAGCCCTCGAACTTGGTTCAAGGGTTTCCCGGAAAGGTGAGCTCAATATTTCGCTCTGACAGGAGCGCCACAGGTATATGTTTCCTGGAGCATCGGGCCATCCGGAGTTTGGACCGGCTCGATGGAGTAACACTCAACCCTCGGCGGGTTATAGGAATATCCGTAAGGATAGGGGAGCCCAAAAAAAGGCATTCCCTCGACGGTTCCCACTGGCCTTGCTTCAGAGGCCCCTGGCAACATCATCACGCCCAGGCAAAGGCCCATGGCGGCTACTCCAAATTTAATCATTTTGGGATCCCGCGTTTTCGAGGTGATTAGTTCCTTTATGGCATGAGTTGCGGTCTAGAGCAAGCCGGTTTGGAAAAGGGAGCTTGGGCTTCCCTTGCGATTTGATCCCGGCTATGGAAACCCAAACGGGCATTTCCTCCGACCGAGATCGCCATGAAAGCCGTTCATGTCCTGAATGGGCCTAATCTTAACCTCCTTGGCACGCGGGAACCAGAAACCTATGGCCACGCGACGCTCGCCGACATCGAGGCCAGTCTTGCCAAGCGTTGCAAGCCGCGCGGCTGCATTTTGTACTTCCGCCAATCGAATCACGAGGGGGACCTCGTCACCTGGGTGCAAGAAGCAGGCCGCGCCGGCGAGCCGGTCATCTTGAACGCCGGCGCTTATTCCCATACGTCGATCGCGCTACACGATGCGATCAAGGCGGCGAAGACGGATGTTATCGAGGTGCATCTTTCGAATATTCATGCGAGGGAGAGTTTTCGTCACCGGTCGCTCATTTCCCCGGTCGCGCGCGGCGTGATCTTGGGGTTTGGTGCTTTGTCTTATAATCTTGCGCTCGACGTCTTGCTCGAAGATCCCTCTTGATTGTTTCCAGCAAGGAACGAACCAGGGCAGCAGTCCAACCGAGAGTAGAAAAAATGAAATATCCGGAGTCAAAACCGGACGTAAACCCGCCTGCGGCGGCGATCGACACGGAATTGGTCGAGACCCTGGCACAGCTTGTCACGCGCCTTGGGCTTTCCGAGATTGAAGTTGCGAACGGCGATTTCAAAATCCGCGTCGCGCGGCAGCTGTCTGCGGCCATTCTCCAGCCCGCCGTGGCCGCGCCGCCTCCGGCCCCGGCGAGCGCCGCGGCGCCCGTGCCGGCCGACAGCCCCGGCACGGTCAAATCGCCGATGGTCGGAACCGCCTATTTGCGAGCCTCGCCCGATGCCGCTCCTTTCGTCGAGATCGGCGCGCACGTAAAGGCCGGCGACAAGGTTCTGCTTGTCGAGGCGATGAAGACCTTTAACGAGATTCTGGCGCCGCGCGCGGGCACGGTGACGGGCATTCTCGTCGAGGACGGCCAGCCGGTCGAATATGGCCAGCCGCTGCTCGTAATCGAATAAGGCCCGGTGGCCGGTGGACTGATATGTTCGACAAGATCCTCATCGCCAATCGCGGCGAAATCGCCTTGCGGATTCTGCGCGCCGCCAAGGAACTCGGTATCGCGACCGTGGCGGTTCACTCGACCGCCGATGCCGACGCAATGCATGTGAAGCTCGCCGACGAATCGGTGTGCATCGGGCCGCCACCCGCGCGCGACTCCTATTTGAACATTCCCGCCCTTCTCGCGGCGTGCGAAATCACGGGCGCCGAAGCTTTGCATCCGGGCTATGGATTCCTCTCGGAGAATGCGCGGTTCGCGGAGATTCTCAGCGATCACAACATCACCTTCGTTGGGCCAAAGCCGGAGCATATCAGGCTCATGGGTGACAAGATCGAGGCCAAAGCGACGGCGCTCCGGCTTGGAATCCCCTGTGTGCCTGGCTCGCCTGGCGCGATCACCGACACGAAGGAGGCGCAGGCCGTTGCCCGGGCGCTGGGTTATCCGGTCCTCGTCAAGGCGGCGGCGGGTGGTGGCGGCCGCGGCATGAAAGTCGCCCGCAGCGCGAATGATCTTACCGCGGCGGTCGAGATGGCGCGGGCCGAGGCCAAGGCGGCTTTCAACGATGATTCGGTCTATCTTGAGAAATATCTCGAAAAGCCGCGTCATATCGAAATCCAGATCTTGGGCGACGGCCATGGCAAGGCCATTCACCTTGGCGAGCGCGATTGCTCGCTGCAGCGCCGGCACCAAAAAGTTTGGGAGGAAAGTCCGTCGCCCGCCCTCAACGCTCCGCAGCGGCTGGAAATCGGCGAAATCTGCGCGGCCGCGATGCGGGAACTCGGCTATGCCGGAGCGGGAACCATCGAGTTCCTTTATGAAGACGGCAAATTCTACTTCATCGAAATGAACACGAGGATTCAGGTTGAGCATCCGGTGACCGAAATGATCACGGGGGTCGATCTCGTCCACGAGCAGATCCGCATCGCAGCGGGCTCTCCCTTGTCGCTGACCCAGAAGGAAGTCGTCTTTGATGGGCATGCGATCGAATGCCGGATCAATGCCGAGCATAGCTCGACCTTCCGGCCATCACCGGGCAAGATCGCCTATTACCATCCGCCGGGCGGGCTTGGCGTGCGTGTCGATAGCGCCGTCTATGCCGGTTACGCCATTCCGCCGAATTATGATTCGCTCGTTGGCAAGCTCATTGTGCATGGCCGCAACCGCAATGAGGCCTTGATGCGGCTTCGCCGCTCGCTCGATGAGTTTATTGTCGACGGGATCGATACGACGATTCCCCTGTTCCAGACCTTGGTTCGCAACGCCGATATCCAGAATGGGCTCTACGACATCCACTGGCTGGAAAGGTTTTTGGCGCTCGGCGGCATGGATGAGGACTCCATTTGAGCCCATTGGCTTGAGGTCCGGCCGCCCCGGCTCGAACACCGCGCCTTACATGCAAATTCCTCGGCTGGTCTTAGGATCAATCCAAGGGACGCTCGTTCTTCGTCAGAATTCGGCATGGAGCCGCAAAGCAAAAAGCGACACTGGCCCGCGGGCAAGATTGTAACCTGGGTTGTCTACGAATTGGTAATCCGCGCTGACATGCATGCCATCGGCAATCGTGTATTTGTAGTAGGTTTCGAGAATGCGCTCCCCGGCGTAGGACAAGGCGCCGTCACCGAGGATAATGCCGCGGCCTCCCGCGGCGAGGTAATTCGCATGCGCATTTGAAATAGCGTTGAGCACGCCGCCGATCCCGATCTCGTCTTTCGCGCGCCCCCAAAGATCGCCGCGGATTCTGAACACCGCCCGACGCCGACCGTTCGATCTCCGTGAAGTCGAATGATTCATAATGATTCATATTGCCCCGTCGCCATGCTGAGCCGCGCGAAAAGCCCAAGGCTCGGGGTGATCTGCTGTTCGAGATTGAGGCCGCCCCCCACCTTGACGCGCCGCGCGCGCACGGCGGCAAGATCGGGTGGTGTCCCGGTGGCGAAGCCATCGGCCACCGCCTGATTGAAACTCCCATAAAGCCATCATTGGAATAGAATAACAGCTTTAGCTTCCCCGGCTGCTCCAGGATCGTGTGACGCTCCTCGACTTCCACGACCGGTTCGAATTGGCGAAAGAGCACGGGTTCGATGCTTTGGCTATTGGGCTGTTGGGACAATTGGAAGATACCGGCCCGCACGGTCCACCAATCCTGTTTCCATTCCGCCGTCGCACCATAGGTGAAGCTCCAGGCATCCGCGGCATAATCGAAAGCGCCCATGTCGATGATCGTCCAAGTTCACTTGCTTAACATAAAAGTCCAAAGGCTCTCTTGCCCTCAAAAAAATTCAATAAGCTCATTCGCAATTTCAATAGCCATCACGACGATTTGACACCTTGGCGCAGCTATTACAGCTGGCGCAACGACTTGCCGAATGGGACTTCGAAACCATGTCCTATTTTGTTCCATTTCTACTTCGTGGCCTTGCTAGTGGAGTGGAGGTCGTCCCCTATCTCGTGCCCTTGCGAGGGGGAACGGTGACCTCCTAGCCGTGCACTTGCGAATAGAGGATGAAGGCCTCGGCGATAACGCTGCCTTCAAGATGAAGATTATCCTCTAAATGGCAAACGGAGAATCCGATGTCTATGAGCTTTGGGGAAACCCTATCTCGCGAAAGTGCCGCCTATGGCGGGTTCGCGGATGCAATTGGTGGGATCGCCACCATCGTATTGGCTGTGCTCGGACTGGCAGGCGTACACCCGCAACTGCTGGTTTCGATTGCAACCGTTGTCTTTGGCGTCGCCTTGCTGATCCAGGGCGGGACAATGCTGTCCGAATACGTCAAGATTATCTTCCCGTCCGGCACGAGCGGTGCCGCCATTGATCGATTCGGCGGCAACAGCCTGTCGACCGTTTTTCTGGTTGGTGCGGCCGGGGTTGTCCTTCGCGTGCTGGCCTTGCTGGGAATTCATGCCGAGACTCTCACATCAATCGCGCTCATTACTTTCGGCACCGCCTTGGTGTTGAGCAGCAACGCGGTTTGGCATCTCCATACGCGTAAGCACGCCGCGATGATGAGTGCAGCCACAACTGAATCAATGCGCGGAAGTGAAATACTGGCCACCGAAATGGCTTCTGGCTCCGCAGGCATGCAAGCCCTCGCGGGACTGTCCGCAGGCATACTCGGCGTTCTTGCGCTCGTTGGGACCGGGATCGATAGCGTGGTTCTGATCTTGGTTGCTCTAGTCGCCCTTGGCGCCACACTCGTCCTGACGGGAAGCACCTTGAGTGGAACAGTGTTGAGCTTCATGAAGGAGCCTTCCGGGCAAAGCTATTCTCCTCAAACCTCTTCACCTTCTTCACTCAAACCTCTTCACCTTCTTCCTCGCGGCCTTTAAGTGAGACATGAGGCGGGGTGAGCCCTGAGGTTAGGCTGGAATCGCAGACGCTCGAAGGGTTCTAGAGCGCGTCCCGATCAAATGAACTCATTTGATCGATAAGGACTCGCTTAAATTCAAAGAGTTGGAGCATGTCCTGATCGAAAAAGTCGATCAACTTTTTCGGAACATGCTCTAGCGAGGCAACACGTGACGCGCCGCCAAGCTGGCGGAGCGTCCGAAGCTGGCGTCTCCTTTTAGGGACGGACGCGGATATTGAAGCCGAGAAACACATAACCGATATCTTAAAAAACGCCAGACAAGCCGCTTCTCGCTGCAGAGAGCATGGGCGATGGCAAATTTCGAAGATCTCACTGACGAACTTGCTGCGCAATTCGACCTCGGACCCGGGGCGGAGGCACGGCGAGGTCTCGACGGTTTTTTAGAAAAGTTCGAGCAGGCGGGTCTCGGAGCCGAGGTCGAAACATGGCGCGGCAGGTGCGGCGGCGCGCCGCTTTCGGTGAGACAGGTCAAGAAAGTGCTGGGCGCCGAAGCCATCAAGCAACTTGCTAAAAATCTGGCGGTACCTCAAGGCTTCGCAAGCAAACTTTTAGGCCATGCCATTCCAACAATCATCGGCCGTTTAACGGCCGAGGGCGCTGTTTCCGAGGCAATACCTACATTTGTGCCGGTATTTCCTCATTTGCCTCGCCCGTCTTGGTCGTTGTCCGCCGTTGGTCTCCATGGCGGGGCGCAAATTCCCCTCGGCCGAGTGGAAAATGGCAGAGACACTGCAGGGCTCCGTTTGGTGACCGCAACTGTGGCTGTGCTGGTCACGCTCGCATTGTTCGGCTATGCTATCTCCTCCGGGGTCGCCGTCGACCATTCGGCAGCAATTGCCGCCGGTCAAGGACCTGCTGTTGCCGCTGACACCATCGAGCCGGCCTCGGCGGCCCGCGAATTGACCGGCGATATAGGGGTGCAGGCGGAGATTAAAAATCCCAAGGCAGAGCCTGACAAATCCGGAAGCGCAGCGACGCGGTCCACTTGCTGGCACAAGGTTGAACGCAAAAGAAAGAATAGCTCAGGCGGACAGAGCGCCCGCGTGATTGGGATTTGGGTCGTTCACCATCCATTTCCCGCCCAAGAGTGCGAAGATTTCGGCCGCATAGCCGCCCCTTCATGCACCGGCTTGCGGCCATGATCGAAAAATTGCCCGCGGGAACAGTGGTTCAGATCGATGGCTATGCCGACAGCACCGGCAATCGAACCGCGAATATGGAGCTGTCCCAACGGCGTGCGGATTCCGTGGACCTCGCCTTGATTCATGCAGGGGTTAACCCCGCTATGCTGAGCCCGAGGGGCCTAGGCACGCCTTCCCTCTCGGTGAGTTCCAGCGGCACGGGCGAGCCCCAGTACAATGACCGGCGTGTCGAGTTCCGCGTCGTCCAGCAGCACTCCTAGAAATCTTGACCGTGGCTTGCGGTGCAAAAGTGCGGCAAAGAATGCGGCGATGTCCCCCGGTATTGGCAGCGTTTCCCATGAGGACGCAAATGCCCTAGACTCTCGGCCATGCCCAAACTCTTCTCTCCTTTGCCTCCCATTCATGTGATTGGCGGCGGCCTTGCCGGCAGCGAGGCGGCCTGGCAGATCGCGCGGGCGGGCGTTCCCGTCGCGCTTCATGAGATGCGCCCGTCGCGCAAGACCCCGGCGCATCACACCGGAGGCCTCGCCGAACTCGTCTGTTCGAATTCGTTCCGCGCCGATGATCCGCAAGCGAGCGCGATCGGCATTTTGCACCGGGAAATGCGCTGCCTCGATTCGCTCGTCATGGCCGCCGCCGACGCCCATAAACTGCCGGCCGGCGGCGCGCTCGCGGTCGACCGGACGCAATTTTCCGGCTGCATCACCGAAAGGATTTGCGCGCATCCGCTGATCGAGCTCATCCGGGAGGAAATCGACGGTCTGCCGCCAGCAAGCTGGGACAATGTGATCATCGCGACGGGGCCTTTGACGTCGCCGTCCCTCGCCTCGGCGCTCGGCGCCCTGACCGGCGAGCGCGACCTTGCTTTTTTCGATGCGATCGCCCCGGTCGTGCATCGCGAGTCGATCGACATGGATCAGGCCTGGTTCCAGTCGCGCTATGACAAGCCGGGTCCGGCCGGGTCCGGCGCCGACTATATCAATTGCCCGCTGACCAAGGATCAATATTTGGCGTTCGTCGACGCACTCATCGCGGCCGATCGCGCCGAGCCGCACGCGCTCACCGAGGAATTCGCAAACACACCTTACTTCAACGGCTGCCTGCCGGTCGAAGTCATGGCGGAGCGCGGCCGCGAGACCTTGCGGCACGGACCGATGAAACCCTTCGGCCTGACCAATCCCCATGCGGGAAGCGCCAAACCCTATGCCGTCGTGCAACTGCGTCAGGACAATGCGCTCGGCACGCTCTACAATATGGTCGGTTTTCAGACCAAGCTGAAACATCATGCGCAGGTCGAAATTTTCCGCACCATCCCCGGGCTCGAAAACGCTCTTTTCGCGCGTCTCGGCGGGGTGCACCGCAATACGTTTCTAAACTCGCCCAAATTGCTCGATGGCCATTTGCGGCTCAAGGCCGATCCGAGACTGCGGTTTGCGGGCCAGATCACCGGCTGCGAGGGCTATGTCGAAAGCGCCGCGATCGGCCTCGCCGCAGGCCGGATGGCGACGGCCGAACGAAAGGGGGAAGATTTCCCGCCGTTTCCGCCGACGACCGCGCTCGGCGCTCTCATCAACCATATCACGGGCGGCCATATCGAGACCATCGACGCCGGGCCCCCTTCGTTTCAGCCGATGAATGTCAATTTCGGGCTATTCCCGCCGGTCGCCGGGCCGTCGCATGCCGACAAGCCGCGGGGAGCGGACAAAGGGCGGGCACGCAAAGTCGCCATCAGTCTGCGCGCCGCGCAAGATTTGGATGCCTGGCTGAACCAAGCGCGCGCCGCCGAATAATCATGGTCTGGCAGCGGGCGTTGCAAACCCTCCCTTCTCATTCGCAATGATGATTTGCCGCGGGCAGCCGTCAGAAAATCAGCTTTTCACCCAAGACGCCGAGCGTCAGCAAGGCCAAAAACGCAACGAAGAAGATAATGAAAAGGAGGCGCGCAACCCCGGCGGTCGCCGCGGAGGTGCGCGTCAAGCCGAAGAGACCGGCGAAAATCGAGATCAGGAAAAAAATAAGCGCCCATCTCAGCATTTGCGTTCTCCATCCATTGCGCCGAGTCCTTCGAGCCTCATCCGAGCACAGATCCTGCAGCCCTATGGCGCGAAAATAGGTGAGCACCTCGAATGTTCCAACGGGCGGCTCCCCGGTGCCGATGAGCCCAGACCTTATCCCCGCATGAGGAAAATTTCAGCGGCGAGACCGGCGAAAAGTAGGAGACCCGCGTCGCGGTTCGAACGGAACAAGCGCAAAGCGAGCGCGCCATTGCCGGGATCGATCCGCAACACCTGCCAGGCCAGATGCAAGGCGAAAAGAACAAGCCCGCCTTGTGCCAGCCCCCCTGCCCCGGCGCAGAGGAAGGCCCCCTCGGTGAAGAGGACAGCGAGCGCGTAGAGACATGCAACCCCCGAGCGAACGCGGCCGCCGAAGAACCGCGCCGTGGAGCCAATGCCCGCGATGGCGTCGTCCTCGATGTCTTGGATCGCATAGATCGTATCATAGCCGATCGTCCAGAACACCGTGCCGAGATAGAGCAAGAAAGGCGCAAGCGCGAGCGACCCCAAGGCGGCCGACCAGCCGACCAAAGCCCCCCAGGCGAAGGCAGCGCCGAGAACCGCCTGCGGCCACGAGCTGATCCGCTTCATGAAAGGATAGAGGCCAACGACGGCCAGCGAGGCGCAGCCGAGAAAGATCGTGAATCGATTGAAACAGAGAAGAACGGCAAGCCCGGTGAGACATTGGGCGATGAGAAAAACTTTGGCGCCGGTGACGCCGATCCGTCCCGAGGCGAGCGGGCGCCATTTCGTGCGCTCCACCTTTGCATCGATGTGGCGGTCGACAATATCATTATAGGTCGAGCCGGCGCCGCGCATGACGACGGCGCCAACAAAAAACAAAAGGAGGTCGCGGCCATGCAAGGGCGCGCCTTGATGGACGCTCGCGAGCGCACTCGACCACCAGCAAGGCAAAAGGAGCAGCCACCAGCCTATCGGGCGATCGAGGCGCGCGAGCTCGAGCAAGGGATGCCAGGATTTTGGAGCGAACCGGAAGAGGAACGGGTTCGCGACGGAATCGGGACGAAAGACGGGTGCGCGCGCGCCTTCACCGGACGGCGCGGCAAGACGTGACGGCGCCGGCCGCTCGCACGGGCCCGTCGCATCTGACCCCGTGAGGCGCTCCTTCAAAGCGGCCCGGCGGGAAGCTTCTGTTGCGGCGAATTGAGGGCGCCGGCGGCCTGCTGCTCTTGCGCTTTCTTCATCTGCGCCGCGACCGTGCAGGCTTGATTGGCGACCTTGGCGGTCTTGCCGGCGCTGGTCGAAACATTTTGGAAGGCTTCGTCGGGAACCGCGCACCAGTCCTTGTTCTTTGTGAGATAGGCAAGGAGCTCATGCTCGGCAGCGACCAGCGCCCGCAGTTTTGGACAAGAGGCCACGGGATCGAGCTGTTTCTTGCCGCCCTGGGCGAGCTGATTGAGCTGGTCGATAATGCCCTGGCGCTTTTTGGTCAGCGCGCCGATATCCGTGCTGCAATCGCCCGCGTGGGCCATGCCGCCGAACATGGCGGGGGCCGAGACCATGACGGCAAGGCCGGCTTTACGCAGGGAGCCAATGCGCCTATGTCGCATCATGATGGGAGCCTTTCAGTGACGGCACCGTGCAAAGCTGCTTTCGAGGCGGCGCCTTGCTTGACCCGGCCAGGCCTTGCCAGCACGTGCTTTGCGAGCACTTGCGAGGCCAGGCGTTGATTTGTAAGGCAAAGCGCCAAATCCCGGCCGAGGACATTATGCGTGTTCATAACAAAAACCTCCCCGCGCGCGCAAGCGCACCCGCGTCTTCGGACGAAGCCCGCCTTGACTGGTAACGCGTGACCGCATGTCCCGCTATGATTTCTCCGCGAAGCGACTCTATGTCAACGCTCCTCTCGCGGAGGGGGCGCAGATTGATCTCGACCACCTGCAGGCAAATTATGTCCGCAATGTGTTGCACCTGCCGGACGGCGCCCGGATTCTCGTGTTCAATGGCCGCGACGGCGAATGGCAGGCAGCTGTCACGTCTGCGCGCCGCAAACAGGTCAGCCTCAGTGTCGGGGAGATGACACGGCCGCAGGAACCCCATCCCGATCTTTATTACCTGTTCGCGCCGCTCAAACATGCGCGGCAGGATTATATGGTGGAAAAAGCGGTGGAAATGGGCGTTGGCCTGCTGCGCCCGGTGCTGACACAGAGGACCCAAACGAGCCGAATCAATGGCGAACGCATGCGCGCGAACGCGATCGAAGCCGCCGAGCAATGCGGGATTTTGACGATCCCAGACATCGCTCCCGCGATCAAGCTCGACGCTTTGCTCGCGACATGGGACAAGGACCGCCTCCTTGTTTTTTGCGACGAGGATGCGCCCTCCGGCGATCCCTTGGCAGAGTTGCAAAGGCACGCACAGGCCGAAGGGCCGCGCCCTCTCGCCATTTTGATCGGGCCGGAAGGCGGTTTCGACGCCAAGGAACGCGCGGCGCTTCTCGGCTTGCCCTTCGTTCTGCGCCTGTCGCTCGGTCCGCGCATATTGCGCGCCGACACCGCCGCCGTCGCGGCTCTCGCCTTGCTCCAATCGACATTGGGAGATTGGCGAGGATAAACATTAACGCAACATTATCTCGCCTCATTGTAGGATCAAAAAAATTGTTGGTTATCGCTGAAGGATTCGTTTGGGCATCCCATGAATTTACGTGAAATTATTATTTCCATCGGTTGCTGCGTCGCCGCCGTTGGCCTTGGCCTTGGCAAACCCGCACGGGCCGGCGACGCTCAATCGAGTAATGGGGCTTTCTCACAGGAGAATGAACGATGCGCCGCGCTCCCGCCGGGCGTTGCGGCGCCCGGGGAGATCCCCGGGTGCGAACGGGTCGGTGGCCATGTCCGCGTCGATTTAGGGCCGCGCATGCTGAACCCTGCCGGTTATGGCCACCCAGGAGCTTCGCCCGTCGCGGTGCGCATAGACGATGGCACGCCGCGGACCCATATTCGCTTGCCCTCCCGCGACTTTGGCGGCGATCCCGTCCCCCGTTAAAACCCTTCCGAGAGGGCGCCGAGGCGCGCACGCCGCTTGGAGGCTCAACCCGGCCGCCTCGCGCGGGTGCCAGACGAGATTTTGGGCCTCGCGGATCTCGTCTGGTGTGGACGTCATCTCAAGCCGTCATCGTTGCAGGGCTTCTTGCCGTAAGCCGAAAGCAGCTTGCCCTTACTTCGCGCCGCCAAATTTCTTAAGGGGCGCAAACGGATCCTTTTCGCCGACACCGCAGCCATTCATCGGAAGCGGGCGGGAATCACCCTTGGCGAGCCAAAGATCCTGCACCTTGCCGCCGATGCCGTCGGACCTTCGCCAGCAGACCTGCGCATTGCCGGTGGCCGAATCAAAAAACACCGTCATGTTGTTGCCGCTGCAATCATCCACCTCATTGCAGGCCCAGGCGGCGAAGTCACCCTTGCCATCGCTGGCCACAGGTGCTTCCGGACTGTGCGCTCCCTTTTGCGAGAGCGCGAAGAAATGTTCGCCCATGGCGGCGCGCATCGCAGCCAAAACGCCAGGCTGATCCCAAAGCGGCTTGTCATTCACGATCGTTTCGAGTGGATATTTGCCCTTCCACTGCCCGACCACGGCGAGATCCTCGGCCATCACGGTCCCGCCGCAAAGCCCTCCGAGAATCGCGGCCGGCAACAACAAGCTCCTGATGAACACCTTCATCTTTGTTTTCTCCCGATGATGTTGACTTGAGATTGGCGTTTTAAGGCTTCAATAAACGCATTCCTCGAAGGCGGGTTCTATGTTTCCCGCCCATTGCGTTTTGAATTTGTTGATGAGCTTCTCGGCTTCGCTCGCTTCCGCGAGGACCGCCTCGAGTGGGTCGAGAAACAAGGTTTCGTCAAACCCCTCGGCGTTGCGCTTGTCGCGCTTGGATAGCCCCGTGCGGGCGATACGCAAGACTTCGGCCGCGATCTCGCTCACCCGGCGCCCGTGGTTCGCCGCCGCAAGACCGAGGCGCGGAACCTCGGCGCGCAATTTTTCGCGTGCCTCCGAGCTCCAGGTCTTCACCAAGTCCCAAGCCGCGTCGAGCGAGGACGGCTCATAAAGGAGCCCGGTAAATAGGGCCGGCAGCGCCGGCAGGAAGCGCCGGGGCCCGGCGTCGGCGCCACGCATTTCGAGATAGCGTTTCAGCCGCACTTCCGGAAAAATGGTGGTCAGATGATTGGACCAATCGGCGAGTGTCGCATGTTCGCCCGGCAGACGCGCCAGCCTTCCCTGCAAAAGATCACGAAAATCAGCGCCCGCCACGTCGTGATAAATATCGCCGCGCTTGACGAAATACATCGGTACGGACAGCGCATAATCGACATAGCGCTCGAAGGACATTCCCTCTTCGAACGCAAAGGACAGCATGCCGGTGCGGGCGGCGTCCGTATGGCGCCATATCTCCGAGCGGGCCGAAAGAAAACCGTTGAGCTTACCCTCCGTCAATGGCGAATTGGCGAAAAGCGCCGTCGCGACCGGCTGCAAGGCCAGCGCGACGCGAAGCTTCTTGACCATATCGGCTTCGCTCGAAAAATCGAGATTGGCTTGCACCGTGCTGGTGCGAAACATCATGTCGAGGCCACGCGTGCCGACCTTCGGCATATATTTCGTCATGATCGCATAGCGCTGCTTTGGCATCAGCGGGATTTCCTCGCGCCGCCATTTGGGGCTCATGCCGAGCGCCAGAAAGCCTATGTCGTAAGGCGCGGCAACGGTTTTGAGCACGGAAAAATGGGTGTCGAGTTCAGCATCGGTTTGATGGATCGTCTCAAGCGGCGCGCCGGAGAGTTCGAATTGACCGCCAGGTTCAAGCGAAATTCCTGCCCCGCTCGTTGCATCGTAAAGCCCGATGATATTCGGCCCATCGGTAACAGGAGCCCAGCCGAGCTGCTTTTGCATTCCCTCCAAAAGAGCGCGAATGCCACCTTGGCCTTGTGCCGGCACGCCTTCATAGGGCACCGGCGCATGGCTGCTCTTGTAAAACGGAATTTTCTCGTGCTCGGTGCCGATCTGGAATTGTGCCGCAGGCTTCGAGCCTGCTTCCAGCCAAGCGACAAGTTCATCGCGCGACGTAATGGGGGTTAGATCGGTAACGTCGCGAGCCATGGCCACACTTTCACTTTCACTTCCCCTTGCATTTGACAGCCATCGTCATGCGGCTTGGCGCAACATGCCCGGCCATCCATTTATGTAAGAATTTGTGGCCAGGTTACGATCCGGCCTCCGCGCGCAGCTTCATAGGCGCGCGAAAGCCCGTAGGCAATGCAAGGGGCGTGGCAGCTGCAGTGGCGAGGCCTGTCTTTATGCTCGATGCAAACGCCGAACCGCTCAGTGGCGCTTCCCGCTCATGATGTCATCGATTTCGCCTTCAATCCCGCTTTGCGGGGCGGCAGGAGAGGATGGCAGTCCTGGCTGCAGCATTTTGGTGAGGGCGTCCAGGCTCGCCTGGATCGCGGCCGGATCGAGCCCCGGCATTTGCGCAGTCTTGCCCGGGGCGGCGGAATCCGTCGCCGCGCCAGCCCCTGTGCGGCCAGCGAGACCCCCCAAGATCGTCCCCAAAATGCCCCCGAGGCTCCCCGCCCCGCCCGCCGGCGCCTGACCGGGCACCGTAGGAGCCCGGCCGCCGCCCAAGATCTGACCAAGGATCGAGCCGAGGCCCCCGGGCGCCGCGGCTTCTCCCGGCGTGGGAGCTGGCTGCGGCGGATTGGCCGTGGCCTGGCCGCCGCCCAGAATCTGGCCGAGAATAGGGCCAAGGCCGCCCTGCCCCGCAGCCTTGGCAAGCTGTCCGAGGATTCCGCCAAACCCCTGACTTTCCAGAGATTTCGTGAGGCCGCCGAAGATCATCGAAGCAATCACCGGGAGCATTTGAGTCAAGAGGTCGGGGCTAATCCCCGTTGCGCTCGAAGCCCGCCGGGCGATGTCCTCAAAAGCGCCGGGAGACCCAAGGACTTGCCGGAGACCATCGAAGCCCTTTTCCGCCGTGGCCGCCGTTTGCGCGGCGGCTGGATCGGTGAACGCCGCCAAATGCTGGCCCTCTCCCAGCGCGCCGAGGAAGGAGCCAAAGGCATTCGGCTTCGATGATAGCTTCATGAACTCCTCGGACAGCGCCGGCACCATGGCCTTGACCGCCGCATCCGCTTGTTCCGGTGTAAGGCCGAATTGGCTTGCCAGATTGTCGAGCGCATGGCCGCCCTGGGCATTGCGCAAAATCTCGTAAAGATTGAACATTGGCAGTCCTCCACAGATTGCCCGCGGCGCGGGCGGCCGGAACGATGTCCCGGAAGAAGCCCTGCGATGCTACAAGACCTTGGGCTCATTTGCGAGCCGAGCCGTGACGATGTAAGCCGCGGCCACGGCGCCCACGCCAAAGAAGGCCGAGCCGAGGATGAGCCCCACATAGCCGCCCTCGGGTCCAAAGCGCGCGGCGCCGATCGTGACAAAGGGCAGCGTGCCAAGTGTGGCGCGGCCCCAATTGAACAGCGTCGAGAGAAACGGGAACCCAAGATTGTTGAAGGCGGCGTTGGCGACGAAAATGGCGCCAAGAAAAAGCCAGAGCACCCCGCCATAAGTGCAAATGAAGGTTAAAAGCTCGGCCGTCTCGCCTTGAGCATGAAAGAGCTGGACAATCAAAGGCGCGGCCAAGCGCAGGAGAACCGCCACCACCACGGCGTAGAGGGTGGCGAAGGTCAAGCAATCGGTGAGCACCTGACGCACTCTTGAGAACAGCTTTGCGCCAAGGTTTTGGCCCATGATCGGGCCGACCGCCGCCGACAATGCGAACAGAACGCCAAATGCCGTCGGGTTCAGTCTGTCGACAATGGCAAAAGCCGCGACGACCGCTTCGCCGAAATGCGAAAAAATTCGCATCGTATAGGCATTGGCCGCCGGCGCCGCGAGATTGGTCAGGACAGCCGGAACGGCAATCGCCATCATCGGCGCAAGATCGAATTTGACCGCCACGCCGCTTGGGCGGGCGACAAGATCATGGGTGCGAACGGCCCCATTCAGGCCCACGGCCACAATCACGAATCGTGAAATCAACGTGACAATGGCCGCGCCGGTGACGCCAAGGCCGAGACCAAAAATAAAGACCGGATCGAGAAGAGCCGTGGCGATGGCGCCCGCGAGAGTCACATACATCGAGCGCCTTGCGTCGCCCGCGGCGCGCAAGATGCTCGCAAGCACCATGCCGAGGCCGAGCAAAACGGTGGCCGGAAGCGTGATCGCGAGATAGGTCGAGGCGGCATCGAGAGTCATGCCTTGCGCGCCGAGGAGGATCAAAATCTGCCGCCGCAGCGGCCAGGCGGCGGCGCTGGCCAGCGCCGCGATCAGAAAGACATGAACAAGGCCCGATGCCGCAAGCCGCCTTGCGCCGTCTCGATCGCCCTTGCCATGCGCGCGCGAAACGAGGGCGCCGGTCGCGATCGAAAGGCCAATGTTGATCGAGATCGAAAAAAACAAAACTTGGCTGGCGAAGCCGACGGCGGCGGTGAGTTTTGGATCGCCAAGCCACGACACGTAAAGGAGCGACAAAAGATCGACGATGAAAATCGCCATGAGCCCAACCGAGGTCGCCGCCGTCATGACGATCACATGACGCATCGTCGAGCCCTCGGTGAAGACCGCGCGCGGGATAGGGCCGGGGCTCAATGGGCTGGTTCCTTTCGCCGCGCATTTGACGTGCGGCACTTTGCGCATTTGGCGGGGGGCGTCCGCTCAAATTTTCGGCGCGGTCCAGATGACGATGCCGTGCATGACATGGCTTAGCGCCGCGTCGAGCCCGGCGGCGACCGCCGCCGGATCGGCCGACGCCACCGGAACGCTGTCCGAAAACAAACGCCCGGCGATGATGCGTCCGCTCTTGTCAATGATTTGCGCCGAGATTTCGACGATGGCCTCGCTCCGCGCCGCATCAAGCTCGAACCGCCGGATATTGGTTTGCAGACTATAATCGGCAAGCATGCCGGGGCGGCCGACCTTGCGCAAGAGATGCGCGTTTTGAAAGCTCTCGATGAGGCGGCTCTGAACCAGCGATGGCAGCGTGTCGGCCCATTGCGCGCCGGTGAGATAAGCGACGGCTTGCGGACTGGGGCGCACGACGATGCGGTCCGAATTGGCGGGCAGCGTCGCCTCGGGCAAAAGAACGGCGAGCTGCCCCCGCCCCGCGCGCGCCGAAATGCCGCCATCGGCCGCCGAGAGGTCGTAAGTGGCCTTGGGCGCGGATGAGCAGGCCGCGAGCAGGGAAAAGGACAAGACCGGCACGAAGCGGCGCAGGCGCGCGAGCCGCGAGGAGTCCAAGTCCAAGAGCTGGACGAGGGTGGCATGGCCCATTCTAAAACCCATTCCCAAAACGAGCACCGCCAACTCGGCGCCGCCCAATCGGCAACTCATCGCGGCGCGGATTTTCGAAAAACGCGCGAGCCCAGGGCTTTCGCCTATAGCATGGATTGGCTCGGTCAAGGCAAGCATGCGCCTCGTTTGAGCCCTCAGCTGATCGCGCAGATTTCATGCAAAGCGGTTAACGGGCGCCGGAATATTCGGGAACTTGCGATGATTTGCCAAACAGGAATTGCTGCGGATTGTTCTCGATCGAGCGGACCGCCTGATTGATTTCCTCGAGCGTCTTGCGGCCATCGACAGCCAAGGCCTCATATTGGTGCAGACCCGAACCCGTGAAGCGATTGATGTTGGCGGCGATGTCCTTCAACCTTGAATCGAGATTGTCGGCCACCTTCCTGACCGATTTGGCGGCCTCGCCAATTTCGCCGAACGCCCCCTTCGACTCGCCCGTTCCGAAAGAGCCGTTGATACTCGTCAACACGGAATCGAACTTATCGGCCGCCTTATTGAGTTTCGCCGACAGCAACGCGAAATCCGAGATGACCGTCTTGACATCGTCCGATTTGGCGGCGAGCGCGCCGGAAACGGTTTCGATGTTTTTCACCGTCGCCGTTACGGAGGCGGAATTTTCGTCGATCAAATGGTTGGCCCTCGTGAAAAAGTCGGAAGCTTGGTTGGCGATTCGCTGCGCGGCGACAACGAGATCTTGGAATTGTGAGCGCTCGGCGACAATGACAGCCGGGTCCCGCGCGCTGGTTTGAAGCGGCGGCGCATTGCTCGCTCCGCCCGTCAAGGCAACGGAGGCAACCCCTGTGAAGCCTGTATATTCCAGCTGCGCCTTGGTGTCGGTGCGCACCGGCACTTTCTCACCAACTTCAACCAGCGCATAGACGCGGGAGGGATCCTCCGGCAACAGACCGATCTTGGTGACCGCGCCCACGGGAACCCCATTAAAGAGAACGACGCCATTGTTTGAGAGGCCGGAAATCGATCCCGTGAAAACGATCTTATAGGGTTTCCGCACGCCCTCTTTTTCAGCTCCCGAAAACCAATACACAAAACCAAACGCCCCAGCGATCACCGCCAAGGTGAAAAAGCCTATCAAAGCATAATTGGCACGGGTTTCCATCTGACCTCGCTTGCCTTTCCAATCCTCGAGCGGCGCCTCACCTTTGACCGGGAAAGCCCTTCTCCGCATTCCCCGGCATAGACACCGCCTCCTCGTCATCACCCGCCCCGGAACGCCGCCCGGCGGAGCCAAAACCCGCAAGACGCGCCCTTTTGCCGTGGAAATAAGCGTGGACCCACGGATGCCGGGAGGCAAGCATCGCCGAAATCGGCCCTTCCGCGACCACTTTTCCATCTGCCAAGGCGGCGATCCTGTCGCAGATCGAATAGAGACTGTCGAGGTCATGCGTGACCATGAACACGGTCAGCCCCAGCGTGCGCTGCAAAGTGGCGATCAACTCATCGAATTCCGCCGCGCCGATCGGATCGAGACCCGACGTCGGCTCGTCGAGAAACACGAGCTCGGGATCGAGCGCCAGAGCCCTCGCCAAGGCCGCCCGTTTGGTCATGCCGCCGGAAAGTTCGGAGGGGTATTTGTTGGCGGCATCAAGATCAAGCCCGGTAAGCTCGATCTTGAGCATCGCGAGCTCTTCCGAGAGGCGTGGCGACAGCCGCAGATGTTCGCGCATCGGCACTTGGACGTTCTGCTTGACGGTGAGACCCGAAAACAGCGCGCCTTGCTGAAACATGACGCCAATGCGCCGCTCGATCGCGGCATGTTCGCGCGGCGAGAGAAGATCGACATCGGCGCCCAAAATCTCGATAAGCCCGCTGCGTTTTCGGATAAGCCCCAAGATCGTTCGAGTGAGAACCGATTTGCCGGTGCCAGACCCGCCGACGAAGCCCAAAACCTCGCCCCGGAAAACGTCGAGATCGAGGCCTTGCATGACAAGCTTGTCGCCAAAACCAACAACGAGGTCACGCACCTTGATGGCGATCTCCGGCGCCGTGCGCCCGTCCTGCTCCGGCCGTGTCTCGGGTTTCGCGTCGTCCAAGGCAGGCCCGTTGTTCAAAATTTGATCCCCGCGAAAAAGACGGCAAACAGCCCATCAACCACGATCACCATGAAAATCGACTTGACGACCGAGGCGGTGACCTGCCGCCCAAGCGATTCCGCCGAACCGGCGACGGCCAGCCCTTCCACGCAGGAAACAAGGCCAATGATCAGGGCCATGAAAGGCGCCTTGATAAGGCCACTAAAAAACGTATGAAGGACGATCGCGTCCCGCAACAGCGTCAAAAACCGCGCGGGGGTAATCCCCTCATAGACCCAGCTCATCAACATCCCGCCAAAGACACCTGACATGTCGGCAATGAAGGTCAACAGCGGAAGGCTGATCACGAGGGCGAGGACGCGTGGAACAATCAATATATCGACCGGCCGCAATCCCATGACGGACAGTGCGTCGATTTCCTCGCGCAGCTTCATCGAGCCGAGTTCGGCAGTGATCGCCGAGCCGGAGCGCCCGGCCGTCATGATGGCCGTCAGCAAAACGCCGAGTTCGCGAAGGACCAATATGCCAACGAGGTCGACCACGAAAACCGTCGCGCCGAACCGCCGCAACTGGAAAATACCCTGTTGGGCGATGATCGCGCCAGCGAGAAAGTTGATGAGGGCAATGATCGGCGCGCCGCGAAGGGCGATGTTCTCAATCTGGACAACGAGCGACGTCCCCCGGAAATGCGACGGGCTTGCGAAGCTTTTTCCAATCGCCGCCACGACTTCGCCGAGAAAGCCAATGCCCCTATAGAGATCGGCTCGCGCCGAAACAACGCTCTCGCCGATATCGGCGAGAAGACGGATGATATAAGAGCCGCTGGGCGGCTTCGGCACGGCAAGAATCCGGTAGCGGGCTTCGCGGAGCAAGATCTCATATTCCGGCCGGATCGCTTCGAGCTTTGCATCGACGCCCTTGGCATGGAGCGTCTGACAGGCGCGGTCGATGAGCCAAGCCCCCGCCGTATCAAGACGCGCGACCCGGCTAAGATCGAGAATGACCCGGCGCGCTCCGGCGCTCTCCGCAAGAAGTTCATCCGCCCGGGCCTCGATCGCCGCCGCATCCACCGTCCAGTGCCCGCCCAGACGCAGTCTCACGGCATCGCCCAAGCGCTGGCTGGAAAATTCCGGGCCGCCTGGCACCTCTTCCATCCCGCCTCCGCCTCAATCGCAACATGCCGCAGCAACAAAATCGACATCAACGGTTGCGGTTTGCCAGCCGCATGCGGCGAAGTCGAGGCAAATCCATGAGTGCCATCACTCGCAGGATGTGAAACTTGATTCATCTGGCAACGCGCGCCGTCGGCCGGTGCCTTGTTGCGCTAAAGTCACTGGTCTCCTTAATCGCAGCGTTTGCCTGCGCCAAACCCGCATCAATAGCTAATCTTCCTTGACTTGCTATTGGAAACGTTTGCAATCTCGATAACATCATCGTTAATGCCGTTCCGAAGGTGCAGCAAGTGCGCGCCGTCCGTTTTCAGCCTTCCGGCCATTTGGTGTTATCGCGAAACGCCGCGAAGGGCTGGACGCGCGCGGCGCGCTGTCTCCTCGTCGTTCTTGCATGCCTCGCACAATTGCTGTTGCCCGCGCAGCACGCGGCGGCGGTCTCCCATTCCGCTGCCTTTTCCACGGCCGCAACGGGTTCCGAGCTTGCCCTCGCCAATTTCGACGAAGCAAAATCCGCGGTTCGCTGCACGCGCGATCTCGATTCCCATGATGGCGGCAGCCCGCCACCATGCCAACACGACGATTGCCCCTGCTGCCCGACGGTGCATGTCGCGGCCTTCATATTGCCTTCCGAAACAACACAGGCGGCGTTTTCACCCCGACTTTTGAAAGCCATAGTGCCACCCGCGCTGCTTGGCACACTGAGGCGGTTTGCGGCGTTTGCCGGGCAGCCGCGCGCGCCTCCCGTCCTGATCTGATCGACGAGCTATCGCGCTACGCCCGCCATTGCGGGTGGCGCGCGGCTATCACTCACGTTCAGATCGAGGATTGAATTATGTCTTATAAAGCTTCCCTGGCGTGCGCCGGCGCGATGGCCGCCGCCGCGAGTTTCGCCAGTTCTGCCTTCACGGCCGACCTTACGCCGCCGCCACCAGTGCCAATCTTTACCTGGACCGGCCTTTATGTCGGCGGCCAGATTGGGTACGGCTGGGGCCAAGACCCGGTCACTTGGTCCGGTACCGCCAATGATCTTGATCCGGCCGCCAGCGCGTTTACAGCGAACCCGCAAGGGGTGATTGGCGGCGCCCATGTCGGCTACAGTTACCAATATAACCCGTGGCTGGTGTTTGGGCTCGAAGGGTCCATCGATGGCACGAGCTTGAAGAAAACCACTGGCGTGCCATTGGCCGATTTTGCGGCGGACACATTTGGCAGCGCGACGGCCACCTCCAGCGCCGGCGTTCAAGGCTCGATCCGCGGCCGCCTCGGCATGGCTTGGGACCGGGTCTTAATCTACGGCACGGGCGGCGTCGCCTTCACCAGCTTCAACACCAGCATGACCGACACGGCTGGGTTTTTCACGGGGGTTCCGGGCACCTACTCGAGCTTCGCGAACACCCGCGCCGGCTGGACGGTTGGCGGCGGCATTGAATATGCTGTCACCGACAATTGGTCGGTGCGGGCCGAGTACCGCTATTCGAATTTCGGCCATACCACCGACTTTCTTTTTCCGGGGGTCCCGGGGGTCCACCCGGAGGGCGGCTTTCTCGCCGCGCAGCATCACCTGACGGAAAATCAGGTATAGACCCGTGACTATCCGTGTCAAATGGACTCATGGGTCAGCCTTACCGCCTTGAATTCGCACATTTAACGCTCTCCAACCAGGACATTTGCGGAAACGGTGCGACTTGTGTTGACGCTGTTTTTTGATACCACCATATTACCACCGGGCTGTTACCGCGGAGGGAATATGGCCAAGCCCCTCACCGTCAAGGCGATCGAAAATCTCAAGCCCGGCCCGAAGCGTCGCGAGATCCCGGACGGCGAAGTCCGCAATTTGTACTTGCAGCTTTTTCCATCCGGAAAGGCGAGCTGGTGCTTCCGATATCGTTTCGGCGGACGCTCGCGAAAGCTCACACTTGGGCCAAGCCCCGAAATCAAACTGAAAGCGGCCCGCGATCTCGCGCGGCAAGCCCACGGCATGCTTGCCGGTGGCAGGGATCCCGGTGCCGAGAAAAAGGCCATCAAGGCCGCTGTGGCGGCTCCAGCATCTGATTTCGTCGAACATGTCGCGCAACAATTCCTGCGCCATTATGCCCGTCGCCATTTGCGCCCAAGGACTACGCAAGAACTTGAACGCTTGCTCGAGAAAGAGATTGTTGGGGCCTGGCGCGGGCGCCTCCTATCGGAAATTGGCAAGCCAGATATTCTCACAAGCTTCTCGACGAAATCGTTGAGCGCGGCGCCCCAGTTGCCGCCAACCGCACGCTTTCATGGTTTCGCCGTATGTGCAATTGGGCAGTCGAGCGCGGCATTCTGACCGCCAACCCCTGCGCCGCAATCAAGGCGCCAGCGGCCGAAACAGCGCGGGACCGTGATCTTTATCCGATGATGAGCTTGCCGCCATCTGGCGGGCCGCGTGTGAGTTGGAACAGCCCTATGATGCTTTCGTCAAACTTTTGGTTTTGACCGGTGCGCGGAGAAATGAAGTGGCTGGCATGCGCTGGCGCGAGATTGATTTTGACAAGCGAGTTTGGGTTTTACCGGCAGGTCGCGCCAAGAACAATCGCGAGCTTAGCTTGCCGCTATCCGACATCACCATCACCATCCTGCGCGATGCGCCGCGCAAAGAGCCGCAAGACTTTGTATTCTCGCTGACCGGACGCAATCCGATCGCGGCCTTCGGCAATATCAAGAAGCAGCTCGATGCCCGCCTTGGACGCTCCATGATTTGCGCCGAAGCTTTGCGAGTGGCTGCGCACGGCTAGGTGTGGCGGTGCATGTGGTCGAGGCCGCGCTCAATCACCGTTCCGGCTCCATCAAGGGCGTTGCCGCCATTTACAATAGATATTCCTATGACGTCGAAAAACGCGCAGCGTTGGAGGCGTGGGGCGCACGTCCCGGCGCCGCCGCAATGTGGTTGAGTTGCGGCGGCGAGGCGTGACGTTCGCCCTTAGATCCAAGGGGCTATCGAAAGTATTCGGACATCGAAGCCGCAGTTCGCCGGCTGCCGATCCTCAATGAGCAGACCTGCTACGTCTCGCATCTTGTCGATTATCTCGCGTTGATGGGGATTATTATCGATGAAATAGGCGGCGATGGAATCGTGCCACCTCTATTTCGTCCAGCAACGGACGATATGGTCAAAAAAGAACTCGGCGAGTTAGAAAAGCGCGCGAATGACCTTGCGAACAAAATCGAAAGGGGCGGCAGGACTAAGCGCGCGCGCGAGCAACTTGCGCAGCACATACGAGAAATGCGCGGGCCGACGATCACGGCGCTGTCTGATGCGCCTGCGGTCGTCAACGGCGGTCAACAAGTGTTGGCAGATACTTGGTATTTTAAAACTGGATTGCCCGAGAAATTGGATGCCGACGAAGAAATTACAAGTGCCGAATTGAAGTTTTGGGCGCTCATCGCAAAACTGGCCAAGGATGTTCCGCTTAAGCCTCGGAATGTCGGCCGTCTTCCGGACCGGCGAACACACAACGTCGCGTACGCGCTGGCCCTCGGATTCCTCAATCTAACCGGAAATGAGCCGACCTTTTCCACGGTAGCGGGAAAAGAAGACGAGGGGACGGTTTACGGCCCATTTCTAGATTTCGTGCAAGAGATTTTCCAAATACTCAATATCAAACGCGAAGCGCTGTCATATGCGTCAGTAGCGGCATTCAAGCTCCGAGGCCGCGGCCGTAAAAAGTAACCCCCTTTTACTCTTTAGAGGGCCTGCGCGAGACGGCGTACCTTTTTGTCCAACATTAGTCAGACAAAAAGGTAAGCAAAATGGATCTGTTGCCAATTCCTAGCGGAGGCCGTGCCGACGCAGCACGGGCCACCGCACGGGCCGCGCAGAACGCGTGGATTTCCTCGGGACACGTGGCGTTTGAACTAGGAATTTGCCGTAGGACTTTGACCCGCTGGCTGCATGACGTCTCGCTCGGATTCCCGCGCCCGAAGATAGTGAACCATCGGCTTTATTTCGAGAGAAGCGCGATCGACGCCTGGAAGGCCGCGATCAAAGACGCGGAGGTTTGAATGACCTCGGCTGTTCTTTCTTTGTCAACCAAACCAGCGGCCAAAACGGCACCGGACAAACCTGCCCCCGCGTCAAAGACACGCCCGCCAGACCAAGCCCTGCCCAACGGCTTGGCTCGGCCGAAACACATGCGCACCTGATCGAGCATAACTTTCTCGCGGCACTTATCGGCAAGCGTGTGGAAATCACACTGATCTTTGGAGACCGGATCGAAGGAACCATCAGCGCGCTGGGCAAATACGGCTTCATTCTCGACATCGATGGCCGCGAGGAATTCATCTTCAAGCATGCCATCGCCCGCATTTCGCGCGCTACTCCATAGCACAAAAATGGCCCCGGCCGCGATTGGGCGCGTGACCGGGGCTGAATGAACCGTCGGGGGCGACGGAGTTGATGCAAAGAAGATGGAAACGCAACAAACAAGGAAAGGACCCGTTTGTCATGAGCAACCTACGCCAAAAGAGCACTGAGCGCAATGACCTAACGCTGACGCAAATCGACGAGGTCCTAGCGTCGCCGCTGACAACCGATTGGGAAAAGCAATTCTGCCTCAGCCTGGCTGAGTGGCATTCCGAGCGCCCATTAACGACGCGCCAAGGCAGCGTTTTAGATAGGATTTGGCGGCAGCGTTGCTGCGCCCGGCGCGGTCGCGCCACTGACCCAGCCCTGTTCATCAAGGACATGTTTGGCGGCCGCTATCGCGCGCCGCGCCGGGCAACATTAAGCCGAGGCGGCGGACATGATTCCTCAATCCGCTTGTGAGTGCTCGCCATGAGTAGCGTGAATGTAACAGAAGCGCGCAAAATATTTCGCGCGAAATATCCAGACGAATTCGAACATGGATTCCTATCCGGTTTTACGGGCCAATATCAAAAACCATGTGGTGATGCTGGTTATCCTATTGGCTTCCACACATGGCCGCTTGAGCGCAAGAACGCTTGGTACTGTGGCCGGAATATTGGGTTCATCGAGGGGGTGGATCAATGAGCCGCCTTCCCGAAGATGACCCATTAATAATTAAAGCTCGTGAGCTGAAGCCAAAAGCGACGCCTCGAGATGATGTTAAGGTCGCATCAAAGAATGGAGAGGCTAAAGAGGACGCAACAGCTTCGGCCGAAATCCATGAATTGAGCGATGAAGATTTTGACCTTGAGCTAACACGGCTTTCAAAGCTCAATGCGAAAAAATATGAGCGTGAAAGAGCGGATGCCGCCAAAAACCTTGCAGACCGTGTGAAAACAATTCGCAGTCGCGCAATAACGATCGTGAGACGCACCGTGGCGCATTTTGCGCGTTCTGGTCGAGAGAATTGCCTGTCGTGACCCCAGGGGCGTCCATGCAGGTTATTCCGGCCGGGAACGCACCTTGTATTACCCTCGTTTCATGCTCGAACGGCCGCCATCATGGCCTCGACGCCAAGGATGTTGAGGGCCCGGCGCAGATTGTAGACGAGCGCCGTGAGGCTGAACTCAGCCCGGACATTGTCGAGGCCCTTCATCAGAAAGGCGCCCTGGTTCATCCATTGCTTGATGCTGCCGAAGGGATGCTCGACGAGTTCGCGACGCCGGTCGAGGATTCCCGGCCTCGCCTTCAGGCGGGCGGCCATCCGGTCGAGCACCGCCTCGTTCTCCAGACGCGAGACCCGGCGACGGTCTGTGGTACACCGCGACCGAAGAGGACAGGCAGGACATGCCGCCGGATTGCTGTAATCGATCTTCTTCAAATCCCGCGACTTGCCTTCATGGTTCGGCGATAGTGTTTCTCCGGCCGGACAGATGTACACATCCTGGTCCGGATCATACTGGAACTCGTCCTTGCGGAAAAAACCATTGCGCACCGACGATCCGCGTTGCGGCTTGGGAACATGGGGCGTCAGCCCCGCCTTTTCGCAGGCCTCAATGTCCTCGATCTTGAAGTAGCCGCGATCGGCGACGACATCGATATTCTCGACATCGAGAATGGCGCGGGCCGACTCGGCGGTCTCTTTCAGCAGGCCCATGTCCACGACCTGATTGGTCACAGCCTGCTCGACGATCATTTTGTTCTTCGCGTCGACCGCGATCTGGATGTTGTAGCCGACGCCAACCTTCGTATGGGCGGCCATCGCCCGGCTGTCGGGATCAGTCAGCGATATTTGGTTCTCGCCGGTTCGTTCAAGATCCGCCAGCATCGCCCCGTACCGGCCGCGTTTTTGGCGGAGCGCCTCGATCTTCTCGGCCAGGTTTTTCGTGCGCGCGCCGCCGCCCGTTCCGCCTTCCTCGATATCGCCCTCGTCCAGCCGCCGCAAATAGTCGTCCAGCCGCTCGTCGGCCGCGCGGATGAAATCTTGCAGCGAGTTCCGCGTGAAGTTGCGATCCTTGTTGTTGACCGCCTTGATCCGGGTTCCGTCCACGGCCAGCAACTCGCGTCCATAGAGGTCGAGCCGCCGGCAAAGCAGTACGAACTCACGGAACACGGACCGGAAGGCCGCCCGATTGTCGCGCCGAAAGTCGGCGATGGTCTTGAAGTCGGGCTTCAGGCTCCGGAGCAGCCAGACCACCTCGATGTTGCGGTGGCTCTCCATCTCCAACCGACGGCTCGACCGCACCCGGTTCAAATAGCCGTAGATGTAGAGCTTCAACAGATCGGCTGGCGAATAGCCGGGGCGGCCCGTCGCCTTCGGCTCAACGCGACTAAACCCCGCCGCCGCGAGGTCGAGTTCATCGACAAAGGCGTCGATGAACCGCACCGGATTGTCGGCGCCAACGTAGTCGTCCACCGCCTCCGGCAACAACAAGATTTGCGAACGTTCGAATCCAGAAATGTGTGTCATGGCCGATTTTATCGCGCCAAATGCGGCAGCGGAATCCGCATAGTCCGTCTTTCCACACGGTCTGCTTGGTGTCCGCACGTCCGTCCTAGACAAGCTGATCAAAGATTTACGCCCTGGCGGGAATACCCATGGACGCGCACTGAAGATTTCTGACACGGAGCCATGGAGCGAGGCCGTTCATGGATCTTATCTTCTCAACACAATTGATGAGATGGTTAAGCGATTTGTTATATGTGATGAAGACGCCCGGGCGGCCTTGGTGCTCTGGATTGTATGCACATGGCTTGAGGAAGCCGCGCAGGTTGCCCCTATATTAAACATTCAATCACCCGAGGCACGATGCGGCAAGACCACATTGTTGTCACTCATTATGAAGCTTACCAAGCGCGCATTGCCATCATCTAATATTACGGCGTCAGCAATTTTTCGCGTTATTGAAGAATGCACCCCGACATTAATTATTGATGAGGCCGACGCCTTCCTGAAAGATAACGAGGCGGCGCGAGGCATTATCAATAGCGGGCATACCCGCGAGACCGCCTTTGTTATTCGTGTTGAGGGCGACGAGCGTTCCCCTATGCAATTCTCAACATGGGGCTTCAAGGCCATTTCCGGCATTGGTAAGCGTGCGGCGACCATCGAAGATCGAAGCATTATTATAAATCTAAAGCGTAAATCCAAAAATGAGAAAGTGACAAGATTGCGCCGTGCGCCTGCGGCCGAATTTGATGACGCCGTAAGAAAGCTTGCCAGATTTGCAAAGGATTTTATGGTGGAATTCGCTACGGCCAGGCCCGTCCTTCCTGAAGCGTTGAATGACCGCGAGCAGGACAACTGGGAACATCTTTTCGCCATCGCCGATATTGCCAAGGGTGACTGGCCGCAAAAAGCGCAGCATGCAGCCCTATCTCTGATTGGGATCGAGAATGAGGAGCCCAGTCACAACACTGCGCTTCTTGCGGATATCCGCATCGTGTTCGAAACGAAGGGGACGCCCAAAGACATTTGCAGCGCCGATCTGGTTGCCGCCCTTGTCGCGATGCTAGACCGGCCATGGGGCGAATGCAGTTATGGGAAGGCGCTCACACAGAACCAGCTTGCGCGCCGACTGAAAGGATTCGGAATTCGTCCGAAGAACATCCGCATCGGGGAATCCGTTCTCAAAGGATACGAGAACAGCGACTTTATCGATGCTTTCACCCGCTACTTGCCGGATCTGGGGCGCGCACCCCGCTACGCCGCTACATACAACGATATCAATAGCTTAGGCCAAAACAAATCCGCTACAGAAAAACAATGTAGCGGTTTCAAAAACGTCGGTAATACAAGCATTTTCAATGATGTAGCAGCTGTAGCGGGTGAAAACGGCCTAAATGGGGGAAACACGAGCAAAACTGACGACGACGATTTCGGCTGGGAGGATTTCGGCATGATCGCCGCGATCCTCGTCAAGGATGCGACTGCGGCTGGCGTCCGCCTTAGCCTAGACGGCGATAGGATGGTTATGAAGGCTAAAGCCAAGCCGTCTGACGAACTGCTTGCCAAGCTTAAGGCACACAAGGCCGAGATTGTAGCGCTCCTCCGTGCCGAAGCGGATCCCGAGATCGCCATTGATACCGCTACCGTGCTCGCCTTTGAGCGGGCGGAAGCCGACTACCGGCGCCAAGTGGCGTTGCTCAAGGCGCACAACGCAGAAGTCTATGCGCGTCCAACACCATGGAAAACAAAGTGAGTGAAAGGAAAACAACATTTTTGGTTTGATAACCGGGACTGTGTTCCGCGACATTGAAATGAAGGAATTGAAGGCCGGCAAGCCTTATGCCCGAGCCACTGTCAAGGATGGCTTTGCCGAGGATACGGTCTTTGTCACGGTCTACGCATTTGATGGAACCAATGCGTTCGAAGTGTTGCACAACGCAACCAAGGATGACGCGCTTTCCGCGCGAGGCCGAGTGAAATTCCGAACTTAAGAAAAGGACGGCGTGACCAAGATCGAGAAGCCGCGCGAGCCTGTGTTGTTTGAGGATGCCAGGCCCAAGATGACGGCAGAGCAAACAGCCGCGTTCCTCGACGACAGCATCCCATGGTGACATCAACAGAATTCGGTGCTGATGCCGCGCGGCGGCCGTGCAATCAATCAGCGACATGAAGGAATGAATGATATGGGAATAAAGACAGACGAAATAATCGAGCAAGCGGCCCTGGACATAGCGAACGTCTTTGGCGGTGGCGGCATAGGTATTGCCGGCATCTATTAATATGCAGATTACGAGCCCGCCCCAGGCGAAATTGTACCTTCCTACAGATACCGGAGTTATAGTAATCGCACCGTAAATTACTGAAAAAATCCGCGAGCTCGTTGACTTCGTTCAGAATTACATGCCGCCGGAGGATGGAGGCCGCAAACAGCTCCCCAAGCTGATCTTCAACAGTTGGAATTTGTAACACATTGATAGCACGGATAAATCCGCGCTGGAAAAGCGCCTTGGCACTACATTTCCGTTGATCGCCGGGATGGGGCGGGATCAGGCGTCGGCGAGTTGACGCACTGTCGGCGGCAAAGCGACGCCAGTGGCGCGTAAGGCGAGGCTCGCCGCGGGACGCGGCGCCGAGCGCAGGAGAAAGCGTTTGCCGTCTTGCTCGATCTCGGTTTCGGTCAGCGAGTTGAGATCGGCGAGAACATCAGGCCAAGAACCGTTTTCCGCGTCATCGCTGGCGGCGGCCGGCTTGCCCATATTGGCGATGCGATCCTCCAGCTCCTTTTTCAAGACGAGGGCGAGGAAGCTGCACGACACGTGGCCGCGAATGGTTTCGTCGAGCTTGTGAAAGATCGGCCGCGTGGCGAACAAACTCTTCGATGTGCGGAACGCTCGCTCCACCATCCACAAGCGCTTGTAGCAGAGCATGGCTTCGAGCGGCGTGAGATCGGCGTTGGTCCGCAACACGAAGATGCCGTCGAATTTTGCGTCCTCTTCCGCCTTGGCGCGGTCGACGGCGAAATGGTCGTCGTCTGGCGTCGCAAGGAAGCGGCGATAGCCCTTGTTGCCGACGAGACTCTTGTCGCCTTTCTTCAATTGTCGCTCGAGCGCGGTCAAGATCGCGGCCCTGGCGGCGGCGTCCTTCTTCATCTGTTCGTTATTGCGACAGACGATGTAGCGCCGTCCGGCCAGAGTGACGGCCTTGGCCTCGTAATCGATATCCTTGCCCCGCTTTGTCATGGTGAGCGGGATGAAGGGAGCGGGATCGTCGAGCACAAGTTCGCGCACGAGTTTGTCGGTGCGCTCACGAACGCCGAGAATGTAGAGAAGCCCGCGCGCCTCGAGTTCGGCGATCGTTTCGGCGCTGATCATGCCGCGATCCGCGACGACGCAGACCCGGCCGATGGAAAAACGCTTGCGCAACCTGTCGACGACGGGGATGAGGCTGCCCGTATCGGCTGTATTGCCGGGCCACATCTCCGTACAAACCGGCCGGCCGTCGCCATCGAGCAGCACCGCGAGAATCATCTGATTGAGATCCGGCCGATGGTCCTTGGAAAAGCCGCGTTGTCCGAGGGTCTGGCCGCCCGCTCCCTCGAAATAGAGGCTGGTCGTGTCCATGAACACGAGATCGAGCGTGCTGAACAGATCGCGCCGCCGCGCGAACAGTTCCTCCTCGACGACGTCCTTCAGGCAACGCGGCGAGAAGGGCGTGGCGCCGTACTGTTGATCTTCGGCCAGCTCCTCGCAAGCCAGGCCATCGCCCGGTAGAGGTGATGCAGGTCGAGGCCCTCGACCCCATCGATGCCGTAATCCTCCCGCCAGCGGTCCGCCGCTCGATCGGAGCCGCCTGAAAATAGACGATGCAGAAGCAGATGTCGGCGACGAGACCGAAGCAAGGTGTCCATTGGCGATAGCGGAAAAATTTAATGGTGATCTCAGGTGGAGATTTCTCGTGCCTTTTGTATCTCTTCGGCGGCCATTGTCACATTGGCCAAGTATAACCCATTTTGAAGTCTTTTGGATCTATGAGCACCGGCATAAGCCATTGATTCGTAGCAGGCGGTCGGCGGCAAACTGGCTCTATTGACAAGTAAAACTCGCCAACGTGACAACGCCCACGCAACTAATCAACGCGCTTCGTGGGCATCTGGCCGAGATTGGGATCGTCGCGGCGCAGGGGTTCAAAGGCGCCCGCGAATTGACGCATGTCATCCTGGCGGAAGGCGACGAGACGATTCCGGCCTGTGTGCGCGTGCGTTATCCCGTCTCCTCAATGTGAACCGTTCTGGTTCCGTTGAAAATGTTTTCAGTTGAATATCTTTGGCGAGCCCCGAGAATTAGGGGTAAGGAGGGCGAAGGCCACATGTCGTGGCTCCAGCAATGAGGTCAAGCGGTGCTGAAGCTTTATTACGCGCCGGGAGCTTGCTCCTTTGCGGTTCACATCTCGCTCGAATGGATCGGCGAACCCTATGAGGCTGTTCGGGTGATATATGGCTCGCCGGAATGTCTAAAGATCAATCCGGCGGGCGCCGTCCCGACCCTCGACACGGGCGAGGGCTGGATGCTGACGCAGGCCGGGACGATCCTGCGCTATCTGGCGCGGCGCTTTCCCGAGGCCAATCTCAGCGGCGGCGAGGGCCTTCGCGAACAGGCGGAGGTTGATCGCTGGTCCTCCTTCCTTACTGGCGATCTTCATCCGGCGTTTTTCCCCATCTTCATGACGCAGCGCTACGCAACGGCGCACGACGAAGCCTCGCTCTCGGCGGTGCGCGCGGCGGTGCTAGTTCTGGTGCGCAAGCGTTTTGATTTGCTGGAAGCTCATCTCGCGGGGCGCGAATTCTTTGTCGGCGACAAGCGCTCGATCCTCGACGCCTACGCCTTTCCCATGGTGCGCTGGGCCGAGGCGACGCTCGCAGACGGTCTTTCGGCTTTTCCGAACATTCGCGCCCATCACCAGCGAACCGTCATAGACTTTGCCGTGCAGCGAGTGCTGGCGTCTGAGGCTTAAACGTTGGAGCGAAAGTCACATGACCACTTCGAAAATTTTGATTGTCTACTATTCTCGCACAGGCGCCACACGCAGGCTGGCCGAGGCGCTCGCGAAGGCCCTTCACGCGGACATCGAACCCATCGTCGATAGCAAGGATCGTTCGGGAATTCTAGGATACCTGCGCTCGGTCGCCGAGGTGCTCCAAAAGCATGGCGCACCTATCGAGCCTATGAGGACTGATCCGAGGTCCTATGACTTGGTTGTCATCGGGACGCCGATCTGGGCTTGGTCGGTTTCGTCGCCAGTTAGGTCGTACTTGGCGGCCAACAGAGGACGTCTGCCCGACGTCGCTTTCTTTTGCACTATGGGCAGCCGAGGCGGCGAGCGCGCGTTCGAGGAGATGCAGGCTATCGCCGGCAAGGCGCACCGAGCCAGTTGTGCAATGACCGCGCGCGAGGTGGCGTCGGAGGCCGACGGAACGCGAATCGCGCAATTTGTGGAGCAGCTCAAGACACTGCAACCATCGTAATTTCATCGCTGGCTGTCAGCACATGGACCAACGACATCGGATCGCAGGTGACCTCCATGGGCAATGAACCGAAACCCATCTTTGTTACCGGGGCAACAGGCTCGATTGGCTACATGCTTGCCAAGCGCCTATCCGAAAATGGCTCACCTGTGCGCGCACTTGCGCGCGATCTGAGCCGTGCCAGGTATCTCAATTCACTGGCAGGCGTCGAGGTCGTGGCGGGTGATCTCCGCCAGCCAGAAAGTTTACACGGAATCGTGGCAGGCTGTTCCGTCGTCTATCACGCCGCAGCGAAAATTCTGGGGTCGGACCCGGCGTCTTACCGTGCTGTCAATGTGGATGGCACAATCGCGCTGCTGGACGAGGCGATCCGAGCCGGAGTTGAGCGCTTTGTCCACGTCAGCACAGTGGGCGTCTACGGCTTTGACCATGCAGAGAACATTACCGAGGATGCTCCCTGGCCCCAGAATTCCAATCTATACATCACCACCAAACAGCAGGCCGAGAATGCCGTCTGGAAGATGGCGGGCACGATCCCGGTGGCGGTGGCCCGGCCTGGCGACGTGGTTGGCCCACAGCAGTACGCCTGGACGGTGCAGATCGTGGAGAAAATCAAGCAGGGGATACTGCTGCCGCCCACCGATTCCACCAGCGGGATGATAAATCCCGTTTACGTGGACAACTTAGTGGATGCATTGTTGTTAATCGGCACGCACGTCGAGGCCGTTGGGCAGGCTTTCAACGTGGTCGACGGCACGCCACTTTTGACGAGCACATACATTCGGTTGTTAGCGAAGATGCTCGGCCGCCGAGTCATCGCCATTCCAGGTTCTTTCTTGAAGGGCACCGCAGTTTTATTGATGTTGGCAGATCAGGTGCGCGGGCGCGAAGCGATGATCACGCCAACGAGTGTCAACTTCTCTGCACAAAGCCACCTTCAGCGGCGAAAAATTGCGGTCACGGCTGGGCTGGTCGCCCGCTGTCTTGTGGGAGGAAGGTCTGCGCCGCACCGAAGTATGGCTTCGAAGCGCCGCGTATTTGGCGGGATAGGACGGGCCTTGGCCCCCCAACCGACGCATTTGCGGCATGCGAGAGCCGTTGTTGCTCCAAGGCGGCGCGTGTGAGCGCTTGCACGATCGGCCAGTCAGTTAGAACATAAGCGGCCAGGTCGATTTCGTGTTCGGCGCGGTCGATCAGTATTCCCGTCGAACTGCGGCTCTCACGAAACTGCAAAAATTTGGGCGCAATGAAGCTGCGGACGGGCGCGAGCGAAAATTTCCCACGTCGTAGGTTAGCTTAAGGAGGAAGTCCCTGCTGGCGTGACCTTTGGGATTTGGGCATTTCCTGCGGGGATGCAAGCACTTGAAACACGGGCACGACACAACAATTTTATGCACCGGCACTGGGGCCAAAGGTCTCGGAGGTCAAACTATGACACCTTCATGGGTCACCCATTGCTTACATTCGAACTCGGACACTACCTATACCTTTTGATTGCTCGGATAAGGGCGGTGGGGCCGGATGGCGAGGCTTCGGAAAGCTGGCGCATTTCGTCCTGGCTTCGGGTCATGGAACACAGATTGCACATGAACGGATTTCGAGCGGCTTTTTGCGCATAGGTTAAAGGCTGCTAGACTGGAGATTTGCATGAAGTTTAGATTGGGGTGCGAACTGGCTTATAAGGTCGTCGCGGAGACCGTGTTCATATTCAACGTTGAGGTCGCCTTGCTGCAGCGGCACTCCGATCTCGTCGATCAGCTGATCTTCAAGCCGAATGTCGAACGCCGCTCCTACACGGTACCGGACTTAAAAAACCGGTACACACAGGTGGTGGCCCCGGTCGGTAATTTTTCGCTGTCGTACACCGCAGAGGTCGATCTCAACATTTATCGTGCCGATCCTGAGACTGTTCACGAAATGCAGGTTCGGGACCTTCCACTCGACATTCTTCCTTATCTTCTGCCGAGCCGGTTCGTGCCGTCGGACGAGCTGGCGACGTACGCGATGCGCGAGTTCGCCGGGTTTCCTAACGGTCACATTCGCGTCAGCATGATCTGCGGCTGGATCTACCAGAACATCGAATACCGGCCGGGAAGCAGCGACTCCGAGACGACGGCCACCGAAACCCTCATCCAGCGCGCCGGCGTCTGTCGTGATTTCGCCCACCTCGGCATCGCGTTCTGTCGCGCTCTTGGGATACCGGCCCGCTTTGTGACCTGTTATGCATACGGCCTTTCGCCATCCGATTTCCACGCCGTATTCGAGGCCTATCTGGACGGTCGCTGGTGGCTGTTCGACGGCACACGACAGGCGGCGCTCGATGGGTTGGTGCGAATTGGGATAGGGCGAGACGCCGCCGAGGTCGCGTTCTCGACGGCCTTTGGCCTGATGACGCCCGGTCCAATCAAGATCTCGATCGAAAGGGCGGATGGCCAGATTCAGGCCGGCCCACGAACGACCGACGCGATCAGCACGGACGAGCTGGCGCCAAATGCGGGCACCGGTTAATGCACGCATCGGCATGGCGCACTTTTGCTCATGAGATTAATTCTGAGAGCACCCCGCTTTATTGACAAGTAAAACCCATGAACGTAACAAAGCTGAGCAGAACGGCTATGGCGACTAGGAAGGTAGCGGCGGAAAGACATAGCTCATGAGAGGGCTTTGCCGATGGCGGAGATCTTCGTGGCGCTGCCGGCCGCGGTCCTCAGCGCAAGGAAACTTCGCAGATGGAACCAATGAAACCTATGAAGCCGATGGAGACCATGAAGCCGATGTCGGGCGGTGAGAAATGGTGGCCTGATGAATTGGGCCAGCCCTCCTCAAGCGGTTCGCAGAATAGCATGCGTTACGCGTTCTTCCCCAAAGCGCGTCGGCTGCTGATCGAAAAGCAGAATAATCTGACGACTTACGACAGCGGCGACCACCAGATTAGCGGCGTGCAGCAAAGGGGAGAGACTAGTTCACTCACATTCACGAGCCAGAATGGTGCGGTGAGGCTGGATGAGCTCAAGAAGGTCGGTTGAGAACGGACATGCTCGACGGTTGCGTTGCGACACCGGTCACGCTCTCATTGGCGATATTGTTTGTCGCGCGGAAGGCCAAGACGAAGGAAGAATGCGAGGACTTGCGGCTGAATTTGGAAATCATGGAAGGTTTGTAGCCTAGTCGAGTCATGACCGCCACAACGGCGCATGATCTTTTGAGACATGCACAGTGGCGCTCTACCTCTCATCGACTGGCACATAATCGAAGCGGCCATATGGCCGCAGCAGGCCGCGCCCAAAAGGCCAGAGCGAAAATGTCACCGACATGGCGGGGCTGCTCACGAAGGACCGGAAGGTAAGCGTTCTTGTATTGCGTGAAGTTCAAACTTTTATTCTACAAGTTTCTCCATGTTGTCATTGTCGAACGTTGTAGCGACCGTATGGCCTTTTACGGCTTTTGCGCCTCTTCGCGCCATATTGCTGGCGCTCGCGGCGGCCGTTGTTAGCGGGCACCTCTGGCTGCTGGGAGCGGCCAGAGCCTCGCAACGTGAACAAAAGCTTAATGCGGGTTTCCTTAACGCTGCGTCAACGGAATCCTCGCGGCTAGCGTATAAGCATCGAGAACTTCCGGTTGCGTCTTGGCGGCGTGCAAAGGCGAGCATGCGTTTCGTAAGAGCTGCTCCTTGGCATGTGTCGGAAATCAAATCCGAACGTACTGATGGTGTAATCCGCCGAGTGCGCGAGTGATCGATGTCCTCGATCGCGAGATAGATTGACATCAGCTTACTTCTAATCGGCATCGGGTTTGCGCGGCGGGATAGATATGATATCCAAACTGAGCGCATCGATGCACGCATCGAAAGCGGCAGCCATTGCCTGCCGAAGATCAGCTCGCGCGAAAGTAGAACTCCAAATACCAGTCTCGCCAGCAGGAAGAGCTTTTAAAAAGGCATCCGCCATCTTGTCGATTATCTTCTCCTGAAGCAAATTACGATCAATCATCAGCCAGCATCCTCGTCGTTGAGCACATTGTAAAGATGCTCCGTAAGTATGGCTTTGTCCCCGATGACGGAGACAAATTGTGCCAAATGGCGGCGTGAAAGTGTACCAGTTGGGTTACGAGAAAAGGGCTGTGAAGCCCCGATTTATTTTCGTGCTTCCATGCCGATTTATATTTTGGTGGCGAGGTCTCCTTCGTTTGGCATTTTCGGATTTTGGCTTCGCTCCTGAGCCGATCGCCGTTGCGCCTTCTTGCTGGCAGCGAGCCGGTAGCTTTCGCCATTCATCTCCAGGATGTGGACATGATGGGTGAGCCGGTCGAGCAAGGCGCCGGTGAGCCTTTCCGAGCCGAATATGGAGGTCCATTCATCGAATGGCAGGTTGCTGGTGACCAGCGTGGCGCCGCGTTCATAGCGCTGACTGAACACCTCGAAGAGCAGCTCGGAGCCGACCGCCGTAAACGGCACATAGCCCAACTCGTCGACGATCAGCAGCTTGACCGTACTGAGGTGCTTTTGTAGAGCACGCAGGCGGCGCTCGTCACGCGCTTGCATCAGCTCATGCACGAGCGCGGCTGCGGTCGTGAAGGCGACGCTGTAGCCCTTTTGACAGGCGGCTAAGCCCAGCCCCAAGGCTGTGTGTGTTTTGCCGGTTCCGGATGGCCCAAGAGCAAGGCAGTTCTGGCGCCTGTCGATCCACTCGCAGCGTGTCAGTTCCAGAACCAGCGCCTTGTTCAGCGACGGCTGGGCGGCGAAGTCGAACGTATCGAAGCTCTTGGTCTGCGGAAAGCGCGCCAGCCGAATCCGGCGCTCCACGTTGCGGCGCTCGCGATCGATGCGCTCCAGTTCGCACAGGCGCAGCAGATCGCGCGGGTAATCGGCTCGGTCCTGCGCCAATTCCATGGCGACCTTCTCATACTCGCGCGCGAATGTGGGAAGCTTCAAGGCCTTGAGATGATTGCTCAGCAGCACCTGGGGCGCGACGATCGCCGGGGCTGCGGTCTCTTGGGATAAGAGTCATGCCTGTGCCGACCCGACGAAGGGAAAAAGATGCAAGGGTTCAAGAGCGTCGGATCCGCGCAAAGATTTCTCTCAGTGCATGCAGCAGCCTACAACACCTTCAATGTCCAGCGCAATCTTACCTCAGCAAGAACGCACCAAGCCTTAGCGCACGAGCGACAACGATGAGACCCGAGTGGTGACTTTGTCACAGGCGTCATAGGGCGCCGGCGGCAACGTCATGAATGCCGCCAAGTCCGCCTGCATCCGCTCGGCGATTGACGCAGTGTGGCCGCGTAAGATCGCCTGACGGCGCTTGGTGCAGGCATCGAGGAGCCGGGCGTTGAACGCATCAGGCTACCGGCAATGGCGTCATGAAATTGCGCCGGACAAAGCCGACCAGGCCTTCCACTTTGCCCTTGTCATTGCCCTTTCCCGGTCGTCCAAAGCGGTCTTCAAACAGGTAATGGCTCTGTAGCTCCGCGAACATCTTCGAGCGCAACCGCTTTCCGCCCTTCACAATCTTCGCCACCGCCAGTTTGGTGTTGTCATAAAGTATCGATTGCGGCACGCCGCCGAAGAACTCGAACGCCGCCACATGGCCTTCGCAGAAGGCTTCCGCTGTCTCAGCCGGATACGCCTTGACGAAGCAGCCATCCGAGTGCGGCAGATCCATGCAAAAATAATGGAAGCGAACCTTCTTCCCGCCGATGTACCCATCCGCCTCGCCAAAATCCGCCTGCGCGTGACCGGGACGATGGCTCAGCGGAACGAACATCTCCCGCGCCCGCAGTCTCGCCGCTCCAACATATTCACGCACGATCGTGTAGCCGCCGCTAAACCCTTGTTCATCCCGCAACCGCTCGAAAATCCGGCGCGCCGTGTGCCGCTGCTTCTTGTGAACCTGGCTGTCGCCTTCAAGAATGGCGTCGATCCACGCCATATGAGGCCCCAGCTTCTTGGATGCCGGCCGTTCCCGTCGCCGATATCCAGGTGGAACCGAAAAACTCAGCATCTTCGTGATCGTATTCCGGTGAAGGCCAAACCGCTTCGCCGCTTCCCTGCGGCTCAGCCCCTCAATCATCACCGCACGTCTGACCTTGGCATAAAGTTCCACTGTGAACATCCTTCCAGCCCCTCCATGCCGATCGACGACATCGAGACGGCCTAGCAGGACCGGTACACTTTTGCGCCGCCTTCAAAGCGGCAGCACACAGCCGGTTCAGTGGTACACTTTGCCTCCGCTATTCATACGTGGAGACAAAAAGCGAGCGCCTCCTTGAACGTCGTCGCACAGAAATCCGCTTTCGTGTCGCGTCGCAAAGCTCGCTCACTTGTCCAGGACCGCTCTGCCAAAAACCGGCGAGAATCTTGACTTCGCCGAGACGCCGGCGCAAACGCCGAACCGCGAAGCGGGCTCCCGCCGTGCTCAAATCGGCATCGAAGTAAGAGAGGCACACGAGCCGCACACCCTCGGCCGAAAGGCTCGAGATCCGGCCGGCGGTCAGTGCCCCAGCGGGCCCGACCTTCGCCCCCATGCCGTGCTTTTCAAGAATCTGCGCAAATAGCGTCGCGGCTGCTTCATCGAGAAAACTGCGGCCGGCGATGCAGAGAATTGGCATTTCGCTCTCCCGACTGGCGCGCGGCAGGTCCGGCACCGGCGCCGCGACGATTGCCGCAAGACTTGGGGAAAGACTTGGCGCGAAGGTTGGCAGAGAAGGGCCACCTGACGTCTCCAAAGCAAAGGGCTCGGGCGCCGGTGCCGCTGCAGGCGGCTGATCGACATGATCCGACAGATCCTCGATGACTTCGTCGATCGTTTCCTTGATCCGCCTTTGTCGCGGCTCATCGAGCACGCCGCGGCGAAGGTCCACCTGTGCCATCAGCAAAGCCGGGAGCGCCACCTCGTCGTAATAGTCGATGAGCGAGTTGGTTTTCAAGAATCGTTCGGCTTGGTCGACAACTTCCGAGGCGTCCCCGGCGAGCATGCGTTGATAGAAGTTTTCGACCGGAGTCAGAGGCGGCGCGTCTCCGAAGATGACATCGAGAAAAGCCAGCCGCTCCACGTGACGCCCGAGCACGACAAGACAGACCGTGAGCGGGGTCGACAACACAAGACCGACAGTGCCCCACAACCACGTCCAGAATGTCGCCGAGATGACGACGGCGATCGGCGAGATCCCCGTATTGTGGCCATAGAGCCAAGGCTCAACTCCCTGCCCGATGATGGGTTCGACAATAAGAAACAAGGCCAAGGTTTCGAGCGCTATGCCCCAGCCCGGGTCGATCGCTGCCGCCAGGGCCACGGGAAAACCAGCGGCGATGAACGGGCCAATGTAGGGGACGAAGCGCAGCAAGAATGCAACAATGCCCCAAAGGATCGGGCTCGGAACCCCGATGAAATAGAGGCCAACGGCAATGATGACGCCAAAGCAAGCGTTCACAAGCGTCTGAAACAAAAAAAATCGGCTGAGCCGCCCGGCCGCGTCATTCATCGCCAGAGTCGTGCGCTGCAAATCGCTCGATCCGGCAAGCCTGATGAAGCGGTTGCGCAGATCCTCGCGTTGCAAAAGAATGAAGATGACGAAGACGACGACGATGAAGGTCGTCTCCAGTGGCGACAGCGCGGTTCCGGCGATGGTCTGCACAATGGCGAAAGGCCCAGGCTCCGGCTGGTGAACCTCGACCGGAATCGGGCGCTCGCTTTCCTGACCCTTGGTCAGTTGGTTCTTTGGTTGGTCCAAAGGAGCGGGCGCGCTCGAAGGTGCCAGCCGATGCGGATTGATTTCGCCAAGCTTTTTCAGCGCGGCCGAGACTTTTGCAAAGAGGGCGTTGTCGGCGGCGGCATCACGCAAATCATCGAGTTTGGCGTTGATCGTCGCCTGATACAGCGGCAGATCAACCGCAAGTTCGGAAACCTGCCGAGTCAAAACGGCGCTAACCGAAAATGCGATGACCAGCGCTGCAAAGACGACGGTCAAGACGGAAATGACTCGACCTAAACCCCAGCGCCGCAGCAGGAGAATTGGCGGCGACAAGACAAAACTCACCAGAATCGCAATCGCGATCGGAATGAATATTTCGCGCCCGACATAAAGCATCGCTACCACGAACGCGACCAGAAAAAGAGTGGCGAGCATTTCGAGCGTGCCCGCTTGGTCGGGTTGCGGCCGGAGACGAGCAGGCCGACTTCCTAGAAATTCGCTCATGACTTTGACTCCGGGATACGAACTCCGTGCACGCGGCCGCTGCTCTTCTCCTCGCCGCTTGGTGGCTCCGTGCAATCGACGCCGAGATCGGATTCTCAGTGGAGCGTTGATTTACAGCGATGGCGTTTACCCAACAGATACTGCGCCTTGGGCGCGCACGATACCATTGAGCTGATGCCCACAGGCAGATTTGTGGCGGGGGTGGAAAATCTAGGCCATGGCCGAGAGGGTTCGTGTAGTTCCCGATTGACAAGGATGCTAAGCTTAATCTGCTTCGCCTGTCTTTTGACGACGGGCATGTGTACGAGTTCCGTCGCGAGTAATTGCGGCAGACAATCAAGACGAGACTCCAGCGTCAATCAGGATGAAAAAGTACTGTTGCTGGGGTGACGATGGACTGCGTCTGGCATATCACCAGCCCAAGCGCTTCAATCAATGAATTGGCTCTGACGGGAGAGCCCATGGCCCGCTGCTTCGACGTAAACGCTGCGTGGGTAATCGACACCGTCGTACCCAGGGAATTCCTCAAGACTTCCACGCAGGCATCAAACTGCCTGGCTAACACTTCGATAATAGTCGTGCCGAGGCCGGAATTTGTCTTGTCCAATTGGCCCTCCGGCTGTCCAATCCCGTTATCGGAAACCGTAAGTCTCCAGTTCGGTTCGGCTAGTTCATAAGTCACGACCACGCTGCCATCGCTCCGGTCACCGGGGAATGCATAGCTGAGCGCATTGATTACGAGCTCCGTTACAATCAGATCATTGCTGACGGCCTGCCTGGATGAGACGGTGCCACCTTCGACATGCACCTTCTAGGCTCTTCGCCAGATAAAGCGCGGCCGCCCTGAGCGTCGCGCACAAGCTTCCTCGTCAACGAATTCATTTCCTTATATGGCTCATCACCCCAATCAGCAATCCGGCGGAAAATGCGGCGAGCACCGACAGAAAGGGATAGACCGTGCTTGTCGTAGCCGAAGCCTGCTCGGGCACGAGTTCGGAAATCGACGCGGTCAATTTTGTGATGTCGTCACGCAGGGCCGCCAAATCCGCGGCAGAAACCTGCGAAGCTTTCTCGATAGGCTTGGTATCAGGCATGTTGTTCTCCTGAATTTTAAGAAATTAGCGTCGAACGCCAGTAAAAAGGCTGTGTCGCCACTTGAGGAGTTGCACCTGTCGGTTCCGAAAACTCGGTGTGTCCCAGTTTGAAATTTTAGGCCCTTAGCGCACCCTCGCGTTGCGCCAATCTCCCTGCTATGCTTGGCGCAAAGGAGAATGGGCCAATGACGTCAGAATGGATCAAGCTAACATCGCAAGACGGGGAGAGATATCCACGTCAACCTTGCAAACGCAAGTACGATTGAAGTCCACAAGAAAGGATCGAGGATATGGTTTCTTGCCGGCGTCAAAGACGGCACCATTGACGTTTCAGAGACCCCAGAAGAAATCCTCGAAAAACTCAGTGATGGCAAGCGTGCCCACCGGACCTAAAGGCGAAAAGCGCCCCGCCGACGTGATCGGCAGCGCCATCAAGGTCATGCGGATCGCCACCAGCGAAGAATCCGAGGACTTTGGCCCCGAGACCGGCAAGAAGCAAGCCGCCGCCGAGTTAGCCGCATGGGCGGGAAGAAGCGCGCCGAGGGCATGACACCAGAACGGCGCGCGGAGATTGCGAAAAAGGCGGCAAAATTACGCTGACCTGGAAGAATTTCCTTCGCAATCACCTGGAGGAGATTGCATCGATTGATCTCGTTATCGTTCTGACAATTGCCTTTCGGCAGCTATTCATATTTCTTGTTCTTGGCCATCGACGGCGGCAGGAAGCGACGGGTTATGCTCTGGCTTGGTTCCTCGTGAATGACCGCGTGAAAGTGCTCGCGTATCGTATTTTTGATCCCGCTAAAGCCAGGACATCCTCCGATTTGAGTCGCAGATCACCAAACGGGCCTCTGAACTATACGAGCAGCAACGTAGCCGCGAAGGTCACGCTGCTTAGGCTTGGCTCCATGCACAGGGTGAAATCTGAAAAAGGAGATCCCAAAATGGACAGATGCGACCCATGCGGCCGTCGCCGCTGAAAGGATGGAGATGAAAATCAGTTCTAAAGACTTCCGCGTCAAGGAAGGTGACGAGGTCGATCTTCGGAAGTGGTCGACGAACGTCGCGCCCGTGTATAAATCGAAGGAGCATTATCAAAAACTTCTGGAACAGCATGTTTCGCAACTGAGCGCACTGCAGCAGCTTCTCTACGCATCCAACCGCTACGCGGTCCTGCTGATTTTTCAAGCGATGGATGCGGCTGGGAAGGATGGCGCCATTAAGCATGTGATGTCTGGGGTCAACCCACAAGGTTGCCAGGTATTCAGCTTCAAACATCCCAGCGCCGTCGAATTGCAACACGATTTTCTCTGGCGCACCACCCGCGATCTGCCGGAACGCGGGCGGATCGGCATCTTCAACCGGTCCTACTATGAAGAGGTGCTGATTGCCCGCGTCCATCCGGAGATTCTCCGCAGCGAAGGGCTGCCGGACGCCCTGCTCGACGAGAAGGCGGTCTGGCGCGACCGATATCGTTCCATCGTGGATTTCGAGAGACACCTCCACTGCAACGGAACCCGCACATCAAATTCTACCTCCACCTGTCGAAGGAGGAGCAGCGAAAGCGTTTCCTCGAACGCATCGATGAGCCGGAAAAGAATTGGAAATTCAGCGTTGCGGATGTCGCGGAGAGGAACTTCTGGATGCAGTACATGAAGGCGTATGAAGAATGCCTCGGCGCAACAAGCACCCGGGACGCGCACTGGTATGTCGTTCCCGCCGATGACAAAGAGAACGCTCGGCTGATCGTTTCGCGTGTCGTTCTCGATGCGCTTGAAGGTCTTAAAATGGCCTATCCGAAATCGAGCGACGAGCGCCGCCAAGAATTGCTTGAAATCCGCAAGCAGCTCACGAATTGAAATCGCGCTTGCTGGTGCTCGATAGCCAATCAACTGCCGACTCGGCAGCAAGCAGTTTGGGCAAGTACTACAGCTGCGGAAATGCTCATTATAATAGGTTTATAAGAATATAGATACTTCAGGCGGCGGCGCTCGGTCCGACCATGGTGCTCCCCCCAAATCAGGCATCCCTCTAACACGGTAGCGCACCAGCGAAGCCCGCGGGGGGGCGCGTCTTGATCACAACCCGTCCGCCATCTTTCGGCAGGCTGCGGAACGAAATGGATTGCGGTTCGTTTTTGTAGAGACTAAGCGTTGCCAAAACGGCCAAGCCGGACCACTCTGATACCGCTTCCATAGCTGACTAAATCGAGGCGCTTGTGGAAGCGTGCACTGAACTTCTCTTTGAATTACCGTTGGGACACAAGGTGTGATTCCCTCTGATCATTGATTCGGAGGGGACAAATGGTGAAATGCACCAGACAGCAGGTCCAGCGGTTGAAAACCGCGCTGCGATGGAAAATACGTTCCGCGCAACGTCAACGCATCCAGATGGTGTTGCTGCGCGAGAGCGGAATGACGCAGCCTTTGATTGCCGCGGCAATGGGCGTGTCGCTGAGCACGGTGAACCGGGCGCATATGGCTTATGACCACGGCGGGATCAAGGCGCTCAAGCCAAAGCCGAGCGGCGGGCGCCAGCGCGAGAACATGACCTTGGAGGAAGAAAAAGCCCTGCTTTCGCAATTTGCCAAGGCCGCCGGAGCGGGCGAAATGTTGAATGTCCACGATCTCAAGGCAGCCTACGAAAAAGCTATCGGGCACCAAACCAGCAACAGCACGATCTATAATCTTCTTTCCAGGCACGGCTGGCGCAAGCTGATGCCGCGCCCGTTTCACCCCAAGCGCGACATTGCGGCTCAAGATGCTTTTAAAAAAACGGCTTTCCAAATGCCGTGAGGAAAGCCAAGCGGGCTGCTGCCAGGCGAGGCCGTCACTTGCGGATCATGTTCGCGGATGAAGCGCGTTTCGGCCGGATCAACCGGCCTCGGCCGTGCTGGGCACCTACCGGCGTCAGGCCTGAGGTCGCCTCCCAACTCATTCGCGAATACATCTATTTGTACGGCGCGGTCTCTCCAAAAGACGGAGCTTGCGTTTATCTGATCATGCCGAAATCGGATACGCAATGCTTCCAGGCCTTCCTCAACGCTCTGTCCCGGAAGTTTTCCAAGCAGGATATCCTCTTGGTGCTCGACGGCGCGCCCAATCATCGCTCTAGTGAACTCAACATTCCCCGCAATATATCGCTGCTCTTCCTGCCGCCCTACGCGCCAGAGCTCAACCCGAAGGAAAATCTATGGGATGAGATCCGCGAGAAAATTTTCAAGAACTACGCCCTCAAATCAATTGACGCCGTGCGCGCCAAACTCGATCAGGCGATCCTCTACATCGAACGCAATCCAAAAATTGTAAAATCCATCACATCATTCCCATACATACGAAAGTCATGGTGATCTGGAAATGGTATGACGAGTCCAGTCTCGTCATCTGGGGAATGTCGGGTCAAGTAAATTCCGAGGTTCGCCGCTCGTATGTTCCAGTCCTAGCCTATGACGCATATGCTTAGGAGAAATTGGGCATGGATAAGCACGGTTCTCACCAAAAATTAGCCTTGCTGGCCGGTGTGCTGATCGGGGCCGCGGGGGCTGCGCTGGCGCAGCAGGCGCCGCCCAATGATGCGGCCAAAATGTTCAAAGGCACGGTGGCACAATATTCGCTCACGCCGCGCGGTGACGTGGACGGTCTCATTCTGGCAGACGGAACCGAGATATTCTGGCCGCCTCACTTCTCAACCCAGCTCGTGTTCTCCATTCGCCCCGGCGACGCCGTGACAATCCAGGGGTGGAAGGTCGGCGTTACGCCGATGGTGGCCGCCGAATCTGTCACCAATGACGCGACCAGCCTGACGGTTGCCAACATGGGTCCTTCTAGCCCGCCGAAGCGGGGTGGAAGGTCGGCGTTACGCCGATGGTGGCCGCCGAATCTGTCACCAATGACGCGACCAGCAGCTTTGTGCATTGGCCTACAATCTCAGCAATTTCCTGCGCACGTCTGCGATGCCGATGCCGATCAATGAAAGACTGATCGACGACGAACCTCAAAGAGAGGCTCATCAAGATTGAGCCACGGTCCGTCGCGTTTTTATGATGCTAAGCCGTGACGCTAACTTCTACCGACATCCCCATACAGACGTCGGCCATCCCGACGAAACTGCCGGCCACCGGCATTGCCTGCCGGATGTCGCGCGCGACGGCGACAGGGATCAGATTGAAGCCGCCGACGCCGCGGTTCGTCGGATCGAAGGTAATCCAGCCCGCGCCCGGGACATAGACTTCCGCCCAGGCATGGGTTGACCCCGCATCTTTGGACCCCACAATGTCCTGACCCGAATTATGGAGATAGCCCGAGACGATCCTCGCCCCAAAACCGAGACTGCGAGCTGCTTCAACGAAGAGCACCGCGAAATCCCGGCAGGAACCCCAGCCGCGATCCAGCGTGTGGATCGGCGACTGGGTGCCCTCATCCTCCCGGCTCTGATAGTAAATCGATCCTGAGACGCCAGTGCTCAGATGACCTCGACGCGGTAACCCATAGCGCAGTCATCCCATGCGTGAGGCCCGAGCCTCGCGCTGGTCGATGGTGCGCCTCTAAGCCGGGGATGATCGTCGCGGCGCGACGTGCACGTGACGGCGTCACGTCCTGCCCGGTGACGCGCCGAATATCCGTGAGAAAGTGCTGTAATTTGTTAGGGTTATGAAGCTCGGCCTCTTGCCCTCGCGACCACGGCGATTTACATCTGCCGAGACGGCGGCCAAATGCTGCCCATGGGCAACATTTGAACGGCAAATACCGTACATGTTCGGTATTTGGTTGCCACCAAAACCACGCATGCGTGGCTTTTGAACGGCAAATACTGCGCATGCGCGGTATTTGGACGGCGGCAAATACGCAACAAATTGCGCATTTGGCCGGTCGATCAGCAAAAGCGACGTATGCGTCGCATTTGAGGTTTTGAAATGACGGCGCGCCAGCCTAGTCTCTGTCGCCGATGCCACGGCTCAATTGAAGCTGAGCCAAAAGGCGCTGACCGATCTCCGCCTTGAATTGCTGCGAAACGATTACGTCGCCGCCGATGAGGTCCGACGCCTCTGTCACTGGGCTCGCCGAGGACTTTAAGACGATCATGCGCGCCTTCCCGGCCAAACTCCGACGCCGGTTCCCCAAGCTGGTCACCGTCGAGACCGAGCGCGAAATTTTCGATTTCTTTGCCGAGCACGTGATCGAAGCGGCCGACGAGCAGATCAGCAAATTGCAGATCAAACCACGCCACATTGGGACGCGCCAGCTTGCAGCGCGGCCAAGCCCGAAACCAAAGGCGCGCGCATGAAGGACGATCGTCTCAAGCTCGCCTTTTTCGAGGCCCTGCGGTTCGAGCCGCGCATCCCGCTGGCCAATTGGGTCGAACAACACATTGTCCTATCGGCGCGCGCCTGCCCGACGCCCGGTCCTTTCATCCTCTGGAAATATCAGCGCGGCATTCTCGACGCGGTCGACGATCCATCGCATCTGGCATGTCTCGGTCATCAAGGCCGCGCGGCTCGGCTACACCAAGACCATCATGGGCGCCCTCGGCCATTTCGCGGCCAATGCACCTTGCCCGGCCATGCTGCTGGTCCCGACTGAGGACGACGCCAACCGCTTCAGCTCGCGACGAAGTCGCGCCGATGTTCGCCGAAAGCCCGGCGCTTGCAGGGCCTGCTTTCCAGTCGCCAAGGACCGGGCGATCGCGACAGTCTGACGGCGAAATATTTCAGCAACGGTGGCTCTCTCAAAATCCCCGCCGCTCGCGCGCCGCGCAACCTTCGATCACATGACGTGAAAATCTTGCTGATGGACGAAGTCGATGCCTACGAAATCACCTCGGAAGGTGATCCGATCGAGTTGGCAATCCGCCGCACGCTCGCGCATCCGGATCGCAAGATCATCATCGGATCAACACCGACGATCGACGGCGTAGCCGTCATTCAACGGATGTTCGAGCAATCCGACAAGCGCATTTTCGAGGTCCCTTGCCCGCATTGCGATGTTCCTTTCGAAATGCAAATGGAACATCTCCAATGGCCGCCGGAACGTCCGCTTGAAGCCTATATCGTTTGTCCGAATTGCGGCGCATGCATCGAAGAGCATTTCAAAGCCGACATGGTCTCGCGCGGCGAGTGGCGGATCACTGAGCCCAGATCAAAGGCCGTGCTGGTTTTCGCTTGAATGCCTTCGTCTCGCTTTTCGAAAATGCCAGTTGGGGCAACATCGCGCAAGACTATCTGAATGCGCAGCTCGGTGGCCCGAGTCGGTGATGCGCGTTTTCGAAAACACCGTCCTCGGCAAATGCTCGACGCTCTCGATCGACAACGATCGATGCATCTGGCCTCGCCATCTCGGCAAGAAGATTTCAGCCTCAACAAGCTCCCGCGTGAGGTCTTGTTGATCACCGGCGGCGTGGATGTTCAGGGTGACAGGGTCGAGGCGGTCTTCATCGGCCATGCGGTGACCGGTGAGCAATTCATCCTCGGCCATGTGTTATGGGGCAGACATCCGAGGCGCCGGTCTGGGAGGCCCTTGACCGGCTTCTCATGACCAAATGGCGGCACCCTCGCGGCTATGAGCTGAAATGCGAGGCTTGTGCGATCGATACCTCGTATCGAAGCGAGCATGTCTATCGCTTCACGCAGCCGCGGCATTATCGTGGAATTTTTGGCGTCAAAGGCAAGCTCTCAACACCCGGTCTTCGCAATCCAATTTGGCAGGCAGGCTTTTCCAAAGCGAGCCGCGCGGTGCAGCTCTATCACGTCTCCGTGGACCAGGTAAAAATCCTGGTGATCGAGCGTCTCGGTGCGATGCCGTTCTTGAACGCATCCGGCGAACCAGCGACCGAGGGATCCCGGCGCAATCCTGCGGCTTTTCGCTTCAGCAATTCTCTGCCGGATACCTTCTTCGAACAGTGTGCCAATGAGCGGCGCTATCTGCGCTTCATTCACAACGTGCCGAAATATGAGTTTCACCCTGTCCAGCAAGGCGCCCGGACGGAAGCGATCGACTGTCTGGTTTATGCGACGGCCGTTCGATATTCACTGGCGCATGTGAACATGAAAGAGCGCGCCTTGCGTGGTTCCCCTGCGCAGCTCGGCAAGCCTCCTACTCTCACTATGGCCGAGAGATATCGGCGTTTGATGGATGCTCACAATGGATGAAGAATCGAAGGAACGCTGGTATCCTAACCGACACACCATCGACGGGATTACCATCATCACCTACTCGCCGACGCCGATCCCGCGCAAAAATCACCGGCTCGCTGGCCAAGCACTTGGCTCCTTGTTTGGCGCGCTTGGTTCCGGCGGTCATCCGCTCACGACCGAGGAATATGAATTGCGGCGCCGACTTAAAAAAGGTGGCGAGGGTAATTGGTGAAATGGCCCGCTATCGCGGCCGCGCCGTGCAAAGTCTCACTACCCGGTTGGCTCATGCTCAGACATGTGTCGAGTGGCGTGCGCCGGTGATCTCCATGCCCGCACCAATGGACCGCGTGACATTGCTGTCCGCGAAAGGCACAGCTTGAATCCGCGGCGGCGGAACTCGCGCTGCAAATTTCGGTTTGGGGTGATCCAGCCGCGGTCGCCGCGTTCGACGAAATCCGGACGGAGCTGAAGGCTTCGAAGTCATGCGCATGATCCGCAAGCGGCAATGCCTCATGCTCGAATTTAGTGCGTATCACGAAATCCGCCGCATGAAACTTGTGCGACTTTACGAATTCCAGGAGGCGTTGTCATGTTCGTGCAGTCCGTTGAGTTTATCCGCGCCCATGCCAATGGAAACGGCAATGGCGGCAAGGCCAAGGCCGATATCTGACCATGGCGCAAGGGCCGCCGAGAAGAACACCCTCCACCAAGGATGCTAAGCCGAACCGTAACGGCGCCACCACCGGATACGAAGCCCAGCTCTGGCAGATGGCCGATGCGCTGCGCGGCAGCATGGACGCGGCCGAATACAAGCACGTCGCTTCGTTGTTTTCGCGCGCCGGAGCGTCCAGCGTCTTCAGCCGACGACGGGGCGGCCATGTTGGTCACACCTGGTTCGGCGCGGGCAAGGTTGATCAGCCGGCCGAAGCCGTACTCGACGTCCTATGTCGTCAGGGCCTTCATCCGATTCTCCTTGTTGCTCCGGGCCAGTTGTGACGAATATGACCGAATGCGCAACCGTTTGCAGGGCCTCAGGGTGGTGTAACCCCCGAAAAATCGCCCTGCCCGTGGCGAAGCACCGCCCGTACCGCCACCAAGGGATTTCCGCCCGGAAAGGACGAGTGCGGCCCCGGAGCCGACGAATATTTGCAAAAGCTGTCTCGAAGCTCACGGCGTCCCGCGCTCGGCGCTCCTCCACCTGCCGGGGAAAATCCTCGGAATCGGACCTTTTCGGAACGTCCGCTGTTCGACGTGTCATCGCATTGGATCACGCTGGCTTGTGATTTTGGGCCGTCCACTACGCGACCCGTCCTGCATCACGGCTACCCCGATGCGGACCGCGGACTTCGTGCAAGCGCCGCCGGGCTTCCAGCCGCTTGATAAACTCGTCGCTCGTGGTGTGGTCGCCGCGCTCGGCGGCCGTCACCGCCAGCCGGTCGCGCACCTTGGCCGCGGCTTCCGGCTCCCAGGTTTCGGCGATACGAAGATAGGCACCACGAAACCGCGGATCGCCCAAGTGTTCCACCCAAAGATCGGGGTCGTCAAGGAAGGCTGCAGCGATAAAAAAATCCCAAACCCGCTCATGGCGGAACTGAGTCCGTTCTTCCACGCCAGTTGGTCCGCGCACGGCGCGCAGCACCAACAGCCTGCGTTGCAAGAGGCAGGGCAGCTCTGGGGCGAACTCCTCCGGTTTGAACCAGTTCCGGTCTTCCAGCCGCATGGCCACGGCGAGATGACCGAAGCGTGTCAGCGGGAATGGCTGTCCAGCTACATCGCGGTAGCCCGGTTCGCCGGGGGCGCCTTCGTCCGCCAGACGAAACGCTTCGTCGATTAATGCAACAGCGGACGGCTTAGACCCCTGCGCCAGCAGGTCTGCGGCAAAAGTCAGGTCGAATGGATTTGATAAAACAAGCTCTGCCGCCCAACGGTCTTCCTCACTCGGTGCCTCGTCGAGCGCGCGGCGCAGAAAATCGTGGACTGCATCGGCATAGGCGCTGCCATGAACCTTCTGCGTCGTATCAATGCCGACTGGCCGAGAGAGCAGGAAACGCTCGGCCTCCTCACGGCTGAGCGGGAGCAGATCGATGACGCGCGCACCAGGCGGCTCTATCCATTCGATCGGCTGCGTGCCGATGAGCACATTGCCTTTCGACATGTCGCGTGCAAAGGCGCCGATCTTCTCTCTTGTGTCAGCCGAGACCTCGTTCAAGCCGTCTACGATAACGATCAACGCGCCGGCATATACCATGCTGCGAATGAATGCCGTCTCCTGCACGTCACGGATGAGGCGAGCGATCGCCACGTCCACGCCAGGTGCACAATCCCGAGCAGCGAGAAAGGCGACCGGACGCGCGGACTGTGCGGCAAACCAGCGTAGCGAGCTGGTCTTGCCGAGCCCCGCATCTCCACGCAACACCACGACACCTTGCAGCCCTTGCAGGATCGTTTCGACCGTGACGGGCGGAGCAATGCCGATACGTGCACGGCCCTGGCCGAAGAATGTGAGTCGCGGCAGGTCGGCAAGGTGCGCGGTGGCCACCAGATCGTCGCGGAACGGCATGAGGAGACGCCGCCGCAGCGGTGGCAAACAACAAAGCAGTAACAGCGGCACGGTCTTCTGGGCGGCGTTTCTCTTCGCGTTCCCTTGGTCCCGCACCGGAAGACGCTGGCTAAGGCAAGAATTCCGGCGCCGCGTGTACAAAGCACCTGGAATCCATTATATTTTCTCCGTGATGAACCTCGTTGACTTCGGCCGCCGCGCAGATCACCGGCCTGAACGCGGTCCGAGGCGAACGCCGCGCGCCGTACCGATGGATTGGGCTCGCGCTTGGGAGCGGTGCGAAATCGAAGGAGTCGCCGCCCGTGGCCGCAAAACGCCCGCCTAAGTTTGACGCCGAGCGCCGCGCGAAGTTCCTTGACGGCTTGCGGCAGGCATACTCCGTTTCCCGCGCGCGAAGAACGCCGGTATCGGCTACCAGACAGCGCATAATCTTCGTAACGCAGACCCTGATTTCGCGAGAGAATGGAAGTTCGCTTACGACGAGGGGACCGACAAGGGGTAGAGCATGGCCGCATCCAAGAGGAATACCACGAAAACGGGCGCCTCGCGTCGAGGCGCGTCTGTATGAACACGCGTCTGATTGGCTCCGGTCGGTAAGTCTCCTGTCTGAGCGCAAGCGCCAGTTCGTCGAGCCACCGCTCGACCCCATATGTCTTGATATCCGCGAAATCCTGACCGTCTATTCCCGGCGCGCCCTTATTGGAGCGGCACTGGGCGTAAGCGTGCACCAGAATGTCTTCGCGGCTGATCTTGTCGTATAGGGCATAGAAGCGATAACCGGCTTCTGCCTTCGCTTTCGCGTGTAACGCCTTCTGCAGTTTCTGAACACTCTTCGGAGTTGATAGGTTGCCCAATCTCCAAGTCCTCACCGCGTCTTGCGTCTGTCTTGAACTGAGGTCTCTTCCCTCCACCAGAATTATCCGGTTTCAGCGGTACTACGAACCTCTCCGCCACCCCAAGGCGCCCGGCCTGTCCCTCACGGGCGTCCGGTTGGTCATCCCTGGCCACGCCATAAGGCTTCCCGTGTTGCGCGCACTTTCCTTGTGTACATGCTGCCGCCACTACCCCGGTACAGCGGCTGGGCGTATTCTTCGCTCATTCACCCAACCGTATCAGCCTTCCCCGAAAGGGTCGTCGGGTCGGCCTGTACATCGTCCTTTTCGAGATTCCATGAGGCGATGGATAGCGACCGGCATTCTGGCAGAGTGAGGTTGCTTACCACCTACTCTGGAGGCGACCATGCAATTTGTAGCTGACCGACTCGAAGCACCGACCGCTATCCGCACCGATCTTGGCGCAATCTTCATCTCATTAGAACTCAGTCGATCGAGCTGGGTGGTCACATCGCTGTCACCGGGCGGCGGAGAGAAGATGTCGAAGCACACTGTGCGCGGTGGCGATGTCGCAGGGCTGCTGAAGCGCTTTGCGCAACTCAGAGAAAAGGCACATGGGCGGACGGGGAAGGTCTTTCCGTTGATCGTCATCCAGGAGGCGGGTCTCGACGGCTTCTGGATCGATCGCATGTTACACAATGAAGGGATCGAAAGCCACGTTGTTGATCCGGCCTCGATTGCAACATCACACCGGCGGCGGCGGGCGAAGACCGACGGGATCGACGGCGAGGCTTTGGTTCGTGCGCTGCTCGCCTACAAGCGCGGCGAACCGCGCGTCTGCTCGATGGTCCGGCTGCCGCCGCCTGAAGATGAAGACCGACGCCGGCTTTGCCGTGAGCGCAAGGTGCTGATCATGGAACGGGTCCAGCACGTCAACCGGATCAAAGGATTGCTTTTCTCCCAGGGCGTATCCGGGTACGAGCCGCTGCGGCGCAATCGGCGGGAGCGGCTGGATGCGCTCCTGACCGGCGACGGCCGTCCCTTGCCCCCGCATCTCAAAGCGCAGGTTCGTCGCGAACTTGATCGGCTCGAGTTGCTTCTCGCGCAGATTAAGGCTGTGGAGGCCGAGCGGGACGCGCTGCTCGCCGCGGAACAAACTAAAGCGTCGGTCCCGCCGGCGATGTTGCTGGGCGTGAAGGGCATCGGGCCGGAGTTCGCGGCGGTTCTCTGGACGGAGGGGCTCTCCCGGCCCTTCGAGAACCGCCGACAGGTCGCCGCTTATGCCGGCCTTGCCCCGACGCCCTGGCAAAGCGGGTCGGTCGATCGCGAGCAAGGCATCTCGCAATCGGGCAATCCGCGACTGCGAACGACGATGATTCAGCTCGCCTGGCTATGGCTGCGCCATCAGCCGGAACTCGGCGCTCGCCCTCTGGTTCCAAGACCGTGTAAAGCGCAACGGGCCTGCGCAAGACGACGATCGTGGCGCTGGCGCGAAAGCTCCTCGTCGCACTCTGGAAATATGTGACCGCCGGCGTCGTCATCGAAGGCATCGTGATGAAGGCCGCCTGACGATAGGCCCTGAGCCAATTCCGTAATCCCCAGGACCTGATTAGTCCTGACGGATCCAGGTCGACGAACCGAAGCAGGCCATGGCCTGAAACGCCGTTTTCGAGAATGGTTCTCGTCTTCCTGAGCCCTGCCCGCCGCAAGCGGGATGTTGGTGCAGCCGTCGCGAACGGCGACCGTATGTGAGGTTGATCGTGCTCGGAAACGAGCCGCGTCATGCAATCGGGTTCAGAACCTTGGATACCGGATAAAAATACTGGAGATCTGTTCGCTCTGAAACGACCCTCTTAACTCCCAACTCCTCATGTGAGGCTTGCTCAGCGTTCACTCACGTTGCGGCCTGCACACTCGCGCGGTCACCAATTCGTGACCCGCTAACCGAAGGCTTCAGCCATTTCGTTACCTCCATGACTGCTCCGGTTGCTTCCGGCTGGAGCGTCGCCGGGTGGGTTTCGCACCCACAGGAAAGATGCCGCCTTGTC
>CAWAQW010000020.1:0-28041 GCA_963784075.1 uncultured Alphaproteobacteria bacterium | reverse complement strand
GTTCTTATGAGACAGGCCGCTCACGTCCGCCTGCGCAACGCCGTCTACCATTGGGCGCGCACCGCCGTGCAGCATGACCAGCGCAGCCGAGTCAAATATGCTGCTCTCCGGGCTCGTGGGCATGGTCATGGCCGAGCGCTCCGCTCAATCGCCGATCGATTGCTCGCCGTCGCCTGCGCCATGCTGAAACCAGAACCATCTTCGATCCAGACCTCCCCGCGAAAAGGACTTCAGCCGCCGCATGATCCCACTTTACAAACGGTGGGAAGTCCCCCCGGCGAAGCCGGCGCGCGGGTATCGCCGGCCATTAAAGCGTGAGCGGGCCGAGGTCGCCGACGACGGTGGTTCCCGGCAAAAGCCCCCGCGCGCGCGCGGCGATTTTACAGCCCGTCCCGTTGCCGGAAATCTCGAAAAGATGGTACCCGGCGCGTTGATGCGGTTTGCCGCGAATGGCCGAGGCCGAGGGCACGCCAACAACCGGCACGAGACCCCCTGGACCTTCCATGCGATCCAAGCAAAGCTTGTGGTTGTGGCCGTGGATGATCAGCTCGGCGCCGGTGCGGCGGATCAGAGCCGCGAAATTACGGGCGTCCACGAGGCCGCGGCCAAGCTGGGAGGCGGTCGGTTGCGGCGGATGATGCAGCATGACGACGCGGAAAAGACCACGCCCAGCAGTTTCGGCGAGAAGCTTTTCGGCGGCCACCAATTGGCCCCGGCCCAAATACCCCGAAGCAATAAAGAGGGGGGTCGGAACGCCCGACGACAGGCCGATCAAGGCCACGTTGCCACGCACCCGCAGATAAGGGAATTCCCCGCCCCCGTCCCGCGCGCTTCGCCGCTTGTCCATGGCGCGAAAGCACGGGCGAGATCGGGCAAAGAGCCGCGCACATAGGCATCGTGATTGCCCGGCACGAAACTGACATCCTCGGGCGGGCCCAAGGTTTCCAGCCATTTGCGGGCGAGCTGGAACTCCGCTGGAAGACCAATGTTCGAAATGTCGCCGGTCATCGCGACATGGTCGGGATGATGGGCCTTCATATCCGCGACGATTTGCTCGAGGACGCCCATGTCGTGGATGCGCGAGCGGGAACGCGTCCAGTTCAAATAGCCGGTGACACGTTTGCCGATGAGTTCGACCCGGCGGGGACGCGGCAAAGGTCCGAGATGGGGGTCGGACAAGTGGGCAAGAAGAATTTTCACGCCAGCAATTTGTCCGCTCCGCGCAGCGCGTCAAGCCACGTCGATAAGATATCCGAAACAAAAGGGAAGCAAAAGCGATGCCGCCCTCAAAAATATGCGTGACCGTCCAAGTCGCAAGTGGCACGGTGGCCTTCTCTCGCTGCGAAAAGAGGACGATCCGGTTTCGCGCCGGCGGCGCCCGCGATTTTGTTCGCCATCCCTCATGAATTCGCCCGGAGCGCGACGGCCGCCTTTCGTCAGGACCGCAAAATGTGGCGCGGAGCCCGGCGGCCGTGAAGCGCGTGGTCACCACGAATTGACTCGCATGGATCACGCATTTGTCTAAATTCGGCGAAAATCCGCTGGAACCGCGAACCGATGGACCGCTCATGGCTCTACTCACTCGCTCGATATTCGCGGCCTGCGCCCGTGCCGCAGCCATTGTTCTTGCTTGTAGCAATCTTGGCGCCGGGCCGTTCACCTCCAGCAAGATCAATTACGTCATCGAGCTTTTCACGAGCCAAGGCTGCTCCTTTTGTCCGCGCGCCGACCAATGGCTCGCGGCCGTTGCCCGTGAACCCGATATCGTCGCTTTGTCCTTCCCCGTCGATTATTGGGACTATACCGGCTGGCGGGATACCCTTGCGTCGCCGGCCTTCACCTCACGCCAGAAGGCCTATGCGGCGGCCCACAATGAGGCGCAAGTTTATACGCCGCAAGTCATTGTGGATGGACTGACCGGCGCGGCCGGTGGCGACCGCGCCGAAATCGATCAGGCGATCAAGGCGGCCAAGGGCGTCGATGGCGCGCTGAGCATCCCGTTGCGACTTTCCGGGGCAGATGGCCATTATTTGGTCGAGGTAGCCGAGGGCGGCGGCGGACCGGCGGGCGTTTTCGCGCTCCGCGTCATTCGGAGCCGGACGATTCATATCGAGCGCGGCGAGAATGCCGGACTCGTCGTCACCTATACGAATGTGGTCCGCGCGATCGACAAGCTCGGCGATTGGACCGGCCAGACCGCGACCTTCGATATGCCGGGCAGCGTGCCCGATGGTGAAGGCTTTGTCGTGCTGGTGCAAAAAGGCACGCCGGAGCGGCCGGGGGCGATTCTGGCTGCGGCGAAAACCAAGGGCCTTTGAGCCGAGCGGCCGCGAAGCGTCTTTTGGCGCGTCGTCGCCGCGCGGAACCACCCTCAAGACGGGGACGCCAAATTTCCGCGACGGGCCTTTCCCTGGCTTCCTCCCGCCGCGCTCACGGCATATAGAAGAGTGACTCAGCGTCTCATTGCGCCTAACGCGGCCAGGAGTACCAATACCTATGTCTCGCCCAGTTTTTCGCGGCTTCGCCGCCGTTGTCGCCCTCGCTTTCGGCGCCGCCCTTTTCTGCACGGATCAGGCCGCGTCCAGGACCAGGACCAAGACCAAACCCAAGGAGGAACCGCCAGCGGCGGCCCCGAGCGCGGACGCGAAAAAGGGGGGCAAGCCTTCGCAAGTGGCGAATTACGGCGATTGGGGGGTGTTTGTCGCGCAAGGCGACAAAACAAAGATCTGCTACGCCCTGGCGACGCCGAAGGAGCGGGCTCCCTCCGGGTTGAAGCGCGACCCTGCCTTTATCTTCATTTCGAGCCGGCCAGGCGAGAATGTGCGGGAGGAGGTCTCCATCATCATGGGCTTTCCGGTGAAGGAGGGGGCCGCCGCGCGGGCCGAGATCGCCAGCGGGCCCGGCTTCGATCTCGTCACCAAGGGAGCCAATGCCTGGATCAAGAACCAGGCCGAGGAGCCGAAATTCGTTGACGCTCTGAAAAAGGGCGCAAAGCTCATCGTCAAGGCACCGTCGTTGAAAGGCCATGTGACAACCGACAGCTATTCTCTCGCCGGCCTGTCGCAAGCCCTCGAAAGGGTTGAGAAAGAATGCCCTTGAGACGCGGTGCCAAGGCTTCAGGAACGGCTTGGCGGCCTTTATTGCAAGGGCCCAGTTGGAGACGTAACAAAGACCGACCATTGCCGCCGACGATGGGCGCCATGGAACCGCGCCCATCCTCACTGCACTCGCGTTCCCGCCGCGAGCACGCCGGAAGTCGATGAAGGCCTGCGGGGTTTATACCGGGAGAAAAAACTCCATCAACGGCCCTTCTCCACGACCAGCTAGCCGGACAGGGCCGCCTGGGAAGTCGGTCCATCGAATTATTGTATAGAGCTTATAGAGACCGGCTGGAACGAGTGGGGTAACGGTCGGGCCTAAGGTTCTTGCAATGGCGTATTTTGCCGGTTCTGAGCCCGCGATAACCTGGGGAAAGCCAGGCACTTCCATATCTCCGGTTGCAGCGCTAGGAATAACCTGGCCAACAAGATGAAGCCATGCGTCAATCGCCCAAAACCAATCGGGCCCCCAAACGTTGCCCAGTGGAACGTCAGGCTCCAGGTGTCTGGATCGTTCGGAGGGGGATTTGCGCCGACCGTGATAAACCTGTCCCGAGCCGGAGGTGTCCCGGTGTTGGCGACTATGCATAATGGGTGCGACTCGAATGATATTGCCATTTTCTCTTGTCCTTTTTGCGAGCAGAATGCTCATCTGCTCCCCTCCAATCGAGGGATTTGCTGCCGGAGGAGGCTGCCGCGCTAAGATTGCGTCACCTCCGGATTCCGCCCTAAAAATTCAAAGTCCAATCATTGAAGGATTATCCAAAAGCCGTTCGGCGCGCCCTCTGTTCAGGGGGTACGGTTTCTATGCTAAACGCTTCAAGCTTCCGCGATTCCAAAACCATGTGAGATCGCTGGTCGTCAGTGCGGATTCGGCAACCTTTTTCAGGTGCCGCTGTTCGGCCCATGATCACGTTTGAAGCTTGGACGGAAGCCGAAGAAGCGCCGCGTCGGGAGGAGACGACCATGTCCGATAAGATCTATCCAGTTACTCCTGACTGGAAACAACGCGCCCATGTCGACAACGCGAAATACCTGGAACTTTACGCCCGCTCGGTCGCCGATCCCAAGTCCTTCTGGGCCAGCGAAGCCAGCCGCATCGATTGGATCAAACCCTTCACGCGGGTCAAGGACACATCTTTCGGTCCTGGCCCCGTCTCCATCCAATGGTTCGCGGACGGAACCACCAATGCCGCGCTCAATTGCATCGACCGGCATCTGCTCCGGCTCAAAAACCACACCGCGATCATCTGGGAAGGCGACGACCCCAAAGACTCGAAACATATCACCTATCAGGAGCTTTATGACGCGGTTTGCCGTTTCGCCAATGTCCTCAAGGCGCATGGCGTCAAAAAGGGCGATACGGTCACGATCTATCTGCCGATGATTCCCGAAGCCGCCTATGCGATGCTCGCCTGCGCGCGGATCGGCGCGATCCATTCGGTTGTCTTTGCCGGCTTCTCTCCGGATTCGCTCGCCGGACGGATCGAGGATTGCCGCTCGAAACTCGTGATCACGGCCGACGAGGGGCGGCGCGGCGGCCGCAAAACACAGCTCAAGGCGCATGCCGACGAGGCCGTCACGAAAACCGGCGGACTTGTCGAGACCATGCTTGTCGTCAAACATACCGGCGGCGCCGTCGCATGGGTGGACGGCCGCGACGTCTGGTACCACGAAGCCGTGTCGAACGCCCCGGCGGAATGCCCCTGCGCCGAGATGAACGCCGAAGACCCTTTATTTATCCTCTATACATCGGGCTCGACGGGAGCTCCGAAAGGGGTCGTGCATACGACGGCCGGCTATCTCGTCTATGCCGCCATGACTCATCACTATGTTTTCGATTATCACGACGGCGACATTCATTGGTGCACCGCCGACGTCGGCTGGGTCACGGGGCACAGCTATATTGTCTATGGCCCGCTCGCCAATGGCGCCACGACGCTCATGTTCGAAGGCATCCCAACCTATCCGAGCGCGTCGCGCTTTTGGGAGGTCGTCGACAAGCATGGCGTCAATATTTTTTACACCGCGCCGACCGCCATCCGCGCGCTGATGCGGGCTGGCGATGCGCCGGTCGAGGCAACGAGCCGCGCCTCGCTGCGGCTGCTTGGCTCTGTCGGCGAGCCCATCAATCCGGAAGCTTGGGAATGGTACTACCATGTCGTCGGCGGCGGGCGCTGCCCGATCGTCGATACATGGTGGCAAACCGAGACCGGCGGCATTCTGATCACGCCGCTCCCCGGCGCCACGGATCTCAAGCCCGGCTCGGCGGCGCGGCCTTTTTTCGGGATCAAACCGGAAATCGTCGACTCCGAAGGTGCCGTCCTCGAAGGACCCTGTTCGGGCAATCTCGTTCTCGCCGAGTTCCTGGCCAGGGCAAATGCGAACCATTTACGGCGATCACGAGCGCTTCGTGCGGACCTATTTTTCGACCTATCCCGGCACATATTTCACCGGCGATGGCTGCCGCCGCGACGCTGACGGCTATTATTGGATCACCGGCCGGGTCGACGATGTCATCAACGTCTCCGGTCACCGGCTCGGCACGGCGGAGGTGGAAAGTTCCCTCGCCGCCCATGAACTGGTGGCGGAAGCCGCCGTCGTCGGCTATCCGCACGACATCAAGGGCCAGGGCATCTATGCCTATGTCACCTTGATGATCGGGGCCGAGCAAAGCGAGACCCTGCGCGCCGAGCTCGTCGCCTGGGTGCGCAAGGATATTGGGCCGATCGCCAGCCCGGACATCATTCATTTCGCGCCGGGGCTGCCGAAGACCCGTTCCGGCAAGATCATGCGCCGCATTCTGCGCAAGATCGCCGAAAAGGAATTTCACGCGCTCGGCGATATTTCAACTTTGGCCGATCCCAGCATCGTCGAAGAATTGATACGCAACCGAATCGACTGATCGACGTTAAAGGGGGTGTCACAGGAAAGCCGCGCAGCAACCACATTTTAACCATAATTGGGGATTCTCGCATCGATCGAACGTCGCCTATGAATTTTTGAACCAAGGCTGGATTTACTGAGCTTCCAAGGGTTCCTTCCGATATTTGATTGGCACGTCGATGACGAAGCAGCGCATGGGTTTTGGCCACGGTCGTGGCATGAGGCGGGTTGGCACCTCTCTTTTCGCGGGTTTCGCGGGCTTGGCCGTTTGGGCGGCTCCGGGAGAGGCCAGCGCGCGCGAGTTTGTCTCGGTTTCTATTGACTATCCGGCCGGCACCATCGTGATCAAGCAAAGCGAGCGCAAGCTCTATTTCACCACCGGAACCGGGACCGCCATTCGCTATCCGATCGCCATCGGCAAGGCGGGCAAGGCTTGGCACGGCGAAACCTTCGTGCAAGGCAAGTATTTCTCGCCCGCATGGGTGGCGCCCGATGACGTCCGGCGCGACCATCCGGAACTTTCGTCGGTCATCCCCGGCGGCTCGCCGCGCAACCCGATGGGCGCCGCCGCGATCATCCTGAATCGTTCCGAGGTTGCGATCCACGGAACGACCGCAAGAATGCGCAAATCCGTCGGCACCGCCGCGTCTTATGGCTGCATCAGAATGTATAATGAAGACGTGGTGGATCTTTATCATCGCGTCGGCATTGGGACTCCCGTCGTCGCAATTCCGTAAACCGCCGTTTTCCCGCCCGCCTTGGGACGATGGGGCCCGGCGGACCTCGCGGGCGCGAGGCCGCTTTTTGGCCAAACTGTGGAAATTGGCTGTGCAGCGCCGCGTGCCAGGGCTTTATTTCCATCGCGGATTGGTCTAACCAATGTCTAAGGTCTGGATTTCCTGCCCGTGCCGGAATTAAGCCAGGTCAGGAATCGTGTTGCGTCAATGGTGCCGGCCCGCGGGGCTGGATAGTTTCGTTCGATTGGCGTAGAGTTCCAACATTATCGTTTTGATCTGCGTCACGGTCGCCGCCCATCTCGCCGGGTCGCCGCAGGGGTCCGCGGGTCATTTGCAAGGAGTAATCGGTGGAAACAAAAGCCCTCGATCAGACCGAGCTTGCCAATCAGATCATCGACGTGATCGTCAAGGAAGGAATGGTTGACCGCGAGAAAGCCACGCTCGACGCGACGATTGAAAGCCTGGATCTGAAATCGATCGATATCGTGATGATTTTGACGGCCATCGAAGAAAAATTCGACGTCTATATTCCGATGGATGGTCCCTTCCATGAGGCAAAGAACATTGGCGATTTGATCGACGCAATTGCCGCCTATATCATCAAAGAAAAAAACTGAATGGCGAGCGCGCGGCAAGTCGTCGTTACCGGCATGGGGGCGGTTTCCGCCGCTGGAATTGGGGCCCCCGCTCTCTGGCAAGCGGCGCGCGATGGGCGTTCCTGCGTCGGCGAGACGCGCTTGGCAAGGCCCTACCGGGGGCGCATCAAAATCGCCGCGCAGGTCCAGGACTTTGATCCGGCCGCGCATCTTTCGGCGAGTGAATTGCCGTTTTGCGATCCCGTTTCGCAATATGTGCTCGCCGCCGCCGGTGAGGCTGTGAGCCAGGCCGGGCTTGCCTCCGCCAAGCCCATGGGTCCGCGCACCGCCACGATTATCGGCACCGGCATCGGCGGCATGCATACATTGGAAGACGGGCTTTATCTGACCTTGGTTGAGCAGGGGCGTCCGGATCCCTTGACCGTCCCGCGGCTGATCCCAAGCGCCTGCCCCTCAATGCTGAGCATCCGATATGGATCGAACGGGCCCTGTTTCGCGGTGGCGAGCGCCTGCTCCTCGGCGACGCAGGCGATCGGTATCGGCGTCCATCTCATCCGCTCGGGGCTTGTGGATCGCGCCATTGTCGGCGGAACCGAAGATTGTGTCTCCAATAGCTCAATGCTCGCCTGGGAAGCGCTGCGGGTGCTCACGCCGGACGCCTGCCGGCCTTTTTCCAAAGGCCGCAATGGCATGGTCCTCGGCGCGGGCGCCGCGGTGTTCATCCTCGAAGAAGCGGAATTTGCCCGCGCCCGGGGTGCCGAAGCGCTTGCCGAGATCGCTGGCTATGGAACTTCGGCCGACGCCAAGGATCCCGTGCGGCCCGATGCGCAGGGCGCCGCCGCATGCATACGCAACGCCCTTTCCGACGCCGGGGTCGAAGCCGAAGAAATCGATTACGTCAATGCGCATGGCACCGGGACGATCGCCAATGACGCGACGGAATCGGAGGCCTTGGCGCTCGTCTTTGGCAACCGGCTGTCGGAGCTTCCGGTTTCCTCGACGAAACCGATCCACGGCCATGCGCTGGGCGCCGCCGGCGCGCTCGAACTTGTCGTCACGATCGGCGCGGTTCGCGAGAATGTCGCGCCGCCGACCATCAACTGGCGCGAGGCCGACGCCAAATGCCCCGTCGATGCCGTGCCCAATGAGGCGCGTCCCCTACCGATCCGGACCGCCTTGACCAATTCCTTCGCTTTCGGAGGCATCAATGCAAGCCTCATCGTCCGGCGCGCCGCCGCGGCATGACCGCGCGTGATCAGCCGCAAGCGGGCGCCGCCGCCTTGGCGCCGGAGCCAGGCGGGAATGCGCCCGTTCGGCTCCCCGCCATCCGCGTGCGGACCGAACGGAGCGAGGTCACTGGATTTTTGCACGAGACGGGCGGCGCTGGAACCGGCGATTTCGTCCCTCTGACCTTCCCTTTCCGCTGGCTTGCGCTTCCCGCCATCCGCCGCGCGATCTTGCAATTGATCGGCGGGGACGGCTTTCTGCCGGTTCACGAGGCGCAGAGCTTTGCTTATGAAGGACCTCTGCGCATCGAGACCGATTATGTTCTGGCCATCGATATTGAGCGAAGCGAAAATCCGCCGCGCCTTACTTTGAAAACGGCGGTTTCGACCGTTGAGGGGGAGATGTGCGTCCGTCTTGAAACCATCTTGCGTATTGTGCGGCTCACCGCGGAACCGCCATCATGATCGCAGCCGGCATGGGGCCGCCGCCGGACTGGCCGAAGGCCGGCGATGCGATCAGCGCGCGAAATTTCGGACCATTCGAGCAAGACGCGCTCGCCCGTTACGCGGTGGTGTCCGGTGACGACAATCCCCTGCATCTTGACCCGGACGTCGCCAAGGCCGCCGGCCTCGCCGGGCCGCCCGTCCACGGCATGCTCTTGCTCTCTTGCTTCGAGCCTTTGATCATGGGCTGGCGGGGCGATCTCTTCATCGCACGGCTTTCGGCGAAGTTTCTGCGGCCGGTGCTGGCTGGCGATGGCATTCGCCTGATGGGCCGCGTCCTGCGCAGCCAAAACATCCCGAAGCCGGAACTCATTCTCCGGCTGACCGCGCGCGATTCCAACGATGACCTTGTGATCGTGGCGGAAGCGGCGGTGCTCCACAAAGCCGCGCATCCGTGAGCTGAAATGCCGCCACGATCCATTCTCATCACGGGGGCATCGAGCGGCATTGGCCGCGCCCTCGCGCTGGCTTACGCAAGCCCTGAGGTCTCTTTGTCCTTGATTGGCCGCGACGCCGGGCGGCTTGACGAGGTCGCGGCCGCCGCCCGGATGAAGGGCGCTGACGTCAGCCTCGGCCAGCTGGATGTGCGCGATCAAGGCGCCATGGCGCAATGGATCAAGGCCGCCGACGCGCGCCGCCCCTTCGATCTTGTCATCGCCAATGCGGGCATAACGACCGGCCTCGCCCCCGGAGACATGGCCGAGGAGCCGGACGCGGTTCGCGCCATAATTGGCATTAACCTTATCGGAGTCTTAAACACCGTTGAACCATTGATAGGGCCGATGTGCGCGCGCGGCGCCGGCCAAATCGCCTTTATTGGCTCGATCGCAGGGGTGCGCGGCTTACCCTATGCGCCAGCTTATTGCGCCACAAAAGCCGCAATTCACGCCTATAGCGAATCCGTGCGCGGCCGCATCGAGGCGCGCGGCGTGCGTGTCAGCCTCATCATCCCGGGCTTCGTGAAGACCCCCCTGAACGAGAGCATTGACGCGGTCAAACCCCTTGAAATGAGTGGCACAAAGGCCGCCATTCTCATTCAACGGGGTCTCGAACGGGGCAGGCCGATCATCGCTTTTCCGCGCTCGCTCTATATGGCGGCGCGCCTCTCCCGAATCCTGCCAGTCCGTTTTGTGGACAAAGTTATGGCACAATTCGAGGTCAACATACCGAAGACGCAAGAGCGTATTCGTTAACAAGTTCTTGCGTTCTTCCCATCCTCCCGAAGTCCTCCGCATCTTCTTAAAGTTTAACTCGCAATCTCTCAATTCCTGCAACAAATTGTTGCAAATTGTTTGTTGTCGAAATCGCGCAATTGGGCTTCATGGCTTGAGTAGTGCTTATTCTTATGGCTCGTGTGAAGGGCCTCGTTGCTTGCACCAACCCGCCGCGCGGCCGTCGTGAAGGACAGTCCTGCCGGCACACCGGTCAGTGATGAGGGACGCTTTCAGAAGTTCAAGGCTCTTTTGATCCAGGAGACGCCCTGAGCACGAAGACCCAGACAATGGGCAGGGGCAGCGAACCGGAAGTGACCGTGTCACGGGGGTGGCCATTGAGTGTTGTGGACCTCTTCAGAATTGGATGCGAGACCGGCTTGATTGCCGCTTTTTGCGGGCTTCTTTTCGTCGGCGGCGGCTTTCTGATCCTGATCGGAATCAATCTTTTTGAGCAAGCGACCGGCAGGCTTCTCGGCAAGCGGCTTGCGATGCCGGTCCTGAACGAAGCCGACCTTCCGCATGTTCTGGTGCAAATCCCGGTTTTCAACGAACCCGCGATGGTTGCCGATTGCCTGCGGTCCGCGGCGGCCCTGGATTGGCCCCGCGACAAGCTTCATATCCAGCTTCTCGATGACAGCACCGACAGGACGACTGTGATCGCCGGTGTTGTCGTCCGCGAATTGCAGGGCCGCGGCTTTGATATTTCGCATCTTCAGCGGTCGACGCGCCGGGGCTACAAGGCGGGCGCCTTGGCGGCCGGCCTCGCCCAGTCGGATGCGCCTTTTGTCGCCATTCTCGATGCCGATTTCCGGCCGCCGGCGAATTGGCTGCGCGCGGTCGTTCCGGCCTTGATCGCCGATCCAAGCGCGAGCTTCGTGCAATCGCGGTGCGAATTCGCAAACTACCGGACAAATTGGCTGACCCGCGCGCAAGGCCTGATGTTCGACGCGCATTTCGTGATGGAGCAAGCGACCCGCTTCCGCGCCGGCTGGCTGTTTCAATTCAACGGCACCGGCGGGGTCTGGCGCCGCGCAGCGATCGCGGCGGCCGAAGGCTGGTCGGCCGATTCTCTCTGCGAGGATCTCGATCTGACCATTCGCGCCGAGATCGCCGGATGGCACGGACTTTTCGCGATGGAACCGGTCGTGCCCGGACTTGTCCCTGAAAAAGTTTCGCATTGGCAGGTGCAACAAAGACGCTGGTCGAACGGCTTTGTGCAGGTCGCGCGCAAACTGCTCGGCGAGGTTTGGACGGCCGAATGGCCTGTGTGGCGAAAACTGTCGGCGAGTTTTTTGATCCTCATCCAGACCTTTTATCCGTGTGTCGCCCTGGCCTGCCTCACCTTGTCTCTCTGCGTGATCATCCGGGGCGGCGATATTGCCCCCTATGAGCCTGGCATCGCGACGATCGGGGTCTTGATCCTCTTGATCGGCATAGGCATGACCTATGTCCCCTATGTCATTTTGCGGCGCGGCTCGTTTTGGCGCTATCTCGCAACGCTCGCCTCGCTGATCCCCTTGATGATCTATGTCAGCCTCTCGAATGCGCCGTCCATTCTGAAAACCGTTTTCGGAGCCTCCGAAACCTGGAACCGCACCCCCAAAACGCAGCCTCTTCTCGATGTTCTGCCGGCAACGGATCAGCTCAACGAGGCCGGATAGTTTACGTCCGGCCCATGCTGCGATCGACACGCGTGTACAAAGCAAAGCGCGGGTCGAAGATGAACTTGAGCAACAATCCGCCCCAGGATTTGTGCGTCTTTAGTCCGGCATAAAACTCCGGTGCCATTTGCTTGAGCCGCGGCAGCCGCGACCAGGGCACGTCGGGAAAATCATGATGCTCGGGTAATAACCGATCTCACCTCGCTGATCCCCTTGATGATCTATGTCAGCCTTTCGAATTCGCCGTCCATTCTGAAAACCGTTTTCGGGGCGTCCGAAACCTGGAAACGCACCCCCAAAACGCAGCCTGTTCTCGATGTTCTGCCGGCAACGGATCAGCTCAACGAGGCCGGCTAATTTACGTCCGGCCCATGCTGCGATCGACCCGCGTGTACAAAGTGAAGCGCGGGTCGAAGATGAACTTCAGCAACAATCCGCCCCAGGATTTATGCGTCTTTAGTCCGGCGTAAAACTCCGGTGCCATTTGCTTGAGCCGCGGCAGCCGCGACCAGGGCACGTCGGGAAAATCATGATGCTCATTGTGATAGCCGATGTTGAGCGCAAGAAGGTTCAAGGGGCCGTAATAATCGAAGGTCTCCTGCGCCGGATCGGGCGTGAAATGCTCCTGTAGCCAGCGGGCGCCGAGCGGATGCAAGCCGCCGACCGAAAACCAGAATGACGCAAAGAGATAGAGAAGCGCGTTCGGGCCAAAACAGACGAAGATCACGAGATCATAAAGGAAAACGCAGGCGCCGTTGATAAAGGTCCAGCGGCTCCACATCGGCACCGTGCCTTTCAGCCGGGACAGGCGGGTGAGCTGAAACACCGGAAAAAGGAACATCCAGGCCGCCTTGCCAAGAGCGCTGTTGCCAAACAGGCGCGCTTCCCAGCGGCTCGGCAAATCAGCGTCGTAATCGTAATCGCCAAGATGCGAATGGTGCTTCATGTGGTAGCAGCGAAACCCCATCGCGGTCGGAAAGCCATTCGGCAAATCGGCGAGGATAGCGGCCCATTTGTTCAGAGAATTGCCTTTGAAAATGCAATTATGGGTCGCGTCATGGATAACGACGAACATCGCATGATTGGCGAAGGCGCCGATGCAAAAAGCGGCCATGAGGGCCGCCCACCAATAATGAAGGCCGAGCGCGCCAAGCCCTGCCGCGATCAAGGTCTGCCCGGCGACCGTTGCGAGGGTGATCGCCGCCGTCACCGGATCATGCCCGATCAAGCTCGCGACCTCCGGATGGGCCGCCAGAATGGCGCGCCGCCGCAGAGGGTGCGGACGCGGCAGCGTCGTGGGAATGAAGGAATTCAGCGGCGCGCCGGATGCGGCTGGATCGGCGCCCTTGCGTTCAAAAGCGTGAAAGTTCATGCAAAGATGGTCCTTTCCGTGCTGTCCCGCCGATGCGTCGCATGGTGGGCGGGCGATCGCCTGCCACATTCACCGGCATGCTCACTTCGATGCGTGCTTCGCTGCCGTGTAAACAGCTTTCCGTGGCGCCAGGGAAGCGTGACCGGATCAAGCCGCGAGATTTTTCTCATAGACGCGATGGATCTTGTCGATTTTCGCTCCCGAGAGCTCGATCGGCCGCCGCATGCCGAGATTATTTTCCAAAACCCAGCCGAATTCGACATGTTCGATCGAACTCGATTGGCTGCGCCGGCGCATTTCCTCGATGAAAGCGAGGATGACCGCGCCGCCCGCGGCCTTGCGGTGCAGGGCGCGGCGGATGCCAAAAAGCGCGAGCCGCCCGGATTTGAATTTATGGTTTCTGATCCGCGAGATGACGCGGGGCAGCCCAAAAGGAAAGAGGCGGCCGCCGAGATCGGCGGTCACCTCATGCAGGTTCGGCAAGATGACCCCGAAGGCCTGCGGCACGCCGTCGAGTTCGACCATAAAGCCGCCTTCCGGCGGCATCACCAATTTAAGCCCATCGGCGCTCGACATGAACTCCTCGAGCGTAAAAGGCACAAAACCCCAATTTTCGCTCCAGGCATCGTTGAAAATATCAACGATAATCTCGGCTTCCTTGCCGATGTTCTTAAGATCGAGGGTCCTTATGTTGAGCCTTTCCCGCCATTCGGGCCGCGCCAGAATGCTCGGGCTCGCCTGCCGGTCCTTCTCGCTGACATCATAGCGATAGGAAATGACGTCGCGTGCTTTCGTGTAGCCCTGGCGCTCCAAGGATTCGATCAAATAGGGCGGGTTCCAAGGCATGAACACCATGGGCGTGGCGTCGAACCCCTGGACGAGCAATCCCATCTCGCTGTTGATGGAAGGCGAGAACGGCCCATGAATGAGCGTCGCGCCGTGCTGGCGCAGCCAATCCTCGGCGGTCCGGGTCAAAGCAGCGACGACATTGTCGTCATCGATGGCATCGAGGCAGCCAAATTGCGCCGGCGACGCGCCAAGGGGCGTATAGGCTTTGTCGTAGACCTGGGCGAGAATCCGCCCCGCCAGCTTGCCATTCTTGCGGGCGAGCCAGCTTTGCGATTGGACAAGCTTGAAATGCGGATTGAGCTTGCCCGCGAACATGGTCCAGCGCTCGGCATCGAGCGGCGGCGCAAAGCCCGGCTGATTTTGATAGAGAAGCCGGGGGACCCGGCAAAAGCTAAGAAAGTTTCGCAGCCCCTTCGCCGGAATGATTTCGATCTCGCCGTCGTTCCCGCTCATCGGCCTCACCTTGATTTTGTTCGAGCCCGGGCGCCGTGCTTTGGTGCCAGCCCGCCTATTCGAGCAAAGTGCAGCGTCGTGATGCCAGGCCGCCGATCGAAATTTGGCGGCGTTCTTAACCCGCCGCGCTCAGCGAAGGGGCTGCGGCTTCACGCTGGGCCCCCCGCTTCGCCAAAAGTTGCGTCACACCCTTGATCTCCGCCTCGGTGTGCAGAGCCGAAATGAAAAAACGCAGACGCGGCTGATCTTTCGGCACCCCGATTTGAATGATCGGCGGCACATAATAGCCGTGATCCATCAAATGGCTGGACGCGGCCAGAGTCTCCAGGCTGTCGGAGAAAAGGATCGGGACGACGCCACGCCCGATGGCTGGCCCCGTATCGAGACCCGCGTCATGCGCGAGCTCCACGAAAAGTTCGGCATTTTGGCGCAGCTTCTCGATGCGCCATGACTCTTGCTGCATCAAGTGGAGGGCGCTCTCCGCCGCCGCCGATATCACGGGCGAGAGGCCGACACTATAAACAAAGCCCGGCAGCGTATAGCGCAACCAGGTGATCACTGCTTCCTTGCCGGCGACGAAGCCGCCGCACGAGCCCAAGGTCTTCGACAAAGTCCCAATAATGAGATCGATGTGTTGCGGATCGACGCCAGCATGTTCCCAAAGGCCGCGACCCTCGCTTCCGAGCACGCCGATCGAATGCGCCTCGTCGATCAAGAGCCAAGCCTTGTGCCTTTCCTTGAGTTCGACAAGTCCAGCAAGATCGGCGACATCGCCATCCATGCTGTAAAGGCCCTCGGCGACAACGAGCGCATTCCGGTAATTGGCCCGTCTTTCGCGCAAAAGAAAATCGAGATGGTCGAGATCGTTATGGCGGAAAATAATGGTTTCGGCGGTGGTCCCCTTGGCGCCACTCACTATGCTGTTATGCGACAATTCGTCGATGAAAAGCGCATCATGCGACCCAAGGATATGCGAAATCGTCGTCACATTGGTGAGATAGCCGCTGACCAGGGTCAAAGCCGCCTCGACACCGAGGAATTTGGCGAGGGCGCCCTCCAAATTGCGATGCGAGGATCGTTCCCCGCCGACAAGCCGGGAGCCAAGCGCGCCGATCCCCAAATTTTCCAGAGCCTCCGCCGCCGCGGACTTAACCATGGGATGGGAGGCAAGCCCCAGATAATCATAATTGGCGAAACTGACGAAGCGGCGGCCACTTAAATCCGCTGCACGCCGCAACGTGTCGATCGGCGCGAAAAAAGGATCCCCGAGGTCAAGGTAGGCCTTTCCCGCGAGCCGGAAGCGCTTCGTTGCATAATCGGCGAGGCTGTGGGTCTTTTGCACTTGCGTGATCGGAGGTCCAGATGGGTTTATGAGACGATTGGAAAAGTCCGGCATCTCGGCGGTTTTATCTTAGTTGCCGCTTCTTCGCCGCATTGGATCCAATACGAGCAAATCGAGGCATAGCATCATGCGCCCGAGGGAGCAAAAGGGGATCGCCGCGGAAGCTTAAAAAACCCCCGGAGAAGCTGGGTAAAACTTTAGAAAAATTAGTCTTATCAAATCGTTAATACGTATTGTCAATTCCGGTTACAAAACGTAACAAAGGCCCTGTTCGTGGCCGGGCAAGCGCCGCACCAGGCAATGATGGGCGGCCCATTCCACGCCGCGAATCAGGGACATTCGGCGGGAAGCCCTCATTTGTGCGCAAAAACATCGGGCTGCGGGCCATATGTCTTTTCGGTGAGACTTGGGAGTGATTTAAGGGGCGATGGGCCTTGGCCGGCGAACCCGACGCGTGATTCTTGCTTAAAATCGGGGGAAAAACCATAAAACCGGGGGATAATAGAGGAGACCCTGGGCCCCACAAAGCGGCCCTTGTGTTTAGGGATTCGCCCCGAGAGGGTCGAGGGCCCGCGTCCCGGCCTCCCCTGCGAGGTCTGGCTCGACGGCTCGCGCCATGGCGGCGAGCATGCCGGCGATGGCGGATGCGGCCTCGCCGGCGATCACCTTGCGGTTGTCGCCCCGGGCATAGGCGAGTGGCTTGCCAAACGCGAGATCGCAGCGGACCGGCTCGCCCTTGAGAACGGCCCAAACATGCGGAATTAAAGTCGCATCGCCAAACCATGCCGCCGCCGCTGTCGAATAGCGGATCGCGACCGGCTGCACCCAGACGGTCTCGACCTTGCTCGCCTCGGCAAGAAGATCGCGGGCGGCGGCAAAATGCGAACTGTGAAATTTGCGAAGCGCCGAACCGTCGCCCGTCGTGGCCTCCGGGAAAAGCAGCATGGGGCGGCCCGAGAGCATTCTTTGCGCCATTGCCGCATTGGCACCGGGGATCGAGCGGCGCCGTTCGCGATCCACGAAGACGGTTTCCTGCAGGCGCGCGAAAGATGGAGGCAATCGGCCAAGCCCCGATCTCCCGCTTGGCGAGGAAACAGACCGGCTCGATGCAGCACACCGCCAGTATGTCGAGCCAGGAGAGGTGATTTGCGACAAGGAGACGAGGCCCTTCGGGCAGCGGGGCGCGCGCCGTGACAACCTTTAGGCGAATCAAACTGGCGAGCGTCCGGCCGAACAGGACGGGAAGCCAAAGGCGCAGCGGCCAGCGCCGCCGCAGCGCGACCCATTGCAAAGGGGTGAGACACAAAAACAAGAGCACGGCAAGAATGAGCGCGGTGGCGCGGAAATAAGCCATGATGGGCCGCAGGTTGGCAGTGCGATTCGCCCCCCTTTGTATAATCACCAGCCTGCAGTTTGATGACAACGTCCGCACTTATTCTCTCACAAGAGCTTGCTCCTTCGTCATCAAACCTTCGTGTCCGGCTTCTAGATTTAAATTTCACATCATAAATAAAAGAGATTCGCCGGCTCATGTGGAACCTCGCTACGCCCTTCGGACTAGGGGCGGCCGTTCGGCACACAGCCGCCTTCATGCACCCAAACCGCGGCACCCGCGATTTGTCCGGCTTGCCCGCAGTGCTTGGCCGGTTCGGCCCGTTCGAAGTCCGCCTTGCGGCGACAGCCCGGGAGATCCGCAAGGCGCAGCGGCTGCGCTATAAGGTCTTTCACGAGGAAGGCCAGGCCATTCCTCACCAGCGCGCCGCGCTGACACGGCGGGATGTGTGTCCTTTCGACAAATATTGCGATCATCTCCTCGTCATCGACAGAGATCAGCTCAATCGCCTCGGCCGCAGGAAGCCGAAAGTCGTCGGGGTCTATCGCCTTCTTCGCGGGGAGATCGCGGCAAGTCACCAGGGCTTCTACAGCGGAACCGAATTCGCGATTGCGCCCTTGCTCGCCCGTCATCCTGGCAAGCGCTTCTTGGAACTCGGCCGCTCTTGCGTCCATCCGGACTACCGGTCGAAACGGGTCATCGAGCTTTTATGGCGGGGCCTTTGGATCTATGCGAAACATCATCGCATCGACGTGCTCATCGGCTGCGCGAGCCTGCCTGGCGTCGATCCGCGAGCGCTCTCCGTGCCGTTGAGCTTCCTGCATGGGCACGCGCTGGCCAGCGAGGAATGGCAGGTCCGGCCGCTCCATAGGCGGGGCGTGGACATGGCGATCCTCGACGGCAAGGCGATCGACGCGCGCAAGGGATTGGCGGCATTGCCGCCCTTGCTCAAAGCCTATCTGCGCGCCGGAGCGAAATTCGGCGATGGGGCGGTGATCGACGCGCAGTTCGGGACAACCGACGTCTTCACGATCCTGCCGCTCGCCGATTTGGAAGAGCGCTACATCAGCTATTACGGCGGCCCGATGGAAATGCCGGACAGTTATGTGGCGTGAGCGGCCAAAGACGTGCCACGAAAAGGCGCCGCCGTTGCTCACCTTGGCATTGCCATCCCGCCATCGTTTCGGTGAGCGTTCGGCGCCAAAATCACAAATGGTCCATCGCGACATCGTCGCAGGACAAGTCGAAGAGAGACAAAGCCTCCTCGAGGTAATCGGCGAGAAGGGGCATCCCAAGCAAATAGCCAGCCGTGCGTTTGTTGTGCGCCCGCGCGGCTTCAGCTCGTAATTCGCCCCAGTCGTCGATCGTGCCGTCACCGCGCCCAAGCCAAGCCAGGGCGACGAGATCGATTTGCTCGTCCTCGTTCAAGGCTCCAACAAAGCCCCGGATCTCATTGACGACGGGGTCGTCGCGGTGATCCTCCAAGACAGAGATCATACTGTCGTCGGTTGCGTTGGAGGCACCGTCCGGATCGGTCACCGCATCCTTCGCGTCGAATTCGCGCGCCTTGATGATGAGGAAGCAGACCTTTTCGGCCGCGATTGCCAGACTCGGGGGAGTTTTCGCCATGAGTCACCTCACACAAAGCCAAAATGGTCCACGTGAATCCGCCCCTTCGATGCGAGGCACGTCCGGCGCTCGAATGGCAACGGCACCAGCGAGGCGCCAGTGTTCCTCAAAGCCGATGCCGCCAAGGGCACGCGAACAAGAAACACCGGAACGACGGACCTGCGGGTGGCAGGCACAATCGGCGGACTTCCGAGCTGCCGGGCGACCTTATCGAGATCATTGAAACCGGCAAGCGGTTATTGACGGGGCGGCGCGCGATGAAGCCAAACCGGCCCGCGCGCAGGCGAAGAGGGGCGTGGCGGCAGGGGCCGTCTCGCCGGTTTTCGCGGCAATGGCCAAGCCTGAGGGCTTATGCTGCTCGAACAGCTATCGAAGGGTCAGCGCGCCCGCCGCTGGTTTCATCGCGCGTTGCTTATGCCCGTTTCGCGGCTCAATCGGCGCATGAGGGCGGGCGTAAGCTCGCCACGCACGGGAAGTCCATGGTCGCGTTCATAGCTTTCGATCGCCTGCCGTGTCGTCGCCCCGGCGACGCCGTCAGGGTTGAGGACAAACCCCAATTTGACGAGCGCCCGCTGCGCCGCCAGCACCGATTTGCTCGGCGCGGCGGGGGCTGCCTCCACCCTGGCGGCTCGGGCATGCGGCGCCGGCTTTGGCTTTGGCGCTGGCTTTGGCTTTGGCGCCGGCGGCACCGTTAGCAATTCTGAAATTTCGTCATGCGGCTTTGCGGGCGAAGCATTGACCCGGCTTTGCCGCGGATGCCCGCTGGCTTGCGTCTCGAGCGGCGGCTTGTCCGGCGATGATTTTTGCGCGGGCGGCTTTTCCATTGGCTTCACGTCATGCGCCGAGCCCGATGAAACGGAAGGCTGGGGCCGTGGCGCAGGAACCGCGGTGATCTCGGCGATGGAAGGTGCCTTGGCGGGACCCGCCGCCGGGGCCTTGGACTGAACAGAAGGGCTGGCGCGCGAGAACAGGGGCGCGGGATGGCGGGTCTTTTGCCAGGCGAGCGCATTGAGGAGAATGACCGCCGTCGAAGTGACGAAAAAGCCAGCGGCGATAACGCTCACATAGCGCCTGCCGCGCCGCGCCGTCCGGCCTAAACCGCGCCTTTGCACATTCAGCAGCGTCTCCCGCAAACGTTTCAGTTTCGACGCCGGCTCGCTCAAAACGAAATCATGGTCGGCCGTGGCCAAGGCTTCACGCAATTTTCTGCACCGTCATTTGATTGAAAAGGTCCCGCTCGTCGTGGTGAGGCAAACGGGCGATGGTTTCGATCTTGGCCGGGCCTCGCGGCGGGCCGGCGAGATGGCGGCAATCGAGCGGCAAACGAACATAAACGCAAGTCCCTTTGTCCAATTCGCTCGCGACGGCGATGGCGCCTCCTTGCAGGCCGACGAGGCCGCGCACGATGGCAAGGCCAAGGCCGGTTCCTTTATCGAGGCCGTCAGGCACCACATGGGCCTGAAAAAACGGATCGCCGAGATGGGCGAGATCGCGCGCGGCGATTCCTATTCCGGTATCAGCCACATGGATCAAAAGAAAATGACGTTCGGGTCTCGCGCTAATGGTCACGCTCCCATTGGCCGGCGTGAATTTGATCGCGTTTGAAAGAAGATTCACGAGAATCTGGGTGCAGGCGCGTTTATCGCCGGTGATCTCGGCAAGATTTTCCGGGTAGGCGCGCAGGAGTTCGAACTCCGCTCTTTTTGGCGTGAAGTTTCACCATGTCGCAACAAAGATCGATCAAGGGCGCCACGGCAAAGGGCTCGCGCTCAACCGCCAAGGCGCCGCATTGGATCCTTGCCATGTTTGAGATCGAATTGACGACGGCGAGAAGATGGCGTCCCGATTGGTGGATGATCCTCGCGTATTCGCCTTGTCTTTCAAATTCAAGCGGGGCCAAATTTGGATCGCCGAGCAACTCCGAAAAGCCAACGATGGCGTTGAGCGGCGTGCGCAATTCATGGCCCGCATGCGCGAGGAAATACTCTTTGCCGAGTTTGGCTTCCTCGGCCGCGGCGCGCGCCTCGGCGAGCTCCATTTCATCGCGCTTGGCCTCGCTCACGTCGCGAAGGATGACGACAACGCCGCCGGTTTGGGCTTCGTCCCCGCTAGATTGGCGTTTTGTGCCAAGGCGCGCCCGCATTTCGAGCCAAAGGAAAACCGGCTCGGCGTAATCGCCGCGATCAACTCGTCCGGAGCCGCGCCAGCGCAAGGTCGTTGTGACCGTGACGGAGCCCGCGCGGGCATCCGAAATCGCTTTCAGAAACGCCGGCCGGTCGGCGACTTGGACACGCTCGAAGAACCCGTGGCCCATCAAGGCCCCGCGCGGCACGCCGAACAAGGCCGCGCAATTTGAACTGACCGACGTCACCGAGCCCGACCCGTCGCAACGTAAAATGAGCCCGCCCATGGTTTCGGCGAGACCATCGTCATGATCGGCGCGGGCCTGCGCGGCTTCGCGGCGCAAGATCCGCAGACGGACAAGACCGGTTCGCACCGCAATCGCGAAGACCATGGCCGCTACAAGAATCGGCAGGGCATTCAAAACGACACTCCATTCGGCCAATTCGAACCCGGGTGAGGGTTCGATGGCCGCCTGGAGCCTGCCAGAGCCTTCTTAACCAAATCCCTTAAAACTACGGGAAGCCAGGCCTCTGCGGCGGAATCGGCCGGAAAATTGTCCTATGGTGTAGAAGTGGTTGCCAAATTGGCGCGCCGGGCCCGCCCAAATCGCTAAAGAATGTGCGCGTTTGCTCCCGCCTCTGGCTAGAGGTCGCCCCTGTCTTAAGGGCGGCAAGGACAAATCCGGCAAATTTATTTCCTAGGTGCCTCGAGGAGATGACGGCGCTCTCGCAATTGCGGGTTTGGCCGCGGCGTCCTAAGTATTACGCATAGATAAAGAGGCTGCGGAGGAATTCCAGGGGTGTTTGGCACAGATTATGCCACGGCCTAGAAACAAGCGAACTGACCCATGCCCGTTGCGGCCTCAAAAGCCCTGAGTCTGGCGGTGGAGGCGGAAATTGAACCGATGGTTGAGCAGGGTTTTCTCTTGGGACGACGCGCTTTGCACCATCAGAGGGTGAGATATTTATGACGGCCGTTCAGACCACCACGAAAATTGACGAGATTGTCGAGAACTTCAATTTCCTCGACGATTGGGAGGACCGCTATCGCTATTTGATCGAACTCGGCCGGGGTCTCGAACCCTTGGACGAGGCCGCTCACAACGAGAACAATAAAGTGCGCGGCTGCGTGAGCCAGGTGTGGCTGGAGACCCACGTCGCGAAGGATCCGTCGGGAAGCCCCGTCCTCCACTTAAAAGGCGACAGCGACGCACATATTGTCCGCGGGCTTGTGGCTCTTATTCTGGCGCTTTATTCCGGCCAGACCGCCGCGCGGATCCTCGCCACCAATGCCGAGGGCTTATTCGCGAGCCTTGGTCTTTCGGAGCATCTGACGCCGCAGCGGTCGAATGGTGTCCGCTCGATGGTCGAGCGCATCAAGAACGATGCCCGCGCCGCCGTTTGACACGCGCCGAGACCGGCAGCCGCTTGAACCGGCATCGACCCAGAACTTTACAGGGGCGTTTCAAAGCGGCATGCGGAGCATGCGCGATCAATCGTGACGCCTATCTGCCGGCAATTGAGAGACATCATGCATGCGCTTGCGCTTTTGGGCGTAGACGGGGAGCCCCGTCGCCGAGCCTTCACCCGAGGCGGCGGCGATTCGCGAAGCGGCAAAAAGCTTGAAGCTGACAAGAAGCTGACAAGACAATAGGGCGGCGGCCGTTGTCACATGCGCGGCACGCCAGAGCCACTCCCTGACGGCTACCCGCTTATCGCTTACGGCGGCGTTGCTGGCCAAGGCCCATTTGTTTGGCAAGGTTCGAACGTGCTTTGGCGTAATCCGGAGCCACCATCGGATAATCGGCGGGGAGACCCCATTTTTCGCGGTATTCATCGGGAGACATATTGTATTGGGTCCGCAGATGCCGCTTCAACGACTTGAATTTTCGTCCATCTTCCAAGCAGACGAGAAACTCTCGTGTGATGGATTTCTTGGTGGGCACTGCGGGCTTTGGTGTTTCGGCCACCACGACCGCCGTGCCCGATGTGACCCGCAGCAATGCCGAATGCACGTCGCTGATCAAGGACGGCAGATCGTTCACCGGCACCGAATTATTGCTCACATATGCCGAAACAATATCCGCGGCCAGCTCGATAAAACTGTTGGAACTTGCGACTTCGCTCATGGCGCTCGATATCCCTGAATAGAAGGCGTCGCCGGTAGTATATGGGCTTGATGGCGGTGGCCTATATATGCCCACCGTGGCAAGACCGGCCAGACAAAAGCTCTTTTAAGCGATTTTTGCGAATCAACTTTCAAGAACTTGCGCCCTTTCTAAAGGCAACACGGGACTTCCGCAAGTAGCAACGCCTACACTTTATTGCGCTAAATAAAAAAAACGTTGAAAGATGCGGGCCGCGCTTGAATAAAGCGATGGCTTTGGTCCCGGGCCTGCCCGGCCTTTGCGGTGGGGCTTGCGGCCCTCCAAGTCACCTATAAGCAACGCACCGTCAAGGAGAAGATACGGATGGGCAAGCATCAATGGTCACCCTTTGGCTCGGCCCGTCCAAAAACGCCGGCTCCCGTGGCGAAACGGTGCGCGGAAACAAGCCTGCATGGGGTCACGCTCAGCGACGACTATCAATGGCTCAAGGCGGAGAACTGGCAGGAGGTTTTGCGCGATCCCGCCGCTTTGCCGGGCGATATCCGCGCCGTTCTCGAGGCCGAGAACAGCTATGCTGAGGCCATGCTCGCGCCCCACGCGCCGCTGCGCGCGGCGCTCGTCGCCGAGATGCGCGGCCGGATCAAGGAAGATGAGGCGGACGTTCCCCAGCCGGATGGCCCGTGGCTTTACTATGCCCGCCACCGGGCGGGAGGACAGCACCCGCTCTTTTGCCGAGCCGCGCGCTCCGGCGGCGGCGAAATTCTTCTCCTCGACGGCGACGCGGAGGGGCGCGGCAAGAGCTTTTTTGAGATTGGGGCCGCGTGCCACTCCCCGGATCATAGCAAGCTTGGCTGGAGTGCCGACGAGACCGGCTCGGAACTTTATGCGATCCGGGTCCGCGACCTTCGCGGCGGCGAAGCGGGCGCCATGGGCGCGGCCGCGGACCTTTCGGACGTGGTCACGGATACCGATGGCAATCTCGTTTGGATGGCGGATTCCCGCGGGTTTTACTATGTGCGCACCGATGAAAATCACCGGCCCGCCGAGGTTTTCCGGCACATCACCGGCAGCGATCCTTCGACCGACATTCGCGTCTTCGAGGAGCACGATCCGGGTTTATTCATTCATCTGCGGCGCAGCCAAACGGGGCATTTTGCCATCATAAGCGTCGGCGATCACAATTCGTCCGAAATCCATCTCATCGATCTCTTCGACGCCAATGCTACATCCCGCTTGATCGAGCCGCGCACGCCCGGTCTGCGCTATGATGTCGAAGATCACGGTGACCGGCTTTTTGTGCGCACCAACGACGGCGGCGCCGAAGATTTCAAAATCATGAGCGCGCCTCTCGCGAGCCCGGGGAAATCCTCCTGGGTCGAGGAAGTCCCCCATGAGCGCGGGCGCATGATCATCAGGCTCATGGTCTATCCGGATTACCTCGTGCGCATCGAGCGCGACGCCGGGCTGCCACGCATCGTCATCCGGCATTTCGCCAGCGGCGAGGAACATGCCATCGCCTTTGCGGAAGAAGCCTATTCGCTCGGCCTCGAAGATCGTCTGGAATATGCGACGGAAACGCTGCAATTCACCTATTCGTCGATGACGACGCCGTGGGAAACCTACGACTACAATCTGAGGACTCGTGAGCGGGTTCTCCGCAAGCGGCAGACCATTCCCTCAGGCCACGACCCCTCGAACTATGTGACCCGGCGGCTTTTCGCGACCGCCGAGGACGGCGAAGAAATTCCGATCTCGCTCCTTTACCGCGCGGGTCTGCGCCTCGATCAATCCGCGCCCGTGTTGCTTTACGGCTACGGCGCTTATGGCTCGCATGTGCCGGCATCCTTTTCCGCGACCCGCCTCAGCCTCGTCGATCGCGGTTTCGTCTATGCGATCGCGCATGTTCGCGGCGGCACCGACAAGGGCTGGCACTGGTACACCGGCGGCAAACTCAGCAACAAGCCAAATAGCTTCACCGATTTCATCAGCGCGGCAAGACATCTCATCGCGTGCGGCTTCACGCGCGCCGGGCGGATCGTGGCGGCGGGCGGCAGCGCCGGCGGAATGCTCATGGGCGCCGCCGTCAATCTCGCGCCCGAATTGTTCGCCGGCGTGATCGCCGACGTGCCTTTTGTCGATGTGCTGAACACAATGCTCGATGCGGAGCTGCCTTTGACGCCGCCGGAATGGCTCGAATGGGGAAATCCCATCGCCGATCCCGAGGTCTTCGCGGCCATGCGCGCCTATTCGCCTTATGACAATGTCGCGGCCAAGCCCTACCCGCCCATTCTGGCGCTCGGCGGCCTGACCGATCCGCGTGTGACCTATTGGGAGCCGCTGAAATGGGTCACGATACTTCGCGCCATGACGACAAGCCCCAATCCCGTCCTCCTCATGACCAACATGGGCGCCGGGCATGGCGGCGCGCCGGGACGCCTCGATCATCTGGACGAAGTGGCGCTGCAATATGCCTTCGCCCTCGCCTGCACCGGAGGCGGCGATGAAGGTGAGGTTCGAACAGGCTAGTCGTTCGGGGACTCTTGGGACGATTGCCTTTGCGTTTCCAAGAAGGATTTGAGCTCGGACATGGATTTAAAGTGAAACACCGCGTGTTGCGTCCGGGCTTCGATGGACCCATCGGAATACATCACAAAAGACGTCCCCTCCGATTCATACTGTCCGACGATGGCAAGGTCCTCTTGGCCGGCGCCGGACGGGAGCGAGGGTAAGTCACGCGAAGGCTCCGCCGCATCGCTTGCGGCTTCGGCAACGGCAGGCGGGGCCGGGCTCGGGCCTGCCGGTTCAGCGCGCTCGGACGAAGGCTCCTCACCCTCGTTTCGCTGTTCCAGCACCGTGTCCAGCTCCAGTGAGAATCTCCTCCTCGAAGAGGCGATCAACCGAGGTGGTTTCGGCCGGCCAGCGAACGCCTGTGTGCGAGGACCCCTCTGGTTCTCCCGGCGGCTCGTGCCTTTCGGAAAAGGGCGTCTCGTGCGGCGGCGCTTCTTTCGCCTCTTCGAATTTCGCCTCATCGAAGAGTTCGGGTTCGCTGTCGGCGGACCAGGCAAATTCGTCCGGCTCCGGGCGTGGAGCGGCGGCAGGCGGCGCTTCTCCCTTCGCCGCCGTCCCATTGGCCGCCGCACCCTCCTCGGCCGGCCTGCGAAAGCCCGGTTCAGACGGCGGCTCCGCGCTCGTTTGCGGCATTTCCAAATCGTCGCGCGAAGAGCGGGGGGCCTTTTGCGAGGAAAAATCAGGCTCGGCTGTTGCGCGCGCCGCGGGCAAGACTGTCCCGCGAGACTTCAAGAATTTTCGCGCGGCGGCAAGGTTCGAGCGCGGCGGGCGCTGGGCCCAGCTTCGCAGGCTTGCGGCCGCTCCCGTGGCGGTTGCGGGCGCGGCGGCCATGGGCGGAACCGCCGCCGGGTTGAAGTCTGGGGAAGGCTCGCGGCGCAACTCGCCCTGCGTCCTGCGGGCCAGTTCGCGCGGCAGCGGCATCGCCTCGTTCCCGGCTTTGAGGGGGGCGAACAGGCTGGAGAGCCGGTGCAAAATCAGCCCGAGCGCAAGCGTCACAATGCCGCAAGAGAATGCGACGGACCCGGCGATGAAAGTCGCCCAGCCGCGTTCGACCTGAATAATGCCATAGCCCGCATAGAGCGCTAAGGCTCCGCAAACCGAAAGGAAAGCTCCCATGGCAAGGACCAAATAGCTCATCTTTTATCCCGCCTCAGCCCGTGAGTATAAATCTTGCTCGCACGTCACATGATTGCTGAAAAAGCTGGCACATCAGCGAAAATCGGAACACCGGCCGGGGTTCAATTGCGCGCGGCCTTCATTTGCCGTCGGGACGGCGCCTTGGCCGCCAAAACACAAATGAAAAACTTAGCGGATACAAACCCGCCGCAACATCCCTCCGCCGAAACTGTTGCCGCGCCGCACAAGGCCGTTTATTTATGCGGCTCTCATGGTTGCCCAAACACACATAGCGGCCCCCATCCCAATAAGGAGTCCCCCCGATGTCGTTTACCTTGCCCGATCTTCCCTATCCCTACGAGGCGCTCCAGCCCTATCTGTCCAAGGAGAACTCTCGAATACCATCATGACAAGCATCACGCCGCCTATGTCACCACGGCCAATAATCTTTTGAAGGATAGCGGCCTCGAAGGCAAGTCCTTGGAAGAAATCATTAAGGAAACTCACGGCAAGAATGTACCGCTTTTTAATAATGCAGCGCAGCATTATAACCATTCGGAATATTGGAAATCCATCAAGCCCAATGGCGGCGGCAACATTCCGGGCACGCTTGAAAAGGCGCTCATTGACGCTTTTGGATCCATCGCCAAGGTCAAGGAGGACCTTGTCCAGGCCGGCACGACGCAGTTCGGTTCCGGCTGGGCCTGGCTCGTGGTCAAGGATGGCAAGATCGCCGTCGCCAAGACCGGCAATGCGGAAAATCCGCTGCTCCAAGGGGCGGTGCCGATTTTGACCGTCGATGTCTGGGAACATACCTATTACATCGACTACCGCAATCGCCGGCCCGATTATCTCAAGGCCTTCGTCGACAATCTCGTGAATTGGGACTATGTCGCGGAACGCTACGAAGCCGCCATCAAATAAGGCATTGGCTAGGTCGCGGGGCGCAAGAACTCATCACCCGGCGCCGCCGGTCTTTCGGGAACATTTGAATGCGTCGCGGGATGCTTCAATAAACATCCCGGTCTTCGTTGCCCCGCGAATGTCCCTCTCTTTTGGCGGCGAGAACGTCCCTTGCTCGACAGACGATGCGGGCGGGACGTAACGTTGCGAAACTGCCGTTGAGGATCGTTGACCAAAATGAGGCGGCGCCCGCGAATGTCATCGAAGCGATTGGGAACACCCCTCTCATCAAACTGCGCCATGCCTCGGAGCTGACCGGCTGC
>CAWAQW010000019.1:0-15250 GCA_963784075.1 uncultured Alphaproteobacteria bacterium | reverse complement strand
AGTCAACATGAGCTGCCGAAACGGCAAGTTGAAGCGTTATTTGGCGACATGATCGAGACCATTATCAAACATCTCAAGAAAGGCGCGAAAGTTCGCATCAGTGGAATTGGGATTTTGCAGGTCAAGAAGCGTGCGGCACGGATGGGGCGCAATCCGGCAACGGGCGAGAGCATGAAGATCAAGCCGAGCAAGAAGATTTCCTTGCGGGTCGCCCAAGACCTCAAGGCCAAAATCTAGGCGCTGTTTCCGCCGCAAATCAAATCCGAAACGACTGTTTGGGTCACGCGCCGAAGGGCATCCACATCTGACAATGCCCTCGGCCTCGATGGCCCATGGGGGCCGGATGTGGGAAGACGCCGTGACGGTGCGGACGATCCTGCGATTTCCTGATCCTCGTCTTCGCGCGAAGGCCGAGTGTGTCGCTGCATTTGACGAGGATCTTCGCTCCCTTGCGGCCGATCTCTTGGAGACGTTGCGGGCGGCGCCTGGGATCGGAATCACCGCCCCGCATATCGGTGTCATGAAGCGGCTGGCGGTGATCGAACTCACCGCGGCGGAGGGCGCGCGGACCTACGTCAATCCGCAAATTGTCTGGGTTTTCCGCCGACATGGTTCCACACCAAGAAGGCAGCGTCTCCATGCCGGGCGTCACGGAAGAGATCGAACGCCCTTCGCATGTGCGGGTCAGTTACCAGGATTTGAGCGGCGCCGAAAAAATCGAGGAGGCCGATGGTCTGCTCGCCATATGTCTCCAGCACGAGATCGACCAGCTCGCCGGGCTGTTTGGATTTATAGGCTCTCCCGGCTGAAACGGGATCGCGCCGTCAAACGTTTCGATAAAATGCAGCGCTCATAGGCATCGGGCGATACGCAGGCATCCTCGATCGGGGCAGCATCACGCCAAGATGCGCTTGCTGTCCGCGGACTTCAGCCATAGCTATCGGAACGAAAGCCATTTTTCGAATGGATGGACATCACAATGTCACGGATATTAATCCTGCTCGGACTGATCCTCGTGGCGGTTGGTCTCCTGTGGCGGTGGATCGCTCCGCTCAGGCTCGGGCGTCTGCCGGGCGACATCGTTATCGAGCATCAAAATTTCTCTTTCTATTTTCCGATCACGACGGGATTGCTGATCAGCGCGGTTCTGACGCTCGTTCTATGGCTCATCAACCGGTGAGTGATGGAGTCCGGCGGCCGGTCACGGCGCGGCGCGCTTATGGATAAGTGCGCCGGACTGTGGCGGATAGGAGCGATAAAGCCGACACTCTTGTTCCGTCGAATCGGCCTAAGACCGTGCCGCTTCAATGGGAAATCTTAATTTATTTTTTCCTATTGTTTTGCCGCATGATCCTATCCAGTAATTCTGACATCAGACCATGCGCTGAGCTCATGCCGGAAGTTTCATGCAGGCGGCGAACGTCTTTACCATCGCGCCCGGTGCGCCTTTCCTGAAAACCTTTGCCAGCGCGCTGCTCGAAGGCCGCGTGGTCGAAGGCTTTTCGAAAAATCTCGCGCCGCTCGCGATGGCGGATGCCACGATCTATGTGCCGACGCGCGGCGCGGCGCGCGCCCTCGCCGAAGAGCTCGCCCGCGCGATTGACCGTCCCTCGATGGTGCTGCCGCGCATTTTGCCGCTTGGCGCGCTCGAAGAGGCCGAGGCGAGTCTCTTCTTCGATGACGCGGAGTTCGGCTCCCCCTGCGAGCCTTCGTTTCCCCAGGCGGCGGGCGAAATCGAGCGGCGGATGCGGCTCGCCCAACTGATCCTCACCTGGGCGCAGGCCCTGCGCCATGCCATCGTTCGGTCGGCGCGCAGGGCCAACGCGAGTTTGACACGCGTGAGGCATTTCTTGTCGCCGCGACCCCCGCCGATGCCTGGTATTTGTCCGGCGAACTCGCCAATCTCATTGACGAATTGATCATCGAGGATGTGGCGTGGGCAAAGCTCAATCCTCACGTCTTGCCGGAGTTCGACGCCTACTGGCGGATCACGCTTGATTTCCTCAATATCGCGATCAAGGAATGGCCGCGGATGCTGGCCGAATGCAAACGCGTGGACAAGGCCTGGCGGCAAAACGCGCTCATCGGCTCGCACATCGGCCGTCTTCAGGATGGCGCTGCGGGTGGCCCGGTCATTGCGATTGGCTCGACCGGATCGCACCGCGCGACCGCGCGCTTGCTTGCCGCCATCGCCCGCGCGCCGAAGGGGGCGGTCGTTCTGCCCGGCCTTGACCAAGAATCTCGACGCCAGCTCCTGGGCGCAGATCGCGGGCGGTTCCGAAAGCGATGGCGGGGCCTCGTTCACACATCCGCAAGCAGCGCTCTGCCGGCTCCTCTCCATTTTCCAACTGCGGCGCGAAGACGTCGTTAGCCTCGGCGAGGCGGCGCCCGATCTCGCCCTGCGCGGCAAATTTGTCTCGGAGGCTTTGCGTCCGGCGGAGACGACCGGCCAATGGATGGAATTTCGAGAAAGCTTTGGCGCCAATGAGCTTGCGGCCGCGCTGCAAGGCGTCTGTTTGATCGAGGCCCGCGACGAGCGCGAGGAAGCGCTCGCTCTTGCCATCGCCATGCGGGAGGCGATCGAGACGCCGGGCGAAACCACGGCGCTTGTCACCCCGGATCGCCAACTCGCCCGCCGCGTTCGCGCGGAGTTGCTGCGCTGGGATGTCGCTGCCGCCGATTCGGCCGGGGAACCTCTCGCCGCGAAACCGATTGGGGTTTTTGCACGGCTCACGATCGCCTGCGCCGCGAGCAAGATGGCGGCGCCGGACCTCGCCGCGCTCTTTGCGCACCCGCTGCTGCGGCTCGGTCTCTCCCTCTTGGATATTGAACGGCGCGCCGCGCTCCTGGAAATCGGCCTATTGCGCTCGCAACATGCCTCTGATCTTGCCTCGTGCCTTACGGGCGAGCCGGACGCCTTGATCACGCGCGCGCGCGAGGACGTAAAAAGCCCTTTCGCGCATCCCGTCAAGCAGGGGATCTCCGAAAAAGAGTGGGACGATCTGAGGGATCTTTTGGTTCGCCTCGGCGCCCAATTCGCGCCGCTGTTGAACTTGCGCGGCGAGGTCACATTGGACCGGTGGGTCGCGGCGCACCGCGAAACCATCGAAGCGATTGCAAGCACCGCGGATGATGACGGAGATCGCGAGGCGCTTGACACGCTCTTCGATCAGCTGGCGCAAAACGCCCAGGATCGCATGACCTTCGATGCCGAATCCTATAGGCTTTTTTTCGCGGCGGTGGCTGGCGAGGTCCACCTTCGCGGCGCCGCGCCCGCGCATCCGCGCCTCCAAATCCTCGGGCTTCTCGAAGCGCGCCTCATCGACACCGGCGTCATTTTGCTTGCCGGTCTCGACGAGACTGTGTGGCCGCCGCAGGCGCGGACCGATGCTTTTCTCAACCGGCCGATGCGCGCCGCCTTGGGGCTGACGCCGCCCGAGTGCAAACTCGGGCAAACAGCGCATGATTTCGCGCAAGCCATGGGCAAGCGCAAAGTGATCTTGAGCCGCGCCCGCAAGCGCAAGGGCGCTCCTACCGTGGCGTCGCGGTTTCTTCAGCGCATGGCGGCGCTTGGCGGCAAGACGTGGGAGACATGCCGGGAACGCGGCGAGTTTTATCTGCACTTGGCGCGGGAGATTGACCTTCCACGCGAGGTCACGCCGCCGGGCGAAAGACCGCTGCCGCGGCCGAAGGTTGAGCTCCGCCCCAAACATCTCAGCGTCACCCAAATCGAGACCTTGCGCCGCGATCCCTATGCCCTTTACGCTGAAAAAATCTTGCGCCTAAAAGCCCTCGATCCACTCGGAGGGGCGGACGGTCTCGCGGAATTTGGCAGCGTGATGCATGCGGCGCTGGAGCGCTTTGTGAAGGCTTACCCGGCCGGATCCCTGCCGGCCGGCGCGCGGGACGAACTTCGCGCCCTCCTGCGCCAGGGGTTTGACCGGCAATTGCAAGACCCAGCCTTCGCCGCACTCATATGGCCGCGGCTCGAAGCCTCAATCTCTTTTTACCTTGCTTTCGAAGAAAGGCGCCGCGACCGGATCAAGACGATAAAAACCGAGGCCAAAGGCGAACTCGAGATTGATCTTGAAGATGGCTCCGTCTTTCGCCTGAGAGCGCGCGCCGACCGGATCGAGCTGAATAAGGATGGAACCGTAACGCTCGTCGATTACAAGACGGGCACGCTGCCCGGAACGAATGAAATTAACGTGGGCTTCGCGCCGCAGCTCACCCTGGAAGCGGCGATGTGCGTTCGGGGTGCCTTTGACCTTGGATGCACAATCGAAACCGTCGAGGCCCTTTATGTCAAACTCGGCGGCGCGCTCGGCGGTTTGGAAAAACCCGTCTCTTTTGCCAGAGCCAACGCCAATTTCATGGACGTCGCGGAAGACCATTATGTTGGGCTTATTGAGCTGCTCACCCAGTTCCGCGATCCCGCGACACCCTACCCGCCGCGGCCTTTCCCGAAATATGCCAAGCACTATAATGTTTATGACCATCTCGCCCGGACCAAGGAATGGTCAAGGGGCGGCGAGGCGGAGGAGGGCGGCGAGTAATGGCGTCCTTCACTATCCCCGCGGAGACGCTCGGCAAACAGCACAAGGCCTCCGATCCCAAACAGTCGGTCTGGGTTTCCGCTAATGCCGGTTCGGGCAAGACGCATGTGCTGGCTAGCCGGGTGATCCGGCTTCTCCTGCAAGGCGTCGCGCCCTCGAATATCCTTTGTTTGACCTTCACCAAGGCCGCGGCCGCGAATATGGCATCGGGCGTCTTCGATAAGCTCGCCCGCTGGACACGGATTGCCGACGACGAACTTGCGCAAGAGATCATTGCGGTGGGAGCGGCAAAGCCGGGTCGCCAGGACTTGACCGCGGCGCGCAAGCTTTTCACGCGGACGCTCGAGACGCCGGGCGGCTTGAAGATTTAAACGATCCATGCCTTTTGCGAAAGGCTGCTGCATTTGTTTCCGTTCGAAGCCAATGTCCCGGCGCGGTTCGAAGTGCCGGACGAGCAGGGCCAGGCGGAATTGCTAGAGCGCGCCCGGCGCGAGGTTCTCGCCGAGGCCAATTCCGGCACGGTCACGCTCGGCGCGGCTCTCGAACGCCTCAACGAGGACTGCGGACCGGACGCTTTTGAAGAGCTCATCAAAGAAGCAATGCGGCAGAGCGCCATTTCGCGCGCGCGCTCTCCCGAAGTCGCGGCGGAGAATTTGCGCCGCGCCCTGGGTCTGACCGAGGGCCGCGATATGGCTTCCATCGAGCGCGAGATGGCCGAGGATGGCATCGCGCCGGAGCGCTGGAGCGAGCTCGCGGCACTCCTTGGCCAAGGAACCGCGAATGATCAAAAAAAGGCGGATTTGTTCAGGCAAGCGCTTGCGGCCTATCGCGCAGCGGATTCTGGCGCAGGCCTCGGAGATTGCCTCGACTCCTATCTCGCCATTTACTTCGCCGCGAACGACGAACCTCGCAAGTTTCTGCTGACCAAAAGTCTCGCGCGGGCGCATCCCGAAATCGAGGCTGAACTTCAGGGCGAGCAGCTCCGCTTCGAAGCGCTACGCGAGGAACGCAAGGCCGCCGCCACACTCGAGCGCACGGACGCGCTGATCGAGATCGCAAGCCTTATCTTCAGACGATATGGCGAGGAGAAAGCCGCGCGCGGCATTCTCGATTTTGACGATCTGATCGGCAAAACCTTGAGCATGCTCGAACGCATCGATGCGCGCTGGGTGCTATACAAGCTCGATGCGGGAATTGACCATGTTCTCGTCGATGAGGCGCAGGATACGAGCGAGGCCCAGTGGAAGATTTTCGAAGAGCTTACGGGTGATTTCGCGGCCGGGCGCGGGCAAAGCCACGCGCCGCGCACCTTTTTCGCGGTCGGCGACGAAAAACAATCGATCTTTTCCTTCCAGGGCGCCGCGCCAAAAATGTTCGACGAGATGCGGCGGAAATTCGATAAAAGATTTACGGATGGCGGGCACAGCTTCGCGCATGTTCCGCTCAACGCGTCTTTCCGCTCGGCTCCGGGTGTGCTTGCCGCGATCGACAAACTGTTCGAGCATGGCGATCATAAGACCGGCGTTGTCGCCGCCAGGGATGTTTGGTTGCCGCATCAAGCGGTGAAGCGTCATCTGCCTGGTCTCGTTGAGCTCTGGCCGCTCGTCGCGCCGCCGGCGAACGAAAATCCGCGTGACTGGAGGCTCCCGCTCGACCTCCTCGATCAGCAAGACCCGGCCAATATCGTGGCCAAGCGTGTTGCCCAAAAAATCGCGCAGCTCATCGATCCAAATTCGGGAGCGTTCGTGCATGACGGCGCGACCCGGCGGCCGGCGCGCCCTGGCGACATATTGATCCTCGTTCGGACCCGCGGCGCCTTTTTCGAGGCCATCATTCGGGCGCTGAAGACGCTTGACATCCCAACCGCTGGCGCCGACCGGCTTGACCTTACGCAACATATCGCGGTCATGGATCTCATGGCGGCCGGGCAAGCGAGCCTGCTTCCGCAAGATGATCTTGCGCTCGCTTGTGTGTTGAAATCGCCGCTCATCGGACTCGACGATGATGATCTCTTGGCGCTCGCGCCGGGCCGGGGCGGCAGCCTTTTTGATGCCCTGCAAGCCTCCACAGAGCCAAAACATGCGGGGGCCGCGAGCAAGCTCGCGCTTTGGCGGGCGCGGGCCGCCGAAGGTCCTTTTGCTTTTTATGCGAGTCTTCTCGGGCCAGAGGGCGGGCGCCGCGCCCTCGAAGGAAAGATCGGCCGGGAAGCGGGCGATGCGCTCGACGAATTCTTGAATCTTGCCATGGCGCATGAGGCGGGCGAGGCGCCTTCGCTCGCGGCGTTTCTCGACGATCTTGCCGGGATCGAATATTCGATCAAGCGCGACATGGAGACGGGCGAAGATGTGGTGCGCGTCATGACCATTCACGCGGCCAAGGGTCTTGAAGCGAAGATCATGTTTCTTCCGGATACCTGCGGCGTGCCGGCACCGCGCCACGATCCGAAGATTTTTACGCTCACGACAAATGTGCCTGGCGAGGAGACCATCGCCTGGTCGCCGCGGAAGGAGCTCGATTGCGCGGCGGTCGCCGCCGCCCGCGAAGCGGCACGCAGGGCGGCGATGGAAGAACACAAGCGGCTTCTCTATGTGGCTTTGACCCGCGCCGAGGAGCGTCTTTATATCTCAGGGTTTCATGGGGCGAGAGAGCCGGACCCCGGCAGCTGGGACAGGATGATCAAGGCCGCGCTCGGCGAGGACGCGGGAATGGAGACGGCGCCCGCGTTCTGGAACGGCGAGGAAGAAATTCTGCGTTTCGTCTCAAACGGGAGCGATGCACCGGCCGCAGGCGAATGGGCGGAGGCTGGCGCCGTTGCCGGCGCCCCAAATTTGGTCTTGCCCGCTTGGCTGCAAAGCGCCGCACCGCCCGAAGCCGATGCGAAGCAGCCCGTTACGCCTTCGTGCGCGCTCGAAGAGACGGCCGGCCGCCGCGACTCCCCGGGACGGGGGCAAATACGGCGCGCCGCCACGCAGCGCGGCCGCTTGATCCATCTGCTCCTGCAGCATCTGCCGGACATCGCGGCACCGAACCGGCGCCCCGCGGCGCTGGAGTTCCTTGCTGCCCGGGCCGCGGGCCTCGATGAAATTTCGCGGCAAAATCTCGCCGAAGAGGCGCTGGCGGTGATTGACCTGCCGGAGCTTGCCGGTCTCTACGGGCCAGGTTCGCGAGCCGAGTTTGCGGTGGCGGGCCGCCTCGTGCTTGGGCAGCGGACGATCGAGGTGGCGGGACAAGTGGACCGGATCGGTGAAGCGGCCGGAGACATTTTACTGGCCGATTACAAGACCGGCACCCCTTGCGCGCTCGCCGCGACCCCCGCCGCCCATCTCACGCAATTGGCCCTCTATCGTGCCGTTCTGGCGCCGCTCTGGCCAAACAAGGCCTTGCGCATGCTGCTGATCTGGACGCAGGGGCCCCTCGTCGTTCCCATTCCGCCCGAGAGCCTTGATGCGGCCCTGGCTTCTGTCGCGGCGGGCTGAGCCCTCGCTTCGACGCGATTTCGCCCTAAATTTTGACGAAATCCGTTTTTTGCTCTCTGCGCCGCCGGCTCATCAGCGGCTCACAAGGGCTTGGCAATCGAGCCTTTTGCCGCAGGCCTCTTGCCGCGATCGCTGTGCCGCAGCAGGCCAGCACTTTTCCTCGCGCATGAGGCTGTGCTAAGGTGCCGCGCAGACCTTTCCAGCGTTCCTGTTTAAGATTACGCCCATGTACAGCACCGTCACTCACAATATCGAGATCACAGTCCTTCCCGAATTCGTGCCGGAGCGTTCCGACGCCGACGAGGCCTCGTTCTGGTGGGCCTATACGGTTGAAATCGCTAATAGGGGTGATATGACCGTCCAGCTCACCGCCCGCCATTGGAAGATCACCGACGGCAACGGCAAGCTCGAGGAGGTGAAAGGCGCGGGGGTTGTCGGTGAACAGCCGATTTTGAAGCCTGGCGAAACCTTTCGCTATACGTCCGGCACCAATATGACGACGCCTTCCGGAATCATGACCGGGACCTATCGCATGGTCAACGAGAAGGGCGATGTTTTCGACGCGGAGATTCCCGTATTTTCGCTCGATTCTCCCTATGCGCGGCGCGTTCTTAACTGATCCTTCGCCTTATTTGGCAGCGTGGCCCGGCCGTCCAGAGCGTGGTCTTAAGTGTTCGGATTGCGCCCCAAAGCAAAGAGTTATTTGGACGATTTAACGTGAGTTGATCGAGATCAAGATCCTATGGGGAGGTGGATAGCGACCGGCGCTCTGGCAGAGTGAGGTTGCGACCACCCACTCTGGAGACGACCATGCAAACCGTAGCTGACCGATCCGAAGCACCGAACGCTATCCGTAATGATCTTGGCGCGATATTCATCTCGTTGGAACTCAGTCGTTCAACCTGGCTGATCACGTCGCTGTCACCAGACGGCGGAGAGAAGATGTCGAAGCACAGCGTGCCTGCCGGGGACATCTACGCGCTGTTGGCGCGCTTTTCGGAGTTCAAGCAGAAGGCGTTTGCGCGGACTGGAAAATCGTTCCCGATCATCGTCATTCAGGAAGCGGGGTTGGACGGCTTCTGGATTTACCGTGTGTTGCAGAATGAAGGGATCGAAAGCCACGTCGTCGATCCGGCCTCGATCGCGACCTCACGTCGGCGCCGGCGGCCGAAGACTGACAGGATCGACGGCGAGGCGCTGCTTCGCACGCTGCTGGCGTATAAGCGCGGCGAGCCTCGGGTGTGCGCGATGGTCAAAGCGCCAACACCCGAGGAAGAGGACCGCCGCCGACTTTGTCGCGAGCGCAAGATCCTGATCGCCGAGCGGGTCAAGCACGTCAATCGCATCAAAGGATTGCTGTTCTGCCAGGGTGTATCCGGCTACAAGCCGCTACGCCGCGATCGACGGCAACGGCTCGACGAGTTGAGGACGGGCGATGGCCGTCTCTTGCGAAAGCATCTCAAGGCTCAGATCGGCCGGGAACTCGCTCGACTTGAACAGCTACTTGAACAGATCAAGGCGGTGGAGGCCGAGCGCGACGCGCTGTTCGCTGCGGCGAAAGCCGCGGCGCCAGCGCCGGGGCCGCCGGCGATGTTGCTCAACATCAAGGGTATCGGGCCAGAGTTCGCCGCCGTCCTCTGGTCGGAAGGGCTGTTCCGACACTTCGATCGACGCCAGGTCGCTTCTTACGCGGGCCTAGCTCCGACCCCTTGGCAAAGTGGATCGGTCGATCGCGAACAGGGCGTGTCTAAAGCAGGAAATCCGCGATTGCGGACAACACTCATCCAACTCGCCTGGCTATGGCTGCGCAATCAGCCGCAATCGGCGCTGGCTCTGTGGTTCAAGGACCGGGTCAGCCGCAATGGCGGCCGTCTTAAGAAAACGAGCATCGTGGTGGCGCTAGCGCGGAAGCTGCTCGTGGCGCTGTGGAAATATGTGACTGCCGGCGTCGTCATCGAAGGCGCCATTGTGAAGAGCGCCTGAAAGGCGATCGGAAGAGATTGAAGCAATCTACCGGGACTCGATCAGTCTCGGCGGGATCCGGGTGGACGAACCAAACCAATCCGTGGCCTGAAAAGCCGTTATCAAGAATGGTCTCGTCCTCCTGAGCCTCGCCCGCCGCAAGCGGGATATTGGTGCAGCCGCTTCGCGCGGCGACCGAATGTGAGGTTGATCTGGTGCGGAAACGACTAGATCATGGAAACGGGCTCAGACCGTGGATACCGAAACAGCGACCGGAGTTTCACTTATGCGCGACTGAATCTCACCCCTTGACCTGGACCTCCCCATGTGAGGATTGGTGAACCCGCCGCTCATGGTGTTTGCGAGCAACGCGCCAGACGAAAGGCTTAAAGCAACGCTCGACATCCTTGAGCGCTTGATTGGCTTTGATACGGAAAGTTCAAAATCCAATCTCGGCCTTGTTGCTTTTGTCGAGGAATACTTAAAATCCCTTGGCGTTGCTTATGTAAAAATTCCCAATTCCGCGGGCGATAAAGCCGCGCTTTTTGCCACCATCGGGCCCGGCCATGATGGAGGCGTCGTCCTCTCCGGGCACACCGATGTCGTCCCGGTCGAGGGGCAGACCTGGACAAGCGATCCCTTCACGCTGCGCCTTGAGGACGGCCGTGTGTATGGCCGCGGCGCCTGCGACATGAAGGGGTTCGATGCGATTTGCCTTTCGATGATTCCGGAATTTCAGACCGCGCGCCTGACCCGCCCGGTCCATATTCTTTTGAGCTATGACGAGGAAACCACCTGCCTCGGCCCGCTCGATACCATCGCGCGGTTCGGCGCCGGTTTGCCGCGCCCTGGCGCGGTGCTCGTCGGCGAGCCCACTTTGATGCAAGTAGCGGATGCGCACAAAAGCGTCGCTGCCTATTCCACCCTCGTGCATGGCCATGCGGCACATTCCTCGAAACCGAGCCTCGGCGCGAGTGCGATCGAGGCGGCTTGCGATCTCGTCACCGGGCTTTACCGCTTTGCGGATGAGCTCGCGGCACAGGGTGATCCCTCGGGACGCTTCGATCCCCCGGCCTCCACCATCCATGTCGGGACAATTCATGGCGGAACCGCGCGCAATATCATGGCGAAGCTTTGCGTTTTCAATTGGGAGTTCCGGGCGCTCCCAGGGGTTGCGCAAAATCTGGCGCTCCGGCACCTTGAGGAGTATGCCGCCCGCGCCGTGCTCCCAAAGCTCACGCGATACGCCAAAAACTCCTACATCGAAACCGTGACCGAGGTCGAGGTTCCAGGTCTCAGGCCGGAAAGCGGCTCGAATGCGGAGACTTTGGCGCTGAAACTCGCGCAATCGAACCGCACGGTCACGGTGCCTTTCGCCTCCGAGGCAGGCCAATTCCAATTGGCCCATGTGCCGACCGTCGTCTGCGGCCCCGGCTCGATCGACCAGGCGCATCAGCCCGACGAATATATCGAGATCGCGCAAATCGAGGCGGGGATTGCTTTCATGCGTAGATTGGCGGCGGAGCTGAGATGAAGCTTCGGCTTATCCGTCAGGGGCGCCGCTGAACTCACCCGATGGCGGTTCGATTTGAACCTCTGGGTCTCAGGCGCGAAATCGAACGGTTATGCCGGGAAAATCGTGAACCGCGGGCAAAGATCGAGGCAGCCTTATGGCTCCAGCACCGAATCCCAATAAAGATAATCCATCCAGCTTTCGTGCAGATAATTGGGCGGAAACTGGCGGCCGTTCTGGTGGAGATCGTTGACGCTCGGCTGATAGGGCATGCGCGCCGGCCACATATGGGCTTCACCGGGGAGCAGATCGCCCTTGCGCAAATTGCAGTTGGAACAGGCGGCGACGACATTTTTCCAGGTCGTGGTGCCGCCCTTCGATCGGGGGATAACGTGATCGAAGGTCAGATCCTCGCGGGAGCCGCAATATTGGCAGCTGAAACGGTCGCGGAGGAAGACATTGAAACGGGTGAAGGCGGGATGCCGGGACGGTTTTACATAGCTTTTGAGGGAAACCACCGAAGGGAGGCGCATCTCGAAGCTCGGACTTCGGACCGTCTTATCGTAGTTGGAAACGATATTCACCCTGTCGAGAAACACCGCCTTGATCGAATTCCTGCCAAGACCAGAGCGAGAGGGGGTAATAACTTAACGGCCGGAAATCGGCATTGAGCACAAGCGCCGGACACGCCTCGGGGGAGACCCTGGGTTGGGAATGAACCGTCACGTCAGGTACCTTACCTAGCGCGTTGCCAGCGAGCGGCAACGCCGCAGCTTCAGTTTATATCCACCTCGAAATTCTTATATGGACTCCGAATTGAAGGCTAGTCCCTTCAAAAATCTACATTCCATGGGAGCGATGACAGCCGTGTGAAGATGGCTTAGGACAAAGGCCCCGCGCGGCAAGTTTTATCGCGTCGGAATGGGCGTGCCGCTGCGATAGTCGTAAAATCCCCGCTGTGTCTTGCGTCCGAGCCAGCCCGCTTCGACATATTTCACGAGCAAGGGGCAAGGACGATATTTCGAATCAGCCAAGCCGTCATGCAAGACTTGCATGACGGACAATACGGTGTCGAGGCCGATGAAATCGGCAAGCTGCAAAGGTCCCATGGGATGATTGGCGCCAAGCCGCATCGCGGTGTCGATCGATTTCGACCGATCCCACGCCCTCATAGAGCGTATAGATCGCTTCGTTGATCATCGGCAGCAGAATCCGGTTTACGATGAAGCCAGGGAAATCCTCTGATACGGTGAAGGTTTTGCCGAGCCTCGCGATCAGCCCCTTGGCGGTCTCGAAGGTTGTGTTTTCGGTCACGATGCCGCGGATCAATTCGACAAGCTGCATGCGCGGCACCGGATTCATGAAATGAATGCCGATGAACCGTTCCGGCCGGTCTGTGACCGAGGCAAGCCTTGTGATCGAAATTGACGAGGTGTTCGTCGCCAAAATCGTCCCCGGCTTTAGGGAAGGGCAGAGCCTCGAAAAAATCTTGCGTTTGACCTCCTCGTTTTCCGAGGCGGCTTCAATGACGAGGTCGCAATCGCCAAAGGCGTCGAAATCAAGCGCGGGCGTGATCTTGTTCAAGGCCACGTCGCGTGCCGCGGGCGCGATCTGATTTCGCTCGACCCCGCGGGCGAGGTTGCCGGCGATGGTGGCAAGACCGGCATTGATGCGCGCTTCCGAGATATCGTTGAGAGTGACTTCGATATCGGCCAGCGCGCAGACCTGGGCGATCCCCGTGCCCATTTGGCCGGCCCCGATCACACCCATTTTTTTTATGTCCATGGTGTTCATCCACAAAGGAAAGCAAGCAGGAAAAGTCTGGCCAGAATGGCGTCACGCGAATTTCGCCGCGGCGCGTTCGCGCGAACCGGCCCGACTTTTAGACCAAAGACACAAACATATCCACTGAGCCAAGCACGCTCCGGAGAAGCCACCGACACGGGAATTGCCTTCGAGGAGGCTCCTCTAACGGCCGAGCTTGGCAAGCTCCTCGTTCAGCGCCGGCAGCACTGCGAAGAGATCGCCGACGAGACCATAATCCGCGATCTGGAAAATCGGCGCCTCCTCATCCTTGTTGATGGCGACGATCACCTTGGAGTCCTTCATTCCGGCTAAGTGCTGGATGGCGCCGGAAATGCCGACAGCAATATAAAGATCGGGCGCGACAACCTTACCGGTCTGGCCGACCTGCCAATCATTGGGCGCGTAGCCGGCGTCGACCGCGGCGCGCGAGGCGCCCATGGCCGCGCCGAGCTTGTCCGCTATGGGCTCGATCAGGGTCTTGAAATTGTCCGCGCTCTGCATGCCGCGGCCGCCGGATATGATGATTTTCGGCGGCGCCGAGGTCGGGGCGTTCGGATTTGACGAGCGTCTCGTCCTTGAAGCGCGAAACCTCGGGCGCGGCGGCGGCGGCGATCTTTTCGATGGGAGCTTGGGGCGCCTCGCCCACCGGTTGAAACGCAGCCGTCCTTACCGTGATGACCTTCTTGGAATTGGTGGATTGCACGGTTTCGATCGCGTTTCCGGCATAGATCGGACGCTCGAATGTGTCGGGCGCCGTGACTTTGATGATCTCCGAAATTTGCATCACGTCGAGGAGGGCCGCGACTCTTGGCATGACGTTCTTGCCGGTCGAGGTCGCGGCGGCCAAGATCGCCGAGTAAGCGCCGGCCAATTGGACGAGAAGCGCGGCCAGCGGTTCGGCCAAGTGATGCGCGAAGATCGGATCGTCCGCCAGCAAGACTTTTTCGGTACCCGCGAGGCTGGCGGCGGCCCGCGCCGCGGCATCGACCCCCTCGCCGGCGACAAGGACATGGATAGGTTCGTTCAAGGCCTTGGCCGCGCTCATGGCCTTGGCGGTCGCCTCGTTCAGGGTGCCGTTCAAAACCTCGGCAAGGAGCAAGACCGCCATCAGATCACCCCGGCTTCGTCCTTGAGCCTTGCGAGAAGCTCGGCGGCGGAAGCGACTTTGGCGCCCGCCTTGCGGACCGGCGGCGCGGCGGTGTTCAAAATCTTGAGGCGCGGCGCGATATCGACGCCGAGCTCGGCCGGGGTCTTCTCCTCGATCACTTTCTTCTTGGCTTTCATGATGTTGGGCAGCGAGGCATAGCGCGGTTCGTTGAGGCGCAGATCGGTGGTGACGACGGCCGGGGAGCTCGAGGCCGACCGTTTGCAAGCCGCCATCGCCCTCGCGGGTGACATCGACCTCGCCATCGCCGACCACCACCTTCGAGGCAAACGTGCCCTGGCCCCAGCCCAAAAGCGCCGCAAGCATCTGTCCGGTTTGGTTGCAATCATCGTCGATGGCCTGCTTGCCAAGAATGATCAGCCCCGGCGCTTCGGCGAGCGCGACGGCTTTCAAAAGTTTGGCGACGGCGAGCGGTTCGACCGGCTGATCCGCCTTGATGAAAATGCCGCGATCGGCGCCCATCGAAAGCCCGCTTCGGATCGTCTCGGCCGCCTGCGCCGGTCCGATCGACACGATAATCACCTCAATGGCCTTGCCTTTTTCCTTGAGGCGAAGAGCCTCCTCGACGGCGATCTCGTCGAAGGGGTTCATCGACATTTTGACATTGGCGAGATCGACGCCCGTCTGATCCGCCTTGACGCGGACCTTCACGTTGTAATCGATCACCCGCTTGACGGGCACCAGGACCTTCATGGGAAAAACTCTAACCAGAAAGGCGGCCGTGCACGGTGCGGTTAGGTACAGGCGCCCTTTTCACAAGTCAACGCAAGCG
>CAWAQW010000018.1:0-26067 GCA_963784075.1 uncultured Alphaproteobacteria bacterium | reverse complement strand
TGGCGCAACGCGGATCAGTTGAACTGACCCGCGAGCCGTCGTGTCCCGCCCGCGCGCCACTACCTCGAAAATTTCTTATATTTCAGCCGGTGCGGGATGACGCTGTCGATACCGAGGCGGCGCTTTTTGTCTTCCTCGTAATCGGCAAAATTGCCTTCAAACCATTCGACATGGCTGCCGCCTTCGAAGGCGAGCATATGCGTCGCGATGCGATCGAGAAAAAAGCGGTCATGCGAGATGATGACCGCGCAGCCGGCGAAATCCGTCAGCGCTTCTTCAAGGGCGCGAAGCGTATCGACATCGAGATCGTTGGTCGGCTCGTCGAGCAAAAGGACATTGGCGCCGGACTTCAGCATTTTGGCGAGATGCACGCGGTTGCGCTCGCCGCCGGAGAGCTGGCCGACTTTCTTTTGCTGATCTGGCCCTTTGAAATTGAAAGCCGACGTGTAGGCGCGCGAATTGACCTCGCGCTTGCCGAGCGTGAGCAGCTCATTGCCGCCAGAAATCTCTTCCCACACGGTCTTTTTGCCGTCGAGCGCGTCGCGCGACTGATCGACATAGCCAAGATGCACGGATTCGCCGATTTCGATCGTGCCGGACTCCGGCTTTTCCTGGCCGATGATCATCCGGAAGAGCGTGGTCTTGCCGGCGCCATTCGGGCCGATCACGCCGACAATGCCGCCGGGCGGCAGTTTGAAGGAGAGATCGTCGATGAGCAGCGTGTCGCCAAAACCTTTCGTAAGATGCGAAACATTGATGACATTGTTGCCAAGCCGCTCGGCGACCGGAATGACGATCTGCGCCGTGGTGGGCGCCTTTTCGTTCTGCTTGGCGACGAGCTCCTCGTAGCGCTGGATGCGGGCCTTGGATTTGGCTTGCCGCGCCTTGGGGCTCGACGCGATCCATTCGGATTCGGCTTCGAGCTGGCGCTGGCGGGCTTCTTCCTCGCGGCCTTCCTGGGCGAGGCGCTTCTGCTTTTGTTTCAGCCAGGCGGAATAATTGCCCTCATAGGGAATCCCGCGGCCGCGATCGAGCTCGAGAATCCAGCCGGTGACATTGTCGAGAAAATAACGGTCATGGGTGACGATCAGGATGGCGCCGGGATAGGCACGCAAATGGCCCTCCAGCCAGTTGACCGTCTCCGCGTCGAGATGGTTTGTGGGCTCGTCGAGCAGCAAAAGCTCCGGCTGCTCCAGGAGCAGGCGGCAGAGCGCGACCCGGCGGCGTTCGCCGCCGGAAAGCTTGCCGACCGCGGCCTCGTCGGGCGGACAGCCGAGCGCATCCATCGCCTGATCGACCTGCGCGTCGAGATCCCAAAGGCCCTTGGCCTCGATCTCGTCCTGCAGCTTGGTCATTTCATCGGCGGTCTCGTCGGAATAATTCATCGCGAGATCATTGTAGCGGTCGAGGATCGCTTTCTTGGCGGGGACGCCCAGCATCACATTGCCGCGCACATCGAGCGAATCATCGAGCAGCGGCTCCTGCGGCAGATAACCGACCCTGGCGCCTTCGGCGACGAAGCCATCGCCGGTAAACTCCTTGTCGAGGCCGGCCATGATCCGCAAAAGCGTCGATTTGCCAGCGCCATTGATGCCGAGCACGCCGATTTTCGCGTCCGGATAAAAAGAGAGGTTGATATTCTCCAGGACCTTTTTTCCGCCTGGATAGGTCTTGGTCAGACCTTGCATATGATAGATGAATTGCCGCGCCATGAAGTTCCTTGATCTTTCCGCGAGAAAGCAGAGCCGCATACATAGGTTGGGAAGGGTTTAGCCGCGCCGGGCGGAGCGGTCCAGGCCGCTCATCGAATCATAAGAGCGCAGCGGGAAAAATTTTGGCCGGGGTGGCGAGAAATCCGGGCAGGGCCTTATTAAAGCCGGGCAGGGCCTTATAAAGTGCTATTTATGGGGCGAAAATTCTCTTTTCGGGCCGATCTTTGGCCTTTACAAACGATACTGTGGCCCTTTGCGAGAGGATCATAGGCGTGGCTGATAGCGGATTGCGCGACCTCGGAGCGATTGTCCCGGGTTCCCGGCTGGCGGAACCGGGCGCTCGACTTCTCCCTTCTTCTCCTCTTCCTCCTCCAATAAGCCGGACTACCGAACCCGAATTGGTGCCCCCCTCCGAACCGGTCTTTGTCGCCGACGTCGCGGACGGCGCCGACGCGCTGGGGCTCGACGCGCCACTCGGCCTCCTCGCTGAACTCGTAGCTCACAGGCGCACCGAAACGCCGCTCACGATCGGTCTTTTCGGACCCTCCGGCTCGGGCAAGAGCTTCGCCTTGACGAAGCTCCTGCAGGCGATCGAGGATTTGAGCCGCGCGGCGGCCACCCCGGATTCGCCTTATGTCGGCGCAATCGTCACGCTTCGGCTCGATGCCAGTGATATTGCCGGCACTCCGGCCACGGCTTTGGCCGGGGCGCTCCATGCGAGCCTTGCCAGGACCTATCCCGCGCTCGCGGCCGAGGCCGCGCGTGCCGCGCGCGATCCGCAGGCCGCCGCGAGCGAAGCCCTGGAGCGGCTCGACCTGTCCCGGCGCAAGCTCGAGGCGGAAAAGCGCGCCCTCGACGAGACGGGCGTCCGCCGCGCGCGCCTCGCCGCGACACTTCTTCATGAAACCCCCGGATCGCAGGTCGATTCCTATACACGCGCCAACCAGCCCAGAATCAAAAGCCTCTTCTCCCGGCTCGGCATCGCCGGCGATCCGCTTTTGGCCTTTAAAGACATGGTGGGGAGCGTCGCCGGCACGGACGGCGCGGCGCGGCGGCGCGGCTTTGCGCTGCGGGCATTTTTTGCTTTCAAAGGGCAGACGAAACTGCTCGTGGCGGCAGCGCTTTTGTTCCTCGCGGGCGCCGGACTTGGCGTCGCTCTCGACCAGCAAGCGGCTTGGCTTGCCTGGCTGCGCGCGACAGAGTCCTCGGTCGCCGCCGCCAATTGGCTCGAAGCCCATAGCGATTGGCTGTCGACCCTGCGGGAAGTTGTTTTCCTTGGCGCGGCGCTGGCGCTCGGCGTCAATGTTTGGCGGGGTTCTCAACTGCTCCGGCTTGTGTTTCGCGGCGCCGATTTGCTGCGCGCCGATCTCGACGTCCGCCGGCGCGAGATGAACGAACTTTTGGCCTTTCAGACTCGCCGCGTCGAGGCCCTTGCCGCCGAAGTGAGCACGCTGTCCCGCCGTGCCGCCGAGGCGGAGCGGCGGGCGGGCGACACCCATGCGCAAACCGCCGTGCTCGCCGAGCCCGCGCCCTTCGCCATCGATACCGCCATTCAGCAAGCGCAAACATTCGCGGGATTCACAAGTGCCGCGATCGGCAGGTGCGGCCAAACGAGCGCCAGCAAGAGCGATGCGGCGCCGCGCCGGATCGTTGTGGCCCTCGATCATCTCGATGCCGTGCCCGCTTCGCGCGGGCGTGAAATTCTCGGTTCCGCACGTTCCTTGTTCAAACAAGGCTTTGTTGTGGTGATCGCGGCCGATTCGGCGAGGCTCGCCGCCCCCGTTGGCGAGCATGCGCCGGGTCTCGACACATGGATTCAGGTGCCGTTTCAGATCGGCGAACTCGCCTCACGCGCCAATTACGCCGCTTTGGTTGGCCAGATTCTCACCGGTCAGGCGGCCGCGGAGCCGCGCCAGCGCGACACGGCAATATCGGCGCTTGACCAGCCGCTGTCCGCCGCCGAGGCACGGCTGCTCGCCGCTTTGGCCCCGCTTGCGGGCAGCTCAGCCCGAGCCCTCAAGCGATTCGTCAATCTCTATCGCCTGACGAGGGTGCACGGGCATGTCCACAAAGGGGCACTCGCTTTCATGCTGGCGCTCGACGCCGGCGGCACCCAAGCCGAAATCACCGCGGTGAATGATGTGCTCTCACACGCGCAAATGGAGGGCGAGATGGTGCTTGACCTTCAGCATTGCGGGGCGCGCCTCGTGGAGGCCCTGGCTGCGGCGCAATCCGCGCAGGGCAAGATTAGCGTCAACGTGGCGCGGCGCGCCATCGCGACCGTCCGCCTCTTTTCGTTCAATGATCGCGGTTTGAGCGGTCAGTCTGCGGCGGCGCAATATCACTGCTGAGCTCGCCGGAGCCGCAGACTCAGGTGATTGATCGAAATTTTGAATGGCGGTATGCCTTTATTTCTATCAATCCCTCTTAATACCTGTCGGTCCGAGGTGTTCATGGATCGGGAAGCGCTCGCAACGCTGGCGGCGCCTCGCCAAGCTCACGTTTCCGTAGCTTCAAGCCGACCACTTTTCACAAAGATTTGATGGTCTGCCTCAAACATTATTCGTGCGCCGGTTGATACCAGTACCCATTTGGGTGAAGCGCGCCGCGCCGATACAGGCCATATTCGGCCTCTGCTAGCTATGGACCTGAGGATCATGAGCACTTTAGATGAAATTAACGAAAAGGATACTGCCCTTCAAACCCATTTGGGGGAAGCGCAGAACCTGCGCCAAGACCATAGTCACGCGGGTACTCGGCGGGATGGTCAAAACATGCGGACGGAAAGAGAATCAAAGGAAAAGGATACTCACAAGCTGATTGTTGAGGTCGCCGAACGCCTGTTCCGGCAAATCGGTTTCCAGAAGACGACGGTCGCCGATATCGCGCGCGAGCTGCAGATGTCTCCGGCCAATGTCTATCGCTTCTTCGCGGCGAAATCGGAAATCAATGAGGCTGTCTGCATGGATCTCCTCGGCAAGATCGAGGCCGAGGCCGAAAAGATTGCGGCCTCCCGCGGCAGCGCCGGTCAAAGAATTCGAAACTTGGTCGGCTCCGTCGAAAAGACCCTCCTCAAACAATATATGTTCGACCGCAAGCTGCATGATTTGATCGAAGCGGCCATTACCGAAAATTGGGCGATCATGCGGCGGCATACCGAGCGAATGGCTGCGATTTTGGAGCAAATCATCGCGAGCGGCATGGCTTCGGGTGAGTTTCCGCAAGGAAACGCGGGGCTTGCGGCACGTCTCGTCAATACGGCATGCATCCGGTTCTGGCATCCGCGCCTGATCGTGGAATATGAGCAAGAGCCCGAGCCGACCCTCGACCAAATGGTTGGGTTTTGCCTTGCGGCGCTCACCGGGCAGCCTGTCTGAACAGGCCGCCGGGGAACGCAAAGTAATCTCGTAGTCTCATTCCCTGAATGAGAGAGCGGTTTCGAATTGGTTGAGTGGGGCCACTCAACCTGAGATCGCCGTGTCGTCGAAGAGACGGCGGCCGTGGGCAGAGGCGCCTCGAAGCTCGGCAACGGCCAAGCTCGGACCGGCGCGATGCAATAAAAGCCATGCCGGACCGCCGGACGATCCAAGCCTTCGCCCGTTTCGCCCATCGCCAGGAAATAACGCAGGGCGATACTTCAGGAAGCTCTCGCAGGGCTCTTCTGCCGAGGTTGTCCTCGGCAAGAGCGAGTTTGCTGATAGGCGGCTTGGATTTTAGGCTGCCGTGCGGGCGATGCTAATTATATCGGTGCAGCCAGAGCGGCGGCTCTTGGGCTCGGCGATCTGAGGTCGGGTAAGCCTGGGCATAGGCCCACTCGCGCAGCGCGGTCTGGATGAAGCCGTTCTGCCTTACCGTTGGTCTTGGGTGTGTAGGGCAATGTGCCTGAGGCCGAGATCGCGGCAGGCATTGCGGAAGTCGAAAGATTTGTAGCAGGAACCGTTGTCGGTCATCACCCTCACCACCTTGACGCCGAGGCTCTGGTAGTAGGCGACGGCGGCCGTGAGGAAGGCGATGGCGCTGCCCTTCTTCTCGTCGGGCAGGATCTGGGAGAAGGCGAGGCGCGAGGCGTCGTCGATGCAGACGTGGACAAACTCCCAGCCGCTGCCGCGCGAGTTGCTCTGACCCGTGCGGTCGCCGGTGATGCGGTGCCCGACGCGATCGAAGCGGCCGAGCTTCTTGATATCGAGGTGGATCAGTTCGCCGGGATGCTGGCGTTCGTAGCGGCGGATCGGCTCGGCGGGTTCGAGCGCCTCGAGACGGTTGAGGCCGAGACGCCTCAGGATGCGGCTGACGGTTGCTGGTGAGACACCGGCCTCGGCCGCGATCTGCTTGCCGGTGAAGCGCTGCCGCCGCAGGGCTTCGACCCTCTCGACGATGGCCGCCGGCGTCGGCTTGCGCAAATGGTGTGGCCGCGATGAACGATCCTTCAGTCCTTCATGCCTTCGGCCTTGAACCGCGCAACCCATTTGCGCGCGGTCCGCGGGCAGACGCCTGCGGCTCGTGCGGCGGCCTCCGGCGTCTGCCCGCTCTCGATCTGCCGAACAATCAGCTCTCGACCGCGCGGCGTCAGACGGGCATTCTTATGGGTGTTCATCCGGTCCTCCGAGGAATCACTGAAGCTTCGCAACTCCAGCTTCCTCCCTCAGGACCGGATGGACAACCTGCTGAAAGTTCACAGCTAGAGCGTGATCCGTTCAGATTGAATCGGACTAGAGTCTTTGATTGCATGATCTTTTCGCGAAACCGGTTCCCACTTTCGCGGATCATGCTTTAAATCCACCGAAGCTGGACACGGAGGCGGAGTCCATGAGCGCTTGAATTTCGTTAGGCTGGTCTTGCCCGTGCCAGAGAGCCATATTCCGACAATCTGACCATTGAATCCGGACATGCCGAAGCAAGGAATTTTTGGGAAAGTCCTCGAGACGACATGAATTTATTGGCTCTGGAACCCGTTAATGGTCTGGGCGCGTTCATTGTCCGGGAGGGTAGCTTGAGACACACAACTGCCGGCGAGGCCCAGGCGCCGGCCAGAAATACCACCAAGAAACCGCTGCACGAGCTCGCTCTCGGCATCGAACGCATCGGTCTCGTCTCTTTGTACTTTCCCCGTGCCGTCGCCTTTGCCGCAATCCTCCTCACCATTGCCGCGGGTTTCGGCGTGACCAAGCTCAAAGTCGACGATTCGCTGAGCCAATTGTTTCGTTCCAGCACGCCGGAATTCAAGCAATATGAGGACGTGACACGAAGGTTTCCGTCGAGCGAATTCGATGTGCTCGTCGTCATCGAAGGCAAGGGTCTGCTCGATCGCGAATTGGTCGAAAAGCTCCGGGATCTCGCCGCGGATCTGCAGCTCATCAATGGCGCGCGCGGTCTTATTTCGATTTTCTCGGCCCGCCAGCTGCCGCAAAAAAATGAAACTCCGGCGCCGTTGTTTCCCGAACCATTGCCGGAAGGACAGGCCTACCAAGAGCTTGTCGGACGCGTGATGGATAACAAAATCATCCGCGGCAAGCTCTTGTCGGAAGATGGTGAGCTGACCTTGATGGTGCTCGCGCTCGACCCAAGCGTCGCCGCGAGCCATGGGCTGAGCGCTGCCGTCGCCGAAATTCGCAAGACAATGGCGGAGGATCTTGCGGGCACGGAGCTGAAAGCGGAGCTTTCCGGTGTTCCCATCATGCAGCTCGAGATCCGCAACGCCGTTGAGCGGGACAGGCTGATTTATAACACAATCGGTTTCGTCGCCGGCTGTCTGATCGCCATCCTGTTCTTCCGGCATGTTTCTTTCATGGTCATCGCGGCAGGGCCGCCGCTGATCGCGATCTTATTGGCTCTTGGCACCCTCGGCTGGCTCGATTTCCGCCTGAACATGTTTCTGAACGTGATGACCCCGCTCATCATGGTCATCAGCTTCTCCGATAGTATGCAGCTGACTTTTGCCACACGCGACCGATTGCTCGCGGGCCAAAGCAAGTTCGACGCCTTGCGAAATGCGATTTTGATTGTGGGGCCAGCCTGCGTTCTCACCCACGCAACGGCAGCACTGTCCTTTGCGGCGTTGCAGTTTTCGAACTCGGATCTGATTCGCAGATTTGGCCAAGCAGGCATGATCGCCACTGTCATCGCGCTTGTTGCGGTTCTCGTTCTGACCTCGCTTTTGGGCGTTTTTCTCTTGCGCGACGAAAGCGTTTTCGCTGAGCGGATCCGGCGCCATGATTTCGGGGTCGAGGCGCTTCGCGGTTTTTGCCGTTTTATCGCTCGCCGCATGGTCCGCCGTCCCGGGCTCTATAGTCTGATCGGCCTGATTGTTGTCGCTGGGCTGGGCCTGACTTATGCCAATCTTGAGCCACGCTACCGGCTCGCCGATCAAGTGCCGGACAAGCAGCAGGCGGTCGCCGCAAGCAACCGCCTCGACGCCAAGCTCACGGGCGCCAATCCGATCGACGCGCTCATCGAATTTCCGCCCGGGGCGTCGCTTTACGCACCGGAGACTCTCGAAGTTATTGGGGAGGTCCACGCGCTTCTCGAGAAGCAGGCGGGTGTTGGGAATGTTTGGTCGCTCGAGACATTGCGGCGCTGGCTCATCGAAGCTGGCAGGCCGGGCACCGGCACCTTGAAGAAATATGTCGATATGTTGCCGGACTATCTGACCCGCCGCTTCATTTCAGCCGGGAAGGACGCTGTCATCGTGTCCGGCCGGGTCCCCGACGTCGATGCGAGCCGGCTGCTCCCCGTTGTGAACGCCCTCAACGAGTCGCTCACCAAAGTCCAGGCGCAGCATCCTGGCTACAGCATTTCCGTGACGGGTCTTGCGGCGATAGCCGCACGAAACAGCGCCAATATGATCGACAAACTGAACCGCGGCTTGACGCTGGAGTTCGGGTTTGTCGCCGCTTTCATCGGTTTGGCGTTCCGCTCTTTCGTTGTGATGCTGTCGAGCATTCTGCCGGGGATTTTTCCCGTCGTCGCTTCCGGCGCCTTGCTGCGCACGATGGGCCTCGGCCTGCAATTTGCCAGCGTCGTGGCGCTTACGGTCTCCTTTGGGCTCGGCTTGAGCGCAACGATCCATTTTCTCAACCGTTTGCGTCTTGAGGAGAACCCCGACGAGGATGCGGGCGTTGCGGTCGAACGCGCAACGGTCCTCGTCGGCCCCGCCTTGATCCTGACCTCGGTTGTCCTCGCCTGTGGTCTGGCCGTGACTGTTTTTTCTGATTTGCCGTCGCTGCGTCTTTTCGGCTGGCTGAGCGCTTTTGCCATGCTCGCAGCACTGACCGCCGACCTTTTGATCTTGCGGCCGACGGCCATGTTCCTTCAGCGCTTCTCCCGCCGCGCCACGGCATGGCGCGAGCGCCGGCAAAGTCCCGGGAGCTAGAGTCTTTCCGTTTTAGGCTGAAGCGTAGCCTGAGTTTCGGAAGTAGTTTGCGCATTCGGTTGAGGAGAAGGATTCGAGCTATGTACCGATGCGCCGCCAGACGCCATCGGGGGTGCGCTCCTCGGCTTTTCGCAACAGTTTTTGAACTTTGCGAAGACCTGTTCGATCGGATTGAGGTCTGGCGAATATTGCGGCAGGAAGAACCGCCGGGCGCCAGTGGCGCGAATGGCTTTGTTGATCGCCGCGCTCTTGTGAGAGCCGAGATTGTCCATGACGACGATGTCGCCATGCTTCAAAGTCGGCGCAAGAACCTGCTCGACATCGGCCAAAAAGCTTTCGCCATTGATCGGCCCGTCGAGCACGAAGGGCGCCGTGATTTCGTCGCATCGCAAGGCGGCGAGGAATGTCATCGTTTTCCAATGACCTTGCGGCGCCTTGGCGATGAGCGCCTCGCCGCGCCTGTTCCAGCCATGCGTGCGCGTCATATTGGTCTTCGCCCATGTCTCGTCGATGAAGACAAGGCGCCTTGGATCGAAGGCGCAACTGGATTTTCTTCCATAAGGTGCGGCGTCGCGCGACGTCAGGGCGATCTTGCTCGCTGGCGAAGAGCGTTTTTTTGAAGCTGACCCCCTCGCGGCGCAGAAAACGCCACAGCGTGTCGCAGGACACGGCGACGCCGCGCTCGCGCAATTCGGAAAGAAGGCATGCAAGGTCAGATCAGGCTTTTCGGCAAGGCGGCCGAGAAGAAAGCTCCGCTCGCCTTCCAGGAGATAAGGCCGCTTGCCGCCGACCGACAAGTTTCGCCGCGCGCAACCCTAGCCACAACGCGTTCACGCAGATCGAGAGAATAAGGTCGCGCCATCCATGCTGGCCTCCTGCCTCCAGCACGGAGTTTGAATCAGATCACAACCGATTCGGGATCCCAAACGATTCAACCAAAATCAGAAGGACTCTAGGATCCGCGAAAGTGGGAACCCGCTTCGCGAAAATGCGTCGTCAAAGACTCCTAGAGCGTGGTCCGAATCAATCCAAACGGTTCACGCTCTAGGGACGTCTATCCTTTTCGCAAAGCGATCGACACGGCCGTGACATCTGTGTCGCCTTGCGGCCTGATCGTCACCGACTGCCGGTCACCATGGGTCCGCATGTCGAGGCGCGCCCCGAAGCCGGGGCCCATCACATTGGCGACGATTCCCGCACCGCTGGCGCGGCCAGATACATTTCCAGAGACACCCCGCGTCGCCTCGCTCCAATAGCCAGAAAGCGCGCCACCTTCCGAGGTAACGCTGCTGCTGATTTCCAGCCGGTAGCTGTCGCTGGCGCAACGCAGATCTTGCTGCACCATCCTGCCGTTGGCGTTAACCGAATAGGTTCCCCTGCAGCGGATCCGTTCGGAAGCGCCATTTGTCATGGTGATGGTGCCCCCGCCAGACCAATGCCCGGACAACCCGACGAATGGGCCCTCAGAGCCTGGCTCGGCACGGACCTGCGCGGAAAAGAGCAAAATTCCGCCTATGACTGCCGCCCTTTTGAGCCCGAGAGCCGGAGTTTTCGCGAAAAACAATGTCATTAATCACGCCTCCAAAAGGCCAATAATGTGCCCAGAGAAATGATTATAACGCTAATATTTCTGGCTTCGTTGCATGGGTGGGGCGAATATTCCTAAGCAGCTTGGCTTTAGCAAAGGCCGATAAGCCAAGGTTTCTGCGGGAAACATCTAGAGCATGATCCGCGAAAGTTCGAACCGGTTTTTTGAAAAGATCATGCGTAATCAAAGACCCTAGAGCCGGAGCAATCGAATCTGAGGCGGACGGGGTCTAAGATAGGACACGGCCTTTTGATTGGGTGAGCCCAAGCCCGAAGATCGCGGCAAAGAGCAAGGCGATCCCCAAGCCCGAGAGGGCAACATTGACGAAAGCAAGGATCATGAGCGTGACAAGGCAGGCGCCCGCGCCCGCCGCGTAGAAAGAGTCGCGGCCACGTTGGGACGCTCCGCGCAGGAGCATGAACACCGCGAATGATGCCGCGAGGACGGCAACCCAAAGCATCGCCCGGCCCATCTCGATCGAAAGTTTTGCCGCGGCTGTAACGGCTTCGGCGTCCCGCGAACCGGTCTCGCTCGATTGATAGATCGGCAATAATGCACTGAAACTGCCGGCCCCATCCCCAAAAAACGGCGCATCGTTCAGGATGCGCTGAGTCAATTCGACGGAGGCCGCGTCTTTTTTGACAAAGGCGAAGCGCGGGTCCGGATCGCTCGCCGCGACCGTCACTAAGGAAGCGGCAATGACGATCGCCGTGATACCGATCGCGGCGGCACCCACAGGGCCAAGAGACCAGCGGCGAATCGCCGTGACGGAAACAAAGGTGAGGACACCGGCACCTGCGGCGAAGGTCAGCGAACCGGATTTCGCCATCCCGACGGCGCTCGCGCAGATCACAAAGCCAATCAAGCTTGCAACCAATGCGCCGAGAAATTTCCTTCGGGTCTGGCCGTTGATGGAGCGGCGTGTCTCATGACGCTCCAAAACGAGGAGGCCACAACTCAGTGACAGGGTGACACCAAGACAGGCGCAATCGAGCGCTTCCTCGCGCATGGCGAGCATGTTGAAACCGAGAAGATCATTCAAGACCATTGCAAAGGAAATTAAAATGGCCGCCACGGTGGCGCCAATCAAAACCGATTTGGCCCGCTCGCGATTGACCGCGACCGCCGCCGCCAGCACCACCATCCCGACAGCCGAAAGGTAACGGGCAAGGGCGATCGCCGTCGCCCCTATATCGACGCTGATGCTTCCGGTAATCCCATGCGGGAAGCCAGGGCTTACGCTCGTCCAAACCGGGTTCGCCAAAAACGAAAGCGGCAGCAGCTGAAGGATCATCAATGCCGCCGGGAACGCGGCAAAAAGGACGAGGGGGCGCGAAATCACCGTGGCGAGATGCTGCGCCTCACCCTCTGGCAATTTGACCGAAACGAGAATAAGCCCAGCCGCGAGCAAAAAAGGGATGAGATAATGAGGAAGAGGTCCATCCACCGCAACGATCGCTGGGCAAAGACTGAGAAGACCGAGGAGGATGACGAGCGCAAAGGACATGGGAATGGATATGATCTGGAAAGAATTGAAACGGGATTAATGACCGCTGATACAGCACATGCGCCGGCAAGTCACGGCGCGCTTGCCCAATTAGGTGATTGCGGGTTCGTGCGTGTGCGCAAACCAGCGATAAACTTCGCGAATGCCGTCTTCGAGGCTTGTTTTCGGCCGCCAGCCGAGCGCCGCCAACCGGCTTGAATCCATCAGTTTGCGTGGCGTTCCGTCCGGCTTGCTGGTATCGAAAACGAGTTTTCCTTCATATCCTGTGACGCGGCCAATCATCTCGGCCAGCTGGCGGATGCTGACGTCGGCGCCGGCGCCGCAATTGATCGGCTCGTCGCCGTCATAGCGATCCATCAGAAACGCCACCGCGTCGGCCAAATCATCGACATAGAGAAACTCCCGCAAGGGCGTGCCTGTGCCCCAAACGACAACCTCCTTATCGCCGGCCACCTTGGCCGCATGGAATTTGCGGATCAGGGCCGGCAGGACATGGCTGGTTGTGAGATCAAAATTATCGTTCTGGCCGTAAAGATTGCAGGGCATGACCGAGATGTAGCGCCGGCCATGCTGGCGCCGGTAGGCCTGACACATTTTGATGCCGGCAATTTTCGCGACCGCGTACCATTCGTTGGTTGGCTCGAGCGGCCCGGTCAGAAGGGCATCTTCCTTGATCGGCTGCGGCGCGAATTTCGGATAGACGCAGGACGATCCGAGAAAAACAAGCCGTTCGACATTGGCCAGATGCGCGGCCTGGATGACATTGAGCTCAATTGCGAGATTATCGAAAAGGAAATCCGCGGGGTAGGTGTCATTGGCAAAAATGCCGCCGACCTTGGCGGCCGCGAGGATGATCACATCCGGCTTGGCTCGCGCCACCCATGTCCGGACGGCGTCCTGCTCGCGCAGATCGACCTCGCTGCGATCCACCGTCAGGAGTTCCAAGTCTTCCCGGGCAAGCCGGCGGATGATCGCCGAGCCAACCATGCCGCGATGGCCGGCGACCCAAATTCGCCGCTTCACTCCTGGCTTCGCCGAAAGATGAGCCATGCAACCCTCCTCAGATCCGGCCGCGAGTCTTGAGGACAGTCAAGTCGCTCGCGATCATTTCCGAAACGAGCTGTGGAAACGTCACCGTGTGCTTCCAGCCAAGCTTCTTGAATGCCTTGGTGGGATCGCCGAGAAGGAGATCGACTTCCGTTGGACGGAAATAACGCCGATCGATCTCGACGAGGGTCCGGCCGCTCTTTGTATCGAAGCCGCGTTCCTCGATGCCAGCGCCTTTCCAGCCGATCGTGACGCCGACTTCCGCGAAGGCGCGCTCGACGAATTCGCGCACTGTGTGCGTTTCCCCCGTTGCCAAGACATAATCGTCCGGCTCGGGCTGTTGCAGAATGCGCCACATTCCCTCGACGTAATCGCGGGCGTGGCCCCAATCGCGTTTGGCATCGAGGTTGCCCAAAAAGAGCCTGTCTTGGAAGCCCAAATGGATCGCCGCGACCGCGCGGGTGATCTTTCGCGTCACAAAGGTCTCGGCCCGAGTCGGGCCTTCATGGTTGAACAGGATCCCGTTGGACGCGTGCATTCCATAGGCTTCGCGGTAATTGACGGTGATCCAGTAACCATAGAGCTTGGCGACGGCGTAGGGCGAACGCGGATAGAACGGCGTCATCTCGTTTTGCGGGGTGGCCTGAACCTTTCCATAAAGCTCGGAGGTCGACGCTTGATAGAAGCGGGTTTTCTGCGCGAGGCGGAGAATGCGGATCGCTTCGAGAAGGCGAAGCGTGCCCACGGCATCGGCGTTCGCCGTATATTCCGGCGTCTCGAAACTGACCTGGACGTGGCTTTGCGCGGCGAGATTGTAAACCTCGTCGGGCTGGACCTCCTGCATAATGCGAATAAGATTCGTCGAATCGGTGAGATCGCCATAATGCAAAAGGAAGTTGACGCCGGCCTCATGCGGGTCATGATATAAATGATCGACACGGTTGGTATTGATCAACGACGACCGCCGTTTCACGCCATGCACGACGTAGTTTTTGGACAGAAGGAGTTCGGCGAGCAGGGCGCCGTCCTGTCCGGTAACGCCGGTGATCAAGGCAACTTTTTTCGAATCCATGCGAGACAAAACCTCAAATTCGCGCGGCCCCGGGGGCGGCTGTTCCAATGGTTGGAAGATCGGTGATGTTTATAATATCGGGGATGTTTGCAAAACCGGTGCGAACATAGCAGAAAAGCAAGGGCTCCGCTTTGCCAAAATGCCGCGTCATTCTTACGCCTTTCCACGCGGGCGCGGGCGTGCAACCGGCTTCGCAGGGAGCGTTCGCCTCTCCGGCGCGCCCATTTAGCTCTTTCCTTGCGCTTGGGCGGCCGAGACGGCCGTCATGTTGATGATGCCGCGCGCCGAGACGGAAGGCGTCAGGATGTGGGCGGGCTTGGCGGCGCCGATGAGGATCGGCCCGACGAGCAAGGCGTCGGCCATGATCATCATCATCGTATAAGCAATATTGGCGGCGTCAAGATTGGGCATGATGAGAACATTCGCCTCGCCTTTCAGACGGGAGGACGGCAAAATGAGGTCGCGCATCGCCTGCGACAAAGCCGTGTTGGCCTGCATCTCGCCATCGGCTTCGAGATTGGGCGCGCGCTGGTGCACGATTTCCAGCGCTTCGCGCATCTTCAGGGCCGAAGGCGCATTGTCCGAGCCAAAATCGGAATGCGACACGAAGGCGATTTTCGGTTCGATCCCGAAGCGGCGGACGTGATCGGCGCATAGCAGCGTCATTTCCGCGACCTCCGAGGCGGATGGATCGCGCCGGACATGGGTGTCGGCAAGAAAAAAGGCGCCCTTATTGGTGATCATCAGGCTCAGCGCGGAAAGGTCGGTCGCGCCGGGAACAAGCCCGATGATGTCCCTGATGTAGCGCAGGCGCGAGCCGAAGCGCCCATCGATACCGCAAAGCATGGCATCGGCGTCGCCGCGCTTCACCGCGATCGCGGCGATCACGGTCGAATTTGTCCGCACCAGGGCGCGCGCGGCCTTGGGCGTGATTCCGCGCCTGCCGGCGCACTCAAGATAGGTTGTGACGTAATCGCGAAAACGCGGATCATTGCTGGGATCAACTAGCTCGAAATCGCGTCCGGGCCGCACCGACAAGCCAAAGCGCTCGAGGCGGCCTTCCACCACCTCCGGACGGCCGACGAGAATCGGTCTGGCGATCTCTTGCTCGACGACGGTTTGCGTCGCGCGCAGCACCCGTTCATCCTCGCCTTCCGCGTAAATCACGCGTTTGGGGCAAGCCTTGGCGGCCTGCAACATGGGCTTCATGATGAAGCCGGAACGAGACACAAAGCGCGACAATGTCTCGCCGTAGAGGTCAAAATCGGCGATCGGCTTTTTCGCAACACCCGTGTCCATCGCGGCTTTTGCGACAGCGGGGGCGATCCGCAGGATCAAGCGGGGATCGAAGGGCGACGGAATAAGACTGTCCTTGCCGTATTGCGGCGCTTTCCCGCCATAGGCCTTGGCGACCACATCGGAGGGAGGTTCATGAGCCAGTTGCGCGATCGCGCGCGCCGCGGCAAGCTTCATCGCCTCATTGATGCTCGTTGCCTCGACGTCGAGGGCGCCGCGAAAAATATAGGGAAAGCAAAGCACATTGTTCACTTGATTGGGAAAATCGGACCGCCCGGTGCAAATCAGGGCGTCCGGACGCGCCGCGATGGCAGCGCCGGGCTCGATTTCCGGCGTCGGATTGGCGAGCGCCATGACCAGCGGCTGTTTGGCCATCGCCTTCACCATCTCCGGCGTCAAGACACCTCCCGCCGAAAGCCCGAGAAAAACATCGGCGCCGCCGATGACATCCGCGAGGGTCCGCGCTTCGGTGTCTTTTGCATAAATCTCGACCCGGCCATTCATCAGGGTTTTGCGGCCGCGATAAACGACGCCTTCGATGTCGGTGACAAAAATATTTTCCGGCTTGGCCCCGAGAACGACCAGAAAATCGAGGCAGGCGAGGGCGGCCGCGCCCGCGCCCGAAGTCACGATCTTGACGGAGCCGAGGGCTTTGCCGGTGATCTCCATGGCATTGAGGATCGCCGCGCCAACGATGATCGCGGTGCCGTGCTGATCATCGTGGAACACCGGGATCGACATGCGTTCGCGCAGCTTGCGCTCGACCTCGAAACATTCCGGCGCCTTGATGTCCTCGAGATTGATGCCGCCAAAGGTTGGCTCCAGCGCCGCCACGACATCGACGAGACGGTCGATATCCGTCTCCGCGATTTCGATATCGAAAACGTCGATCCCGGCGAATTTCTTGAAGAGAACGGCCTTGCCTTCCATCACCGGTTTGCCAGCCAGCGGGCCAATGTTTCCAAGGCCCAAAACCGCGCTGCCGTTGGTGACCACGGCGACGAGGTTTTGCCGGACCGTGAGTTCGGCCGCGGCGCCCGGATCGGCGGCGATCGCAAGGCAGGCGGCGGCGACGCCGGGCGAATAGGCCAGCGAAAGATCATGCTGCGTGGCAAGCGGTTTCGTCGCCGCGATCTCGAATTTGCCGGGGCGAGGCGAACGATGGTAGAGCAGCGCGCTCGACGCCAAATCGGGGCTTAGGGACTCGGCCATGCACCAGCTTTCTATCGGGATTTTGCGACGGGATAGCTGGACCCCGCGCCGATGTCCACCATGCTGTGATCCTTTCCATTGATTTTTCTACGAAAACGCCCGCATGACCCAAACTAAATTCATGGCCGCCGGCGGCGCAGGCCGTCTTGAAATTGTCCGTGACGTCGCGCGTCTCAGGGCGCGGCTCGCCGAATGGCGGCGCGCGGTCGAGACGATCGGCCTCGTGCCCACCATGGGCGCGCTTCACGGCGGCCATATGTCGCTTGTTCAAGACGCAAAAAAGCGCGCGCGCAAGATCGTTTTGTCAATTTTTGTCAACCCCGCGCAATTTGCGCCTACGGAAGATTTTGCCGCCTATCCGCGCTCTCTCGAAGCGGATGCGGCCAAATTCGCTGCGGCGCAAGGCGATCTCATTTTCGCGCCCGCGACGGGAGATATCTACCCGCCAGGCTTTGCAACCTCGCTTTCCATCGGCGGTCCCGCCACCGCTGGACTCGAGGATCGCTTCCGGCCCGCGCATTTTGCGGGGGTTGCGACCATTGTCGCAAAACTTCTCAACCAGTGCCGGCCCGATGTCGCGATCTTTGGCGAGAAGGACTATCAGCAACTGAAAGTCGTGGAGAGACTGGTTCGCGATCTCGATTTCGAGACCGTGATTGTTGGCGCGCCCACGCTGCGCGAAGCGGATGGGCTCGCGATGTCGTCGCGCAATATTTATTTAGCGGCGAAGGAGCGGTCCGTTGCACCCAAGCTTCATGCGGCGCTCGTCCGTTGCGCGAATGACATCTCGCAAGGCATCGCGATCGAGGCCGCCCTCGATGTCGCGCGGGCCACACTTGCCGCGGCCGGGTTCGCCATCGACTATGTGGAGGCGCGCCACGCGGAAACGCTGGCGCCGGTCACCTTTCGGGATGACGGGCCGATCCGGCTTCTTGCCGCGGCCAAATTGGGGACAACCCGGCTCATCGATAATATCGGTCTTTAGGGCCGCAAGGGACGCGCTCGGCCAGGGCACGCTCATCTTTGATCTTCCGGACGTGGCGCGGACGCGCTACAGTGCAGGCAACAAGACGGACATGTCCTTTCTCGCTCTCGACGCGGTCCTCATCTGCCGCCGGCCGGTCGGGAGGCCGCGACCGCATCCGTTTCACCCCCTAGAGCATGATGCGACGAGATTGACCGGCATCATGCTCTAGAGTCTTTGATTTTGCATGATCTTTTCGGAAAACCTGTTTCCACCGTCTCGGATCATGCTCTCGGAGTCGATAACCATGCAGCAACTCACTCCGGAAGGGCTTCAGATTGTCGATGATTTGGCGCGGCGCCATGCCGTTAGCCGCGACGCCGTGGAGACCTTGCTCCACGCGCTGGTGGTTGGCCATGGCACCCAGGCTCAGTTCACTCACCCCGATCTAGGCGGCATGGGTCAATGGTCGCAGGGCGGAATGATCATGGTCGGCGACATGTTCAATCAAGGCCTTAAATACCGTGTCGATACCCTTTGCCGCGAACTTGCCAGCCTGCTGCGCAGTCAGCCTTTGCTCAGCCCCTCCGAGGCAAGCCCGTCACAATCGCAAAGCCAGGGCGGTGGTTATGCCGGCGTCAGTCTGTTCGTCCCGGGAGCTTCGCCGAGCTCCGGCGCCTGGTGGCCTTCGGAGCTCGGCACTCCGGGTTCGACCGGCACGCAAAACAATCTGCACTATGCCTATTTTCCTGCGGGCCGCCGCCTCGCCATTCGAAATGGCGGCGCGGTGAGCGTCTATGACACCGGTGAACACAGAATCACGGGATTCTCTCAACAGCAGGGCGGCGATCAGTCTCTCACCTTCACCAGCCAGTTTGGCCTTGTCCGCGTCGCCGACTTACCTTTGGTGGCTCCCATGAGCCACGAGTCTCATGAACCCTCCGCATCTAGTTCACGCGAGCCCGCGCGGTCCGAGACGCTTGTCGCGCCGGTCACGGCTCCAGCGCCTGCGTCAACGGACGACATCTTGACCATGATCGAGCGGCTTTCGGACCTGCGCCAGAAGAACATTCTCACCGAAGAAGAGTTCGCTGCGAAAAAGGCGGAGCTCTTGAATCGTCTTTAGCCGAAGAGCAGCTTCGATCGTCCGTAACTTGCTGGTGTTCCGAGCGTCGCTGCGGAAAAGGCGCATGATCGCGTCTTGAGCTGCGGCAAGGCAGCAGTTCAGGAGCAGCTCGCGCGTCAGGCAAATTCAGCAACGGAACTGGCCGAAATTCAAACTGACCCGCTCCCAAAACTATGGCAAGCTTGACCATTCCTTTGCCGTCTCCCGCCGGTCCTTGAGGAGCGCACGTGTTTCATATGGTGCAAGACCTCTCGCCCAAACAGCGCAGCGCGGTTTTGGCGAGCTATCTCGGCTGGACGCTCGATGCTTTCGATTTCTTCATTCTCGTCTTCGTCATGGACGACATCGCGAAGGAATTCGGCACGGATGTGACAGATGTCACTTTCGCGATCTTTCTTACGCTTGCGGCACGGCCGCTCGGCGCTCTCGTCTTTGGCCTTGCCGCCGACCGCTTCGGCCGCCGGCCGGTGCTGATGCTCAACATTCTGAGCTTTTCCGTGCTCGAATGCGCGTCGGGCTTGGCCCCGAGCCTTGCCACCCTTCTCCTTCTTCGCGCCCTTTTTGGCGTCGCCATGGGCGGCGAATGGGGGGTCGGCGCCGCCCTCACGATGGAAACCATTCCCCCTCGATCGCGGGGCGCGGTGTCAGGGCTCCTCCAGACCGGCTATCCGAGCGGCTACCTTCTCGCCGCGATCGCCTATTCCGTATTTTACGGCCTCGCCGGCTGGCGCGGCTTGTTCATCATGGGCGCCCTGCCGGCGCTTCTTGTTGTCTATATTCGCGCCAAGGTCGAGGAATCTCCGGCCTTCTTGGCGGGCGCCACGGCACGGCAAGACTACGGCTCTCGTCACAATGCTGCGCGACAATACGGGACGCTTCCTTTATGTCGTCTTGCTGATGACCGCCTTCAATTTTTTCAGCCATGGCACGCAAGACCTCTATCCGGCGTTCCTGCGGCTGCAACATGGTTTTGCGCCGCACACCGTGGGTCTCATCGCGATCGTTTACAATATTGGCGCGATCCTCGGCGGGATTTCCTTTGGCGCCCTCTCGGAAAGGATTGGCCGCCGCCGGGGCATTGTGATCGCGGCATTGGCCACGCTCGCCGTCCTTCCGGTTTGGGCCTATGGGACGAGCCCCTTCATGCTTGCCGCGGGCGCCTTCTTCATGCAGTTTGCCGTCCAGGGCGCTTGGGGCATCGTGCCGGCCCATCTCAATGAGCTGTCGCCGCACAAGGTGCGCGGGACATTCCCAGGCTTTGCCTATCAGACAGGCAATTTGCTCGCGTCCGTGAACGCCCCTCTTCAGGCGTCGATCGCCCAGGCCAATGGCGGAAATTACGCTTTCGCACTCGCTCTCGTCGCGGCGATTGTCGCGGTGGCGCTGGCCTGCCTCGCCGGTTTTGGCATCGAAGCGCGGGGTGTTAAATTTCCCGGCGGCCCGGATCATTCGGCGGGCGGTAAGCAATGAGTACGCCGGGCGAAGAGAGGATCGTTCGCGTGACGATCAGCGGCAGGGTCCAGGGCGTTGGCTACCGCGCCTGGACCCAAATCGAAGCCACCCTGCGAGGCGTGAGGGGCTGGGTTAGAAACCGTTCGAACGGCGATGTCGAAGCGCTCTTCGCCGGTCCGCCGGACGCCGTCGAGGCGCTTTGCGCGGCCTGCTGGCGCGGTCCCGCTCACGCGCGGGTCGACAAGGTGGACGTCGCGCAAGCCAGCGCGGCGGCACTCGGGGATCGAGGCGCAGGGCAGGGGTTTCGCCAGATCCCCACGCTTTAGGGCCGCGGTCCCGCCGCAAGCGGCCGGCAGCGCCCGCGTCTTTCAGCATGAAGGAGAGGGACATCTTGCCGGAGGCGTTGCAGGGACTGACGGAAGCCGAAGCGCGGCTCATGCTTGAGAGGGAAGGCTTCAACGAGCTGCCGCGCGCCGGTCATCGATCCTTGCCGCGCATCGTCCTCGAGGTCCTGCGCGAGCCGATGTTCGGCCTGCTCATCGGCGCCGGCGTCATCTATCTGCTGCTTGGCGACCGCACCGAGGCTCTGCTGCTGCTCGTGTTCGCTTCGATCTCGGTCGTCATCACCGTTGTGCAGGAAAGGCGCAGCGAGAGGGTGCTGGAGGCGCTGCGCGATCTTGCCAGCCCGCGCGCTCTGGTCATTCGCGAGGGCGCGCGGCGGCGTATTGCCGGCCGGGAGGTGGTGCGCGGCGATCTCATCGTCGTTGGCGAAGGCGACCGCGTGCCCGCCGATGCGCTTCTCATCGAGGCCACAGACCTTGCGGTCGACGAATTGCTGCTGACCGGCGAGTTGGTGCCGGTCCACAAAACCGCAAACGCCGCCGCGGGCAAGGCGCGGCCGGGTGGAGACGGTTTGCCCTTTGTCTTTTCCGGCACGCTCGTGGTGCGCGGCCACGGGCTGGCCACCGTCCAGGCGACAGGCCCGCGCACCGAGATCGGCCAGATTGGGCAGGCCTTGACAACCATCGAAAACGCGCCGCCCCGCCTCACGCAGGAAACCCGCAGGCTCGTGCAAATCTTTGCCGTCATCGGCCTTGCCATTTGCACCCTGAGTGTCATCCTCTTTGGCCTGTGGCGCGGCTCCTGGCTCGAGGCGCTGCTGGCCGGCATCGCGCTTGGCATGTCGATGCTGCCCGAGGAATTCCCGCTGGTGCTGACCGTCTTCACGGTCATGGGCGCGTGGCGGATCTCGCGGGCGCGCGTGCTCACCCGCCGGGCCGCGGCCATCGAGACGCTCGGGGCGGCCACCGTGCTTTGCACCGACAAGACAGGCACGCTCACCGAAAACCGCATGTCGATCACCGCGCTCGCCGCAAATGGCGACGTTCTCTATTTTGAACCCGGGCGCGCGGCGAAGTGGACAGACAAGCTTCGGCGCCTTGTGGAATGCGGGGCGCTCGCGAGCGCCCCTGCCTCCTTCGACCCGATGGACAAAGCCTTCCACAGGCTGGACGAAGAGCTGAGCCGTGCTGACGGCAAGCCAGCGCGAAAGGCGGAACTCGTCCACTACTATGGATTGCGCCCGGATCTGCTGGCGGTGACCCAGGTCTGGAAGTTTGCGGGGGAGGACGGTCATCGCATCGCCGCCAAGGGGGCGCCGGAGGTGATCGCGACCCTCTGCCGGTTCAGTCCGGAGGCGCTGGCCGTCCTTCCCCGCGTTGTCGCCCGGATCGCAGGGGACGGCATGCGCGTCCTCGCTGTGGCGGAGGCCTGGTTTTACGGGCGGGACTTTCCGGATTTGCCAAAGGATTTCGAGTTTGCCTTCCGCGGCCTTGCCGGGCTTTCGGATCCCTTGCGGTCATCTGTGCCGGAGGCCGTTCGGGAATGCCGCTCGGCGGGCATTCGCGTCGTCATGATCACCGGCGACCACCCGGCGACGGCTTTGGCGATCGCCGGAAAAGCCGGGATTGCCGGCGGCACGGTGCTCACGAGCGACGACATTGAGGCAATGGACAAGGCGGAGCTCCGCCGCCGGGCGGCGGAATCAAGTGTATTCGCCCGGATCATGCCGGGCCAAAAACTGCGCATCATCCAAGCGCTTCAGGCGAATGGGGAGGTCGTCGCCATGACCGGCGACGGCGTCAATGACGCCCCTTCGCTGAAAGCGGCCGACATCGGCATCGCGATGGGTGGGCGCGGCACCGATGTGGCGCGGGAGGCGTCCACCCTCGTCCTGCTGGACGATGATTTCGGCTCCATTGTCAAGGCGATCCGCCTCGGCCGGCGGATTTATGACAATTTGCGCAAGGCTGTCGGCTACATCCTCGCCCTGCATGTGCCGATCGCGGGCCTCGCGCTGCTCCCGCTCCTGACTGGCCTGCCGCTTGTCTTCTTTCCCGTCCATATCGCCTTCCTCGAGATGGTGATTGATCCTATCTGCGCCGTCGTGTTCGAGGCCGAGAGGGAAGAGAAGAACGTCATGCGGCGGCCGCCGCGCGCGGCCGCAAGCCGCTTATTCTCGCGAGGGCTCGTCGTCTGGGGCTTGTTTCAGGGAACGCTTGCATTCGGCATCGTCGCAGGCCTCTATCTGCTGGCGATCCGGCTTGGCCTGGCGGACGGCGAGGTGCGCGCCGTGACCTTCGTCGCCCTGGTGCTCGCCAATCTCGGGCTGGTCCTGGTCAACCGCTCTTTTGATAGTTCACTCGGCGCGGCCTTGCGAAGCGACAATCCGGCCCTCCTCGCGGTGAGTGCGATGGCGCTCGCTCTGCTCGGGCTTGCGCTCGCCTGGGAACCGGCGCGCCACCTCTTTCGCTTCGGCCAGCTGCACAGCGACGATCTCGCGGTTGCTGTGCTGGCCGCCGTGGTACTGGTCATTATCATGGAGTTCGCGAAGCGTTTTTGGCGCGGGCAGCTCACGGACTGAACCCGCCAAACCCTTGAACCTTCCGCCCGAATGAGGCTGCGCCACGCGACACTCAATTTAGGTATAAAAGTTTGGATTTGATCCAATGGTCAATGTCAGATTTCGCCATTCATCGCACGGCGAACATGATCGGCGAGGCGGGCTCGATTCTGTCAAGGATGCGAAGCACCGACTTCGCCGGCGCACGCGAAGCTCGCGTCCTTGACAGAGTCGAGTCCGCTCGCCAAACTTGCCGCCGTCAGACGATTGGCAATTTGCGATTTCCTGACACAGTCAACCTTTACAATTTAGGCGGTCCCCAGCGTCTCTATGAGGCCCGGTCCTCAAGGCGTTGTGGGGGTCAGTCGAAGCCCTTCCTGCGGCGGTAAAGGAGCCTTGGCATTCTCCGCTGCGCTTTCGCCCGGCAGAAACGCGTCGAACGCCGCCCAGAACAACTCACGGAAAGCATCGCGTTCCATAAGGATTTCGTGGCGGGCGTTCGGCAATGTAATGCATTTACCCGCCTTGAGGCGGCTCGCGAACTGTTCCACAGCGGCGGTATCGATCAGCCGATCGGCGCCGCCGGCCAAGATCAGGATCGGCGTGAGAATGCGGCGCGGAAAGTCCACATCCTCGAAGCGCCGCATAAGACGGAAGGCGGCATTGATCCAGCCGATCGTCGGATCGGCGATGGCAAGATCGGGCACGGCGTCCATGATCGCCGCCCCGCGCGCATGGCGTCTGGGGTCGGACGTCAAGACATTGCCCTCGAAGTTCACCGACATATAGGGGATTGGGCCGCCACCAGGCACGAATCGGCGGCCTTGTCCAAGCATGACCAGTGCCCTGGCAAGAAACCGCGCGGTGGCTTTGAAACGAAGCCCGTAAATATCGATCATCGGCGCGGTCAGCACCATGCGTGCGAAGGGCAAATGTCCGCCGCGCGCCTTCGCGAGCGCGATCGCCCCGCCCATGGAATGGCCGAGCGCAAACCAGGGCGGCCGGCAGAACGGTTCGAGGACCTGCTCCACCAAGGCTCCGAGATCGCGTTCATAGGCTCGAAAATCGCCAATGTGGCCCTTGCGGGGATCGCTCGTGAGGCGGCCGGAAAAGCCTTGCCCGCGCCAATCCAGGATGGCGACATCGAAGTTCCGGCTCAACAATTCGCCGATGACCTCGAAATATTTTTCAATGAATTCCGCGCGTCCCGGCAAAATCGCGACCGTCCCCTTGCAGGCTGTGCCGCAGCTCCAATGCGCCGCTCGCAAGGTCCAATTGTCTCGCGTCGTGATGGCGGAAACAATGGCGCCGGGCGGGACCGGGTTTTCCAAAATCGGACAAAGTTCCATCGCGAAATTTCGCTGCTCCCATATGCGCCGGAGCCCGTTTTCCCCGGCCTGCGGGCTCCCGCGGACACCAGTGTACCGGCGGAAAATTTGCCTGTCTCGCCCCTCTTGCAAAGCCAACCCCTGTCCCCACATCAAAAGGGCGCGGGCCGCTTCAGGACGCGCCGTGGCAAACTCGGGCGCAGCATACGCAAAGCGCTGACAGATGTTTCCCGCCACTTTGGAATGGTGCAACAGCTCTAATCGCTTCATTGAAGGAGGATAGTGAGATGCGTCAGTTTGATCTTTCTCCCCTTTACCGCTCAACCATCGGCTTTGACCGCTTGTTCAATATGATCGATCAGGCCGCCGGGCTTGAAGCCGTGCCAACGTACCCGCCCTATAATATCGAACGCACCGGCGAGAATGCATACCGGATTTCGGTAGCGGTGGCGGGTTTCGCCGCGGCAGACCTCTCGATTGAAACCAAGGAAAACACGCTCACCATCCGGGGTTCGCGGGAGCGTGCGGCCGAGAACGCGGCGCCGAAGGCGGAAGTGCTTTATCAGGGAATTGCCGCCCGTTCGTTCGAGCGCCGCTTCCAACTCGCCGATCACGTGCATGTGAGCGGGGCGAGCCTTGAAAACGGGCTGCTCCACGTCGATCTCCTTCGTGAACTCCCAGAGGCGCAGAAACCGCGCCAGATCGCGATCGTAACCGAGGGTGACAAACCCGCGGTTACGACATCAAAAGCAGCGTAATCCCGCGAGCGGGGTAATCCCCTCCCGCGCCCAGCTCGCCGGTGAAAGGGCGTCTCACGCGAGACGCCCTTTTTTGCGGCGGCAATTTTTGGCGCGGCGGCGAAGTCTTCGGACCAACGCGACGAGGATAAGCCGAACGAGGTTTTCCGCGGTCTCCCGCTCCAAACCATCCAATATAACGTCATCTCGTCCGCGCGCGGGCGGGAGTGCGAAATCATCGCGCAATTCGGAAATGTGAATTTAATTGCATTGATATCAACAATGCGCTTTTATCATATAATAGTTTGCATGTTTTTCGCTCATCCCAAAGCCCAGCCGGGATAAATCTGGCCCTCCATCGCAGCACACGCCTGTCCGGGGCCCGCCCCGGAGATCCGGGATCGTTGGGAATCATAAAACAGAATTTCTTAACGACGGGGGATGGTTATGCAAAAAGCTATTACTTATTGCATTAGCATTGCTCGGGACCGTGGTGATCTCGGGTCTAGCCCTGCCACTCGCGGCCGCGCAGCCGGCCGCCGTCACAACCTACCACAACGATACCTTGCGAACGAGCTGGAACTCAAAAGAAACGACGCTGACCGCGACAAACTTTCCAAGCAACTACGGAATACTTCATACGGTCGCGCGCGACGATCAGGTCGATGCCCAACCGCTCATCGTTCCGGGGCTCACCATCGCGGGTGCATGACGTCGTTTACGTTGCGGCGGAATCCAACACGGTCTATGCGATC
>CAWAQW010000017.1:0-257155 GCA_963784075.1 uncultured Alphaproteobacteria bacterium | reverse complement strand
ACAGGCCATCCATCCACAGATGCGCCTGCATGGCGGCACCGATCCGGCCGTGGGCCAGAAATTCGGTGTTGGGCAGATCATTCCCAGGTCTTCGGCAACTGCTCGCGCTTCACGAGCTGGGTGTTGTAGGACATGCAATAGGGCCGGGCACGGAAGCCGACAGTGAACCCGTCCGGCGGATTGGCGCCGTCGAGCGAGCTGTTGTAAGTCGGGAGGTCCTTGAGGTTGGCCGATACGTCGTCCTTGGCGTAGTCGGTCGTCGAGGCGTTCATGCTGAAGACGACATCGTCGATGTAACGTCCGGTGCGATAGGCAACCAGCGGCTTGACCACGCGATCGTTGGCGCTGCCGGTGTCGTACTGGATTTTGATGAACGGATAGCGCTCCTGAAACGGCTTGATCAGCTTGGTGTAGAGCGCAACCTCGTCGGGACCGGTCATCTTTACCGTCGGCGACTGCTTGGCTTTTTCAATCCAGTCGGCCGGCACCGCCAGCTCCTTATCGAGGCCGTTCAGGATCTCGGGCTTCAGCTTGAGCTGCTCCAGTACCGCCTGGGTCGCATTTCCGGCAGGTCGGCTCGGCGAAAGCCATTTCGACGGGGAATGGCGTCGCGCCGATAATCAGGATGGTGGCGGTGGCGGACAAAGTGTCTGCAAATCGTATGGCGGAGCTTTGCAAAGTACTTACTCCTTACCGCTGGCTGCTGGTCAGCGCGTACTTCTTCCACATCGCCTGAAACTTGTCGGTTGCGGCCTGGTCGTCGAACGAGATGAACGGCTTGCCACGAATCTTCGTCGGGGAAGATGTAGAAGTCTGCCGACTGCAGGTCCTTGTGGATCGGCGGTGTGCCGAACACGGCAAGCTGGGTAAGCTGGCCTTCCTTGCTTAGAAGCCAGTTGACGTAGATGCGTCCGCCCAGGTGCCGGGGCTGTTTTTGAAGATCGCGACGCGCGAGAAGTTGAGCGGCACCATATCGGGGCAATACCACGCTACCGGCGCGCCCTTGTCCTGCAATTCCTTGATGCGTTCGGGGTAGGCGGGCATCGAGGCATAAAGTTCTCCGGCGCCGACCAGGGCGGTGACGGCGTTGATGCCTTCCTGGCGGACAGAAGGCTGCAGCTTCTTGAAGTAGTCGTCGAGATACTTGGTTGCCCATGCCTCGCCGTACTTTCCCCACAACGGCATCATCCACAGGTGTGGCAACATCACCGCGCCGATGCGGCCATGGGCGAGAATTTCCGTGTCGGGCAGGTCGGCCCAGGTCTTCGGCATCTGCTCGCGCTTCACGAGTTGCGTGTTGTAGGAGAGACAGTAGGGTCGGGCGCGGAACGCGACCGTCAGACCGGCGGCCGGGTTGGCGCCGGGCAGCGAGCTGTTGTAGGTCGGCAGAGCCTTGAGGTTGGCTGAGGTGTCGCCCTTGGCGTAGTCGGAGGTCGAGGCGTCCATGCTGAACACGACGTCGGCGAGGAAGCGGCCGGTCTGGTAGGCGACCAGCGGCTTGATCACCCGCTCGTTGGCGCTGCCGGTGTCGTACTGGATCTTGATGAACGGATAGCGTTCCTGAAACGGCTTGATCAGTTGCGCGTATAGCGGCACGTCGTCGGAGCCGGTGACTTGCACGACAGGCGACTTCTTGGCCTTTTCGAGCCAGTCGGCCGGCACCGCCAGCTCCTTGTCGAGGCCGCTCAGGATCTCGGGCTTAAGCTTTAGCTTCTCCAGGACTGCCTGGGTCGCTTTCGGCAGTTCATCGGCTCGCGCTACGCCAATAACTAGAAGTGCGGCAACGAGGCCCCCCAAGAACTTGCCCAAAGTCGATATTTTCACCGTTCGCTCCCCGTATAGGCGGCCTCCATTCCGTTGGAGTCCCGCCCGTTCGTATTTTTGCGCTCCCCTGTTCTATAGGTGGTGGCATAAGGGCCGTCCACGGGCGCGCTTTGAATAATATATATTCTAAATTAGCTTGTAATGGACGGGCGCAAAAAGCCTGCGATGGCGCCGAAAAACCGGGACTTTGCATGGAATACGTCAGCGATATACGCCTGTTCATCAGGGTGGTTCAGAAGAAAAGCTTCAGCAACGTCGCCGCTGCCATGGGCACGTCGCAGTCGAGCATTTCAAAGCGCGTTGCCCGGCTTGAAGAAAGTCTCGGCGTGCAATTGCTCAAGCGCTCGACCCGCCATCTCGCGCTGACCGAGGCCGGTGCCGATTTCTATACCCGTGCCGAGCGATTCCTGGCTGATCTCGACGACGCCTGCAAGTCGGCCTCGGCTTTGGGCGCCGGGATCAAAGGAAAGCTGCGCATTCATTCGACGCTCGGCGTCGGCCAGAGTTTCGTCGCCCCGGCGGTGGCCGAGTTCAAGCGCGAAAATAAGGATCTCTCGATCGATCTCATCATGGCGCCCAACAGCGGCACCAATCTTCTGCAACAGGAGATCGACGTCACCATCCGGCTGTCGAGCGAGCGCGACTCGCTCCTCAACCACACCAGCGTTTCTCACGACGTGCTGGGCGCGGTGCGCTATCTGGTCTGTGGTGCGCCAGAGTATTTCGAGGAGGCGGGGATGCCCGAAACTCCCCACGATCTTGAAAGACACAATTGCCTGATCCTGACCAATCAGTCGTCGCCCAATTACTGGCGCTTTAACGGCCCGGATGGCGAATATGCCGTGCGCGTTTCCGGCACCTATTCGAGTAACAGCGGCGTCGCCTTATATGAAGCGGTGCGCCGGGGCTGGCATGGCCGCGGATGGTGGAATATCAGGTCAATGCCGACATCGCCGCCGGTCGGCTGAGATCGCTTTTCACCGACTCGATCCGCCCGCAGCGCACCATTACCGCCTATTATCCCCGCGCCAAGCGGTTGCCGGCCAGGACCGAGGTATTCCTCGCCTTCATGAAACGTTATCTGCGGACACGGCTGACCTGACGGCGGCCCGCAGTATATAAAGTGCCCTGCGGAATAATTATTATTCAAATATGGCCGCTAACGGTCAGTCGACCGAAAACGTATTTTTCCGTCGCTCGAAACAGCAGGAGGCGACAAATGGTGATGAAGCAGAGCGAGAACGAATTGTTGACGCAGGTTGGTCCGGGCACGCGCATGGGCAACCTGATGCGCCGCTACTGGTGGCCGGTCGGCTTCACCGAGAAGGTCACTGATGAGCCGGTGCCGGTGCGAATCCTCGGCGAAGACCTCGTCCTGTTCCGCAACACCGAAGGCAAACTCGGCCTGGTCGAGCCGCTGACTGCGCCCATCGCCGTGCCTCGCTCGAACTCGGCCGGGTCGAGAAGGACGGTATCCGCTGCTGCTATCATGGCTGGCTCTACGACATGAACGGCCAGTGCCAGGAAATGCCGGCCGAGGAGCCCAACTGCCCGCTGATCAAGGAAGTGAAGATTGATGCCTACAAGGTGGAAGAACTCGGCGGCATGATCTTCGCCTACATGGGCCCGGCCCGCCGTCTGAAACAACCGCCAGCGTACGGTCTGCACTTGCGAACGCTCCCATTCGCTTCCAAGCGCATGGGAGCGAAAGCCGAGATACAGATTGTAGGTCAGCACGCCTATCGCGAAGAATAATGCGTTGGCCTGGAATGAACCACAAGGCATGTATTCCATGCCGAAGCCGATCTTCAAATCCTTGATGCGGTTCTCGCTGGCGTCGCCGCGTTTCGAATACCGTAGCCGCGTCTTCATTCATGCGATTGCTGGCGATGGCGTGATAGCGATAGGGCGACTTGTCCTCAAACAAATCCTGTTCCCGAGGACGTCGCATGACGATCAATCGGAACGCCTCGTTGGTCTTGTTCATGCAATGGACCGTCTCGGCGATTTCTCCGTCGCGAAACGCCTTCCACTCGCCTCGGGAATAGTCGCGATCGCCGCCTGATACGCCGCGCTGTCGGCGCGCAGGGCCAAAATCTTCTTGCCGTTGGGCATGGCGCCCTGGCAGGCTTGTAGAAACTCCAGGTTCCCCGCCGCCGGAGCCGCGTTGCCTTCGCGGAACTCGGAGCCGATGGCGAGACCTGTTTCCGCTATATGCCCGACCAGCGGCATGTAACCCTTCACGAGCCTCACGCTTTTCCGCCACGATTTGCGTCGCGTCGATGTCGAGTGTGTAGCCCAGGCGTTCGTCGTTGCGCAACAGTCGGCGAAACACGCAGCGATTTACCTGTTGAAGCCCCTTCAACCCACCGCTTTCTCCCGCGCCCATGCGCCGCAGCCAATCGCCTGTGGCGTCGCTGCTTGGCATTTCATCTAGGCAAAGAAGCGAACGCAGCCCGTCATCGCCACGCAGCACGCGCAAGTCTTCCAGCGTTCGCCCACCGCCGGCGAGCATCAGAACCAGTGGCAAGATATGAGCCGAAGGACTGTATCCGGCGGCGCTGCCCGGACCGGGCAGTTCATGATCAATCAACCTGGGAACGTCCATCGCTCGCAGATATTCGCCATAAAGCGCCAATCCGCTCTGCGCCGTCAGTGATTCGTCGCTCGCCGCTAGCTTGAACGGCAGAACTGTCTGCGACGCCCCCATCGCACCCTCCAGGTGAACGGCCAACATCGACCAAAGAGGTCTATCTTCTTCACAGAGCAGGGCTTTTTCGAGTCGCCCTGTTATCCATCGCGGATACTGGGTAGAGCACCACAGAATTCTGATTCATCAGCAGCTATCAAGCCCAATAAAATAAGCAAACGTGGCACTACGTTTTGCCGCCCAGGGAACTTGCTGATCCAGCAAGAATATATTGCTTTGCAAGTCGTTGGCGAAAGAAGCCCAGCGTCAATAGATCCAGCGTTCGAGTCTTCGGTCCCCCGAGGCCGGATTCGAGGATCCTATCCACTTTCAGACCTGCCCCGCTCATGAGCGCTACCGCCGACTCGCGGACGAAGAAACGCAGGTGTGTCCGATCGAGGATGCCCGCGTCAGCGTAGTTGAAGCGACCCTTAAGCAGTAGGGGAATCGAGACCGAAATATGCGCGATATTCGGCAAAGAAACGATCACTGTGCCGCCAGGCGCAAGGTCAGCAGTAAACCACTTTAGCAGCTTCTCCGGATCGGGCAAGTGTTCCAAGACGTCGAGAAATAGTAAGAGATCTGGTGACCCGATGTTGGGTAGATCTCCATTAAGATCGACGATGTGAAATTTATCGGTATTAACGGCGAGTTCCCGGGATAGCGATGCGTTGCCTTCGAGGCCGACCGTGTAGGCTTGGGGATACAGCCTCTTTAACCACGCAAGCGTTTTTCCAGCACCGCAGCCTACGTCTACAATGTGGCGCGCCGAAACTGGCAACAGCGGGGCTATGTCGGTGCGAACTTGATGGAAATACGGAGATTCCGCAATCAAATGAGTTCCCCGATCGTTATTATTTGGCGGTGCGACTGACCGATAACAGATATAGAATAATGTATTTCGCTTGATGCTGCAATGCAAGAAGCGCGATATGCGACAAGATCGTGGTGGATTGAATCCGCGAGATCAAGCCTCCGCATCGCCCCCGTTGGCGCCATCAAGGGGGCGATGTCCCCATGGATTTTGAAATAGGGGGAGCGGCGTTGCTCGCCTTGAGCCTTTAATCTCGGGGTGCTGATTCCACGAAGGGAGAGCAACGCCATGGACAGATCTATCACATCGACAGCGATTCCCTCGAGAGCGCTCAAGATCGAATCGCTGCGAATATGACGGCGAGTTTCGAAAGTTTTGGCTTGCCTCGGGGATCATCGTACTCGACTCTTCTTCAGATGCCGATTGATTTCAACTGGTTAAGGGACAGGTTTGGTAACCGGGGCAAATTTCCGGGCGGGAGGGGGAGTCAGCGTCTGGAAAGTGTGATTTAAGCTATGAATGATTCTGCCGCCGCCTGATTCGTTGGAACGCTTGACGCATGCCGATCTGATCGGCGTGGTTCGCGACCTCATCGGCGAAGTGACGCGGATGGGGGCGGAGACTGTTAGCAGCGGCGTGAATTTGGCGTAGAACCATCGGTTTGAAATTCCCTACCACGCAGTGAGTGCGCCGTCGCGGTTCCTGATGCATGAGCGTTGGTGCAGGAATAGAATTCCGGCTCTGTTTCTCTTTTAGTCGGTCATTTTATTTGACCCGAACGGAGACCGGCATACCAAGACTGGTCATGCGGTTGAGGACATTGCAGCCGATCTTTGCCTCGGTCTTTTGATTGGGCAAAGTCCGGGCGTGAAGACGCCGACAGATGATAGTTTTGTATCTGTACATCGCGGTTTCAACGAGGCTCCGCCGGGAATATCCGGAACTCCGCTGCCAGCCAATACGCCCATGCCTTGCGATCGTCTCGAGATGCTTGTCGCGCTGTGTCGCCCCGGTTTCGCTCGAAACGGCCGTCGATCGAGGCGGGATGATGACAGCGGCCTGGGGATGACGTTTTGCCACCGCATCGTAAACTGCTTGGCCGTCATAGGCGCCATCGCCCGTCATCGAGCCGACAAAGCCCTCGATCTGGTCGAGCAGATCCCCAACCGCGGAGACATCACCGACATCGTCCGGGGTCAATTCCACGGCGGCGATCTCATGGGTGTCGGCGTCGACCGCAAGATGAAGTTTCCGCCAGCGGCGGCATGACCGGACGCAGTGCTTCTGGTCGAGCCATTCGCTTTCGCCATAAATCTTGATGCCGGTGCTGTCGACGGGCAAATGTAGCGGCTGCTTGCGCTCAACCCGTTCCGGTAAAATCATCAGGCCGCCGCCGCGCCGACTGAAAGTCGTATGATCCGGAATTCTGATCTCGACACCGAGCAAGTCCGCAATTGATCGTAGCGCACCCTCGGTCTGGCGAAGCGGCTGATGGAGGACCAGACGAAGCGCCAGCCCCGTCTCAATCGCCAGATCGGAGTAGACCGGTTGACCGCCGCACCGGCCGGTCATTGGCGCATGCCATGCCGCCACGGCTTCCTCCGTCACCCACACTGTGAGGCTCCCCGCCGGGCCAAGGCGGCATCATAGTCTGGCCAGTTCGTCACCCGGTATTTCGCCTTGGGGATCTTGCGGCGGCGGCTGTCATTGAACTTATAAGGCATGGATTTTCCGGACCCGAGAAGCTTCAGCTGGGTATCTTACAACCCGCGCCCGAGGCCGTCACCGCCTCTCCTAAAGAGGGAGACCGCAGACCCCTACAATCTAAGGTCTATCTGTGCACCAACGCCGCGTCATGCTCCTGATAATGCGACGATTCTCTCCAAATTCAAACCAACCAACTGCCGTTTCTAGGTTCATCCGCTAGGCTTCATCAGCTTCTCCTGGCGCACTTCAAGTGGGGTTGGACCTGTTCGGCGGCGTGTTGCTCATGAAAGCATGAAAGAATGGGGACGCACTTTGAAACGGTGCATACGGGCGGATGTCCTTTCAGGACAGCCCGAATAATTTCGTGATTGCGCGTATCGTTTTGGGAAAGCGTAACACAAATTTATTGGCGAGGCGGCTATTTAGCATAGCAGAAATCCCCGCATGGCCGGACACGTAAACATGCGCGCAAGTCGTACGCACCCAGCGTGGACGCAGGGTTCGCGCATATTTCGCGGCCATCTCCAGCCGGTTGGCGAAAAAGGCTTGGTTCTTTCGGCCGCTGCCTTTGTGCCGCAAATGGAAATCCACGACATAGGCGTTATAGCCCAACATGGAGGCGATCAGGGACAAATCAGTTCCATAAAAATGAAAGCCCGATACATCGTGCGACAAAGCCAGATTGGCGGAACGCCGCACGACAATAAAATTTTCGTCGACGCTTTGTGCCAGTGCGGGAAATGGTCCATAGGTCTGATTCTCGCCATATCGGTCGGAAATGCGAAGCCGCAAGTCGCCGTTCGCAAGGCCGCCTGCATTCGCCAAAATCGCCCAGTTCAGGTCGTGGCGATTCATGTCGGCAATGATGCGGTCTAGTTCGCAGCGGCCATCTTGCAGCAAAAGAATGTCTTGGTGGCACAGAACAATATATTCCCCGTTGGCGGCCAGAAGAAACGCGTTATAGGCGGCATAGGCATCGTATTTGTTGCGTTCGGAATTGTCGGCATAGAGATATTCGCAATCGCCGAACGAAAAGCCGCCTGCCGTAAAAGACGCCAGAAATTCCTGATATTCGTCGCGGTTATTGACCAGCGTGCAAATGGAATAGACATAAGGTGGGGGCGGGACACTGTCGATTTCGCGGCATTGGGCGATGAGCGCACTCATGACACGATCATTTTGCATATTTTGTGTCCAACATCAGAGGCGGCTTTGCGTAAATCGGGCGCGATCGACAAGCCGATCGCGCCGATGCTCAATGCGAGGACGCAAGCGATAGCCAAAATAATCGTCAAGTCATAGACGCGTAGGCCAAGCGCCAGTCCGATCCCGATGCCTGCAAGCGCAGGCAGGGCTCTTCTTAGCTCCCGTAATGACAGGCGCCCAATCAGCATCAGCGCTAAAGCGTCAAAGGAGGCTCGCAGGCTCCAGGCGATAGCCGCGCCGACCAAGCCGACCGTGTGAATAAGAAACCAGAGGGCGACAAGATAGGGCAGGACTTCGAAGACGTGCAGTTTCGCCAGCCGGTCGGGTTTACCTTGCCCAAGCAGCAGCATGCCCGGAAGAAAGGCCAGTCCGTTGAACCACGCGCCGATAAATAAGGCCGATGCGACAGGCGCGGCATCGACGGCGAAGTTCTTACCCATCCAGAAATCGAAAAAGGGATGCACAACGACAAGCGCGGGTGCGAATAGCATGGCCGACAGATACGCTATCGAAACGGCGCTGCGCGTCGCCAAATCCGTCGCCTCATCGTGGCTGAGGCGGGAAAAGCGTGGGAAGACGGTTCCTCCCAGCGCGCTGTTCAAAATTAGCAAGCGGCTGGCGACATTCATTGGCACCGCATAACGCGCGACAAAGGATGCGCCAATGACACTGCCGATAATGAATTGGTCGAGCGAAGTCATCAAAGGACTAATCAAATTCGACACGGTGATCCACATTCCATAGCCGAACAAGCCTTTAGCGCGCCGGAAATTAAATTTCACCCGATAATGGAAGTTCCCCTTGGTCAGGACAAAGGCCAAAATAACTAAAGTCGTCAAAGCGCGGACTGCGAGTGTTGCAGGAATGACCTTAGTCAACTCCGGCCCCAAGAAAATTGCGACTAAAAGCGGCGCGGCCTGGCCAAGGACGTTGGAAAAAATCTGCAGCACATTGGAAACAAGGAAGCGTTCGCTTGCCTCCAGCGCGCCGATGCCAACGCCAGACGCCATCGCCAAAGGCAAAATGGGCGCCAGCCACGGCATGATGCCGCTGACTTCATCCCGCAACGTGTCCGAGAGCCCACGCATGGCTAAGAGGATGTAACTTCCGGCGGCATAAATGATAAGGCCACCCAATGAGCCGAGCGCGATATTGCTCCACAGTGAGGTCATCAAGACGCTGCCGCGTTCCTGCGGCGGTGCGTCATGTAATTTGGCCAAAGCATTCGTCGTAGCCTGCGACAGGCCGAAATCAAGCAAGCCAAGATAGCCCATCATGATCCAGACAAGCGACAGTATGCCGTAACGAGCTTCGCCAATGTGTGACACGAAAAGTGGAACCGTAATCAAGGTCAGCGCGATGCTGGTGAGAGCGCCGGCGATGTTGATAATGAAATTTGCTTTTAGACTTTTCATGAAGTTTGGTTTGCATGCTTGATTGGAATACGCGTTGCTACGGCCGGGCCGCACCATGCTCTTGGGCGACCGAGCCTATGACGCCGACAAGATCAGAGCCGATCAAGCCGAGCGCGGCGGACGGGCCAACATCCCGCCCAAGCGCCGCTTTTCGTCCTCGCTCCAGCGCCGCCGCGCCTCGCCCAGTATAATCTCCACGCCACCTCCGCTTCCGACCAGTCTAACGACCCCTTGCTAAACTAGTATAACGTTTCCGCGGTCGACGCCGGATAGGCCGCGTCGAGAAGCTGCAAGAATTCGATGAACTCACGCGAGCGGTGGCGCTCCTCGACGCGTGCATGGACTTTGCCGGTCAAAAGATCGATCCCGGCCAAGAACCTCAGTGTGCCATGGCGCTTATACTCATGATCCCCGGCGAAGGTCGAATGAACGCCGGGTTTCGGTCGCAAGTCCGGTGCCGTCACACCGATTGCCTGCATGCCGGGTTTCTCGTCGTAAGAAACGATGGCCACCGCGTCGCTTGGGTCCTCCGAGGCGGCGGCGGCTTCCTTCAGGATCTCGACGTCTTTGTAAACGCACAGGATTTGCGCCATCTTCTCGGCGAACTCGGGATCGCGGCGCTCGAGATAGTAACGCATCTTGTGCGGCTTCACCTCGCGCGCGTCGAGGATCTTGCAGACCGTGCCCTGGACCAGATAGGCAAGGCAGGCATGGCCGGCCAAAGGGCCATGCTCACCGCATGGCAGGCCAAGAGCCTCGTCGTCCACAGCTCATGGGGATAGCCGAGGTCCTTGGCTTTTCGGCAGGCCAGATCGACCAGCCATTCCTTGGCCTCGGATGTGATCGTCGCCTCCCTACCTGGCCGCGGACTATCGTCCAGCGCCGCCAGGGGACCGAATGATACCGCCCGCTCAACACAGCGCTGGACGGTTTGATGATGCACCCCTAAGGCTCGACCAACGGCAAAAAAGGACGGGTTATCCCGATACGCCAAAAGCATGCGCGCCCGCTCGACCCGGCTCGCCGGTTCGGTTCGCGATCGCGTCATCGCAATCAGCTTCGTCACATCTTCGTCCCCAAAGGTCAACTCGACCACAAGCCGCAGTGCTGCCATGATGTAAAGCCTCATTCAGAGAATCACCGAATCAAGCTACACAACATCGTCGCCCAAAAGAATCTCAATCAAATGATAAGTTTCATGGAATCTGCGTACTCGGCGCAGCGCAAGTCCTCATATACAAATCGCATCAAACAAGACGGCCCTCAGCGTAAGGATACAGCATCCCCGGAAGAAAGGCCAGTCCGTTGAACCACCCAAGATCCGCGATGGAATTTCCAATGAGGCAAATTCTTTGGGGGGAAGGTGGATTTTCAGCCTTTCTTTCGGCTCACCGCCGCCCCTTGAGGCTCCCGCGCTCCGCTGATGATGATCTCAACGGCCAGGGTTGGCGGTTTAGAGGGTCATGGACGCGGCTCCATGCGAGAACAACGCTCGCGGATCGCGGCGAACAATGTCCAACATGGCGGCGCTGATCTTCAACAACATCTGCCGGCCATGGCGGACGATCTTTCCCGCCGTCTGAAACAACCGCCAGCGCACGGTCTGCACTTGCGAACGCTCCCATCCGCTTCCAAGCGCATGGGAGCGAAAGCCGAGATACAGATTGTAGGTCAGCACGCCGATGGCGAAGAATACGGCGTTGGCCTGGAATGAACCACAAGGCATGTATTCCATGCCGAAGCCGATCTTCAAATCCTTGATGCGGTTCTCGCTGGCGTCGCCGCGTTTCGAATACCACTCCATCGTCGCAGCCGCGTCTTCATTCGCGCGATTGCTGGCGATGGCGTGATAGCGATAGGGCGACTTGTCCTCGAACAAATCCTGTTCCCGAGGACGTCGCATGACGATCAATCGGAACGCCTTGTTGGTCTTGTTCATGCAATGGACCGTCTCGGCGATTTCTCCGTCGCGAAACGCCTTCCACTCGCCTTCGGGAATAGTCGCGATCGCCGCCTTCACCGCCGCGTCCTGATCCGCGCCGATCGCAAAGACTTTGCCGGTTTCCTCGCAATAATTGAAGATCGCCGCCTGATACGCCGCGCTGTCGGCGCGCAGGGCCGAAATCTTCTTGCCCTTGGGCATGGCGCCTTCGCAGGCTTGTAGAAACTCCAGGTTCCCCGCCGCCGGAGCCGCGTTGCCTTCGCGGAACTCGGAGCCGATGACGAGACCTGTTTCCGCTATATGCCCCACCAGCGGCATGTAACCCTTCTCGCCCTTATAGGTGTAGCGAGCCTCACGCTTTTCCGCCACGATTTGCGTCGCGTCGATGTCGAGTGTGTAGCCCAGGCGTTCGTCGTTGCGCAACAGTCGGCGAAACACGCAGCGATTTACCTGTTGTAGCCCCGCCAACCCACCGCTTTCTTTCGCGCCCATGCGTCGCAGCCAATCGCCTGTGGCGTCGCTGCTCGGCATTTCATCCAGGCGAAGAAGCGAACGCAGCCCGTCATCGCCACGCAGCACGCGCAAGTCTTCCAGCGTTCGCCCACCGCCGGCGAGCATCAGAACCAGTGGCAAGACATGAACCGAAGGACTGTATCCGGCGGCGCTGCCCGGACCGGGCAGTTCATGATCGATCAGACCAGCCAACGTCCATCGCTCGCAGATATTCGCCATAAAGCGCCAATCCGCTCTGCGCCGTCAGTGATTCGTCGCTCGCCGCCAGCTTGAACGGCAGAACTGTCTGCGACGCCCCCATCGCACCCTCCAGGTGAATGGCCAACATCGACCAAAGAGGTCTATCTTCTTCACAGAGCAGGGCTTTTTCGAGTCGCCCTGTTATCCATCGCGGATGCTGGGAACCACCCAAGATCCGCGATGGAATTTCCAATGAGGCAAATTCTTTGGGCGGAAGGTGGATGTTCAGCCTTTCTTGCGGCTCACCGCCGCCCCTTGAGGCTCCCGCGCTCCGCTGATGATGATCTCAACGGCCAGGGTTGGCGGTTTAGAGGGTCATGGACGGGACTGTCCAGAACCTGGGGGTATGAGGTAAAAATGGCCGTCGTCAGCTAATCGTCGGCTGGGAAATGACGGATGCGGTGGGTTTTGCGGTTGGTCGAAAGAGATGCCGAGGGTGAAGCGCGATACACCGATGTCATGGAGATCGTCAGGCCAGATGATCTCGGCGATATTGCCGATCTGGGTTTGACCTTGGCTGAAGGGAAGCAGCTGCAGGCGCGTGTTCAACAGGTGGTCACCGCCGCGCAAGGCAGGAGCCATGGCCTCGGACGGCCGAATTTTCGGACTTGCTGCGGAGCGTGCCATCTGAAGGACTATCGGGACCATCGAATAGTTACGCTTTTTGGCCGGGTGATGGTGCGTCTTCCCCGGTTTCGGTGCATAGCATGTAACGCCGTAGAGGCCGGGCTCGGCTGGCCATTGAATTGCCGGTCGGCTCCGGAGCTGGATCAACTCCAAGCCCATCTTTCGGCTCTCATGACCTATCGCGTCGCCGCGGACGTGCTCAAACAGATGCTTCCCGTCGATGCTGGAATAAGTCATGGGACACTGCGCAACCATACCCTGAAACTCGGCGCTCAGTTTGAAGATCGGGCGGTGGACAAGCCGGCGACCGCTGCGGCGGCGATCGCCATCAGCGTGGATTCGACCTTCATCCGCATCTGTGAGGAAGGCGAACGGCATTTGGAGGTCCGGGTCGGCAATGTCGAGACGGAGACTGGAGGACGCCAGGTTTTCGAAGCCGTCGCGAGAGCCGATACAGACCTTGTCGCTTGGCCGGAATCTCGAGGCCGTGGGCCGAACCTGCGACACGGAACTGACCGGTTTCACCGACGGCTGCGCCGGTCTCCGGTCCATATTGGCCGCCGCCGGCGTCGCCAAGCCGCCAATCCTGGACTGGTTCCACATCGCGATGCAGCTGCAGCACCTAAAGCAAACGGCCGGCGGATTGTCGACCGATGATTCGGCGCGCGCATCGGCGAAGGCGGTGATCGTCGAGGAGGTCGAGCGGCTACGCTGGCGCCTATGGAACGGCAAGGCCAAGGACGCCCAAATCAGCATTGACCGCATCCGCAAGGTCATGTGTGCTTTTCAAGGTGAGCCGGGTAGCAAAGCGTCCAGTGCTCAATCGCGGAAGCTGTGGACAGCCTTGTATGAGTTGAATGGCTATCTTTTCGGCCAGAGCAATTGGCTGGTCAACTACGCAAGACGTCACCGGGCCGGCTTGCGCGTTGGGACAGCGCTCACCGAAGCGTCCGCGAATTTTCTCGTGAACCGACGGATGAACAGCGGTTCGAGCCTGCTGTTGCTCGATACCCACAAATGGCATTAGCGGCTTGACCCCCAGGTTCTGGACAGTCCCCGGGAAAGCTGTCGACCCTGTTGGCGGTGCTCGCATTGACGGTGACGCACTGCATCAAGACCGGCGCGGCGGCGGCTCGGCTGCATCTGATCCCAATCAAGAAACACGGCCGTCGGGCGCAATCGCTCTTCACGGTCGGGCGTGGCGCGCTGCGAAAAATCCAAGCTTGCGCAAACACCGCCCAAATAACCGTATTCCTTCAACAGATCATGTCACCAAACCTGTGTAACCGGGGCAAATTTCCGGGCGGGAGGGGGAGTCAGCGTCTGGAAAGTGTGATTCAAGCTATGAATGATTCTGCCGCCGCCTAATTCGTTGGAACGCTTGACGCATGCCGATCTGATCGGCGTGGTTCGCGACCTCATCGGCGAAGTGACGCGGATGGGGGCGGAGACCAAGAAACTCGGCGGAGCGTTGGCGAAGCTTCGGGTCGAGCATCAGGCTGTGAAGGATGAGCTTGCGCGGCTGAAGCATTTGCCGCCGCGTCCGCCGATCAAGCCTTCCGGCATGGATAAATCGACGCAGGCCAAAGGACCGGAGGCTGGCGACGAGAAGGGCGGACGCTCCTCGCGCCGGCGCGGCAGCCAACTCGACAGACTGAAGATTGGCGCAACTATTGTTGTGAAGGCCGATCCGCCTGCGGGCTCGCGCAACACGGGATTTGAGGACATCGTTGTTCAGGACTTGAGCCCTGAACCCGCAAGTGACGCGATATCGTCGCGAACGTTGGGAAACGGACGGCAAGACGATCATCGCCGCTCTCGATCCTGGGCTTGTCAGCGGCTATGGCCCCAATCCGCATCGCCTGGTGTTGATGAAATGGACCCGGTTTTTGGGACCAGCGGTTAAATTGGAAAGTGGCCGCTCCGTTTGCTAAACGGAGCGGATGATGACGAAGAAGACGAGACGCAAGATTGATGCGGCGCTGAAGGCGAAAATCGCCCTGGAGGCGGTGCGGGAGCAGGCGACGATGGCCGATTTGGCCCAGCGTTACGAGGTCCACCCGAACCAGATTTATGCTTGGAAGAAGCAAGCTTCTGGAGAATGCGGCGCGGGCGTTCGACTCGAGTGTCGGCCTGGACGCGGCACCGCCTGGCCTTTTCTCGGCTCGCGTCGGATGACGGAGATGCTGCGGGCCGAAGGTGAGAAGATCAACCGTAAGCGCGTCCAGCGGCTGATGCGCAAAATGGGGATCGCGGCGCTGGGGCCGAAGCCGAATACGACCAAGCCAGCGCCGGGCCACAAGATTTTCCCTTATCTGCTGCGCAATCTGAAAATCGAGCGGCCGAACCACGTTTGGGCCGCCGATATCACGTATCTCCCCATCGGACGCGGATTCCTCTATCTCGTCGCGATCATCGATTGGGCGAGCCGCGCGGTTCTGGCGTGGCGCGTCTCCAATACGATGGACACATCGTTCTGCCTCGCTGCGCTCGAGGACGCCTTGGCCCGGTTCGGCAAACCAGAGATTTTCAACACGGATCAAGGCTCGCAGTTCACTTCGGCGGCATTTACCGGCGCGCTGACGGCGGCCGGGATCAAGATCTCCATGGACGGCCGAGGCCGCTGGATGGACAACGTCTTCATCGAGCGGCTGTGGCGGTCCCTGAAGCATGAGGACATCTATCTCAAGGGCTACGCCGATGGCCGTGACGCAAAAGTCGGCATCTCTTCGTGGATGGAATTCTACAAGAAACCGGTTCAAGTGGTCCCGCTGCGCGGGTCCATTTCAATCCCCATACAAGCAATTACGACGAAAAAGACGAAGTCCACGTTCATCTCCCCTCAAAGTGCGTGTCTTTGAAATGAACCTTAAGCACGTGGGCAGTGGGATCAGTTGGGTATTGAGCATAGACTCCAATCGTCGCAAAATCAAAATTGTTACCCGCAGTGCCCGTTTGACCAGAATAATTGACAAGGGTTGTCCCATCAAGGATGAGCCTGACCATTCCGTTTGAATTAGCCTGGTTAACATCTATAATTGTCAAATCTACTGTATGCCAGATGTCCCTTTGGAAAAACCGGCACCCCTCAGCCACTGGGCGGGTATTACTAGCTGGCGAAAAGCTCTGAGCGCAGATCTGCCCATCATCGTGGAGAGTTAACCAAAATTGGCCAAATGTTACATCTCCGTGGATTTGTTGGAGAGCCCCTCCAAACGCATAGTCACCCGCTGGCGGAGATTCAACCATGACGCTGTACGTGGCGTGGTACTGGGTATTAAATGGAACATGAAACCCGTCGTTGATATTATCGGAACTAACAAATTGACTACGCGTGAATGGTCGAATTCCTTGATCAACAAATGATGTATCACAAACCCCGACTGAAGTGCATCTTACTTCAAATATATATTCGCCTTGTCCATTGGATTGGCATGACCATGGCAGCTTGGGGGTTTGATTATACCACGCCTGTCTGCCGACCATAATGGTTGGGCTCGCGCCGCAACTTGCAAAGGACCCGCCGCTTGCAACTGGCGTCGTTGGAGCACTCGTAGCAGATGCGGTTCCACCTGGACCTGTCGCGGTAACAATTTCCGTGATCACATGACCCATATCAGTATTTTGAGGGGTATAGGATAACCCCGTAACGCCAGGAAGGAGGACACCATTACTGAACCATTTTTCCGCAAAGGATGTGGCATTATTCCATGTTCCAGTTGCCCCGATAAGAGTCCGCCCGACTTGTGGAGTTCCTGCGATCGTAGGAGGCGCGGTATTCGACGGGGGCACTTGCGCCGACGTATTATTGAGCGTGACGAAATCAATGAAATCCGAAGTATCGGGGGCAGTACCTGTGCCCACAAAACTCAACGTATGAGTTCCCGCCGTCAGCCTAGTCGAACTTGTGGTAAATTGCGAAAACGCCGTCGCTGTTGGTGAAAAACTTCCTATGTTGGTGCCATCCATCGTCACGTTGAACGACATGAGGGTTGGACTCGTCCGGTAAGCACGCAACGCGGAATAGAAGGATACGGCGTATGTGCCATCGGCCGGCACATTGAACAGTTGAGAAATGGTGCCATTGCCCCCCGTCGTGCCGTCTTGGAGAAAGGCTGTCTGTACACCATCGGGGGCATTCGGCGCACCCCAGGCGCTACCAATATGCTGGATCCCCGCGCTTGATATAAATGTCCAATTGCCTCCGGAAGGCCTATAGGCATAGCTCGCGATCGAAGGAGCCTCGAAGCTGCCATTTTGAATCCCAGATGAGGATTGGGCATTCGCCGAACTCGAAACGCCGATGAGCCAGAGAAATCCTAAGGTCACTACCGACGAGGCTTTCATATTTGGTCTCCGTGAGTATTTTTTACTGAAAAATAAATATATTTATCATCTCGTGGATCGTCAATCAATCTATTGAAACAAATTAATCATAAGAAGGTTATATTTTAAAGATAAATCAATTGAAAAAATACGTAATACGTAAACCAGCGCGATCACGCTCGGTGGCATGTGTCTTTTCGACTGATTTCCTAGTGGTCCGCGTTAACTAAATTGTACGGAATAGATGATTTGCTTTTGTCGCGATTCGAAGCGACGGAGGCGAGGATGAGCAAGAAGCGCTATGTTGTCGAACTGAGCGCGGATGAACGGAAACGGCTCGAAGAGCTGACCCGGAAAGGCAAGAGCCCGGCCAAGAAACAGCTTAAGGCGCGGATACTCTTGCAGGCCGATGAAAGCCCGTTGGGGCCGAAGTGGAACGATCCAAAAATTTCCGAAGCTTTGGGCACATATCCGATGATGTGTGCCCGTGTTCGACAGCAATTTGCGCAGGGTGGCATGGACGCGGTGTTGAACCGCAAGCAACGCGCGACGCCGCCCGTTCCGCGCATCTTCGACGGCGAGAAAGAGGCCCGGCTCATTGCCTTGGCCTGCTCACAACCTCCCGAAGGCCGCGCGAAATGGACGCTGCGCTTGCTGGAAAGCAAAGTCGTCGAATTGAACATCGTGGATCACGCGAGCGACAATACGATTGGGCGCGTTCTAAAAAAATGAGCTCAAGCCTCATCTCGTGCAGCAATGGGTCATCCCGCCGCAAGCAAGCAGCGCATTCGTAGCGGCGATGGAGGATATTCTGGCCGTCTACAAACGGCCACATGACGGAGAGTGTCCGCTAGTCTGTCTGGACGAGACGTCAAAACAATTGCTTGCCGACGGACGGGCCACGATCCCGATGAAGCCGGGACACCCGGCGCGCCGCGATTACGAATACGAACGCAACGGCACGGCCAATCTGTTCATGATGTTCGCCCCCCCTCGAAGGGTGGCGGCGCGTCAAAGTCACCGATCGGCGCACCGCCATCGATTACGCTCATGCACTCGAGGATCTATCGGACCGTCACTTCCCGAATGCCAAGAAGATCGTTCTGGTGCAGGACAATCTCAACACTCACAAACCAGCATCGTTGTACGAGGCTTTTCCGCCAGATACGGCAAGACGTCTCGTCGAGCGGTTCGAATGGCATTATACGCCAAAGCACGGCAGTTGGCTCGATATGGTGGAATCCGAACTCGCCGTTCTCACGTCGCAATGTCTCGACCGCCGCATCCCTGACAAGCAAATCCTCATCCACCAAGTCGCCGCATGGGAGGCTGATCGCAATGCCCACCACGCCAAAGTCGACTGGCAGTTCACGACCGATGACGCCCGCATCAAGCTCAAGCGCCTATACCCGACGCTTTAGATGAACTCGGACCACTAGCTAAAATCGAAGTGCGAGGTGCCATCTTGTGGGGGGCGGCTGCAATGGAACTGTGTTCAGAAGCTGAAAACTGAATTTTTAGGTCATCAGATCGCGGCATGAGAATTCAATAGCTCTTGCTTTCAGGGGTTCGGCGAGACCAGAAGCGCCGTCCGCAGTCGCCTTGAGGCTTCGGTTGCCGCGCCCGCAAGGGCCCTGCCGGTTCGCAGATTATCCCCTAGTACCTCAACACAGAGGTTTTGACGGGTTGATCTGGGGATCAGCGTAGAACTGGCAAGTGCTCCGGATCAACGAGGATTTCGATGTTGCGAGCGACCCCCGGTTGTCGCCGAATGAACCCTGCCCGTTCGAGCGTTAGCACCATCTGGTGAACTGAAGGCGGGCTGACCTGGAAATATTGCTGCATGTCGGCTTCGGCTGGCGGCCGGCGGTGCAGGCGCGTGCGAGGAGGCACAGTTGAATATACGCTACCGGGTCGAACTCAGCCAAGCCGAGCGCAGCAAACTCACGGCGCTCCTGAGCGGCGGCAAGCATTCAGCGCGCATGCTCAAGCGCGCGCAGATTTTGATGGCTGCCGACGCGGGCGCCAGCGACGAGGAGATCGCGATCAGCGTCGGCGTGGGCGGGTCTACCGTATACCGGACCAAGCGCCGCTTCTTAGTTACCAATCTGGAAGAGGCGTTGAGCGAAGAGCCGCGTCCTGGCGCGCCCCGCAAGCTCTCCGGCAAAGAGGAAGCGCTGCTGGTTGCGACCGCCTGTTCCAACCCACCGGAGGGTCGTGCCCGTTGGACCCTGGAGCTGTTGGCGGATGAATTGGTCAGGCTCACCGAGCATGACAACATCTCCCGGGAGACAGTGCGCCGTCGGCTGACCGAAAACGACCTCAAACCGTGGCGCAAGGACATGTGGTGCATTCCGCATATCGACGGTGAGTACGTCGCTCGCATGGAGGATGTGCTCGACCTATATGCGCAGGTGCCTGATCCGAAGCGCCCGGTTGTCTGTTTCGACGAGAGCCCGACCCAGCTCATCGGTGAGGTACGGCAGCCGATCCAGGCCGTGCCTGGGCAACGGGAGCGCTATCACTGCGAGTATCGACGCAACGGGACGGTCAACCTGTTCATTTTCCTCGATGCCCACCGACCCTGGCGCAGGGTAAGGGTCACGATCGGCGGACTGCGGAGGACTTCGCCATTTGCATGCGCGAACTCAGCGATGTGCACTTTCCCGAGGCAGATCGAATTCGTGTGGTCCTGGACAATCTATCCACCCACTCGCCCGGCGCGCTGTACCAAGCCTTCCCACCTTGCGAAGCGCGAAGGGTCCTGCGCCGATTGGAGTTCCACTATGTCCCAAAGCACGCCAGCTGGTTGAACATGGTGGAGATTGAAATCGGCGTACTGCGCGCTCAATGTCTGGACCGCCGCATCGCCACAGCAGAGCGACTGGTGTCAGAGATCGCCGCCTGGGAGCGGCAGCGCAACGCCACCCGGGCCCGGGTCAAATGGATGTTCACGACCGAAAAAGCCCGCGCCAAAATGGGCCGCGCCTACCCAGAGCCAGCCAGCACCAAAACGCATCCGACGAAAGAGTCATAATCCTTGTGCAACGGTACTAGTGGTACATTGTGACCGCCATGGGCGATTGCGCAGCGACAGACCCGGCAGCGATGTCCCGCCTGATGTTGAAAAGCGCGAAGCGGGCGTCGCCGATTGAGAACCTACGCAGCCTTCGTGGTATGGGCAAGATGCGCGTTCGATGAAGTGGTTCTTGCCTTGCGAACGGCGAGCGCCGCCTGGAGAAGTGGAAGCTGCTTGTATGGCGGCTTCCTGCATGGCCGCGCCTGCCCAACGCAGAGCCATCGAAGGCGAGCGCCAGTATTTACGTTCCGGCTGACGCGCCGCACCGTGCCCATGACATTCTCGATGATGTTCGTGCAGGCGAGCGAACGCTGCAGTTCCGGTGGCAGTCCGAGCTTTGTTACGATGAGCATCTCGTTGAGCCCTTCCAGGATCGAGGCGGAAACGCCCTCCCAGTCCTTTTCGAGATGCCGGGCAAGGTTGCGAAGAAGCGTCTCGGCCTTGCTGGCGTCGTCCAGCTCCCATGCCTGCCGCAACACGCGCCTCACTTGTGCGTGTATCGATTTCGGCAAGCGGTCCATCATGTTGCATGCCTCAGGTACCTGACAGCGTTGAATGGCCACGTCGCCTCCGAAAGCCGCTCGGATCGCCTTTGGAGAGAGCCTTCAAGCCGTGGATGATGAAAAGGGACGCGCGAGGGTAGGACGCCATCCACGATCGACTAGCACCCACGTAAGGCGGAGCGTATCTCTAAGCGAGGGTGCATTCTCCAATCGCGACAGCGTCGGCTGCGAACGCAGGTCTGAGCCCGTGTCGGGCAATCGCCCGCGGGTGAGCTTGAAAGCGGGATTAGTGCGCTGAAATCTAGATCGTCGGCGTCCTCGTAGCCACAAGAGATGGCGAAGATGCGGGCGCGGATCATATCGGCGAGCGTGTGAGTAATCCGCGTGAGATCGCGACGGTCGGGATAGCAGCGCGCCAATCTAAAGGCGATGCCAAGGCGTCCTTCGGCCATCGCCAACAACATTACGCCACCGTCTGACGTGAGGCGACCTCCATAGAATGCAGCGGTGATTTCCTTGCGCGAAACGGCTGGAAACGAGAACGGCAGGAGATTATCGTTGGTCATGGCGAGCGTCGTGGGTGCGATGGAACGAAAGATGGGTTTAAGCAACCGAATCTCACCCTCTGTCAGCCACGCTCGCCAGCCTTAAATTGCGCCCTCTTGAATAAGAGCCTGACCCAAAAGGTTGTTGCGCTCGCGCTGGTTGCATGATTCCGGAGATTCCGAAGAGTCGGAGGATGATTCGGAATGTGGACTGAGCAGCACCGCAAGATTTACCGGCGGGTCGAGAGGCGGTATCCGAGCGACATGACTGATAGCGAATGGGCGCGTCTCGAACCATTGATCCCGCCCGCCAAACCCGGCGGGCGTCCGCGCGAGACCAATATGCGCGAAGCGATCAACGCCATCCTTTATCTTCTTCGCACCGGTTGCCCGTGGCGTTATCTTCCTCGCGAGGGATTTCCGCCCCGTTCGACCGTCTACAATATCTTTCGCAACTTCCAGAAAGCTGGTGTGTGGGACGCGATCTGGGAACAATTGCATATGGATTTGCGTGAAGACATGGGGCGTGAAGCGAGCGCCTCGGCCGCGATCATCGACAGCCAATCCTTGAAGTCGGCGGAAAAAGGGGCGGTCATGACGGTCTGACCGGGTATGACGCCGGCAAGAAAGTGAACGGGCGCAAAATTCATGCGTTGGTCGACACGCAAGGTTTGCCGTTGCGTATCGTCATTCATTCGGCTGGTGTCCAAGATCGGGATGGAGCCGCGCTCGTGCTCGATAAAATCCGCAACAGCTTTCCCTGGCTCGAACTCTTGTGGGCGGACAGCGGATACAACGCGCATCAGGTTGACGCGGCGGTCGCGAAGGTTCCTTCGCTGCGCGTTGAGATTGTCAAGCGCAGCGACGACATGGTGGATTCTGACGCGAAGTGCAACACCTTGGGGCGCTCGGGCTCACCAAGGAAAGATCGGATTTTCCTTCCCTTTCCGCCGCCTTCCGCTGCATTTCGAGATGCGAAGGCGGCTCCGAGGAAAGGAAAAATCGAGTAGGCTCAAAGTGCTGGGGTGTTGCACTTCGCGTCAGAATTCAGGTCCCGCGCTCAGAGCATGAGAACCTTGAATCTGATTTGCACCGTGGAGGGAAGCGCCTATTTTTCGAGGTGCCCTCTTAAAGAACTCCGCCGGCCCGATGGCGGCGTTATCCAGATCTTCCTGTACTTGTTTTCCGCACGGGCACCGGATGGCCAATGCTGTCATTCACTTTGAGCTGATAGTAAGTGCTATTCGAGACCAGGGAAAAATACTTCGTTGTCGCCAGCTTTGCCAGGGTGGAACTGAATCTGGCATCGACGTCGGCGGCGAACAGACCGTATTTGCCGCCTACGTGCGCTTAAGGCAACCGCGATCCTAACGGATGACGGCACGAGGGCGAGGGTGGATTCTGACGCGAAGTGCAACACCTTGGGGCGCTCGGGCTCACCAAGGAAAGATCGGATTTTCCTTCCCTTTCCGCCGCCTTCCGCTGCATTTCGAGATGCGAAGGCGGCTCCGAGGAAAGGAAAAATCGAGTAGGCTCAAAGTGCTGGGGTGTTGCACTTCGCGTCAGAATTCAGGGAGGCATTCAATAATCATCAACCCGCCAAAGTGCGAGGGGTTAACGACCCCCGCAGCACCGATAATGGACTGCGGCGATGAATGCGAGAGCCGTCACTATGATGAAGTCGGGTCCCGGGCTAGCCAACGCATTGTTTGTTGATGCTAGAACCAAGAAAGTAATGACAGCAGCCTTCACATATAAGGAAGAGCCCAATGAGATTGAAATAACAAAAAAAATATATTAATGGTAAGAAAATAATAGTAAGGTAAAAACCAAATGAGAGAATGAAAATCACCACGACGCTTTCAAAATGTTCGATATGGAAAAAACTGTTCGCAAGCATTGTCGCGCGATCTATGCGCATTCCCCAATCAAACTCTGATGGCGTCATGAATTTTAAAATATCATAGACAACGACCCGGGCAGCTACACTCTCGTCATTGGTGCCCTTGAGGGGTCGCTCAAATCGTCCGCTCGAATAGAGTGCCCAAATAATCGCCGGAATAATCACTGCACTGAACGTCAGGGTGACAACAGCAGTTCGAGCCGAGACGACCCCCGACTTAATAGCTTTGTTGAGCGACAGTACCGCAAGCATGACGAGGATGAAAGCAGAGGGAGGCAATCGTGGCGACCCGGTCCTGAGCAATGGCGACAGAGACCGCCATTAAAATAGCAAAAGTCCATTTCCAAAAGAAATTAAAAAGGTGCCGTCGCGAGTTCGGTTGGAATTTGTTTCGGCGCGATCTCCGGCTTAATGAGGTTACCGCATCATGCGGCGAGGTCAATGATCTGATCGGACGGCTTTTCGTTGAGGCTCTGCCACCCATCGACCCTGCGCATCGTGATCTGGCCGGAAGCAAGCAGAGCCCAGAACAACATCGCAGCGGTTTCGGCTGATGGCAGGACAGTCTGTGTCTTGATCCGTCGCTTGAACTCTTCATGCAAGCGTTCGACCGCATTCGAGGTTCGGATCGACTTCCATTGGCTTTTCGGGAAGCGCGTGAAAGTGAACAGCTTGTCGCCGGCTTCTTCCAAGCTGACGGCGACCGCAGCGCATTTCAGCCGCCATTTGCGGATGAAGGCCTTTCGCTTCTCCTTGATCTCCTGCTTTGTGTGTGCGTAGACCATATCCTTGTAGTCGGCGGAGATTTCCTCGTGCAGCCGGTCGGGGGCATGAGCAAGGAGGTTGCGATGTTTATGCACGGTGCAACGCTGAACCGGAATGTCGCTCCAGAGCGCGGCGAGCGCCTTCTCGAGACCAGGGCGGGGGTGAAGAAGGCGGCGTAACGGGGTTGGTGACAAACCACCCGAATCCCCAAGAAAGAGCGTTACGCCATGAACGAGAATAGAGTCGTCTCTCTCCGACAGAAAGACGAAATCGATGATCCGCTCACCGAAATTCTGCGAACCGGCGCTCGTCGGTTGATTACACGGGCGGTTGAGGTCGAATTCGATACGTCTCTTGCCTCGAACTCCGATCTGACCCTTCCGGACGGCCGCCAGCGCGTCGTTCGCCACGGACATGATCCGGTTCGCACGATCCCATCCAATATTGGCGTGCGTCGCCGTGGAATACACGGTTGGCACCGGAAGTACGGGGAACGGGCCTCGTAACACGCGCAGAAGCGTCGGCCGGGTTGGCGGCGCCGATTGTGAGCGCCACTCCCAGGACCGCGGCACGGCCAATCGCGGGACGCCTGGCCAGTGCGATGCCGATCAGGACGCCCATGCCTGCGAGAGGCATCATGAAATGGCGCGTCGGGGTCGGATTCGGCAGGAAGAATAGGAGCGGCACGACGATGAGTGCCAGCGGGCCAACGACCTCCGCCAACCCTCGATTGGTCGGCGTCTCGGGGGAGAACAGCGCATTCCAGACCAGGTACAGGCCGGCGACGATGGCGGCAGCGACGGTGGCGAAGCCGCATCCGAGGACCACGTAGATAGATAATTTCAGTGATCCGGCCTCGAACCTGGCTATCGTGTAGCGCAATGCGCACCCCTCCGACATCAGCGTCCGCAGCACCTTTGACGGAGGTCTGTCGGAAATTTCGTGTGAGGGCCATAACGATGGCAAAGAAGGAGACATCGTATGGCGAGACGGAAGCAACCAGCTATTTCCGACGGGCTGCTTGATCAGCTTTTGGCGGGAGCCGACCCGAAGACAGCCTTTGCGAAGGACGGGCTGCTCGACGAGCTGAAGAAGGCGTTTGCTGAACGAGCCTTGAACGCCGAGATCGATCACCATCTCGACAACGGCGAGGAAGACGGCCGCCCCAATAGCCGGAATGGCTATGGCCGAAAATCGGTTCTCACCGAGACCGGCAAGATCGAGCTTGAGGTTCCGCGCGACCGGCTGTCGACCTTCGACCCGCAACTGATCGCCAAATATCAGCGGCGATTTCCCGGTTTCGACGAGAAGATCGTCTCGATGTATGCGCGCGGCATGAGCACTCGAGAAATCCAGGGCCATTTGCGCGATCTCTATGGGGTCGACGTCTCCGCCGATCTCGTCAGCGCGGTCACGGACGCCGTCCTCGATGAGATCGCCGAATGGCAGAACCGGCCGCTGGAGCGGCTCTATGCGCTGGTGTTCTTCGACGCCATCCGGGTCAAGGTGCGCGACGAAGGCATGGTGCGCAAGCCCAAGCATTTTCTCGGCGTGAGATTGGCAGTTATGACGATGTCCTGGATTTCCTCGTCGGACAGTCGATCGATGTCGATGTGACGCGGCAGCCAGCGTCGTAATCGACCATTGGCGTTTTCGACACCGCCTTTCTGCCAGGAGGCGTAGGCGTCGCAGAACCAGGTCGCCATATCGCGCATGGTCCGCAGCAGGGTGTGCTGGGCGAAAGCCGTGTCATTGTCAAAAGTGATGGACTTGCGTAGGGCGGGATTGATCCGGCCGAACACGGCGAGCATGACGGATATGGTCTCAGCGGCGGTTTTTCCGGTCAGTCTCGCGGCGAGCATCACGCGGGATTTGCGTTCGTGGAGGACGAGCATGGGCCGCGTGCGCTTGCAGATGATGAGGTCGCCTTCCCAATGGCCAATGTCGGCGCGGGCTTCGATGTCTTTCGGTCGATCGTGGATGGAGGCGCGGTCTTTGATCGTATCGCGCGAGGGTCTCGCCCGGCGCGGCCTTCGGCGCTTGTGACGGCGGGTCAGATAGCGCCAGAGGAATTCGCCCTTGCGGGCGGCGCGATAGATGAAGGCGTAGATGGCCTCGAACCCCAAGGCGCGCAGACCGCGCTCGTTGCCGGCCTTGAGCCATCCGGCAATCTGTTCGGGCGTCCATCCTTCCGCAAGACGATCGCACACTGACGCTCGCGTTTTTACCGCCGTAGGTCCCGCTGAGGTAGCTTTCGAAATCAAAGGCGCTTGTCCGCTTGGCCGATGCCCTCCCGGCGGACATCAAGGTGTGCATCGTTGCCGATCGTGGGTTCCCGATTCCACCTTGGATGTCTCGATCGCGCACGAGATCGTTACCCGGCACCCGATGTAGACCCTGAGTTCTGACGCGAGGTGCAACACCCCCTGCCGATTTGATATCGGCTTGGTTGATCAAGACCTTAGGGTCTGCTTCTGTCTCATCGTCTCGCCCAGCGAATCATATTGCATGAGCAGAGACTCCCGATTTGTCGCCTCGGGGCAAGCAATCCATGACACGCGCGGATAGCAATCCACAAAAGGCAGCGTTGCGCAGGCGGCGTGAAGCCATCCTCGAAAAAGATCAGAAATTGAGGACTTTCGTCTTGTTGCAATGCCAGCCTATTCACACCTGTTGGACGAGGAAAGAGACCAAATCGCGGTCATGAGGGCGGCCGGCCGCTCGAACTGCGCCATCGCCAGGGCGCTTCAACGAGCGAAATCCACCGTGTCGCGGGAACTGCGACGAAACGCCCTCTCGAGCGGGCGTTATTCGCCGCTTCACGCCGCCGGAGCCTATCAACTACGCCGGTGGCGTTTCTTGGAGAATCGAGAACGATGGTAAACCGCTATTCTATATCCTCGCGCGACAACTTGCGGGAACGGTGCCGTTGTATCAATCTCGATGGAATAGCGATAACCGTTTGTGGCGCTATGAAACGGCCACGTGGGGCGAAAGGATGAAGAAGCCATTCAATAGGGAGTGGCAGCGTGTCTCGGCGACGCCAATTGGCTACGTTAAGGATCCCGATGCCCCGGCTGGCACCGATTGGCGGCGGATCGGGATTATGTCCAGTATACGCCTACTATCCGAAAAGTCCGGGTGCAGAACGGAGATTCTACTATAGCTTGGATGCCGATGACCACTCGCGCGAGCCGGTCGAGTTCTGGGAGCGCTTCTGCATGCAGAATGATTTCGGCGCTAGTTGTGATTCCGATCCCGCGAGTTTCGCGCGTCTGGTGATCAAAAGCTCTACCGGATGCTGACCGAGGAGTTGAAATTCGACTACGTCATCCGCTTCCGGGGCAACATCACGGTGACCGGCGCGGCCGGCGAAACGCGCACCGCCGCCGCCTTTGTTGGACCCGGCGGGCGGGCGCGCCTCCTGCGCGGCGCCATGGTGACGGCCGATCGCTATCAGGTGGGAACCGTGTTGTGCGTGCAAGACAGGAAGATGAAACAGGCTTGGTGTTTGGCTGCCAGCAGCACCAACGCGACTTCGCGGGCTTTGATGAGCCTGTATGGCAAGCGCTGGGGCATCGAATGCGGGCTGCGCGACACCAAGGACCCGCGTTTCGGCATGGGCATGGGATCGATCCACGTCAGCACGCCGGAGCGGCGCGACAGGCTATGGCTGCTGAACGCATTTGCAATCGCACTGCTGACCTTACTCGGGGCGGCCGGTGAAGTGCTCGGCTATGATCGATATCTCAAGTCAAACACAGCCAAGCGCCGCACCCACTCGCTGTTCCGCCAAGGCTGCATGCTCTACGAATTGATCCCTACAATGCCAGAGGTCCGATTACAGCCATTGATCGAGCCGTTCGCTGAAATGCTCGCCGAAATCCCGGCCTTCGCAGATACTTTCGGGGCCATTTGAAAATGAGGGGAGTCATGAGGGGACGAGCAAAAACTTCCCCACTGGTGTGCTTGGTCACATGCCTAGACCTGGAACGCCGAGAGTGCGGAGAGGTTTTCTCGAGGTAGATTTCGGCGGCGAGCTTATCGCTCAAGGCTTAGCTTTTATCTTCCGCTCCAAGGCCTTCAGCTCGTCCAGGATCTCCCGCAGGCTGTTCCCCTCTTGCCGGGTTTTAAGCTTGGCCTCATCAACTCTCACCTGATTTGTCAAGGCGCCATTGAAGACCGCCGTCTTCGCCCGCAAGACCACTTGATAAGCGCGATCATCAGGCGATACCTGATAATGGGGCTTATGCGTTAAGTGCGAGGAACGGGCCGATGGTATCGTCATCGTTGGGGGCAGGAGCTGTTGCAGCCTGGCTGGTTTGGACGTTTCGGGCCCCGTTGTTTGTAAGGCGGCGGATGCTGCGGAACTCCCTGAAGAGCTTCGCCAAGCGCCTCATCAGCAAGTGGTTCACGGCCCGCACCCAACACGCATACACGGTGCAGAGCGGAAACGAAAACGATGCGCCGAGAGAGACGCGCGCCGTGGGCCTGCCTGCCTGTATCTCTGAGCTGTTTACTGAAGCGCCTGGCGGCCGAGTTCAAAGGAAATTCTGATTACGCGGTTGCGTCAGCTTGAGTTTCCGCTTAGAACAAATACGGAACATTATGATTTGTAAAGGCATTGCCGATGGCGCGCAACAAAGTTCAATTCCAGAAAGGCCTCAGCGAGGCCGAATTCGATGAATTATACGGGACCGAGGAACGGTGTCACGCAGAGTTGGCGCGCTTGCGCTGGCCCGAAGGCTTCGAATGTCCCGATTGTGGTGTCCAAGGCCATTGCGTGGTCAAGCGCGGCGCGCGCCTGCTATTCCAATGCAACGCCTGCCGCAAGCAGACCTCGGTGAAGGCGGGGACTATTTTCGCATCCAGCAAGCTGCCGCTGCGGCTCTGGTTCAAAGCCATGTATCTGGTGACCCAATCGAAGAAGGGAATCTCCAGCATCGAGTTGGGGCGTCGGCTCGGCGTCACGCAGACGACCGCCTGGACGATGAAACACAAGCTCGCTCAGGTCATGATCGAGCGAAACGGCGCCAAGCGTCTCAATGGCAACGTGCAAATGGACGACGCCTATATCGGTGGCGAGCGCTCCGGCAAACACGGGCGCGGTGCGGCGGGTAAAACCCCCTTCGTCGCCGCCGTTGCAACAACCGAGGACGGCAAGCCAGATCAGATCATTCTTCGCCGCGTCATCGGCTTCCGAAAGGTGGCGATTGGCAAACTCACGAGCACGGCGCTTACTGGCGGCGCCAACGTCATCACCGATGCGCTCGCGTGTTTCACCGCCGTCGCAACGGCTGGATGCACGCACACTCAAATTCAAACTGGCAGCGGCGCGCAGGCCGCCAAAAAGCCGGCCTTCAAATGGGTCAACACCGTCCTTGGAAACATCAAGTCGGCTTTGGTCGGAACCTACAGGGCCGTGCACTCAAAACACGTGCCGCGATATCTCGCCGAGTTCGAATATCGGTTCAACCGCAGATACCGCCTCGAAACAATGATACCGCGTCTCGCATACGTCGCTCTGAGGACCGCGCCTATGCCATATTCACTCCTAAAGCTGGCTGACGTTTATGCGTAATCAGAAGGAAATTTTGCTGCCCTAATATGCCGAGTGTCCGCAAACGCAGGTCTTAAGCTCCATCTCAATACGGTGTGCAAGCCTTGCTGGGGGATACGGCCGCGCCAGACGAGACGCGGTGCAGGCTCCTTCTCGCCGAATCTCGTGGACACCCATCCGCCGCTCTCCTGCAGTTCGCCGCGATGCAGCTCAACCTCTCCTGACGTGTCGAAGCAAATCAGGGCCAGAACTTCGTTTCCGTCCTTGATGGCTCGGGTGAAGCCCTCGCCGTCTATGTCGAGATCGGGCGCGAACTGAAAGACGATCTCCACGGGAATCTTATCGTTGCAGGGCAGCAAACAATCGAGAAACTCGACGCCATCGGCCTTGGCCGAAAGGGTGCGCCGATGCTGCACGCCGAACCGGGCAACGTAACCATCGTGTCGGCCCGTTAACGTCCAGTCTTTTCCCCCGTGACGATGCTCCAACCAAGCTCTGGCCTTGTGGGACCAATTAAAGGGGCCGCTGATGATGCTTTGATCGGCGCCTTGTACATTCAAAGTGTTGTGTGCGCGCGTGCCTCGAAACCAGTCCCGCCATTTGCCGCAGGAGTGATAGAGATACGTGCCCGGATCGACGAGGATCGGCCGGTCGTCGAGGGACAGCGTCACCGCGTTGGCGTCGGCATGGCCATGGGCGGCAATCGACAGATAGCCGAGCGGACCGTGATCCAGAACGAGCCGCACTCGCCTGCCTGCGCGGGTTTCGCGCACGACGCTATAACCGCCTTTCTCAAAACTGCGCAAACCTTCGGGTGCATCAAGGCAAGGACCCGGCCTGCCGAAAACTGCATCTCTGACCGCATTCGATTTTTCCGGCATAGCGCCAAAGGCTGGACGCCCCAAAAAGCTCGCTACAGATAGAGCGACAGACGCCGGGTAATGGTCGTCCACCGTCTCCAGACCGGCAAGCACATGTCCACCGTCATCGTCGCCGATCGCGGGCACGCGGCCATTTCCGTCCGAGAGCCAGGCAATATAGGTGCCAAAAGCTGCGAGCCGGTCGTCGACGTCTTTCGAGAATGGTCGGCCGTTTGCACGCGCGACGAAACTTGCGAGCAAAATCATCTCGGCCGCCGAAGCGGCATAGGTCGGCGATTGTTCGGCGCCGACGCCATCCTCGAAGATTTGCGCCTTCGCCTCGTGCTCGAGGATCGCTCTCGCCTCTTCCGAATATTGCGCCATTGGAGCCACATCGGGTAGGGCCTGAGCGATGAGTAATGCGCCCATGGCTTCGGCGATGAGGTGATTATTGGCGGAACTGAACCGAGACGGATAGCGTCGCAACCAGTAAAGATGCGCGGCGAGAATGGCGCGCAGCCGGTTAGCGGTCGCCGCAGAGAAGCAGTCGCCGCAAAGTGAAGCCGCAACGATAAGAGACGTGGCGCGCAAGGAAAGTTCGATACCGGAATTCCAGCCAATGCTGCGGAACGGCGGATTTGCTTCCGACCAGCTGAAAATCGCGGATTCCAGAGCGGAAAGTGCGCGCTTGTCCGACCAGAGCACAACCGCCATCGCCAAGGCGGGAAGGAATTGCAACCGGTTTAAGTCCCAGATGTATTTTACATCGCCCAGCGTTCGCCGATCACGATAGTCGATGTCGAAGCAATAAACTTCCTTTCCGGGCCAGAACCGGCCGGTTACGGGGTCTTGGTGCCAAAAAGATGGCGGAAACAAATCGTCTAGAGGACGCTGTGGCCAGACGACGCCATGAAGTTCAAAGTGCCCGGAAAGTATCGAATTGGCTTTCACCCGGATAGCATTCTTGAGTTCCTCTCCTCTATGGGCGAAAAATGCTTCCCTTAGAGAAGCGATGGCCGGAACGGCCCCGTTAGACGCAAAATCGCTCCATTCATAGTGTTTGTGACGAGAAATGATTTTCTTCGACTTTTCTTTAATTCTGTGTCCGATCTCCGCTGGACCCATATTTCTCAATCTATTGATGTACCAGATTATTCCCATTGGGTTCACTCAACTTGGGCCTGAGCGGAGTTTCGAAGGGGCGTCGGCTCTCGCCCCACTGCGCCAAATATCCAGCAGCCTTGCGTAAAACTTGCCTATTTCGAGATGCTCACGGTGAAACGCTTGCGCGGCCTGCCCCAATTGTGCACGCAACGCCGGCTCGGCGAGCAATCGCCCGAGGGCCGCGGCGAGCGCCGCGGAATCTCCGGGAGGAACGAGAAGACCTGTCTTTTCGTGTTCTATAATGTCTTCGATCGCGCCGACGGGCGTCGTTACCACGGAAAGGCCATACGCCATTCCCTCGACAACCGACATCGGCAGGTTCTCTTCGAAGGACGGCAAAACCAGAATATCACCCTCGAGCAAGAGCCGACGAACCTGTTCGGGCCCCACCCAGCCGGGAAGATCCACTCGCCCGGAAAGACCGAGCCGGCTTACAGATTGGCGCGTCACTTCCACGTCACCATTTCCGGCGATGGTCGCGCGGCACTTCAGTTCGGACGGCAGGGCGCTCAGTGCATCCACGAGTTTGGGCACGCCCTTGCGTTCGCTCACGAGACCGAGAAAGACGATCGAGATCCAATCCCTGTTCGGCTTCTCCATGCGATATCGACCGCCGGCGTCGCATTCGGCAGGATTTCGATCCCGTCTTCGATCTCCGGAACTTTCGAAAGAACGAAACTGCGCCAAATATTGCCGAGAACCAATGTGCGAACTGAATAAAAAAACATGTCGTTGATGCGTGATGCGGCGAATGGCGGCGCCCGCTCCCAGAACTGTTGAAATCCCGAGCCATGCAAATGGATGACATAGGGAATGCCAAGCAGTCTGGCCACGCGAGCAATGATCATCTTTCTCCACGTGCTGCCGTTTTGCGAAAGATTGATATGGACAATGTCGGGCCCCAAGCCAAGAGTTGCGCCCGACAGGCGCAGCAGCACCATCAGAACCCGGGGAATTGAAAAAAGGAATGTGGTGCTTCCCGCGCGTCGCGCAGAAGGTTACGAAAATGTTTTGTGACGGCCCTGACGCAACGCACCCGCGGATTTCATCCATGATGCGATCGATGACGCCTCGCCCGCCTTCCCCGAGCGGCGTGACGACCAGAACGCGGAGCGCCCGAACGCGCGGGGATCTTAGGGTTGAACAGAACAAAATCGATTTCCGTTATTCGGGGTTAAATACCCAGAACCAACCGCCGCCAATTACGTCAAGATCTAATTATCCAAATGTAATGGGCGGATGTAGGCGCGAGCTAGGCGAGGTTGACGTGAGACCAGGCACTGGCACGTTATTATGTTCGGAAAGGTCAAGGCCGGTCGGTTTCTGGCCGACCGGCGTTTGTGGCCCTCTGAATCACGCCTTCCCGGGTCGGCTGCGTATTTCGGCTGAAACTCCTCACCCAACCAATCGACCGGGCGTACGAGAGGTTTCTCGAATGGCACCGGCCTGCCGACACTGACCAAGCGTATACCAAGAAGACGACCACAAACAACCGCTTTATATTGGTGGTGTAGGCGATCGCCGCGTGATCGTGTAATTCCATTCCGGATGGAATGAAGCATCATTGAGGTTGAGCACCGATGTCGTAGACACCATAAGCGATGCATTGCCGAGTTCCTTGTCGATGAAGCCGAGGACACTGACTTCATCGGGGCAATGATCCGACCGATAATCGCCACCCACTTTTTGTCGTCGTCGATCAGCCCTTTCGTTCAGGTTTCGACCGAGAACACCGGCTGGCCGCCGGTCAACGTCGCCCCGAACGCTTATCGACCGTTTCGAACGACGCACTCCGATTATAGGTATGAAGGCCGTAATAGCCCGACCCCCCCCCCGGGCATGTCTGTCGCGCGATCACCCGTTCGGTAAAGCCTGTTTCCGTTAACTCCAGCACCTCACACCAGGTAAGCGCCGAGCCATAGCCGTTTGAGCAATCTTGGGAGGGCCTCAAGAGGCGGCCGTCCACCTGGATCAATGCTCCCGCCGGTCGTGAGGAAGTGACGTCCTTTTTCACCGGGTTCATCGGATGCGGATGCCACGGTCCCTCCACGGTATCAGCCCAAAAAATGGACACAGTGTCCCAGCCTGAACTGTCATGATCAACTACGGCGGCGAACATCCACCACCGTCCATCCCACTGGCACACAGTCACGTCAGAAGCACATATATTAGGTATTAATACCGTATTAAGCCGCCATACGTCGGGAAACGCCGTCGCTTCATACAGCTCGACGGAACGGTTACCGCTAGTCTCCGGGATCATCAGAATCCGCCCTTCGTGCGCGAAAACAAACGGGTAGGACAAGTGATAGGGTCGCACCAAGGCCACCCCCGGCTCTGACGGCCCGTTTCACATATGAAATGTGTGCCCTGCCGGCGGCGTTATCATAATCCTCGAAAAACAGGAAGATGTCGCGGTCTTCCTCAAACAAAAAGGGGTCAGCATAAAAACACGATGGCGACGACGGCAGAAGAGTGAATGTTTCCGGGCGCAGATCCAGCTTCTCCGGAAATCGCGCCGGTTCAGTTCGGTGGCGATAGCCAATACACCAGTCGCCATGGCGAATGAAACGCTTGACAACTTGCCTAGCATAACCTGTTTCCACATGTCGCCGCCAGCCAGTGGTGTTGGCTTTTCCGAAATCTCGGACGGCAATGCGGGTAAGGGCTTGCCCTTGAGAAGATGTGCCGTAGCTTCCAGCAGCAAAGCTACCAGACGCCTGAAAATGGCGTCGAGGGCGCGCCTCGTCATATCCCGATCCGGTATGGCGACGAAGGCGGCATGAAGCATTTTCGATCCCGGTCCCTTCGCCACCCTGATGCCGAGTTGTGGCGGTTGCCGGCTCCTGAGCGCAGAGACAATCGAGACTTCTGGCATGTGCCCGTTCAGCACCGGACTCAGAACGGGCACATGGGCGGCACTAGAGTCCAATTGCCCCGTCACATCGATGATCGTCGTCGGTTACGGCGACAATGAGTTAAGCGCGATCGTCCTCACATCGACGATCTGACCGAAATCTCTGGAGGACGTAAATAGACAGCGCTCCAGACGTTCGGGCGCGATCATCGCTTGGGAATCGTTTGCGCTACCTGTCGTCACCAAATACGTTGCGACGCCGAGCCTATCTGCCAACATTTCGGCGAGCACTGGGATCCATGCACGCGCGTGCGTGACACTGGGTACAAGGATGGCCACGATTTCTGCGGATGCCGGCCCATCCGGTGGGTTGCGTTCAGAAGGCATCGAAATCGCCACCTGTTAATCAGTCCAAAAGTCGTTTCAAGTTCACGCGGAGTTGTGCGTCATTTTGTAGGTCGAGCATTGAGCAGCGAACCTTTTTCACGAAATCCTCCTTGTATCTTGGCCATCGCCTTGACTGTCGGGCAATGCTTCTCAAGCCATTGCCGAACCGGAGACCCATAGCATTCGATCGCGCGATGCAGGGCTTCTGGCAGCATGCCGAGCTGTGGAAACAACCCAACGGAATGGCCAGCGAACGTGAGATCGAATTTTCTCTTAATCAGGGTCACACCAGCTCGGGCGTCAACAATGTGTACGGGAATTGCAGCTGGCACGGGTTCTTTTGCGTCACCGTGTCGTAAGCCCATTGCCTCGCGCGCGTTTAACTTCGGTGGCCGGCGAAAAACGGCTCGGACTTCAAACCGCCCCAGCCCCCGCGCCAGTGGCGCGAACGAGCCATACATTGTCCGAACGGCTGTGCCCAAAGCTCAAGCAACAACCGAAGGGCTTTCGTGCGTCTGCACGCTGGGCCCCGCACGCACACCAGAGCAGCCAGCGTCTTGTGGTCAAGTGAGCGAGCATTGTCAGCTCTTTTGAAAAAGAACGCTATACGCCTCGATCAGTTTAGGTGCCTGGTGGTGCCAGGCAAGTTCAGTCTCGATCCGTTGCCGGCCGATTTGGCCAGCTCTATGTCGCCGAACGTCGTCATCGAGGAGTTGGATGATCTTCGCTGCGAAATCAATTGGGTCGTTAGGCTTTGCGTAGAGCGAAGCGTCCCCGGCAGAGACCCGCCCCTCGGTGACGTCGAATTGAACGATGGGTTTCGCCATTGCCATATACTCAAGAATTTTGTTCATCGTGGAGAGATCGTTCATGACATTGAAGCGGTCTGGATTGACGCAAACGTCGGCGGTCGAGAGAACCGAAAACAACTCCTCATCGGGCACCCGGCCGAGAAATGTCACGTAATCCTGAAGTCCGAGCTCGTCACATTGGCGCTTTGAGTCTTGAAGGTTCGGCCCGTCTCCGACGATAACAAACTGTGTGTCATGACGGTCGAGCGTATGAACGATGTGGTCCACCGACGCAAGGAGAAGATCAACTCCTTCTTGGGTACCGATGACACCGACGTATCCCACAAGAAGATCACGGCCATTTTTCCACACTGGATTTGCTGGCGTGCGTTCGACCAACCCGAGATCGGGACCGCTGCGTACGACAAAGACCCTCTCGGACGCCAATCGGCCGCGCGTCAATGCGATTTGCCGGTAGCTCTGATTGGTGGCGATCGAGATGTCGGCGAAAAAGAACGTCAAGCGCTCGAGCAGGATGAGGATGCGCCAAAAAAAACCACGCTTGTTGAACTTCGCTTCGAACAACTCTGGGTTGATATCATGATGATCGAACACGAATTTCGTACCGAGAAGCTTGAATGGTAATGCAACTAAAAAAATAAGATCGGGAGGATTACAGGCATGGATCACATCGATGCCTCGCTCGAAATAAACCTTCCAGGCTAAGCGTGTTTCGGCAAAGAGCGCGGCCACATATTCTCGTAGATAGCTGGTAACGGAGTGCGTCTCCAATGGCAGTGGATGCCGATAGATGTGAATAGACTCGAGTATTTGGAAATGTGCCTCGTAGCCCTTGCCAGTCGGGCAGATGATCGACACGGTCATGCCGCTGTCACGCAACGCGCACGCCTCTAGCCAAACCCGACGATCGAACGGCACCGGCAAATTCTCAACGATTATCAGCAATTTTTTGCCTGCGAGTGGGATCTGACACTCTGCATTCTGCTGCTGAAGAGGCGACAACGGTTCGGCGGCTAAACGACTTCTCATTGATCAACGACCCTTTATCAACATGAAGCCCGCTAAAGCGGTGAAAAGGATGATGGTCCGCGATGCTGTTTCGACTTTTCTCACGTACTCCATCTGCGATTGGACTACTAAAAACACCCGCCAATCAAACACCGAGCGGAGTCCGAATATTAAACAAGCTCGTGAATATTGATGACCCTCTTGGAAGCCAATGACATCGTCGCTGCGGTTCCATTCGCATCGACGACGACATCGAACACGCCCGATTCAGCGGCTTCCCGTGACATCATAAGAGTGTCAAGACTTGGCAAATTCCAAAATGCATGTCCGAGATTTCCGCCCATCAAAGTCAGCGGCTCAATCGCGCTATCGAAGACTGAAACCGAAAAGCCGGCCTGAATCAGTTTACGAACGAGGTCGACATTGGGACTTTCGCGCAAATCGTCGCCCTTTGATTTGAACGCCAATCCCAGCACCAAAATTTTGGAACTTGGCGGCAAATCTCTTGTGATCATTTGAAAAAGAAAATATTTATGGGCCTCGTTTGAGCGCATTAGCGCCTCTACCAGGTGCATGTTGGCGCCAACGTCACTCGAAATATATTGAAGCGCGCGAACGTCTTTTGGTAGGCACGAGCCGCCAAACGCCCCCCCGGGACGACAGTAATAGGACGAAATGTTCAGCTTGGTGTCGGAGACAAACATCTTGTGTACAATAGCCGCATTGACCCCTAGCTGCCCGCAAGCGCGCCCGACCTCATTCGCGTAAGCGATTTTGATGGCGTGAAACGCATTGTCGACGATTTTCGTTAACTCCGCTTCTCGGTATTTCGTGTAAAATAAGGGGGCCGGGAGATCCTTGTACAGGTCGTGCACATGGCGATTCGCGTGTCCGTCAAAGGTACCAATCACGATTTTGGGCGGATTGAAGTAATCATCAATGGCGGTGGTCTCGCGCAGAAACTCGGGACTGTAAACGAGTTCAACTCCGCCTATGTCATCGCCGAGCACGAGACGGAAAATTGGATAAATGACTTTCTCCATCGTGCCCGGGAGCATCGTGCTCCTGTACATGACGGTCAATGGTGATGTACGTACGGCGGCCCTTGCGGCAAAGGCAATTTCCCGTGACACTTCCGCGATATACCTCATGTCGTACGAGCCATCTGGCGCGCTCGGCGTGGCGACGCAAACGATTACCATCTCGCATTCGAATAAACGGTCTCGAGGCTGGGTCGCACACTCGATACGACCCTGCGCTATAGCTTCGCGCAACAACTCCTCCAGACCGGGCTCCTTGATCGGAGTGACGCCTTTGTTGATTTGACGAACTTTGACCTCGACCGTATCGACCCCGACGACGCTGTGGCCCTGCTTCGCCAGGCAGACTGCGGACGTCAGACCTACATAGCCCAATCCGTAAATCGCGATTTTCATAGAACTTCTATTCTCAATTCGCATTTCAAAATCGATTGAGCCGGAGTTAGCCCGGTATTCGCCAGATAGCCCATCTATGCCGGGTCAACCTAAACCTGGATCGAGTGGGTATTTTTGGCAAGCCCCAAAGTGATTCCCGTGAAAAAGACAATTTGGTGAAATGTCAACTTTGCATTGACGACTGTAAATTGTCTGTCCTCACTTTTCATATCGAGGCTATTGTCAACCTTCACTCGCAATACGGGGCGCTTATGTTCTGGGCGTTTTCTGCTCGGAGTCTTCCGTTTCTCGTCCGACGCCTCACGCAGCGCGTCGCCCTCCGGCGTCAGGCGTGTGCCGCTTTGTTATCGCTTCTAGTTTAGGTCATGAATCCGTAAAGGGAATTCCCGAATTGGCCATTCAATGGGTATGCATCGCACCAAGAATGGGTATGCATCGCACCAAGAAAGGTACTATTGGCAGTAGGCTATTGAATTTCGCAGCGCGCGCGTTCCGCCCCGCCGTGGCTGTGGGCAGGCTGCGCAGTGCCCCCCTCAAGCCCGCCAGACTGCCTCTGTAAACTCCGGCAGGCCTAGCTCCATTCGGCGTGGTCACCCTTCGTTGCCGCTTGCTCAGGCCCCACCTGGCAGACTCGGCTATCGCCCAGCCCGCCCGCCACGCCCCAGCACGCCGCTAGTCATTCCCGCCCTATTGTTTGCGGCTTTGGTAGAGGTTGGCGCTCCCTATCCAACCAGGGTCGGTGGTCGGCAACTGACCACGATGCTGGAATTTTGCGCAAGTCCGCTTCGCTCCCTTCTGCCCGGCTCGCGCCTGCATAGTTGCATCATGTGAAATTGCCTGTTGAATTCCCCGGTGCGGGCCGGATGCCGGGTGATGGCGCTCGACGACGCCATCGCCGAGGAGAGCGGTGACTCGGGCGGACGCGGGCCGACGCAGGCCGATATCCTGATCGAACTCGCGCAAACCGCCGAGCTATTCGATACCCCGGACGGCGCCGGCTTCGCCGATCTCGACATCAACGGCCACCGCGAAACCTGGCCGATCCGCGCCAAGGGCTTTCGCCGCTGGCTTGCCCGCCGCTTCTTCGAGGAGACGGGCGGCGCGCCGAGTTCGGAGGCGTTGCAATCGGCGCTGAACGTGATCGAGGCCAAGGCGCATTTCGATGCGCCGGAACGTCTCGTCTATATTCGCGTCGGCGGGCTCGGTAGGCGGCTCTATCTCGACCTCGGCGATGAGACGTGGCGTGCGGTGGAGATCGACGCCACCGGCTGGCGGGTGATCGACAATCCACCAGTCCGGTTCCGCCGCGCCTCGGGCATGAAGCCGATGCCCGTCCTGGTGGGCGGCGGATCAGTCGAGGCGCTGCGATCCTTCCTCAACGTGCAATCGGACGCCGATTTCGTGCTGGTGGTGGCCTGGGCGCTGGCGTGCCTTCGCAATCGCGGCCCCTATCCAGTGATCGTGCTGTCGGGCGAGCAGGGTTCTGCGAAGTCGACCTTCTCGGCGATCCTGCGGGCGCTGCTCGATCCGAACACCGCGCCATTGCGGGCGTTGCCGCGCGAGGATCGCGACCTGTTCATCGCCGCCAGTAACGGCCATCTGCTCGCCTTCGACAACGTATCGGGCCTGCCCACCTGGATTTCCGATACGCTCTGCCGCCTCGCGACCGGCGGCGGCTTCGCGGTGCGGCAGCTCTATTCCGATCAGGACGAGGTGCTGTTCGACGCCGCTCGGCCGGTAATCCTGAACGGCATCGACGACATCGTCACAAGGCCCGATCTGGCCGATCGCGCGGTGTTCCTGACGCTGGAGCCGATCCCCGAGGAGCACCGCCGGCCCGAGGCGGAACTCTGGGCCGCGTTCGAGGCCGAGCGCCCAGGCATCCTCGGCGTGCTGCTCGACGCCGTGGTCGAGGGCCTCAAGCGGCTGCCCGAGACCCGGCTGGAGAAGCTGCCGCGCATGGCGGATTTCGCGCTGCTGTGGGGGACTGCCTGCGAGACCGCGCTCTGGCCCGCCGGGACATTCTGGTCGGCCTATTGCGGCAACCGCGATGAGGCGGTGGAGAGCGTGATCGATGCCGATCCCATCGCCGCCGCCGTGCGCGGTTTGATGGCGACGCGGGCGGAGTGGACGGGAACCGCCTCGGACCTTCTGGGCGCCCTGGCCGAGGCGGCGGGCGAGCGCGTCGCCAAGTCCAAGACTTGGCCCGATAGCGCTCGGGCGCTGGCGGGTCGACTCCGTCGGGCGGCGACCTTCCTGCGCAAAATCGGAATCGAGATCAGTTTCGGGCGCGAGGGCCGGGCGCGGATCCGCACGATCCTCATCGCTGCCACCCCGAGCCATCCCGCGCCAGAAAACACCCGGCCGCGACCGTCCGTACCGACCGCATCGCCCGCGCCCATGTCAAAACCCACGACCAACGGCTTCGCGGCTCCCGACCTGCGGTCGGTTGCCAACGATGCGGACGGTAGCGGTGGAGGCCCTGTCCAAACCGTCCGCGCCAACCCATTGAAAACCAATGCCGGGACCGCTGCGGACGGTGCGGACGCAAATCGCCCCCTTCAGGAGGGCCAGGTGCCTCTTCGGCTTCACGGCAATGTCGGGGGCGGCGTCCGGCCGGCCGGATATTCCGATCTCGAATGGCAAGCCGCCATCACTGACGCAAAGCGGCTCGGTTATTTGTAACAGAAGGCAGCCATGCGAGAGACGCCAGAAGAGATCGCCGAGAAAATAGCGCTCGGTTTGGGGAAGCACTCAGGTGGCGGTGGCGGACTGTGGATTACGCCGGAACAACTGGCAGAATTGCATTAGCTAAGATTTAATCTGACATATGGACGACGCGATGCGGGTTCGCCGCATAACAATCATTAGCAAGGACGCTTTGAACCGGGTTGAACATTGCCCTGCCAATCAATGCGAATGAGAGACGCGTTTTGTTCGCTCAACCATGCGAGAACATCGAATGATATACTCCCGCTTCCATCCAACATGATGATGCGCGGCGGAATTGCGAGTTCACCCTTGAAGAAGCGATAGGTTTCCTGCTTTTGCGGATAATGCGTGAACCCGTTGCGAATTGTGAGTGCGCCTCCTTCAACGCGCAGCAAGACGCCGTGGCCGCAGAGGATGAGCGACTGGCTTGACCACCCGCGCAAGGCACGCCGTCGGTGCAGCTTGTGGCTTTCGGAGATCCATTGCGACTTTCTTTCCATGTATCCGACCGTCTGCACGGTCATGGGGCTATGGGAGTTTGTTCGAGCAACGGGCGTCATCCACCGTGAGAATACCGAGGGGGTCCGCCAGTTGCTCGAAATACCCCGCGAAACCTTGGTCGAAAGGCTACGTCACAAGGACGACTGGCGGAATCTCACCGCCCTCGTGCAGGTCATGCCGGATTGCGATCTCTTCCCAGTGCGAGCCCAATATCCCGAGAGCGAGACCATAACCATCGGCCTCAACTATCTCACCGCCCATGAGCCGTTGTGGTTCACGCTTGCGGATGTGATCGCGTCAAAGATCCTGACCGGTCGCACGCCGATGGTGCTGAGCGCCCTTCGCTTCGAGCCGATGGAGAAACAGGAAAACCTCAACCCCATCGCGGTCGCAGGAAAGACCATCGATCCCACGACAGAGGATTTCTACCAGCGTCTGATCGTCCACCGGAACACCTTGAAAGCAAGAGCTGATGACCCGAGCGAACCCAATAAGCCTGAACTCGAGAGTGATCAGAAAAGCGTTAAGATCCTCGCCAATGCAACGGCTTACGGCATATTTGTCGAGTTGAACGTCGAAGATTATGTCGCCGCCAAGTCGATGATCGGCTACGGCGTTCGCTCACAAGCGTTCAAATTCAAGTCGAAGAAATTCGAGAACCCCGGCAGATATTTCCACCCTTTGCTTGGAACGCTGATCACCGGCGCTGCGCGGTTAATGTTGGCTCTCGCTGAACATCAAGTCAGCGAACAGCACCTCGATTGGGCGTTCTGCGACACCGACAGCATCGCGATCGCCAACACGCGCAACCTTCCGCTCGAAGAGTTCAAGGAAATGGCGCTTCGGGTCCGCAACTGGTTTGATGACCTCAACCCCTACGGCGAAGAAAAGTCAATTCTCCAACTCGAGAAGGTGAACTTCCCCAAGGGCAGAAAAGACGATCTAAATGCTCTCGACCCGCCGCATTGTCTGGCGGTTTCGGCGAAGCGCTATGTCCTTTTCAACCGGAAGGATGGAGCATCGGTCAACCGCACCAACTCGTGGCGCATGTCGATCATGTTGTCGAGCCGGTTGCGGAACATGTCCGTTTCGCCTTGAGCGGGCGCCGGAATGGGTTTGGGACGCATCGATCATTCCTCCAATTCGCAGTAAATCACGGCGCGTGGAGGCAGGAAATAGGCAAACGACATCGTTGTTGGAAAACACAAGTTTTTGTCGCGATCGCCGTCAAAATCTTGCAAACGCGAATACGCTGCAGCACCGCAATGATCGGTAAAAGCAGGCGTTTGAAAGATTTTCGCGGACGACTAGCTATATCCCCGTTAAGAACAAATAGGGTGGATTCTGACGCGATGTGCAACACCTTGGGGCGCTCGGGCTCACCAAGGAAAGATCGGATTTTCCTTCCCTTTCCGCCGCCTTCCGCTGCATTTCGAGATGCGAGGGCGGCTCCGAGGAAAGGAAAAATCGAGTAGGCTCAAAGTGCTGGGGTGTTGCACTTCGCGTCGGAATTCAGGTAGGGGTATAGTGAAAGGGATTTTGAGCAGCACTTTTGACCTGCAGCGTGACACTTATTATGGGTGACTGGCACTTTTGACCATCGGTCGGCTACTTCGCCGATCTCGATGAACAGCTCAGGCTTTTGCATGTCGGAACTACGCCGCAGGATTCCCCTCCAGGCGTCATCGCCATCAAGAAAGGCGAGATGGCCGTTATTCCTCTCCCAATGGCGCGGCGCACCGAGAAGTCAGGCACCCGATTAGCTTCCGCCGGTTGCAGGCGCTCACCGAGATTTGTGATGGTGGCCGGGCTCGTGCAGCTATGCGGCCCACATCGGCGGCGTCGGCCTGCAGCCGATCCGCGATTGGGTGCTACGCTTTAATGCCAGGGTCCAGACTGCGTGAAGGACGGCAAGGCACCGGGTCAGACCTCACAAGGGTCAAGGACGAGCACAGGCGCGCCCTCATTCAGATGGTCGAGGAAGGACCAAACCCAGCTATTTACGGTCGTTCCCGGGCGGCTGATCGACCTGGCTCAACGGATTTTCGAGGAATACTGCATCAGCGTGACAACGCGGATCCTCAGCTGGGAACTGCGGTCGCCTGGATACCGCAATCTCTCGGCGCGGCCACGCTATCCCGTGCAAGACGAGGCTGCTTCGGCTTCTTTTAAAGGATAATCACCTATATTTATAGCTCGCTCGGCGCGCTAGGCACTCCGCCAAAGAATTTCTTTTTTCGTACGCGAGGGGACAGGGGATCTGGGATATGCGGGCGGGCGCGTTCAAGCTGACGACCGTGCTCTCAGGTTTTGAGACACCACAATACCGTCGCCGACAAGGAGCGCGCTCGTCCTATGACCGACCACCACGAGGGGCACGAGTTCAACCATATCAAACTCGCGTTACCGGAGTTCAGCCGCCAAACGGCACATTTCTGCTCATTTACAGAGAAAACCATGCTGGCTGCCATGCGTTATGCTCGAAATAGATGCTCTTCACGCGTCCATCGTTTCCGGTCATAAAGAGATCGAGATGGTTTTGATCGCGCCAGACTGCTGTGATCGGTTGGTCCACCGTGGCTCTTCCAGTCTCAGGACGAAGAGAAAACCATGCTGGCTGCCATGTGTTGCTTTCGAAATAAAGGCTCTTCACGTATCCATCGTCCTGCACCATGAAGAGATCCAGGTGCTGGCTTCCCGGTCGCAAGAGTGCGGTAATCGGCTGGCCGACCGCAGCTCTTCCACTATCAGGACGAAGAGAGAACCACCCTGGCTGCCACGCATTTCCTTCGAAGTAAATGCTGCGCACGAAACCATCATTGCCCGTCATAAATAAGTCGAGGTGATTCGCGTCGCGCCAGACTGCGGTAACCGACTGAGGAGCCGCGGCTCTTCCTGTCTCGGGCCGCAAAGAGAACCATGCGGGTTGCCACTGATCGTTTTCAAAGTAGATGCTCTTGATGAAACCGTCGTCCCCGGTCATGAACAGATCCAGATGGCTGCGGCCGGGCCTCCATAGTGCTGTAATCGGCTGTCCCGTTGCTGCCTTGCCGGTATCCGGACGCAACGTGAACCATGCGGGTTGCCACTGATCGTTTTCAAAGTAGATGCTCCTAACGTGCCCGTCACTGTCGTCATGAAGAGGTCGAGGTGGTTGGCATCGCGCCAGACGGCGGTAATAGGCTGGCCGGGAACCGCTTTTCCGGTTTCGGGTCGTAACGAGAACCATCCGGCCCAACGACCATTCTCAAGATACGTACTCTTTACGGCGCCGTCATCTCCGACCGTAAAGAGGTCCAGGTGATTGTGGTTCGGCCTCCACATCGCCGTAATGGGTGGAAAGCCGCGGGTCGTTGGCCGCTGATCAGTAACGGGAAACCACCCCCGCCAACTATCGACGCAGCCCACGTTGTGCTCTTCGGGCGTATATGCGTGAAAAAAAATGCTGAGTACTTCGCCGTCGGCTGCCGTTGTGAAGAGATGAAGGTGGTGATTTCCTGGATCCCAGAGCGCAGTAACGAGACGTTTCGTCGGCACAGGCAATGATGGCAGCGAGCCCTGGCCTGCTTTGGCCCCATACACGATCACGGTTCCGTTTGTGGAGCCATCGGGTGCGACCTCGCCCTGATAGCTGGCTCGGAAGACCTTGCCGTCAGCGATTGTCGGCGAAACAAACTTCACGAAGTTTGCCCCGGCAGTATCATCATCGCTCCAAAGCGCTCGCAGTGTGAGTGCATCAAAGGCAATCAGCCGGCCAGTCACTGTTTCGTAGGTCGCATCATGATCTGGCCCGTAGTCACGGGGCACCAGAGCCCACACGATGCCGTCGCGGCCACCGTTCGAGGATATCGACAGGAAGCCGCCCGGCATCTTGTCGGGCGATCGGTAACCCGATTCGATTGTGGTCAAGTCAGGCCACGGATTAACATGCCCGTCATCGTAGGCCCTGAATCCTTTCAGGTACTCTTTCTCAGGCATTCCATAGAAGAGCGAGTAATTCGAACCGCTAGGATGCCAAGCGACAGGGCTGCCATGAATGTTGGGTCCGTTTTGCTGCTGCTCATCATAGTCGCAGACGTCAGTTTCGGGATGCCAAGTATTATAGAAAGCTTGAAATGCAGGCTGTGTTTGGTTCAAGGAACTCGGATCAAGGACATAAAGGCGACCCTGCTTTCCTCCTCCGATAATGCGGCCGTTCGGGAGACTGACAGGCCCTCCTGAACCGAGATCCGAAATCTCCTGGAGACTGCGGATCGCCGGGGCTTCTTTTGCCAGTGTCCAGGCGATACCAGTTGTGAGCTAGCATAGCCGCAGGCTTCTCAAACACGCGTCCACCTGATGGATTAGTCGCCAAAGTTAACTTAACGAGTGATTCAGCATATTCTGGTGCCTTTGGATCGTTCGAAAGACCATTATTTATTGCCGGTCATTGCGAAGACGCTGTCGCCAAGCACTGACAAACCATTACCCGATTGCCAGATCCCGCCGAGCGATGTGTTTTGCGTGGTGTTGAATCGCGCAGGAGGACGCGAAATGTCGGACGCATCAAAGGCGAAAACCCAGCCATGACCTCGTGGCTTATTTTCCGGCTTAATGTAGGGATTTCCGCCGTAATCGCAGACGGCCTCCCCGAACGCGACGTAGAGAATTCCCTTTGCTAAGAGCAGCGCAGGGCGATTGAGTTGCATGTCTGATGCGAAGTCCGGGCCCTTAATCTCGACCGTTTGCTGAATGGGTTTGAGAGTGCGAATGTTGAGTGCCGCGAGCCAAAACTGTGCACCGAGCGCATAGTTTGTCGGGCCAGGTGGTCCAGCGTGTGCCGGTCCAGGTTTCGGGCCCGTCCGGTAGACGACGTACATCGTGCCAGTTGTCGGATCGATGACCGGCGTGCTCGTGATCCCGACCTTCCACCGGGTTTGTTTGCATGGCTGAGGACCGTCAAGCATTCCTGGCAGTAGAGCACTGCTTGGAAAGTCCACGGGGGTAAGCAAAGGGGAAAGTTGAGGTGGGCTAGTATCGTCTGGATTTTTTATTTCAAACGCATAGATGTGGTTTTCGTTGGTGGCTACGTACAAGACATTGCGCTGAACGCCAGCGATGTCTACACCGTGTACGTAGAGCGGCTGCGCGGAGGAGGCGCTTTGCGAGGCGATAAGTCGGCCGACAATGCGTTTCGTGCCGGTAAAGACAACTGAGCAGCAGGCAGCCCTGATGATGGTCGGGTTGCGTGATCGGCTGATCCGCAATCGCACGCAGCTTTCGAATTCCATCCGTGGCTACGCGGCCGAGTTCGGTTTCACCGCCACCAAGGGTAAGGCTCACTTGGTTACGCTGCTCGAGCGTATTCAAGCTGATGAGAGCGTGCCCGCCCTTGCTCGGGAGCTGTTCGCGGCCCAAGCTGCAGAATATGCGCGGTTGCAGGCGCAAATTGACGAAGTCGACGCCAAGCTCATGGCCTGGCATAAGGCCAACGAATGCAGCCGACGTCTCGCTAAGATCCCCAGCGTCGGTCCGATTGGTGCAGTTCTGCTGATGAGTTCTGCTGATGATGAAGACCCCGGCGCCCGAGCTATTCCGATCGGGGCGAGAGTTCGCGGCCTGGATAGGCTTGACACCGAAGGACCATTCGACGGCGGGCAGGGTCAGGCTGGGTGGCATCACTCGGGCTGGCGACGAGGCCTTGCGCAGCGTGTTGGTGGTTGGCGCCACCTCCATCATCCAACATGTTCGACGCGGTGGGCGTGGGTCGCCCTGGATCGTCGACCTCCTCAAACGCAAACCGCCGAAGTTGGCCGCCGTGGCGTTGGCCAACAAAATGGCTCGCATCGCCTGGAAGCTTATGGTCACCGGCGAAAGCTACGTTGCGAAATCCATGCTGGCCACTCTGGCGAGCGCGGCTTAGAGATCAGCCCGACACGGGGAGCAACTCAATTGCAACCGTGCTGAGCCGATGCCAGAACTTGCAAGGTCACGAGCAGATGGTGTGATCGATCGATCCAAGACACGAGGCATTCCGCTTGATCCATCGGCCGCCGAAGGTCGCAGCAGTGATTGGAACTTGTGTCGCGGAAACCATCTTGGCCAGCGTTCATGTGCGAGCGCGACAACAGGCCGGACATATGGACGCAAGCGATCTGACCAGAGCACTGCCCAACCCCCCGCGATCAAATGGATGCGGCTGTCATGTCGGACGTTCGCGGCCAACGCTGTTCGACTTCAACTTCACGCGCTCGCCTACAATCTCGGTAATTTCCTGCGCCCAAAAACATGTCCCCATTCGAAAAATGCGCGATTTGAGGTGAGGATCATGGTCCCCTTTTCGTAACGGGCGTTGACGAGCTGGAAGAAGAGATTGCCGCCGCCCGGGATGACTGGGAGGTAGCCGATCTCGTCGACGATGAACAGAGCGAAGCGGCAGAAGAACCTGATTTTCTCGCGCAGAGCTCCCTCGCGTTCGGCCTTGGCGAGGGCGCCGATGATATCGGCGAGGGTGCCGAAGTAGACGCTGCGTCCGGCCTTCACAGCTTCGACGCCGAGCGCCAGGCTCAAGTGGCTTTTGCCGGTTCCGGGCGGCCCGATGAGATGCAAGACCTCGGCGCGGTCGATGAACTGCAACTCGGCGAGCGCCATGATGCGGTTCCTGTCGAGCGAGGGCTGGAACGAGAAGTCGAAGCCGGCGAGCGTCTTGATCGCAGAAAGCCGCGCCATGACGAGGGCCATCTTCACGCGCCGGTTCTCACGCAGGGTGAGCTCCTCGGTGAGCAAGGCGTCGATGGCTTCGAGTGCGTTCATTTCGCCGCGCTCGATCCGGCGCACAGTGGCGTCGAGGATTTCGATGGCGCGCGGCATTTGCCGGCCAGGCTACGCTTGATGCGGTCGACTATGGAGGGGATGATCTCGGCATGCGCGGTCATCGTGTCTTCCCTTGGCCGGCGAGGCAGCGGCCGACAGCCTCATAGAACTCGAGGGAGCGCCGAGCGACGTGATCGCCGGTGCGGCGGATAATGATGGGCTCGCCCTCGGCCGGCCGTCGGAGCGGCGTCGGCAAGGGCTTACGATGGGCCGGGTCGAGACGCCTCTGGTCGCGCCCCTCGAGCGGCACATGACTGGCAAGGAGAACGCCGGCCTCGAAGATCCGGATCTCATCGGCAAAAACATGAACGTCGAGGATGCGGCGGCGCGTCGTGTCCGGCACGCTGTAGAGATTACCACCGATGCTCACCATGCCTTCGTGGGAGACCCGCCTTTCGAGCTTGAGAACCGACCGATACGGGGCGAGCGGCAAAGGCTTCAGGGCCGACTTTTCTTCGGCGAAGGCCTCATTAACGATGCGCTGCGTGGTCGCGTGCACGCGCGGATTGGCGACCGTGTCGAGTCAATGCCGCAATTGGGCGTTGAGATCGTCGAGGTTACGAAAGGAGTTGCCGAGGAAGAAGTCCTCGCGAATGTAACGGAACGGCCGCTCCACTTTGCCTTTCGTTTTCGGCCGGTAAGGCCGGCAAGCGCGTGGCTGGAAGCCATAGTGCCGGGCGAGATCGACAAGCGCGCGATTGTAGACGACGAGGCCGTCGGCATCCTCACCAATGACCGCGGTCTTCATGCGATCATAGAGGATCTCATGCGGCACGCCGCCGATTGCCTTGAGAGCGGCGATATGACAGCGCAGGACGCTCTGCAGGTCTTGGTGAACGACGAAGCGGCCCCAGATAAGCCGCGAGTAGCCGAGCACCATGGAAAACAGCCAAACGATGCGCTTGATGCCGGGCTCGTCGGCAAATTCCACCTCGAAATGGGCGAAGTCGACTTGCGCTTGCTGGCCTGGCGGCGTTTCGAAGCGCACTTGGAATCCGGCCGAGCGCGGCGGCCGCAAGTCGCGCACGCAGTCTCTGAGAACGCTGTAGCCGCCCGCGTAGCCGCGTTCCTTGACCTCGCGCCACAAACGCACTGCCGTTAGGCCGGGATAGGCCGCCAAGCGCTCCTTCAAATAAGGCTCGAATGAATCGGTGATTCGAGGCTGCGGCGCCCGTGTTTTGTATTTCGGCGGCTCAAGCCCCTTGGCGATAGCGCTACGAACGGTTTTTCGATCGACGCAGAGCTGGCGAGCAATGGCGGAAACAGACAAGCCTTGTTGATGAAGATCCAAAATCATCACGAGTTCCCCGAGTTTGATCACCGCGCCGCTCCCTCCCGCCAAAGGGAGTAGCATCGGCGAGTTCGTCCCCGTCGGGCCTGCCAGGGCTCGTCCTGGAAGGCTCGACATCAGGAAAACTGGGGAATTTTCAAACGCCATAACTGGGGAGAATTAATCCGCCGCTGACAGAAGCTCATCAAGATTGGTGCGAAGGTTGTGAGCCACGGTCGTTACGTCGCGTTTCAGATGGCCGAGGTCGCCATCTCCCGGCATTTGTTCTGCGACATCCTGCGGCTGATCGCGGAACTGCGTCCACCGCCCGATCCAGCGCCAGCGTGAAGTGTTCGATTGTCTCGCGTTCGAGGCCAACCGATGGGAGAGGTGCGTCGCGATGACGGAAAACGCAACGTGTTTTGGCGCTCGGCGAGGAGTTGGCCCGCGCCGACACCCGTCCACAATGCGCGGCGGCGCCTCACGCTTGCCAAAAGTGCCAGACCGTCGCAGATTTGGGCTGGAAGAGGGAGCTATCCGGCGAATGCAGGCTAACTAGGTTCAAATCTACTGGCGCGGTCTGACGAGCAAAACTTTGAGGTGTTCTCCTGAGCGGCGAGGTTGCGCACAACCGCATCTGCTGCTGGAACGTTCGCCCTCCGGGGCCATGGCAGAGGAGGTGGCCATGTGTTAACGTCCAACCTGGACAACTTTCAGAGGGCCCCCCCGTCAGATAATCGACAATAAAAAAGGAAAGACAGTGTGGAAAAGTGGTTAATTGTATCAAATTGCCAAACATTTGGATTCGCGAACAGCTTAAAAATGCAGACGCAGATGGCTTCTATCGAGGCTGCAGATATATGGCAGTTTAGAAATAAGATTGAGGTTTATATCAATCGGTATCACGAGTTTGATCGAATCGTCATCGCACCGGAAATTCGTGGCATCCCTTCCAATGGGCTCGAAATGGCCGCGAAGGTAGAGACAATCCCTCCAATCCGTTTTCCGGCCTACCATCCTGATCTCTGTTACGTCTGGGCAGACGGGGAATCGGTAAAGACACCATTGGATGCGTATAATTCAATAATTGCACTCGCTGCTTATGACGCAGGCGTCAGCGTTAATGATGCCGTTAGCTTCTATAATACAAAGACCTACGAGAGGGCTGGGTATTTCGACTTGTGGGCAACATCTTTGCAGCGCATCAAAAGTGAATTCGAACCGTATGGGCTTAATCTTGACGACCTCATAATACGATGGAGCCGAGGTCGTACATTCATGTACAGCATTAACCATCCTAAGATTGAATGTATATTCGATCTTGCCAGCCTGTTTTTGAAAAACCTTGGTATTGAGCCAGAAATAAAAAGTAAATTTTTACCAATGGATAATCTTATTAATGGCGGATGTTTTCCTGTATATACAGAAATAGGGGAATATTATGGCGCATATGGTGACTATAAGTTTAAATGCTGTGGAGAATATAAATGGTTAACTCTTTCTCAGTTCGTAAAAGAATCTTATGCGGTATATGACCATTATGGACGAGACCGGATGAAAGTCGAATCGGAGTTTCAATCCCGCTACAATGCGATACGAACTATTTTTTGACAGAGTTAAAATAGATGAATAACCACCCGTATTCGAACCTGAATAATTATCAGCTCTGGCGGCGTGCAATCTCTCGTCTTCCAACTCATCTTGTCGATCCCGTAGTAAATCCTCGGTTCAAGCTCGATAAAAACACGAAAGTCTCAACGGCTGGAAGTTGTTTTGCTCAGCATATCTCACGGCGCATTTCAGAAATCGGGTTTAATTATTTTGTACCTGAAAGCGGAGGAACTCTTACACCCGCTGAAAAAAAGAAAAGAAATTTTGGTATCTTCTCGGCGAGGTACGGAAACATTTATACGGCTGCTCAATTAAATAAGTTGTTTGATGAAGTATATAAAAAATTTCACCCTATTGAAAAGGCATGGCAGCGGCCTGATGGGCGCTTCATCGACCCCTATCGACAACAAGTTGAGCCCGATGGTTACGAAAGCGATGAAGCAGTTGCCGCCGCCCGTCAGGGACATCTTGAGTTCGTTCAGGCCGTCTTTGAAGACTCGGACGTCTTTATCTTCACCCTTGGATTGACCGAAGCATGGCGATCTAAGCGGGACGGAGCGGTCTTTCCTCTAGCTCCTGGAGTTGTCGGTGGAAATTTCAACGGAGAACAATTCGAATTTGTAAATTTTACTGTCGATCAAGTTGCAGATGATATGAGGGTTTTCCTAAAGAACCTAAAGGAAGTAAATAATAATATAAAGGTCCTTCTAACCGTATCGCCTGTACCACTGATCGCGACATATGAAAACCGCAATGTTCTTACTTCAACGACCTATAGCAAATCCGTCCTGCGTGTCGTGGCCGAGATGATGATCTTAGAGTTCGATTGGGTAGACTACTTCCCATCTTACGAGATAATTACCGGAAACTACGCAGGCGGCCTCTATTACAAAGACGATATGCGAGAAGTCAACAATCTCGGTGTGGCACACGCAATGCGGTGTTTTGTTGATAATTATGTTGAAGGAAAAACAAGGCCTGCCGAACGCTCTTCTGCTTCAGCGTTAGCAAGCACAGACCTGTCCACTCAATCGTCAGAAGTTTGCGACGAAAGTGTCATTGATGCCGTGAAACATGGCACGCTCGAATTCGAAGCCCATGCTATCTGTGTCAATGCGGGACAAAAGAGCGAGGGTATGAACCTGGAAAACTGTTTTGTGCCAACCGGCGTATTTGCAGGCTCCACCGCCGCAGAGTTCCTGCAGGCATCGATCCCAATGGCGGCTGACTTTTACCATGAAGATTATGCTAATTTCTTAAGGCTCATGAACCATCCTTTTTTCCTTCATCGTAAACTGTGGGAATGGATATATATCATCACAAAACTGCGAAATGCCGGAGTGGTCTTTAATGGCGCTCGGGGCTTGTGCTTCGGCGCTGGAACTGAGCCCTTACCCGCTATCTTCGCAAGCCTAGGATGCAATATCACTGCGACGGATGCTCCGATCGATGTCGTTTCCGAAGGTTGGGTAGACTCGAATCAACACGCGGCCGGCCTTCCCCAACTCCAAAGGCCAGACATCATTGATAATGAAAAATTTTCTGAGATGGTCACGTTTGAGCCTTGCGATATGAGAGCGATTGCTAGCGATCTAAAGTCTTTCGATTTCTGCTGGTCTTCGTCCTGCTTAGAGCACTTAGGAAGCTTGAGGAATGGAGCCGACTTCATAATTAACAGCGTCGAAAAGACGCTGAAGATTGGCGGCGTTGCGTGCCATACGACAGAATTGAACCTTTCATCAAATGACGAGACTTTTGAGAGTGAAAACATCTCTCTTTTCCGGCGTTGCGACCTCGAGAGCCTTGCCGCTGAAGTTCGTGCGCGCGGTCACGAGATCGCTCCCTTGGTCATAAAGATAGGCACCAGCCCGATCGATTATATCGTTGATCTTCCACCGTATTCATCGGGTTGGCCACACCTAAAGCTCAAACATTGCGGTTACGTTTTGACGTCTGTCGGTGTTGTAATCAGGCGTGGGGCTGGAGGGTAAAGAGTTCTAATCCGAAGAGAAGGCATCGAAAAAGCTTTACCCGGTTCCAACGCGAAATATTGACCTGGAAGCCTAACTCCAAAAGGAGGAAAATGATCGTTATGAATAGCGGAGGCAAAGTGTACCACTGAACCGGCTGTGTGCTGCCGCTTTGAAGGCGGCGCAAAAGTGTACCGGTCCTGCTAGGCCGTCTCGATGTCGTCGATCGGCATGGAGGGGCTGGAAGGATGTTCACAGTGGAACTTTATGCCAAGGTCAGACGTGCGGTGATGATTGAGGGGCTGAGCCGCAGGGAAGCGGCGAAGCGGTTTGGCCTTCACCGGAATACGATCACGAAGATGCTGAGTTTTTCGGTTCCGCCTGGATATCGGCGACGGGAACGGCCGGCATCCAAGAAGCTGGGGCCTCATATGGCGTGGATCGACGCCATTCTTGAAGGCGACAGCCAGGTTCACAAGAAGCAGCGGCACACGGCGCGCCGGATTTTCGAGCGGTTGCGGGATGAACAAGGGTTTAGCGGCGGCTACACGATCGTGCGTGAATATGTTGGAGCGGCGAGACTGCGGGCGCGGGAGATGTTCGTTCCGCTGAGCCATCGTCCCGGTCACGCGCAGGCGGATTTTGGCGAGGCGGATGGGTACATCGGCGGGAAGAAGGTTCGCTTCCATTATTTTTGCATGGATCTGCCGCACTCGGATGGCTGCTTCGTCAAGGCGTATCCGGCTGAGACAGCGGAAGCCTTCTGCGAAGGCCATGTGGCGGCGTTCGAGTTCTTCGGCGGCGTGCCGCAATCGATACTTTATGACAACACCAAACTGGCGGTGGCGAAGATTGTGAAGGGCGGAAAGCGGTTGCGCTCGAAGATGTTCGCGGAGCTACAGAGCCATTACCTGTTTGAAGACCGCTTTGGACGACCGGGAAAGGGCAATGACAAGGGCAAAGTGGAAGGCCTGGTCGGCTTTGTCCGGCGCAATTTCATGACGCCATTGCCGGTAGCCGAGACTGTCAGGATTTCCGTGTAAAGGCCGGTTTCGTTACGCCAACTTGAACCTGCCCTCGAATATGATCGCGAATTGCGCTTTCGCCATGGCCCATTCGCGCGGCGGCATTCTCCATTCTTTTTGCGCCAGGTTCAACACGAGAAAAAGAAGCTTCAGCGCGCTCTCGTCGGTGGGGAAATGGCCGCGGGCGCGAACTGCTCGGCGCAATTTGGCGTTCAATGACTCGATTGCGTTTGTCGTATAGATGATCCGACGCACTTCGTCGGGGAAAGCGAAGAACGGGATGACCTCGCTCCAATGGCGTCGCCAGGACTGGGCGATTGCCGGGTATTTTCGGCCCCATGGGCCTTCGGCGAAGGTGTTCAGTTCTTCTTGCCCGGCGGCGGCGTCCTTGGCCCGGTAGATCTGCTTCAGCGCCGCCGCGACAGCCTTGCGGTCTTTGTAGGAAACGAAGTCCAGCGAATTGCGGATCAGGTGAACGATGCAGGTCTGAACCTGGGTTTGCGGAAACACCGCGGTGATCGCCTCGGGAAAACCTTTCAGGCCATCGACGACGGCGATTAGGACGTCTTCGACGCCGCGGTTCTTCAGCTCGTTCATGACGCGCAGCCAGAATTTTGCGCCTTCGGTCTGCTCGATCCACAGGCCGAGGATTTCCTTGGTTCCGTCGGGTCGAACCCCGAGAGCGACGTAGACGGCCTTGTTGCGCACCATGCCTTCGTCGCGCACCTTGACCCGGATGGCGTCGAAGAACACCAGCGCATAGAGCCGCTCCAGCGGCCGGTTCTGCCATTCGGCGATCTCATCGAGGACGGCGTCCGTGACCGCGCTGACGAGATCGGCGGAGACGTCGACCCCATAGAGATCGCGCAAATGGCCCTGGATTTCTCGAGTGCTCATGCCGCACGCATACATCGAGACGATCTTCTCGTCGAAACCGGGAAATCGCCGCTGATATTTGGCGATCAGTTGCGGGTCGAAGGTCGACAGCCGGTCGCGCGGAACCTCAAGCTCGATCTTGCCGGTCTCGGTGAGAACCGATTTTCGGCCATAGCCATTCCGGCTATTGGGGCGGCCGTCTTCCTAGCCGTTGTCGAGATGGTGATCGATCTCGGCGTTCAAGGCTCGTTCAGCAAACGCCTTCTTCAGCTCGTCGAGCAGCCCGTCCTTCGCAAAGGCTGTCTTCGGGTCGGCTCCCGCCAAAAGCTGATCAAGCAGCCCGTCGGAAATAGCTGGTTGCTTCCGTCTCGCCATACGATGTCTCCTTCTTTGCCATCGTTATGGCCCTCACACGAAATTTCCGACAGATCCCGGTAGCCTGATGCGTTCAACGCCCGGCTCCTCGATGCCTGCACCAAGCGCCGTCAGGCGATCTTACGCGGCCACACTGCGTCAATCGCCGAGCGGATGCAGGCGGACTTGGCGGCATTCATGACGGTGCCGCCGGCGCCCTATGACGCCTGTGACAAAGTCACCACTCGGGTCTCCTCCTTGTCGCTCGTGCGCTACAAGAACAACGATTACTCGGCGCCGACGCGCTACGGCCATCAAGAGGTTCTGGCGAAGGGATATGTCGACCGAGTTGAGATCGTCTGCCGGGGTGAGACGATCGCTGTGCATCCGCGCAGCTACGAGACGGCCGATTTCATTTACAATCCCCTGCATTATCTGGCGTTGCTCGAGCAAAAGACCAAGGCGCTCGATCAAGCGGCGCCTCTGGACGAATGGCGGCTTGCGGACTGCATTCATCGGCTGCGGCGGCTCATGGAAGCTCGGATGGGGAGCGCGGGGTGGCGCGAGTTCATCCAGGTGCTGCGGCTGATGGAGGATTTTCACCAGCACCAGGTGGAACAGGCCGTGAGCGAAGCGCTGCGGCTTGGCGCGATCAGCTTCGACGCGGTGAAGATGCTGCTGCTGGCGAGATTGGAGAACCGGCCGGCGCGGCTTGATCTGACGTTCTATCCTTATCTGCCGGTCGCGACCGTCGGGACAACCGATCCGCGCGCCTATCTTGGCCTCATCACCGGCTCAGGCTCCGTTTCTCTGGCAGCGGGGGCACAGGCATGACTCTATCCCAAGAGACCGCAGCCCCGGCGATCGTCGCGCCCCAGGTGCTGCTGAGCAATCATCTCAAGGCCTTGAAGCTTCCCACATTCGCGCGCGAGTATGAGAAGGTCGCCATGGAATCGGCGCAGGACCGAGCCGATTACCCGCGCTATCTGCTGCGCCTGTGCGAACTGGAGCGCATCGATCGCGAGCGCCGCAACGTGGAGCGCCGGATTCGGCTGGCGCGCTTTCCGCAGACCAAGAGCTTCGATACGTTCGACTTCGCCGCCCAGCCGTCGCTGAACAAGGCGCTGGTTCTGGAACTGACACGCTGCGAGTGGATCGACAGGCGCCAGAACTGCCTTGCTCTTGGGCCATCCGGAACCGGCAAAACACACACAGCCTTGGGGCTGGGCTTAGCCGCCTGTCAAAAGGGCTACAGCGTCGCCTTCACGACCGCAGCCGCGCTCGTGCATGAGCTGATGGAAGCGCGTGACGAGCGCCGCCTGCGTGCTCTACAAAAGCACCTCAGTACGGTCAAGCTGCTGATCGTCGACGAGTTGGGCTATGTGCCGTTTACGGCGGTCGGCTCCGAGCTGCTCTTCGAGGTGTTCAGTCAGCGCTATGAACGCGGCGCCACGCTGGTCACCCGCAACCTGCCATTCGATGAATGGACCTCCATATTCGGCTCGGAAAGGCTCACCGGCGCCTTGCTCGACCGGCTCACCCATCATGTCCACATCCTGGAGATGAATGGCGAAAGCTACCGGCTCGCTGCCAGCAAGAAGGCGCAACGGCGATCGGCTCAGGAGCGAAGCCAAAATCCGAAAATGCCAAACGAAGGAGACCTCGCCACCAAAATATGAATTGGCATGGAAGCACGAAAATAAATCGGGGCTTCACAGCCCTTTTCTCGTAACCCAACTGGTACACTTTCACGCCGCCATTTGGCACAACTTGTCTCCGTCATTGACACCCCTCGGAATCGACGCATGCGAGATTGGATTATCTCAATCGATCCTCTCTTCTCCTGGCCGAAAGCATGCCGACACGCTTAATTTGGTAAAAGAGGTTACACAATGCCTTGAAGTATCACTTGACAGAATGAACCCCATACAAGTGCAACACCTTGGGGCGCTCGGGCTCACCAAGGAAAGATCGGATTTTCCTTCCCTTTCCGCCGCCTTCCGCTGCATTTCGAGATGCGAAGGCGGCTCCGAGGAAAGGAAAAATCGAGTAGGCTCAAAGTGCTGGGGTGTTGCACTTCGCGTCGGAATTCAGGGCCGCCTTCGCGAGCATCAGCTTCAGGCGCTCAATCTCCAAGGCGCCGACCTTCGCCTCGCTTTCGGCAGCACCCCTCAGCGACTGCTCGTTGGCCAAGAGCTCGCGCTGTGCGAGGATCAGAGCGTGGGCACTCGCAAGATCGGATGGGAACGGATCGGAAGGGTGGGTCACGATCCAATTCAACCATATTCGCTGGCAAAAATCGCCTTCGGATCGCGGTCCTAAGTCAATCAGTCACAGATTATCCAGCCGCCTTGGGACGCCAAGTTTCCTGGGGCATGCGCCAGTCGATTCCGGAGAGAAGGTAGGACAATTGGGCTACGCTGATCGTGACGACGCCGTCGGCCATCGAAGGCCACAGGAAGCGTCCCCGTTCCAATCTCTTCGTGAACAGGCACGCACCCTGTCCATCGTGCCAAATTATCTTCAAAAGATCACCGCGACGGCCACGGAAGACATAAAGATCGCCCGCGTGGGGATCACGCTTCAAACTCTCCTGGACGAGCAGCGCGAGGCTCGGAAATCCGCGCCGCATGTCGGTGTGTCCTGTCGCAAGCCAGACACGTACATTGCTGGGGATCGCAATCATCGGCGCTCCAGCACGTCAATGACCCGCGCCAGCGCATCGGCGTCAACTTGCGCATCCACGCGAATGCGTCGCCCTCTCCCGAGGTCAATCTCGATCATGCTGCCTCGGACCGCCGGCATTGCGGAAGTTCGTGCCCGATCGGAAGCCTCAGATGAACCTTTAGCTATCTCCAGATCCGCGTCCGACGCGGCAATTCGCACCGGCGCGAAACGAGGGGTGATGTCATTCTTGGCGACGGTCCGTGCTTGCCGGCGCCAGAAAAACAACAGGCTCGGCGACACGCCATGACGACGCGCGACCGCGGCCACCTTCGCGCCAGGTGCCAGTGTCTCCGCGACGATCCGCATCTTCTCGTTGTCCGACCAACGCCGGCGCCGTTCGACCCTGCCGAGGACTTTCAACCCGCATAAAGACCGACCTCAAGGCTAGATTTAAGGTCGGATACTTTGGCAAAAGTCACTGTGAAGCAAGGTGGTCCCCGTCGGATGCATGCAGACTGATCGAGTCCCGGTAGATTGCTTCAATCTCTTCCGATCGCCTTTCAGGCGCTCTTCACAATGGCGCCTTCGATGACGACGCCGGCACTCACATATTTCCACAGCGCGACCAGCAGCTTGCGCGCCAGCGCCACGATGGTCGTCTTTTTAAGACGGCCGCCATTGAGCTCACCCGGTCCTTGAACCACAGAGCCAGCGCCGATTGACCAATCCACACGATCAGCGTCGGCGGGGAGAATTGATTTTCGAGCTTCGCGGCCATCCCATGAATGTCGCCGATGACAATGGTCAACATCTAAGTCCTCGCGTTGGTCTGCATGCAGCGGGACACATGCTTCGCGCTCTCAATGAGATGAGACAGGTTCGAACAACGGATCCGGAGATTCGTCTGGCGTTTGGCAAACCTATTGGGTTCGTCATCAATTATTCCCCGGACACGGCAGTCAGGTTCGATTCAAATGAGCAACCAATCGCAATCCTGGATAAGGCTGTCCGTCCAGGGACCGCCGTTCTCCGCCTTGGGGGGCGTCCGATCCCTGCCGAAGCGTTGGGGCTGGTTTTCGGTAAATAGGCAAAGACGGGGTCACGTGAGTATTGCGCCTGCCACCGCCCCGAAGCGGATGCGCTCGCCAGCCTCCGGTGCGCGTGCATTAGACTAATCCGTTGCTGGAGGCGCCTCTCGGTGCGTCCAGCCGTCTCGATGATGCGGCGGACGGTTGTGTATCGGTCTGCCGTCGCGAGAACCCGGCTTCGCACCGATACACTCAAGGCTTTTCGCCCGCCGGCCATAGGTGGCGCCGCGTCTTGGGCCGGTCGAGGAACGCCGGATTTTCAGAAGTGCGACCGCTTCTGACGCGGACGCAGCGCATTCCTTTTCCATCCATTACCGAGAGAGAATTCTCTTCAGAGCCTAGGGGATCAAACCCTCATTCTCGTGCGTCACCATATCGAGGTGCGACGCCGGTCTTCTCGTCGATCCACGCACGGACGCGCGGAAAAACCTCGGCCAATCCGAGCACCAGATGCTTGGCGCCGGACGCATGCATGAACGTCTTCGGCTCATTGGCAAGTTCGAAAAGCCGCCTGCTTAAATTTATTGGAATGATGTCGTCTTCGTCTCCATGCAGGACGAGGATCGGAATATGGACATCGCCGATCGCGAGGTCCGAGCGAAACCGATCGAACATCAACCAATTCACCGGAAAAATCGCATAATGCGCCGCGGCGACTTCCACCGCCGACGAATAGGGCGAATCGAGCACGAGAGCGGCAGCTTCATGCGTCGCTGCAAGGGCGATCGCGATGCCCGTGCCGAGCGATTCGCCCATCAAAACGATACGAGCGCCGTCATATCCGCGTGCACGCGCTTCCAGATAGGCGGTTTCGCCATCCTCCATCAGGCCCTTTTGTGTCGGCGAGCCAGTCGAGCCGCCATAACCGCGATAGGATATAGCAAGAAGCCCATATCCGCTCGCCTTAAGAGCCAAAAAACGCGGAACGCGATCGACCAAAGCGCCACCATTGCCGTGAAAATACAAGGTCAGCGGATGCCCGTCCGTTGCCGGAACATACCAAGCGACCAGCACCTCGCCATCATCAGTCGTAAGACGCAGGTCTTCGACGCCACTCATGCCGGCTTGCGCGGGATCGACCAGATGACGATCTGGAAAATATTGAAGCCGCCGCTGAAAGACCGCCAGGCCGACGATCATCAGAATGTAAATCGCAAAGCAAGCGAGCGACCATCTCAATACAGGCATGACGATCTGCCCCTTCATACCGACATCCATCGGCTGACGAGCTTGTTGAGGCTGAGATTGCCGTTGTCGACGGATTCTAGCAGTGCCAAACGCTCGACATTACCAGATTTCCCATCCCCAAATGCTTGAATTTGTTTCACTGGCTTTGGCCCGTGTCCGAGCGGAACATTTTGGACCACGGTTCCATTATAGGCGTCGAACACGAGCCTGCGACGCTGGCCGTGCGGGTCTTCGGTTTCCGCAAGATAGATGTGGCCCTTTTGGCGGGGCGCCGCCACGAGGCGCAGCCCCATGTTTGCGACCATTCGGCGGATGGTGCCAGGCGGAATCAAGGCCAAACCATCGCGTCGCCATTGGGCTTGACGTCAATGACCGTCGCCGCAAACATCAATGATAACCAAAACGAAGAAACGGATGAAAGATGCGCCGCTCTGAAACTCCTTGACATTAAAACCCCATACAATGAAGCATCGCCAATTCGTGTCGGATCGAGCTTACGGACAGGCGCTTGACCTCGCACGGAGCGATAGGACCCGCCTGCAGGCGCAAGTGAAGAATTAAGAATAGGAGGTCGCCATCCTGGCGCTGCTACGGGACACCTTGCGGAGAGCGAGGCAAATACCCGCTTGGCCGCGGTCGAGATGCGAGCAGGGCCCTACCTCAAGATGCTCCGGCCCGTGAGCGATCTCGCGTGCATCTTGGCGGTTAATGCAGAAAATTAGGTCAATCCGCCAGGGGAATCTAGTGCCTGCCGTCAACTATTTCGAAAGGAATTCATGATTCGTTGACGTCTCACCCTGTGGGGCGGAGCGGCCCTAGCTGCAAAAGAGATTGCGGTAATAAAATACGTCATGAAGATGAGTGCCGATAGGAGTTTTAGCCCAAGTGGTTTGATCTTATCGGCCGACTTTTAACTGAAACAACCGCCGACCGGATGATGCTATGCTCGCAGCCAGCGAGCCTCCTTAAAGGAGAATTACGATGGCGAAAGGTCAAGTTCGGAGCAACCGAGAAGCCAAAAAGCCAAAAAAGGAGAAGCCGAGGTCGCCGCGTCCGCCCCCTCGCTCACAGTGGGAAAAATAGCGCCGCGGCGACGTCAAGCCGGTAGCAATCCGGCTGGGCCCATTGGCCCGTGGCGGTCGCCGCGCTTAGAGCATTTTCGGCTTCAAAAGAAATGCTCTTAAGCCCGAGCGGCGCTTCAGCGAAGACACTGGAAAAAGCTCGACCGATTCGCCGCAACGCGAAAACGGTCTTGGCGCTCCCTGTCGGCCCAGCTGCACGGCCAGGGCCGGCTATGGATTCGCAACGCTTTGCCTGGGTAGTTCCTTTCCGATAGCAAGCAAGGGTTGCCGATCCATGGCTGTATCAACGTGGCGAGCTCAACGAAATGAAAAGGCGCGGGCGCGCCTCATGCGCAATCTGCCGGAAGTCTTTCCCGTGGCCGTCCTGGTACATGCGCTCAGCCGGCCATTCCTCCCGGCAACGCCGCGATGGACCGTCGATTCGTATTGGCGCCACCACCCGGTCCGGGCCGATAAACTCGCCCGCGCGCTCGCTGCCCTCAGCGGCGCGCCGGAAGGATGGGTGTGGCGAGGCGGAAGTCAAAAATCGGGGCCACCGGTCAGTTTTCGGGCGCCCCCAACCCCGTTTCGCGAACCGGCCTATACGAAGGGCCCCGGCCATTGTTGTGTGTGCGGGCAGCCCATATTTCGGTTCTGGCATCGTGACCTTTGGGGCGACGGGCGCCCAAATCAAAACGCTACATGGCACAGTTGTTGCGTCGCGGCTTGGAACTTATGGATTGCGCCGAGCGACCATGTCCGGCACTTGAAGGTTCTTCAGAAACGCCGCTGTCTCGCAACCGGCGAACGGCTGATCAAGAATGCCGAGGTCGATCACCGCGTTCCCCTGTTCAAGGTCTGGCGAGATTATCGCGATACACCGTGGCCTGCACTGCTGGCCTTCTGGGGCGTCCCGAACCTGCAGGTCATCAATCGATCCGCTCACGTGGAGAAGTGCGCCCAAGAGGCGGGCGAGCGCAGGGCACGAGTTATCCCGGCAATAGCTGATAGGTCGCCCCGAACCGTGTATCGGCCGGAAGATTCCCCGGCGGTGCTTAGTGTCTCCTTGTCCTGCGCGGCGCAGGCCTGAACTTCTAGCTTCCGGATATCCTGTTACCTGTCGCTTCCGAATTGTAGATTCGAGCGTATCGATGATGTAGGCCGCCAAGGATCGGATGTGCAACAACCCCTCCGAACCGCTGGATTGGGCGTGTGCAGGGGCGCGTCCTTCCCGAGCGAAACATGCGTTCGCGCCTCGTTATAATAGATGGCATATTTCGCAAGGATTCGGCGAAGGTGCTCCGCGTTGAACGCGATCAAATGATCAGTGCACTCGCGCCGGACCGACCCGATCAAGCGTTCAGCATATCCGTTCTGCCAGGGCGGAACGAGGTGGGCCGGTCCCGGATCCCCATTGCTCGCACTCGAGCCTTGAACGCGCCGCCAAATGCTCTGTCATAAAGCGACCAAAGATTATGAGTGCTGGAATTTTTTTCGCCGTTTTTCGGACCTAGACGTGAAACGAACTCGCAAAAATGAGAAAGGCCCCGTTAGGGGCCTGGATGGACCTGAGAGAGCGTTGGGCAGACGCCCCAGCGGCGGCGGGGGCCAAGGCAAGAGCGGACACTAGGCGCACATGGGGCAGTTCCCGGTTGATTTGGATATGGAGGCAATTGCCTCTAGCTAGAACTATACCATAATAATAATAATTGATTCATATCAAGTATCGGAAATTAAATGGGTTTTTGTTTTAGAATTCGATGCTAGTTAGGGCAATTTCCGGTAGTGTCTTAGTTTGAAATTTATGGATCTTGACCCTGGGCTCGCCGTCTCCATTTCGTTTCTGTATGATTGCGGCAAGCTAGCAGGCAAAACGCATGGCGACAGTCAAAGATCTGGTCGAGGATTGGATCGAAATACGTTCGACGTTCCAGCGGCAGCTTGAGATGCTTAAGTTGGGACAAATCGATATAGGAACACACTTATCCGACACCACGACGAAAGAGACGATCGTCCGAATTAAGGCATGGATTGGCGAGCTTAACGCACTGTTGAAAGAATATGCGCGCGCCTAGCGCCTGTACCGGTATTTGGTCAGGGACAGGCGACTGCGGCCGGGTAAGAGGCCGTTTTTCGTCTGGACAACGAAATTCTTCGAATGTTGTCCTAAACGTTGTCCGGATGAGAAAGTGGACTCGCTTTTGATACTCAATTTTTTTCTAAGCTATTGATTCTATGGGTGCCGGTTGCAGGAGTCGAACCCGCGACCTACCGGTCGGCATGGCGCGATCACGCCTGACGAAGCAAGAACGCGAGCGCGCTCCGCGCTCGGGGCCGTCGCCGCTGGGCAGGACCCGGCTCTCGAGCGAAGGCAAGCTCAGGCTGCGATCACCTGTAGCGAACTGGCGAGCTTGTTTCTCGAAGAGCATGTCGGAGCGAAAAGGAAAATGCGCACCGCGAAAGGATACGACGCCATCCTCCGTCGCTGCTTCCTCCCTGCGCTAGGGAAGCGTAAAGCCGAAGTGGTCACGACGGCCGAGATGGCCAAGCTTCACCTTTCTCTGAAAGATCGGCCGTATCAGGCGAACCGCCTTCTCGCGATTATCGGCAGCATGTACACTTTTGCCGCGCGGCGGGAGCTGGTAGCGCGAGGAACGAACCCCACGATCGGCCTCGAGCGGTTCAAAGAAGCCAAGCGCGAACGGTTTCTTGGAACTGAAGAGCTCAAGCGTCTCGGGGCGGCGTTGCGGCTCGCGGAAACCGACGGGCTTCCCTGGCGCCTCGACGCTGATGCGAGTTCGAACAAGCATCTCGCGAAAGAACCAAACCAGCGGACCGTCTTTACTCCCGAGGTCACTCTCGCGTTCCGCCTGCTTCTCTTCACAGGCGCGCGTCTTCGCGAGATTCTCGACTTGGAGTGGGCTCATGTCGACCTGGAGCGGGGCTTGCTCATGCTCCCCGACAGCAAGACTGGCCGGAAGACGATCGTGCTCAGTGCTCCTGCGCTCACGATCTTGCGGCATGCCGATCGAAGCAGCGCTTTCGTTATACCGGGCGCAACCCGGGATCGGCCCAGGTCCGACCTCAAGAAGCCGTGGCGCGCCATTCAGCAGCACGCCGGCCTCGAGGGGGTGCGTATTCACGATCTGCGTCACACGTTTGCGTCCATAGGCGCCGGATCGAGCCTTGGTCTTCCGATCGTTGGAAAGCTACTCGGCCACTCTCAGCCCGCCACGACGGCTCGATACGCACATCTCGACGCCGATCCACTCCGCTGAGCTGCCGATATCATCGGGGGAAAGATCGCGGGCGCTATGGAGGCTTGAACTGATTCGTTGGCTAGGGGAGCGTGGCACGGCGCCGAAACAAGGGCGCTCGGCGAAGCGATGGCGAAGGCAACGCTCACTCCAACGAAGCGACCGAAGCCGAGCCGGCAACGCGCCGGCAACAAGCTATATGGTTCCTGTAATCGAAATACGAGCGTTCATGCTTCTTTGTCCAGCGCGCGTCCTTGTCCTTCTGGCGGTTCTTGGCCGGATTGGATTTCCAGCCTTCCGGCGTTTCGCGTTCCTTGATCCTCTCATTGTCCTCGCGCGGATTGTGTTGCTTGAGCGCCGACACGATCGTCGCATTAATGATCTGCCCCGCCCCTAGCAAGATAGCCCTTGTTCTTCAAGAACCCGTCAAACAGATCCAACAACTCTTCCACCGCGCCGACCTTCGCCAGCGCCTCGCGATAGAGCCACCAAGTCTTGGCGTTGGGCACCGCATCCTCCAGCTCCAAACCGAGAAAGCGCATGAAGGAGAAGCGATCACGAAACTGGTATTTCGCCTGATCGTCGGAGAGATTGTAGAGCGCCTGTAACACCAGCGCCTTGAAGACGCTCGAAGCATGAGAACCTCGAATCTGAATTGCCCGGTGGAGGGAAGCACGTATTTATCGAGGTGCCCTTAAGCTCATTACAGGGCATTTCAGGCTCGCAGCCCCCACTGCCCACCGAGTTGGCGCTTGAAAAAGGTCATTCAGGGTAATTGTGGGGTATTGCGCGCCAGGAGAGATTCCAGTATTTTTCGGTTGGTCGGCACGGATTTCGCCGGCCATCAGTACCCAGTACGCAGCGCCTCGCAACAAGGCCTTTTGCCTGCTCGAGGCTCATTTTTCGCTGCTCCTTCCCCAGTATTCAGTTCCGATGCAAGCGCGCGCCAATTAAGACCGGTTTAGCAAGCCGTGGCCAGCAGGCGCGCCTGCGACCTCAACGCGCCGAAGTCCACCCGAACGCACGTTCGCGCTCGGACCGGGTTCGTTCGGTCCGAGATCCGGATCGCAACGAGCCCCCGCTTCGGCTCCATTCTCGGAGCACAAGAAAATGAGAGATTCTCAAACTGAGTTTCTGACCGAATCAGAGCTGGCAAGGCGACATCAGCGGTCTACGAAAACTCTAAGGAACGCGCGCCTCAAAGGCGATGGCGTGCCGTTTGTCAAAATCGGTCACCACGTCAGATATCGTCTGGTCGATATCTTGGCGTTGGAGGAGTCGCATCGGCGTCGTTCCACCTCTGACAACGGGAGCGCCCCATGATGGAGAAGCGGATGGCTTTGGCGATGCAACGGCTCAGCGCCTCGCGCGAGAAGTCGATAGACGCGGACCGGTCGTTCGGTCGCAAACTCGGACAACATTGGGCGCACTTCGTCGCGGAATGGCCGGCGCTTAGTGGCGTCGCTGCTCTCGATTCAAAAACGACCTTTGACGACCTAAAAAAATTGCTTGTCGAGGGATTCGGCTACCAACCCGAGGAGGTCGATGGCCTCTTTGGTCGCTGTGCCGATAACGACTGCCTTTCGGTCACGAACAATGAAGTCGCCGGCTTCATCGAGGCGGCACGGAGCGTCCATCGTCAAATCGAAAGGAACAGCGACGACGACGACTGGCTGATACTCTAGAAGCTGGAGGAAACCGAAACAAGCGGCCGAATAACGACCGTCAGCACAGATCGGCGACGCCGGGATAGCCGGCGCCGTCATCATGCCCGCTGCGGGCCGTCCAAAAGGCCGAAGAAGAGAGATTACAATCCCGCGGGATCGTGACGCTTTGGCGGCGCTCTCTTCTGTCCGTGTCTTCAGGCTCGAAAAGCTGCGCGCCAAGGCGCGTCGTATCGCGAAGACGGCACCATGAAACTCAACTCCACCACAGGCCACGAGTGCATTCCGCAGAACATGTCCGCCCGCGAAACCGCGCAGGCGCTACTCGGCTTGCCCGTTCCGCGACAGTTCGACATCGCGCGATTGCGTCCCGACAATCTGCCACGAGGTGATCGCTTTGAAACGATGGCCGACGCGCGAGCAAGGCGAGATATAGAACTTGACCGGCTTCAACGGATCGCGGGCCTGACTCATGTTGCTGACCAGCTTTTTAGCTGCAGCGTCGAGTCTCCTTGCGCGGAAGTGAGCTGCGCAATCTGCGCACGGCTGTTCCGGCGATGGCTTATTACCCAAGCCCTCCGCCACCAAAGAGATCTTGATCTTCAGGTGCTTACGGTCGCGCCTGAACTGGTCCCAACCAAGAGACTGGCAAAGTGCGACCTTCTTCTGAAGGCTTACGTTCAAGAACATCGAGACAAATTTGTGAATCTCGAAGGCAACCGTTTACCCAAAGGGCATGACCCCGCAAGCTGTGCCGCGTACGTATACGAAGCCGCGGGACGTGAATGGTTTGGCTTCCCAAATGCAGTTGTCGAACGCGTCGTTGGTGGCCGCGGCGCCCTCTTTGATCTACGTCGCCAACTCGATTCCTCGGGCCTCATCAAGAAAGCCGGAGGTGGCCGAGATGGAGATCGCTATGCCACCAAGGTGAAGGTCGGCTCGAAGCGAGTGTATTTATTATCGCTGGACTCTCGCGCGTTTGATTGACGTCAAGTCTGGCATCCAAGTTGGCGGCCTCCGTTAAACCATAAAATCGTGACCGCCGGCACCCTCATGGGATACCCCCCGTCCACCTTCGCCGACGCTTACGCCGACATAGGTAACATTTTTTGCCAAATTTGCACCTTTCGGGTCTGTGTAGTCAATTGCACCAGTGCAGGGCATGCCCGCGTTATGAGGAGCCGGCACGGCGGCACAGTTTCGTGATTTTAAGCACTTAGTCGAAGGGCGGCCTGGCACATTCCTTGAACAGCCCGTCACAGCGTGACGGCCTAAGAATCACGCAAGTGTCTGATCTTGCGAGGGTGTGCCGGTGTGCCGTCTCCTTCGCAGTACGAAGCCCATGCCGGCTCGATCACCGCTCGCAAGGTCGGGTTATTCAGGAGATCTAGATTGTCGACTTCGTCGAGCAGCACGCACGCGTGCTCCCGATCGATCAGCCGGAACAGCGCTGCGGACGTGATGTTGTCTACCTTGCGCGCCTTAAAGGCCAGCGCCTTGATAATGTTCAGCGCCGTTGTCTTGCCACATCCACGAACCGGCGACAACAACGCAAGGCGCGGGGTTATAGAGAACCGAAAGTACACGAAGGTATGCGCAATCGATAGCGTCAACGCTACAAACTGGTGCTTTGTCAGATGCAGATGTCGCTGCAGGATATGGTGGATTAGATCTAGCGGGGCCGGACGATCGTTAGCGACGTTGGTATCGCCTGGCTCATCGTCGGCTTTCCAGCCTTGAGTGTTCCCGCCGGACACAAGCTCAAGCAGGTCGTTCCAATTTTTCTTGTTCTTCGCCAGCAGCTCAACAATCTTTAGTCGCGCAGCCTCGCGCTCAGCGGCATTGTCAGAGCCCATCCGTGCATGCAATTTTCTGAGCTTGTCGCACAGCTTGTCGCCGCTCATAATGGCGACCATCCTTTTTCGCGCGCAAATCTGGCGGGGCGAAGTCGCGAGTTGTCATAGCGACGCGCGCGCTCAACCGCCGCAAGATTGCGCTGTGTTGGGGGATGGTCGTGGCCCGACTTTCTTGAGCTGTGCCCTGACCCTTGGCCTTCAAAGGCGCTGCGGGTGCTTTGGCTCTGCTACTTCGGCGCGGGGACCGGCTCGCACGACCGAGATTTAAATATAGAAGCCCGCGTGCGCTGCGTCAAATTAACAATATGCTCAGGCAATATTGTCAAGGTAACGCTGTCGAACTTCGAGATGACAAGACGAGTCGCCTACGGACCAATGCAGTGGGAGCAGGATGGCTTTCCTCCCGGCACCTACATCATTTCGCAAGGCCACGGGATGATCGAACGCGGCGATCCGCTGCTCGCCACCAGGCACCCGTTGCTGGCGCGGTTAAGTGAAATATCCGGCGGCGGTAAAATGAACCGCAACCGGAGGTGAAGGGATGAGGATTGATGAAGCAGGCAAGCCCGAAGGGGCACCGGAGCGCTCTCCCAACGCTGGCGAAGGCGCCCCCTCGGGCGTGGAAGAAACTTGGCTGAAGAGTATTTCTGTTCAACGCAAGATGGCCATAGCGGCGCGTCTGTTGCACGGAGAACAGATGGATCTGGTGGCGCGGCGAACCAATTTCTTCGTTGGAAATTCTCTAGCGCCTGAGTGCGCGTTGTTTCGATGCGGCAACGGAAATTCGATAGCGTGCCAGGACTTCTAAAAAAAGCGGTTTGATGCCTCAAAGAGGCCGAAAAACGCGTCTTTCGCCTTTTTAGGGGCCCAATTCGCACGCTGCAAAATACTAATTTTCTAACGCCGAACCGCGGTGATCGCAGCTTCGATTTTCGTCGTTCCAGGGGTGGCAGGCCTGTCGTTACGGTCGTTACAGTCTGTATGGCTATCATACATTTCAATATGAACACTTTAAATCAATGAACCGAACACCGTGAAACGGTCAATGCTAATTTTAAAGCGATTGAATCACATGGAATAATCTCATGGATGACAATTTACACCAGAGAATGCTGTTGGTGAATAGGAGCATTGAAACACTACGCCTTCAGAAACAGGAAAACGTGAAAGCGGATAATCCGATTCCACAACATGTAGCATTTCCATGCGCAAAAAGCCACAAAAACGTTTTTGACTGGCCTACGATGAATAAATTCGCTTCCGAAATTGATTAAAATAGCGACTTTAATTGAGAAACTGCCTTTTTTATTTCCAACTCAAATTTCAGAGCCCGACAAATCAATCCTGTAAAGTATGAGCGCGCGAACATTGTGTGCGTGCGGCCGCCAAGGAGCGACGTAACAATTACGAGAAAATGCAATGAATCAACATGTTAATTCAAGACATGCACGTACCAGGCTGCACAAACCAAAAGGCGTCAAGCCGGCTCGTTTAAACGAAAGAAAACGGATCAAACACGACAACCAGCGTCATGACGCGCGACCCAGCAAAGAAATCAAATTAAAATCCAGTGCCATGCTGGTGGCGCGCTCCGAGGAACTGCTTAAGGGCTTGCTCGAAAAATATGGTTCAACAGCGACCAGACATGACATCTTCAAAGGCCTGCTAAAAGCCAAGCTGGGTGACAAGTTCCGGCGCATGCAACGCAAGCATCGGCAGAAAGCTTTGGCGGTTGCGTCGGCTTTGTATCATGTCATCTCTCGCAAGCCCGATCCTCCAGCAGCGCTGCAAACTCTTGTCAAAAAAATGAACGTCAGTCCTCCACGTGGCTCGGACCCATGTAGGACGATCGTCGAGTGTCTGTTCGATTATGGCAACACGGCAGAAGAGAGAACTCAGAATCGGCAGTATGCGTGTGCCGACGCGAATGCATTGCGATACATTATCAGGAAAGGCATCGAGCCTCAAAAGGTCCTGGCGCCTGAACAAGGGGAATCGGTCACGAAATGGGCGAAACGCGAGGCTAAATATCGCAGGCAAAAAACGGCGTCAGATACTCGCTCCAAAGTGCCGGAAGGCAAGCGCGCAATGAAGTCGGAGTGGACCGACGGGGAACTTCCGGTGAGGCGTCCGTCTGAGCGGCGCTATCGGATGCTACAGATATGGGCCAAGAAGGGCGTGTTTTTGGTCGAGCCCAAAGATAATGGGCGCCCGTTGGTGGTAACCGTCACGGAACTTGCGGGTCTCACCGTCGATGAAGGCAAGCGCCGTCCAGACAAAGTACGAGCAGCAATTGAGAACGCTCTCGACAAGCTCGTCAAAATGGCACCTGCGAAGCGGCCGACAATGCCGTTAATGACGCGGCGTGTGTTCGATGGCAGAAGATCGGTTTCTTCGAGGCCCTGGAATTCTTTCGAAGCCAGTTGGCGAGGCCCCGCTTGAACAACTTGCGGACGCGCAGACAATCGAAAGTCCCAACCCATGATTATCGACAAGGACCTTCGCCGCGCAGTTAAGAAATGGTTTGGTTCGCTTGAGCCGAAGCTGTACGTCACGCATAACTTCGGCTTTTGCGTTTCACCGGAGACCCGTGAGAGATCCATGCGGCGGTTCTACAATCGTTTGCAGAGCCAGGTGCACGGTCGTAACTGGAACAGGCGTGATACCGACCAGCCGATGATCGCAGTCGGCGTGTGGGAGCACCTCGATTCAAATCCACATTGTCACGTGCTGATTTCGGCCTCCGACGCCGAAAGCGCGTGGTTATTTGGAGAGGGCGAGAAAAGCTGGTTGTGGTTGCAGCCACGAGGCCAATTCGATATCAGTGAAATCGAAGCGCCGCGGAAGGTAATTTCGTACATCACGAAGGAGATTTACACCGGACTCACAAGATCAGTTGTTCGTTTATAAAGCACCGCCTTCGAGGTGATCAATTGGCTGTGGTTCTATAATCATCGGGGCTTCACTCGACGCTGGCATATCTCAGCCCGATAGCCTTCGAGAAAAAAAGGCTCCCCCATAAAAAAAGGCTCGCCGCACAATTGCTTAGCCAGGGGGGACGCTAAGCGCGGACAAGTTCACCCTCCGATGCTTCGGAATCCCGAGAATCATGCAACCTGCGCGAGCGCAACAATGTTTTGGGTCAGGCTCTAACTAAGCATACGTCTGGTATTCGTGGCATGGCGGATTTGTTTGCCCCGAGAAGCCAAGGTCGCGAGGCTTTTAGGGCCCATCGCCGACGGACGTCAACGCATACTTTCCCGCCTCTACCAATCTCACTATGGGTTGAAGGAGTTGGATGTGACTAAGCACTCTTTGGGACTTGGCCCGGGCAGCGATTTGAGCTCGCGTGGGTATTCGATTGCCAACCGCGCTCGCAAGGTGGGTGTTCAGCGAATGCCACAGATGCGGCTGCCCGGCAAAGATCATCGTCTAAATCGTTTGTTTCTGGATGTTCCTGTCGTGAGGCCTACGACGCGGATGAGACTTCCCAGGTTCCGTGCAAAGAACATCTCCACGTGCACAAGGTCTTCGACTGCGCGAGGCTCTTCCCATGCAAGCCATTTCGCCATGAGAGGATATTGCCTTCTCTTCAGCAGAATGAGATCGGCGGTGGATTTTGACGCGAAGTGCAACACCTTGGGGCGCTCGGGCTCACCAAGGAAAGATCGGATTTTCCTTCCCTTTCCGCCGCCTTCCGCTGCATTTCGAGATGCGAAGGCGGCTCCGAGGAAAGGAAAAATCGAGTAGGCTCAAAGTGCTGGGGTGTTGCACTTCGCGTCGGAATTCAGGGGCGCCTCGGAATTCGACCCGTTTCGCAGCTCAATACTTGGCCCGTGGTCTCCCCTGTGAACGCTTCACGCCGTCCCTCACGAGACGCCGCGCATCACTCGAGGCCGGGGCGGTTGGCTAGCCTCCCGTGAAGGACTTGCACCTCCTATTCTTTGCCAGCTTGCCTGACGCACACCGCTTCGGGTCGGCTCCGGTGGTTCGATTGCGGATCCGCGAATTACTGCTCTTGGCGCTGAACGTAAGTGCCGGCATGGCTCGCATCCGGCAGCTCTCGAGGGGATTTCGGAAAACATATGCTCGTCGGGAGCCATTCCCAGGGTGACCCCAAGCAGACATGACCCATGCCCAATTTATTTTACGCCCACAGTGCCGAACATCCCGGCATCCCGATGCCCCGGGATCAGACACGCAAATTCGAATTGACCCGCCTTGGTGAACTTCCAGATGATCTCGCTTGTTTGCTTTGGAGCGACACGCTTCGCATTTGGATCATCGTGCTCCATCTCTTGGTTCATTTCCATCGCTTCGGCATGCTTCAAGTTTTCTTGTGTGGTCGCAAGCACGAATTCGTGGTCGAGTTCACCATTATTGTATATCACGAATTTGATTGTCTCCCCTTTGCGAATTTCGATCCGGTCAGGAACGTAAAGCATCTTCCCGTCACGCTCTTCCATGGTCACTTGGATAATCCGCGATAGCTCTTTCGGATCGCCCGGTTCTCCTGCGGAGAAGCTCTCCATCTCGTGGCTGTGTCCGGGCGGCTCGGAGCCAGCGGTAGCGGGTAGAGCGCTTGTCGCAGAGAGAACGGCCAGCGCCGCAACGATGGTTAGCCTAGTCATAATGTGCCTTGCTCCCATTTAGTGATGTTTCTTGTGGCGTGCCTTAGCTCCCGGCTTGATCACCTGCATTTCCATTCCCGGCATCTTCGTTTGTGCTTGGCCATTCTTAGGCGGCGCTTCTCCTGCTTCATCCTTGAACTCGTAAGCGACGGTGCCCTGCGGGTGCTTATAGGGGCCGGGATCTCTATAATCGTTTGCGGCGAGACCTTCACGGATTTTGATGACAGTAAACATGCCGCCCATCTCGGCCGGGCCGAATTGGCCATCACCGCTCATCATTGGCAGCGTGTTTTCGGGCGCAGGCATCGCCATCTCGGCCATTCCAGACGAGCCCATCGGCATATATCCATGGTGCGAGCCTGCGGACGGCGTCCACAAGATCACGCTCCATCTCGGCGCCAATGAAATTCCGGACATTGTGACCCATCGCGTTCATCGTGTGGTGGCTCTTGTGGCAGTGGAACGGCCAATCGCCGGATTGGCGGCAATGAACTCGCACGCGCGGATCGTGCCAACCGGAACATCGATCGTGGCCTCCGGCCAGCGTGCAGAGTCCGGCACCCAGCCGCCATCTGTGCAAGTGACCAAGAAATGGTGACCATGCAGATGGATCGGATGATTGGTCATGCTCAAATTACCCATGCGCACGCGCACGCGGTCGCCGAGGCGCACGGGCAGAGGATCGATGCCTGGAAAAACCCGGCTGTTCCATGTCCACATGTTGAAGTTCGTCATCTCGGAGACCCTGGGCAGATAGGTCCCTGGATCTATGTCGTAGGCGCTCATGAGAAAGACGAAGTCGCGATCGACTTGGTGGAAATTGGAGTCTCTTGGATGAACGACGAACATTCCCATCATGCCCATCGCCATCTGTACCATCTCATCGGAGTGCGGGTGGTACATGAAGTTGCCACTTTCTTTAAGCTCGAACTCATAGACGAAGGTCCTATCTGGCGGGATGTGCGGCTGCGTGACGCCACCGACGCCATCCATCCCGTTTGGTACCACGATTCCATGCCAATGGACCGAGGTGTGCTTTGGCAGTTTGTTGGTGACGAAGATCCGAATTTTGTCGCCTTCGACCGCCTCGATCGTCGGACCGGAGATTGCCCGTTGTAGCCCCAAAGATGCACATTCATTCCGGGCGCAAACTCGCGGATGACCGGTTCCGCGATAAGATGAAACTCCTTCCAATCGCCATTCATCCGCCACGGCAAGGTCCAGCCGTTTAGTGTTATGACCGGCTGATACTCAGGGCCGCTCGATGGAAGCAAAGGCGGCTGCGTCCTGTTTGTCTTCGTGGACGCCGCCTCTGGAATGCTTGCCGATTGCACGCGGCTGCTTACCGCGCTTACGCTTATGAGCCCCGCCGCCAATAAGCCTCTTCGAGATATCATGGCCGGTCTCCGGTGCTGTTTGTCGTTTGGGCATCAACGCCAGTATCGGCGATGGCCTTGGCTTTAGATCCTTCGTCCATCGAGCGCGCCCCTCCCCCGACAATCACAACCTGTAGGTCGGTCTTGGCAATCCAAAAATCCCGCTTGGCTTCTATCGCCTTGCCAGAGCCGCCCAGATTTGAAACTGCATCCAATCGGCCAGGATGTTTATCGGATTGCGAAAATTCTGGTTGCGATTATCGCGTGCACGATGTCAATTGTACCATGAGGTGCTGGCCGGTCGGCGAATCTCCGATCCCTGATGGAATAGAATCACCTTAAAGGCCTCGCGATCAATGTGCAGATTTGAGGGAACTAATCGGCATCAAAAAAAAGCGGGGGGCTGCCGGCGTATGAAATCATCTCAGATCCCCCGATCCGGCATTTCCCACAGCAAAGCGACTAACGCCGCTGGCCGGCCGAGATCGACGGGGCACTGGACCGACCGATCAATCGCCCGACTTCCGCGAGAGGAGTGCGCCTCATGAAAGGCTCCGACCTCCTTATATCCGCGTTGGAGAACGAGGATGTTGAGTGGATCTTCGGCGTCCCGGGCGAAGAGAATTCTCGACATTGTCGAATCCCTGCGTCGCTCCCGGATCAAGCTGGTCCTGACGCGTCATGAACAGGCGGCGGCGTTCATGGCGGCCACGCACGGGCGGCTGACGGGCAAGCCCGGTGTCTGCCTTACAACACTTGGTCCAGGCGCATTGAACCTGACAACGGGTGCAGCGTATGCATTGCTCGGAGCGATGCCGATGGTGATGCCAGAAAGGGATTCTGAGCCGAAAGCAGGCTCGGTTCCAGGTCGTGGACATCGTCTCGACGATGGCGCCGCTAACAAAGATGGCGCACCAGATCGTCAGTCCAACGACAATCCCCTCCGTTGTGCGCGAGGCCTTCCGGCTGGCGCAGCAGGAAAGGCCAGGCCCGGTCCATCTGGAACTGCCGGAGGACATCGCGCACGAAGAGACGGCCGACATTCCGCTCGTGCCGCGGCACTCGATCGACATCCCGGTTGCCCATCCCGCGGCTCTGGAACGCGCGGCCGACCTGATCCTCCGGGCTGAGCGGCCGCTGGTGATGCTGGGCGCGGCGGCCAGCAGGCCACGGCTGGCGGACGCCCTGTCGGATTTCGTGCGCCGCGTGCGCATCCCGTTCTTCAACACACAGATGGGCAAGGGCGCGGTTGCCGGTGGGTCCAGGCTCTACATGGGCACCGCCGCGCTCACGGAACGCGATTACGTCCATCGGGCGATCGACCGCGCCGATCTGATCATTTCGATCGGGCACGACACGGTAGAGAAACCGCCCTACATCATGGGCCCGAGGGGACCCACCGTGCTGCACGTGGGCTACCTGCCTGCCGCCGTCGAGGAGGTGTTCTTCCCGCATGCCGAGATGGTCGGTGATGTCGGCCCGAGCCTTGCGTTGCTGGCCGATCGTGTGGAGGGCAAGTTGACGAACGCCGGAGCGCTTCTGCCGCTGCGCGAGGGGATCCTCGCCCACATCGCCGAGCGGGCCGAGGAGGGCGCAGCGCGTCCCCGGGGGAAGCTTGGAGCGCAGATGCCAGCCGACGCGGCTCGAGCCGATGAAAGAGAGGAAGGCGACGCGAGGATCGGTTGCTAGCTTCTCGGCCGACTCGTTGTTCTCAAGAGGAGATTCAGGATATCGGTTCCACAACCCTACGGTAAAGATGCCAACTCGCATGCGCCAGGATAGGCACCGCGACCGCGAGCCCGACGAACAGAATCAAGAAACCGGTCGCCAGGACCGCCGCGATGATCAGTCCCCACACCGCCATGGTGAAAGGGTTCGCCAGCACGGACCTAACGGAAGTCTGAACCGCCACCAGGGCCCCTACATCGCGGTCTAGAAGCAAGGGAAATGAGACGACGCTGATGCTCAGCGCCACCACAGCAAAGACAAAACCGATTGCGCTGCCCAATCCGATAAGCGTCCAGCCTTCCGGCGTGGCGATAATAGTTGTGACAAGTGCTATGAAGGACTTAGGTGGCGCGGTTCCAAAAAGGGACATGAAAAGAGATTGGGCCGCGAATACCCAGGACACAAAAATCACAAGCAGCAACAGAGCGAGCGACAGGATCGATAAAATCGATCGCGAGCGCACCACGTCCAACACGTGCCCCCATGAGGTGTCGAGGCCAAGCTCTCGGCACCGGCTCATCTCGTACAACCCAATCCCCGCGAAGGGACCAACCAGAGCAAAACCTGCCGTTAGCGGAAAAAGCAGAGGCAAAGCATAGCCGGTGAACCACATGAGGGCGATCGGGTAAGTCAGGGCTAGAAAAACGTGGAATGTCGGCATCGCCAAGAAATCGTCGATGCCTTTGGCCAAAGAGTCTTTGAGATCCGCTAGTCCGATCTTGCGGACAGTGAGGACGACCGGGGCCGACTCTGGGCCACGGGTCACGTGAAAATCCGGCAATGGTGCCCTCCTGAAGACAAGAGGCTGTTACGAAGTCACAGTGTATGAACTCAGAACGCGGCCGGGCGTTATGCCTCGGACGGAGCTTGTCAGCCGGTGGGCGCGCGGCATTCGTGTACCGCAAACCATTCGCCGCGCGCAAGGTTAAGCGGGCTTTAACCGCCCGCCGATAATTTGCTCCAAGTTTTGCCGGTGCCGCTTCATAGGCATGTCCAGAGCGAGATAGCGAAGGGGATTCAGCTCATACTTGATTGGAGGCACATCCTTTAGCCGGAAAAGGTTTCGGATTCTTTTTTCGCTGATTTAGACAATGGAAGGATCAAGCGAATTGGGAGTGAGGCGAAGGCGGCAGAATCGCATGCGGACGACAGCATCCACAACTCTTGACTACATTCCAGAATCGATTCGGGCTTTTGTAGCGCGTCGAGGCGCCGAAGTCGTGGGCCTCGGCTTGACCGGCGCGGCGGCAGGAACCACCTTGGCTCTGGCATCTTGGTCGGTCGACGATCCGAGCTTCAATCATGCGGCGTCCGGTCCGGTGCACAGTTTGCTCGGAGCGCCCGGGGCGATTGCCGCCGATCTCATCATGCAATTGCTCGGGCTGTCTTCCATCGTCTTCCTTGCGCCGCCAATCCTATGGGGCTGGAGACTGCCTACCACCCGGTGCCTCGAACGTTTGACGGCCCTGCTTATGCTCTGGCTGGGGTGCAGCCTGTGTTCGGCGGGACTTGCGGCCATGCTGCCGTCGATTTAAGATAATTTTGGAGGACTCTATCGGAACTACGAATGAAAAAATATATCATTCCGGGTTTGATGGCGATTGTTGCTTGTGGCGGATTCGCCTTATCGTCTGTTGCTTTTTCCGGACTTGCCTCATCGACGGTTGAAGCGGTGATAGCCATACGAGATCACATCAAACGTAGTGTTGCCATTTTCGAAGCCCCGGTGAACCCAAGCCTGCCAAACGTACTGATTATCGGTGACAGCATATCGATTTCTTATATTTTGCCCGTGAGGAAGAGGTTGGAAGGGATCGCAAATGTGATCCGCCCCGTGGCAAATTGCGAAAGCACGCTGAGCATTCTCGAAAATCTTGACCGGTGGCTCGGTCAAACCAAATGGGCCGTGATCCATTTCAATGCCGGGCTGCATGACTTGGCGCATGTTCAGTCCGAGGGAATTGCACCCGGAAAACAAACCATGGTTCCGGTCGAAAATGGCCCTCGCTGGGTTTCAATCGATGCGTATCGGTCAAACCTTGAGAAGATCGTAGAGCGTCTCAAAAAGACGGGCGCAAGGCTGGTATTTGCTACAACCACGCCTGTTCCGGCTGGCGCAAAAAGCCGTGTTCCTGAAGACGTGGCGCGTTACAATGAAGTTGCCCTCGCGGTGATGCGTGAGCAGGGTGTGCAGATTGACGATTTATATTCTGCTGTCGTGGAATCTGCTTACCAATACCAAAAGCCGCAAGACGTCCATTTCTATCCCGAGGGAAGCGATATACTCGCCAACCGCGTTGCGTCGAGCATCAAAGCGCGCTTGATCGATAGCGAGCACGGTGCCCGCCGTTGACACCCGACCAAGAAAATCCGTGAGGATGCCGGCCGAGAACTCGAGATCATGACTGAAGTATTCGTTAAACGCGCGCTGGAGGTGTGAGTGGGTCGTGATATCACACTGGCCGCCACGGCGGATTTGCGCGCTCTGGCGAACCTGCAAGTCCGCATGTGCTGGGCGCAGGTCGAACGGCTCGGCATGCTGGGATGCGAGCGTTATCTTAAAGAGATTTTCCCCGACGGCCCCCTCGCGACGCCAGACTGGGAGCTGACTCAAACTTTCGACCCGGAAGTGGCCGATCTCGTCGAGGAGTTGTTTTGCACGGCCGTGGACTTGCGGCACGCGCGGGAGGAGCTGGCTGTTCGGGCGCTGCCGAACTGACGCGGAAGTGCTCCCTGAACCACTTGCCCGCACTAACCGTCCAAAGCGCCCTATTCGCTTCGATCTGGCTTTCGGTGCAGCAACCAATTCAACAGCCGAATGAGCCAGCCAAACCGCTGACCTCGCAATGTTTCCCGCAATACCAACTTGCGAACGTGAACACTGCTCACCTCCGTCTGTTTTGGGCTTTCGAGGAAGAAGTACATATCCTTGTCGGCAGGCGGAACCCATTAGCCGCTCGAACTTCTGCCACTTATCTTGTTCAACCGACATATAGGCATCTGAAATGAACTCTTCGTTGGGGTAAGAATTGCTGTGGGTTCCAGAGTTACGTTGAAGGATCGCCGACTACCAGCTTCACGGCGTGCTGGAATGTACGGCAAGATTTGATCGTCTTCTGAACGGAAGGTCAGAAATTGTAAAATCCATCGACCCTCGGCATTGGTCCGACTAATTTCAATGATCCCCTTTTTGAAAATTCTATGTCCACCTTCACCGATGGCACCTGTCGGGCCGCTTGTAGTATAGGTTTTAGAACCATAATCTCTGAAGTCGGCGTATCCTTCCTTCTTTGGTTGTTCGTAGATTGTTTTCGTCCGCGGGCCTGCAATCCTTGTTAAGATAAATACCAAAGGAGCCGCGATGATAGCCATATCCAGTTGCCCGCTTTGTCGTTTAGCCAAAAGCGATGGATCGTCGAGCGGACATTCGCCTGGATCAGCCGCAATCGCCGTCTGATGCGCGACTTCGAACGCTATGACACGACCGTCGCTGCTTTCGTCCGTCTCGCCATGATCCGCCTCATGCTCAAACGCTTGACCAAGCCAAGCCTTTGCTCATGAATCCATTCTTCTTGGATCGGCTCTTAACACTAACGAATCTTTTGGCGATCCACGTTGTTTCGCTGTGATTTGCACGGCGTTGACGCGGATTTAGAGAACTTTATCTTGTCGATCCAGCGCCGCGCTGGCGTTTCAATAAAGAAGAACGAGAAATAGCTCACTGTGAATATCGAAACGTAACAAGCAGCTACAAGTATAGTGGCATATGATGTGCTGGCATCAATAAACGTGTCGCCGATACCATTTAGCACAAAGGAGATAAATAACATATGCCACATGTATATCGAGTAAGTAAGCTGTCCAAGAGGCGCGAGGCGTCGCACCATCACAGACGGGCCACCTCGGACATCGGCCGCAACTGCAGCAATGGCAACCACATAGACGATGAGCAGGGTTACTGGCTGCGATACGCCAGACACCATTGCGGCGATCAGGCCAGCGGTTAAGACTGCCAGGATGAAGCCTGGCGCAGGAAGTCGCGAGACAATGTTGCGGTTGTAGAAAAGGGCTGCACCAAAGACGAACGACGGCAACGCCCGAAGGACTGGCGACAGCTCAATCCAAGAACTGTCAAGCAAATTCCACCCATGTTGAGAGACGACTAGCGTCATCATCACGGTTAAAGTCGTAAGACCGACACCAAGTAACACCGGAGCGCTTTTTGCGCCAATGAAAGCGACAACAGGAAAGGCAATATACATCACCATCTCTGCACTTATGGACCAGGTGACGCTATTGAATGTCCTCCCACACGATAAGAACGAATGCATAAGAAGCGCCGTCTGTGCAATGCATTCTGGCTTGAATGCCGGCGTATTGGCGCCAGAGTGATGGAGAAGCACAAACATTGACCACATTGCGATAAACGCGATCAAGGTAAGCCAATGTAGCGGGACGAGCCGACCCACTCGCCGCTGAAGAAAAGTGATATAGTCAACGACGGAATTCATCCGGTTATGATAAATGTAAGCGATAACAAACCCTGAGATGAGAAAGAACAAATCGACAAACAGCGCCATACCCGCCCTTTGTTCTCTGACCAGAAACGGGCTTTTGGTTACTGGAACGAAGAATTCATGAGAATGGTGTAAAACAATTCCCGCCGAAGCGATAAATCGCATCAGATCAAGATGAAGCAGTTCACCTGACGTCGGCCGCAGTCGAGGCAGTTTCGCAATTAAGCTCATTTTCGCCCCCACCTCCTCCGGGCATCGGCCTTTTAAACCTTCGTCCATCTAGCCGAGAAGCATAGATTGTCGCCATTTGAAATCCTGCGTGAGAATCGTTGAGCAGCCGGACCCTGCTCACGACAAGTCTCACGCGGCCTCAGCGGTGGATTAATTCCGGTAACGCTGGAAGGGCCCGAAAAGTCCGACAAGAAAGTCTGGCAAAATCATTCTGCGCAAGAGTTGTTATAGTTTTAATCGACCCAATACGTTCTAAATTCGTGCCGTCGCCACGTTGTCGGAGAGAACGCTATGGTCACGAGGCACCGCACCTATCCGACGCCGGCCGGGCTTAGCCAAGCTACGGCAGGTCTGTCTGACGACAGAAAGGCTTGGGTGCGCCGCTGGGCGACTGGTGCAGTGCTTGTGACGGCCGCATGGCTGCATACCTATGCTTATTATTTTAATCTAACGCCAGGCATTTACACTGAAGGCGGTGATGCCCAAAGTGTGGCTCACTTGAACGATAGCTATACCCCATTAAGAACAAATTGGGATATAGCTATCGTGCACATCAGCCACACTTTGGGCACACCCCATATTCAGACATTGTGGGTTCCAGACTAAAGCTGTGCTTGGTCGATTAGCCGACTCATACCAAGTCTCGCCAATTACGACCGATAGGCCCATTCTCTTGTTCCGGTGGACATAATTTTCTATGGCATATCGATGAGCTTGTTCCGGGCGAAGCAACAGTGATCGAGGATGTCGCCGTAGGATTTGAAAATCCGGTTCGAGAGCCAGTTGTCGCGCATGAACTGCCAGATATTTTCAACTGGGTTCAACTCGGGTGACTTTGGTGGCAATGGAACGAGGGTCATGTTGCTGGGCACCGGCAGCTTCTTCGAGACATGCCATCCTGCCTGATCGAGAAGAACGAGCGCATGCGCTCCTGGCGCGACCGCGAGCGAGATTTCCGCAAGATGTAGAGCCATGGCTTCGCTGTTGCAGGAGGGCAGCACGAGCCCGGCGCCTTTTCCTTCGGCAGGACAGATGGCTCCGAAAATATAGGCCGACGCCGTCCTCTGGTCGCGCGGCGCCGAGGGCCTCGTCCCGCGCTTTGCCCATCGCCGAGTGATCTTGTTTTTCTGCCCGACCCGGGCCTCGTCTTGGAACCAAATTTCTATCGGTTTGCCACGAGCCTGCTTTGCCGCGATTTCCTCCACGATGGCGGAAAAGTTTTTTTGAAAGCGGCCGCGGCTTCCCTGTCTTGCGCGTGATGGCGCGGCCGTGCCGAGAGCCTGCGAAAGCCCATGCGCCGCAGCTCGCGGCTCAGCGTCTGTTTCGAGATCGAGACCCGAAACTCCTCGAACACCCATTGGGCCAAATCGATCAGCCGCCAGCGCACGACGCCATGGATGGCCGGGATCGGGCCTTCTTCCACGATCTGCCGCAACGTCTGGCGCTGATGGCTGTCGAGAATGCTGGGGGCGCCCGGCGCCTTGCCGTTCAAGAGAGCATCGACACCTTTGGCATTGAAGCGAAGAACCCAATCGCGCACGATTTGCAACCCGACGCCACCGATCCGTGCGGCGTCCGAACGCGAGCCACCATCGTAAATTTCAGCCAGCGTCAAGAGACGTCTGGTCTGATCGGGATCACGCGACCCCCTCGCGAGCTTGCGCAGGCTAAGCGCGTCAAAGTCTGAACGAAGTGGGACCGGAGTAGACATGGCAAACCTTCGAACATTGTTTGCCATGGTAAATCAGAAAAATGCCAATTCGGGAATCCCGCCCACGAGTCATCCTTTCAAAGACTTGGTATCATGCCTAACGAGGGGGTCTGATAGCGGCATCTGCGACGATAAGCTTACGGATGCCGGACACGACTGAAATATGTTAGTGGCTAGGCGATTCCTTGGGTCGGAAGGCCAAGTTTGCGCATCAGGTGATGAGGGTGAGATGAAAGGGGAGAACCACGAGTTTGACGTAGCTCTCTCATTTGCCGGGGAGGATAGAGATCACGCTGAAGCCCTTGCTAGAATACTCCGCGATCATGATGTGCGTGTCTTTTATGATGAGTTTTACAAGTCTACACTTTGGGGTAAGGATTTATATCAACACTTGCAGCACATTTATAAGGATAAGGCGAAATATTGTGTTATCTTTGTTTCCCGAAGTTATCTTGAAAAGAACTGGACGAAACACGAATTGCAGCAGGCTCAGGCAAGGTCGTTTCAGGAAGATGGAGAATATATCTTGCCGCTACGATTGGATGATTCCGCTTTGCCCGGAGTCAATCCAACTATTGGATACGTCGACCTAAAAGGCACGACTATCGCTCAAGTTGCCATCTTGTTGCTCGAAAAGCTTAGAGCCTGACCCAAAAGGTTGTTGCGCTCGGGCTGGTTGCATGATTCCGGAAATTCCGAAGAGTCGGAGGATGATTCGGAATGTGGACTGAGCAGCACCGCAAGATTTACCGGCGGGTCGAGAGGCGGTATCCGAGCGACATGACTGATAGCGAATGGGCGCGTCTCGAACCATTGATCCCGCCCGCCAAACCCGGCGGGCGTCCGCGCGAGACCAATATGCGCGAAGCGATCAACGCCATCCTTTATCTTCTTCGCACCGGTTGCCCGTGGCGTTATCTTCTTCGCGAGGGATTTCCGCCCCGTTCGACCGTCTACAATATCTTTCGCAACTTCCAGAAAGCTGGTGTGTGGGACGCGATCTGGGAACAATTGCATATGGATTTGCGTGAAGACATGGGGCGTGAAGCGAGCGCCTCGGCCGCGATCATCGACAGCCAATCCTTGAAGTCGGCGGAAAAAGGGGCGGTCATGACGGTCTGACCGGGTATGACGCCGGCAAGAAAGTGAACGGGCGCAAAATTCATGTGTTGGTCGACACGCAAGGTTTGCCATTGCGTATCGTCATTCATTCGGCTGGTGTCCAAGATCGGGATGGAGCCGCGCTCGTGCTCGATAAAATCCGCAACAGCTTTCCCTGGCTCGAACTCTTGTGGGCGGACAGCGGATACAACGCGCATCAGGTTGACGCGGCGGTCGCGAAGGTTCCTTCGCTGCGCGTTGAGATTGTCAAGCGCAGCGACGACATGAAAGGTTTCGTCTTACTGCCGCGGCGCTGGGTCGTCGAGAGAACCTTCTCATGGTTCGGCCGCAATCGACGCCTCGCCAAGGATTGAGAAAATCTCGCCGCCACGCTTCAAGCCTTCGTCGCCCTCGCCTCGATCCAGATCGCAATCAGGGCCTATCCCCCGCCTCATCACCTGAGTGACGGGGCGTAGCGCCCCGAACCTCGAGCCCGTCCCGTCAACCCGCAAACCTTTTCCAACACGCCCTCTGGCCGGACGCTGGAGAAGATCCGGCGCGTCCACAAACACGCGAAAACAGAAAAATATCACGCAAAAGCGGCGTTTCGCTCAAAGCGCTGCATAATGCAGGCTAGGGCTCCTATTCGAACAGCTCATGTTAAGCGAGACACTTCGACGCCTGGGCCTTAAACCCCTTCTGCAGGACATATGCATTGAGAATCGGCCAGACGTTACTCAAACTACCGTGACCTTGCACCGAATACTCGATACTTGCGCGCGCAGCCTTGCCATCCCAGGCCGTTGATTGGAGGAATGACTGATCCGACGATCGAGCAGCCAGGTTCTTAGCACCCCACGCCCCCATTCGGTGATTGGCGTGGAGAAATGGATTTTCTGGGTGCGCAGACGGACAGGATCCGGCATCAGGTCTTTCATGGCGAGACGCAGGATTCGCTTCGTAAAGCCGCCGCCGAGCTTGCTTTCGTCGGACAAGGCGAACCCGAACGTGACCAACCGCCAATCCAGGAATGGCATGCGCATCTCGATGCCGTGCGCCATCGATGCTCGGTCGATGCATCGCAGGAATGTCGGCAGCAGACCGTCATGAAACCAGAAAGACTGCGCGTGCCGGAGGAAAGAGCTGCTCGTCAGGCTGGCGTCCGGGTTAAAATAACGCAGCCGTTTCACCCGCGCTAGCCCCGCCTGCTGACGCGCCCGGCGCACGAGTTCGAGCAAACCCAATTGCGTGAGACCCTTCTTAACCAGGAAGCGGAGGTCGTCCTTGACGGAGGGCGCCTCCAATAGCGCGCCGCTGATGCCGATGTTCGTGCCACCTGCCATGCCAGTACGAACATGTCGCAGATCCCAGTATCGCGCCAAAGTGTCAGGCGGGGCGTTTATTGCGATATCCACCAACTGAGAATATCCGGCTAGCAATTCATCGGCGCCATGACCGTCGAGGCTGACGCGCATGCCTGAGCGCCGCATCTCTCGGTAAATCGCCCAGGCTCCCACCATTGGCACGCCAAAGATGTCCTCAAGATCGAAGACGATCTTTTCCAATTCCTGCGCTGCAGCACCGTCGTCGATCGTACAATAGTGGGCTCGCATGCCGGTGTGCGCGATGACCTGCTCAGCATAGCTCCGCTCGTCCAGTGTGGTTCCGGGAAAGCAGGCGACGAAAGCACGCTGCCAATCGTCCGGGACATGGTCGACGGGGCCGCGCCGGGCGAGCTCCGCAAGGGCGCAAGCAACGGCACTCGAATCAAGGCCGCCGCTAAGCGATGTCGCGATCGAGACATCGCTGCGCAGTCGCAGACGGTAGGTGTCCAGAACAACTCGCGGAATACCTCGGACTGCTCCGAAAGATCGGCCGAAACATCCGGCAAGTGGTCGAATGTGTTCCACCACTGCTCGACCTGCCGGGCATCGCGCGTGACCGTCATGCAATGGCCGCCCGCCAGACGCTTGACGCCCGGGAGCAGAGTATGCTCCGTGCTCTCCAGGCCCAGCACGTTCGAGAGTGTTTCGACGAGTATATTCTCGTCGAATAATCCGTCGCACCAGTCCAGCCGCAGGAAGCTCTTCAGTTCCGAGGCAAAGGCAAAGCAGCCATCGATCTCGGCATAGTGCAGTGGCTTGATACCAAATCGGTCACGAGACAAAAAAAGCGTCTTATTCTGCGTATCCCATATCGCGAAGGCCCACATACCGTTGAAGCGCAGCTGGCACTCGGATCCCCATTCGGCGTAGGCGGCCAGGATCACCTCACTATCGCTGTCGGAGACGAAGCAATGCCCCAACTCCTGCAATCTCTCGCGCAGCTCGAGATAGTTGTAAACCTCACCATTAAAAGTGAGCCAATACCGCCCATCGGCGTAGGACATGGGTTGGCGACCGCGATCTGACACGTCGATGATTGAGAGCCGGCGATGGCCGAGCCACAAACGATCGACCACGAAACGTTCGATCCCGGAACCGTCGGGCCCGCAGTGGGCGAGGCTGTTTGTGAACGCCTGGAACGCCGGTCTGGGAATGTCTTGCCCCGCAAGGGCCCAATGTCCAACAATGCCACACATCGCCCTGTTGCGCTTTCTATGTCTTTAAGTTGACCTATAAATGTCTTAACCGGTATCCCCCAATTGATGGGGGATGGCACGCTCAGATTGGCTCCATTTGGCCTTTTTGGCAAGGCTGAGTGCCCACCGCCATTCACAAGGCACACTGCGTGAGCCATCATGCTCGGTGGCATGTGTTAGTCAAAATCGTCTTCGACTGATTTCCTAGCTAAAAGCGAATTGCGAGGTGCCATCTTGTGGGGGGAGGCTGCAATGGGATTGTTTTCAGAAGAGGTGAAAACTGAGTTTTGGTCATCAGATCGTGGCATCAGAACTAAACCAGCATTCCCCAGATAGCACCCGATTCTGGTCCAAATCGTTGACGGTTTGGTGTTCCTGGCAAGCCTGAGCTGGTCCCGAGTGTTCTCGACGGGTGTCGGGATGTTACCACGTCCCGCCGAGCGCCGAATAATTCCGAATTTTCTGTCGTCGACACGCACTTCTCCTATGGTTTGCAGCGAACGCATGACAATGAACGCCTTACGCGGTCGAAGTGGCGGGCGGCGATCGCAGTTCCGCGATCAGCCGCAGGATGTCGCGGAACAAATGCCGGGAGATGGCGACCTCGGCCATCTGAAACGCGACGTAACGACCGTGGCTCACAACCTTCGCACCAATCTTGATGAGCTTCTCCTTCAGGGTCGTCATCGACCAGTCTTTGATCGGCTCCGGCGTCGCCAACGTGCGCAGGAAATTACCGAGATTGTAGGCGAGCGCGTGAAGTTGAAGTCGAACAGCGTTGGCCGCGAACGTCCGACATGACAGCCGCGTCCATTTGATCGCGCCCTTGCCTTCCTTGATCCATATGTGGACGGCCCGCTCCTCGCAAGGGGGTTGGGCAGTGCTCTGGTCAGATCGCTTGCGTCCATATGTCCGGCCTGTTGTCGCGCTCGCACATGAACGCTGGCCAAGATGGTTTCCGCGACACAAGTTCCAATCACTGCTGCGACCTTCGGCGGCCGATGGATCAAGCGGAATGCCTCGTGTCTTGGATCGATCGATCACACCATCTGCTCGTGACCTTGCAAGTTCTGGCATCGGCTCAGCACGGTTGCAATTGAGTTGCTCTCCGTGTCGGGCTGATCTCTAAGCCGCGCTCGCCAGAGTGGCCAGCGTGGATTTCGCAACGTAGCTTTCGCCGGTGACCATAAGCTTCCAGGCGATGCGGGCCATTTTGTTGGCCAACGCCACGGCGGCCAACTTCGGCGGTTTGCGTTTGAGGAGGTCGACGATCCAGGGCGACCCACGCCCACCGCGTCGAACATGTTGGATGATGTGCATTAGCTAAAATTTAATCTGACATATGGTGTTCTGGCCCCCTGGCACAACGGTAGCCGAGGCGGGGCGCGGAGCGGTCGGGGTTGCGCAGCGCCCCGCCTCGGCGAATTGGAGAACACCATGACCACCGAACAGAAGATCATCCGCGCCAAGGTCGGGCTGCTGGAGCTTGCCAAGCAGCTTGGTAATGTGAGCCAAGCTTGCAAGATGATGGGTTATAGCCGCGACAGCTTCTACCGCTTCAAGGAGCTTTACGACAAAGGCGGCGAGCTGGCGTTGCAAGAGATCAGCCGCAAGAAGCCAGTGCTGAAAAACCGCGTCGCACAGGAGATCGAAGACGCCATCGTGGCGGTTGCCATCGAGCAGCCGGCTTTTGGCCAGGTCCGCGTCGCCAACGAGCTGAGGAAGCGCGGGCTCACGGTCTCGCCCGCCGGCGTGCGTTGCGTGTGGCAGCGTCATGACCTCGAGACCATGAACAAGGGGCTCAAAGCCCTGGAGGCCAAGAGCGCCCAGAAGGCCTGGTACTGACCGAGGCCCAGCTCGTCGCGCTGGAAAAGGCCAAGACCGAGAAGGAGGCCCATGGCGAATTTGAGAGCGAGCATCCGGGCTACTGCGGCGCCCAGGACACGTTCTATGTTGGCAATCTGAAGGGGGTCGGGCGCGTCTACCAGCAAACCTTCATCGACACCTACGCCAAGGTTGCTTGCGCCAAGCTCTATGATCGCAAGACGCCGATCACGGCGGCCGATCTTTTGAACGACCGCGTGATCCCCTTCTTCGATAGTCATGAGGTTAAGCTGCTACGCATGCTGACCGACTGCGGTAGCGAGTACTGCGGCAATCCAGAGAGGCACGAGTATGAGCTGTATCTCGCGATCGAGGACATCGATCACTCGCGCACCAAGACGAAGAGCCCGCAGACCAACGGTATCTGCGAGCGCTTCCACAAGACCGTGCTCAATGAGTTTTACCGCGTCGCGTTCCGCAAAAAGCCACCAACTATAACAGCGTCTGGCATCCGAGTTTGCCGAACTATGTGGCGATGATCACCGGCGATTGGGTCGGCACCGACGTCGTGGCGAAGGGCCACACCTACCCAGCGGGAAGTGTGGTCGGCATCAGCGATGATGATTCACCGTCGGTAGCCACCGATTACCCGGTGCCGCCAGCCAATGCGTCGATACATCGCTGGACGGTGCAACTGCCGTCACTAGCCGGCCAGCGCGTTAGTCACGGCAAGGACTGGCGGGTGTATCTGCAGAATATCCCTGAGGCCGGCACGAGCCTAGCGAACTGGCCCGGCGACAACAATACAGCCAAACTTTATGCGGTCAAACACAACCCGTTTCCATACATAGGAGAGGTGCAGAACGACCCGGCGCAATTCGCCAAACAGGTGCCGATTGAGCAGCTATTCAGCGACATTGCGAACGGTACCGCGCCCGCATTTTCTTACATCGTACCGGACCAGTGCCGCGACATGCACGGTCTTGGTAACGTGCTTGCCCCGTGTGGCGGGGCCAACGACACGGACGCGAATGATGTTAAACGCGGCGATGATGAGACCTTCTGGATCGTCAATGCGATCACGGGCAGCAAGACGTGGAGCAAGGGTCGCAACGCTCTGTTTGTTGTGTTCGACGAGGGCAACGGGCCCTTGACCTGCAACTACAATCCAGACACGAAGACAGACGTCGTGCCGAATTCCCTACTACCGGGGCCCGACTGCTACGCTCCGAAGAATTTCAATGACAAGGTTGTGCTCATTGCGATTACGAATTACGGGGTTAGGGGTGTGGTCGACAACCGCTTTTACTCGCACTACTCGCTGCTAAAAACGATCGAGGCGGCTTTTGACCTGCCTTTCATCGGGCACGCGAAGGATGACAGCACGAAGACGCTCGCGCCGCTGCTCGTACCAAACTGAAACCAGTGATCGATAATCGGCCCCACCCGCTTGGGCGGGGCCCTTCTGCGTCGATCACCGGTATGAATAGCGGAGGCAAAGTGTACCACTGAACCGGCTATGTGCTGCCGCTTTGAAGGCGGCGCAAAAGTGTACCGGTCCTGCTAGGCCGTCTCGATGTCGTCGATCGGCATGGAGGGGCTGGAAGGATGTTCACAGTGGAACTTTATGCCAAGGTCAGACGTGCGGTGATGATTGAGGGGCTGAGCCGCAGGGAAGCGGCGAAGCGGTTTGGCCTTCACCGGAATACGATCACGAAGATGCTGAGTTTTTCGGTTCCGCCTGGATATCGGCGACGGGAACGGCCGGCATCCAAGAAGCTGGGGCCTCATATGGCGTGGATCGACGCCATTCTTGAAGGCGACAGCCAGGTTCACAAGAAGCAGCGGCACACGGCGCGCCGGATTTTCGAGCGGTTGCGGGATGAACAAGGGTTTAGCGGCGGCTACACGATCGTGCGTGAATATGTTGGAGCGGCGAGACTGCGGGCGCGGGAGATGTTCGTTCCGCTGAGCCATCGTCCCGGTCACGCGCAGGCGGATTTTGGCGAGGCGGATGGGTACATCGGCGGGAAGAAGGTTCGCTTCCATTATTTTTGCATGGATCTGCCGCACTCGGATGGCTGCTTCGTCAAGGCGTATCCGGCTGAGACAGCGGAAGCCTTCTGCGAAGGCCATGTGGCGGCGTTCGAGTTCTTCGGCGGCGTGCCGCAATCGATACTTTATGACAACACCAAACTGGCGGTGGCGAAGATTGTGAAGGGCGGAAAGCGGTTGCGCTCGAAGATGTTCGCGGAGCTACAGAGCCATTACCTGTTTGAAGACCGCTTTGGACGACCGGGAAAGGGCAATGACAAGGGCAAAGTGGAAGGCCTGGTCGGCTTTGTCCGGCGCAATTTCATGACGCCATTGCCGGTAGCCGAGGATTTTGATGCGTTCAACGCCCGGCTCCTCGATGCCTGCACCAAGCGCCGTCAGGCGATCTTACGCGGCCACACTGCGTCAATCGCCGAGCGGATGCAGGCGGACTTGGCGGCATTCATGACGGTGCCGCCGGCGCCCTATGACGCCTGTGACAAAGTCACCACTCGGGTCTCCTCCTTGTCGCTCGTGCGCTACAAGAACAACGATTACTCGGCGCCGACGCGCTACGGCCATCAAGAGGTTCTGGCGAAGGGATATGTCGACCGAGTTGAGATCGTCTGCCGGGGTGAGACGATCGCTGTGCATCCGCGCAGCTACGAGACGGCCGATTTCATTTACAATCCCCTGCATTATCTGGCGTTGCTCGAGCAAAAGACCAAGGCGCTCGATCAAGCGGCGCCTCTGGACGAATGGCGGCTTGCGGACTGCATTCATCGGCTGCGGCGGCTCATGGAAGCTCGGATGGGGAGAGCGGGGCGGCGCGAGTTCATCCAGGTGCTGCGGCTGATGGAGGATTTTCACCAGCACCAGGTGGAACAGGCCGTGAGCGAAGCGCTGCGGCTTGGCGCGATCAGCTTCGACGCGGTGAAGATGCTGCTGCTGGCGAGATTGGAGAACCGGCCGGCGCGGCTTGATCTGACGTTCTATCCTTATCTGCCGGTCGCGACCGTCGGGACAACCGATCCGCGCGCCTATCTTGGCCTCATCACCGGCTCAGGCTCCGTTTCTCTGGCAGCGGGGGCACAGGCATGACTCTATCCCAAGAGACCGCAGCCCCGGCGATCGTCGCGCCCCAGGTGCTGCTGAGCAATCATCTCAAGGCCTTGAAGCTTCCCACATTCGCGCGCGAGTATGAGAAGGTCGCCATGGAATTGGCGCAGGACCGAGCCGATTACCCGCGCTATCTGCTGCGCCTGTGCGAACTGGAGCGCATCGATCGCGAGCGCCGCAACGTGGAGCGCCGGATTCGGCTGGCGCGCTTTCCGCAGACCAAGAGCTTCGATACGTTCGACTTCGCCGCCCAGCCGTCGCTGAACAAGGCGCTGGTTCTGGAACTGACACGCTGCGAGTGGATCGACAGGCGCCAGAACTGCCTTGCTCTTGGGCCATCCGGAACCGGCAAAACACACACAGCCTTGGGGCTGGGCTTAGCCGCCTGTCAAAAGGGCTACAGCGTCGCCTACACGACCGCAGCCGCGCTCGTGCATGAGCTTTGATGGAAGCGCGTGACGAGCGCCGCCTGCGTGCTCTACAAAAGCACCTCAGTACGGTCAAGCTGCTGATCGTCGACGAGTTGGGCTATGTGCCGTTTACGGCGGTCGGCTCCGAGCTGCTCTTCGAGGTGTTCAGTCAGCGCTATGAACGCGGCGCCACGCTGGTCACCAGCAACCTGCCATTCGATGAATGGACCTCCATATTCGGCTCGGAAAGGCTCACCGGCGCCTTGCTCGACCGGCTCACCCATCATGTCCACATCCTGGAGATGAATGGCGAAAGCTACCGGCTCGCTGCCAGCAAGAAGGCGCAACGGCGATCGGCTCAGGAGCGAAGCCAAAATCCGAAAATGCCAAACGAAGGAGACCTCGCCACCAAAATATGAATTGGCATGGAAGCACGAAAATAAATCGGGGCTTCACAGCCCTTTTCTCGTAACCCAACTGGTACACTTTCACACCGCCATTTGGCACAATTTGTCTCCGTCATTGACATCTAAGGCGATATCCTTGATCGCGCCGATGTTTTGCTTGTCTTTGTTGTAGACATCCAAGCCGACCACGTTCGAGCTAAGTTCGTCATGGGCGGGAACGTAAGTGAACATGCCGCTGGGGGTGGGGCTAGGCCCTCGTATCATGGCGGTGCAGACAAAAACCTCGGATATTCCCGCATGCTGAGCGATGTCCTTGGCTGTGTGAACAGCCGTCAAGAACGAAAGCTCACCCACGGTGCTGGCAACCGTAATGGTAAGGCCAAGGGGATGTCTCGTTTCCGCGTATTCCTCGCCATACATGACGAGCACGTAATTTTGCCCGGCGGGAATCTCCTTTTGTGACGAGATGTATCTTACTTTGGGCATTGGTAGGCCTTTGTGTCTTTCTGATTGTTCAGAAACTGCGCGATTTGTCGTTTCAGAGACGATTGCGGCCCATACCAGCCATCTACTGAGTGCCGGTAACTGCTTCGATGATGATGGTGCGGGTGGAACGGGCGGCGTTGCCGGGCCACTGGTCGACTTGACGATGATGTCCAGGGTCGAAAAGCCGAGCAAGAACAGAAACGCCGCAAACCACCAAATGTCGATCCCTCTAACACGCATTGCTCCGCTATCTGGTTGTTTTCGCCAGTCGCGTTATATGCGGCCTTTTGTATGACATGATGATGATGGTAGTGCGTCAACTGCCAGCGTAATCGTCAGCGCGGGAGGGCAGCGTCCCGTGCCCCGACATCCCGTTCTTGGCGCTGGACGTAAGTGCCGGCGGTCTCGCTCCGGCAGCTATCGGGGGCATTCCGGAAAACAAATGCTCATTACGAGCTTTTCGCAGGCTGACCCGAAGCAGTCATTCAGACATCCGGAGAGCTGAGCGGATTTGGTGGCCCGCCGACGTACATGCCAGCTGGCTCTTTCTTTCCGTTTCCAAGCAAGAGCGCGGCAAGGGCTTGGCTGGCACTAAATCGCCAAAGCCATAGATTTGTGTCGAAGTGCTGGACCGCTTTGAAAGTTGAATGACGTTATGATGACATTATTATGACAATCTGCGGAACTCGGAAATTACCGCTCGCGTTCTAAACACAAATGCGAAAGGCGGTCCGCCATGACGAAGAATCCTGTACTCAGCCGTTTTTACAGCCATCCTCATATCATCCGCATTACCGGCGTTCGCCAGATGCCGAACCACGCCTCCCGGCGCCTGCGCATATGCACCGCGCCAAATGATGCAGGAACACCGCAGCGTAGCAGTTCCGCCAGGAGCATTAGGCTTTCCCCCCGGAACTTTGTTGCTTGGCCCCGCCCCGGGCTACCCCGGAGCCTTCTATCTGCCTGGATATAGGACCACGCTGGATGGCGAGGATATCTGATAACTTTAGCTATTCACCCCATGCCCCCCGCGGCTTAGGGCCACTGGATATCGAAAACTCACTCTGAGTTAAGGGGCGTAAGCCGTGCGCCAAAGCCATAGCGCGGCGCCTCGGAGGGGGTGGTGGCCTGCTTTGTAAGCCCTCGATTTTGGCTCGCTTCTAGCTAGTAGCAGATGCACCGGGGCGCACGGACTGTCGGACACCGGGAAGACAAAGCTGAAAGCGACCCGCGGCCGGTTCCGACGACCTGCATCAAAATAGCAATTCGAGCTTCGACTTTAAGCTCGGATCAAACTCGGCCTTCCTCCGCGATTGGCTCAAGATGTGTTTTCCATGGTCGTAATTCGCCCCCCAGATGTCTCTTATTGTGAAGGTTTTCGGGCCTGGCGTTTCCAGCGCCCCGTTGATGCAATGCCGACGCCTGGACCATGCAGCCCTTTCCGCGGAATTAGTTAGGCGCGGCGTCGACGACAGGAATCTTTCCGGCCGCGCGGACCTTGAAATTTTCGACGCGTTCCTTAAACAAGGGAGCCCAAAAGCGACGCTTTGAAAACTCTCCTCCGTCCAGTTCCAACGCGTAATTGGTGCCAAGGGCCTTGGCCGAAAACGAGGGATATTTGTCCTTGCGAAGGAGTGGCTCGCGAACAAAGATCGCGGCATGCACACAGAATCTTCAGAACGATCATCTCAAGAGGCAACTCGCTTTCGTCGGGTTGGGTTTTTAATATACCCGGATTGCGAAATCCTTGACGTATGTGGCCCGTTCGAAGCGTTTCATTTCGCGGACCGCGCGTTGGGGCTACTTGGGAGAACAAAGGAGCCTAGTTACCAGTCCCTTGTTCTGGCCGCCGCTCCAGGGCCTATCCGGACCATGTCTGGGATGGAGATCGTCGCAACCCATCGCTACGGTGAAATAGCTGACGGCTTGGATACCCTAGTTGTGGTAGGTGGGATAGGCTGCGAAGAAGTCAAGCAAGGACCCAGCGCTCGTCGAGTGGGTTCGTTCGATAGCGCCGAAGACTCGGCGGGTCGCATCAGTTTGCTCGGGAGCGTTCATTTTAGCGGCTGCTGGTCTGTTGCACCATCGGCGCGCGACGACCCACTGGATGTACTCCGACCTCCTGGCGAAGGCATACCCGTCGATCGAAGTAGACGCCAGTCTCATCTTCATTCGCGATGGGAATATCTACACGTCCGGCGGGATCACTACAGGGATTGATCTCGCCCTAGCCTTAGTGGAGGAAGATGTCGGCCCAGAAGTTATGCTCGGCGTCGCGCGAACCTTAATTGTTTTTCCAAGGCGTCCCGGCGGGCAATCCCAGTTCAGAGGTTATACTAGTATACTAGAGAGACCGATACGGCCGAACGTCAGCGAACTTCAAGCCTGGATGCTGGCGCACCCGAAAGCCGACTTAAGCGTGCCCGCCTTGGCGGAACGCATGGCGATGAGCCCGCGCAACTTTTCGCGGCTCTTTCACCGCGAGACGGGACTGACTCCGGCGCAGTTCGCCGAACAGGCGCGAGCCGACGCGGCGCGCTGCAAGCTCGAACAGAGCCTCTCGCCCGTCGAGACCATCGCCGAGGAATGCGGATTCGCTAATCCCGAGCGCATGCGGCGCACGTTTCAACGCCTTTTCGACACCAGCCCAGCCGATTACCGGGCACGATTTCGATCTTTACTGTCGCAGCGAGAGAAGCCGATAGCCTCCGGAAAGCGGAGAGAAAAATAAGGGAGAAACCTTATGCAAATTCTCTCTTTGACCTCGCGCCTGACAGATCTCTCCCGGCTATCCCAGCATGGAGAGATCGGCTGCAGTGGATGATTCGTCGTGTGACGGCGGCATCTCCGTTGGCCAAGACTGGTGATGGTTTCCCTGATCTGAGTCACGAGGGTCGCTCAAAACGAAGGACCGCTGTGGGTCAACTCCGGTCATTGATAACTGTGAGCCGAATTTCCGCTTTGGGTGTGCGCCGTGCAAGGCGGCGCTTTCCAGTGGGTGCAAGCCCCACCCGGTGAACTCGCTCCCGCCGGAAGCAATCGGAGCAGTCATGGAGGTAACGAAGTGGCTGAAGCCTTCGATTAGCGTGTCACGAATTGGTGACAGCGCGAGTGTGCAGGCCGCAACGCGAGTGAACGCCGAGCAATCCTCACATGGGGAGGTCCAGGTCAAGGGGTGAGATTCAGTCGCGCATAAGTGAAACTCCGGTCGCTGTTTCGGTATCCACGGTCTGAGCCCGTTTCCATGATCTAGTCGTTTCCGCACCAGATCAACCTCACATTCGGTCGCCGCGCGAAGCGGCTGCACCAATATCCCGCTTGCGGCGGGCGAGGCTCAGGAGGACGAGACCATTCTTGATAACGGCTTTTCAGGCCACGGATTGGTTTGGTTCGTCCACCCGGATCCGCCGAGACTGATCGAGTCCCGGTAGATTGCTTCAATCTCTTCCGATCGCCTTTCAGGCGCTCTTCACAATGGCGCCTTCGATGACGACGCCGGCAGTCACATATTTCCACAGCGCCACGAGCAGCTTCCGCGCTAGCGCCACGATGCTCGTTTTCTTAAGACGGCCGCCATTGCGGCTGACCCGGTCCTTGAACCACAGAGCCAGCGCCGATTGCGGCTGATTGCGCAGCCATAGCCAGGCGAGTTGGATGAGTGTTGTCCGCAATCGCGGATTTCCTGCTTTAGACACGCCCTGTTCGCGATCGACCGATCCACTTTGCCAAGGGGTCGGAGCTAGGCCCGCGTAAGAAGCGACCTGGCGTCGATTGTCGAAGTGTCGGAACAGCCCTTCCGACCAGAGGACGGCGGCGAACTCTGGCCCGATACCCTTGATGTTGAGCAACATCGCCGGCGGCCCCGGCGCTGGCGCCGCGGCTTTCGCCGCAGCGAACAGCGCGTCGCGCTCGGCCTCCACCGCCTTGATCTGTTCAAGTAGCTGTTCGAGTCGAGCGAGTTCCCGGCCGATCTGAGCCTTGAGATGCTTTGGCAAGAGACGGCCATCGCCCGTCCTCAACTCGTCGAGCCGTTGCCGTCGATCGCGGCGTAGCGGCTTGTAGCCGGATACACCCTGGCAGAACAGCAATCCTTTGATGCGATTGACGTGCTTGACCCGCTCGGCGATCAGGATCTTGCGCTCGCGACAAAGTCGGCGGCGGTCCTCTTCCTCGGGTGTTGGCGCTTTGACCATCGCGCACACCCGAGGCTCGCCGCGCTTATACGCCAGCAGCGTGCGAAGCAGCGCCTCGCCGTCGATCCTGTCGGTCTTCGGCCGCCGGCGCCGACGTGAGGTCGCGATCGAGGCCGGATCGACGACGTGGCTTTCGATCCCTTCATTCTGCAACACACGGTGAATCCAGAAGCCGTCCAACCCCGCTTCCTGAATGACGATGATCGGGAACGATTTTCCAGTCCGCGCAAACGCCTTCTGCTTGAATCTCCGAAAAGCGCGCCAACAGCGCGTAGATGTCCCCGGCAGGCACGCTGTGCTTCGACATCTTCTCTCCGCCGTCTGGTGACAGCGACGTGATCAGCCAGGTTGAACGACTGAGTTCCAACGAGATGAATATCGCGCCAAGATCATTACGGATAGCGTTCGGTGCTTCGGATCGATCAGCTACGGTTTGCATGGTCGTCTCCAGAGTGGGTGGTCGCAACCTCACTCTGCCAGAGCGCCGGTCGCTATCCACCTCCCCATAGGATCTCGAAAAGGACGATGTGCAGGTCGACCCGGTGACCCTTCCGGGGAAGGCTGACACGGCTGGGTGAGATGAGCGACGAGTACGCCCAGCCGCTGCACCGGGGTAGTGGCGGCAGCATGTACACTAGGAAAGCGCACGCAACACGGGAAGCCCCAATGCGTGATCAGGGATGATCAACCGGACGCCCGTGAGGGACAGGCCGGGCGCGTTGGGGTGGCGGAGAGGCCCGTAATACTGATGAAGCCGGGTAATGCCGGTGGAGGGAAGGAGCCTCAGTTCAAGACCGACGCAAGACGTGGTGAGGGACCTGGAGATTGGCCAACCTAGCAACTCCGAAGAGTGTTCAGAAACTGCAGACGGCGTTACACGCGAAAGCGAAGGCGGAAGCCGGCTATCGGTTCTACGCCCTGTACGACAAGCTCAGCCGTGACGATATTCTGGCGCATGCCTATGCCCAGTGCCGCTCCAACAAGGGCGCGCCGGGTGTGGACGGTCAGGACTTTGCGGATATCGAGGCGTACGGGGTCGAGCGGTGGCGTGGCGAACTGGCGCTTGCGCTCAGGCAGGAGACTTACCGGCCGGAGCCGATCAGACGCGTGTTTATACCGAAGGCCAACGGCAAGCTCAGGCCGCTCGGCATCTCGACCGTGCGGGACCGGGTCTGCATGACAGCAGCGATGCTGGTGCTGGAGCCGATCTTTGAAGCCGACCTCCCACCGGAAATCTACGCCTATCGCGCCGGGCGAAACGCCCAGCAGGCAGTCGTGGAGGTGGAAGAGCTACTGTTCCGTGGCCACCCGGACGTCATAGACGCCGACCTCGCGGACTACTTCGGGAGCATTCCGCATACCGACCTCCTAAAGTCGGTAGCGCGCCGGATCGTTGATCGGCGCGTGCTGCATCTGATCAAGATGTGGCTGGACTGCCCCGTAGAAGAAACCGACGAATCGAGGAAGGACGAAACGTACAACCGAGGCCAGGGACAACCGGCGCGGCATTCCGCAGGGTTCACCCCTCTCACCACTGCTGGCGAATCTTTACATGCGCCGGTTTGTGCTGGGGTGGAAGAAGCTCGGCCTTGAGCAAAGTCTCGGCACTCGCCTCGTCACCTATGCGGACGACCTCGTGATCCTGTGCCGGAGGGGCAGCGCTGAGACAGCCCTGCACCATCTGCGCGAGATCATGGGCAAGCTGAAGCTGACGGTGAACGAGGAGAAGACACGGATCTGCAAGGTCCCGGAAGGGGAGTTCGATTTCCTGGGATATACGTTCGGGCGGCTGTATTCCCCAACGACCGGCAAAGCCCGCTTGGGCCACCGGCTGTCAAAGAAGAGCATCAAGCGCATGGTCGAAAGAGTCCGCGCGCTGACCGACCGAGCGCGCAGCTGGCAAGAGACCACAGAGCTCGTCGACATGTTGAACCGCGCGCTTCGCGGGTGGGCCAATTACTTCAGTGTCGGCACCACCAGCAAAGCCTATCGCGCGCTCGACAACTACACGGCTGTGCGGTTGCGCCGGTGGCTGCGATCCAAGCACAAGGTCAGGCGACGTAAGGGCGGGAGCTATCCACTCTCGCACCTATACGGGCATTTCCGGCTCGTACGCCTGACTCAGCTCGGCCGCGGCCCATCGTGGGTGAAGGCGTGAGATCTTGTCCGAGAGCCGGATGCGGGCGATCTGCATGTCCGGTTCGATGAGCGGGGTGTGGAAACGGGAGCAACGGGCGAGCTAGTGAGGCACCGCCAGACGAAAGGGGCGGCAACAGATATGTTCGGCCTAAAGCCACCCGCGCCACACTCCGACTCTACCGAAATCAGCTATTCGGCGCTCGTCGGCAAATGACTGCTCCTGTGCATCGCGTCGTTTCGCAGCGCTGCAATACTTCGGCGGCATCGACGGCATAGCGGACTTGGCCGCCCATCCAACATCATGTTTAGGGATGGAAGCCGAAACCTCAATCAAAGAGTTGTCAGAGCGAAACCTTCACAAAGCTTTTCCTGGGTACGCACGCTTCACCATTCCACGTTCCATTCTCGTGCTCCCGTGGTCGCCCCGCGAGCTTCTCATCTCATCTATGCTAATGCGGCTTTCGATGCAAAAGCTGATCCCTCGTCAACTCGCCGGGGTCAGCCTCTCCGTGTCTCAGCTTCTGCAGGATTGGCACTGACCCATACACCGTAACGTTGTTGTTCCAGAAGACAACTTTCTCTATGTGATCGAGTAGAAACTGCCGCTTGGTCGCGAATTCGTCGCACCGCTCAAAGCACGCCTTAGCCCTTCCGCAATATTCCGTCATGGCGACCTCGACAGCCTCGGCGTTGTGTAGGAGCGGCGTTCGCCGCACGAGGTCATTTTGCTCGCCTGTGAGTTCGGTCATTTCTGTATCGTGGCGCAGGCTCTTCGCCACATACGCTTGCCGGGAGAGATCGCCGGAAGCGTAGATGTCGAGAATGCGTCTCTTCTCGTCGTCGAGCATGCGCAATCGCAGCTCAATCGCCTTCAGCCACCGTTCAAGCCGGTGCCCCACTACCTGGGCGTCATCCTTGAAGAAATCCATGCACTCGCGCAGCTTGGCGGTATCGAGCATGACATCCCGGATCATCGCGAACACGCGACTTTCCAGCGCTTCCGCCTTGATCTCCTTGTTGTGGCACCGCTCGACCGCAGAGTTTTTTGAGTGCATCTGTTGCCGGAGCCTCCAATTGCACTTGTACGCGACCTTGTGGAAGATGCGTGGCTCCGGCCCTCGCTTGTCCTTGTACCAATTGCGATAGGCGTAGAAGCTGCCGCCGCAGGAGCCGCACCGCACCAACGAGGATAGGAGCTGCACCTGTCGCGGGTTCCGATACCGCGTCCGGTTCCATTCCAGGCGCTTCTGCACCTGGTCGAAGAGTGACTGGGGGATAATAGCGGGGATCTTGATCCCGATCCATTCGGCACGGTCTCGCGGCACAAGCCTTTTTCGCGAGCGGGTGCTGACATGAAATGGGTTCGCCTGATCCCTAATCAGCCGCATGGTATTGAAGTACCGGACGCCCGTATATGTCTCGTTGCGCAACATGCACTTGATAAGGGACTTTCGCCAGAGCTTCTTGCCGGTCTTGGTGGGGACACCTCTGTCTTCAAGCGCTCTGGTGATCGGGTTCGTTCCCACCTGGCCTTTGGCATATTCGGAGAACACGTACTGGACGACGGCCGCCTCCTGCTGGTTGATGGCGTACTGAGGAGGGGAGTGCGGCGTCCGGCGGATATAATCGTATCCGTAGATGTTGTTGCCGCAGCCGAGGAGAAACCCTTGTGCGAGGCGCTGCTGCTTGCCGCGAGTGGCGCGCTCGATGATTTTGGCCCGTTCGAGCTCCGCGACCGCGCCCAACACCATGAGGGTGAATTTGTTCTCCGGATTGTGAACGTAGTCCTTGCCGTTGATGATGATCTGCTTTTGATGCTTCAGAATTTCCGCGATGATGATGTTTTGGTACGTCACGTCGCGGGCGATGCGATCGGTGTTGAGGAAGTAGATCGCGTCGAACAGATCAGCTTTCAAATCATTGCGCAGTTGATCCAACGCCGGCCGATCCAGTTGCGCCCCGCTGTATCCGTCGTCGACGTATTCCTTGACGAGCACGTGACCCGCGCCTGCGATCTGCTTCAATTCGACGATCTGGCTTTCGATCGTTCGCTCCTGTCTCTGCATGTCGGAGCTCACTCGTGCATACAGCACCGCCTTTTTCATACCTACCAATTGATTCCAGAAAGGCGGCAAGAAGTCGAATCGAATTCACAACGCAAAACGAATCGCGTCAAGAGTTCAAATCGGACACGATGCCGTTCCGCCGGCATCAAGGACACCATCGCCTCGCTTGATCGGGGTGAAGCCGTCTCGCATGAGAAACTGCGCGAATGGGTGCTCTCCTGGCCCTGTGACTTGCTGCCAGGTCAGGTGTGTTCAAAACTGAATGGTAGTTCTGTTGCGGCGGCTCGGGACGATATGGATGAATTGGACTTTATGATGATCAGCTTCGTAGAAGATCCAATTGGACTTGAACGGGAAGCCGACGAGCTCGGTCGCATAATCATGATCTGTTTTGCCAACGCCGGGGAAACTCGCGATCAGAGCGCAGACCGCCATGAGATTGGCGATGAATTCATCGCTTGTGTTTTCCCCAAACTGATCGTCGATGTAGGCTGCAATATCATCAGCCTCGCGGCTGAAGGAAGGTTGCAAAGACAATGCGTCTCATGCATCGCCGGAGGGTGCTCCTTTGCGGCGGTTGGCGATACGCCATTTCATTTCATCAAAATAACCGGGGGTGACGACGATGCCTTTGCCTTCTTGCAGCTCCCGGCGGACCTGTTCGATGTGCGCCCGGCCTTGTGGGCTTGCTGCATAGGCGAGCATGGCGCGGGTATCATCATCAATCGGCACGACTGGAAGGAATTCGAAGTCTGTGTGGGTTTGTGCTTTCATGCCGATAGTATAACACGGCGAGCAATCATCGACATTCATTGAGGAGGCGAAGCCGCTCGACAAAGGCAAATGCGACATCACATCGTTTGGCTGCGCTGCAATACTTTGGCGGCTATCGAAGACATAGCGGACTTGGCTGCCCATCCAACAGAATGTTTATGAGTTCACGCCCTAAATAACGAGGGATGGAAGCCGAAACACCGATCAAAGAGTTGTCAGATCGGACACGACGCCATTCCCGCGGGCGTCGCGCGAAACGATTTTCACTAGTACCATTGGCCGATGGAGCTTGTCGCTGATATGGTACAGTCGCAATTAATTGACGAGACGTGTTGTGTAGTATACCCTCCAGAAATGCCTGGCATTGCCCGTGTCGATGTAGTAGTGCTCAGGCCACACTCGACCAATCCGACGCACCAGCCGATCATTCTGTCCGAGGAATTTATTATTCAACGGGTTTGTTGCTGCAGTGCTGACCCGAACGATTTACTCATCATTATATGCGGGAGCATTTTTTGAAACTAAAAAGCAATCTAGAGTTGGATGATTCCTTTGCCGAGGCAATCGAGCGACGATATAACGCCGTCCGCACATACCTGGAAAATAATCATTCGGATTTCGTAAGGTCGCAGCTCATCGGATCTCTACAGAGAAAGACGCGAAAAATTCCAGGGCAAACCAAGGAGTTCGATGTTGATATCCTGGTCGTGATCGGCACTGCATACAATTGGGTGACGACGGGCGGTATCACCCCTGAAGCGGCGATGGGCGCGCTGCACGAAACTATGACTGACAGTGACCGATACGTCGAAATGAATCCGGTGCAGGATGCGCCGACCGTTACTCTCACGGGTTCGGAAGGTGATATTGAAATTAAGGTCGAGTTGGTCCCGGCTCTGGCGGACAACATCGGACACGATCAACTCGGCAACTATCTCGGATCGATTGGGCGCGGATACTGGGTTGTGAAAGGTGGTAGGTGGCAAATGGCCGACTACGATTATGAGGCGGAATATATTTCCGCTCGAAACGCTCTGAGCGAAGAGTTCCTTATTCCGAGCATCAAAATGCTGAAATCGATCAGGGACCATCATTTCTCAGAGATGAGTTCGTTCCCGCTCGAGATCGTCGCAGCGAGCATCATTCCACTTTCGGTTATCCTGAAGCGGACACAGAACACTCCGATTCGGTATCGCGACCTGCTCGCGGAATTTTTTGACCAGGCACCCGCGCATCTGGCTACTTCGCTCCGTGTACCTCAGAGTAAATCCGGATCCATTCTGCTCGGAGACACATCGGCACAATCGCTAACAAATACGTTTGGAACAATCGCTCGCTTCATCCGCGCGATCGATGATCTCCCGCAGCAAGAGAAGCAGGTGGAATTGTGGCGGCAGCTCTTCGGTGATTACTTTCCAACCAGAGTATGAGAGATAAATATACCGATGAGTGCAAGACCGTCCGGCAAAACTGCACATATACTGCCGAGACACATCATCAGATGGCGCAATCGGCAAAGTCGAAGGCCTTTTGGTTTCAGGTCGTACCAGCCATTTGCGCGGCAGGATCGGGCGCATTGGTAGCTGCGGGCGCTCCCATAAATCTGCTGCCGTTCACAATTCTTTCCGCAACTGTTTCCGCCGTTGCCTCCGTGCTTAATCCAGACAGGGCATACGAAGAACATCTGAGCGCCGCTCGCAGCTTTACCGCCTTGAAACACGATGCGCGATTCTTGTATGAAGCATCATCATTACGAATGAGCGACGACGCCTTCGCGATCGCTGTAGACAATTTGCACCAAAGATACAATGAACTATTGAAATCTACACCGCCCACCGATGACCAGAGCTTCGAGAAGGCGCGGGCCCGCGTCCAGGGCGATATACACGAGCCGGATACGAATAGCGAGGGTAAGATTAAGTAAGACTTGCGCGCGCAACTATCTTTAAACATCATATGGCAAAATCTCTCTATGCGCCAATTCATACCCCAGCGGTATGATAGTTTCATTTGTATGAATCAAGCAGACAAAGTTAATTTAGGATGTTATCGAGAACTCGTCTCAGTGAACAGATAGCGTCTGTTGATACATTTACCACCCGCGCTGGTCTTGTTCTCGCAACCTGTGGGGTTGTATTCGCGGGCTATTTACAGCTTCTCGCCGCTCATTCATGGATGGTGAAATATGGCTCAGAATTTTTTATTCTTGCAATCGTGACAGTTATGCTCTCCGGTTTCTTCGCATTCGCGTCTTTAGTGCCGGGGGGGGGAGAAAGAGGCCGATGGCGGCACGATCCGAATCCAGAAAAGTTGTACCACCTGTCCAATGTGGAAGGTGATACCGATATTGCGGATGCAAGATTGTTTTCGTACCGGCTCATGAACGGGCAGGACTTGAAAAGGTGTGCATGTGTCCGTGTCGTGAGGTGTTTGAGGCACGTTTGCATATTGTTTTTGTGTATGTCATTGGTGGTCGCATGGAGTACTTGGAGGGATGAGACACCGCAGTGTGTTTTGTATAGAGCATGTTCGAGGATGGTGATGTAGCTCTTGAACTTCTGTGTGTAGTCGGTGCTTAACGACTCGGACTTCATGTCAGTTTCGATGACAAAGCATGAAAAGCCGTCGGGTGTTTTGATGGCAAAGAGTGCGTCGGGGATGAGCGTTTTTTCGGCACCATCGAGCGTATAGGAGATACGGAGTGGCCCTTGAAGTAGTTGACTTGTGGCGTCGCCTCCAGCAGAACTATCATACCTTTCATCATGATGCCGCTACTGCCTACTATAAAACCATCGTACGATCTCGCAAATGAGATCAGGAAAGGCGCAGAGCACAAACAAACTCCAAAAAAATAGTAGCCACCACGTCGGTTCTTTAAAGAAAGAGCCCCGCGCGCGGCGAGGCTCGATAATTAAAAGAACGAAAGTGTGTCGCAGTGCTTCTGATCCATCAGTGAGCTTATTTGCTCAAGCTGTTGCGGTGTTATGCCGTCGGTGAGGACGCAAATAACGTTCTCAATCCCGCTTTCAGAAGCCTTGAGGACGTCGAGCGGATCACGGACTAGATAGAGCTCGCCCTCTACTATCCTGTGTGCATTAAAGATCGTCGAGTGGGGATCGAAGCCCGATGGAAAGAGCAACATTGGACTTTCGTTCTTCACTGTGCGGCCGCAGTAGGCCAATAGCAGGCCTTCCCTCGAATGGATCGGGATGGCGAGGCGTCCGCGCAGGATGCCTTTTGGCGCGTACCCTGCGCCGAACGCCTCGAAGGCGGAAGCCTCTACGCCGAGCCCTGTAAGGGCCTCGTGGGACGCTTCAAGGTAGGTGAGCGGCTGGAAACGCCGCTTTCTGTTCTTGGGGAACTGTACGCCCCCCGGAGGGTGCTGTACCTGTCTGTTCCGATATCCATTGTGCGGCTGTTTTGATGTCGCAGTTGCGCATTTTGGATACAAGCTTCAATTGGTCACCGCCGCCACACCCGGCGAAGCAATAAAAGAGTGACTTTGAAGGGGTGACTACAAAAGATCGCGGGTCGCTACTTTTGCATAGTGGGCATGGGCCGCGCAATCGTGAACCGGCTGGTTTGAGTGTGATACCAAGCAGTTGTAGTACCTGCTCGATGGATACTCGGGCTTTCAACTCTTGGAAGTCCAACATGAAGTTCCTCCTATGTTCTGATAGAATTATACGGGACAACAAAAGGAGTGTGTCATGTCCATAAGTGAGAAGGCGCGTGCCCGTGGGCCGCGTGAAGAAAAGCGGGAAGTGGTATTCGTGGTCCGATGCAAGACTGGGCCAGGGGCGAGGGATTGGTCAAATTGCGGTGTCGCGTTTGCGCGGCGCAATGGCGAGCCTGGCTATACGATTAAACTTAATACCTTGCCTATCGATAAGAATTGGCTGGGAAGTATGGTGCTCGTTCCGCCTTATGTGGCGGATGAAGACATACCAGATGAGGTGTGAATGTTAGGAGAGTGCCATGGGCGATCTCATAATGAGTGCGGAGCCAGAGTACGTGAAGAAATATTGACCCGCTCGCATACAGCGCATATCGCGTTGTGGTGCTCGCGGGTTTGCGGGGGAACGTCCACAAGGCACATCGGCTTGCGGCGCATTTCCATCATGCGAGTGGTAGTGTTGTATTTTCTTACTTGGGGAGAGACAAGGGCGTGGAGCATCGTAGTGGGGAGCGGCCCGTGGATAAAGAGCTGGTAGAGGTATTCGAGGTCGCGCGGCATGATCTTGAGTTCGCGGCCGTCCCCGACAGTCCACCGTGAGTGCTTATGATATTTTTTGGTCTCCATACATGGCTAGATACTCAAATTATTGGACTTTTCAACGGTAAATATAGTATATGGTGGGGCAGTATGGCCTACAAGTAAGCACTATGTGGTTTATAATTCTTTTGTGGGTTTTGGTTCTTCGTCGTCGTTTTTATCCGCGCTGTCGAGTTCGGCAGGGTTCCATTTCGGGTGGCCGGGTTGTGAAGGTGACGATCGGCTCGGGTGGGGTGTCTGGTGGGGTTGCGGCGTAGCGTTGACGGTTACGCGCGATGATCTGTGAGTGGTCCCATGCGGACATCTGCGGCGCGTTCTCGACGGTGAAATAGGGGATTTCGATACGGACAGATGCGGGCATGCCCCGCACGTGCGTGGCGAATTGCGTGGAGGTTTTGGTCTGGTGCATATCCATGAGGAACTCTTTTGTGGTCCTCATATCAGACGCGATGGCCCGCGCGTCATGGTCGCTTATCCCTCCTGCCAGCTTGACCGTCGTATTTGAAAGCAAGGGACGAAGAATGGGGATTTGGGAGGTGTCTTGGAATGCCATCAGGCAGCCGACATTGAATTGCCGCACTTTGGATAGGATTTTCTCGAAGCTGTCATCGACATAGTCGCTCGCCTCGTCGATGAGCAAGAGCGTGCGGCGCGGGTTTTGGACAGCCACGCGCTCATAGGCGGCGCGGATGAGTAGGCTGACGATCCACCGGCCGAAGAAGGCGGAGCCTTGGTCACCGAGTAGGGATTTGCTCGTATTCACGAGGATCACGGATCCCTTTTCCATAAGAGTGAAGAGGTCGAGACGGTTCTCGTCCGACCCGAACATACGCGTGAACGCGGGAAGATTGAGGGTGCGATAAATTCGCTGGCCGATTTCCTGCCGTGTCTTCGTGTATGCGCTGGTGAAATATTGGTTCTCAAAAAAGCCCTTGGCGTGCACATCGAGCTTTTCAATGTAGGGAGCATATTTGCTATCCCTACCTTTCTGGTCTTTGGTTTGTTCTTGGAGAACGTCGAGAAAGAGATTGAATGAGGGATTGGGCGTCGATAGAACAAGGTTGATGAGATAGTTGAAGGCCGTGGTCTGCTTGCCGGTGAGGTCAACGGCAATACTGGACGGCAAGTACACAAACGTCTCGATAGTCCCGACTTCGAGTTGCTCGCGGATATTGCGTGAATAATTTTTAGTCCGCTTTGTTGGTAGTGCGAACATATTGAGTGCGGGCGGGTTTTCATCTTCAGGGTCGATAATGACGAGACGGTCAGAGAGTGGTTGGCCGGGAGCAAAAATGCTGAGGCGTTGTATCTTTTCGAGCATTGAGCCTTGTGGGTTGAGGATGATGATGCTCGGAGGGTCAGGCTCGGACAGTAGGCGCATGGTGAGGCTTTGAATGAACTGACTTTTTCCCCATCCGGTCGCAGCTAGTAGCATCGCGTGCTCGCCGAGCTTGTCCACGAAGTCAAAAGGCACCATGCAGTTGAAGAGGTGTTGCAGGGGGGGTGCCGCCGAGATACGCGGCTACCACGTCGGGTCCTCTATAATCCTCCGGCAGAATGCTTTTGTTTTTGTTTTCTGTGGCTATCACTACAGGGCACCTCGAAAAAATATCCCCTTATGGTGTGATGACCGGCGTTCGAGTTCGCAACGCGGTAGATCGTTCAATCCTTGGCCTCTCATCGAGGCTGCCTGAAGTCGCCACCGATTTCTCAGGTGGTGGCTTGATCGGCTCAACTCACGCGACCCGACGCATGGCGCGCCGGTTCACCCGGCCGCGGCGGCCATCCTTTCAAGACAAACGAAGCGGCGCATGTTGTAGACGAGGTTCATCATTCCGATCTTGCACCGGGCGCGAACGATGCCGATGGTGCGCACGAGCTCGGCTCCCATGCCATTCTTTTGATCACCAAATACATGCTCGACGCGGGCGCGCACCTTCGAGTGCGTCGTATTGGCGGCCTTCTGCGCCTCACTGAGTTTGCGATTGCGATAGGCCCTGCGATGAATGCGGCTCTTCAGGCCGCGCTCAGCGAGCTTTTCCTCGATGTCATCGCTGCGATAGGCGCTGTCGGCCCACACGTCCGAAGCCGTGTTGCTCGTATCAAGAACATCTTCGAACTTTTGACTGTCGTGCACGCTCGCGTCGCTCACCACGTAACGGCGCACGAGTTTGTGCCGGCGGTCGACGCCGATATGGTTCTTGTATCCAAAATACGAGCGCTCATGCTTCTTCGTCCAGCGCGCGTCCTTGTCCTTCTGGCGGTTCTTGGCCGGCTTCGATTTCCAGTCTTCCGGCATCTTGCCTTCCTTGATCGTCTCGTTGTCCTCGCGCGAATTGTGCTGCTTGGGCGCCGACACGATCGTTGCGTCGATGATCTGCCCGCCCATGGCGAGATAGCCCTTGTCCTTCAAGAACCCGTCAAACAGATCGAACAGCTCTTCCACCGCGCCCGCCTTCGCCAGCGCCTCGCGATAGAGCCATAAAGTCTTGGCGTCGGGAACCGCATCCTCCAGCCCCAAACCGAGAAAGCGCATGAAGGAGAAGCGATCACGAAGCTGGTATTCCGCCTGATCGTCGGAGAGATTGTAGAGCGCCTGCAACACCAGCGCCTTGAAGATCACGACTTCATCCCAAGGCTTGCGTCCCGCTGAACTCTTGCGTTCCGCGTCGCTCTTGCGAAGCTCGCCTTTAATCAGAGCCGCCTTCAGCTTTGGCCGGAAGGATTCGAACGGAACCATCGCCGCGATCACTGCAAGCGGATCGCTCTTTTTATCGAGACTTTCATAACGTCGGTTCAAATCGAAAAAACCAAGCTGTCCCATTCCAACCTCCCGCGCTCAGAGCATGAGAACCTTAAATCTGATTTGCACCGTGGAGGGAAGCGCCTATTTTTCGAGGTGCCCTACATTGTTGGTGAACGTCTGCCGTATGCGCTTGAATGTGGAGAGATTGTCATCATAGAAGGGGAAGGCGATCTCTTGCACCAGTCTGTTCAAATTCGGGATGGTGTCCTTGAGCGGCACCGTGGACATGGCGGGTCTTTCATCAAAGATCGTTCGTGGAAGTGCTTTGAGATACGTCTTGAACGTTGCGATCATGACATCGCGCATTTCATCAAGTACGGCGGACGGATCACGGCTGGTGTTCAGCAGCAGTTGGTCGCGGTAGCGGGCTTCTTCGCGTGAACCGGGGGTTTGATTCTGGGAGGTTGCGCGTTCAGGTTCTCGCTTTCGTAAAGAGAACACGCGGCTTGTTCGAGCGCAAGACGGACAGGTTCACATAGTCCCCGTTCTGTGTCATCAACCGGGAATTGCTTCCAAAAATGAGTGGCGCATTCCCTTGCGGACGGATAGGTCACTACCTGCTGTTGCAACTGGTCGGTGGTGAATTTCGGCTTTTTCTTGAAGTGTTTGTACAGTGCATAGCACCCGTAGACGATGAGAAGCGGAACGACGAACCATATCGCGAATGCCATCAGTAGGATGACGACGGTGAGCCACAGAGCTAGTTTGATGAGTGCGTCAGTCTGGTTGTCTCTCATAGCTCAAGTGTCCTGCTGTCTGGCATGTCGGCGGCTTCCAAAAGAGACTTGAGCAGGCGGAAACTTTCTTCGATGACGGGCATGGCGGCTTTGGCGTCGATGAGACGCTCGAACGAAAGGTTCGAGGTCCCTTCTTTGAAGAAGTAGCGCGCGCGGTACTCTCTGCCGATCTCTCCGCGTTCGAGGGCGGCGTTTCGGCATACGTCGTCGTCGTCGAGATGGGGGATTGAGAATAATAGATGGTTTTCAAGCCCAAGGTGTTTGATGAGGAACTTTTCTTCCTCGGTTAACCATACACCGAGTTTGATCTCGTAGGCATCCCGGAAGATAATGATATAGCGGCCCGGCACGCGGCACGGTCCGACACTCATGTTGATGCGCATGGCTCCCCCTTTTTTGCAAGAAAATGCCTGCGCTTAAATCTTGTCAATAGCGTTTGCGCTTTTTAGGTTCTTTGGGGGCGGTGTTTTTGATGAAAGTGGCAATCCTGCGCTCGACGTGTTCCCGTGGCACTGATAACTGTGCCTTGCAATGCCTGCGGATAGCCGCTGGTGCCATTGAGTATTGGAGGGAAGGTTGCGGCTCCATCCGGATCATCGTGGTTTTGGCTCCGGTGGTCACATAGGCCGTATTTGGTTCCAATTCGGTCAACTCATCAGCCCGCAGGTGAAATGTTTCTGAAAGACGTTTTGCGTCGTCTCCGGATAACTGAAACTCACCAGTATGCCTATAACCCCAAGAACGGCAGTCTGTAGTTCCTCGGGGAGCTGGTCGATATATGAGTAGGACAATGTGAGGCCGACATTGCGATCACCAGCGATCGCTGCCAATGTATCAAAGCCACGGAAATGCTGAAAGTCATCCGCGTACACGTAGAACGGTACAGTGTTATCACTACGTTTAAGTATGGCCGTGTGCAGTGAGGAAACGAGGAGCGAACCTAGTAGGGAAGAGTTTAGACTTCCTAATTGCCCCATGGGTAGGCAAGCTATGAATATCTTTTTGTTGTCTATTATATCTGTGTATGAAAAGCGCGATTTGTGCTGACCGACTATCGCTCTGATCCGCGGATCCACAATGATCTGAAACAGCTTATTTAACGTTGAGGGTGTCTTTTCTTTTTGGTCTTTATCGGACATGGCCTTCTCGAACTGAGTCTCCCAAAAGTCACGCACAACAGGATCAATGACATGTGCGAGGACACGTTTGCGGTATGCCTTCGATGTCAACATATAATTCAGCGCGAGAAGTGTCCCGTCAGGGAACTCTAGTTGAGCGGCGGCACCGGCGCGGATAAACATGTCGATGAGCGGAGTTTGTTCGAGTTGGAATATCGCTCGAAACGTATCGAGTGTGGCGGCGGCAACATTGGGTCGTTGATCAACGGGAATGTCGTAGAGTGGATTGAATGAGATAGGAAAATCAATCGGGTTGAAAAAAATGACATCTTGCCATTGGCGTGGGGGAATGAGTTGCAATACTATTTCGGTCAGCTGTCCATAAGGATCGAAGAGTGCAAAACCATTTCCTTTTCGAATATCTTGTTGGATTATGTTTGTAAGAAAATCTGTCTGACCGTAGTTTTTCTTGCCGGATATGAGAAGGCCGCGAAAACGATCTGTTTGATCATCAATAGAAAAGATCGGCCACGACTTGCGTTTCCGTTTGTGATCATACCGTGGGAAGCGTAAGCGTCCGAGGTTCATGTAGCAAGGCCAGCGTCCCACGATCAAGCATCACCTTGTCGTTGGGAGAATGAGCGTGAACGCGCTGGCATTGGCACAGGGTAAACGACACTGCGCCGTAAAGAACTGGCTGTGTATCAGTATAACGTATAGGGTAGTGCTGTAGGGTGTGTGTTGTAGGGGGAGAATAGAGTAAGGAGAGTAGTGTCCGCAAAACTGTTGTCGAGCGAAGCTTCAGACCTCCCCTGCTTTTCTAACGGACAAAGGCTTGTCCTTTGTTCCGTGGTGCTCGTCTGGAGAGCAAGAAAGAGCGGGGAGGTCGAGGCTGAAAAGCCGCGCAACAGTTTTGCGGAACTGTTTGTAATTGTTGGGTTTTCCGCGTTTTGCAGCGGTAGTTACAAATGGTGGTTACAGGAAAGAGTGGGGTATGGGGTGGGTGTGTATAGTGGGATAATACGACCCCGTGGCTTGGACACCACGGGGTCGGCCCCATCAAAACTTACACATTGCTGTATAGGTATCGATCTGGAAACGTCTTAACGCCTCTTCAATGTCTTTCCAGTACCACGCAACGCGTGAGTTGCGGTGCTCCCCGAACTTTATGGGTTTGGGAAAGCGACCTGCTTTAATCAAGCGCCACGTGTGTGTACGTGAATAAGGCCATCCCAGAGTTTTAAGTGTTTTCCAGGTTACTAACAAACGATCGTCCAACATCTTGATGCTCCGTTTGAGGGGGCATCGCGATGCCTTAGGTCGCGCGCTAGCGGGCCAGCAACGCTAGCAGGAATTGTTCGTATTTGTCTACGGCCTGCTGCATTTCTGGCCAGAAATCATGTGTTTGTTGGTAAACGGAAACTATGCCGGCTTGTGTGCCAGAGATGTGATTGAGGAGCCGCTCGGTAACTTCGATGCGGACACCTAATCTTTGAAGTGTCGACGCGACAGTGCGCCGCAGATCGTGAATTGTCCAATCGCTGACCGTGCTCGCGCGGTCGAGCTTGGCTTTTAGTTTGCTCGAAATTGTTCCAAACGGCGTCGAGGACGATGCCAACGTCTTCAATAGGTGCACTGATGTCGGCGAGAGTGGTATCGAGTGTTCTCTACCGTTTTTTGCAACGCTGGCAGGAATGACAAGGTGGTTTTCTTGTATCCAGTTGGGTTTTATTTTGCTTATTTCCCCTACTCTCTGGCCGGTTGTTAGACATGCTTGAATGATATGTCCATACGTTCGCATTGTCTCGACGGCTCTCCAGACTTTGACTATTTCATCGTCAGTGAGTATTCGGGAACGGGGTATATATTTGGCCGGAGATTTGAGCCCTTGGCAGGGTGAGCTTTTCAAATAGCGGGGCACGCACCAATTAAAGAAGACGGACAGATCGCGGAATGCATGCGCGGCCTCGCTCGGTTTGTCTATCAATTCCACAGCTTCGAGCACGTCGCGGTGTGTGATCTTGTCGAGTGTCTTCGTCCAGTGAAAATGACGAGTGAGTGTCCGGGTCGTTTCGTATCGGGTTTTTGGGCGCCATTTGCCCTGTGCTAAATATTCGGCACGCACATCAGGGAACGTGGGGGCATGTGAGGCTTCCATCGGCGTGCCGATGGCGACCAGGGCGCGTTTGCGCGCGTCTGCGAGTGTGAGAGTGGGGAAGTTGATCTTGGTACGATTTGGCTCCTTGACTATGAGCCAGGTTTTGCGATGCTTGCCGACGCGGATACCGAAGCCTGGTGTGCGCTCATCAAAATAGAGCCCCTCGGGCAGTGTGCGGACGCTGAGATCGGTGAATTTTACTTTTGGCACGTGAGTTGGCACGCTTTTCGGTGGTGCTGTGGCGTTGAATGGTGTAGCACAGCGTTACATCAAAAAGCGAATGGAGGCAATGGGTTACGGTCACTATGTTGCATTATGCCGGTTTAGCTCAGTTGGTAGAGCAACTGATTTGTAATCAGTAGGTCGCGGGTTCGACTCCTGCAACCGGCACCAATAAAATCAATAAGTTATACAAAACCAAGCAACGCCAGCTTTTCTTAGCGGACCTGTAGCGGACCTCGCAGGAGCCAGAATGCGGGGTTGCTGCCCCCATTCGAGGACCATCTACAACGCGGCGTCGGCGGTGTCGCCGGGCAAGTTCAGGGCGCTGGTGGCACCGTCGTCAATGGCACCCGCACTGGCTACAAAGTCGTCCAGCCGCCCGGCTACGAGGTCGATCACCGCCCTCTTGAGCGGATGAGCCGATACGAGCAAGCCGAACTCCTCGAAAAGCGCCGCCGCCACGCCGACTACCGCCGCGCCAAGCGCCGCCAGCGCGCGGTGATCGAGGCCCCGCGGGTGGCCGAGATCGCCGCCCAGGAGCAACGCGACCGCCAAGCGCAGATGCGTCGCGCAACGCCTCATTCTGCTCGGCCAGGACATCACGCTCGGTCCGCAGGCCAGCGGCCTCTGACCGGAGCTTCTCGTTCTCAACGATCAGGCCTTCAAAATCCCATGGGGAGATGGATAGCGACCGACGCTCTGGCAGAGTGAGGTTGCGATCACCCACTCTGGAGACGGCCATGCAAATTATTGCTGATCGACCCGAAGCGCCGAGCGCCATCCGTAGTGATCTTGGCGCGATTTTCATCTCGTTGGAACTTAGTCGTTCAACCTGGCTGATCACATCGCTGTCGCCGGGCGGCGGCGAGAAGATGTCGAAGCACAGTGTGCCTGCCGGGGACATTTGTGTGCTGCTGGCGCGCTTCTCGGAGATCAGACAGAAGGCGTTTGCGCGGACTAGGAAATCGTTCCCGGTTATCGTCATTCAGGAAGCGGGGTTGGACGGCTTCTGGATTCACCGTGTGCTGCAGAATGAAGGGATCGAAAGCCACGTCGTCGATCCGGCCTCGATTGCAACATCACGTCGGCGCCGGCGAGCGAAGACCGACAGGATCGACGGCGAGGCGCTGCTTCGCGCGCTGCTGGCGTACAAGCGCGGCGAACCTCGGGTGTGCGCAATGGTCAAAGCGCCGACTCCCGAGGAAGAGGACAGCCGCCGACTTTGCCGCGAACGCAAGGTGCTGATCGCCGAGCGGGTCAAGCACGTAAATCGCATCAAAGGATTGCTGTTCACCCAGGGCGTGTCCGATTACGAGCCGCTGCGTCGCGATCGCCGGCGACGGCTCGAAGAGCTGAGGACGAGCGATGGCCGTCCCTTGCCGAGTCATCTGAGACTCAAATCAGCCGTGAGCTCGATCGGCTTGAACTGCTACTCCAGCAGATCAAGGCGGTGGAGACCGAGAGGGACGCCCTGCTTGCCGCGCAACGAGTCGCGGCGCGCGTGCCGGCGGCGATGTTGCTCGACATCAAGGGCATCGGGCCCGAGTTCGCCGCCGTCCTCTGGTCGGAAGGGCTGTTCCGACACTTCGACAATCGACGGCAGATCGCTTCTTACGCGGGGCTGGCGCCGACACCCTGGCAGAGCGGATCGGTCGATCGCGAACAGGGCGTGTCTAAAGCAGGCAACCCGCGATTGCGATCAACGCTTATCCAGCTCGCTTGGCTATGGCTGCGCCATCAGCCGCAATCGGTCCTGGCTCTGTGGTTGAAGAACGGGTCAGGCGCAACGGCGGCCGTCTTAAAAAGACGACCATCGTGGCGCTGGCGCGAAAGCTGCTGGTGGCGCTCTGGAAATATGTGACAGCCGGCGTCGTCATCGAGGGAGCCGTGATGAAAGCCGCCAGACGATAGACGCTCACCGAATCCTCGAATCTTCCAGGACCTGATCAGTCCTGGCGGATCCAGGTGGACGAACCGCACCTTCGCATGGCCTGAAAAGCCGCCTTCAAGAATGGTTTCGTCTTCCTGAGCCCCGCCCGCCGCAAGCGGGATATTGGTGCAGCCGTCATGAACGGCGACCGAATGTGAGGTTGATCTGGCGAGGAAACGACCAGGCCGTGCAATCGGGCTCAGACCTTGGATACCGAAACAGCCGCTGGAGTATTATTCATGCACGACTGAATCTCACCCCTTGACCCGGACCTCCCCATGTGAGGTTCACGGCATCAACGATTCGGGACAAGCCGTTCTCACACGAAAGCTCAGGCGCTCGGAGGTGCTGCCGTTCTTTGCCGGACTGGAAGCGGCGTTGGTTGGGATTGAAGCCTGCCACACGGCCCACTATTGGGGACGAGAAATCGCCGCGCTTGGGCACGATGTCCGCCTGATGCCCCTGCAATTCGTAAAGCCCTATGTCAAGAGCCACAAGAACGACGCCGCCGACGCCGAGGCGATCGCCGAAGCCGTGCAAAGACCAACGATGCGGTTTGTGCCAATCAAATCTGCGGACCAGCAGGCTGTTCCGATGCTGCACCGGACGCGCGACTTGCTGATTCGCCAGCGCAGCAGCCTTATCAGCGCCATTGGTGCGCATTTTGCCGAATTCGGCATCGTGGTTGGGCAAGGCATCCGCAATGTGGAAAGGCTGCTTGGTCTTTCGCGCGCCGCCGCCCGTTCCGCCTTCCTCGACATCGCCCTCGTCGAGGAGGATGAAGCCCGGCCACAACGCGGCCAGGCTCCTCATTCGGGTCAGCGGGCGTTCTTCTGGATGGCATCCATCAGGGATGATTTCGGCATCTTCTTGCAGTAGCGCAGAATTTTCTCGGTGTTGCGCTTGACATAACGCGATTCGACCACTGAGAGGTTTTTCTTTGCGCTGAAGTAGCCTCTCATCCAGTTGCTGATGAAATCCTTGGTTTCCGGATCGTATTCGGAGAACTGCTTGCAGGTGATCTCCGACATTTCGATCATGACCTGCGCCTTAGCCGGAGCAGCCATGGCGACGGCGGCCACGACGCCAGCGAAAATAAGTTTGCGGTTCATGTGCTTTCCCCGATCTTCTCTTTACTTCTTCTCGAAAGCGCGCTGCAGCCCCGCCATCACCGATTGGGACGGATTAGACGCGCACCAATCCTTCACGCTCGCGGAATTCTTCTGGAAGTAGCCCATGTCGATGAAGGTGCGGCCGCTCCTCTGGGCGAACCAGCCGCTCATAAAGGCCGCGAAGTCGGCTTGGTCGCCCGGCGCCATCGCGAGCATTTGGCCGCAGGTGATGCGGGCCATGTCGATTTTGACCTGCGCCCGAGACAGCGAAGGCGCGAGCGCTCCCGCCACAGCCAGCGCGAATAAAAGTTTCTTCATCATACTCCTCCTATCAGAGCTTTCTTGGAGTCGCCCGAGCAACGAGTCGGGATTTACCCGCTGTCATTAGCTTGGAGTCGGCAATGCGGCAAATTTTCGGGGGAGCTGGCTCAAACCGCCTCCAAGCGGATCGAGTGGGGCGTCCAAGCTCTTTGTAAGGCTCAAAAAACCTCGGGAATGAGCATTGGCGCGTGGTCGATCCCAAGACCCTCGTCGATCTTGCGTTTCGGCAATGCGATCTTCTGCCGCAGTGTCTTCTCGTAAGGGATGGCGTTGAGAAAGTGCGTGAGGACGTTGAGGCGCGCCCGTCGCTTGTCGTCCGATTTCGCGACATGCCAGGGCGCCCATGGGGTATGGGTCTTCTCGAACATCTCGTCGCGGGCGCGGGTATAATCGTCCCAGCGCGCATAGGATTTCAGGTCCATTTCCGAAAGTTTCCAGAGCTTGCGGCCGTCGGTAATGCGGTCTTCGAGACGCTTGGTCTGTTCTTCAGGAGTGACCTCGAGCCAGTATTTGAGCAGCGTGATCCCGGAGTTGACCATGGCCCGCTCGACCAGAGACACGCCGGCGAAAAAAGCCTCGACTTCCCGGTCGGCGCAAAAACCCATCACGCGTTCGACGCCCGCTCGATTGTACCAACTGCGGTCGAAGATCACGACCTCCGAGGCCGCCGGGAAATAGGGCACATATCTTTGAATATACATCTGCGACTTTTCGCGCTCTGTCGGCGCAGGCAGCGCCACCACCCGGAAGGTGCGTGGACTTACGCGTTCTGTGAGCGCCTTGATCACGCCCCCCTTCCCAGCACCGTCGCGTCCTTCGAACACGATACAAATTTCTTTTCCCTTCGCGGCGAACCCATTCCTGAAGTTGCACGAGTTCGACGTGCAGTCCCGCCAATTCTTCCTCGTATGCTTTCCGTTTCAGCTCTCGGGTTTCGAGCCCGGCTTCAGAATCCGCGACGGCGTCTGACTTGGACGTCCTTGTTTTTCTTCGACTGTCCCATAAGTCCACGACCCTCACGTTCGGCAGGCGCAATACACGATAAAAGTCTACAGCGACAATCAGCAAGAACCAAAGATGAATTTCGCTGAAAGGATGCGACATTGTCGCAGGCTATTTGGGGTTCCGGAATTAGGCCGATGGTGTGTATCAACGCAAGCGAAGATGGAGATCAAAGCAGAAGCGTGACAAAAAGGCAGACCGTCGAAACGCTGAGCACCAGTCAGAGGAACCGTTATGCTCGAGTCCAATCCCTCGATGGCGACTGTATTTCAACTACATCCGGGACGCTTTCGAGCGTTCCCTACTCTTCCTGGACGTTTTGCGTCAGCGGGGAAATGACTACCTTGAACAGAGCAGTCGAACAGCCCCGCATGTGCTGAACTTCGGGTTCAACCTTCTAATCGACGGACGTACGCTGCCAAAGCCCGTCAATTACGCCCTGGTGGAAATCGTTCCGCCCGCCGACGTCACGATCGACCCACGGAAGCGGCCATTTATTGTCTTCGATCCGCGCGCCGGGCACGGTCCTGGCATTGGCGGGATGAAGCATGACAGCGAGATCGGCGTCGCGCTGAGAGCGGGGCACCCGTGCTATTTCGTCGGCTTTCTGCCAAAGCCGGAGCCGGGCCAGACGATCGCAGACGTCTGCCGCGCGGAGGCGCATTTCGTTCGCGTCGTCGCCGAGCGGCACCGGGATGCGGACGGCAAGCCCGTGCTGATCGGAAATTGTCAAGCAGGCTGGCAGATCATGATGATGGCTGCGATGGCGCCCGATCTGCCCGGTCCGATTCTTATCGCCGGGACGCCGCTCTCTTATTGGGCTGGTGTGCGCGGCAAGTACCCCATGCGCTATCTTGGCGGAATGCTGGGAGGGACTTGGCTCACATGGCTGATGGGCGATCTGGGCAATGGTGTCTTCGATGGCGCGTGGCTGGTTTCGAATTTCGAGTCCAATAACCCGGCGAACACGTTCTGGAAAAAGGGCTACAACGTTTACGCCAACGTTGACACGGAGGCGAAACGCTTTCTCGATTTTGAGAAGTGGTGGGGAAATCCGGTGCTTCTCAACGCCGAGGAGATTCAGTTCATCGTCGACGAGTTGTTCGTCGGGAACAGGCTGGCAACTGGGGAAATCGTCGCGAGCAATGCCGAGCACGTCGACCTGCGCAAGATTAAGTCGCCGATCATCGTCTTCTGCTCGTTCGGTGACGACATTACGCCGCCTCAGCAGGCGCTCGATTGGATCCTCGATTTATACGATGATGTCGACGACCTGATCGCGAATGGGCAGACGATCATCTATTCGCTGCACCAGAGCATCGGCCATCTCGGCATCTTTGTCTCCGGCAAGGTCGCGAAAAAGGAGCACGAAGAGTTCGTGCTCAACATGAATCTGATCGACGTCATGCCGCCCGGTCTGTACGAGGTTCTTCTGACTGAGGCGGACGGAACTGTCTCCCACCCCGATCTCGTCGAGGGGAAATATATCGCGAAGCTTGCGCCGCGCACGCTCGATGACATTCGCGCCCTTGGTCACAACGACGCCGCCGACCAGCGCCGCTTCGAGACGGTCGCCCGCGTCTCGGACATCAATCAAGGCCTCTACCGCACCTTTATCAGCCCGATCGTCAAGTCTCTGACGACGCAAACATCGGCGGACTTCCTGCGCGAGATGCATCCCAATCGCGTCGCGTTCCGGGCATTTTCCGACCAAAACCCGCTCATGGCCCCGATTCCGTCGGCGGCAGAGAAGATCAGAGCCGACCGCCATCCCGTAGAGGCAAACAACCCATTCCTGGCGCTCGAAGAGATGGCGTCGTCATGGATCGTCACTAACCTCGAGATTTTCGCCAAGACGCGCGAGGCGATGACCGAAGCAATGTTTTTGGGCACGTACGGTGCGCCGTTGGTTCAAGCGGCGGTTGGGCTGAAGGCTGAGCACAGCGGCGCGGGGCGCGCGATCGAACACGATCTCGCCCGCGCCGAGACACGCTCGAAACTCGAGGCGGACATGTGCCGCGGCGGGTTCCTCGACGCGGGCCTGCGCACGCTGCTTTACGTGCTTCGCGGAGAAGGCGCGGATGAGCGCCAGTTCAACGCTCTCGAGGCGCTGCGCAAGCGCGCTCCCGAGAGTGAGCGTTTGCCGTTGTCGCAGCTCAAGGACATTATGCGACGCCAGGCTACGCTGTTGCGCTCGAACGAGAAGAAGGCGATTTCCACTATTTCCAAATTGCTGCCGGATGATCCCGAGGCTCGCAGGAGAACGCTCATGGCGATTTATGACGTAATCTCGGCGGCTGGCGAATTGGATTCCGACGAAGCAACGAGGTTCGAAAATATCAAGCGCTTATTCGGAATGACGGAGCTGACGCAACCAAAACCAATTCGCGGCGCCGCGACGAACAGGGCCTGATCTGAATGAAACCTGTTTCCAAGCCCGAAGCGCACGAAAAATATCAAAGGCTGATTGATGCGGCGACTGCCGCGGGACCTGTTTCGACCGCCGTGGCGCACCCTTGCGATGAGGTGTCTCTTAAGGGCGCTGTCGAAGCGGCACGCCTGCGTTTGATCGATCCGATCCTCGTCGGCCCCAGGGCGCGCATCCATCAGGTCGCAAGCCGGTATGATATCGACATTAGTGGTCTAAGAATCGTGGAACTCGCTGCACAGTCACGATTCCGCAGCAAAAGCCGTCGAGCTTGCGCGTAATGGCGAAGCCGAGGCTCTGATGAAGGGCAGCCTCCATACGGACGAGCTAATGGGAGCAGTGGTGGCGCGCGAAGGGGGCATACGCACGTCTCGCCGTATCAGCCATTGCTTCATCATGGACGTGCCTGGCCATCCTGATCCGCTGATTATCACCGACGCCGCGGTTAACATTGCGCCGACGCTGGAGGACAAGATCGACATTGTGCAGAATGCGATTGATCTTGCGACTGCGCTGAATGTGCCGGAAGTGCGGGTCGCGATCCTTTCGGCCATGGAGACCGTCAATCCGAAAGTCCAATCTTCGCTCGAGGCCGCCGCCCTTAGCAAGATGGCCGAGCGTGGGCAAATCACCGGCGCCGCAGTGGACGGGCCGTTGGCGCTTGACAATGCGATCAGTGAGGAGGCGGCGGCTACGAAACAGATTACGTCGCCCGTCGCGGGTCGCGCCAATGTTCTGGTCGTGCCGGACCTTGAGGCGGGCAATATGCTCGCCAAAAGCCTTTCCTTTCTCGCGGGCGCCGATAGCGCTGGCATCGTGCTCGGCGCGAGAGTTCCAATCATCCTGACAAGCCGCGCTAACTCGCTGATGGCGCGCCTCGCGTCCTGCGCCGTCGCGGCGCTCCTCGCAAAATTCCGTCGCGATCAGGCGGCGTCGCGCACCGTCTGAGGTCTACATGGAAACGAAAATCAACCCGGTGCTCGCCGGCCGGAAGTCTCTTATCGTCGGAATCGCCAACGATCAGTCGATCGCCTACGGCTGTGCGAAAGCCTTCCGGGCAGCCGGGGCCGGTCTGGCCATCACTTGGCTCAATGAAAAAGCGCGGCCGCACGTGGAGCCTTTGGCGGCCGAACTCGGAGCCGAGATTACGGCGGCGCTCGACGTGTCAAAGCCGGGCGAACTGGAAGCCCTGTTCGAGACAATCCAAAGGAGCTGGGGGCGCCTCGACTTGCTGGTTCATTCGATCGCCTTCGCGCCGAAAGCCGACCTGCAGGGCAGCTTGCTGAATTGCTCGGCGGAGGGTTTTGCAACGGCGATGGATATTTCCTGCCATTCGTTCGTGCGCATGGCGAAGCTCGCAGCGCCCCTGATGACCGACGGCGGTGCGATGTTTGCGATGAGCTACAATGGCGCTAACAGGGTCGTGCCCAACTATAATGTGATGGGGCCCGTAAAGGCCGCGCTGGAGGCCGTTTGCCGCTACCTTGCTTATGAACTTGGACCAAGCGGCATCCGGGTGCACGCGATTTCTCCCGGGGCTTTGAAGACCCGGGCCGCCTCTGGCATCAAAGATTTCGAGCTGCTGCTCAATGAGGCGGCGCATAAGGCGCCTTTGGGTGAACTTGTCGACATCATGGATGTCGGCTGGGCTTGCGCCTATCTTGCAACTCCATTCGCTCACAGAATCACCGGCGGCACGGTCTACGTCGACGGCGGCGCCAATATTATAGCCTGACGCGCCGGAGCGCTTATGGGTTGTTAAAGGGGCACGATGTCGAGCATAGCAGTCATCAACGCAGGCTCGTCCAGCATCAAATTCGCCGTGTTTCACGCGCTCTCAACTCCCGCGCTGTTGCTACGAGGCCAGATCGAGGGGATCGGCGCAACGCCAAGGGCCAAATTATCTGACGCGGAAGGCAAGCAGCTCGTTGAGGAAAGCTTCCAAGACGCAGGCTTCGATCACGCCGCGGCAACTCAGGCGTTGATGAGGATCGGCGCACAATGGCTTGATGGGCGCGATATCTCGGCTGTTGGTCACCAAGTCGTTCACGGTGGCGCCGATTACTCGGCACCGCTGCTCCTGACGGAGACGCCCGCAAGTTGGATCACGCGACTTTGGAAGCATTGCGCGAACGCGCAGTGCGGCGCGTGCAGGAAGGTGAAAGCCCAGAAGGGGTGGCGAGAGTAATCGGCGTTGGGCGCACAGCAAGCGAGCGAAACGGGCCGCAAGTCCACGAATTAGCACGTAGGAAACAAGGCCTAGAGTAACGCCAGCAATTAAGCGCTTCGCCAGGATAAAACTCTTCTAAAACGGTGATCTGATACGCGACGAGCGCGAAGCCTATGATCATCTTGCCGTTGACGACATAGTCGAGAGTGCCGCCTGGCGCGTTCGGTCCCTGCTTCGTTAGAACTTTGAAATAGTAGCCATGGAACGGCGCCCGCCTGCCACCGATAAGGTAGCCCTCCTCGGCCGCCGCGGCGACGAGCTCGCCGAGCGGGCTTTCCTCCTCTCCCTGCGAGGCTGGCCAGTAGAGTCCGTCCTTCTTGCCTGGCCGGCTGACAATGTGCTGCGCATAGACACCGACACCGGCGCCGGTGCGGTCCTTTCCGGCATATTCGTTCTGCGCATCGGCATAGGCGAGGCACGCCTCAACGGCGTCGAGCTCGTTGCGACCTATGCGGCGATAGAGGAATTCCTCGCGGCCGGCTGCGGTATCGAACTGCCATCGGACATTCTTGCGGACGAGGGGGATCGGAAACGGGAAATCCTGCTCGCCGATGAACACGATGGCCTTGTTGTCGCCCTCCATGGCGACCGTCATAGGCGGCGACGAACTGTTCGCGCGTAGCAGCCCTTGCCGCGTTCACAAGGCTCGCCCTGCTTCGACATTGCCGGCGCCTCGGGCAGGATGGCAACAAAGCTTAAAACGAATACCTTCTCGTGCACTTCATAGGGAAATCGGCTGCGTGTCTTCGACGGCGCGCCCATTTTTGGCGCGTAGAATGGCTTGCAGGTCACTTCGACGAAAGCGTCAAACCCCGCCTCAGACAACAGTTCTTGCAAGCGATCGTGGAAGACATGGCCCGGCGGGCGAGGCATCTCAGCCCAGGTCATGAGGAGGCCGCCTGTTAAGGTGTTTTCCCCTCATGACACCTGCGTGCCCGACGACAGATACGATTGAAATCGTCTGTCTTGCTGAAAGATGGACAAATCACAGAGGCCAAAAGAACGCCCCGACCCTGGATGCGCAGGCGGGGAGTTTTTTGTTTTCGCCGCAAGTAAGATACGGCTCCTCGTTATCAATTCAGTAGCCGTGTCGGCGTACCTCTCGACGCTCATGGCGATGGACACGACGCTCAACACGACGCGCGTGCCGATGGGCGCGACGTTCCACACGACGCGCGTGGCGGCGTTCAATTCCAAGAAACGCCTGAGCCACATTACCTGAGAACGCAGATATTTCGATAGCGCTTGGCGGCGCGGCCATAGGGGTCGCGTTCGCAATCGGTTCAAACCCAAAGAGCAACGACGCTCCAATCGCCAATCCTAGAATTTTAGAGCCGGTCATAGGCAATGTCCTCCTCATACTTGGGCCCTTATGGCCGACAACCATAGGGGGAACAAATGCCTTATACAAGAGCCTGCCGCGGCAGTTTCGCGATCTGCGCGGCGTTGACCCTTGATGCGCACGAAGCGTCGATGTTCTGCTATCTTGGATCGGAATTTTGCTGGCTCCAGACTGTAGCCGTGTCAGTGCGCTGAGACAAAGCGACGGAGATGAGTGATCAGCATCAGCAGCGATCCGCGAACATACCGCGCGCCCCGTTTCCATCCAGTCGCCCTGGCGCCATTGATTGCTCAAATTGCGCGCGCACAGCCGTCGGGCACCGTGACCTCGTCGAGCTGTGGGACGCGAGGTGGCTGAACCGCCGTGGCCTCGAGGTCGGCGATCTCCTTGTTACGATGTTCGATCACAAAAGCCGAAAGCGGGCCGAGATAAATGTAAAAGACAGTGGCCACAATAACGTCCCGGATCACTCTCGGATTCCGTACGAGCGTTTCGAGGACCAGCTCCCAAACGTGCCGCCGCATCTCAGGACGATAAAGGGTTATGTGGCACATGATCTTGAAAAAGCGATCAATTTCACGCAAGGAGTTGCGAAACTCGATCCACGCGCTGACCTTGAGGCGGTCGAGGGACAGAACCATGCGGTGCACGCGGCCGAAATAGGCCTTCGGATCGTAAATTCGCGCAAGCACTTCAGCCTGCTGCTTGAGCACTTCTTGCAGCGGACGCAAAATCTCGAAATTGAGGCCGTCGAGGCAGGAATCCCCCGCGCGTCCGGAGAGCTCAACGCCGACATTCTCGTGATCCACCCCCATTGAACTGGTCCACCCTGAGGTATGTCTTTGGACATGAAAAGGAGGACCGGAATGCCGAGAAAGCGCCACAAGCCTGAGGAGATCGTCGCCAAACTGCGACGGGTAGACGTTTTGGTTTCACAGGGACAGTCGGTCGCGGATGCCGTTCGCGGGATCGGCGTGACCGAGGTCACTTACTATAGGTGGCGCCAAGAGTTTGGCGGGCTGAAGACGGATCAGGTGAAGCGGATGAAGGCGCTCGAGGCGGAGAACGCCCGACTGCGCCGCGCTGTCTCCGATCTAACCTTGGACAAAATGATCCTCGCGGAGGCTGCAAAGGGAAACTTCTGAGCCCCGCGCGTCGCCGAGCCTGCATCGACCATGTTCGATCCGGGATGAAACTGTCCGAGCGACGGGTCTGCCGTGTGCTCGGACAGCACCGTTCGACGCAGCGCCGCGTACCGGCGGGGCGAGATGACGAGGAACGGCTGACCGCCGACATCGTCGAACTGGCTCGCCGATATGGTCGTTACGGCTACCGGAAGATCGCGGAGCTTCTACGATCGACCGCCGGCTGGGTCGTGAACGACAAACGGGTCGAACGGATCTGGCGGTGCGAGGGGCTGAAAGTTCCCGCCAAACAACCCAAGCGCGGCCGGCTTTGGCTCGCGGACGGATCCTGCATCCGTCTTCGCGCCGAGCGGCCGAACCATGTCTGGTCCTACGACTTCGTCGAGGATCGCACGCATGAAGGCAAGAAATACAGGATGCTCAACGTGATCGACGAGTTCACACATGAATGTCTGGCCATTCGTATCGCCCGGAAGCTGAAATCCATCGACGTCATCGACCTGCTCTCGGATCTCTTCATCTTGCGTGGCGTCCCGGAGCACATTCGTTCCGACAATGGCCCGGAGTTCGTCGCCAAGGCCGTGCAGGAATGGATTACCGCCGTCGGGGCGAAAACCGCCTACATTACGCCTGGCAGCCCGTGGGAGAACGGCTTCATCGAGTCCTTCAATGCGCGTTTGCGCGATGAGTTGCTCGATGGCGAAATCTTCTACTCCCTCGCCGAAGCCAAGATCGTAATCGAAAGCTGGCGGCGTCACTACAACGCCGTGAGGCCCCATGGATCGCTCGGTTACAAGCCGCCAGCGCCCGAAATCTTCGTGCCCCCTTTGGCCGCGCGGGCGGCTTCGCAATCCCGGCCAGCTGCGCCGCCCGCGCTGGCCTCGAGCCCGTCAATGCACTAAACATTCGAAGTGGACCCGTCAGTGGGGGCCGGTCACCCGGTCACACCAGACTAATTATAAGTCGTGCACCCTTATTCAGACGGAAATCCTATGGTTCGGACACCCGGGAAATCCCTGGCATTCCTATTGGCCCTAGGCGTGTCGGTTTATGCCAAGCCGAAATGCCTTAATTCGGTTAGAGAACTCAAGGAGAATAACGTGAAGATCAAGTGGCACGAGACGACCTCGGATGATGGCAAACCAATGAGGATTTACATAAGCGGAAATCGTGGCCTCACGTACCAAGCTATTAAAGCTGGGGATGTTTGGTTGAATGGAACCGTATCCGTATGTCTTATTGGGGATGAAACACAGATAAGTTTGCAGAATACCGTGGCTACTGATAAGGTTCCACTGTTAGTAAGAAAGTTGATCCCTACCCGACAGATGGCCAAAATACTTAATGACAAGATTGAATTTAGAGATTCCAGATGGAGTGGCACATTCGTTGCCGATTAACTCTAATTATATTCGTCCGCAGTTGGCTTCGGCATTGGCAAAGTCTATCAGCAAACCGGATCTATGGGATTAAATGAGAGGGCACCTCGAAAAAATATCCCCTTATGGTGTGATGACCGGCGTTCGAGTTCGCAACGCGGTAGATCGTTCAATCCTTGGCCTCTCATCGAGGCTGCCTGAAGTCGCCACCGATTTCTCAGGTGGTGGCTTGATCGGCTCAACTCACGCGACCCGACGCATGGCGCGCCGGTTCACCCGGCCGCGGCCGCCATCCTTTCAAGACAAACGAAGCGGCGCATGTTGTAGACGAGGTTCATCATTCCGATCTTGCACCGGGCGCGAACGATGCCGATGGTGCGCACGAGCTCGGCTCCCATGCCATTCTTTTGATCACCAAATACATGCTCGACGCGGGCGCGCACCTTCGAGCGCGTCGTATTGGCGGCCTTCTGCGCCTCACTGAGTTTGCGATTGCGATAGGCCCTGCGATGAATGCGGCTCTTCAGGCCGCGCTCAGCGAGCTTTTCCTCGATGTCATCGCTGCGATAGGCGCTGTCGGCCCACACGTCCGAAGCCGTGTTGCTCGTATCAAGAACATCTTCGAACTTTTGACTGTCGTGCACGCTCGCGGCGCTCACCACGTAACGGCGCACGAGTTTGTGCCGGCGGTCGACGCCGATATGGTTCTTGTATCCAAAATACGAGCGCTCATGCTTCTTCGTCCAGCGCGCGTCCTTGTCCTTCTGGCGGTTCTTGGCCGGCTTCGATTTCCAGTCTTCCGGCATCTTGCCTTCCTTGATCGTCTCGTTGTCCTCGCGCGAATTGTGCTGCTTGGGCGCCGACACGATCGTTGCGTCGATGATCTGCCCGCCCATGGCGAGATAGCCCTTGTCCTTCAAGAACCCGTCAAACAGATCGAACAGCTCTTCCACCGCGCCCGCCTTCGCCAGCGCCTCGCGATAGAGCCATAAAGTCTTGGCGTCGGGAACCGCATCCTCCAGCCCCAAACCGAGAAAGCGCATGAAAGAGAAGCGATCACGAAGCTGGTATTCCGCCTGATCGTCGGAGAGATTGTAGAGCGCCTGCAACACCAGCGCCTTGAAGATCACGACTTCATCCCAAGGCTTGCGTCCCGCTGAACTCTTGCGTTCCGCGTCGCTCTTGCGAAGCTCGCCTTTAATCAGAGCCGCCTTCAGCTTTGGCCGGAAGGATTCGAACGGAACCATCGCCGCGATCACTGCAAGCGGATCGCTCTTTTTATCGAGACTTTCATAACGTCGGTTCAAATCGAAAAAACCAAGCTGTCCCATTCCAACCTCCCGCGCTCAGAGCATGAGAACCTTGAATCTGATTTGCACCGTGGAGGGAAGCGCCTATTTTTCGAGGTGCCCGAGAGTCTGTCCGGAAACATCATTTTGGATTGCATAGCTTTCGTAGCATGAGGCGGATGGAGGCCAGCTTGAGGAAGGCGAGCACTCTGTGATTGAAGCACTCCCAATCCTTGGCCAGTCTCCGACATCGCCCGAGCAGCGAAAGTTCGTTCAACGATCCAGCGTTTCGGCAGGACGACGAAGTGCTGTGCTTGATCAGAGCGCTTGACGATCTCGAGGTTCACACGCTTCAGGACAGCGCGCAGTGCGTCTTGGAAGCCCGCTCCTTGATATCCGCCATCGGCGTAGAGCTTCAGGAGAAAGGGATAGAGGCCGAACAAGGTTGCCATCAGAAGCACGCCGCTGTCGCGATCCTGGATATCGTCAGCGTGTACGATGGCGTGCATCAAGAGGCCCTGCGTATCGACGAGAATGTGCCGCTTCTTGCCCTTGATCTTCTTGCCCGCGTCATAGCTATGCGGATCGATGCAACGCCCCCTTTTTCAGCGCTTTTCACGCTCTGGCTATCGATGATCGCGGCGATTGGAGAAGACTCACGTTCCGCTCGTTCGCGGCATTCGACATAGAGGGCGTGATGAATCCGGTCGAGCGTGCCGTCCCAGCTCCACAGGCCGAAATAGTCATACAGCGTAGAGCGAGGCGGCAGATCTTTCGGGATGGCCCGCCACTGGCAGCCGGTGCTCAGGATGTACATCAGCCCATTGACAACCTCGCGAAGGTTCACCGTACGCTTGTTGCCGCCGCGCTTAGCTGGCGGGATGCGGGGCGCGATCAGCGCCCATTCCTCATGGGTCAGGTCGCTTGGATAGCGCAGGCGGCTCCGATCGTAGCGGCGTAGCGGGCGGCCGTCATCGCGGATCCGCGCAATCCATTGCTGATCACCCATTCACTCGGCAGCATCTTTCGCGCTCGCATTCCTGCCATCGCCTGCGGCTACGAGGATGCGGACGACCTCGATCATCTGCGCAAGGATCCTGCCTTCAAGCTTGCCTGCGGGCGATTGCCCGATACGGGGAACGATCTATGCTCGCAGCCCACCATATCGCGTTGGGAGAACATGCCGACCTTGCGCGAAATCGTGAAGCTGAGCGGCGTCCTCATCGATCTTTATTGCGCCAGTGACGCCGCGCCTCCGCAAGCCTTCACGCTCGATATCGATGATACCTGCGATGTCGCGCACGGTCATCAGCAACTGTCGCTGTTCAATGCGCATTATGATGAGCGCTGCTTCCTTCCGATCCATGCTTACGACACCGCTGCCGGACGCCCCGTCGCAATCATTCTGCGGCCAGGCAAAACGCCGTCCGGCAAGGAAGTGCGCGGCCATTTGCGCCGGATTGTCCGCCGCATCCGCGCGCATCGGCCGACAACCAAGATCACCATCCGAGGCGATTATGGCCGCCGCCAGGTGATGGATTGGTGCGAGGACAACGGCCTCGATTACGTTTTTGGACTGCCCGGCAACAAGATTCTCGCCGCCGCAGTCGAAGATAAAGCCGACGACATCCGCACCCGTCGCGCGCTGGAACAGGCAGCGGTCCTGAGAGGCTACATGCAGACGAACTACGCCGCCAAATCCTGGAAAGTCGGCGTCGCGTCTGCGCCCGCATCGAAGCAACGGAACTGGGGCTGGATATCCGCTACGTCGTCACCAACATCGCGAATGGCTCGCCCGAACATATCTACGACACGCTCTATTGCGCGCGCGGCTAGATGGAAAATTTGATCAAATTGCACAAGAGCCAGCTGGCGTCTGACCGCACTTCCTGTCATGCACCGCTCGCCATTCAGATGCGGCTTATTCTGCATACCGCAGCCTATTGGCTGATGCTCGAACTGCGTGACGCTATCCCCAAAACCCATCCGCTCGTCGTCGCCGAATTTGTGACCTTGCGCGAAAAACTTCTGAAGATAGGCGCGCGCATCGTCGAGACCACAAGCCGCATCAAGCTTGCGCTCGCTACCGCCTGTCCTCAGGCCGGGGTATTCCGACACCTCGCCGGCGCCTTGCAGCCTGCGGGACCGTGAACGACGGGGCAGAGACAGTGTCCGCTCGCCCCAGATCACCCACCCATCCAACTCCAACGCGTTCGAAAAGTGCGGATCGACCCAGCGGCAAAGACGCAACGCGGAATTGCGTCCGCAATCATGTCGCAAAGAAAATCGCTAGTACGCTCCGGTTGGGTGAATAAGACGAGCTAATCGATCCCGCCGAAGTGAAGCAAAAAGGATGCGGCGTCGCACATTGCACTTCGCCCTCGAAGAAATGAAGATCCTTTTTGCTGCGCCGATAATGGATGACCAGTGCTTCACCACTGCACCAGCCGTGGAGGCGGGAACACCCAGCACACATATGTGCTGGGTGACTAAGCACAAGTTAAGCACGGTGAACCACGCTGCCAGAGCGCCGCACGTGGTCGGCTGATTTTCGCCGTTCAGTAGTGGCGGCGGACTGTCCGGCGAGCGGTGCGGCGCGCCGCGCGACGCGCATAAAGCGCCTTCTCCACTACGCTGTCGGACGCGACAACTTTCGTTTGCGCGCAGGCTCGTGAATAGTTTGCGGGGGCAGCGGCTTGAGCATGCGTGCCGAACCCGATTGCTAGCGCTGCTCCTAAGGCCACCGCTGCGAATCCATGAACGATTATCTTCCTCATCGCATATCTCCTCCCTGATTGCGAGCTTAAGCTCGCTCGCTTTAGCGTCTTTTACGATGTAGAGCACTCACTGCCATATGGACGCGCCATCAGCGGTGCTATTATGCCTCCATTGGGTTTCTCAAGCAAGGGGAGTTCCTTGCTCTTGCGGTGGCCCGTTCTGTGCAAATATTAGGGAGTTTTCCAATGTATGGATGCAATTCCACCGTTGCTATCGCTTGGCGATGGCTCTAGCAACGACATTCATCATTCTTGATGGAATAACGAAACGATAGATGACTGCCACGCTCTTTACTGGGTCGTCGCGGATTGGCGAATGGCGTCTGAAGGCGCGCTCGGTAATGTCGATTGCCTTGATGCTGACATGTATCTAAGGCGTGCGGCCGGTACGCTGATAACTAACCAGAGGGCTGTACCCACGCCAATAAAATGCGCCACGAGCAAATCAAAATTAACAATAAGTATAAATACGTCAAGGGCTCGCACGATTTTGGATGGATCTGTAATCGCTATCCCTGGCGGTTGCGATACGGTCTTTGCTATTAACAATGATATGCTCAAAGTGACACCAATGAAGGAAATAAATACTCCTAGTAAGCCAATAAGCAGGCTTACTAGTAGAAACCAAAAGGAAGTCACGCCTATTTTGTTTAAATAAGCATCGGGTCTTGCGAGGATTTTGCGGGCGGCGCGCGTGCAATAGAACGCCAACGGGATTGCGAGCCACAAGAGCAAAAATCCAACGACACCCCAGTAGATAGCATCGCCGAACCCTCCTGCTGCAGCAGGACTGAATGCACGCCCCGACGTGGCAAATTCCAATAGCACCCCGCAAATGAGGGCAAGCACTAACTGTAACCAAAATGCGATCCAGCCGAAGAGGCGTAGATTTTTTGCTAAGTTTTGAGCTATTTTAGACGCAATTGGGGATCTGGTTTCCCCCGTCTCTTGCGCGCCAAACAATAGCATCCGGGACGCAATTCCAGGATGCTTAATCATGTTCAGACCAAGGATACCAATATGAGCAAAAATTAAGCCCACCAATACGTAAGCCATGACCCGATGTGCCGACCCAAAAAATTCGGCGGTTGGCAGGTCGACGGTACCCCAATTGGGAAGAGGAGCGCCCCAGGATGCGATGGTCGTTCCGCTGAAAATGGCCTGGAGATATCCGCTGGCAAGTATCAAGACAACGGAAACATAGATTAAAATATATAACGTCTGGCCCAATATTTTCTGCCATGCAGCAAACTCATTGGGATAGGATGGTGGTTTGATTATAATCCGCAAGAAAATCTGAATTAAGATAAGAATTGCAATAACAGTACCGCATGAAATATGTAAATTGAGTAAAAAGCTTTGCATTTGATTGCTTAGCTTGGGCATGTATTGTGGAGACCATCCGAGGCCAAGCGAAACTAAGACCATCAAAGCCAGTGCCCAATGGCTCATGATCAAAGCTAAATTGTACCGTGCGTTGTTTGAGCTCATAGGATTTTCTAGGCTTGCAACAAAAACTTGAACGGGAACTAGTTCTACTGTTTGAAGCAACAGCGGCGGTAAGCTCAGTCCGTTACACGCCGACATTTTCCAGACCATGTTGACAGTTTTTCGTAGGTAAATGGTTTCAAGCCTGCCTCTTGCGGTCGCTGAGCCTCATCGATCTCTTCTAAATGGCATCTATGCGGTCCATATCGTCACGCAGCACGGTTCTTGCCATAAGACTTATACTACAAAAATTGCCGTAAGGGGCGATCAGGTTCACGCAACCGGACATGCTCTTATACGGGGATCTGGTCATATCGCGGGGGACAGAGCGCTAGTTGCGCGGGTTTTCCCAGTTTGACCAAAAAAACAGAGAGCAGGTGGCTGTGGTACTATTCTAATTGGTTTGGGAGTGGGGCTGCTTAGCAAGAAAGTCGCGAGGTCGCAGTGGAATTAACCACCATCGCGAAGTCTCTGGACTTCGACTTCCCGAAGCTGATGCTCTCTCGAGACTGGCTGCATCCGACGCAAAGGAATTCTGGCGTCTTGCCGAAGCAGTAGCGTCCCTGATGTGGCCGGACCTCGTTGTACTCTGTCATCCATGCATCGAGATCCTTCTGCAGTTCGCCGATCGTCGCATAGATCTTTTTGCGGAAGGCGATGCGGTAGAACTCGTTGAGCATGGTCTTATGGTATCGTTCGACAATGCCATTGGTTTGTGGGCTCTTGGCCTTGGTGCGGCTATGGTCGATGTTCTCGACGGCGAGATAGAGTTCGTATTCATGATGCTCGGGATTGCCACAATATTCCGTGCCTCGATCGGTGAGAATACGCTGTAGCTCGACGCCGTGCTCCTCGTAGAAGGGCAAGACCCGATCGTTGAGGAGATCGGCCGCCGTGATCGGCGTCTTGCGGTCGTAGAGCTTGGCGAAGCCAACCTTGGCAGAGGTGTCGATGAAGGTTTGCTGATAGACCCGGCCGACGCCTTTCAGCGTGCGGACGGGCTGCTCGACGAGCTGAAGAAGGCGTTTGCTGAACGAGCCTTGAACGCCGAGATCGATCACCATCTCGACAACGGCGAGGAAGACGGCCGCCCCAATAGCCGGAATGGCTATGGCCGAAAATCGGTTCTCACCGAGACCGGCAAGATCGAGCTTGAGGTTCCGCGCGACCGGCTGTCGACCTTCGACCCGCAACTGATCGCCAAATATCAGCGGCGATTTCCCGGTTTCGACGGGAAGATCGTCTCGATGTATGCGCGCGGCATGAGCACTCGAGAAATCCAGGGCCATTTGCGCGATCTCTATGGGGTCGACGTCTCCGCCGATCTCGTCAGCGCGGTCACGGACGCCGTCCTCGATGAGATCGCCGAATGGCAGAACCGGCCGCTGGAGCGGCTCTATGCGCTGGTGTTCTTCGACGCCATCCGGGTCAAGGTGCGCGACGAAGGCATGGTGCGCAACAAGGCCGTCTACGTCGCTCTCGGGGTTCGACCCGACGGAACCAAGGAAATCCTCGGCCTGTGGATCGAGCAGACCGAAGGCGCAAAATTCTGGCTGCGCGTCATGAACGAGCTGAAGAACCGCGGCGTCGAAGACGTCCTAATCGCCGTCGTCGATGGCCTGAAAGGTTTTCCCGAGGCGATCACCGCGGTGTTTCCGCAAACCCAGGTTCAGACCTGCATCGTTCACCTGATCCGCAATTCGCTGGACTTCGTTTCCTACAAAGACCGCAAGGCTGTCGCGGCGGCGCTGAAGCAGATCTACCGGGCCAAGGACGCCGCCGCCGGGCAAGAAGAACTGAACACCTTCGCCGAAGGCCCATGGGGCCGAAAATACCCGGCAATCGCCCAGTCCTGGCGACGCCATTGGAGCGAGGTCATCCCGTTCTTCGCTTTCCCCGACGAAGTGCGTCGCATCATCTATACGACAAACGCAATCGAGTCATTGAACGCCAAATTGCGCCGAGCAGTTCGCGCCCGCGGCCATTTCCCCACCGACGAGAGCGCGCTGAAGCTTCTTTTTCTCGTGTTGAACCTGGCGCAAAAAGAATGGAGAATGCCGCCGCGCGAATGGGCCATGGCGAAAGCGCAATTCGCGATCATATTCGAGGGCAGGTTCAAGTTGGCGTAACGAAACCGGCCTTTACACGGAAATCCTGACAGTCTCGGAGGCCCATGGCGAATTTGAGAGCGAGCATCCGGGCTACTGCGGCGCCCAGGACACGTTCTATGTTGGCAATCTGAAGGGGGTCGGGCGCGTCTACCAGCAAACCTTCATCGACACCTACGCCAAGGTTGCTTGCGCCAAGCTCTATGATCGCAAGACGCCGATCACGGCGGCCGATCTTTTGAACGACCGCGTGATCCCCTTCTTCGATAGTCATGAGGTTAAGCTGCTACGCATGCTGACCGACCGCGGTAGCGAGTACTGCGGCAATCCAGAGAGGCACGAGTATGAGCTGTATCTCGCGATCGAGGACATCGATCACTCGCGCACCAAGACGAAGAGCCCGCAGACCAACGGTATGTGCGAGCGCTTCCACAAGACCGTGCTCAATGAGTTTTACCGCGTCGCGTTCCGCAAAAAGGTATACCGTTCCATTGACGAGCTGCAGGCCGATCTTGATGTGTGGGTCCGCGAATACAACGAGTCGCGGCCGCATCAAGGCCGCTGGTGCTTCGGCAAAACGCCGATGCAAACGTTCCTTGACGCAATGCCGATGACGAAGGAGAAAATGATCGCCGCTTAACAACGCCGGACACCAAAACCCGATCGCTTAACCAGGCACCGTCTGTCAGATCGAGTCTCGGCTAATACACTTAAGTGTCTTGTTCAGCGAAACTCGTTCACTCGTAAGCACTTAATCGAGACACTCAAAGGTATTTTAAGTGTCTTGTGAGTGTCTTGTGTCTTGCTGACAAGACACAAGACACTTGAAAATGTCTTAAGTATCTTGTTGTGTGCTGAGACATTCTTTCCTGCGTGTGTGCGCGCGCGCGCGACGTGCACGTATATGCGTGCGTGAAAAGCCGCCGAGGAAATCGCCAACCTTTATACGTGGTTATGTGGAATTGTAGGCATGTCCACATGTGGACGTGTACGAAAGGCAGCATGAGGTCATGACGAAACGCCCCTCCCTTTTTGCTGCCAAGGCAACTCTCGCGGCTCCCGTTGAAGGAGAACAGCCCGAAACTTTGATTGCTGCGCCCAAGAAGCCGCCCGCCAAAACGAAGGCCAGACCGCCTAGCCGCGAGGGCAAGCGCGTCTTGTCGATCTATTTGACGCCGGAGGCATGGAAACAGCTTCGTATGCTCTGTCCCTCTGAGACATTCTTTCCTGCGTGTGTCCGCGCGCGCGCGACGTGCACGTATATGCGTGCGTGTAGGTGAGTGTATCGGTGTATCAGTGTATCACATCTAGCGATATCAAGTTTAGTCGATACACCTGATACACCTCCACCATGGAACATTAACAAAGATGCATAATCAACTCGGGAAAAAAGGAACCTAGCTGCGGGAGCATATCGATATGACTGAAAGAGGACCTGTCTAAAAAACTTCCTAAAGTCGCGTGTGTGCGCGCGTATATACGTAGCACAATAGACATCTGTCTATCTGTCTAAAGTGTTGCATCGTAAGGGAAAAAAGCAGACAGATGAAATGAAATCGATCTGTCTATCTGTCTGTTTCGTAGGTCCCCAGAGACCATCCCGCAAACAAACTCGGGAAAAAAGGATGTTGAACGCGCGCGTATGAAACTTCCTCTCAGCAGAGCCAGCTTTGGGATCCCGCGCGCGCGTGCGCGCGAGTGTACATAGTGTCTTAGTGTCTTAAGTGTCTCATAAGGCATCATCTCGTTGAAATAGTTACACATCGTCGAGACACTCTGAGACACTAGGTCCGACTACTCCTCCATCAAACTCGGGAAAAAGTGGGTGGTAACCGCCCGGGAGAATAAAAAAAATCCCCCTCCCTTCCAAAACTCCGAGCATTTTTAAAAATCCACGTGCCGACACGCCTAGAGTTTTTACCAACGGCCCTATCAGGGTTATAGTTTTGGGGTGTAAAATGCCCATTTTCCCAGTGATACGGAGGGGTGAGCACCTTCGCGTTTTTCGGGCATTTTTAGAGCCCAAAAGCCGAATGAAAACAACGAGGTTTCCGAAGATGCTCATGGCGTGAGCATCTTCGTGAGAAATGAGCACCTTCGATGGGGGGATGAGCACCTTCGGAAGGAGCCCAAAAAACACGCTGCCAAGGCCCCGCTACGAAGATGCTCATCTGCCGATCGCGAAGATGCTCAAAAACGCCGAAGATGCTCATGGGTGAGCACCTTCGAGTAAGTAATTGATAATAAAAGGTTATTATCCCCTTGGAATACCGAAGATGCTCACCTAATTTTGCCTTTAGGGAAATTCCCCCGTCGGACCCCATTTTCGCCATTTTTGAGGCCCGCCTTGCTGTGAGCGCAAATGAAAACAACGAGGTTTCCGAAGATGCTCATGGCGTGAGCATCTTCGTGAGAAATGAGCACCTTCGATGGGGGGATGAGCACCTTCGGAAGGAGCCCAAAAAACACGCTGCCAAGGCCCCGCTACGAAGATGCTCATCTGCCGATCGCGAAGATGCTCAAAAACGCCGAAGATGCTCATGGGTGAGCACCTTCGAGTAAGTAATTGATAATAAAAGGTTATTATCCCCTTGGAATACCGAAGATGCTCACCTAATTTTGCCTTTAGGGAAATTCCCCCGTCGGACCCCATTTTCGCCATTTTTGAGGCCCGCCTTGCTGTGAGCGCATTGGTCATGTCCTACCTCCCGCGCCTTCGGTCATCTCTTCGGGGGGCAGCCGCCAGGACCAGTGGCATCGAACTTGCCCTTGGTTGACCGCACACCAAGCGCGTCCTTGGCTCGCCGGCTCGCCTGAGCGTCGCCCATTTTATGCTCGCCTCTTGGGCCTGTTCCTTCACCTTGTTGCAGAGCACATCGCCTCCTGAGAGCACCGCTCTTAGGAAGTCCTTCGCCGCCTCCATCGCACGGTCTTGGCTGTTCTCCTCGCGCTCCTCGGCTTGTGAAATAATATCCCAGGCGCTGAGACGTTGATCAGCATCTGGTTCACCATTTGCCAAGCCGATTTTCAGCTTTGCGCCGCTGCCCGGCTGGGAACAACCAACTCCTTGCCGTCGAAGTTCGCGAACACGCGGGCGTTCGATCTCCGCCTTGCCCACCGTGGAAGCCGATCTTGCCTTTGGCTTTGCCCCAGCGATGCGCCCGTCGCCCATCGCCACGCGCATGCCGAGGGCCGCAGGCCGCCTCCGCGTCGCTTTCCATCATCACCGCCAACGCTTCAATCCCTGAAGCAAGGCAGAAGCTTTCGAAACTCGCGGTCATGTAGCACGTGGGCATTCATGGCTCTCGCAGGAATCGCCGTCGATATGTGATAGGTCTGTTCATGGCGTTGCTTTCCTTTCGTGGAATCAGCACCCCGAGCCTACAAGCTCAAGGTGAGCAACGCCGCTCCTCCTATTTCAACTTTGTTCGGGACATCGCCCGCGCCACGACGCACACAAACCCGCGCCACGACGCACACAAAATAGCAGTGCGCCGTGACGACATGGTGGCGACAATCCTCTCCTCAACCCGAGACGGTTGTATCTTTAACACCGTAACTCATTGATTTCGATGGTGGGCGCACACGGGCTCGAACCGTGGACCCGCTGATTAAGAGTCAGCTGGTCAACAACTGAGTTTATACGCCCCCTCATTTGCGGCTTGCCATCCAGCGCCTCGGCGGCCGTTAAATCGGCCGCCACGATGCGCAGCGCGGGCCGTGGGCAAGGGCCTCGGCTGGTTTGGCAGGGGGTTGTTTTGGGTGGTTGTAGCGGGGAACCGGCCCGGCCGTCCTTGGCTTCAATCGAGATCCTGACGATCCGCTGACGTAAGCTTTTGGTCGGTGGTAGCGGAGGAGGGACTCGAACCCCCGACACAAGGATTATGATTCCTCTGCTCTAGCCGGCTGAGCTACTCCGCCCCAGGCCTGACGCAAACTAAGTGCGCCGGGACCAATCCGATATGGCAGGGGGATGGGGGTGTCAAGCGCGCCGGAGATGAGCCCCCGGGAATCCGGCTTCGATTGGATTTTCGCGGCGCTCCGGCAAGCGCCTTGCCAGGATTGGTTGCCGCGCGGCATGGAAGGGAAGGCGGCCCGCGCTGAGCATCCCGGCTCCATAGAAGCGCAATCCCATGCCCGCGGCCCTCGCTTTCACCTAATGACCATCGCCATTGGTGGTTTCGATCGACAATGTCTCGATGTCGCCAAGGATCGCGGCGGGATCGAGCGATTGGTTTGAATAGATTTCGCGGACCCAGCCCTGATGGTCGATCAAAAAGGCTTTCAAGAGATGGTTGAAAACGACCCGGCCTTGGCTGGACGCATCCCGGTCAATGGAAATCTCCTCGCCCAGATCACGGATCACAGGTTTTAAAAAAAGATAGGAATAAGTTGTAAGAAAATGCCAAGGCACGATCGCGGCGCTGGATTTGTAATTTTGCGCGAAAGTCTTGAGCACATCCGGCGTGTCATGCAGCGGGTCCAGACTGAAAAAGACGAGCCGGACCCGGCCGTGCAGTTCCGGGTGCGCGAGAATCAATTCGCGCATGCGCTCGAAAGTGTCCCAGGCCAGCGGGCAGCCAGTGGGGTCGGCGCAAGTGCTGTAGAAAAAAGCCAAAAGCGTGATCGCGCCGGTCGTATAGCGGGAGAGCGGGCGTGGGAAACGGTTGCCTTCGAGCACGATTCCGGCAGGCACGCGCTGAATATGGTCGAGCGTGTAGCTGCCGGGCGCCGGGAGGGCGAGGCCTTCACCCGCCGGCGCCGCAATGAGCTGGCTTGCCGGGGCGGGCCCCGCCAAGCCGAGGACTCCCGCGCCCAGCAGGGCGAACATGCGCCGTTTGTTCTTTCGCGAACTCACCTCGATGCCGCGCGGCCAGGGACTTCAAGCGAGGCTTTGTCCACTTGACCCGAAAATTTCATATGATGCGGGCGGCCGAGCTTTTCCTTGAAGAAATCGACATCGAATTTGAGAGCCAAGTCCTTGCCGTCCCAATCGTAAGCGCGCAGGACCTGCTCGTTGTCGCCGCCCTTTTTGTCCCAGTTTGCGAGCAGGGAGGAGGTGATATAAACGCGCTTTCCATCCCAGCTTTGGGAAATCATATTGACCTGCTTGCCGGTCACCTTTTCATAGATTTGCACCGGCTTTGCTGGATTGGAAATGTCGAACAAATGGGTCGTGCCATCCATGAAGGTATTGACCCATAAAGTCTTGCCATCGGCCGCAATCGAAATATCGACGGGCAGCGGAATCTTCGCCGGATCGCCGATCGTGCCGACTTCCTTCGCCTGCCACTCATTGTTGGCGTCGTGGCTGACGAGCCAGAGTTTCGAGGTCAGCGCAGAGGCGGTGATCGCCCAGTCGTCGCTCTCATTCAAGGACCAACGGATTTCGAGCGGCGCCCCGGGAACGCTGAAGACCTTTTCCGGCTGCATGGATTTGAGATTCCACAACACCATCGTGTTGCCGAAATGTTTCATCGCCTCGGCATCTTTGATGAGCTTGCCAAGGTCCATCATGTAATTGTTCCAGCCGGTGAAGCTCGACGTCAAAAACACGTTTTTCTTCGGGTTGATGGCGATGTCGTAGCCATAGCCGTCGCCGCCGTTCTCAGCCGGGATCGGATGCGCGGAGAGAAACTCTCCCTTGTTGTTATAAACCGCAAGGCCTGTCACGCCGTCGCGGGTCTTGGCGTTCGATAAGGTGCCGATCAGCATGCGGCCGGGAATGGCATAAAACGTGTGCGGGCCGACGTAGCCGGTCTTTGCGGTGAGATCCGTGATGGTGTTGACGAGTTTTGGGTGCGAAGGATCGGTGCCGACATCGAAGACGAAAATCTTGCTGTCGTCGAGCCGGCCGGCCCAAAGATATTTGCGGTCGTCGGTAAAGCCCATGTGATGCGCCTCGCCGCGGCCGCCGACGGAGACGCTGCTGATTACCTGGCCATAGGTTTTCGACTTGGGATCGGTGTCGATCGTGACCAATTTGTCGGACTCGTCGCCGAGGCCCTTTTCACCGAGAGTCCAGACATGCAGATAAGCCTCCTGGCCCTTGATGAGCGCGGCGGTGTAGGGCGAGAGGCAGGTCTCGTCCGCCCGCGCCGCCGGAACGGCAAGTCCAAAGACGGCGGCGGCGATTCCCGCCATGAGTATGGTGTAGACACTCCTCGTTCTCATTGCTTCCTCCCAATTGCACAACGGTGCGGAACACGCTCATGTCCTTGCGGCCAAACCCATGCACCCGCGTGTATATTCGTATCAGGCGATTGAGTGACAGTCTTTTTGAGCGCATCTCATCTGAAAGGGACGCTCCGGCGTTTCCTAAATAGGGCGGGAGCGGACAAGCGTGAAGCGTTGTGTCAAACCCAGGAAGGGCGCTTCACGACCATGATACGTGAGCGCTGCCATTAACATCGTGAGGCGAAGAGGCAGGGGGGAGCGGCCGCGCTCCGAGCCACCCCGTTCGATCGAGGGTCACGCGCTTTTTTTGGCGCAGGCGATCACCCCATAGGCGTCGATGCGCCGCCAGCCGTAATCAGCGTCGAGCTTCGTCATCAGGAAGTGCGGCTTCGGCAGCGGCCAGACCGTCATATCAACCCCTGGCGCCTTACAATGTTCGACCGGCGCGGATGATCCATGTGGGCGCGTCCGCGCACCCACAGAGCCGGCGCACTCCGTCTTGCGACAAGCGTGGCACATCGGCGCTCTTGGGATCGGCCCATGGCGAGAAGCTTTTTTGATCCGCGAGGCGCAAATCAGGAGCTGCATCCGGCGCCGCCATTCGATGGCAAGCATGTCCGAGAAGATAATCGGCGCGCCCTGCAGGGGTGAGGCCCATTGCGGCCGGCCAAGGACAAACCAAGGCTCGGCCAGACCATCGATCCAGAGCACTTCGCCTGGGCGCTGCGCGATTTGCTGGGCAAGTCCCGCCGGGAAGCGATTCTCTTCCGCGTCGCGTTGAGCAAGCGGCCGGTGATCCCAAAAGACGAAGGTTGCGGCAAGCAAAAGCCCGGCGACGGCGCCTTGAAGAAACGGGCTGACGCGCGGCCGGAGGATGGCGAAATAAGCAGCAAGGGCACAAAGCGGAATTGCGAGAACACCTCTGGCCAAGACGAATTCAAAATTGCCATATCCCGCGGGCTTCGCAGCGTAAAAATCCCAAGCATGGACAAGCAAGCGAAGCTGCGAAATCGTGACCACGGCAATGGCGAAGATCCATACATGCGCAACAAGCCTTGCGGTGAGCATCGCCGCGTAGCGCTCGGCGCGGAAATTCAGGCGAAGCGCCAAAATTGCGGCAGGGCCAGCGACCAGCAATTTCGCGTTGAATGACCAGCAAAGGAACAGCAGAGCCAAGACGATCCGCCCGCTTGGACCGCGCTGCCACAGCTCAACGGCACAGATGCCCAAGGCCATCGCTCCCACAGCGGCCATCAGCCATGCCATGCGCCAGGGCTGGGCTTGAAGGCTGAGAAGGGGGAGAGCCCGTCGCCAAAGATCGCGGCTATAGCGATGCCGCCTACACCAGCCAAGAGGATCGCGGCAAAAATTCTCCGGCGGCGTCCTTGCTGAAAATGCGCGGCGATCGCGATGGTCGTTGCGGCCATGATCGGATGAACAAGGGCCGCCACCACCATGGACACGGTCGCAACAGCATTGCCGCACGCGGCAAGCGCGGCGAGACCGGCCAGAACCAGGGCCTCGGCAAAGGGGCGCGGGATGGCAATCAGCTCGGTGAAGCCAAAGGAAGGACTTGTCGCGCCATAAGCACTGGGCAAAAGGACAGTGAAAATCACCGCCACCCAAACCGCGGCTCCGCTTGCATATTGCCGGAGGAAAGCGCGCACGCTGAAAAACCAAGCGAACGCCGCCAGGATCGCCAGCAGTTTGGCAGCCGCGGCGAGCCCAAACCACCAGACCATCGCGTCCGCCACGGGCCGAAACTGGCTGAAACCGAATTGTCCGTCATAGACAAACATAAGATCGCGGCCAACACCGTTTGGATCGAGATCGGCGATCGCGCGGCCGATGTAAATATAGGCGTCTTGAACAATCCCCGGATAAGGGCGGCTCAAGACAAAGATAAGAAAAACGATCAAGGGATTGGGCGAAATTTGATTCGCCAAGGTGGCCGCCTTGGAGCGGAATTTCGGGAGGGATCATTTCGCCGCGCTCAGAGCCTCCCCTCCGCCTTCTCCAGCCCATTGGGGCGCGGTCCGTGTGTGTTTCATGGGGCCGCCTCACGCCACTTTTCGCGGCACGAGCCGGGTGCTGGCGAGGGTTTCCCGCGCACCGGAAACACCCGCTTCCCCATATTCGGCGTCCTCATTGACTTGCCAGGCGTCATAGAGCGTCCGGTTGGCCAAAATATTCGCCGCGGTCAGCATTCCGGTCATCATCGCATGATCCTGGTTGTTATATTTGTGCATGCCATTGCGGCCGACGAGGTGAAGCGACGGAAACCGGCTCTCAAGTTCAAAGCGGATCATCCGCACATTTTCGAGATAGGTTTCGTCATAGACGGGATAGGCTTTCTTTTGCCGCACGACGCAGGCATCAACGACGTCCTCGCTGGCCATCAAGCCGATGGCCGCGATCTCCTGTTTGGCAAGCGCGATCAGATCAGCATCCGCCAGGGACCACAGCGCGTCGTCCTCGTCGCAGAAATATTCGAGCCCCAAGCATGTCGAGGTTTCATCTGGGATCATCTCAGGCGACCAGGACCGGAAGTTCTGCACCCGGCCGACCTTGACCTTTGGGTCGTGGATGTAGATCCAGTTGTCCGGCCATGCCCGCTTCGTCTGGCCGATCAAAACGACGGTGAGAAAATCGCGGTATCTGAGCGAGCGCGCTGGAGGAGGGTGAGCGGCGCCGGGCTGAGGGCGGACAGGAGGGCCGCCTCACTTCGGTGTGTGGGCGGGTGCGGACGGGTGATTAGCTCTGATTTCTCCGGACTTCCTCACCATAAAGAATGTGTTAGTGGTTGTGGAAGGGTGCTTGCGTTTGCAAGAAACTATGGGTACAGTCGTGGGCATAATCCACGGAGGAACTCATGGCGATCATAGGCCGGTTGCCCGCATCTTACGCAAAGCTAAAGCCCGGCATGCATTGCGACGGCGGTTGCCTTTACCTACAGATCACCGTCAGCGCCAAAGGCGTCCGGCGCGCATCATGGATTTTTCGGTATGCTCGCAAAGGCCACAAGACGCGCGATATGGGGCTTGGCTCCGTTTCCGATGTTTCGCTTGGCGAAGCCCGCGAGGTCGCCCGCGAATATCGTAATCTGATCAAGAAAGGCATTGATCCGATCGAGAAGAGGAATCAGGACGTAACCCGCGAGCTCGCGGCCAACGCTAAGAAGATCACATTTGACGAATGCGCCGCTGCCTATATCCGCCAACATGAGGCTGGATGGACGAACGACACTCATTCCCGGCAGTGGCCCGCGTCCCTGCGCGACCACGTCTCGCCAGTCATTGGTGCCATGGCGGTTGCTGCGATCGATACGTCACATGTCATGAAGGTACTCGAACCGATCTGGACGATAAAACCAGAAACTGCAAGCCGTGTGCGAGGCCGGATCGAATTGATTCTCGGTTGGGCGACAACGTCTGGTCATCGCACGGGAGACAATCCGGCGCGGTGGCGCGGTCACTTAGCAAACCTTCTCGCACCGCGCCGCAAGGTGAAGGCCATCAAGCACCAGCCAAGCTTATTCTATCGCAATCTCCCGGACTTCATGGCTGATCTGCGCCGGCGCGAAAGCATGGCGGCTCTCGCGCTAGAATTCTGCATTTTGACCGCTGTCCGGTCCGCCGATGTCCGCAACGCTCGCCGCGCCGATGTCGATGGTGCGGTCTGGGCGATCCCGACCATGTCGAAGACCGGCGCCGAGCACCGTGTGCCATTATCGGGGGCGGCGCTGGCTGTGATCGCCAAGGCCCGCTCTATGGTTGATGCCATCGGCGGCAAAGTCGCCACCGGCGGCCTCCTTTTCCCCAACGACGTGACCGGCGCTCGGCTCGGCGAATGTTCCATGTCGCGCGTGCTTGAACGCATGGGCCGGAAAGGCGCCGTGACCGTGCACGGGTTTCGCTCGACGTTTCGGACTTGGGCGCTTGAGCAAACTAATTTTCCCTGGGAGCTGGCTGAAATGAGCCTTGGCCACACGGTGGGGTCGCGGGTCGAGCGCGCCTATCAGCGCGGTGACGGTTTCGAGAAGCGAATCGCGATCATGCAGAGCTGGGCGAATTTTTGTGATCTACCCATAGGCGATCACAAGGTCATCTCTATTGCTGCAAGGAAATAAAGGTTAAAGCCAATGCGCGGGGATAGGCCGGCCAGCCGACAAGCCAAGGTGCATCACTTGGTTTCCCCGCGCTCCTAATGATGCTGCGGGTGCACGCTATGATTATACCCAACGAATTAAGACTGCGCGCCGTATTGGCCCTGCAGAAAATCACAAGCAATAGGATCACCGGCCTTGAACAAAGTGACGAGGATGTTGTCCGGGAGTTTGGCTTTTCTAGCCTACATGAATTCTGGGATTATCACACTTCCGAACCCTTGCCTAAGGATGCCTTCGTTCGCCTGCTCGAAACATTCTTTTTGAATCCAAGACTAGGTGAAATGTACGGGGCCGAACTCAATAACGCGATCGCTTTCATGGACAAGACGGGCGAGGTTTCGCTTATCAAGGTGCCCGGTGAAGAGCCTATGGTTCGGACGCGCCAAGCGATCGAATGCCTGCTTGCCATGCCAAAGCGCGCACACCTAGTGCATGCGAGTCTGAAAGCCTTCATTGAAGGCACGCACGCACCTGCTCCTCCCGCCCGCGACGCTGTCCCCCCAGTAGAGAAACCACCAAAGCCTTCTCCGGTGCGTGACCGCGTCATCGCCGAAATGATGAAATTCGACGCGGTTGAACTGGCCAAAATGGGGCAGGAGGCTATGGCCTCTCAATTCAATGCAAACCGCGAAACATGCCGGTTAGCGCGCGAAGAGGCCTTGAAAGAAATGTCGGCCAATGTCGCCCGACAATGACCGACACTGAATTGTTAGCGACATGAAACAGGCGGTCCTAACTTGTGCGAAACGCTCGCACATAGGACCGCTCACGTGCCGTCACACACAGAAGAAAAAAGCCGCCCCGCCCTAGAGCCCGTATGCATCAGCATCGATGACGCGCGGCGGTATCTAGGCGGAATCTCCCGCTGGGAAATGTATAGGTTGCTCCGAGAGCAACGCGTCCGCGCGCTCAAGCAGGGTCGCCGCACACTCCCGATCGTCGCCTCCCTAAAGGAGCATGCCGCCTCATTACCAGAGGCCAAATTTGCCGCACCCCGTGTTCGGCGTGCCCCTGTCAGGGAAGCGCATGCAAAATGACCCCAAAAGCAGCGAGGCCGCTGACTGCGGGATCAGTCAACGGCCTCGGGGTTTTGTCATGTGCGGCTAGCAGTGACGCCCCCAAGATAGCCATTCCCGCCGAAAAATCAATACTGGCCGCCTCCGGCACGCTGGACCTATTCTCGCGGCGATACACGTCCGAGCATTCCGGAGGCTCGAAGCCGGACGTGATCGCGCGGCGGATTGCCAGGCAATTTGCTCTCGCCAGCACTCCCAAAAATTCAAGGTTTCACGGCGCCATCCGGCGTCATGAGAACGGCTGACGGTTTTGCACCCGCCAGACGGTAACCGGCCATGTGGCCATAACGCAGCATAATGAAAGTAAATATTATGGAAAACTCTAACGAGTTAGTTACTGCACCGCCCGTCCATGACGCGAGTCGCCCGTCTTCCTTTTCCCAGTTTAATGGGAAAGAAGGAACGTTCTCCGTCGATAGTGAAATTCAAACCACTGGCAAGGCCGAGGGCGCGCTACGCGGGATCGTCATGTGTCCCGAAGGAGCGGTGACCTTCGGACAATGGGGTGAGGAAGAGGGGAAGACGAAGTTTATCTTTTCCGACCCGATTACCCCGATTCGTGAAGGCGGGTTTGATACGCTTCCATACCCTCTGCCAGAAGGCCACAAGCCCTACGTGCAAGTTCCCATTCTGTTTCCGGGCGTGGGACTCTCACTGTTCAACGGCAATTCATGGTCAACGTTTGCGGCCGTGAAAAAGATCGATGCCGCATTCACGAGCATGGGGTGTTCCCATCTTCCGGTGGTGTGGATCGATATTATTCAATCAATAAAGTCGGCCCACAAAAATTATAGCCTCTTTTTCCGAACCCTCCAGTGGTTGCCTATTGAACAGTTCGTTCGGTTCTCGCCGCACGCGGCTTCGATGAAGGAGGTCTATGCGTCGCCGGCGATAGCGGCTCTGCCGACGACGAGACTCCCTACCGGAGATATTATCAACGACGAGCTGCCGTTTCAATCAAAAAACGGGCCGGGTGGTGTTTGCGCACCATCCCGGCCCAATTAATTATCGGGAATATAGATATGTGTAATGTCAATGACGACGAGCGTCAACCCCGCTTCTATCCCAAGAGCGAATATGTCCGCCTCCTTAGTGATATGGATTCCCGCAACACTGCAACAATTTGCAGCCTAGGAATCTTTTATCACACCCCCTTTGATAAAGTTGCTGGGCCTATCCGCGACGCGGCGCTCAAACTGCAAACACTACTTCAGAATGCACTTTATGATCTCGCGCGTGGCGATTGATCACCATGCCGAATCTCTCAAGAGATTATGAAACGCGCAGCACGCTCAACATTAAGAAAGTTGGCGCGCATCGATATTCAATCCACCCGACTACGGACGTATGGTGCTGCGCGTATGCGGTTGATGATGAGCCCGTAAAATTATGGATCCCGGGAGATCCTATTCCACCAGAATTTATTGAAGCATCACAAAATATAGGTTGGACCGTTAGCGCATTCAACGATCAATTTGAACGATTGATCGAACAAAATATTATGGCCCCGCGATACGGGTGGCCCGTCATCCCTATTGAGCGGCACAGATGCTCGATGGCCGGCGCATTGGCTTTGGCGCTCCCCGGCAGTCTTGAAAAAGTAGCGGAGGCGTTAGAACTTGAGCACCAAAAAGATAAGATTGGCCGCGATAATATGTTGCGGCTGGCCAAACCGCGCAAACCACGGAAGGGCGAAGATCCCGCACAAATCTACTGGCATTCCGATCCAGCGCGATTCGAGATGCTATACGCCTATTGCAAACAAGATGTAGAAGTCGAGCGGGACATAAAGAAACATATTGGCGCCCTTAGTGATACAGAGCAAGCACTGTGGGAATTTGATGCGAAAATTAATGATCGCGGAATATATCTTGATATCAATCTTATAACTGCGGCTATTAAAATTGCTGAAAACGCGCACGAAGAGATTGAAGCCCAACTATGTGAGATCACAAAAGGCGCAATTACAACGGTCAATCAAAGAGACAGGATTGTTACTTGGCTAAGCGATAATAATTTTATCGTTGATAATGTGCAGAAGGCGACACTGCAGAAAGCGTTAACACAAAAAGATATTCCGCCTGCCGCCCGAAAGATAATGGAATTACGCCTTGATGGCGCTCATGCGGCAGCGAATAAATATAAATCAATGCTGGCCTGGAGGAACCCCGACGATCGCGTCCGGGGCGCACTCCAATATCACGGCGCCTCGACCGGCCGTTGGAGTAGCCACGGCATTCAAGTCCATAATATGAAACGTCCGGTCGTCGAGGACATGGACGCCGCGATTAAGGCCGTTGCGACCGGCGATCTCGCTCACATTAAGACGCTCTATCCGCAACCCATGTCCGTCGTCGGCGATATCGCCCGCGCCACACTTTGCGCCGCGCCCGGGCATCGGTTTGTTGTGGCGGATTTTTCCGGCATTGAAGCGCGCGTCACGGCATGGATCGCCGGCGAGCAAGCCGAAATTGATCAATGGGCCAATTTCGATCACTCCCGCGAGCCGGCCGACGAGCCCTATCTGATCGCCGGTCTTGCCTGCAGGCTCCCTGCCGATCAAGCTCGGCCCAAGGGCAAGACTTGCACGCTGGCCTTCGGGTTCGCAGGCGGCGCTGGGGCCTATCGTAAGCTCGCTCCGGACGATCCTGCCACGGATGCGGAGATCGACGGCTATAAGGATGCCTGGCGCCGGGTGCACCCTGCCACGGTGCGTTTCTGGGCCGCCATAAACACCGCCGCCGTCAAAGCTGTCCGGAACCCCGGCAAGGTCGCCGTGGTCAATTCGAAATTGTCCTTTATCTGCGACGACACTTTCTTGCGCATGACCCTGCCGAGCGGCCGCTGGATCGCCTATCCCTTCCCGCGCTTGCGTACGAATGACCGAGGCGGTTGCGTCGTCGTCTACAAAGACAACAGCGCCGGCAAATGGGGCGATTGCCGAAAAGGCCAAGGCGCCTATGGCGGGCTTTGGACGGAGAACTGCGTCCAGGCGATCGCCCGCGACATCTTCGCCGCCGCCATGCCTCGGCTCGAAGCCGCCGGCTATCCAATTGTCCTCCATGTTCATGACGAGATCGTCGCCGAAGTCCCGGACGGCTTCGGCAGCGTGGAAGAATTTATTCGGATCATCACTGAAGTTCCTGAATGGGCCGCCGGTTTGCCGCTCGCGGCAAAAGGCCGGAATGGCCCCAGATTTTGCAAAACCAGTAAACCCGAACCATCGCCTCAACCGGCCCCGCCGCATCAACCTGAAAACACGAGTGAGCCCGAAAATCTTGATCCCGCAGACAACCTTAACGCCGGCGAGCAAAGCGCCGATAGCAATAATAATAAGGCCGATGCTATGGACGATGATGAGGTTAAACACTACTCGCATGCCGAACGTCCTTACGGGCGTAGCGCCGAAACATATGACTATCTCGACGCGAACGGCGCGCCGTATTTGCAAGTCACCCGAACGACAACAAAGAAATTTTGGTATTCCCATTGGGAGAATGGCGCATGGGTGAAAGAAGCGCCGACGCCGAAAATCCCGTATCGACTGCCCGAATTAATTGCCGCACCGAAGGATGCGCCAATATTTATCTGCGAAGGTGAAAAGGACGCGATTAATGTTGCCGGACTTGGATTGATCGCGACGACAAATCCCGGCGGGGGGATCCCGAAGGCATGGACGGGCGATCTCAATAAATGGTTTGCCGGAAAACAGACTGTTTATCTTCTCGAAGACAATGACGCGACCGGGCGCAATCACGCCAACGAAGTCGCCCGAAATCTCAAAGACCTTGTTACAGAGATCCGAATTGTTTCATTTTCCGATTTGCCCGAGCACGGCGACGTGTCCGATTGGATCGATCAAGGTTATGGCCGGGACGACTTATTGGCTCTTGCCAAAAAAGGGCGGCTGCCGAGCAAAGGATACAATCTTGTATGCGCGGCCGATATTATTGCCAGACCGCCGGATTATTTATGGGCGGGGCATCTCGCACGTGGCACGCTTGAATTGTTGACCGGACTCCCTGGGGTTGGGAAATCACAAATCCAATGTCATTACACGGCGTGCGCGACGACAGGTCGGCTATGGCCAAACGGAACCAACGGAAGCGGCACACACAACGTTATTATGATGACCGCCGAGGATGTTCTTGATCAAACCCTTATCCCTCGGTTGATCGCGGCCGGCGCTGATCTCAATCGCGTGCAGATATTGAAGAGCATCCGACGCGACGACAAGGATCAAATGTTTCTCCTCGCCGAGGATCTCGCGGAATTAGAAAATATGATCCGTGACATCGGCGACGTCGGGCTTATCTGCCTTGATCCGATTACTGCCTATATGGGCGGGAAAATTGACAGTCACCGCGCGACAGATGTCCGCAGCGTGCTTAGTCCGCTGAAGGACGTAGCAGAACATGCCGGCGTGCCCATCTCCGCGATCACACATCCGGCGAAGAATGCAAGTCAGCATTCACTTGATCATTTTATCGGATCGCAAGCCTATATCGCCGTCGCCCGCATGGGGCATAGCTGCATTGAAGAAACCGAAGAGTCTGACGGCGGCAACCGGATATTGACGGGGCGGGCGCTTTTTACGAACCCCAAGAATTCTATCGGCAAAAAAATGCCAACGCTCGCCTATCGTATCGCCGAGGCAGTGATATCGCCGACTGGTAACGACATCATAACGTCCAAGATTGTCTGGGAGGAAGCAGTCGCGGTGACCGCTGACGAGGCGCTCGCCGCGAATGCAACATCCAAGCGAGAGACGCATAACCCGAAGACATTCCTCATGACAATTCTCGCCAATGGCCCGGTATTGAAAAATGTCATTGAAGCCGAGGCAACCCGGCAAGGATTTAGTGCTGATCAACTCGATCGCGCCAAGCGCAAAATGGGTGTCGTCTCATATAAGAAAAAAGGACAAATGACCGGCGGTTGGGTATGGGCCAAACCGCAAGACGCTCCGCCAAAAGAGGAAATGGAATAATGAAAAAGGATCAGAGCATCATCGACTTCCTGAAACATATTTTGCCGCCCCTGGCTGAGGTGCCTTTCAGTTATATAGAAACGGAGGCCGCCGCGAGGGACATTAGCAAATGGCAATTGTATCGCGCCAAACGAAAACTAAACGTAGTAGTTTTTAAAGAGCGCAAAATGGACGGTCGTTGGTTTTGGTTGCGGCATGCGGACTTACGCTAGCTGTCAACGGACCTTGATGAGAGCCAAGGCCAAGGAGGAAAAACCGGAATGAGCCACTTTAACCCCAGAAGCGTTGCTTACGGCCTAAAAATTTGATGCGTTTGACGGAGTGCCTGACAAAGCCAAAAAAGAAACTAATCCGACTGATGGCGCGGATTGCAGAAAAAAGCTATCGGCGCGGGTTCCAACACGGCACGCTTGGCTTGACTAAGATCAACCCCCACGAATTTAGGTTCAAGCGCTCCCTCGACAAATCACCCTATGCCCTGCACGCGGTGGGCGGACACACGGCTGTCGAGCGACTGCTCGTAGAGTGCGGTGAGTTGCAGGAGCTGGGCTTTTTCCCGCCCCCAGGAGAAACGGAATGAGTACCCTAATCCCCCCGCCCAAAGCGCCATCTTCGTAGCGCCATCTTCGTGGAGCCCATTCATTTGAATCGCGGCCTTCTGGAAAAAGCGCGGCCTTCGGGCGACGGCGCATCTTCTCCTTACCCCGATCAAATCACTTTAATATATATATATTTATATAATAAAATCAATAACTTAGCCTTCCGGTGGGTTTAGTTTAAAACGGCTGACGTTAGGGCGGAAAACGTCACTACTTAGAAGGCCGCGATTCAAATTAAACGCGGTCTTGGAAGATGGCGGTACGAACATGGCGGTAAAAGGCGCGGACTTCGGCAAGGCCGTCGAGCACCAACCAACATTTCGATAACCATCTAACTATCAATTTTTCTCGCCGCCCGTCCCGTCGAGTTCCCGTCGAGCCCGCCGCGTGCTGCTCGCGCCCGTGTGGCGGAAACTCTCTCCGCCATGACTTATTGACTTCTCTCGGAAATAGGCGATATTTGGTGAGGTACCCATATATACGCCCATAGTTGAAGCATGAGCTAAGGCGGCAATTTTGAGCATGGAAAGCACCGCACATATTGCGCAGGTCGAAAGCAAGCCGTCGCGCCTCTGTTCCAAGGTTACCAACGGCCGCCGCGTGTTTGCCATCGGCGGCGACGGCAGGGGCGCCTGGACGCGGCGCTGGCGCGATCTGTACGACGCACATGCGGCCGATCTCGGCGGCATAGAAATGCTATCCACCTCGCAAATGAGCCTCTGCAGGCGCCTTGCCGCGATCGAGATCAACCTGGAGCAGGCCGAGGCCAGGATGTCCGAGGGCGATGTCAACGTCGATCTCGATCAATATGGCCGACTGGCGGGGCATGCGAGGCGCATCATGGAGACGATAGGGCTTAAGCGCGTTGCCAAGGAAGCCGCCACCACCAAGCCCATGCGCGATCGCCTGAAGGCCGCCAAGCTGATCTCACGCTGGATGCTGTCCCAGAGCCTCAGAGAAGCCCGCATACGGCCGAGAAGTCGCCCCCGGGTACTGCGGGGGCACCGGAATGACAGCCCAGCAAGCCACCAGCCTCGAATTCTTCAGCCAGCTCGATTGGATCGACGGCCGGCCGTTGCTCGACACCATGGAGCCCTATCGCCGCGCCACATTCACGGCCGTGCTCGACACCTACCGGCCCGACGGCGTCCCTGTCTACAATTTCGCCTTGATTGGCCGAGGTAAGAAGAACAACAAAACCACCGACCTTGTCCTGGCTGCCCTGTATTGTTTGGTGATCCGCGAGGCGCCGCAGGGCAACACCTGTTTCGTTTTGGCCAATGACGAGGATCAGGCCGCCGATGATCTCGATCTTGCCAAGCGGCTCGTCACGCTCAATCCTGATCTGGCGCACGAGCTCGAGATCATGAACAAGGCCATCCGGCGCAAGGACGGGCGCGGCAGCCTTACCATCCTGCCGGCCAACGATATCAAGGGCGCGCACGGCAAGACGGCCGCTTTTGTCGGTTTCGACGAAATTCATAGCTATCGCAACTATGATCTGCTTGAGGCTTTGACGCTTGATCCGACGCGGCCGGATGCGATTACGTGGATCACGTCGTATGACACCGTCTACAACAACCCTGGCGTGCCTTTGCATGATTACAAGCGGCTTGGCGTGGAGGGTGGCGATCCGCGAATGTATTTTCAATGGTACAGCGGTGACATATGCACCGATCCGGCTTTTGCCGATCTTGATCCAGAATTACGCGCCAATCCTTCCTTCCATTGCGTCATGGCCCGAAGGCCGGGCTTATCTCGAGCAACAGAAGAAGCGCTTACCAACACATAAATTCCGCCGGTTGCATCTTAATCTGCCCGGCTCGCCGAATGGTGCATTTCTTGATCAGGGTAAGATATTAGCTGCTGTATCCGCCAACAATATACAATTCCCGCACAATCGTGAATACCGATATCATGCATTTGTAGACATTTCGGGCGGCTCAAATGATGACGCGGCCTTATCGATTGCGCATCGTGAGGGGTCCAAGGTTGTTATGGATCTTGTTGTGAGCCAGGGCGGGCGACCGCCATTTGATCCGCATTCGGCGGTTCGGAAGTTTTCAGCGATATTACGGGATTATTTCTGCACTGTGGTCTGCGGCGATGACTACGGCGGGAACACATTCAAGTTTGATTTTAACCGCGAAGGCATTGCCTACAAGGAGCCGAAAGATCAGGGCAAGCGCTATTCGGCGAGTGATTTGTATGAAGCGTTCGAGCCCCGCTTAAACAATGGCGAGGTTATATTGCCGGATAATCCCAAGCTCATTGAGCAGCTATCGACACTTGTATTGAAGGGGTTGAAGGTTGGGCACGAGAGCGGCAACCATGATGATTATGCAAACGTTTGTGCGGGGGCAGTGTGGCTTGCAGGCGTTAAGAAGCAGGGTGTTTGTGGTAACATCAATGATGCGATGCTGGCCCGCGCCGCGCAGCCAAGCCGCTGGGGCGTGGGCGGCTCGCGCGCACGGCCATGTTTCACGCCGGGGCCGTTGGGTATGCCGGGATCCTTCAGTGATAGGTATGGCGGACTCCCGCCGGGCGCTCCGCGCCATGGGGGGCGCTGAGTGTCGAAGCGCCGTCCCACGAAATTCGAGCTACGCCTTCGTGCCGTGCATCAACTTGCGACGCACTTGCCGTCGAGTCCGAAGGAGTTTCACGTCCCTCGGTGCGATCACCGATATGCGCAGCTTGGGCAGGAGCGGTTGGATGCGCATTTGCTTCGGGCTGTGAGTAGTGAATTCACAAGTTCAAACAGCAACGTCAAGCAAGTATACTTAGAAACTAAAGCACTTTCAAGGCGTTAACTAGTATTAGAGAGGTAAATGAAATGATTTGTGCATCACATAGGATGATCCCAGCCCCGAGCCCTCGCGGCACCAACAACGCTCGGGTGTTTGTTCCTGCGTTTCGGTTTGCCGCACCTATTGCGGCCTACGACTCCAAGCGCGGCCTGGCCCGTGATAGCAAGACGTTTGATCCCGAAGGGGAGCTTGATATCGAGGACAATCACCCCGTTGTGGCGGCGATGAAATATGCGCGGGCGCGATTGAATTCTACGGAGTGTCAGGCGCTCAAGCATTTGCTTGGCAAGGCGATGTTGTCGTCTCCGAAGGAGGAGGATGACTTCGAGGACGAGGGAGAGAAGCTTTCGCCAGAAAAACAGGCGCGGATCGATGAGGAGGATGCCACCGCGGGCGATACCCTTCTCGAAAGTGAGCGTTGGGATGCTGCCCGCGACAAGAGGCGGGCCAAGTTAGGCAAGGATGAGCCGCCGCCATTTTCCGGCAGGCCGCGGCCGGGCGGCAGCATGGATCCATTGCGTGCCAATGATAGTTGAAGCGCATTCAGGACGATGCATGGCAGCATTACCAGGCTCTTCGCAGAATGAACAAACATGGCATGCCCGCAGCGGGCTTGCCGCCGGCGTTGGCTTTCGATGCGAGCAAACAGGCGGTCCGAGGAAGCGCTCCGGCTAGCGGATAAAATTAAGCCCGACGTCTATCGTGTTTCTTCTCCAACGTCCTCGTCATCGCCGCAATTCGCGATCGATCGTTCGATTAAGGGCGAGGAGGATTTTGAGAAGGCTTGGCCGGAGGCTGCGAGGATTAAGATTTCGAGTTGAGTACCGTCTTGCGCGGCGCGCATGGGAAGGAAGAGAAATATGGGACAACCGCAAACAGTTACGCTTGTACCGCCGCCGCGTTCGCCTGAAAGGGCCGAGCTCGCGCGGCGCATTTCTGAGTTAGCGGCGGCCGAGGCTGATTTCGATTTTACCGAGCAAAGCTTTCGGACGGCTCAGCGCAAGAAATGGGATGCTTTGGCTGTCGTCGAGAGGCTGAAAGAGGAAGCGGCGAAGGCTGGCGACGCCGATATGGCGCAGAAGGTCATCGAGAGCGTAAAGGCCAACCGCGATATTAGCGCCGCGACCCTTGGGGCCGCAGCCGCCGAGGCTGCGCGTCAGTTAAAAACTGCGACGCAGGAGGCCGAGCTTTTCGGTCGTGCATATCTGCAATTAGAACATCAGCTCCCCGGCAAGCAAACGGCGGTCGAGCAGGCGCGCTATAGGGTTCAGACTGCCGCGAAAGCGGTCATTCTGGCCAGTGACGCTTTCCCCCGAATTTGCAATGATCTTGAGCTTTTGCAGCAAGAAATCAGTGGATTGAAGATTTGATGATGCCGGAAATTCCGCCGCATCCAAGGCAGGCGACTTACACAAATTGGGAAGCACATGCGGCGCATCAAGAATGGGCTAACGCGCTCGCGAGATTAATGCAGGATCCGGATGTGGAGCTTCCATCCCATGACTGATAATTCTCTCTACCTTTCGATTGGTGCGAACACATAGTCGCCGCTGGCTGAGGCCACGGGCTTGTCACCGCCGGTGGGTGCTGATGCGGTACTCGTGAGGGTATTAGGTAAAGTTGAGTTCTCTATCGCGATCCTCGCCGTGCGGGCCTTGGCGGGCTGGCGCGCTTCGCTTAGCGAGCAGGAAACCGTGCGGCCTGATTTGCCGCAAGTTCGAGTTCACACCTTTGTCGAAGGTCCGCTTGGTTTCAACTCCCGCGATCGAGAACACTGAGCCCGAACTTCCGCAAAGGGTGGAAAGCGGATATTCGATCAAGCCGCCTGAATGTCACCGGTGCGCCAGAAGCGGTCATTCGGGGACGACTGACCAAGTTGAAAACAAGCGCCTTGTGCTAATCGCGGAGCAAAGCCGGGTTTCATTTGCGGTTGAAGGCGAACTTATTGCTGCTTCACCGCAGGCGGCCGAGAGCGATCGCGGATTGCTTTGAGCTTTGCCTTCTCGACCTCGGTTAGACCGCGCGCACCGGGGCAGTGCTCCTCGTCGAGAAAGGCGGCTGCGAGCGCGGATGGCTGCGGGCTTTGCTCGTCAAACGGCCTTCCCACGCCCCCCAAACGAACAAGCACGCCGCGAACCACGTAAGGCGCCCCTTCGGCAGCGCAGCCCGTCTCGCGCCAAACTTCGGCCAATCGCTTTTCGTGGACGTCTTTGGCGGGAGGAGAGCCTGCCTGATCCGTCCATATCTTCGCCATTTCGTCTTCTCCATCGAGGGGCTTTTCTGGATCGAGGCGCTGCTCGATGCTTTTCATGGCGTCGGCCCGCTCTCTGCCTTCGGGAACCTGCTCGGTAATAGTCTTTTTAAGTTCATTGAACGATTTAGCGCGACCAGTCGCAGGTGAACCACTCATCGTTCTTCCAACACCTGTATTTTCGGCCAGTCTCGGGGTTGACGACGCGCGTGTCCTCCCAAACTGCCCTTCGAGCGTCGGCTCTCCAAGAAAACACCTCTTCGAGCGACGCGCCCTGGAGCTGCGCGTTGTCAAGCAACGCGCCCTGCAGCTGCGCGAGATGGAAGTTTGCGCCCTGCAGCTGCGCGTCGGCAAGCGACGCGCCCTGGAGATGCGCGCCGTCAAGCGACGCGCCCTGGAGCTGCGCGCCGAAAAACGACGCGCCCTGGAGCTGCGCGTTTGCAAGAAACGCGCCCTGCAGCTGCGCGCGGTCAAGCGACGCACCCTGGAGCTGCGCGCCGTCAAGCGACGCGCCCTGGAGATGCGCGCCGAAAAACGACGCGCCCTGGAGCTGCGCAGCGAAAAACGACGCGCCCTGGAGATGCGCAGCGAAAAGCGACGCGCCCTGGAGATGCGCGCCGAAAAACGACGCGCCCTGGAGCTGCGCGTTTGCAAGAAACGCGCCCTGGAGATGCGCGCCGTCAAGCGACGCGCCCTGGAGATGCGCGCCGTCAAGCGACGCGCCCTGGAGCTGCGCGCCGAAAAACGACGCGCCCTGGAGCTGCGCAGCAGTGAAATCGGCTTTTCTCAGGACAGCGTCGATCAGCACCGCTCCTTCGAGATGGCGCGCGCGAAGGGAAATGGTTTCGGGAAGCGCCTCGATCTTTGCTTCACTATCGAATTTGGTGTGATCGATCGCGTCGAAGCCCGGCAGCACGAGGCGGTTCGACCAAAGGCTTTTCGGCTTGCGGGAAGCAAAATCGACCTCGCCAGCAACCAAGAGCTCATGAAGGGAAGCGAGGCGCCATGGCATATCCTTCTTGTCCTTCCATGGGATAAATTGCAGCAATGGTAGATTGTCTTGGGGCCATTCGCCTGGGATGGTCGCGATCGTAGTGACCAGGAGGACCGGCACGAGGCTCGCAACGGCAAGCACGACGATCTTGCCGCGCCGCAGCTCACGCCAGGAAAGTCCCGCTGTCTCGCCCCGTGCGATAGAGGGCCACAGCATCCACAGAAGCGCGATGTCGGCCAGGACTGCTATGCGGTGCCACCAAGTGATCGCCTCATCGTGGTAATGCAGGAACTGGAGCTGGAAAAAGACAAGCAGCGCGATGGGGCCAATGATGAGGCTGATCCACGCGATCAGTTTCAACAGCCATCCAACTCTCCCGGTGCGTACCTCGGGCGATCCGGCCAAGAACTGCACGAAAATATTACTCGGCAACTGGCGGCGCAGGCGCCTTCGCAGGTCGTCTTCGGCGATCTGCTCTTTCAATTCCGAATCGAAGTCGCCAACTTTTCCGGCGAGCAAGACGAAATGCAGCAGCACATAGGCATGCACGATGAGGAAAATGGCAGGGCCGAGCACAAAGAAGCCGAGGAGCGGCAGGTCCACATTGAGGAACGGCAGCTTGACCGGGCTCTGCAAAAAAAGGTCGCGGTGGGTCACGCCGCCGACGGCGATAAGGAGGTAGAAGAGGACAAAGAGATAGCTGAACCACAGGCCTGCGCCGACAGAGGCTGCGTCAACCACTGCGTCGCGCAGCGCCTGCAGGTCCTTTGCCTTGTCAGCAAGGGTCTCGGCGGGGGGTGGAAGCGGCGGCGGCCCGCCCGTGGCGGGAGGCGGAGCCGCATCACTCGCGGCGTCCGGCGTCGCTGCCTTTGCTTCCGTGTGCTCTATTTCTTCCGCCATGCCGTGCCCCCCGCCGAGAGCTTACGGCCGGGAAAGGGAAAGGCAAAGGACCTTCTCCGTGGCGAGGCAGATCATACAACGCCAGAGAAGTCCGAGATGGGTCACAAGCCGACATGCAAGCCGCGTCCGCGCGTTGTCGTTCTTGTGAGCGCTTCTTACTGCCTCGGCCAGCACCCGGCGCTCCGCCCCGTTTCGCCTCCGGTAGATCGGCTTGCGGGCGGCGCTTTGCGGCGAGGCCCCAGAATTCCAGCGCGCGGTCGCCGAAAAATTAGCGAAGCGCTAGGCAGATCCCGGTCTGGGCGCAAGCCTCTTCGCCATGGCGCTGATCTCGGCGAGATCCTTGTCACGGTCTGCGGCGTGGCTGGGATGCCCCGTCAGATTTGTGCGGCCGCTCAGCACGTCGATCGCGCGGACGCCGGCTTAAATCTCGGCGAGCAGCCGGTTTTGTTCCGCAAAGTCGCGAATAGAGGAACTTGATCGCGTCAATATGGCTTTCAGTGAGTCCATGTCCGCTGTGAGTTTCGCCTCGATCACTCGCACGGTGGGAGCAAAATCGACCGCCATTCCCTGGCCGTCAGCCGGTTCATTATGTGTCATTTGAGTCTCCATCGGTTGGTCCTATTGGCTGAATGACCGCTTCGGGTCAACTCCCGTTATGGAGAACTGTGAGCCTAATTTCCGCAAAGGGGGAAGCGGCCATTCGCTTAAACCGCCGGAATGACTCCAGTGCGCCAAAAGAGGCCATTTGCGACCCTCTCGGATGACCTTCGGGACGCCTATTGGCTTGTGGGACGCGCCGCCAGCCCGGGCTGTCGGCCCTACCTCTTTCATAAACTCTAAAAACGCTGTCACATTTCTTGGCCGCGCGGCTTTGGAACTTCGGGCGATTTTACCCGGAGTTCCAATATCAGCATCCGAAATTTCGAGGCTGAGGGCTTTAATGTCGCCATTCCTCGGAGACAAAAACAGGACATCGATCGTGATCGCGATCCGCGTCATTTTCACGCCAGTCATTCCACTTTCGCTCAGGGCATAAATTCAGCTTGAAAACCGTACCCGCCCCACTGGATAGTTTCCCTTATGGTATCCTCCTTGGCCATTCTCCTAATTTAGGCTCCATTTATGAATGTAAAAAATTGAGTGTTACCGAATCAATAAAATCAGTCGTATCAGCCCTTGTTCCAGTCCCAATAAAAGCAATAGTATGAGTTCCAGTTGTAAGTGTAAATGAATTCGTTGTTATTGGTACCCAACCTACTGATTTTGGACTATAAGAACCTATTACATACCCATCAACTGCCACATTAAACGACATTCGTGTTCCACTAGTATTAAAGCAGCGTAATGCTGTTTGAAATGATATTATATAAGTACCTGGTACGTTTATGTTAACTCTCTGAGAGAACGAACCATTTCCTCCAGGATTTGTACCATCCTGAAGGAAGGCAGTTTGGGTACCATCTGGGGCATTAATTGCTCCCCATTTACTATCATTTGCCTGAATTCCAGAATTGCCTATAAACACCCAGGTAGCACCAGCAGGTCTATAAGAATATCCATTTACAACTGGCGCCTCAAAACTCAAAACTACCATTAACAAGTCCATTGCCACTAAGGGCCATTCTCACATCAGAAATAAAAATATTGGTTCCAATACCAGGACTTGGTGTAGTTGCATAAATGAATATTGTATGGTATCCTGCTGATATACTAAATGGACTACTTATAAATGTAGTATAGCTAGTTGAAGTCGGCTGAAAAGTCCCGTAAGCAGACCCATCAAAACTAACAGTAACAGATAAAGGTGTAATCGCATTTGGTTGAAGTGCAGCCGAAAAAGAAACTATATATGATCCGTCCGCAGCCACATGGATATTTTGATTAAAAAAACCTGGTATATCATATCCAGTAGGTAGACAATCAGGGTTACATTGCAAAAAAGCGGCTTGGGTGCCATTAGTCGAAGGAGGATTACCTAGGCTGCTTCCGTTTGAGACAATTCCACTAGTACCCGTCCATCTCCATGGACTACTCGGGGCCCCTTGAAACGAACCAGGGGCAAGAATAGGAGTAGCAAAGTTTCCATCCGGTATTGGTACTTCCTGAGCTTGTGCCACGCTGAAACAAATAATTAGAAAAAAGAATGTTGCAAATTGTTTCATTTTTCTCTCCATGCCGCGAGAGACAATTCTCATGGTTTTTCCTCCCCGTAATCTTCTTTTCCTCGCTCGGGCAAGCGAGGCAGCCGTCGCGCTTTCGGCTGGAATTTGTTTTCAGCGCGAACCCTATCTGATCGTGCAGCAATTCTGATTGACCTACGTCAATGGACGGGAGGCAAAAATGCCAAGGCTCAACTTCCGCTTGGTAGAGAATTCTTGTTGCGGCGCGAAATAGCTGCGGCGCGGGCCAAGCCCCGCATTCAGTTGTGGCAGTGAAGCTCTTCGCCGCTGTTGCGATGGCACTCGCCACGAGGGCCACGATCACGCTACACACGAAGCCAGCCAATTCATGCCAGCCGAGCGCCGCCATGACGGCGGCGCTTGACACGATCATCAGGCCGAAGACGATAACGGCGTCATGGTGGGAAAGCTCCCCAACGCCGCCGATTCCCGCGACCTCTGCCACGAAGGCCGCGCGCAATTCCGAAGCTTTCGCCTCGAATTCGCATTCAAGCTGACGCATGCGGGCGGATAGGCGATAGTGAGCTGCCTGGAAGGCGGACACCTTGTCGCTGTTGTCGACACGCGTGGCTGTCTCCAGGCTGGGGACGCCGAATATTGTTTTTGTGGTAAGTTTTGTTGCCATTGTGAACATCTCCGGTTGTTCATTGTGGAAGTCGTCGGGGCTGAGTGGTGAGACACTCGGCTCCGGCGCATTTTGTGGATTTCCCTTTGATTGGGTTGCGGAAATGTTCCGCACGTGCTAGGTATACCTATATAGGTATACCTCGTCAAGTACCGCGCGGATGTGAAATGAAAAAAGTCCTGCCTCCCAAGCCGGAACCAAAGACGGTTACGGTGACAATCAAGGTTCGCGCGAGTGCGAACAAAGCTCTAATCGCCGCTGCAAAGGACAATGACCGCTCCAAAAGTGAATTGGTTGGCGAACTAGTTGAAATCTGGCTAAAGGAGAACGGATACCTGAAATGAGCGCTGACCTTCTTCATCCTGACTGTCGTGCGAGCATGTTCCCGCCGATGGACGAATCCTCCCTTGCAAAGCTGACCGCCGATATCAAAGAGAATGGTCAGCGCGAGCCAATCACGCTTTTCAGAGGCAAGGTGCTGGACGGATGGCACCGTTATCAAGCCTGTTGCAAGCTCGGCATCGAGCCCGAGATCAAGATTTTCGACGGAAACGATGAGCAGGCCCTTGCCTATGTCTTGTCCGCCAATCTAAACCGCCGCCATATGACCCCCTCGCAGCGCGCCATGGTGGCGGCGAGGATTGCAGAGATGAGGCAGGGCGCGCGAACCGATCTCCAACCTTCGGCAAATTTGCCGAAGGTCTCACAAACGCAAGCCGCCAGCATGTTAGAAGTTAGCGTGCGGTTGGTTGGTGATGCGAGCGAAGTCATTGAGAAGGGCGAGCCCGATCTTGTCGCAAAAGTTGAGAGTGGAGCGATTGCGGTCTCGACAGCTGCCGCGACATTGCGCTCGTTGCACTCGTTGCCACTGAAGAAGAAGAAGATCAGCAAATCCGAGAGGGAAAGAAGGCTCGCAAACGAAAATGTGATCGATCTTGCTCTTGAGTTTCTCGCTTACTGGCGGCGGCGCTTTCAGGCCGAAAAGGAAGCCAAGGGCGGGCCTCTCGATGAAGTCTCTGGCAAGGATAGGGTGCTCGGGCAGAGGGGGAACACTAAGCTCAATGACGCGCTGGTCAACGCCATACGCGGGGACGCCATTCTTGGTCTCTATGAATTACAAGCAGCATACTGGCACGATCAGCCGACGCGTGATGCGCTGGAGACCGCACTGCGTGCTATCGAGAAAATTCCTGGTGTCAAACAGGACCTACACGCCAGATACGGGCAGCGCCAGGCCGCCACGAACGATGATCGGCCTGACGCCCAAGCCAATGAGCTAGCGCGCGCAGACCCGACATGAGAACCACCGTCCTGGCGCCTTCGAGCATTGGGCAGGCCCGCAAGGGCGTCGCAAGAGCCCTGCCGTGGCGCGGGAAATACCGGCGGCAAGAGCCCGGCCTAGCGCCGGGCTTTTTCTTTTGGTAAGGCCGGTCGCGGCGAGATCTCGAAGATGGAGTCGGCAAGCTCGCTCGTCGCGCTGCTCGGCGGCAAGTTCGAGCTCGGATTCGTCGATTGCTGGGCCTGGGTCATCGAAGGTGCGATCCCAAGGGTTGGCGGTCTCATTGCGCATCGGCTTTTCCATGACATGGGTACAGGTAGGGGAACGGCCGGCAGCATACGAGAAGTTCAAATAGAATCAATATGGAGGAAAGGACAGGAGGTCCTTGATCGGCGCCGAGGAGACGACGTGGCGGGCCTCGAAGCTTTCTTCGCGCCCATCGCCGACGATGGTGTGCACCGTCCAAATGCGCCGTTCGGAATCATAGGTCAATTTATCGAATCTTCGGTCCATGACAATTCGGCCGCCAAATTCTCGGATTTTTCGCGCGGCGGCCTCCCACATCATGCCAGGGCCCCGACGCGGATAGCGAAAGGATTCGATCAAGGTTTTCGCGGTGTCGCCCCCGCGCGGCTTAATCCCCAGGGAGCGCCGGACGCCATCGGCGAGCGCCTTGCCCAGATTGAGCCCTTTGATTCGCTGGGCCGCCCAATCGGCCGAGATCTCGTCGCAATCCATCCCCCACACCTTTTCGGTGTAGGTCTTGAAGAAGATCGAATAGAGCCGTTCGCCGAATTCATTGCGCATCCATTGATGGAACGTCTTCGGATTGGGATGCGGAAGGGCACGGGCATAGGCATAGGAGGCAACGCAGGAGAGGCTCTGGGCAAGGCCGAGGTTGCGCAGGGCCTCGAACGCCTTCAGCGGATAGGCATAGAACTTTCCCGCGTAATAAATGCGCGAGAGCCGGGGGCGATCGAGAAAATCGTCCGGAAGGATCTCGTTCCAAAGGTCGACGACTTCGCGCGATTTCGAGAAAAAGCGGTGGCCTCCGATATCGAAGAGGAAGCCTTTGTAGGAGACGGTCCGGCTAATGCCGCCGACATAGTGCTTGTCTTGCTCGATCACGATCACGCCATGGCCGGCCTTGGCGAGACTGTAGGCGGTGGTCAGGCCGGCGGGGCCGGCGCCGATAATCAAGGTATCGATGGTCTCCAAGGGTCTCTCCGTGCTGAGCATTCAGCACGGAAAAGAACAGTTGAAGGTTAAGGCTGCGCCATCCAAACAGCGACAAGTCTAATGAATCGCGATTTGCCGCTCGTTAAGCCAAAGATATTTGGATTACGAATTTTTTATAAACATTTATGCTGAAAACTGCGATAATAGAAATTAGGTCTTTCTTTATGAATTAATCCCTGCGCAGTATCCTTCTGAAGGTTACGCGTCTAGAGCTCCTTGCCATGGCTTTTTCGAATGCTGGGGAACACTTGCTTCGATGCGCATCCCGCTCGAAATTTCGCTTTAATTTTTCTTGAAGGAAGCCCCACACTGGGAAGCGAAGCACCGGGACGCCGCGAGCGAGGTTATCTTGGTCCGTTTTGAAAATGTCGGCTTACGTTACGGGATGGGAGCGGAAATCCTGAAGGATATCAGCTTTGCCATCGGGCCGCAGTCGTTTCAATTCCTGACAGGCCCCTCGGGCGCCGGCAAGACGACGCTTTTGCGGCTCATCCTTTTGTCCTTGCGGCCGACGCGTGGCGCGATCGCGCTGTTTGGCAGTGACGCTCTCACCCTCGACAAAGCCGCGATCACCGGACTCAGACGGCGAATCGGCGTCGTCTTTCAGGATTTCCGGCTGCTCGACCATTTGACGACCTATGAAAACGTCGCGCTTCCGCTGCGCGTGCGCGGCAAGGAAGAAGCGAGCTACCGCGCCGAGGTGAGGGAGCTTTTGCACTGGGTCGGTCTCGGCGAGCGAATGGATATTCTGCCCCCGGTGCTTTCCGGCGGCGAGAAGCAGCGTGCCGCGATTGCCCGCGCCCTCATCGTCCGGCCGGAGCTCCTCCTCGCCGACGAGCCGACCGGCAATGTCGATCCAAGCTTGGCGCGACGGCTGCTGCGGCTTTTCACCGAGCTCCACAAATCGGGAACGTCGGTGGTGATCGCGACCCATGACCTTGCCTTGATGGACCAATTTGATGGTGCCCGGCGGCTTGTCCTTGGCGACGGCCGCCTTCATATTTACGATTGAGGCGCGCGATGAGTTTTTTCGCCGGCGCGATCCGCCGGGTGCAAGGAGCGGCGGGGAACGCCCGGGATTTGGACAGGAGCGGCACAATTCGACGCGGGTTCGGGCGCGGCAACCATCGCGATATGGCGCTCGTGCCCGCCGCTTCGATCGCCGGGCGCGCGCTGGTGACGGTCGTCGCCATCATGACGTTTCTGGCCTCGCTCACCGCTGGTGCCGCGATGCTCATCAGCGACACCTCGCGCGGCTGGCAGGACGAGGTTGCCCGCGAAATGACGATCCAAATCCGCCCGGCCGCCGGCCGCGACCTCGATGCCGACACCGCCAAGGCCGCCGAACTCGCGAGCAAAACGCCGGGCATCGCTTCGGTTCGCGCCTACAGCAAGGCGCAATCCGAGGAACTCTTGCAGCCCTGGCTCGGCACCGGACTCGACCTTTCCGAACTGCCCGTGCCGCGCCTCGTCGTGGTCGGCATCGACAAGGAGGAGCGCCCGGACATCGAAGTCCTGCGCAAAAGGCTCGCCGACGCCATTCCGGGCTCGAGCATCGACGATCATCGCTTTTGGCTGGAGCGTCTTGCCATCATGGCGAAGAGCGTCGTTTTCGTCGCGGCGGTGATCTTCACCCTCGTCCTTGCCGCGATGATCCTGGCGGTTGGCTTTGCAACCCAAGGCGCAATGGCGGGCAACCGCGAGATCATCGAGGTTTTGCATTTCGTTGGCGCCGAGGACAGTTTTATTTCGCGCCAATTCCAGCGGCATTTCTTCCGGCTCGGCCTGCGCGGCGGCGCGATTGGCGGCGGTCTTGCGATCTTGGCTTTTTTGGGCTCGGGAGCGCTGGCCTCTTGGTTGCGGGCAACCCCCGGCGGCGATCAGATGGAAGCGATGTTCGGCGATTTTTCGCTGGGGCTCAATATCTATGCCGCGATCGCCCTCATCGCGGCTGGGATCGCGATCGTCACCGGCTTTGTCTCCCGCGTCATCGTCTACCGCCATCTGCGGGGATTGAGTTGAGGCACGGCGCGGTTGCCATCAGCGCGAAGCCAACAACTCTCCATTGTAATTCGATTTTTCGATTTCATGGCACAGTCTGGCAGGCGAGAAGACTCACCCAGCTTTTGGCCGAGCCAGATTTTTGTGCTGAGCTCGGTGGAAGTGTGAACGTCAAGAGTTTGATAAAGCCTTTTGGTTTGATCTGCTACCGAGGAGAGCTTGATACCAAGCTCGTGAGCGATCATCGGTTTCGTCTTGCCTAAGGCGAGCCCAATGCCGACCCTGACCTGCGTTGGTGTGGCGCCGCTCTCACGCAAGATCCGCACCGCGTGCGCAACGGCGTGCTCGCGAAGTTCGAGCGTCACCGAAATAAGGCAGCTCTTTGGGTCTCTGGCCTCATGACTCCCCTCATTTTCAAATGGCCCCGAAAGTATCTGCGAAGGCCGGGATTTCGGCGAGCATTTCAGCGAACCGCTCGATCAATGGCTGTAATCGGACCTCTGGCATTGTAGGGATCAATTCGTAGAGCATGCAGCCTTGGCGGAACAGCGAGTGGGTGCGGCGCTTGGCTGTGTTTGACTTGAGATATCGATCATAGCCGAGCACTTCACCGGCCGCCCCGAGTAAGGTCAGCAGTGCGATGCAAATGCGTTCAGCAGCCATAGCCTGTCGCGCCGCTCCGGCGTGCTGACGTGGATCGATCCCATGCCCATGCCGAAACGCGGGTCCTTGGTGTCGCGCAGCCCGCATTCGATGCCCCAGCGCTTGCCATACAGGCTCATCAAAGCCCGCGAAGTCGCGCTGGTGCTGCTGGCAGCCAAACACCAAGCCTGTTTCATCTTCCTGTCTTGCACGCACAACACGGTTCCCACCTGATAGCGATCGGCCGTCACCATGGCGCCGCGCAGGAGGCGCGCCCGCCCGCCGGGTCCAACAAAGGCGGCGGCGGTGCGCGTTTCGCCGGCCGTGCCGGTCACCGTGATGTTGCCCCGGAAGCGGATGACGTAGTCGAATTTCAACTCCTCGGTCAGCATCCGGTAGAGCTTTTGATCACCGAACCCACGATCGGCAACGATGCACACCTTGATGTCCGCCGGGAGGGCATCGGCCAAGCGGACAAGCGCCTGATATTCATATTCGTTGCGCCGGTTCTTGAGGGTGGATTTATCGACCGTCAGCCACAGAAGCGGTGTCGCTCGCCCGTGCTGGGTCAGCAGCGAGAGCATAATGGTGGCCTGCTATCCAAGTAGCTGCGGCCTTGCTGGTGTAAAGTCCAGCCAATGCCCGCCGCATAGAAAGCAGGCACCCAGAGAGATACGAGGGCGGATGGGTCGTCCATGAATTGCCATAGGTGTTCACGGAGGACCGCCGATGTTGCTGGGTTTTCGGCGTATCCGCGGCCGAGTGTGGCGTCGGGGTTCAAAAGTGCCATGCGCGACGACCCGTGGGGAATGATCTCGTGCAAGAGAGGTGCGATTGCGACCATCGCGCTCTCGGGCGGCAGCCCAAGGCAACACAAACTTTTGAGATGCTCGACCGCTCCCATCGGGTCCCCTCCGATGTCTTCGCGTGTTTACGAAAATACCAGCCTGCGCTCCCCCCGAAAAGGGGGAGTGGCGATGCGGACGTGCTGTTCACGCCGATCGGGTCAAAGCCACCATGAATTACGGTTCCATCGGACAATATATAGGCGTTGTATAGGCGTTGGGGTTTTCCCGACAGTTCCCGATACGTAACGGCGGCAAATTGCAAAGTTTGGCGGCGGGAATCGCGATCGTCACCGGCTTCGTCTCCCGCGTCATCGTCTACCGCCATTTGCGGGGATTGAGTTAGCCAAAGCCAGGGACAAGGGAGCGCTCCGCCCATGTCAGGAAGGATCCGAGTTGGCATCGGCGGCTGGACTTATGAGCCTTGGCGCGGGACTTTCTATCCCAAGCAGACCGTGTGAAAACAATTCGCAGTCGCGCAATAACGATCGTGAGACGCACCGTGGCGCATTTTGCGCGTTCTGGTCGAGAGAATCGCCTGTCGTGACCCCAGGGGCGTCCATGCAGGTTATTCCGGCCGGGAACGCACCTTGTATTACCCTCGTTTCATGCTCGAACGGCCGCCATCATGGCCTCGACGCCAAGGATGTTGAGGGCCCGGCGCAGATTGTAGACGAGCGCCGTGAGGCTGAACTCAGCCCGGACATTGTCGAGGCCCTTCATCAGAAAGGCGCCCTGGTTCATCCATTGCTTGATGCTGCCGAAGGGATGCTCGACGAGTTCGCGACGCCGGTCGAGGATTCCCGGCCTCGCCTTCAGGCGGGCGGCCATCCGGTCGAGCACCGCCTCGTTCTCCAGACGCGAGACCCGGCGACGGTCTGTGGTACACCGCGACCGAAGAGGACAGGCAGGACATGCCGCCGGATTGCTGTAATCGATCTTCTTCAAATCCCGCGACTTGCCTTCATGGTTCGGCGATAGTGTTTCTCCGGCCGGACAGATGTACACATCCTGGTCCGGATCATACTGGAACTCGTCCTTGCGGAAAAAACCATTGCGCACCGACGATCCGCGTTGCGGCTTGGGAACATGGGGCGTCAGCCCCGCCTTTTCGCAGGCCTCAATGTCCTCGATCTTGAAGTAGCCGCGATCGGCGACGACATCGATATTCTCGACATCGAGAATGGCGCGGGCCGACTCGGCGGTCTCTTTCAGCAGGCCCATGTCCACGACCTGATTGGTCACAGCCTGCTCGACGATCATTTTGTTCTTCGCGTCGACCGCGATCTGGATGTTGTAGCCCCAACCTTCGTATGGGCGGCCATCGCCCGGCTGTCGGGATCAGTCAGCGATATTTGGTTCTCGCCGGTTCGTTCAAGATCCGCCAGCATCGCCCCGTACCGGCCGCGTTTTTGGCGGAGCGCCTCGATCTTCTCGGCCAGGTTTCTCGTGCGCGCGCCGCCGCCCGTTCCGCCTTCCTCGATATCGCCCTCGTCCAGCCGCCGCAAATAGTCGTCCAGCCGCTCGTCGGCCGCGCGGATGAAATCTTGCAGCGAGTTCCGCGTGAAAGTTGCGATCCTTGTTGTTGACCGCCTTGATCCGGGTTCCGTCCACGGCCAGCAACTCGCGTCCATAGAGGTCGAGCCGCCGGCAAAGCAGTACGAACTCACGGAACACGGACCGGAAGGCCGCCCGATTGTCGCGCCGAAAGTCGGCGATGGTCTTGAAGTCGGGCTTCAGGCTCCGGAGCAGCCAGACCACCTCGATGTTGCGGTGGCTCTCCATCTCCAACCGACGGCTCGACCGCACCCGGTTCAAATAGCCGTAGATGTAGAGCTTCAACAGATCGGCTGGCGAATAGCCGGGGCGGCCCGTCGCCTTCGGCTCAACGCGACTAAACCCCGCCGCCGCGAGGTCGAGTTCATCGACAAAGGCGTCGATGAACCGCACCGGATTGTCGGCGCCAACGTAGTCGTCCACCGCCTCCGGCAACAACAAGATTTGCGAACGTTCGAATCCAGAAATGTGTGTCATGGCCGATTCTATCGCGCCAAATGCGGCAGCGGAATCCGCATAGTCCGTCTTTCCACACGGTCTGCCAAGGGTCTCGCGCAAAGCCAAGAACTCGATTATGCGAGCCGGCGGCTGAGCTCGATCGAGATTAACGGTACCTATTACGGCACGCAAAGGCCGGAGAGTTTTGCGAGGTGGCGCGAAGAGACGCCGGAGGGCTTCGTCTTCGCGCTCAAGGGCCCGAGGTTCGCCACCAACCGCCGCGTTCTCGCCGAGGCTGGGTCTTCGATCGAGCGCTTTTTTACGAGCGGCGTCATGAACCTCAAGGAGAAGCTCGGACCGGTCAATTGGCAGCTTCTGCCAACGAAGCGCTATGACCCCGCCGATTTCGAAGCCTTCCTCAAGCTGCTGCCCAAAAGCATCGAAGGCCAAAAGATTCGCCACGCCGTCGAGGTCCGGCACGACAGTTTTCGGACGGCGGAATTCGTCGAGCTTTTGCGTGCCTATAAAACCGGCGTGGTGCTCACCGACAAAGAGGCGTTTCCGCACATTCCCGATGTCACATCATCATTTGTCTATGCCCGCTTGCAATGCGCATCGAAGGACGAAGCGAGCGGTTATCCGGCGGAGGCGCTCGACATCTGGACACGGCGCGAGTCCGCCTGGTCTCAGGGCAAAGCCCTGGCCGGCCTCGAAACGATCGCGGCGTCCGAAAAGCGGCCACCGAAATCGCGGGATGTTTTTATTTATTTCATCGATGGCTTTAAGCCGAAAGCGCCCGCCGCAGCGATGGCTCTGATCGAAAGGCTTGCCGCGCGCTGATCCTCAGCACTGCGGAATGATCAGCGGGCGATGCTCGCGGAGCGCCAGACACGCATGTTCAAAACGCATGCGCGGAGGAGCTTATTTTGTTAAAAACAGATCGTGAACATTTGGGCGGGGCAAAGCTGTGCGATCATCACACCGGCACCCGCACCGTTGCCCGCAACCCCCCGGCCTTGCTGTCGGACAGGCTAATATCGCCGCCATGCGAGCGGGCGATGTCGCGGGCGATCGCAAGCCCTAACCCGGTGCCGCCCTTGTCCTGGTTGCGGGCGCTGTCGAGGCGGTAGAACGGCCGGAACACATCCTCGCGTTTGGCGGGCGGAATGCCGGGGCCGTCGTCATCGACATGGACCGTCAGAAACCGCTCATCGCGCACCGCCTCGATGGAAATATGCTTGGCGTGGCTTTGCGCATTGCCGATGAGATTGGCAAGGCAGCGCTTGAACGCATTGGGCCTGAGAGTGACGATCGGATCGCCTTTAAAAGCGATCTTGGCATCAAAACCCGCCCGCTCCGCATCGAGCCGGAGGTCCTCCAAAAATTCCGCGATGTCGATTTCCGCCGCGCTTTCCCCGGCGTCGCCCCGCGCGAAGGCGAGATAAACCTCGAGCATGCGTTGCATTTCATCGACGTCTTTTTGCAGTTCGCGCGTCTCGTCGGTCTCGGTCATCAAGGCGAGCGAAAGCTTAAATCGCGTGAGGATGGTGCGAAGATCGTGGCTCACCCCATTCAGCATGGTGGTGCGCTGCTCGAAGGCGCGCTCGATGCGCCGCTTCATCTCAACGAAAGCGTAGCCCGCCTGGCGCACTTCGCGGGCGCCGCGCGGATGGAAATCAAGATCGCGGCCCTTGCCAAACGCCTCGGCCGCGCCGGCGAGCGACAGGATCGGCTTGATCTGATTGCCGAGGAAGACGATCGCCACGACAATCAAGACAAAGGACGTGCCAATCATCCACAAAAGGAAGATATGGGAATTCGAGGCATAGGCCGCGCTGCGCAAGGCAACAACGCGCAAAATGGCGTCGTCGAGCACAATTCTGATCTCGATGAAATTCGAATTCCCGACCGTGTCGAGCCAGAATGGCTTGCCGATCTGCTGTTTGATCTCGTTCGACAGTGCGGCATCAATGATGGAGAAGAACGGTCTTGGCAGCGCCGGCGGCAGGCCGCCTTTGGGCAGGAACTCCAAATCTATATTCAAGCGCTGCTGGGCGATCCGCACCAGGACGTCGTCGTTTTTCCGTCCCGGAAAAGCTTGATGGAGATCGGCGATCGCCGCGATCTCATGCGTCAAGGCATTGGAAAGCCGCATGGTGATCCGCTGCCAATGCCGCTCCATGAACACATAGGTGAGCACGCATTGCAAAATCACCATCGGCATGATGACAATGAGAAGCGCCCGCGCATAGAGGCCCTTGGGCAGGAGCGTGGCGAACTTGCGCCAAAACGCCCGCCACCAGGAGCGCGGCTGCTCGAACGAGACGGGGAGGGAAAGGCTCAAGGCATGCCCCCGTTCAGCTGTTTCAGCGGTCGACCAGCAAGCGGTAGCCCGCCCCCCGCGCGGTTTGCAAAAAGAGAGGATTGGCGGGATCGCGCTCGATCTTGCGGCGCAGCCGGTTGACCTGCACATCAACCGTCCGCTCATTGGCGGCCACGCCGGATCCCGCGAGGGTCTCGCGCGCGACCGTTTCACCGGCGTTTTCCGCCAGAAGGCGGAGCATCTCGCGCTCCCGGTCGGTCAGCCGGATGATGTCATCGCGATGGCGCAGTTCGCCACGGCCAAGGTCGAAGCTGAAATCGCCAAAGCGCACAAAGGCGGGAGGCCCCACGATGGCGCGCGGCGGCGCCCGCCGCAGGATCGAGGCGATCCGCAAGGTGAGCTCGCGCGGCTCGCAAGGCTTGCCGAGATAATCGTCGGCGCCGCTCTCCAAGCCACGCACCCTGTCGTCCGCTTCGCTGCGCGCCGTCAGCATCAGGATGGGGACGCGGGCGAGGTCCGGTCCGCTCGCCCGCAGCCGCGCCGCGAAGGCAAAACCATCCTCGCCCGGCATCATGACATCGAGGACGATCAGGTCGAACGACAGGCTCTTGAGACGGGCCATGGCTTCCTCGGCATCGGCGGCGGCCGTGACGCGATAGCCTTCTTCGCTCAGCATACGAGACAAAAGCATGCGGATGCGCCGGTCGTCGTCGACGATAAGAAGATGCGCGGCATCGTCGGCCGGCGCCGCCGCCGCAGGGCCCCCCGATGCGCCATTTGGCAATTGGCTCACAGCTGCGGCCCTGGGATAAATGCCGTGGCCGGGCTCGGCACGGTCATCATGGCGATCTTGTCGCGCTCCTTTGCATCGACCATGGCGAGGAGAAAAGCGATCGCCTGCGCACGCGCTCCTTCGGGCAGCCCGGCGAACACGGTTGCGAACCGCTTCGACTGCAAGTTCGCGACATCCAAAGCCAGGGCTTTTCCCCGCGGCGTTGGAAACAATTGGCGCTGGCGGCGGTCGCGCATGCCCTGGCGGGCCTCGACATAGTCCTGATCGAGCAATTCCTTGAGGACGCGATTGAGACTCTGTTTGGTGATTTTCAAAATATCCAGCAATTCCGCGATGGTGAGGCCCGGCCGCCGGGAGACAAAATGCAAGACCCGATGGTGCGCCCGGCCAAACCCAAGGGTGGCGAGCAGATGATCGGCATCGCCAACAAAATCGCGATAGGCGAAAAACATGAGCTCGATCAGATCATACATCGGCGCGCCGCCTGCCGCTTCCGCCACGGCGGCGGCAAAGGGCCTCGGGAGATTTTGGGCCACGTCCTCACTTCGAGCACTCAGAACCACGCAAGCAACCTTTATGTCAGCAATATTGACATATTTCAGGAAGATCCTTATACGTCAAGTGGGCGCCCGCCGGCGACTTTTTTCAAGCCGGTCCTTATTTTTGTCCCCCCCGCCTCGCTATATTAGGTTCACTCATTATTAGCGAAATCAGCGAATTTGGCGAAATCAGCGAAGGAGTGAGAGATGTCCGTTTTGCCCTTCGACCAGCGCGACGGTTTCATCTGGATGAACGGCAATCTCGTCCCCTGGCGGGATGCCAAGCTCCATGTTCTCTCACATGGCCTTCATTATGCCTCCTGTGTCTTCGAGGGGGAGCGCGCCTATGGCGGCCGCATTTTCAAATCGACGGAGCATTCGGAGCGGTTCCGAACCTCGGCGGAATTGCTCGATTTTGAAATTCCCTATTCCGTGGCGGATTTGGACAGGGCAAAGCAGCTCGTCGTCGACAAAAACAATCTGCAAAATTGCTATGTGCGGCCGGTGGCCTGGCGCGGCAGCGAAATGATGGCGGTCGCGGCGCAGAATTCGACGATCAACGTCGCCATCGCCGTCTGGGACTGGCCGAGCATGTTCGACGTCGAACAGAAAATGAAAGGCATCCGGCTCGATATCGCCGATTATCGGCGGCCCGATCCGCTGACCGCGCCGTGCCGCGCCAAGGCTGCCGGCCTCTATATGATCTGCACCATCTCCAAACATCGTGCCGAGCGGCGCGGCTATGCCGATGCGATGATGCTTGATTGGCTGGGGCGGGTCGCCGAATGCACCGGCGCCAATATCTTTTTCACCGCGAAGGGCGTGATCCATACTCCAATCGCCGATTGCTTTCTCGATGGCATCACAAGGCGCACCGTGATCGAGCTTGCCAAAAGGCGCGGCATCGACGTGATCGAGCGCCGGATCATGCCCGAGGAGCTCGCGGATTTCGAGGAATGTTTCATCTGCGGCACCGGCGCCGAAGTCACCCCGGTGTCCGAGGCCGGGCCCTATAAGTTCACGCCCGGCGCCATTTCCCGCGCCTTGATCGAAGATTACACGGCCGAGGTGCGGCCAAAGCAGCAGGCGGCATAAGGCCCCAGCGGGTTGCTGATCGTGAGACTCGCGATCGCCGTCTCATTGAGATCGGCGCAGATCAGATGGCGAGATGGCGCCGATGAAAGCGAACCACATCGTCTTCGTGCCAGGCTTGTTCGGCTGGGGACCGGGTGAGCTCGGGGGTTTTCCTTATTGGGGCGATGCGCTGAAGCAGTTCGATGGGAACCGCTTCCAGATCCACGAGGCGAAATGCGGTCCCATCAGCTCCTTTCATGACCGCGCCTGTGAAATATTTGCAAAGATCAAGGGAACCGCGGTCGATTACGGCGCCGAACACAGCGCCGCAGCGGGCCACGATCAAACCTCGCGCGACTACACGGGTCAGGGTTGGGTTCGCGATTGGTCGGCGGACAATCCTGTCATTCTGATCGGCCATAGCGCCGGAGCCCAGACATGCCTGCAGCTGCAGCAGTTGCTGGCGCAAGAGTCCCACGCAAATTGGGTCGAAGCCGTGATTTGCGTGGCCGGTGTCCTCGACGGCTCGACACTGACCTATATGTTTTGCGACGAAAAGACCGGCAAACTCAAACATGGGCCGGGTTTTTTGATACGATCGGCCCTCGATGTCATCGAGGTGATAAGACGAGCCGCGCGTCCGGTCCATGATTTCGGCGGGGACTATGACCTTTATCTCGATCAATGGATCGGCAAGGCGAACGCGACAAACGATGAGATCCTGGCTTTTTTCGAGAATTGCCACCGGTTCACGGAGGGGAACGACAATCTCGCCTTCGACCTCAGCTTGCAAGGCTGTCTTGCGGCCAATCAAACCTTCCAAACGCAGAAGGAAACTTATTATTTTTCCCTGGTGACGCGCGCGACACATGAAGAAGGTTTCCTTGGCCTGCCGTTTGGACCGAAGACAGAGCGGCCAGACAAATCCATGACTTTCCTGCTCAAGGGCGCCGCGCAATTTCAAGCGCTCAAGCCAGATTTCACGACGCCGCCGATCCCATCTTGGGGAACGGGTGATCTTTCGATCGGCAAATGGCGAGAGAACGACGGCGCGGTCAGCTCGATCTCGCAGCGCTTTCCATTCGCGGGCGGCGCTCAACCTTTGGGCGGTGAAGGAATTTTCGGGCGCGAGCCGTCAATGATCGAAAAGGGAAAATGGTATTTCGAGGATATCGAAAGACTCACCGGCGCACGGTTCGATCATTTGGACCCGGTGTTCGGTGCCATGTTCAAGGGGCCAAGGATAAAAGAAGCGCAAACGCTGCTCTATGGTAAGCTGAATGCGCTGCTGCGAAATCTCTAGCCATCCGTGAAGCACGGCTAAACGATGTGGCGCGCACGGCCGTGGTTCTGTAGCGCATCGGAACGGGTGATGCGGCCAAGATACAGATGATGATGGGACGGGCGGATCTGTTCCGGGCTTTGCGCGAAGGAATCCTTCCGCGCCGATTGGGCGGGTGGATTGTCAGCCAGAGCGCGGCCCTCCATCCCGACTGTTTCGCATTTGTGATGGCAACGGGGATTATTTCGAATGCCCTGTTCCTCGAAGCCTATCATCAATTGTCCGGCCTGCTGCTCGATGCGAATGTTGTGTCCTATGCGTGGCTGGCCATGCTTGCCGCATTGCGCTCTATCCGGTTTCCGGATTTGGTGTGGTCGGATTTGACCAGTCCGCGTCGCGTGTTTTCATTCTTTACCCTTGTCGCGTCCAACGACATCCTCGGTGCCGGCTTTTACCTGCGGGGGGTGGCGGGGGTGCCTCTCGATCTATGGTTCTTGGCGCTCTTCACCTGGTTTACGCTCATTTATTATGGCTTCGGCGTTTTCACTTTTCGCAACAGCACGCATGGGGCAGACGCCGTTCACGGCGGCTGGCTGCTCGCGATTGTTGGCACGGAATCTTTGGTGATCTTGGGCACGCTCATCGCGCCCGCGACGGGCGATTTCAGTGCCACCGTTTTTGTACTTAATCATATGCTATGGAGCATCGGGATTGGGCTCTACGCCATTCTTGTCGTGCTCATGGCCTATCGCATCTTCTTTTTCGACATTGGCCCCGACGATGTGACGCCCCTGCTATGGGTGGTCATGGGCGCCGCAGCGATCAGCACCAATGCAGGATCAGAACTTCTGCTTATCGAAAGCGGCATGCCAAGCCTAGAGTCCATGCGGCCATTTCTTGAAGGCGTGACGCTGAGTTTGTGGGCGTGGGCGACATGGTGGATTCCGTTGTTGTTGCTCTTTGGAATTTGGAAGCATGGCGTTCGCCGCGTGCCCCTGACATATACGCCGATGCTTTGGGCCATGGTGTTTCCGCTTGGAATGTATTCCCTCGCCAGCCTCAGATTCTCGCTCGCGGCGGACTTTCCTCTGTTGCGTGCGGCATCGCTCGCGATGTTGTGGATTTCGGTCGCGGCATGGCTCGCGACTTTCCTTGCGCTCGCCATCTCCAGCTGGCAGAGTTTTCGCGCTTTCAGCGTCTCCCCTCGCGGCTGATGACGCCGGATTCGGGGGCAAAAACCGCGCGTGATTCCTTTGCGCCGCGCTGGCGCGGCGCAAAGGAATCCGATATCTTAAAAAGTTTCCGGCCTGGCTTTAGCGAGGCCCGGGACCCATGGATGGCCGGTTCAAACAAGGAGAGAACATGGCAGAGCTGTCTCACCCTTCAGTGGAGCGCCGCCCGCTCTGGATCGCATTTCTCGTCGTGGCGAGTGTCGTCTTCAGCCTCGGCTTTGCGTGTGCCGTGCCGCTCGCGGCCTTTGCGGCCATCGCCGCCCTGACTCTTAGCCGCCGCGACGCTTTTGCTTTCGTTGGCGCGGTCTGGCTAGCCAATCAAATCGCCGGCTTCACGCTCCTTCATTATCCGATGGACCCAAGCACTTTTGCCTGGGGCGCAGGTCTCGGCGCCATCGGGCTGGCTTCGACGCTTGCCGCGCTTTGGGCGAAAGAGCGTTTTCCGCAGACCAGCGGCGCCGTGGCCGTGGCCGCTTTTCTTGCGGCTTTCGCGGTGTATGAAGGGTCGCTGTTCGCGATTTCTCTATTTGTCGGGAGCGGCGTCTCGAATTTTACGCCGTCCATCGTGAGACGGATTTTGGCGATCAATTTCGCCGCCTTTGCGGCGCTCTATCTGATCCACAGACTCGGCGTCTTCAAAGGGCTCGCCAAGGCGCCGCCGCAGTGCCGTCTCGCCGGGCGGGAACGGCAGGCCTAAATTGCACCTCACCACACTTCGCGGCCGCGCGGCTCATTCGCGGCCGTTTTCCTGCTCATCTTGCGGCGCGGATGGCGGTTTTGGATGGGCCCAGAGCCCGCGGAAGCGGGCCCAGCCATAGCGAATAAGCAAAAATATTCCATAGAGAAACGCAAGGACAAACGCCAATAGCACAGCATTGTGGAACAATACGATTATGGCGTGCGAAATAAATACTACAAAATTTAGTAAGTTTCCAATGATGATGCTAAAAAAATTGCCCATTTAATCGAAAGCTTCCCTCGATCGGACCCCAAATCCGGACATGCCTTCGTCCTGGCGGCGCCGCTGCAAAGCGGAGTTAAGCATAACCAATACTCTCCAGCAATGCCTCTTTCGTCCTGACCGGCAAGGAGCAGGTCCCGCCCGCGCAAACAAAGGCCGCCGCCTCGCCCGCCAATTTTGCTTGCGCTCTCGCCGGATGGCTTTGCGGCACGGCCTCCGGCTGGTCGATGTCGATCACGACGCGGGCGGAAAAAGGCACGCCGAGCGCCGCCTCGTAAAGCTCTTTCCGCCGTGCCCCGGCTGTGACAATTTCCTTGGCCCGCAAGCGGAAATCAAGCGCGTTCAAAATCCCCGCATGGCCGACGAGATTGCTGCGCACCTCGCCGGCGAGCGCCTCGAAAAGCGCGTCGGCCCGCGCGAGCCAGCGCGCCTCACCCGTGAGGCCAGCCAGCCGCACGAGCGTGAACAACGCGATCGGATGCGCATTCGGGATCGCGTCGTCCACTGTGGGCGCGGGCCGTAAAATCACGTCGCCCGCGTCCTTCGCCGTCATATTGAGAAGCCCGGTTTCCGGATCGCGATGGTAGGTGTCGAGCGCCTCCGCCCAATTCGTCGCGTCGGCAAGATAATCGCGCGTCAGGGGAGGGGCCGGCCCAAAATTGCGCGCCTCATGCAAGGCGAGCGCGGCGCTCATCATGGCGGCATGGTCGAGGGCGAGACCCGGCGCAACGAGAACGCCCGCGCGCCAGCCATGGGCGAGGCGCCTGTGCCCTTCCGCATCCGTGAAGTGCAGCGTGGTGGCGATGAAATCATAGGCCCGCGCGGCAAGCGCGATCCATTCGGGCTCGTTAAAAATCGTCGCTGCGTTCACGAGCGCGGCGATCATGAGCCCGTTCCAATCGGCGAGGATTTTGTCGTCGAGACCGGGATGGACGCGCTTTTCCCGCGCTCCGAACAGTTTTTGGCGCAAGGGGGCGAGCCGCGATTCTTCCTCCGGCGCCGGCGGTTTCGTTGCAAGGCGGTTCAGGACGATGACGTGCCCGCCATGCGCCTCATCATGCCAATTGCCGCTTTCCGAGGCATCGTAGAATGTGCCAAAAAACGCGGCGTCCGCAGGACCAAGCAGCGCGGTGATTTCCGGATAGGTCCAGACGTAGAATTTGCCTTCGACTCCCTCGCTGTCGGCGTCGAGGCTCGCGCAAAACGCGCCTTCCGCCGTCGTCATTTCACGCTTAAGCCAGGCAACCGTTTCTTGCGCGCGGGCGCGAAAAAGCTCGCCCCCGAACTCATGATGGCAGAGCGCCAGGAGTTCGAGGATCTGCGCATTGTCGTAGAGCATTTTTTCAAAATGCGGCACGAACCAGCGCGCATCGGTCGAATAGCGGGCATAGCCGCCGCCGAGATGATCATAGATGCCGCCTTCCGCCATCTGGGTCATCGTCAATTTGACGAGATCGCGATAAGGGGCTTTTCCAAGCCGTGCGCCGGCCCGCCAGAGCAGTTCGAGAATGGGCGTATTCGGGAATTTCGGGGCGCCTTGAAGGCCGCCATGGACGGGGTCGATGAACCCGGTGAGGTGCTGCGCGAGTTCGTTCACTTGTTCAAGGCTGAGCCCGGCCTCGCCGCCGCGCGCGGCGGGTCTTGTGAGGTGTTGCCGGATGATTTCGGCGTTTTCCTTGATCTGCGCGGGCTCCGCGCGAAAAGCTGCCGCGACCGTCTTCAATATGCTCACAAAGGAAGGCCGGCCATAGTGCGAGTCCTTGGGAAAATAGGTGCCGCCCCAAAACGGTTCGCCGGTTGGCGTCAAGAACATGGTGAGAGGCCAGCCGCCGCGTTCGCCAAAAGCATGCAAGGCCGACATATAAATATGATCGATGTCAGGGCGTTCCTCGCGATCGACTTTGATATTCACGAAAAGCTCGTTCATCACCGCCGCGGTCGCATCATCCTCGAAACTTTCATGCGCCATCACATGGCACCAATGGCAGGCCGCATAGCCGATGGAGAGCAGGATCGGCTTGCCCTGTTCCTGCGCCTGCCGGAGCGCCGCCTCGCCCCACATCCGCCAATGCACGGGATTGCTCGCGTGCTGCAAGAGATAAGGGCTTGCCGCTTGGCTCAGTTCGTTTCCAGGTGCGGACATTTAAGTTCAAGCCTTGGTTCGAGGCGGCGGAGTTCTCGCGGCGGGTGAAGGAGCTCCACGTCAATTGATATCTGCCGCCGCAATCCTTCGCGATCCTTGGCGAAGCTCGCCAGGACTATGGAATATTCCGGAACAGTGGCAAGATCAAAAAATACACAGCCACTCCGATGAGCGCCGTCTTGATGGTGGGATCGGCCGCAAACAGATTCTGATCGACGGCCGCGATGGCGGCGGCGCTCCATACGCCCGTCGCGGTCAGCGTGACGGAGCGCAACCGCACGACCCGCAAAGGGTGCACGAAAACAATGGGCGTGAACATCAAGCAAGCGGCGGCGGCAACGATGAGCGTGGCAACAAGGGGTGCCGGCCGCAGCACAAGAAGATAAAAGACAAGGACGTTCCAAATCGCCGGGAAACCGCGAAACCAAAGGTCGTCGGTCTTCATCCGCCGGTCGGCGAAATAAAGGGCCGAAGCCGCGCAGACCACGCAACACACGAAGATTGCGAGCGGCGGCTCGAGCAGGCCCGAACGCCACAAAGCGACGAGCGGCACGACGACATAGGTGAGGAAATCGACCACAAGGTCGAGGACAACGCCGTCGATATGCGGCACCAATTCCGCGACCTTGAAACGCCGGGCCAAGGTGCCGTCCACGGCATCAACCACGAACGCCGCCCCGAGCCAGGCGAACATGGCGGGAAAGCGCCCATCGGCCGCGGCGAGCAGCGCGGCGAGCCCAAAGGCGGCTCCGCTCGCCGTAAAGCAATGAACAAGTAGGCCGGGAACACGCGCAAGCATGGGAATTTCGCTAGAACGAAGAGGAGAAAACGATCCCGCGGCTCGGCGCCGCGAATCTCACAACCATGTAAGACCTGTCCGCCATTATATAAGGCCTGTCGGTCGCGTCGAGCCAAGGCGTAAGAGGGCGCGCCGCGGCGCGTGTCAGCCTTGCCCCGGCAGTGCGGGTGCTGACCCGCCGAGCATGGCATGAATTGCCCGGCAGTGCGCGGCGAGGTTTGGCCTCGAGATAAGAAAATCCTTCAAGGGCGTGTCGATCTCATAGAAATAGATATTGGCAATAAATCCATAGAGCCCCGCATCACAGCTGCTCGGCTTTGCGGCAAACAAGAAACCACGGTCGGGAACGAGGTCCGCCAGGACTCGCAAATCGGCGATCCCCCTTTCATACACCGCCTCGGGCTCATAACGCCCGATGCCCTGATAATAGTAGCGCTTGAAATTATACGCCCGCGCTTTTTCCAGTGAGGCCTCGCTGAGACCTTGGTGAGTTTTGAGAAGGGCGTCCCTGAAAAGCGGCCAGAAGCGCGGATCCTTCCAGCGCGAATAGGACATGACCCAATAAAGATCATCGAGCGTCCTTCGAATAAGATGGTCCAGATTGCGCTCGCTTGCCGTCAGGCCGTCATCGATCGGGGGCGCATATCGCGCGATCAAATGCGAGATGATCGCATCGCTGTCGCCGATGGCTGTCTCGCCATCCAGGAGATAGGGCAGCTGCCCGCGCGGCGCGTCTTTGGTGTCGAAGATGTGTTCATGCCGGAAGGCAAGCTTGCACAATTTTAGGAAAGCATAGACTTTGAGGCCGTAGGGATTGTTGTCGGCGACGCCAAAAAGGTCCGGATAGGAAAAAAGGGTCAGCATTGCACCGGTCTTCAAGCTTGGCCGTGTCCGGATCGACAGTTGCGGCGGGTTAAGTCTAGCCGCTCGCGAAATCCTCAACTACGTTATGAATTGGCTCGCTGCTGATATGAACGGGACCCGTAAAGGGATAATCGATCGTCACGATCACAAGAAGACCCGACAATATTCCGGTCATCAGGACCTGAGCCGGCAAATTCGCGGTGCCGAAAAAGAAGGTGAATCCCACGGTGAGGACCGCGCCGCAAAACAGGACCACCCACAAAATCTTGGGAATGATGCCTGTGGCAAGATGCAGCCGGACGCGGCGGGCCTGGGTGATGGCGTCGAGCTGCCTGAACATCTCCACAAAAATGGCTGGCTCTCTTGATCCCTTCTCCGTCACGCGCATGGCGGCGGCATAGACCGCATCGAGCGCCTGCGTGGCCTCGCGGCTTGCCTTTCCTGCCGCCATGAGCGGCCAGTCCCGATTGATCGCAAGCCGAAGGTAGTTTCCCAACGCAACCCGTGTCGCAAACGGCCTCCGGTTCCGGCCCGCTCGCCAGCCGGTAGAGCGTCGCGGCGGCTCCGGCCTCCTGGATCACCGCGGCCTCCGCGTCACTGTACTTCTCCCACACCACACGGCGAAGGCGAGAAGCACCGCGTAGATCACACCGACCGTGGCAAATTTGAATCCCGCGATCTCATTATTGTTGGCCAGACGCTATTGTTGGCCAGACGCTCGAGCCCGATCCGGTGGCGCATCAGGACCGGGCCGCACATGGCGGCGACCGTGGGGAGGATCACCAGCACAATCGCAGCGGCCCATAGCGGAAGCCCGGACAGGAAGAATGTCATTTTTGGTTCCCTTTGACGCGAGGCCTGAGTGCGGCCGAGGGATTTGCTTCCCAGGCCAAGCTTGGCAAGCAAATCTCGTGCTGGCAATGCGGCGGCGATCAATGGCGGCCGTCGCCTTGAAGGCGGCGAACTCCAGGGTGCGGTGCAGCATCTCTGCCCAAGCGGTTGCTCAGAATTGACATGCCTTGCCAAAAGACAAATTGCGGCTGATCTTACGAGCCTCGGCCATCTGGGGAATGGGCTATGGCAAAGCTGGAAAACGGCGGCAACGAGCGGCGGGAACAGGCCGCGATGGGCGTGTTACGAAGGGCGGAAAGAACTTTGGGTATTTCTCCGCGCTCTCCCGAAAGAGCGCTTTTGAGCAGCACCGTGCTGACCGTTCTCAGCTTTTCGATCCATATTCTTTTCCTTTTTCTCGTCGATCCTTTGAGGGTTTTGAATCTGTCGAAAGAAACGGCCTATAGCTATTCTGCCATACCTTTGTGTTTCGGTGTCATTTTCTTAATATCGTCTATATATAACTTTATAAAAATAGAAGATCGCACGGGCTCCCATATCATTCTCCTTTTGATCGCGCTCAGCATCGGAAGCATGAGTCTTCAAGGCCTGCTTGGTCTTGGATTGCATTATGTCAAGATTTCCGTCCTCGCGTCGCAGCCCTAGGACTCGCGGCCGGCGAACCGTGGAGCCTTCGCCGTCCGGCAGCCGCGCCACGCGGTTTTATCCTTGTGGCGCCCCCCGGGTTGCACAAAATGTGCCGGGGCACTAGAAGCGGGCCTTAACGCAACGGGGATTTTCATGCGCCCTTCCAAGCGCGCCGCGGATGAATTGCGGCCTGTTTCACTTGAACGCAATGTCGCGCGCTATGCCGAAGGCTCCTGCCTCGTCAAGTTCGGGCAAACCCATGTGCTGTGCACGGCTTCGCTCGAAGACAAACCGCCCGCCTGGCTGCGCGGCCAGGGGCGCGGCTGGATCACCGCCGAATATGCCATGTTGCCGCGCGCGACGCACACAAGGACCCGGCGCGAGGTCACCGCGGGCAAGCCCTCCGGCCGGACGCAAGAGATCCAGCGCCTGATCGGCCGCAGTCTGCGCGCGGTCACCCATCTTCCGGCCCTCGGCGAACGTCAGATCACGCTGGACTGCGATGTTCTGCAAGCCGATGGCGGCACAAGGACCGCCTCGATTACCGGCGCCTGGGTCGCCCTACACGATTGCCTCAAATGGATGCACGGCCGCTCGATCATCAAGGACCTCCCTTTGCGCGACCATGTCGCGGCGATCTCCTGCGGCATTGCGAGCGGCGAAGCGGTGCTCGACCTCGATTATGAAGAAGATTCGGCCGCCGAGACCGACGCGAATTTCGTCATGACGGGGGCGGGCTCCCTGGTCGAAGTGCAGGCGACGGCGGAAGCGGCGGTCTTCACCGATGCCCAGTTGCACGGCATGATCGCGCTTGCCAAGACGGGCATCGCCAAGCTTGTGGAGGTGCAAAAGCGCGCGGTCGCGTAACGCCGCCGCCGGCGATGATCGCCGCCTTCGATCCTGTCGCGGATCGGCCGCCTGTTTGATCTTCCGCAATGCCGGAATGCTGATCCGGTGTTAAAAAAACGCGCGGAGGATGAACCCAATGATCATCGACACTTTGCTGCGCGAACACCGCAACATCGAAAAGCTGCTCTTGATACTTGAGCGGGAAGCGAGCGTATTTGATCGCGGCGAGCGGCCTGACTACCAGCTTATCCACGCGATTATCTCCTATTTCCTGGTCTATCCTCGTGCCTACCATCATCCGCAAGAGGACATGGTCTTCGAGACGCTGAAAGCGCGCGATCCCGCCGCCGCTGCCAATATTGGCGATCTCGCGGCCGAGCACCGGAGGGGAGCGGAACGTTTGCAGCGGGTCGCGCAGACGGTCCAGAACGTGCTGTCGGATCAGATTGTGGCCCGGCAGACCGTCCACGACATCATTTTCGACTTCATCGAGCACGAACGGCGCCATATTGCCATGGAAGACCATGTTTTCTTTCCGGCCGCGGTTCGGGCGCTTCAGCGCGAGGATTGGGCAGAGATCGCCTCGCGATTGACCGACCGGAAGGATCCGCTTTTTGGTGACGCGGTCGAAGCGAGGTTCGGTGCCGTGCGAAGCTATATTTTGCAGTTGGAGCACGAGGCCGAGAGGGAACGGGCATGATCCGGCGGTGTGCTGAGGGAGCGGGGCTTTTTGAACGGGAGTGGCTTCGAAACAGTTGAAAGGCCAGTCACTCGAGAAACTGGAGCACGTCGCGGTTGAACTGCTCCGGGTTCTGCAGGAAGGAGAAATGGCTCACGCCCGGCTGAATGAGAAGCCTTGCGCCGGGGATCGTCTTTGCCATGAACTCGGTATTTTCGCGTTTGATCGCCTCGTCGTGATCGCCGTCTACGATCCAGACGGGCACGCTGAGGGCCTCAAGCTGCTTTGCGGTAAACTCCGGCTGCGTCGCCCACATTTTGGTGATTTCTTCAAGGAAGCGCTGATACTCATCCGGCGTTGGCGAGAGCGCCACATACTCTTTTTCGGCCCGCGCGATAAAGGCTCTGAAAACAGGGCTTTGATTGACGTCTTGCACGCCGCTTGGGTCGGAGTTCGCGGCAAAAGCAAAGAGCTTTGTCAGCCGGTCTGGATGGTGAATGGCGATGTCGAGGCCGAGGATCGCGCCATCGCTCCAGCCGATGATCGCCGCCTTGGGGATCTTCAAAAAATCCATCAGCGCGACGACATCGGACGCCATGAGATCATAGCCAAAGGGCCTACTGTCGCGCGTGCTGCGCCCATGGCCCCGGCTATCCATGACGATGACGTGATAGCGCTTCGCCAGCAAGGGAATTTGATGGCCCCAGTAATCGGCGTTGGCAAGCCCGCCATGCAGCAGGATCACGGGCGCGCCGCGGCCAAATTCGGCATACCAAATTTTGATGCCGTTGACTGGCGCGGACCCGCTGTGCTCCGGCGCGGCCAGGGTTGGCGTCGAAGGCAGCCTCAGCCAAGGCGGCGCCGCGTTGGGGTCCGCCATGCCAAGGATGGCAAGAAGAAAGACGAGAAGAAAACCACGGGGGATGCGCATGAAAAACGCTGGAAGGCGCAAGTTCAATGGCGTCTCATACCATAGCCTCGCCAGGAGTGCGCGGAGGATCCGTGCGCGGGAGGATCCGTGGCGATGCTGCCGCCCGAATTTATAATCTTATAATCTAAATTGGCGAAGCGCCTATGTTTGCCCCCGCAAACAGGGCCCCATCAAGCGACGCCCCTGTGTCCGGGCGCTGTCCGCGATGGGACCGCCACTCTCGCGGACCGTAGGGCTGTTCATCGCGGAAAGCGCGCATTCCGCGAGACGCTTGGCTTCATCCAGGGACTTGCCGAACTCAAGAAATATGGCCTCGAGCACGCCTCTGATGGCCTCCTTTTCCAGGCCTTCTTGAACGCCCAACATCCTATTTGGGGTGGTGCCAAGGGCCTGCGCGATTTCTGTCAGCTTGATAAATTGCTTGGCGCCGCTCGTGCCTCTTTCAAGCTTTCGGATCGCGTCGGGAATGAGGCATAAGCGAGCTGCAAGTTCGCTTTGGCTCATTCTTTTTGCTGCCCGCAAATCTCTGATCCGCGCGCCAACCTCTTCTTCTTGGGTCTGCGAAAAAGCCTTCGTCTGACTCATAATATGTGTTTATGGCTATTCTCTGAAAATTGCAATCAGTGAATAGTTATTTCAACGTTTGCTTAATTTTTGGCCTCTCGCGCTTCGGCTGGTTGACACCTCGTCTTGCGGTCAATAGCGCCTTCCTGGCACAGGACGTGTCCGGCAGCGCCCAAACTGAGGGGATTTCGTGCGACCAAAGCTCAACGGTAAACTCGTGATTGCGACGCATAACGCGGGCAAGCTCGCCGAAATGGCTGATCTCCTCGCCCCTTATGGCATCGCGGCCCTTCCGGCCAAAGACCTCGGCCTGCCGGAGCCGGACGAAACCGGCGACAGCTTTCTTGCCAATGCGGAACTCAAGGCGCGGGCCGCCGCCGATCGCGCCCAAATCCCTGCGCTGGCTGACGATTCGGGGCTTTGCGTCGAAGCCCTCGGTGGTGCTCCCGGCATCAATTCCGCGCGTTGGGCGGGGCCTTCGCGGGATTTCGGCGCGGCGATGCAAAAAGTCGAAGAGGCGTTGCGCGCGGCGAAGGCAAGCCCGCCATACAAGGCGCATTTCACCTGCGCCCTTGCCGTCGCCTTCCCCAGCGGGGACATCCAAAGCTTTGAAGGCAAGGTTTTTGGCGAACTTGTTTTCCCGCCGCGCGGCAGCCTCGGCTTTGGCTATGATCCGATTTTTCTGCCCGAAGGATTTTCGCGGACCTTTGGCGAAATGACGGCCGAGGAGAAACACGGCTTGCCCAGCGATGGCTCGCCCGGCTTGTCGCACCGTGCCCGCGCCTTCCAGATTTTCGCGCGGGCCTGCCTCCTTGGCGGGCAAGCCGGCCGGTGAGCGTTTTCCTTCCCATCAAGGGCGCGACACGGTGCAGCCTTGATTTTGCTTTGCATGCAAAATATCTTGCACCGCAACAAAACCTCAGGCCGCACCGCTCTCTTTGGGGCCGCTATCTTTGGGACCGCCACCATGTCGACCGTTTGGAACACGAAATATGGGACGCGGCGGGTGCGGTTCGACCCGCCGACCCTTAAGGAAGCGATTGCCGCGGCGCGAGGATTGACCGACGATCTTCAACAGCAGGCCGAAATCGCCGCGGCCCTGATGGAGCTGCCGGTGGAAGAGGTGCGCGCCGAGCTGCTGAAGCTGGCGCCACCGCGCAACAGCACGCAAATCGTGACGTCCAACGGCCGCGAAGGCGCCGCGAGGACGGTGATTGTTGAACGCAAGCAGAGCCGCCGGCCCGCCGCCGGGACGGGAGGGGTTAGGGTCACATTGGCCAAAAGGTCCGACCAAGCTTAGTCCGTGCCAGGCGATCCTCGAAGCAGCGAAGCTTCGGCAGGGCGCGATCGGCTGGACCGGAAACCCGCGCCCCGATGGGCGCCGGCGCCGCGTTTGGCTCTTTCGGGTTCAGCGGTCCATGTCCGCGTAGGAGCTGAAATCGGGCGGGAGAATTGGTTGCGCGCCGGTGATGAGCTTCGGCAGAGCGATGCGGGCAAGCCGCCGGATCGCCGAAAGCGCCGTGTTTGCGGGCTTCGGGGGCGGCAAGCGGGCAGCGTCTGTGGTCTTTGCAAGCGGCGCCGGTTCGCTTGCGGCTTGGTCCGCGGCTCCGGCCGTGGCTTCAACCGTTGCTCCGGACGTTTCTTGGCCTGCGGCTTGGAGCGGCGCCTCGGCGAGTTCAACCGGCCGCGGCGGCGGCAGCGGTATCTCTGGCGCGGGACTCTGGCCGGGAGCGGATTTGGCGGCCCAGCGGGACTGTGCGATCGCCGCACGGCCGGCTGTGGCGCTTGCCGTCTCCCCGGCGCCGAAGGCCGACAGCATTTTGCCCATGAGACCCGCGAAAAGAGGCTGATCCGGGCTCGTCTGCGGCGGCACGCCAAGCGGCGATTTCCGCGTGGCGGCCGAAGCCACCATGATCTGAGGTTCGGCGGGCTTCGGCTCGATCGTCTTGGGCGCGTTGCAATCCCTGATCCCGAGGCGGATCAGCTCGCTTCCCCGCAGCACCTTGTAGTCCCGGGTCAAGGTTCCGAGCCTCGCCCGCACGGCGGCGGGATAGCTGTTGAACATTTGTTGCGAGACCTCCGCGTTCGGCTGATGATTGCGCGGATCATAGGCGAGATGAAATTTCAGAATGCTGTCTGGATAGACGCACACATTGGGCAGGCTCAGCGCCAAGGTGCACGCCGAGCGGCACTCATGCAGTCTGACTTCGCGTTGTGAGGCCCGGTAGATCGCGGTTTGATTCTCGTAATCCGTGACATAACCGCCGACATCCTTCGTCACGATAACGGCGGCCGGTTGTGGCGGCGGTGCAATATAACTCAATATTCACCTTTACTCATAAGCCGTCTGGTCCCTTGATAAGCCAAGCCATGAACACGCTATGAAAACGTGGTGAACGTATTCTTAATAAATCACGGCAAATCTGCGATTTGCGGCGCCTGTTCGGTTTTGACCGCGAAGGCTCGCGCGGATATGAGTTTGCCCTTGAATGTGGCGCGACTTTGACCGCGCGAGGATTGACGCTGGCCGGCGACGGGGCGAGGTTTTATTTGGAGAGGTCTCGATGATCTTTTCCAAGGATTTGCCGGCTTATCGCAAAAGTTTATCGGCATAACAAAGTAATAAAAAATTAGAGACCCTGAGCTCTTCAACTTAAAGGCGTCCGTGTCTCGGCAGGATAACATCGGCAGGCCGAGGCAAGCGTGCCGGGAGCATGCCCGTCGCGCGGCGCTGCAGGAGATGGCATGAGCAAAATGAAGATATCTCCGCGAAGCAAGACCGGGCCCAGGCCAGGTTTCGGGATCTATGTGCATTGGCCGTTTTGCCTCTCGAAATGCCCTTATTGCGATTTCAACAGCCATGTCCTCGCGAAACCCATCGACGAAATTCGCTTTGTCGAGGCCTTTCGAGCGGAGCTCGCGCACCGGGCGGGGTTGACGCCAGGCCGCACCGTGTCCTCGATCTTTTTTGGCGGCGGCACGCCGTCCTTGATGACCCCGGCGACGGTGAGCGCCATCCTCGATGCGATCGCGGGCCTCTGGCCGGTCGCGCAAGGCGCCGAGGTCACGCTCGAAGCCAACCCGACGTCTGTCGAGGCGGAGCGATTCCGCGGCTTCCGGCAGGCCGGAGTCAACCGCGTCTCGCTGGGGGTTCAGGCGCTCAATGACCCTGATCTTCGCGCGCTCGGCCGCGGCCACACGGCGGCGGAAGCGCTGCGTGCCGTGGAGCTCGCGGGCGCGATTTTCCAGCGCTACTCCTTCGATCTGATCTATGCGCGGCCGGGTCAGACGGTGGGCTCTTGGCGCCAGGAGCTTGCCGCAGCCATCGCCCGTGCCCGCGACCATCTCTCGCTCTATCAACTCACGATCGAATATGGCACGATGTTCGCCCGCTTGCGCGACGCGGGAAAACTCGCTCTCCCCGATAATGATCTTGCCCGCGCCCTCTGGGATGTCACGCAGGAGGTGACAACGAAAGCCGGCCTTCCCGCTTATGAAATCTCGAACCATGCGCGGCCGGGCGCGGAAAGCTGCCACAATCTCATCTATTGGCGCTATGGCGAATATATCGGGGTTGGCCCTGGCGCGCATGGCCGGATTGTGTCGGCCAAGGGGCGCCGCGCGCAAGCCACGGAATCGCATCCCGAAATGTGGCTGACCGTAGTCGAGAGCGAGGGCCATGCCTTGGTCGAGGATGAACTCTTATCCGCCGAGGAGCAGGCCGACGAATTTCTGTTGATGGGCTTGCGTCTTTCGGAAGGGATCGAGCCCGCCGAATTCCAGGCCATGTCCGGGCGCGATCTCGATCCCGGCCGCGTCGCCTCCCTCATCGCCGATGGCATGGTTGAATATACGCCGCGCGGGCGAATCCGGGTGAGCGCGGAAGGGTTTCCCGTGCTCGACGCGGTCGTCGCCGATCTCGCGGCTTAGCGCATGATCCGCGAAAGTGGGCACCGGTTTCGCGAAAAAGATCATGCGTTATCAAAGACTTTAAGCATGATCCGCGAAAGCGGGCACCGGTTTCGCGAGGAGGTCATGCGTCATCAAGGATCCTAGAGCGTGGCCCGTTTCAATCTGAACGGATCAAGCTCTAGGTGTGAGCATTCATCAGGTTGTCCATTCGGTCCAAACCAAGGAAGCTCGAGTTGCGAAGCTTCAGAATTCCCAGGAGAGCCGAATGGACATCCATAAGAATGTCCGTCTCACCCCGTATAGTCGAGTCGAATTGGTGCGCCGCGTGCTCGTCGAGGGGCAATTCAAAACCAAAGTCGCCGCATCGTTGGTTACGGCCTCGAAGACAGTGAATTTGTCAGTTTGGCCGCCCGCTCAAAATGGAGGCGTTATTCTTGATCCTCAGAATTCCTCCCAACCGTCGGGCTCGGCTCTGGGGGCGGGTTTGCGGACAGCGGCCCCGCCGCCGGCACGCGCCATATCCTTGAACTCGATTCGCGAAGCGGCTTTGGGCGGCTGGCTATGCGAAGCCTTGCGCTCGGTGATGCGGAAGCCGCTCACCGAATCGACCAGGCCCTCGGTTTCACGCCGCAGGTTGTGCGTCGCGGCGGTGGTTTGCTCGAACATCGCGGCGTTCTTCTGGGTGTTCTGATCCAGCTGGCCGACCGTGATGTTCACCTCCGCGAAGGCGGTTGCCTGCTCTCTTGAGCCGTTCGCAATTTCCACGATGACCCAGTCGATGTCCGCCACTTGGCCCACGATTTTTTCCAAGGCCTTGCCGGGTTGATCGACGAGCTCGACGCCTTGTTCGACTTCGGATGTCGACGCCGAGATGAGAAGTCTTGATCTCCTTGGCCGCTTCGGCCGAGCGATGCGCGAGGGCGCGCACCTCGGAAGCAACGACCGCGAAGCCCCTGCCGGCGTCGCCGGCGCGCGCCGCCTCGACCCCGGCGTTAAGCGCCAGAAGATTGGTCTGGAAGGCGATCTCATCGATGACGCCGATGATCTGACTGATCTTCTGCGATGATTTTTCGATACGCCCCATCGCGTCGACCGCGCGGTGAACGATCTCGCCGCTTGTTTCGGCTTCTTTCTTGGTCGTCGCGACGATCGCGGTGGCATGGGTCGCGCCCTCGGCGGTCTTTTTCACCGTGGTGGTGACTTCTTCCAGGGCCGCGGCCGTTTGCTCGAGGCTCGCTGCCTGCTGTTCGCTGCGCTTCGACATATCATCGGTCGCGGTTGCGATCTCTTGCGTCATCGAACCGATCGCATGAGCGCCGCCGGCGATACCGGCCATGGCGCTCTCAAGCTGCGCAAGCGCCGTGTTGAAGTCTTGCTGAAGACGGCGGAATGTCTCCGGAAGATCGTCGGTGATGCGGCCTTGAAGATCGCCTTTCGCCAATGAGGCAAGCGACTTTGCCATAACCTCGAGCGCTCTTGCCTGATCCTTTTCAGCCAATTGGCGAGCCTGTTCGCTTTGATGCCGCTTCTCCTCGAGTTCTTCGAGATAGCTTGAAACAGATAATTCCATATCGAGGAGCGCGGCTTTGACGAGGCCGGATACGGCCGCCGCCATGTCGCCGGCGCGGCGCTGGCCGTGCGGCATGAGCCCCGGCCAGCCGTCCTTGATGACCGCGTGGATCAGCCGCTCGACGACCAGAGCATAGCCGCCAATATACCAGCGCGGTTCGAGACCCAAACGCGCGTGGGTCTTGCCGATTCCGCGCACGGCATGGGCATAGGTTTCGCTGAAGGAGGCGTCGGTGATGACCGACCAATGCTGCTCCTGCCGGCCCTTGGCCGCGTCCATATGTTGATCGCTGGAAAAAAACTTCTTGGTTTCCGGTGTCGTCCGCACCTTGTCGTAGAAAACCTTGAGTGCGGGGCCGATGGCCTCGCTCACCACGGGCTTCAGCTTTCGGATCCGCGCTTTCGTCTCGTCGTCAATGCCCATGAACGCGAGGCGTTCGTCTAAAGCGATCGTTGTTTGTCTGGAAGCTATTTCAGACATAGGCGCTCCTCGGCGAATTGGCAGGTCTTGCGCATCCATTACGATGAACGGCAAGGTAAAGTTCACAATGTGCAGGGATCCGGCTCATCCGGGAGGAAGCTTGCGCATCATGCATGTCGAATCGTCGGACCCGAGGCTTCCAGCCAAAAGAAAAAGCGCCAAAACAATTAAAGAACTCAAAATCTCGAAGTCACCGAGCCGCGGCATGGCGTTCGAAAGCGGCTGTGATAGCATGGCGGGCGTCCACGCTTTACGGCTCCGGCGAGGTCAATTATGCGCAAATCGATTTTCTTTACCTTAGGCGTGACACTGCTTTTATGGATGGGCCAAGCACAAGCGCGGCAGAGTTTTGTGAGCGAAGAGCTCGAAAGCGATGCGACGCGGCTCGAACGTTCGATCGGTGAGGATCTCGGCGCGCTCGGAACACGCCCGCTCCCGCAACTGCGCAAGGACGCGGGACAGGCCCTCGCCCACAAGGATTTCAAAGCCGCGCTGAAATTATCCGCCGCGATCGTCGCGGCGAACCCTAAGGATTCGGGCACCTGGCTCGCCTATTCGCGCGCGGCCATCGCGGCGGGCGATGAGGATAATGAACTTCGGGCAACCGGCATGACGGCGGCCTTCATCGCTTATGAGCGGGCCAGCACCAAGCCCGCCCAAGCGGCGGCGCTCGCCTGGCTCGGAGAAATCTATGCGAAAGGCGGTCTGTGGCGGCCGGCCCTTGATGCCTATCGCGCGAGCCTCGATCTCGCCGAAGTCGCGCAAACGCGCAACATCTACACGGACATCCGCGAGAAACATGGCTTTCGCATTCTCGACTATAAGATCGACAATGAGTCCGCTTCGCCGCGCGCCTGTTTCCAATTTTCCGAGGAGCTCATCCAGGGCCGAACCGACTACACGCCTTTCGTCACCGTCTCGGGCCTCGCCAATGCGGCGCTTTCGATCGAGGATCAGCAGCTCTGCGTCGAGGGTCTGAAACATGGCGAGCATTATAAGATTGTGCTCCGCGAGGGTCTGCCTTCGACCGTCAACGAAGCGCTGTTAAGATCGGCGGATTATGAAATCTATGTCCGCGACCGCTCGCCGCTCGTGCATTTCACCGGCAAGAATTACGTGCTGCCGCGCGCCGGGCAAGAAGGCATTCCGGTCGTCTCCGTCAACACGCGCAAAATCGCCCTCGACATTATCCGCATCGGTGACCGCAATCTTCTGCCGGCGATCCGCTCCGAGGATTTCCTTTCCCAGCTCTCGCCCTACAAGATCAAGCAATATATCGAGACCGACGGCAAGAAGATCTGGTCCGGCACGCTCGATGTCAATTCCGAGCTCAATGCCGAGGTGACGACGGCGTTTCCGGTCATGGAGGCCGTCGGACAACTCGATCCCGGCGTCTATGTGATGGCCGCCAAGCCCGCCGGCGACGGAGCCACGGCAAGCGATGACGAGGAGAGCTATGGGACGCGGGCGACGCAATGGTTCATCGTCTCCGACCTCGGCCTCACCGCGTTCACCGGCAAGGACGGTATTCATGTGTTTTTGCGTTCGCTCGCCAGCGCCAAGCCGCTCGCGGGAGTCGATGTGCGCTTGCTCGCGCGTGACAATGAGATTTTGACCTCGAAGCGCACGGACGAGGCCGGCCATATTCATTTCGATCCGGGATTTGCGCGCGGCGCGGGAGGGGCCGCGCCGAGTCTTGCCGTCGCCGAGGACGGCAAGGGCGATTATGGGTTCCTCGACCTCGAGGCGGCGGCTTTCGACTTGACCGACCGGGGTGTCCAAGGCCGCGCGGCGCCCGCCGCGCTCGATGCCCTCGTCTATACCGAGCGCGGCGTCTACCGTTCCGGCGAGACGGTTTTCATCACCGCCCTGCTTCGCGATGGGAAAGGCACGGCCGTGGCGTCCGCGCCGCTGACGCTTGCCGTCAAACGGCCCGACGGCGTCGAATATAAGCGGGTCCAAACGGAGGATCAGGGGGACGGCGGCCGCAGCCTCGCGCTGGCCTTGCTCCCGGGCATCACGACGGGAACCTGGCGTATCGAGGCTTTCGCGGATCCAAAAGGAAGCCCCATTGGGCAGACGAGCTTCCTCGTCGAAGATTATGTGCCGGAACGTCTCGAATTTTCCTTGGGCACGCGGGCGGCGGCGGCGCGCTTCGGCGAGGCGGTCGAGGTCGCGGCGCAAGCCCGCTATCTTTATGGCGCGCCAGGCGCCAATCTCGATATCACCGGCGAGGTCGAGATCGCTGCGGCCGAGCAAGCGCCTTTGCCCGCCCTCAAAGGCTATGCGGCGGGGCTGCAGGACGAGCCTTTCGACAAAATCAGCCGTGAGATCGAGGAGTCTGCCACGACCGACGCGAAGGGCGCCGCGACGATTCGGGTGCCCATTTTCGAGGTGGCCGCGCCTCGCCCCCTCGAGGCCAAGATCATTCTGCGCGCTGGCGAGCCGGGCGGGCGGGCCGTCGAGCGCTCGCTCGTCCTGCCTATTCTGCCGAAGGGCGGGTTGATTGGCGTGAAGAAGAATTTCACCACTTTGACCGAGGGCGCCGCGGCGAATTTCGACGTGATCGCCGTGGGCGCGGATGGCGCCCGCGCCGCGCGCAAAGGCGTTGCCTGGTCGCTCTATAGGGTCAGCAATGATTACCAATGGTATCGCGCCGACGGCCGCTGGAATTTCGAGAGGGTGAAATCCTCGAAACGAGTCGCCGAAGGAAAGATCGATATCGGCCTCGATGCGCCCGCCAAAATATCGTCGATCGTCGGGCTTGGCCAATATCGGCTCGATCTTACGAGCGCCGATCCCTCCGATCTGCCGACGAGCCTTGCCTTCGAAAGCGGCTGGTCGGCCGGCGCCAGCGCGCAAGCCCCGGACCTTCTCGATGTCAGCCTCGACAAAGCAAGCTATAAACCGGGCGAGGAGATGCGGCTGCGCATCGCCTCGCGCTTTGCCGGCACCGCGACCGTCGCGATCGTGAGCGAGAGTTTGAACACGCTGACCACCCTCGATCTCAAAGAGGGCGACACAATGAAAGCCCTGCCGGTCTCGGGCGATTGGGGTGCTGGCGCCTATGCCCTGGTGCTCGCCTATCGCCCGCTCGACAAGGCCGCCCATCGCATGCCGGGCCGGGCGATCGGGCTTGCCTGGTTCGCCATCGATCCGCAAGCGCATGGGCTCGATGTCCGGCTCGATCCGCCATCGAAGACGAGGCCGCGCGGACCCTTGACGATTCCCCTCGAAATCAAGGGCCTTGCCAAAGGCGAGGAGGCGCGGGTGACCGTCGCCGCGGTCGATCAAGGCATTCTCAACCTCACCCATTATGAAGCGCCCGATCCGCGCGGCTATTTTTTCGGCCAGCGCCAATTGAGCACGGAAATCCGCGATCTCTACGGCCTCTTGATCGATGGCATGCTGGGCACGCGTGGCGCCATCCGCTCCGGCGGCGACATGACGCCGCCACTGTCCGGCGAGCGCCCGACCCAAGAGCCGCTCGCGCGCTTTTCCGGCATTGTCAAAACCGGGCCGGACGGAAAGGCGCGGATCGATTTCGATCTGCCTGCCTTCAACGGCACGGTGAAAGTGATGGCGGCCGCCTGGACAAAGACCAAGGCGGGGAGCGCCAGCACGGAGGTGATCGTCCGCGATCCCGTCGTTGCGCTGGTGACTGCGCCGCGCTTTCTTGCGCTTGGCGACCGGTCGCAATTTTCCGCGGAAATCGACAATGTCGAAGGCAAGCCCGGAGATTACGCCCTCGATCTCGACATCGCGGGCTCTCTCTCGGCGGCGCCTGAGGCCCTGCGCCGCACATTCAAGCTGGAATCGGGAGCGCGCAAATCGCTGACCATTCCCGTCACGGCGACAGCGGTTGGCCGCGCCTCCGTCGATCTGAAACTCAGCGGCCCCGGCCTTGCCTTGCCGCAGACGCTCGCGCTCGATGTCTCGCCTGGAACCTCAAGCCTTTATCGCCGCTCCGTGCGGACAGCTTGGCGCCGGGGGAAAGCCTCACCCTCTCGCGCGATCTCGCTCGCCGATTTCGTGCCCGGCACCGGCGGTGTTTCGCTCGCCGTGTCCTCGCTTGCCGGCATCGATGTTCCGGCGCTCCTTCAGGCGCTCGATCGCTATCCTTATGGCTGTTCGGAACAGATCGTGAGCCGCGCCTTTCCGCTTCTTTATGTGAACAGGCTGGCCAAGAGCGAGGCGCTCGGTCTTGATCCCGACGCCGATCAGCGCATCCGCGAGGCGATCGAGCATGTGCTGGCGCGGCAAGATTCGAGTGGTGCTTTTGGCGTGTGGTCGGCCGCCGACGCCGACGATATGTGGCTGCATGCCTTCATCACCGACTTTTTGACCCGCGCGCGGGAGAACAATTTCGACGTGCCGCAAAAGAAATTCGATGCGGCCCTTGAGCGTCTGCGCAATCTCCTTGCCAATTCGAGCGATATTGGCGCCGGGCAGGGCGCTCCGATCGCCTATGCCGCTTATGTTCTTGCGCGCAACGGCCGCGAGGTCATGGGCGATCTGCGCTATCTTACCGATGCCAAGCTCGACGCTTTCGAGAGTCCGCTCGCCCGCGCCCAGCTTGCCGCCGCGCTCGCTTTGCTCGGGGATCGCCCGCGCGCCGAGGCGGTTTTTGAAAAGGCCTCGGAACAGCTCGCCGCGATGGGCAATCCGCTTTATTCCACCCCCGATTATGGCTCGCGTCTGCGCGATGGCGCCGGCCTTCTCGCGCTTGCCGTCGAGACGCACATGCCCGCCGCCGAGATCGCGCGGGCCGCGAAAATTGTCGAGGACGCCCGCGCCAAAACCGCGCTGACCAGCACCCAGGAAAATGCCTTCATGGTTCTCGCCGCCGAGGCGCTCGCCGGCACACCGGAGACGATCGCCTTGTCGGTCGATGGCGAGCCGAAGCAGGGCGCTTTCTTTGCGAGCTGGCGCGCCGCCGCGCTCGAACTCCAAAACCATCACCATTGCCAATAATGGCCAGGCGCCGGTGAGCGCGGTTGTGACGGTTTCCGGCCATCCGCTGACGCCGGAGCCTGCCGCCGAGCGCGGCTACCGGATCGAGCGTGCCTATTACACGCTCGACGGAAAGCCGGTCGATCTCGCCGCGATCAAACAGAACGACCGTTTTGTGGTCGCCTTGACGGTCACCGAATATGAAGCGGCTTTCGGGCGGCTGCTTCTCATCGACCGTCTGCCTGCGGGCCTCGAGATCGACAACCCCGAACTTTTCGAGGGCGGCTCGACCGAGGCGCTTTCCTTCTTAAAGAAAACCGTCGAGCCCGTGCATACCGAATATCGCGACGACCGTTTTGTCGCGGCCTTCGCGCGCGATGGACATGACAAGGCAACCTTCTCCGTTGCCTATATCGTCCGCGCGGTGACGCCCGGCCATTATGTCAGCCCGCCCGCGACGATCGAGGACATGTATCGTCCCGAAAGATTTGGCCGCACGGCTTTTGGCGCCGTGGATATCGCCGCCCCTAAGTGAGAATGTTTCTCGTGAAACGTTTTTGTCCGGTCGCGGGTGTTTTCCTTACCAAAATGTTTCACGTGAAACATTTTGGTAAGATCGCGGCTGCTTTTCCTTACAATGGCGGTCGCCGTCCTTACCGTCGTCACTCTGGAACGCGTATCATCGCAGCTCGATCTTTCGAGGGCGCGCGAAGGCTCGCATATCGCCGTCGATCGCAACGGGCAGCTTTTGCGGGCTTTCACGACGCCGGATGGGCGCTGGCGGCTTCCGGTCGCGGCGGCCGATGTCGATCCGCGTTTCCTCGCGATGCTCATTGCTTATGAGGACCATCGTTTTTACGCGCATCCGGGCGTTGATGTTCTGAGCCTTGGGCGCGCCGCGCTGCAATGGGTCCGTCATGGCCATATCGTCTCGGGCGGCTCGACCCTCACGATGCAGGTGGCGCGGCTGACGACGCCGCGTGGCGGAAAATCGCTCGCCGGAAAATTCGATCAAATTTTGCGTGCGATCAAGATCGAACGGCAAATGAGCAAGACCGGCATCCTCGATCTTTACTTAGGCCTTGCCCCTTATGGCGGCAACATCGAGGGCGTGCGGGCGGCGAGCCTTTCTTATTTCGGCCGCGAGCCGAAGCGCCTCACAATCGGCGAGGCGGCGTTGCTCGTGGCCTTGCCGCAATCGCCCGAAACACGGCGGCCGGACCGGTTCCCGGACGCCGCGCGGGCCGCCCGCGACACCGTCCTCGACCGGGTCTTTGCACGAGGGATCATCACACGAGCCGAGCGCGATGCCGGCAAGCGCGAAGCCGTGCCGCGTAAGCGGCGGGCTGTTTCCCATGCTGGCCGCGCATGCGAGCGAGGCAGCGTTCCGGCGCGAACCAGCAGCAGCGCATCCTACCAATGACGCTCGACGGCAAGCTGCAAGCCTCGCTCGAAACTTTGGCGCGCGAGGCGGCGGCGGCGATTGGCCCGAAACTCTCTTGCGCGATCCTCGTCATCGACAATGCGAGCGGCGAGGTCGAGGGCCCATGTCGGCGCGGCGGATTATTTTTCGCAAGAGCGCGCCGGATCGATCGACATGAGTTTTGCCCTCCGCTCGCCGGGCTCGACCCTAAAACCTTTCATTTATGCGCTCGCTTTCGAAAATGGCATTGCCCATCCCGAGACGATTTTGGACGACCGGCCGCGTCATTACGGCAGCTACGCGCCGGAAAATTTCGACTTTTCGTTTCAAGGGCACAGTGACGGCGCGGCGCGCTCTGCAATCCTCGCTCAATCTGCCCGCGGTCGAATTGCTCGATGACGATCGGCCCCGCCCGCTTCATCGCGCGGCTGCGCAATGCGGGGGCGAGGGTCGTGCTGCCGGATGACACCGCGCCGGGACTTGCCGCGGCTTTGGGCGGGCTCGGCATCTCGCTTCGCGATCTCGCCTCGCTTTATGCGGGCCTGGCGCGGGGCGGAAGCGTGCCGGTTTTGACCGAGACCATCGCGGATGCGGGCGCGGCGGACACAAAGACGCGGCGGATCGCCGGGCCCGTCGCGAGCTGGTATGTCGCCGATATTCTGCGCGGCGCGCCGCCGCCGCTCAACGCGCCGTTCGGACGGATCGCCTATAAGACCGGGACGTCCTATGGCTACCGCGATGCGTTCGCGATCGGCTTCGACAAGGCCCACACCATCGCGGTCTGGCTCGGCCGCCCGGACAATGGGCCGGTATTCGGCCTTGCCGGGCGCCAGGCGGCGGCGCCGGTTCTTTTCGATGCTTTTGCAAGGCTCGGCGGCGGCCATGAATTTTTGAACCCGCCCGCCGGAATTCTGGTGAGCCGGACGGGTGCCCTGCCGCCGCCCTTGCGGCATGTCCGCAAGGATGTGCCGAAGACGCTCAGTGCCGAGGCCAATGCGCAATTGAAAATCGCCTTTCCGCCCGAGGGCGCGCGAGTCGATCTCGGCCTTGCCGACGCGCGCCCCTCGCCCGGCGCCCGGCTCACCTTAAAGGCCGAAGGCGGGGTTTTGCCGCTGCGCTGGATCGTCAATGGCGTGCCGCTCGGCGCGCCGGATCTGCGGAGAGAAGCGGCCTGGACGCCGGATGGCGCGGGTTTCGCGCGAGTCTCTGTCATTGATGCGCAAGGCGCGACGGACAGCGTGCTGGTGCGGCTGGAGTAGGTCCTTCCCCACACGCAATCGCGCGAGGAAGGCGACGGTCGAAGAGGCCGTCAGACTTTTGCGGGCTCTTTTAGGGGCATGATCACGTTCTGCGCCGTTCCGGTCATTTCAATGCATCGCCATGTCGAAGGCCGATGCGGGACGGAATTCGGCCCGCTGAACGTTTCATAAACACCAATCGTGGAAAAATGCGCCGTATGGCCACGTTCAACGTTGATAAACGGCAGAAAAAAGCCAAAGCGCTCACCGCCGGTGTCGATGCTGAGGATCAGTGGCACAGACACCATTTCGCCAAGACCGGTGTCTTCGGACAGGATTTGGTTGGGGGTGAACTTTTTCTGGAAGGCGCCGGCGGTATAGGTCAGCGCGGGAATAGCAGGGTTGGTGCCGATGGTGTAGTCGACCTCGACGCCTGAGCCCTTCAGTACGAACTTGTTTGCGGCCATCGTCCTGCTCCTATTGTGGCAGCGCAGCGTAACGTTGCGCGAGCAATGTCCAAGCGGGCGATTTCGGCCGTTGGCACTACGCCCAGCTTACCGACATCGTTCGGATTGATTGGCACAGTATCGGTTCACTTCGCGCCCCCTGTTCAGGGGACGTCGGCGCACTATCAGATCTCGTGGCCCTTTTTCTTCATTTCGGCGCGCACGCGGCTCATCATGTCGGTTGAGATCTTGCCTTGCCAGCCCTGCATCGCGGTGACGACCTCGCTCAGAAACGCTGGCTGCGTCTCGACATATTTTTTCCCCGCCGGGCTCTCGAAGAAGGCGTCCGCCGCCTTGAGCTCCTGCTCGCTCAATTGCTTGACGTAAATCTGCGCGGCGATATCGACCATTTCATCCGCCTGGTGGTCGAATTCGGGTTTGAGCTGCATCAGCACCGCATTGAGATCGCGGGCGATTTCCGGCCGCGTCTGCGTCAAGGACTGCGCAATTTGGTCCATGAATTGCGGAATAATGATGCTGAAGGAGCGCGACATCCCGGAGGCGATGACGAGGGCGCGGGCCGCCGCCAAATGCGACGGGCTCGGCGCCGTCGTGCCCGGCCCGGTTTTCGCGGGCGGCGTCGTTTGCCCCGCCTGTTGCGCCCGGCTCCCGCTGGCGGCGAGCCCAACGGCAAGCGGCAAAACCATGCAAAAGCCCAGGGTCAGGGTGTGTTTCCCGAGAGCCGCGCGCAAGCGAAATCCTCCCCAAATGGTGTTGGATTGCCAAAAACCCATGCGCCCTCCCGCGTCAATCGAGGCGGCCGAAAATCTCGATGCCGGAAGGACCCGCGGAGATCACCGCCGTGGCGATCCCGATGAAGAGCCCATGTTCGACGACGCCGGGGATGATGGCGAGACGCTCCGCCAGACGGTCCGGGCCGGCAATGGCGCCAAAGTGGCAATCGAACATATAATGGCCATTGTCGCTCACGAAAGCCTGGCCGCCGGGAGTCTTGCGCAAGCGGACGTCACCCTCGCAACCGCAGTCCTTCGCCGCGGCCAAGACCATGCGTCGCGTCACTTCGAGGCCGAAGACATTGACCTCGACCGGCAGCGGGTATTTGCCGAGCATCGCCACGGATTTTGACGAATCCGCGATCACGATCATGCGCTTCGACGCCATGGCGACGATTTTTTCCCGCAAAAGCGCGCCGCCGCCGCCCTTGACGAGGCGCATTTGGGGATCGAACTCGTCGGCGCCATCGACCGTCAGGTCCAGCTCCGGCAAAGCGTCGATCGTGGTGAGCGGGATGGAATAGAGCTGGGCCTGGGTGCGGGTGCGCTCGGAGGTCGGCACGCAGATCACATCCAGGCCTTGCGCCACCCGCTCGCCGAGGAGGGCGATGAAATGCGCCGCCGTCGTGCCGGTGCCAAGGCCGAGCCGCATGCCGGGGGTCACGAATTCCAGGGCCTTGGCGGCGGCACGCTGCTTGGCGTCGTTGGGGATGTAGTCTGGCATGAGGGATGCGATCGCTCCGCGAAGTCGGCCTGGGTTAGTCCTTTGCGTGTGGGTGCGTCAACCCCGGGCCTCGTTGGCTCCAAAGGGTGTTTTCGGCAGGCACAGAGCGCATGAAGACGGGTCGAGAGGCGGGCGCACGCCGCCATCGGACTAACAATGCGAGGTGAGGCTTTTTCACGCCGTCCAATTGCCTATTTATTTATTGTATTATTTATTTAACCCCTGACGTTAAATTTATCATGTGTATTATGCCGCCTCTCCTTGCGGCGCAAGCTTTCCGAAGGAAACCTCATGACCCCAGCTATCTCTTCTATCGCAATGCCGGGCACGGCTCCCCGCGATATGCTCCTGCGCAAGATTGGCTGGCTGTGCCAGGGCGTGCGCGTGATGATTGTGGTTTTGATAGCCTGGCTTTTCATCAAGACAGTCATTTTCTGGATGAGCGATGTAAAGGTCGTCGAGATGACGCGGTTGACGCTGCATGTCGACGTGAGCGGCCTTTCCGCGACGCAAAAACTTCTGGGCTTTACCTTAGATGTCGCTACGGGATGGGGATTGAGCTTTGCCGCTTATTTCTCGATCTGGCAGCTTTTCAGTGGCTTCCTGCGCGGCGAGATATTTACGGTCGACGCCGCCTTGCGTTTGCGGCGTGCCGGGTTGTTTGTCCTCGCTCGCGCGATTGTCCTGCCGTTATCGCGCGCGGTCGAAGCGATGATCATCACCGCCCATCTCCCCCCAGACACACAGGTGTTCGCTCTCAATTTTCTCTCGGGCGACTTTTCCAATCTGCTGACTGGCGCGATCCTCGTCCAGCTCGCGCAGGTGTTCAAAGCCGCGGCTGAAATCGCGGATGAAAACGCACAGATCATTTGATGCCAACATGCCGATAATCGTGAACCTCGACGTCATGCTGGCTAAGCGCAAGATGCGCTCACGCGACCTCGCCCAACGCATCGGCATCGCCGAACAGAATGTCTCCTTGCTCAAATCAGGCAAGATTAAGGGCATTCGCTTCGACACGTTGGAAAAGATATGCGCCGCGCTCGACTGCCAGCCCGCCGATATTCTAGAATATCGCCCTTAAGTTCCGACGACGACCGTGGGGTTTGAGTGTCAGGGCACATTCGGCCGCACGAGGTCACATGACCGCTATCACGGATCTAATCCCCGAGACAACCAAGTGCGGACCCAGGAATGCGGCTTGTAAATCCGCTTTTTGGCGCCAGAATTCAAGCTAAGCTCCTGCGCAATAGTTGGCTCCCGCGATAGCCGGTCCTATATCTGCTAATGATGGAGGTGCGAGCATGGCTGCCACCGCAACGGAAATCATCCTGGACACGCCGGCGCCGAATTTCGCGCTTCCGGCGACGGACGGGCGGACCTATGCGCTCGCCGATGTGGCGGGCGAAAAGGGCACGGTGATCGTCTTCATGTGCAACCACTGCCCCTATGTCAAAGCGGTGATCGACCGGCTTGCCGCGGACGCCCGCATGCTGATGGCGGAGGGGATTGGCTTTGCCGCCATTTGTTCGAATGACGCCACGAACTATCCGGAAGATTCCTTCGCCAATATGAAACGCTTCGGCGGGGCGCATAAATTGCCGTTTCCCTATCTGCATGACGGGAGTCAGGCGGTCGCGCGGGCTTATGGCGCGGTCTGCACGCCGGATTATTTCGGCTATGACAAAGACCGCCGGCTGAAATATCGCGGCCGCCTCGACGAAGGCCGCTTCGAGCCGCCTCCGGCGGGGGCGCGGCGCGAGCTGGTAGAGGCCATGCGGGCGATCGCGGCGACAGGCATGCCGCCCAAGGATCAAACGCCATCCATCGGTTGCTCGATCAAATGGAAGGCGGCTTGACCTTGTCGGGCGTCAAACTCCACGCGCCACCCCCCGCTACCGCGAGATAAAGCAGGACGAAGCAAAAGAGGGCCGCGAGCTCGCCCTGGTTGAGAATGGGAAAGAAGTTTTTTTGGGCATGCGCCAGGAAATAGGCAAACGCCATTTCGCCGGCCAAAATGAACGCAACCGGGCGGGTGAAGACGCCAAGAAGAAGCAAAATGCCGCCGCCGAGCTCGAGAACGCCGGCGAGGCCCAAAAGCGAAAAGAGGCGAAGGCCGTCGAACATGGCGACATGCGGAAACACCAAGAGCTTCGCGGTTCCGTGCTGGAGAAGCAGGAGGGCCGTCATGATCCGCAAGAGCCCGAGGAGACGCGGCTGCCAGGTGACGGCGATGCGCGGTAAATCCATAATGAAACGTCCTTTTGCCTGTTCGAACTCGAAATGCCCCCGTGCTTACCCATATAGGTTTCGTTGACCCTCTTGGAATTGGCCCATGAATGCTCTTGCCCTTGCGATCCTCGCCGCCATTGTCCTTTCAGGGGTGCTCGGCCTTTATCTCTTGTATCGCCAGGCGGCGGCGGTCGCCGCCAACCGGGAGCGCGTTCCGGCGGGGTTCGCGGGGGCGATCAGCGGCGAGGAACATCAGCGGGCGGCGGCCTATACCCTCGCCCGGACGCGGCTCGCAATGGCGCAAACCGCTTTCGACACCCTCATTGCGGTGGTTTGGCTAACCGTTTTGCTCGGGCTGCTCTATGAGGGTGTGGCGCGATGGATCGCGCCGGGCCTTTCTTTGAGTGTTGGTGTCGTTGTGGCGTTCGCGCTGGCCGAGCGCCTCCTGCAATTGCCATTTTCTATTTTCAGCACATTTGGGCTCGAAGCCCGCTTCGGGTTCAACCGCACGGCGCCCGCCGAGTTTTTCCTCGACAGGCTCAAAGGCGCGGCGCTGTCGGCCGTGCTGGGCGTGCCGTTGCTTTACGGTTTGTTCATGCTGCTGCGCCTGCTGCCGAGCTTCTGGTGGCTTCTCGGCTGGGCGGCTTTCATGGTTTTGATGATTGCCATGACGGTGATCTACCCGGCGTTCATCGCACCCCTCTTTAATAGCTTCACGCCCCTGCCGCAGGGGCCGCTGAAGACCCGCATCGAAGCCTTGCTTGCCAAATGCGGTTTTGAATCCCAAGGGCTCTATGTCATGGACGCCTCCCGGCGTTCGACGCATGGCAATGCCTATTTCACCGGCTTTGGCAAGGCCAAGCGCATCGTCTTCTTCGACACGCTTTTGCAAAACCATACGCCCGAGGAAATCTTATCCATTCTCGCCCATGAGCTGGGGCATTATAAACTTGGCCATATCGGTCAGCGGATTGCCGAGACGGCGGTTTTCACCTTTTTGGGCTTCGCCATTCTTGGCTGGGCGTTCGCGGGCGGCTTGGATGGCGCCTTCGGCCTTCCCGCGGACCCCGGCGTGGTTTTGATCGTCGTTTTGACCGCATTCGGGCCCGTCTCGCACTTGCTTTCGCCCTTCACGAGTTTTCTGTCGCGCCGCGCCGAATATCAGGCCGATCATTTCGCGAAGGCGATGATGGGCGCCGAACCCATGATCAGCGCCCTGACCAAGCTTTCGCGCGACAATCTTTCAACCCTGACGCCGGATAAATTCTATGCCTTGTTTTATTATTCCCATCCGCCGGTGCCATTGCGGATCGCCCGCCTGAAAGGGGCCTGATCCATGGTGGCCTCCCGACGGCCTGTCAGGTGCGGGTGCTGCTCCAGCAGCATGAGCATGCAGAGGCCTCCATCGCGGAAAGGCACGAAAAATGAAATGGTTTGTTTTTGTCCTTTGCGTTGCATATTGGGTTCTTGGTGAGCCCGCTTACGCTCAATATTACTTCCCAACCCCGGGCGGCCCTGTTCCCTATGCGATGAACCCGGGATACGCCGCCCAGCCAGCCTATGGCGGCCCTTCCCCCTATATTCAAGGTCAGCTTCCTCCTTGGGATCAGCGGGCGCCCTTCGCGTTATTCTACGCGAACCCCGTCTGTCATTATGCCCCTGGCGTGTGGGGATGGCGGCAGGAGTGTTTTTGATGTTATTCCCAAAGGCGGCCATCTCCTAGCGCAAGCTCAGCATCGCAGACCTCCACCCCGGCGCGCGGCCTGACCCTCGTCCTGCCGGTCAGTGAATTCATCGCCGGCTAAAACAAGGGCGGATCGAGCCAGACCGGCGTCCCTCCCGGCCGGTGCCACTGCAAATTTGCTAGCTGAGCCATTTTGATGACATTATCCTGCGCCAGGTGGTATTATGTCCGTCGCGGGTGGGGCGAGAGGCCGGAATGTCCTTGATACGCCGGGCTTTCTCGCCGCCGTGACCAAGTTTCGCGCAACGCTTCTCCAATAGGCTCAAATACAGGGGAATGCGGTTCTGAATATGGCCGGGGGTGAAATACTTGCGTGAAGTCACAAGTGCGTACGGGCCCGCGTAGATGAGTTCGCTGTTGTCGGGGGGCCGGGTTGCTGGGTTGCGCCGCCTCATGGGAAGGGCGGCGGCGCTCGTTTTCGCGAGCGCGATGCTTGCCGCTTGTTCGAGCGTTCCGCCGTTCGGCACCAATGAGCCGCCGGACCCGGTGGATCGCGTCCGCTCGCTCGACCTGCAGCCGCGGTCGCCAGAAGCGACCGGAACCGCCAACACGGCGGCACCGGCGCAGCAGGCGCAGGTCTATTACGGCGGTTCGGGCGCCCAGGGTTCGGGCACGGACCCCAACACGGCTGCGGCCGCCGCCGGGGGCGGTGCTGCGGCCAGCGGTGATGGCATCACCTTGAACTTCGAGGATACCCCCTTGAGCGCCGTGGCGAAGGTCATTTTGGGCGATTATCTCGGGGTCGGCTATGTGATCGATCCGCGCGTTCAAGGGACCATAAGCCTCTCGTCGGGCCGTCCGGTTCCGAAATCGCAATTGTTGTTTGTTCTTGAAAGCGCCCTGCGCACGAGCAACGCGGTCTTGGTGCATGATGGGGGCGGCTACCGGATCGTTCCGGCGGATGACGCCATCGGCAGCGGCCATACCGATCGCGCCGACGCGAGCCATGTTCCGGAACCCGGCTATGGGATTTCGGTGGTTCCCTTGCAGCATGTCTCGGTGCAGACGATCTCCAAGCTCTTGGAAAGCTTTGCGACGAAGCCGGGCTCGATCCGGGCCGATCCGTCGAAGAATCTGATCATGGTGATTGGCAATGGCGTTGAGCGCCGGACCGCCGTCGACACCATCCTGAGTTTCGACGAGGACTGGATGCGCGGCCAATCGGTCGGCATTTTCCCGGTCCATAACACGACGCCGGAGCCTTTGATCGGCGAACTCGAAAAGATCCTGGATTCCGGGGAAGAGGGCCTCAGCCAGCATCTGGTCAAGCTGCAACCGATCTCCCGCATGAATGCGGTCCTCGTGGTGGCGCGCAAGCCCGAATTGCTGCGCACCGCCGAGAAATGGATCGACCGCCTCGATAATTCGGCGGTGGCGAGCACGGGCGTCAAGGTCTACCGGGTCCGTTACGGCGATTGCCGGCAGATCGCGAGGCTGCTCTCGGATTTGTTCACCGGCGGCGGCGGCGGCACGCTCGAATCGCCGACTAATCAGATCGCGCCCGGCGCCGGGGCGGCGGGGTTTTCGGCCCAAGGCGGCGGCGCCCAAGGGGGCATGCAAGGCGGCATGCAAGGGGGAGGCGGTCTGCAAGGGGGAGGCGGTGCGCCAGGCCAATCCCAAGGCCAGTCCCCGTTTGGCGGGTTGAACTCCCCGGCCAGCTATTCGGGCGGCGGTCAGCCTGGCGGCGGCGGCCCCGGGGGCGGATTAGGCGGCGGTTTAGGGGGAGGTCGCGCCGGGTGCTGGAGGCGCTGGAGGCGCCGGCGGCTTCGGGGGTGGCGCGGGTGGCGGCCTTGAGGCGGGTGGCGCTTTCGGCGGTGGCGGTCTCGGAGGCGGCGGCGCGCTCGGCGGCGGGGGAGGTGGCGGACGCGCTATTCTCCCAGGGGTCCGGATCCTGCCGGACCTTCCAAACAATTCGGTCGTGATCTATGCCAATGCGGAACAGTACCGGATTATTGAAAAAGCGCTCAATCAGCTCGACCGGCCGCAATCGCAGGTTGCCGTCGATGTGACCGTTGCCGAAGTCACGCTCAACAACACCCTCAATTACGGCGTTCAGTTCTTTTTGGGTAACCTCAATATCCCTGCCTTGCACACGCTCGGGGCCGTGGGGATCAATTCGCCGTCCGGCGTCACGCCGCTCGCGGACCAACCAGGCTTCAATCTTGTACTTGGAAACAAACTTACTCCACATGTCATCCTGAGTGCCTTGAATCAGTATACGGCGACAAAAATCCTCTCTAATCCGTCTCTGGTTGTCATTGACAATCAAGTGGCAACCCTTCTCGTCGGCCAGCAGGTGCCGGTCTCGAACGGTTCGGCGAATGTGCTGAACGCGGCCACAACCACTTCCAATACCGTTTTCAATTCCATCACCTACCAGAATACAGGCATTATTTTGCGTATCCAGCCCCGCATCCACGCCAATGGCAATGTCAACCTCGATGTTGACCAGGAGATCAGCGCGCAAGTTCCCGGAGGCAACCAATGTGCGGGCAGCGCCACTGGCGGGGCGCCATGTCCGACATTCACTGACCGCCACGTCAAAAGCTCGATCCAGGTGCCAAATGGCCAGACTGTTCTGCTCGCCGGCCTGATCCAGGAGGAGCATGACAAGGCCCGCGACGGAATTCCTTTGGTCGATCAAATTCCCATCATCGGCGAAGCTTTCACCCCCACCAACAACAATGCCGTCGTCCGCACGGAGCTGATCATTTTCATACGGCCGACGATCATTCACGATGGTGTCGATGCGTCCAACGTCGCCGAGGAGCTGCGTTCCAAGCTGCGGGGCGACAAAGTCGGCACGACGCACCCGGCGGGCGCCGTGACGCCCTATCCGGTTGGGCTCGTCCAATGAGCTGGACCCGGCTTCGCTCTTCGGCCCTCCCCGGCACTCCTTTCCGGCCGATGCGACCGGTGCCGGCGGCTGACGGGAATGTCTTGGACATGGCGGGGCGCGGGATGGCGAAACCAGCGCCGCGAACACGCGTTATATACGCCGCGCTCGCGGCTGCCGCTTTTGCTGTCGTGGCCGCGAGCCTTTTTGCCGCGCCCGGCCTTGCCGGGCCTCTTTGGCGCGGCTCTCGGGCTTTTGATGCTTGCGATTGCAGTCAGCGATGCGCGGGCGTTCCTCATCCCCGACCGGCTGACGCTGGCCGCCCTTCTGCTCGCCTTGGCCCAAACTTCGGCCATGGGTCTTGCAACCATGCCCGAAAACATCGGCGTCGCGGTGTTGCGTGGCGTTGTTCTGGCCCTCGCGTTTTTTGCTCTGCGAGAGATTTACTTCCGGCTGCGCCAGCGCCATGGAATTGGCCTCGGCGACGTCAAGCTTGCCATGGTGGCCGGCGTCTGGCTCGATTGGCCCCTCATTCCCGCCGCCGTCGAAATCGCCGCGCTTATGGCGATCATCGTCTATATTGTGAGCCAGCTTGTTCTGCGGCGTCCTTTGGAGGCGGCCGCAAAATTGCCGTTCGGGCTTTTCTTCGCGCCGGCGATTTGGTTTTGCTGGCTTGCGGGCGCAATGTTTTTGCAAGGCTAGGGGAGGTGCGGCTGTGAGGATCTTCGGCGTCGCGCAGGGCGAGCCCGCTCGGCCTATCCGAGGCCAGGGCAGCAAAGCGAGGCGAAAGCCCCGCTGGCAGCGCCTCGCGGCCGTCATCTGTGGCGTCATTCTCTGTGCGGCGTTTTTCGTAAATCCCGCAAGCGCGGACAGCTTGCGCGACGGCATCCGTGCCTTCGCAGCGCGTGACTATGTGACGGCGGCGCGGATCTTTACCGATCTCGCCCCGCGCGGCGACGCGGTGGCACAAACCTATCTCGGCCATATGTACACCTATGGCAAAGGTGTGCCGCAAAATTACGTCGTTGCGGCGGGATGGTACAGCTGCGCCAGTGAACGGGGGGTCGCGCGGGCGCAGTACGAGCTGGGTCTCATGTATGACAGAGCGCAAGGCGTGCCGCAGGACTATGTGGCCGCCTATGCGCTGGTCAACCTCGCCGCCGCAAATGCCGGCCGGGAGCGCGAGGCATGGGTCAGGGTACGCGATGCCATCGCGTCCAAACTCAGTCTCGGGGAGCGAACGAAGGCGCAACAGCTGTCGTTCGCGGGCCTGCCGGAAGAGCCCTGTTTACCCATGTCTACGGGTGTTGCGCCGCCCTGGCCCCTTGTTCAAGTGCCCCTCATTCAATGGCCGCTCCTTCAATGAGCGCATCCATGTGATGGACTTTGCGTCCCGATCGCCTTGTTTTGCCACCTTGCCATATCCAAAAGCCGGTCCGCTTTTCCGGGACATGCCCGAAAGAGAGCTCTATCTCTTGGCGAGCCGCGTGAGGGGCTTTGCAAAAGTCCGCGACTTTTCGCCGATCCTGCGCTAAAGCGCGCGCAGCGTCCGCCAACCGGGCGGGCGAGACGCTCCGGGAAGAGGGGATCATGTTCGACAGCGTCACGGTGACGGCGGCCGCCCGTCTTCACCTCGGATTTCTCGATATGAATGGCGGGCTTGGCCGCCGTTATGGGAGCCTTGGGCTCGCGATCGACCGTCCCGTGACCCGCTTGACGCTCCGGCGGTCTTCGACTCTTTCGGCCGAAGGCGCGGAGGCCGAGCGGGCAGCAAATTATCTGGAGCTTCTCCGGCGCCATTTCGGCCTCGCCCAAACCTATGGTTTGACCATCCAAGAAACCATCCCGGCGCATGCGGGCCTGGGCTCGGGGACCCAGCTCGCGCTCGCCGTGGCCACCGCCTTGCGGCGTCTCGAAGGCTTGCCCGCCGATCATTCGAGCGATGCGCTACTGTTGCGGCGCGGCGCGCGTTCCGGGATCGGCCTTGGCCTGTTCGAACGGGGCGGCTTTATTGTCGATGGCGGACATGGGGACCGCGCCTCGACGCCGCCGGTCATCGCGCGCCTGGAGTTTCCGCCACAATGGCGGGTGATTATCGTCCTCGATCCGCGCACCGAGGGCGTGCATGGCGGCGCCGAACACGCCGCCTTCGCGCGGCTCAAGAATTTCGAAGCCTCCTCGGCCGCCGAAATCTGCCGGCTCGTTCTCATCAAGGCATTGCCGGCACTGGCTGAACAGGATATCGGTGCCTTCGGTGACGCGATCGCGCGTCTCCAGGAGATCGCCGGAGATTATTTCGCACCCGCGCAAGGCGGCGCCCCTTATGCGAGCGCCGCCGTGGCAAGGGTGATGGATGAACTTCGGCGGCACGGGGCGAAGGGAACCGGCCAATCGTCCTGGGGACCAACCGGCTTTGCATTCGCCGCCGATGCGCAGGAGGCGCGGCGTTTGTGCGATCTCGTCCGGGCGACGGCCGCCGGGGCGGGACTAGACGTCGAGATCTGCAACGCGGTGAATCACGGCGCCCTCGTCGAGGGAGAGACCTTCGCCACCATTAGGTAACAGCCAAGTGCAGGTAATAACCAAGTCTAGGTAACAGCCAATTCTAGATAACAGCCAAGTCGAGGCAAGAAAAATAGGGGAAATTTCGTGGCCAAAAATATTTTGCACATGCTCAGTCCACTCCGGCACATGAGCCCTTTCGACGTGAACATGGCGCTCGATGCGGGATATGACGCGGTTGTTCCCTATATCGATGTGAAGCTCGAAGAAGTCATGCCCTTGGTCCAGGACGCGATGTTTTCGCGCTCCCCGCGAGATGCTGTCCACACGGCTGTTTTCATCGGCGGCAAGGATGCCGTTCTCGCCCTCGACATGCTGGACCAGGTCCGCAAGACCTTGTTGAAGCCGTTCGAGATTTCCGCCTTTGCCGATCCTGCCGGATCTTTCACGACGGCGGCCGCGATGGTCGCCTGCGTCGAGAAAATCCTGAAGCAAAAGAAAGGCAAGGCGCTCGCCAATTCGCGCATTGTGATTTTTGGCGCGACCGGCCCTGTCGGCTATACTTGCGGCGTGATCGCGGCCCTCGAGGGCGCCGAGGTGACGCTCACCGCCCGCGAGCACAACAAGGTTCAAGCCAAGGCCGAGGAGATCAAGCAGAGATTTGGCCTGACTGTCCATGCCGCCCAGGCCAAGTCAACGGAGGAAATTTCCGCGGCGCTGGATGGCAAGGATGTCGCGCTTTGCTGTGCGGCGGCGGGCGTCCAGGTTCTCTCGGCTTCGATGCTGGCGGCGGCGAAATCCCTGCTCGTTTCCGCCGATGTCAACGCCGTGCCCCCGGCCGGCATCGAGGGGCTCGATCTTCATGCGAATGGCGTCGAGCTGACCGGCGGCAGCCTCGGGATCGGGCCGCTCGCGATTGGCGACGTGAAATACAAGACGGAATCGGGATTGTTCCAGCGGATGGCGGCGTCCTCCAAGGCGATCAGCCTCGATTTCCGCGATGCCTTCAGTCTCGCCCGTGAGATCGCCTGAGGCGGGTGCCGCGATTTTGATCGTGGCGTCCTCCGGGCGGGCTTTGGCGGCGGCCGCGCGGCTGGCCGGGTTCCGGCCGCTTGCCGCCGATTGTTTCGATGATTTGGATACGCGCGGCCTCTGCGCCGGCAATTGCTTGGTCGAAGGCGGCCTCGAGGCCGGCTTTACCGAGGAAAATCTCATTCCCGTGCTCGACACGCTCGCCGCGGGCGAGAGGCCATGCGGCTTCGTTTATGGCGCTGGATTTGAGGATCGCCCCGAGCTCCTTGATGTGATCGCACGGCGCTTTCCGCTCATTGGCAACCCGCCGGATGTGGTGCGCGGGGTCAAGGATCCTTTGCGGCTTGCGGCGCTTTGCGCCAGCTTGGACATTCCGCATCCAAGGACCAGTCTAGATCGGCCGGGCGACCCGGAAAATTGGCTGGTCAAAAGCATCGGCGGCGCCGGGGGGCGCCATGTCGCCCCCGCGATGGACGCCCTGGCGACGGACGGCAACGTCTATTTTCAACGCATCGCCACCGGCGCGCCGGTTTCGATTCTCTTTCTGGCCGATGGCGCCGAAACGCATGTCGCCGGCCTCAGCCGTCAATGGGTGGCGCCGGCGCCGGGGGAGCCCTTCCGTTTCGGCGGCAGCCTTCGCCCGGCCCATCTTTCGCCCAGCGTGGACCGGAAGCTGCGGCGGGCGGCGGAAGCCGTCACGGCGGCCTGCGGGCTCCGCGGTCTCAACAGCATCGATTTTCTTGTCGATGGCGAGGCCTATACGCTGATCGAAATCAATCCGAGGCCGGGCGCGACCCTCGACATTTTCGAGGATTGCGGCGGCGCCTTGTTCCGCGCCCATGTCGAGTCCTGTTTGGGCCGCCTGCCCGCGCGGCCGCTCGCCTTCGAGGGCGCCGCGGCGGCGGCGATTTCCTATGCGCGGCGGGACATCCCCGCCATGCCGGAGTTCGACTGGCCCGATTGGACAGCCGACCGGCAGAAAGCGCAAAGCCAAGTGCGCGCGCATGAACCTTTGTGCACGATCAAGGCCCGCGCGGCGGAGCCCGCCCGTGCCCGCGCAATTCTGGATGAGCGCGCCCATTGGCTCCTTGGCCAGCTCGATCACATCCAAAACCTAACGACAAACTTGCGGAAGGAAACGGCACATTGAGCAAAAGTGACAAAAATGAGCTGAGCATCAACACGCTGACCGGAGAGGCGGTCGACCGCATGATCGCGAATGCCGGAAAGCTGCGGATCAAAGTGTCCAAAGGGCAGGCCGGCGAGACAATTATCGACGCCGGCAAGGCCGCGCCGGGCGGAATCGAGGCGGGCCTTGCGATCGCCGAAATTTGCCTTGGCGGCCTCGGAACCGTGAGTCTCGCGCCGACCGGCGCCAATCCGAAATGGCCTTTCGAGCTTTGCGTGCGCACCGCCGATCCCGTGACCGCCTGCCTTGCCAGCCAATATGCGGGCTGGGCGCTTTCGCATGGCGAAGGCAAATCGGCCTTTTTCGCGCTTGGCTCGGGCCCCGGCCGGGCGCTGGCGCGCAAAGAACCCTTGTTCTCTGAATTGGACTATCGCGACACGGCGTCTTGCGCCACTCTCGTGCTTGAATCCGACCGGCCGCCGCCGCGCGAAATCACCGAAAAAGTCGCGGCTGATTGCGGTGTCGCCCGCGAAAATGTCACCTTCATTTTTGCGCCGACGCAAAGCCTTGCGGGCAGCGTTCAGGTTGTCGCGCGGGTGCTCGAAGTCGCGCTCCATAAAGCGCATGAGCTCAAATTCCCGCTGACGCGCATCATCGATGGCGTGGCCGCGGCGCCGCTTTCGCCGCCGCATCCAGATTTTGTGCAAGCCATGGGGCGCACCAACGATGCCATCATCTACGGCGGCCGGGCGCATCTTTTCGTGACCGGGCCCGCAGCAGATGCCAAGGCGCTGGCGGAACAGCTCCCGAGCACGACGTCGCGGGATTATGGGCGTCCCTTCGCCGAGGTGTTCAAAGCCTTCAAAGGCGATTTCTATAAAATCGATCCGATGCTGTTTAGTCCGGCCCGCGCCGTTGTGACGGCTGTCGAGACCGGCGAAACGTTTCACGCGGGCGGGGTCGATCACGCATTGCTCGATGTCTCTTTCGGATAGGCAGCAGGCGGCGCGCAAGGCTTTGGACGGACCCAAGATCGCGGTCGCTGTCGATCTTTACGATTGGCATGCGCGCGATCTTGTGGCGGCCTTCGCGCGCGCGGGCGCCGCCGCCGTTCCCATTCGCCTGGCGCAGTGCGGTTTCGATACGCGGCGGCCGAGCGGCCTTGTCATTCCGGGGTTTGGCGCCGGTCTGCCGGACGCGGTTTTCGTGCGGGCGATCGGCTCGGGCACGTTTGAGAGCGTGACCTTGCGCCTCGATGTGTTGCACAGCCTTGCCGCCGTCGGTGTGCCGGTGTTCAATTCCGCGCGCGCCGTGGAAATTTGCGTCGACAAGGCGGCGACGAGTTTCGCGCTGGCGCGCCACGGGCTTCCGACACCGCCGACCTGGACCGTGCAATCCGAACAGGCGGCGCGCCAGATTGTGCGGCGCGAGGCGGGGCGCGGCCCGCTTGTTCTGAAACCCTTGTTCGGCGCGCAAGGATTTGGCCTGAAACTGATCCGGCGCGAAGACGATCTGCCCCCCTTCGAAGCCGTCGAAGGTGTTTATTATCTTCAGCGATTCGTCGCGGTCGAACGCAATGGCTTTCGCGATATCCGGCTCTTCGTCTCACAGGGGCAGGTCATTGCCGCGATGACGCGCCATGCGGCGCATTGGATCACCAATGTCAAACTCGGGGCGCGCCCGGAATGGTGCGAGCCGGACGCCGCAATGATCGATCTTGCCTTGCGGGCGGCGGCGGCGGTCGGCGCGGAATTCGCCGGGGTGGATATGATCCGCGACGCGGCGGATGCCCTGCAGATTCTCGAAGTCAACAGCATGCCCGGCTGGCGCGGCTTGCAGAAGGTCGCGCCTTTTTCGATCGCCGGCCGGCTCGCCGCGGACACCTTGGCCCGCATTGGATCACCGCGGGCAAAGGCGGCCTTGTGAACGGCATCGCCGAGGCTTTTATCGCCGCTTGCCGCGACGAGATCGAGGCGCCCAAGCCCGGCAATGTCCATGTGTTCGCCGATGGCCACGGCATGAGCGTGCGCGATTTCCTCATGAGCGCCGAGGCCGCCGCCCCGGGTTTGAGCACGCCGTCGTCGCCGGTCGGCGCGCGCATTCTTGCCGCCGTGGAAGCGACATTCGCGGCGGTCGGCATGAACACCAATCTCGGCATCATTCTTTTGTGCGCGCCGCTCGCCGCGGCGGCGGAGACCGGCGCGGATCTTCACAAAGCTTTACGCACGACTTCTCGCCGGACTGACCCGCGCCGATGCGGCCGCCACATTCCAAGCCATTCTGCGCGCCTCGCCGGCGGGATTGGGCACGGCGCCCCGCCACGATGTCCATGGGAGCGCCGATGTCACGCTTTTGGAGGCGATGCGGGAAGCCGCCGGCCGGGACCGGATCGCCTTTCAATATGCCTTTGATTTTGTGGATATATTCGAAACAGGGCGCAAGGCTTTGGCGGATGCCCGGGCGCGGCGCTGGGCCGCCCCATGGCCGGTGGTCGGCGTTTATCTCGCGTTTCTCGCGGGCTTTCCCGATAGCCACATCGCCCGCAAACATGGGCTCGATGCGGCGGCGCGGGTTCAAGGCGAGGCGCGGGAAGCACTGGAACGCTCCATGAACGCCGCCCATCCCGAGGACATGCTCCCCGAACTTCTGACATTCGACCGGCGGCTTAAAGACCGCGGGGTTAAATCCGGGGACAAGCGCGGATCTCACGGTCGCGAGCCTCTTCGCGGACCGGTTAACTCGGATCTTGATCAACCGGCGCAATGATGGTTGAGTGCGCCTGCGGCGGCGGAAATCTCCGCTGCCATCCCACCCGGCCAAATGTCCGGCGTTGACAACAACGTTACTCGTCGGGCATGTGTCGAACTCTTCCGACGTCACATCGGAGCAGGTTTCTCCAAGGAGGAAATTAACTATGGGGATTTTTAGCATGGCCAAGATAAACAAGCTCTGCGTCGGCAAATCGCTCGTCGGGGACGGCAACGAAGTTGCTCACATCGACCTCATCATCGGACCGCGCGGCAGCGCGGCCGAAACGGCGTTTGCCCATGCCCTGACCAATAACAAGGATGGTTTCACCACCCTGCTCGCGGTGGTGGCGCCAAATCTTCTCGTCAAGCCCGCCACCCTCCTGTTCAACAAGGTGACGATCAAGAATGCGACCCAGGCCGTGCAGATGTTCGGCCCGGCCCAGCACGGCGTCGCCAAGGCCGTCGCCGACAGTGTCGCCTCGGCGTGATTCCGGTGGGCGAAGCCGACAATCTGTTCATTTGCGTCGGCGTGTTCATTCATTGGGACGCCAAGGACAATCAGAAGATTCAAGACTTCAACTATCAGGCCACGAAAGAGTCGATCGCGCGCGCGGTGAGCGGCGAGCCGACCCCTGCCTATGTCGTCGCGCAGCGCAATGTCGCGAAACATCCTTTCGCGCCGAATTGATCGCGAGCCGGAAGCACAAAATAAAGGGGCCTTGGCCCCTTTTATTTTGCGCTTGTGACAGCGTCCGGCGGGGGCGCCGCAAGATCCGAGCCGGTCAAGCGGCCATCATGCAGCGCCGAGGCGACGAGGACGCCGCTCATGCCTTCTTGAGCGAGCCGCATAAGGTCAAAGGCGCCGCGAAGGCCGCCCGCGGCATAGAGCCTGACATTGGGCGCATGGCGTTTGATCTCCAAAAGACGCTCCATGTCAGGCCCCGCATCGCTGCCGACGCGGGAAAGCGTCATGACGATGACACGCCCCGGCCAAAGATGAGGCGCCTCGAAAAGCCCCTCAGGTCCAACAAAATTGCCGCCGTGATAATCGAGCGATAAAATCACGCGGTCCATTGCCGCGATTTCCGCCAGCATGGTGGCGCTTTGCATGGATTCGCTGCCAAGGACGAGATGGGCAGCTTCGTGGCGGGCGAGCCAAGAACGCGCCTCCCCGGCATCGCGCACGCCGGCATCGACCCAAAAAGAAATCGCGGGAAACGCCGCGATGAGCGCGTCGAGCATCTGCGCATGGCCGCCGCGCCCTTCGATCGCGTCGAGATCGGCGGCATAAAAGGTGCGAAAGGGATGGATCGTCAAAAGTCCGGCGACAATGTCATGTGGCGCGCTCGTTCGCGCGAGCTTCGTTTCGATCGGCGCATAGCTGTCGCGCAGGCCGTGCCGGGCGCGCACCACCTTGCCGCCCTTCAAATCGATCACCGGAATGACTTCGATCGCCCGCTCTCGCATTCTTTATGTTACCCAAAGCCCGTCCGGATTTTCATATCATAAAGCAGCATGCAACAGATTATCGGATGGGACGTCGGCGGCGCGCATCTTAAGGCCGCCCGCGCCGAAAGCGGCGTGATCACCTCTGCGGTGCAGATCGCTTGCCCGCTCTGGCTCGGCGTGGCGGAGCTCGACCGCGCTTATTATGAAGCCGAGGCCGCGATCGGCCGGGCTCCCCTCAATGCGATCACCATGACCGGCGAATTATGCGATGCCTTCGCCACCCGCGAGGAGGGCGTCCGCGGCCTTGCCGCGATCATGGCGCGGCTGCTAGCCCCTCGCCGCGCGGTCTTTTATGCGGGCCGCTCCGGCTTTGTGGGCGAGCACGAAATTGCCGGCCATGCCACCGGCATCGCCTCGGCCAATTGGCACGCCAGCGCGGCGCTGACCGGTAGGCGCGTGCGCGAGGCGCTGTTCATCGATATGGGATCGACGACGACCGATCTCATCCCGGTCGCGGAGGGGCGGCCCGCAAATCTTGGCGCGACCGACGCGGAGCGCCTCATCCATGGCGAGCTCGTCTATAGCGGTCTTGCCCGCAGTTTCCTGATGGCGGGGCCGAAGCTTGTGCCCTTCGCCGGTCAATGGACGCCCTTGATGAATGAATGGTTCGCCAGCATGGCGGATGTTCATCGCATTCTCGGGCAATTGCCGGAGGGCGCCGATTTGATGGAGACGGCCGACGGGCGTGAAAAGACCAAGGCCGCCTCGGCGGCGCGGCTCGCCCGGATGATCGGACGCGACAGCATCGAGGCGGACGAAGCCGCCTGGGAAAGGCTCGCGCAATTTTTCGCCGAAGCGCAAATGCGCGAGATCATGGATGCGGCGGCCCTCGTGTTGTCGCGCGGTCTCATCGATTCGCGCGCGCCGGTGGTGGGCGCGGGCATCGGCCGCGGCGTGATCGGCGCGCTGGCGGGCCGGATGGGGCGCCCCTTCACCGCTTTCGACGATCTCCTCGACACCCTCCCTGAGGCGCGCAGCAAGGCCTCGGATTGCGCCCCGGCGGCGGCGCTCGCCCTTCTCGCTTCAACTCATTTTCCGGCGTAAAACGCATCGCGCTTTTGCATGAGCCAGGACCAAGCCTCCTCTTCGCGGGGACCGGCCGTCTTTTCGATGGCGATGGCGAGATAGGCGATCTCACGGTCGATTTTGTCGCGCGGCAGGATGTGCTGCCGGGTCAAGAGAATGGCGCATTCGAGAACGGCATTGGCGGCCCGGTTGAAGCCCTCGAATGGCGCATGTTGCTCTTTGTGCAAAACCTTGCAGTGGAACCGGGGACGCGTGGGATCGTCCTCGATATGCGCGACGCGAAGCTCGGCATGCGCAAGCGCATGCGCAAGACGCGGCACGGGACTGTTCGCCACGGTCACGAGAGGCCAATCCCGCCGGCCGGTGACGAGCCCCGCGAAAATGCGGGCGTCATCGATATAATTGGCGACGGCAACCGAGGTTTCCACGAGATTGTCATGCGTCGCCGAGGGAAGGAAGGGCGCGATGATCCAGCCATCGCCATCCTCGATCAGACCGAGCGGGGCAAGATGCGCCAGCCCCGATCGATTGACGGTCGTGACGATGGCTTCACGGATCATCGGCACTTTTTGCTCTCCTCTCAAGCCCGAGTCAGAACCTCATCAGACCTTTGCCCGCAAGGTGTGGCCGATCTCGCGCAGATGGTCCTTGTCTTCTTCTTGCTTGTCCACCGCGCACCCAAAGTCGAGCGGCTCGTCCTGGGTGTAGCGCTTGCCGAGCGCGAAAGCGATCTCGGCCTTGGCGAGTTCCGCGCCAAGATAAAACGCATGCGCGCCATCCGCCTCGACGGCGAGCTTGGGATAGAGGGACAAGGCATCGCGCGAAATATGATGGCCGTCGCGGTTGAAAATATGGATTCCATCCTCGGCCGTCATGATCCGGAAATTCGCGTCCCGCACTTCCGCCGCGATCCGGGCGATTTCTTCAGTCGGGACGGGATAGGGTGAGAGATCGTGCAGCGCGAGAAGACCCGCGTCATAGCCCTTCGGCAAGGCGCCATCACTGGATGCCGCGAACATCAGGCGCCGCGCGGCATCATGCTCCTCGATCGTGCGCCGTGTATGCGGACTGACCTGGACGGTCAGCACATTGCGAATATCAAGCTCCGAACAAAGGCCCATGAGAAGGGCGGTGATGCCGCCCGAATCCGCCTCCGTCAATTCGGTGAGGTTGCCGGTTCCCATCATCATTTGCGCCTCGGGAAGCCGCTGTCTTGTCTCGATATAGCGGGTGAGGGACGCGGCCAAACCGAAATGGATCGGATCGAGGATCGGATCGGCGATGAAGGAAAGACCGCGTCGCTCGGCGTCCTGCGCGGCACGAATGAGGGACTCGAGATCGCCATGCGGCGAGGGCACGAGGATCGGCGTCGCGCCGGTGCCCGCCGCGATATCGAGAGTGGCTTCATCGAGGCTGAGAAGAAAATCCGCTCCCGCTAGAGCGCCGCGCGCGAGCTCTTGGCGATCGGCCGAATCCACGCTCACCCGATGCCCCGCCGCTTTCAAGGCGCGCACACTCTCCTCGAGATGCGGGAACGGCGTATCGGGAAGACAGCCAATGTCGATCACATCGGCGCCTTTCTTCTGCAAGGCCGCGGCGCGGGTGAGCAAAGCCTCAACCGGGAGCGCCGATGCATCGACGATCTCGGCGAAAATGCGAATCGAGAAACGGGAGAGATCCTTGGCTTGCCCACCACGGCCGAGATAGAGAGGCAAATCGCTGAGCTCGTCCGGCCCGCGCGCGACCGGCACGCCGAAGTGTTCTGAAAGATGCGCGAGATCGGCGCGGCAGCGGCCAGGCAAGATGATCCGGTCCGCCGCAACCGGGCGGGCGAGGCGGCGCATGATGATGGCCTCGGTCATCAAGGCGGCCACCTTCACCCCGATGTCGCATATCTCCCAGCCAAACGAGGTCTCGCCCATCGACCGCATCAGCCGCTCCAGGCGCGGATAGGCAAGATGGCCGGTGAGGAGGAGAAGGCGCTCGCTCATGTCACTTTCAAATCGTTCCGGCGCCGGGCGATGAACTCTTTGAGGTCGCTCAAACTCTCGGCGACGAGCGTCGCCTCGAAGCCTTTCAGCCTCTCGGTATTCTCAAGGTCGATCTTGCGCGGAAAGACCTTCACCATGCCATCGGGCGAGCGGGTCAAAAGTTCCGGCGCGGTATCGCAGGCAAAGACGATGGACGGGACCCGGCATTTGCCCGCCTGGGCGAAAACATTGCTCGCGAGATTGTCGGAGATCCCATAGACGAATTTCGCCACGGTATTCGATGTCGCGGGCGCGACCACGAGCGTGTGGTAGACGCCATGATAAAAAAAGCCGACCTCCGGCGAGCTCGCGGCCGTGTCCTTATAAACGCGGGCGGTCTTCGGCAGATCCAGCTTTTGCTTATACTGGCGCAACACTTCGCCGGCGGCCTTGCTGACGAAGAGGTCGACATGCTCCAATTCGCGCACGAGTTCGACGCATTCGTTGAAGAAATGACCGGAACCGGTGAGCGCCCAACCCCAGCGCGGCGTAATAACTTTGCTCATTCGTGGACCTATCTTCAAAGACGGCCGAAACGCATCATGCCCTCGGCCATGATCGCTTTATCTGCGATCGCTCATGATTTCTCTCTTCGTTTTGTCGCATGATCCTGGCCAAAAAGTCTGCATCTTTTCCGAAAGGTCATGGCAAAGCGCCGGGATCCTATCAGGGAACCGCGAGCTTGATGCCGGGCATTCCTCCGCGCCGCAAAAGGCTCGCGGCGCCCGGCAGCGAGGCTGGACCCGCGAGCCAGACCTCCGCGCGGCTTTGCGCGGCATAATGCGGAAACAGTGGATCGACGATATTGTTCTTTGCAAGCGCCTCGGCCGAGACCGGGGGCGCGGAATCGCGGGATTTGATCAGCAGCAGCCGGCCGGCGCCATAATCGGCGGCGAGCCAAGCCGCGAGCGAATCCGAGGTCATGTCCCAGCTCTGCGGCACCTCCGGCGCGGCCAGCACCATTTTCGCCGGCAGCCAGACAGGAATTTTCTCCTCGCGCAAAGTGCTGTTCAATTCGTCGCGGGAGGCCGCCAAGGCAAAACCCATCGAATGCGCCGCGAGCGCGACAGCGAATTGCTCCATTGCCAAGAGCGCCATGCGGTGCGCCACGGCATCGTCAAATCCCAGGGCGGCTTGCGCGGCCCGCACGGCATCGGCGAAGGGGCCGCCGCCCGGAACGACAATCAGCGGGCCGCGCCAAGCGGCCAGCGCTTCGAGCCAAGCTGCGCAATGCGGCGTCTGCGCGAGACTGCCGCCAAATTTGACGATCGTGACGCGCACGGCTGTTTCGTTACGCGGACTGGCCCGGCCGATGAGGCCACTCGCCGCTCGCGGCCGCGTCCGCCGCGCGCTCGCGCTTGATCTCGATACCCACAGTGCCGCGCACGACGTCGAGTTTTTCAATGCGCACGGAAACCCGCGCGACGCAGGGATAACGCAGGATTTCATCGGCGATGCCGCTCGCCAGCGTCTCGATCACATCGACGTGGCCCCGCCCGAGGATGATTTTGATGGAATCGATAATGATATCGTAGGAGAAAACGCCGCGCATGTCGTCAAAACGCCCATCGTTGCGCAGCACGTCCGCGTCGATGTTGAAGCGTACATTCTGATTATGGCCGCGCTCAAAATCATAGGCGCCGATCGCGCATGGGAGCACGAGATCGTGCACGAAAATCAAATCCGTCTCGACAAAGCGCTCATTGGCCGCGATATAGCCGCGCCCCAAATGGAGGCGCCAATCCATCCCCGGCTCGTCGCGCAAGCTCCCGCCCTCCGCCTCGCGCGGAATGAGGTCCCGGATCATCCTCACCGATGAAGGGTCGATCGCACCCTCGCGCATGCGGCCGTGGCACAGACTGCCGCGGAAGCCGAGATAATCAGGCTCGAGGGGAAGCAGGCGCGGCACGTCGGGGGCTTCGAGTGAACCGGAAAGACCCGCCATCAATCGATTCTCCCGGCACCGGCCGATGAAACCGTCGAGCGCGGCGATGTCCATATGATCGAGAAGGCGCCCGGCGCCTTTCTTGGCGGTATCGAGCATGGCGCCGGTAAAGCCGTTGCTGGCCATGAGCCGCAAGAGATCCAAATCGGGCGCGCAATCGGCGAAAAAAACCCCGACAAGCTTGGTTTTTTTGGCCTGCGGCGCCAAGGCGCGCACGCAGTCGGCGCCGCTCCCCTCCGGCGAGAAGCCAATCTTGACGTAATCAACTCCGGCGGCGGCCATCGCGGTGACTGCATCGAGGAAAGCCGCCGGCGCGCCCCGCGGGCTGCCCGCGGCGGCGCTCACCGGCCTCTTTTTGCCGAGCGCGCGGACAATATCCGCCGCGACCGTGACATCAAGCGCGCCGAGAGCCCCTTTCGCCGGATCCTTCAGATCGACAATGTCGGCGCCGCCGGCGCAGACCGCCTCCGCCTCGGCCGGGTTGGTGACACTGGCGAGCATCAAGGTCATTCTCGTGTTCCCTCGGCCATGGCTTCATAGTCGATCGCTCATGGTCTTCTCTAGCATTTGGTTTCTTGCGGCAACAAAGACGTGCGCGGCGGCGGCGGCGCGCAAACAGACGATCAAAAGAGTGATGAGCCACGGACAAGGACAACGATCAAAAGTCTCAAACCCGTGGCTTTCCGAAAGCCGGTGTGGCCCCTTCCCGGCCGCCGCAAAATATAGGCATTGCCGCCGGAAAAGCAATTTTTGGCGGGAAGGCCAGCCCGTTTACACGGCATCGAACCTTGCCGCAATGAGGCTGCGCAGCCGCTCGACGGCGGCGCCAGCCCGGCGCTGAAGAGGGGCGCCATTGCACTGCCGGGCTTCCGTCACCCGGCTGATGCTATTCGTCAGAAACACATGGTCCGCCCCGCCGAGACGTTCGGGATCGAGCGGCGTTTCGGCCGGCACCAAGCCTGCCTCTTGCGCGAGGGCGAGCACGAGCGCCCGCATGGTGCCAGGCAAGGCGCCATCGGCAATGGGCGGCGTTTCCAGCCGTCCGTCCCGGATGGCGAAGACATTGGCGATGGTTCCGCAGGCGATGGTTCCGCGTGTGTTCAACAGCAGCGCATCGTCGGCGCCCCGCGCGCGGGCCTCGGTGAGCGCCAGAACATTGTCGAGATAGGGCAGGGCCTTGACGCGTGAGAGGGGCGAATGCTCGTTGCGCCGCGTCACGGTCGCGATGTGGAGGGAAAGGGGAGCCGCGCGGGCGGGCGGCATGGGCGCAAGCGTCATGAAGATCGACGGCCGCGGCGCCTCGGGCGGGGCGAGGCCGCGCGGCCCCGCGCCCCGCGTCACGGTGAGGCGGAAGACGGCGGCGGACACGGCTTCCGACGCCAGATAGGGCGCTATGGCGGCGGTGAGCTTGGGAAGATCGACCGCTTGTGCAAAGCCGAGGGTTGCAAGTCCAGACGCAAGCCGCGCAAAATGCGCATCGAGATCGAAAACGCGGCCGTTGTGGACCGCCATCGTCTCGAACACGCCGTCGCCGAGCAGAAGGCCGCGATCGGCGATCGAGACATGCGCGTCGTCCGGCGCGAGCAAGAGTCCATCCTGCCAGACGCGCATCAGGAGCGTCCGATGTGGCCAAGAAAATTGCGAAGAATCCGGTGGCCGTGGTCGGTGAGGATCGATTTGGGATGAAACTGCACGCCGAATGTCGGATGACGGCGGTGTTGCAATGCCATGATCTCGCCCTCGCTCGACCAGGCGACCGCCGCGAGCTCGCTATTGTCCGCGTCAAGCTCGACGATGAGCGAATGATAGCGCCCGGCATTCAGCGGATTGGGCACGCCTTCGAGAAGGCTCGAGGCCTCATGGCGCACCAGGCTCGCCTCGCCATGCATCGGCCGCCTTGCGCGCGTGACCCGCCCGCCGAACACCTGGCCGATGCATTGATGGCCAAGGCAAATTCCCAAGATTGGCACGCGGCCCGAATAGTCCGCGATGAGCCGCATCGAGACCCCGGCCTCATTGGGCGTGCAAGGCCCTGGCGAGATCACGATGGCCTCCGGCGTCTCGCGCGGCAGCGCCGCATCGTTGCGCACCACTTCGGGCGTGGCACCGAGTTCGCGCAGATAATTGGCGACCGTGTGGACGAAGGAATCATAATTGTCGATGACGAGAATCACCGTGCGAATTCCTTTGCGCCGAAGGCTTCAAAAATCGCCCGCGCCTTGTCGAGCGTTTCATCATATTCGGAGGCAGGGTCGGAGGCCGTGACGATCCCGCCGCCCGCCTGCAGGACGCAGGAATCGCCGCGAAAGGCGGCGGTGCGGATGACAATATTGGTGTCCATCGTGCCATCGAAACCGATATAGCCGATCGCGCCGCAATAGGGGCCGCGCGCATGGCCCTCCATTTCGGTGATGATTTCCATCGCGCGAACCTTTGGCGCGCCGGTGACGGAGCCGCCGGGAAAGGCGGCGGTCAGAACATCGACGGCGCCCTCGCCCTCCTTGAGACGCCCCACGACCGACGAGACGAGATGATGGACCGAGGCAAAGGTCTCAAGGCCGCAGAGCTGAGGTACTTGCACCGAGCCCGGCACGCAGACTTTTGAAAGATCGTTGCGCAGCAGATCGACGATCATGACATTCTCGGCGCGATCCTTGCTGCTCTCGGTCAGCGCCAGCGCCTGAAAAGCGTCGAGAACGGCATCGGCGAAGCGGCGCCGCGTGCCCTTGATCGGCCGGGTCTCGACGCGGTCGCCCTCGACCTTCAGAAAGCGTTCGGGCGAGGCCGAGGCCAGGGTGAAATCGGGATGGGCGAGATAGGCCGAAAAAGGCGCCGGATTGCGCTTGCGCAAGCGGCGGTAGAAGCCGAAATGATCGAAGCCGGGCGGCACCTGAGCTTCGAACCGCTGCGCCACATTGGCTTGAAAAATATCGCCGGAAAGGATCCGCTCAATCACCTCGCGGACCATCCGCTCATAGCCTTCGCGGCTGAAATTGCTGGTCCAGCCCGAAAGCGAAATCACGTCCGCCGGGGACGCGGCAGAGGCATCAGAGGCATCAGAGGCATGCCGGAGCCTCTCCTCGAACCAGCGGCCGCGCTCGATCGCGCGCCGCTCCCGCGCTGGCTCGCTCGTCTCCGGAAAACCTGTTGAAAGGATAAAGCCCCGCCGCTGGATCACATCGAAGGCGATGACGACGTCATAGATTCCGAGGGAAAGATCGGGGAACGCCAGTCTGTTCGAGGCGGGCTCAGGCAGGCGTTCCAGACTGCGGCCAAGCTCATAGGAAAAAAGCCCCGCGGCTCCCCCTTGAAAAGAAGGCAATCCCGGCAGGGACGGCGTGCGATAGGCCGCCAGAAGAGCTTTGAGGCGCGCCGCCCAATCTGCCTCCGCGGTGCCCGCGACGAACCGTGCGAAGGGGTCGGCCGCGATAAAACTGAAGCGGCCAAGTTTCCTGTCCGCCATCGCGCTGTCGAGAAAGGTCAAAAAAGGCAGATCGCGAAGCGCATGCGCAACCTCGGCGGGGTCACGAAAATCGATTTCGATGACGTGCATGGAGCTAGTTTCGCGCCTCTATCGCGCCGGATTGGAAGCCGGCATGGCTGAATAAGCTTTTGTGAGACCGGTCTATGGGATTCAGTCGCCGCCGAGGAATTTACGTGCATGACTTCAGGTCAGGAGAGAAGGCAAGACCGCGCGGATCATGATCCGCGAAAGTGGCCACCGGTTTTTCGAAAAGATCATGCGAAATCAAAGACTTTAGAGCGTGGTCCGAGAACGGATCACGCTCTTGCGAGCGGGCCGCTCCGGCGCCACCCTTAAAATGGCTCCTTAAATGGCCGCAGGTCGAGCTCATGCGTCCAGGCGCTCGGCCGCTGACGATGCAGTGCCCAATAGGCGTCGGCGATCGCATCGACGGCAAGCAAGCCATTCTCGCCCTTGGCGCGAACAAAGTCCGGGAATTTGGCGGCGGCGTATTCGCCCGCGATGACGCCGTCGATGATGATATGGCCGACATGGATTCCCCGCGGTCCAAATTCCCGCGCCAGGCCTTGCGCCACGGCCCGCAGCGCCGCTTTGGCGGAGGCGAAGGCAAGGAAGGGCGGGCGGGCGCGCAGCGAGGCGGTGGCGCCGGTAAAAAGGAGCGTTCCCCTCTGGCGGGGCAGAAACCGGCGGACGGCTTCGCGGCCGGCCAAAAATCCCCCCAGGGCGTTTTGCCGCCACAAGGCCTCGACGAGCTTGGCATCCGTTTCGAGCGCGGGCGCCGCGATATTGTTGCCGGCGTTATAGACGGCCAGCTCGAGATCATTTTCGCGATCGGCCTCCTCGAAGAGCGCGGCGACATCCGCCTCGCTCGAGGCATCGGCGAGCTTGACCACGGCCTTGCCGCCCGCCGCGCGAATGCCATTGGCGACCGCCTGCAAGCGCTCCTGCGTGCGGCCGGCGATGACGACCCGCAAGCCTTCGCGCGCAAAACGCCGCGCCAGTCCGGCGCCAAGTCCCGTTTCGGCGCCCACCCCGACAATGACGGCTGTGCCTTGGCTCAAATCGCTCTCCCCCCTGCGCCGGTCCGGCTGTGCGCGGAAGGACAGCCTTTGCGTTCCTTCCGCATGACGCTTAGGCGCGGCCGAAAATGAGAATGAAGTTGTTGGCCGGCATATCTATGGTTTCTTTCAACGCGACGCCATGTTTCTTTGCCGCGCTTTCGAGATCGCGCACGTCTTTGAGGCCCCATTCGGGAACATGAGCCGCGAGAATTTCTTTATCGAAGGCTTCATTGGACCTTGTCGTGTAGGTCCCGCTGATCCTGAAGGGTCCATAGATCGCGACAAAGCCGTTCTTGGTCAGAACCCGCGCCGCCACCTGCGCGATGCCAACTCGCTTATGTGAGGCGGGGCCCGGAAAGCTGCCGGACTTTTCATTGAATTCTGAGATAAAATAACAAGATAGAGTCCTCAGGGACTCGTCTCGCTGGCGCCCGGCCAAGGCCGCGATCACGAAAAATTGCAAGGCTTTGGGATAAGCCCCTGCGGCGGAAGAGGGAGTATGAGCAGGCCGCGCGGCCTCAGCTTGCGCGGCCGCGGGCGATGGTTTTGAAACCGCCCTCATTCGAAGAGTTAAGAGCCTTTCACGGCCAGCCGGTGCCCGCCGCGCCTGCAAAGGCGCAGCGCGTTGAGCTGGAGCTCTCAAACTCTAATGCTCTCTAATGCGCTTTCTTGGCGGGCTCTTGCGGCTTCGGTGCGGCCGGTTCTGGCGCGCCCTTCGCGGGCTCGGGCGCTGGCTTCGGCGGAGCCTTGGGCGGCTCGGCGGGGCGGGCGGCGGGCCGGCCTTTATAGGCGAACCAACGATCTCCCGGGCGCGGGGCACGACGGACAACCGGCCGCGCGCCAGCGACAGCGGATGGGCCTCGTGCCGAGTCGCGAACCAAACTTTGATAGGGCATGATTTCCTCGCCGCGCTGTCCCAAAAACAGCGTAAGGGCATATTATTGCGCGTGCGTCAACGGTCATTGCCGCGCTCGCCAAAAAAGCGCCCAGAACTTTTTTGGACGAGCCAAAAAAATCAATCGCCGTCTTGCGCGCTTTGATGGCATAACGTAGCCGTGAGCTTGCAACGGTGCTGGCGGCTGCGCATAACAGCACGAAGGTGCAGCCGAGAAACACGCCGCATCCGGCCGGGCGCGGCGTCCGGGGAGGGAGCGAGGAGGTGACATGACTGAGGCGCGAATCAACGGCAAGCCGGCTTCGCTTGCGGAGGCGGCCGAGCGCGCCGCGGAAATATTGTCGCAAGCGCGAATGCCGGTCGTGGCTGGCCTTGGCACCGATGTCGCGGGCGCCCGTGCCTCTATTCTCCTCGCCGAAAAACTGCGCGGGGCCTATGATCACATGCATTCGGCGCGGATTTTCGCCGACCTCGACGTGATGCGCCAGGCCGGTCTGATGTTCACGACGCCGAATGAGGCGAAGCTGCGCGCCGATGTGTTCCTCTTCGTCGGCAAGGATTTGACCAAAATCTGGCCGGAGATGATGGCGCGCCTGTCGCCCGGCGAAATCCCCTCTTTCGATCTTGCCCGCGAGCCGCGCAAGCTTTTGTGGATCGCGCCGGGGCGCGGCGGCGCCAAAGTGGGCGGGCTTGCGATCCAAACGCTCGACACCGCGGATTTGCATGCGACACTCGCCGGTTTGCGCGCGCGGACGGGCGGGCGGCCGGTCAATGGCGGCAAGGCCACGCTGCGCAAGCTCGACGAATTCGCGGCTGTCCTTAAGGGCGCGCGCTTTGGCGTCGCTGTTTGGGGCGGCGACGAATTCGATAGCCTTGCGGTCGAAATGCTGCATGGGCTCGTCCTCGATCTCAACAAGACGACGCGGTTTACCGGGCTGCCCCTTGGCGCCAACGCCAATGCGTCGGGCGTCGTGCAGACATCGGGCTGGATGACCGGCTTCCCGGTGCGGACGTCGTTCGGCCGCGGCTTTCCCGAGCATGACACATGGCGGTTCGACGCCACCCGCCTGATCGACAGCGGCGAGGCCGATGCCGCTTTGTGGATCTCGGCCTATGACCCTGAGCCGCCCCCTTGGAAGAAAACCATTCCGCTCGTCGCTCTCGTCGCGCCGCAAACCGCCTTCGCGCGGGAGCCGCAGGTTTGCATCGAGGTCGGCTGCCCAGGCAGAGATCATGATGCCGCGGAGTTTTCCCGTGAAGTGGTGGCCATTGTTGGCCGCCTTGCATCGAAAGAGAGCGATGCTCCGTCCGTTGCGGCCGTTGTCGGCCAAATCGCAAACCACCTTGGGGAGACGCCTGAATGCTGATTCTTACTGAAAGGTGGCCGCATTATCGATCCGGTGAACGGGCGCGACGAGATCGGCGATCTATGGATCGAGAACGACCGCATCATCGCGCCGCCGCCGGGCGGCGTGGCGGACGAAGTGCATGACGTCTCCGGCAAGATCGTGATGGCGGGCGCCATTGATATTCATTCGCATATCGCGGGCGGCAATGAAAATATCGCCCGGCTGCTGCTCCCCGAACTGCACCAGGGCCGGGGCGCGCACCCGCTCTCGCTGCCAATGGCCACCGCCAAATGGTCGACGTTCGAGACCGGCTGCCGCTATGCGTCCATGGGCTTCACCACAGTGATCGAGCCGGCCGTTCCCCCGCATGCGGCCATCCAGGCGCATCTCGAACTCTCCGACATCCCGATCATCGACAAGGGCACCCTGACGGTGCTCGGCAATGATGATTTTCTGTTGTCCTTGCTGCGCGACAAGGAAGGACCGGCCGCCGTCGCCGACTATGTCGGCTCCGCCCTTGCGGCGAGCAACGGGCTTGGCCTCAAATGCATCAATGCCGGCGGCGCGACCGCGTTCAAATATAATGTTCGGGCTTTTAGTCTCGACGACGTCGTCCCCTACTACGGTCTCACCTCGCGCCAGATCGTCGAGGCCTTGCAGGAAGCGGTCGGCGATCTCAAAGTCCCGCATCCAGTGCATTTGCACTGCAACAACCTCGGCATTCCAGGCAATGTCTCGACCGCGATCGCAACGATCGAGGCGGCCCGCGGCAAGCCTTTGCATCTCGCGCATCTGCAATTTTATGCTTATGGCGATGAAGGCGGGCATGGCTTTTCGTCCGCCGCCGCCGCCCTCGCCGCGGCGGTCAACGCCGCACCGAATGTCACTCGTCGATGTCGGTCAGGTCATGTTCCGGCAAACGGTGACGATATCCTCCGACGTGCTGCGGCAGTTCAACGCCGTTCCGACGGCGCAGCCCAGGAAAGCCGTGATCAGCGATGGCGATGCGAACGGCGGCGGCATCGTGCCTTACAACTACCGAGAGAATGATTTCTACAATGCGGTGCAATGGGCGTGCGGGCTCGAATTGTTCCTTCTCATCGATGACCCGTGGCAGGTTTTCTTCACGACCGATCATCCGAATGGCGCGCCTTTCACGACCTATCCGGAGATCTTCGCTCTCATCATGAGCCGCGACGCCCGCGCCGAGGCCACGGCGCGGCTGCCGCAAGAGGCGGTCGCCACGACGACTTTGCCCTCCATCGCGCGCGAATACACCTTCAACGAAGTTGCCATCATGACCCGCGCCGCTCCCGCAAAGCTGCTCGGCCTCAAGGATCGCGGCCATCTCGGCGAAGGCGGGCTCGCCGATATCGCGGTCTATTCGCCGGGCGAGGATTTGGCGAAAATGTTCCGATTTGCCCATCTCGTTTTCAAGGATGGCGATCTCGTCGTGCGCGACGGGCGCGTCACCCATTACCGCTGGGGCAAGGCGCTGAAGGTCAATCCTGGCTATGACAAGGCCATCGACCGCCGCCTTTCTGGCTATTACGACCATCATTTCGGCGCGTCCCGCGACTTGTTCGCGGTGAAGGAGCATCTGCTTCCGCGGGCCGATTCATTCGCGGAGGTCGCATGCGCCCGATGAAAAAAAATGGCGTCCGCATCGACGATAGTTTCGCCGAAGCGTTTCCGATGCGTGGCACCGCGATCTTGATCACGGCGCCCAATCGCCGCTGGGCGAGGCAGGCGGCCACCACCATGACCGGATTTGCAACCTCCGTCATCGGCTGCGGCGCCGAGGCGGGGATCGATGGCGACCGGCCGGGGACGAGCACGCCGGACGGGCGCCCCGGCGTCCGCGTCCTCATGTTCGCCATGTCGAGCGACACTTTGCAGACGCAGCTTGTCAACCGGCTCGGCCAATGCGTTCTGACATCGCCCGGCTCCGCCTGTTTCGCCGATCTTGACGGGCCCGACAGAATGCCCATCGGCGATCAGATCCGCTATTTCGGCGATGGCTGGCAAGTCTCGAAAAAATTCGGGGACCGGCACTTTTGGCGGGTTCCGGTCATGGATGGCGAATTCCTCTGCGAGGCAACGACCGGGCTCACCAAGAAAGCGGTCGGCGGCGGCAATCTCCTCATCATGGGCGCCAATCCCGAAACCACCATGCGCGCGGCCGAACTCGCGGTCGCCGCCATGAATGAAGTCGAGGGTGTCATTCTGCCATTCCCCGGCGGCATCGTGCGCTCCGGCTCCAAGGTCGGCTCCAAATACAAAGCCATGACGGCCTCGACCAATGACGCCTATTGCCCGACCCTGCGCGGCGCGGTGGCGTCACAGCTCGACGAGGATATCGGCTGCGTGCTCGAAATCGTCATCGACGGATTGACAGAAGAAGCCGTCGCCGAGGCGATGCGGGCGGGTCTTGCGGCCATCGTGAAGCTCGGGCCGGAACAAGGCGCGGTGCGTGTCGGCGCCGGCAATTACGGCGGCAAACTCGGCCCCTTCCACTTTCATCTGAAGGATCTGCTGTGAAACCGCTCGTCCTCACTCTCAAGCAGGAGCCCGATCAAAGGCTCGACCTCGCTCCTCTCGTCCCGCATCTGCTCGATGGCAAATCCGCCACGGAGATCGCGGACATCGAATTGCAGACCACGGCCGAAAAAGTGACAGTGGGCGATCTTTTCAAAATCCGCGCGGGTGGCGTGAACGCCATCCGGTTCGAGGGCGGATCCTTGCGCCTCGACAATGTCGGGCAAGGCTTGAAAAGCGGCGAGATCATCGTCGAAGGCGATTGCGGCAAATCGCTGGGCCGGGGCATGAGTGGCGGCAATCTGCTGGTCGCTGGCGACTGCGGCCCCTACGCGGGATCCCGGCTGTCTGGCGGCCGGCTCGAAATCATGGGCAACGCCGGGGATTTTCTTGGCGCGCCGCTCGAAGGCGAGATGGAAGCCGTCACCGGCGGCCTCATCATCGTGCGCGGAAACGCGGGCGCCCGGGCAGGCGACCGTCTGCGCCGCGGCACCCTTGTCATCGAAGGATCCGCCGGGGATTTTCCGGGCAGCCGGATGATCGCCGGAACTCTGATCGTCCTTAAGGACTGCGGCGCGTTCCCTGGCTATCTCATGCGGCGGGGCACGATCGTGCTTGCAAATCCGCCGGAACTGGCGCCGACCTTCGTCGATTGCGGCATCCATGAGCTGGCGTTCGCGAGCCTGTTCGCGGGCCTGCTGCGCGCCGAAAGCCGGGCCGCCGCGCGGCTTCTCGGCCGCCCGCTCGCGCGGTTCGCCGGCGACATGGCGGCTCTCGGAAAGGGAGAAATTTTCTTCCCCGCGTGATGCTTGATCAGGATCGAACCCGTCATGGGTGACGGACGCCCGGCTTCTCCCCCGCCAATCGATCGTCCCGCCCGCATTGGGCGCCGTAACCGCTTTGTCGGGCTCTTGGGCACAAGGTCCCTCATCATGGGCATATTGAATATCACGCCCGACTCTTTTTCCGACGGCGGCAAATTCTTGCGCCATGATGCGGCCCTGCAGCAGGCGAAAAAACTCGGGCTCGAGGGCGCCGATATTATCGATGTGGGTGCCGAATCGACCCGCCCGGGTCATACTCCGGTGAGCGCCGAGGAGGAATTGGCCCGCCTCGATCCCATTCTTGGCGAGCTGACAAGCTCCATCGATGTTCCGTTTTCGGTCGACACCTCCAAGGCCAAGGTCGCCCGCCGCGCGATCGAACTCGGCGCCAGCGTGGTCAATGATGTGTGGGGTTTGCAGAATGATCCCGCGATGGCCGAAACCATTGCCGAAACGGGCGCGGCGGCGGTTCTGATGCACAATCGCGACAGCGCCGATCCAGATATCGACATCATCTCCGATATGCGCCGCTTTTTCGACCGGTCCTTGCGTCTGGCCACTGATGCTTCGATCCCGTCCGGCCACCTCATTCTCGATCCCGGCATAGGGTTCGGCAAAAGCCGGGCGCAAAATTTCTTTGCGCTCGCCCACCTCGACGCGCTCAAGGACTATGGCCTGCCGATCCTTGTCGGCGTTTCGCGCAAATCCTTGCTCGCCGAGCGCGGGGCGGCGCCCGGCGAGACCATCGGCGTTCGCACGCTTGCCGCCAATCTCGCCGCGGCGGCGAAGGGCGCCTCCATATTCCGGGTTCACGACGTGGCCGAACATGCCGCCGCTTTCGAGGTGTTCGATGCCATCGCCCGCCGTTGAACTTCGCGGCGCCGGGCCACTGACCGAGACAGGGTTCGGTCTTGGCAGCAATATCGGCGACAAGGCGGGCAACATCAGGCGCGCCCTCGCGCTCTTGGAGGAGCGCGGCATTGTCCGGCTGACCGCGATTTCGTCGATCTACCGGACGAAGCCTTGGGGGTATGTCGAACAGGCGTTTTTCGCCAATGCCTGCGCGCTGGGGCAAACGCGGCTGCCGCCGCTCGAACTCCTTGCCGCGACCAATGCCATCGAGAACGAAATGGGCCGGCAGCCCTCGGTGCGCTGGGGGCCGCGCCTCATCGATGTCGACATTCTTTTCCACGGCGATGCGGCGTTCGAGCACGCCCAATTGCGTTTGCCGCATAAGGATTTGTTCGAGCGCGCGTTTGTTTTGGTGCCCCTCGCCGAATCGCGCCCGGTCTCATCATCTCCGGCCGTTCCATCGCCAAGGCCGCCGAGGGATTTGCGGGCGAGCCGCTCGAAATATGGGACGAAAGCGGATGAATTAACGCGGCCAGCGCGAAGGGCCGCGCAGCAAACCGGCGAGTAGGGCCGCGGCGAAAACGATGCCCGCCACCGGAAGCAAGAGTAAAAAAGCGCCCAAGAAAAAAACCAGCGTGACGGCGGCAAAAAAGCCGGTCACCAAGAAAAAGGGCAGCAGACCGAACGGGCCGACCCTTTTGACATAGATGCGCTGAAAACTCCTCGTGTCCGTGTTCACCTGCCCCCGCAAACGGCTTTCCATCTCGCGGAGGTCCGTGCGGCCCGGAGGAAGAATCTCTGGCTCGGAAGAATGTTCGCTGTCCTGCGGAAAGCGCCGGTTGACCATGATCATAAACCCTAAATGTGCTGGCCTTAAAATGGGGATCATGCGGGGCGGCCGCAACCCGTTCCGCGCGGCGTTCGTTAAGGCTATGGTCGCGGCGCCGGGGCGCGTTTAAGCGCGGAGAGCATGATCCGCGAAAGTGGGAACCGGTTTCGCGGCAAGATCATGCGGCATCAAAGACTCTAGCCGGGCGGCAGGGAGAAACGCAGATGGGATGGTTCGTTCGCTATATCGATGACGAGTTGAAGCATGAAATGGTGTCGCGGGAACTCGCGACCGAGGAGGAAGCGCTCGAAGAAGCTTGGCAGCTTGCGCAAGGCGAAAATGAGGTGGTCGGCATCGATGGCCCCGACGACGAGGCCGTTCCCATGCTGGAAATCGAGGCCTGGTTCGAGCAGCGCACCGCCTCCGGCAAAAGCGAAGCTTCGTCTTAACGCAGCGGCGCCCTTCACAAAGCGGCCAGGGACCCGTGTTCCCGGCGTCTGAAACGAGCCGGCCCGGCCGCTCGGCAAAGGAGCCGCGCTTCACGCGGCTTTTTTCTTCGGCGTGATCAGCTTGCGATTGATCAAGACTTCGGCGATCTGAACCGCGTTGAGTGCGGCGCCCTTGCGCAGATTGTCGGCGACGCACCACAGCGAAAGCCCATTCTCGACAGTCGCATCCTCGCGGATCCGCGAAATATAGGTCGCGTCCTCGCCCGCCGCCTCATGCGGGGTGATCGAGCCGCCGGGCTCGCGCTTGTCGATGACGAGACAGCCGGGCGCCTCGCGCAGGATCTCGCGGGCTTCCTCGGCGCTGATCGGGTTGGCGAATTCGATATTGACCGCTTCCGCATGGCCGATGAAGACCGGCACCCGCACGCAAGTGGCGGTGAGCTTGATCTTGGGATCGAGGATTTTCTTCGTCTCCGCCATCATCTTCCATTCTTCCTTGGTGAAGCCGTCCTCCATGAAGACGTCGATCTCCGGGATCACATTGAAAGCGATGCGTTTGGAAAATTTCTTTGTCACGACGGGATCGGACACGAACACCGCGCGGGTCTGGGCAAAAAGCTCGTCCATCGCCTCCTTGCCGGCGCCGGACACCGATTGATAGGTCGCGACAACGACCCGGATAATCTTGGCCTTGTCGTGCAGCGGCTTCAAGGCGACGACGAGCTGTGCCGTCGAGCAATTCGGATTGGCGATAATGTTGCGTTGGGAAAACCCTGTGATCGCATCGGCGTTCACCTCGGGCACGATCAGAGGCACATTGGAGTCATAGCGCCAGGCGGAGGAATTATCGATGACGACGCAGCCTTGCGCGCCAATTTTCGGCGACCATTCCTTCGACACGGTGCCGCCCGCCGACATGAGGCAAATGTCGGTCGTGCTGAAATCGAAATTTTCGAGCGATTTGCATTTCAAGGTCTTGTCGCCGAAGGACACCTCCGAGCCGATCGAACGCGGCGACGCCAGCGCCACGACTTCATCGGCCGGGAACCGGCGCTCGGCGAGAATATCGAGCATTTCCCGTCCGACATTCCCGGTCGCGCCAACAACGGCAAGTTTGAAACCCATCATCTGCTCCATCCACCAAAGCGTTTCTTAATTTCCGCGACGTCCCGCAGCCTCTGCATAGGCGATGTCGCGGAAGGCCGCAACGGCCGGTCTTAAACCTTATCGCGGCGCCAGGGTGCAACATGCTTAACGCGGTGCCCTCCTGATAAACGCGGCGTTCACGCTGTTTGCAAGCAGTTCCCGGCCGGTAATGCCCGCACAATTTTAAAGGCGCAAAGTGCTTCCTCAAAAACCCCGCCGCCAAAGGCGCAAGGATCATTCATGCGTTTTGCCGCCGAGCCCAATGGGATGGGAACAAGCCAGGCTCTAGCGGGGCAGGGTTGCGTCCCGCCGGGCTCGCACCCTGCCGCGGCCTCCCCGCCGAGGACAAAACGGCCTCGCCGCCTGCCTTGGCGCTCCGGCATGATCCTTGTTGCCTTATGTGGTTTTCTCTACGCCTTTTCGCAGATGCGGGACACCGGCGCGCGTTTTCTCTTGGGGCAAGCCCCGCTGCCAGCGACGGATCCGGCGCCCCCGCCTTTGCCGGCCTGGATCGAAATCCCCAGTCCCACGGAGATTTTCCGCCTCGAGACGGCGGAATTTGCCGGGCAAGCGAAACGCTATGTGGCGCGGCGGCATCGAACCGGGGGCGGCCGCCAGGACATTTTGGCGTATGGCGGTTCGGATGAACAAGCGCCTTTGCTGAATCTCCTCATTTATCAGCCTGGCACGGAAGCTTTGCCGGACTCGTCCTTTTACGTGGACCTTGCAAGGCGCGCCGCCGAGAGCGGGCGCGCGATCATCCGCGCCGAGCAGCCGGTGGAGATGGCCACGAGATTCGGCGAATTCGAGGTCGCAAGGCTCGATTTGGACCGCGATAAGGCCTCGCCGCAGGGCTGCTTCGGCTTTCGTTTTGCCGCACCGAAGCTGCGCATCGTGGGCTTTGCGTGCGGCGGCGAAGGGTTTGCGTCGGCCGCCACATCAAAAGCGGCGCTGACCTGCCTCATCGATGAGATCGATCTCGCGCCCACGGTCGAGGACAAGACTTCTCATCGACTTTTTCGCCGCGCATTACGCTCTCCGAAGCGCCAATTGCCCCGGGCCGGCGATCGATCCGGCGGTGCCTGTGCACCCCGCCAAGCCTTTGAAAATCAGCGAAGTGCCGCCAAGCAAGCGGCAAGGAACGAGCCCGCAAAGATAACATTCGTTTTATTTGAGTCAGCTCAGGGCGCGGTGCAACCATAACGGAGCCATTGCGTTGCGTATATGAACCTGGAGTTTCGAAATGTTTCATAAAATGCCATCGATCGTGCTCGCCGCCGCCGCCTTGGCGGCGTTTACAGTCACCGCCGGCGCGCAAACGGCACGGCATCGCCACCATGCCCCGCGTGTGGCGGCGGCGCCGAACGACGAACGTCCGCCGCTGACCGTCAACCGGCGCAGCTTCCTCGACCCCGGCCCGGTGGCTCCCGTCTACAGTGCGCCGAACTATGTGGCGCAAAATACAATCTTCGGTCGCACCTCCGATCAGTATTTTGCGAAGTCGCTTTACGGCAATGATCTGCTCCCGGAGCCGCTTCGAGTGCCGGGCCGCCCGCAGCCTGTCCTCGAGTTTGAAACCCCCGCCTATCCCTATTAAAGACGGGAGCCGGGCCGCAGGCGTTCGGACCCGCGAGGTTTTCGTAACTGGGAGGACGGTCGAATCCAAAGGGACCGATCAATTCTAACCGGAAAAAGCCGGGCGATGGCGGGAGCAGGGCGCAGCCGGCGAGAGATGTCCGCGTACGGGCGATGGCCAGGCGTTTGTCTGATGAAGCCCTCGCGCCGGTGAGGCGACGAAGTGCGTCTCACGCCCCTGGTGTCGGCGGCGAGACGGGCGGCGGTGCGGTTGCGCTCACGCTGCGACGCTGGGATCAAGACATTGCCACAGAAACCTCGCCACAGAGCTGGCCGCACGTCTTTCCTCAGCAGGCAAGCTTTTCCCAAGGCAAGCTGGTCCTCGAAATGCACGCCCGCAGCTATGCGCAAAGGCGCGCCCAACAGCAGGGCGGCCCGAAGCATCACACTCCGGGCCGCCCTCACTTCTGTCTCAATAAGCGCCGGTTCGTTAGCCGAACTGGTTCATCGTGTTGTGAGCGCCGCCCGCCTTCAGGGCCGCTTCGCCGGCGAAATATTCCTTGTGATCATCGCCCATGTCGGAGCCCGCCATGTTCTGGTGCTTCACGCAGGCGATGCCTTCGCGGATTTCCTTGCGCTGGACGTTGCGGACATATCCGAGCATGCCCTCAGCGCCGAAATATTCCTTCGCCAGATTGTCGGTGGACAACGCCGCCGTGTGATAGGTCGGAAGCGTGATGAGATGGTGGAAAATGCCAGCCCGTTTTGCGGCGTCCGCTTGGAAGGTGCGAATGCGCTCGTCGGCCTCGGCGGCAAGAGCGGTGCTGTCATAGTCCACGCTCATGAGAGCTGCGCGGTCGTAGTCTGACACGTCCTTGCCGGCGACCTCCCAGGCGTCATAGACCTGCTGGCGGAAATTCAGCGTCCAGTTGAACGACGGCGAATTGTTATAGACCAGCTTGGCGTTGGGCACGACCGCGCGGATGCGATCGACCATGCTGGCGATCTGCTCCACATGCGGCTTTTCGGTTTCGATCCACAAGAGATCGGCGCCGTTCTGCAGCGAGGTGATGCAGTCGAGCACGCACCGATCCGCTCCCGTGCCGGGACGGAACTGATAGAGGTTGCTGGGGAGGCGCTTCGGCCGCAGCAGCTTGCCGTTGCGGTTGAGGATGACATCGCCGTTGCGGGCGTCGCCAGGCGCGACTTCCTCACAGTCGAGGAAGGCGTTGTACTGATCGCCGAGATCGCCCGGCTCGCGGCTGACGGCGATCTGCTGGGTGAGGCCGGCGCCGAGTGAATCGGTGCGGGTGACGATAATGCCGTCCTCCACGCCGAGCTCAAGGAAAGCGTAGCGGCAGGCGCGCACCTTGGCGAGGAAGACTTCGTGCGGCACGGTGACTTTGCCGTCCTGGTGGCCGCACTGCTTCTCGTCGGACACCTGGTTTTCGATCTGAAGCGCACAGGCGCCCGCCTCGATCATCCTCTTGGCGAGAAGATATGTCGCCTCGGCATTGCCGAAGCCCGCATCGATGTCCGCGATGATCGGCACGACATGGGTCTGGAAATTGTCGACCGCCGCCATCAGCTGTTGTTCCTTGGCGCTGTCGCCGGCCTTGCGGGCGGCGTCGATGGCGCGGAAGAGGCCGCCGAGCTCGCGGGCGTCCGCCTGGCGCAGGAAGGTGTAAAGCTCTTCGATCAGCGCAGGCACCGCCGTTTTCTCGTGCATCGACTGGTCCGGCAGCGGGCCGAAATCGGAGCGGAGCGCGGCAACCATCCAGCCGGAGAGGTACAGATAGCGGCGCTCGGTCGAACCGAAATGCTTTTTGATGGAGATCATCTTCTGCTGGCCGATGAACCCATGCCAGCAGCCGAGCGACTGGGTGTAAAGGGCGGGATCGGCGTCATAGGCCGCCATGTCCCTGCGCATGATGGCAGCCGTATACCGCGCGATATCGAGGCCCGTCTGGAAGCGGTTCTGCAGGCGCATGCGGGCGACCGACTTGGGGTTGATGCCGCTCCACGTGCCATTCTGGCGTTCGACGAGCTGCTTCACCTCGGCAATATGGTTTTGATATTCATTGGCCTGACCGGCCGAGAGGATCTTGCTTTGATAGGTCATTGCGCACACCTTCTCTTCCCTACAAAGCTGATCGCTTTGCTCATTTCTCTCTCCAATCACAGCATTCACAGAGATTGACAAATGGGGTTCCAGCTGCATTGTGAAATAGCGAAGAACGCCGCAGGGATCCAACCCCATATTGGTCCCATATGGGCGAATTGAAGTTGCGATGTAACATATATACATTGTAAGATTGTATCTATGTAAATAATTTTCATCGCTCCGGAAACCGCCCCCATGGCCACGGTTCCCCGCAAAATCTTCGCTGGCCCCCGCCTTAAGCGGCTGCGCCGGGAGCGTCACCTGACGCAGGCCGCCATGGCCGCCGAACTCGATGTCTCGCCCAGCTATTTGAACCTGATGGAGCGCAACCAGCGGCCGATCACGGTCCAAATCCTGATCAAGCTGACCGACGTCTATGGCATCGACCCGCGCGATTTCATGGAGGGCGAGGGGGAACATTCGGCCGGCGAAATCGAGCAAATTCTCGCCGATCCGCTGTTTCGCGAGGCCGGCGTTCCGCGTGCCGAGGTGCGCGATGCGGCCGAGAATTCCCCTGCCTTGGTCGCCGCCATGGCGCGGCTCTACCGGGCCTATTCCGCCGCGCGGGACGCGACCGAGGCGGGCGTTGCCGCCGGCAGCGACCGCGACCGCACCGAGCCGGTTCTCGGCGAAAGTCCGATCGACCGGATCCGCGCCATTTTGCAAGGGGCGCGCAATCATTTCCCGGACCTTGAGGACGCCGCCGAAACCTTCGCCGCCGAGCTGGCGCTCACCGGCCATGATCTTTACGCCGGTTTGTGCGAACAGCTTCGGGGGCGCCATGGAATCCGCCTGCGCTGTCTGCCCCTCGAGGTGATGGGCGACCGGCTGCGCTGGTTTGATCATCACCGCCGGCAATTGCTGATCTCGGAGGTCGTGGAGCCGCCGGGGCGGACATTTCAGGCGGCCTATCAGCTGGCCCTCAGCCAATTCGGCGATCTTTTGAACGATGTTTCCGCGCGGCTCGAAGCCAGCGACGATTTGAGCCGGAGGCTTTTGCGGATCACGCTCGCCAATTATTTCGCCGGCGCCGTGATGATGCCTTATGGCCGCTTCCAGGAGGCCGCCGAGCTCGCCGGCTATGACGTCGAGATTCTGGCCTCGCGCTTTGGCTCTAGTTTCGAGCAAGTGGCGCATCGCCTGACGACGCTGGCGCGGCCAACCGCGCGCGGCGTGCCGTTTTTCCTCATTCGCGTCGATATGGCCGGCAATGTTTCGAAACGGTTTTCCTCGAGCCGGTTTCCCTTCGCCAATTCGGGCGGCACCTGCCCTTTATGGAATCTTCACGCGACATTCGCCGAGCCCGGCAAAATCTTGACGCAAGTGATCGAACTCACCGACGGTTCGCAATGGTTCTCGATCGCCCGGACCGTGCGCCGTTCGCTCACCCCTTGGGGCGCGATCGAGCCGCGTTTTGCCATCGGGCTTGGTTGCGAGATCAAACATGCACGGCGGCTTGTCTATGCCAAGCGGCTCGATTTCAACGCGCTCGACGCGATGCCGGTCGGGATCACGTGCCGCCTCTGCGATCGCCCCGCCTGCCCGCAGCGCGCGGCGCCGCCGGCCCTGCGCCCGCTCAATGTCGATGAATCGATGCGCAGCATCTCGCCGTTTACCTTCAAGGATGTGTGAGGTCTGCGGCGAGCCACGCCGGCGTTGCAAACATCTGCCAAAACTCTATGTGATCAACCCATACCAGCGCCAAAGCCCATGTGATCGACGGGGCGGGCTTGCAGAGGACATCCTATGCCGGAACGGCCGGGCGAACTGATCCATGCGCAGGACGAGACGCCGCCCTGGCCCCATCTCCTGGCTCTCGGTTTCCAACACGTCGCCATCATTTGCCCCTATCTGGTAATGGTGGCGCTGGTCGCGGAAGCCGCGAAATTGCCGCACCACGTGGCGCAAAGCGCCATTGGCCTCGCCATGATCGCGGTTGCCTTCATGACGGTTCTCCAAAGTGTGCGGCTGGGACCGGTGGGTTCGGGCTATCTTTGTCCGCCGGTCGTCTCGGCCATCTATCTGCCGTCGAGCCTGGCGGTGGCCGCGTCGTTCGGCTTGCCGGCCGTTTGCGGCATGGTGATCTTCGCCGGTGCCTGCGAGATCGCGGTGGCGTCCCTCATCAACCGGACGCGAAAACTGTTTCCGGCCGTGGTTTCGGGCGTCGTCATAATCGCCGTCGGAATGGAACTGGGAGGATTGGCGCCAGTGTGCTCTTCCAGCACGCCGCCGCGCACAGCGACACAACCACGGCATCCTTCGCGACCGCCGCCTTCGCTCTCGGGACCATGACCGGCCTCGCGGTTTGGTTTGGCCAAGGGATTGCCCAAGCTGTTCTGCTCGCTCCTTGGGATTCTTGCCGGATACGCCGCGACGGCGGTCTTCCATATTTTTCCGCCGAGCTTCTTCACCGATTACGCGGCGGCCCCCTCTTTCGCGATCCCTGACCCAAGCTTTTTATCCTATGTGTTCGCGCCCTCCTTCGTGGCGCCTTTCGCCATCGCCGGACTGGCCTCGGGTCTGCGGGTGATCGGTACGCTGACGACCTGTCAGCAGATGAACGACGCGGCGTGGCGCCGCCCCGATATGCAAAACATCGAGGCCGGTGTCGGGGCCGATGGGGTGGGCTGCCTCGCCGGTGGCTTGTTGGGGGTTCCTGGCATGAGCGCCAGTCCGAGCCTGGTGAGCGTCGAAAAAACCACCGGTGCGACAAGCCGGATCATCGCCTGGTCCATCGCCTTCTGGCTTGTCCTTTTGTCCTGCCTGCCGAAATTCGCGGGTCTCATCGTGAACATGCCCCGCCCGGTGATGGCGGCGGCGCTGTTCTTCAACGGCGCCCTCATGTTCGTCGCGGGCATCCAGATCGTCGCGAGCCGCCCCATTACGCTGCGGGCCACGCTCATTATTGGATTTTCAATTCTGGCGGCGATGACCGTGCCGGTTTTTCCGGACTTCTACCGGTCGCTTCCAAGCTGGACGCAGCAATTCACGGGTTCGATCATTTCCAAGGCGGTGGTTGTTTCGGTGCCGCTCAATGCCCTCTTCTTGCTCGGCACATGGCATTATGGCCTGCTGCGTCTTGGAGCGGATTCAAAGCCCGCCACGGCCGGCTCCTTCGATGTTTTCTTCGAGAAGCAGGCCAAGGAGTGGAAGATCCCCGCGGAGGACGCCGCCCAGGTGCGTTCCGTCGTCGACGCGGCCATCGAGGACGTCGTGGCCAACACCAATGGCCCGGTGGACATCCAAGTGGGGAGCGACACCTTCGACATTTTGGTGACGCTGCGTTACACGGGCAATCTGCCGTCGCTTCCGGACGCCCGTCCGAAGAAGGAAATGGTGGAGGAGCAGAGCTTTGTCAGTGGTCTTACGGCTATCTGTCCGGCCTGCACGCCGACCGCATCGAACGCAGCGCCAAGGGGGAGGAATGCGAGGTCAAGCTCCTCTTCCGGCTGTGAACCCCGCGCCATTGGCCGCGCCCCACGGAGACTTTGTGAATGTATAGCAAAAACGCCCTGACCCTCGCCGATGCCAAAGCGATTGCCGCCGCCGCCGAAGCCGAAGCGCTGAGGAACAATTGGCGCGTGACGATCGCCGTGCTCGACGATGGCGGCCATCTTATATACCTGCAGCGGCTCGACGAGGCGCCGCTTGGCTCAATTACCGTGGCCCAGGAAAAGGCGCGCACCGCGCTTTTGTTCAAGCGGCCGACGAAAATCATTGAGGAGATCGTCGCGAGCGGCCGCATGGCGACGCCTGGCGGGGTTGAAGCAGCGCCGTCGTGGTCACGATCCCGGCCGGGTGATCCGCGATCTCGCGGTGATGCTCGCTGACGGCGGCGAGTGCGTGTCGGACCTGGGCGCGGTCCGTGAGCAGGACGCGCTGTTCGGGATGGTGGCGTCGGACTCGACCGCGTTCCGGACGGTCGAGAAGATCGCGTTGACACCGGGCATGTTGGATGCCGTCCGCGCGGCGCACGCCAGAGCGCGGGCGCGGTTCTGGGAGCTGCACGGGACACCGGAGTCCTTGACGATCGACGTGGACGCGACACTGATCACAGCGCATTCGGAGAAGGAGAAGGCGGCCGGGAACTACAAGGGCGGCTACGGGTTTCACCCGTTGCAGGTCTACCTGGACGAGACGCGCGAGGCGCTGGGCGGCCTGCTGCGCCCCGGCAACGCCGGCTCGAACACCGCCGATGACCATGTGGCGGTGCTGGATCTCGCGCTCGCGCAGATCCCGGCCGAGCACGCCGAGAGCTTGGAGATCTTGGTGCGCGCGGATTCCGCCGGCGCGACGCACGGACTGGTCGACTACTGCCGCGAGGCGCGGATGCGCTTCTCGGTCGGCTACGAGCTGACCGAGCAGGTTCGCTCAGCGATCCTCGAAATCCCTGACGATGCCTGGGCCCCGGCATTGGATCAGAATGGATCGGCCCGCACCAACGGCGAGGTCTGTGAGATCACCGACAGGGTGGATCTGTCCGCCTGGCCCGAAGGCTGCAGGTTGATCGTGCGGCGTGAGCGTCCGCACCCCGGAGCGCAGCTGTCGTTCACCGACCATGACGGCTACCGCTTCCAAGCGATCCTCACCGACCAAACCGACGAGGACATCGCCGTCTTGGAGTGCCGTCACCGCCAGCACGCGCACGTCGAGGACCGGATCCGTGACGACAAGGACACAGGCCTGGCCAAGTTCCCGTTCAAGGACTTTGCGCTCAACGAGGTGTGGTTGGAGATCGTGATGCTCGCGCACGACCTGATCGTCTGGACCCAAGCGCTCGTCCTCGACGGAGAGCTCGCCAAAGCCGAGCCCAAGCGGCTGCGCTACCGGCTGCTGCACGTCGCTGGCCGGCTCGCTTTCTCCGGCCGTCGCGGCAAGCTCCACCTCCAGGACACATGGCCATGGGCGGTCGAACTCGTCGCCGCGTTTCAGAAATTGAAGACGCTCGCGCCCGTGACCGGCTGACAACAGCCGCCAGCGACCCCCACCACCACCCAGCAGACCGCTCGGCCACCCGGCCGTGATCACCGCTGCCCCGAAACGCGGCGAGCACCCGTCAACGTTCCCGCGGGAACGCGCCACAGACAACCCCGCCCAGCCAGATCGCCGACTGAACACACCACAAACCAATCAACAAGGTCGCGCAGTCACTCTCACGCGCCTACTGCACGATCCGGGTTAACCCCGGCCTCGGCGGGACCATCGGCCAGGGGGTAACTTTTGGGACAAGCTCGTCGGTGCCGAATATGGGCCAGTCTCCTGCTCCGGTATCTGGGTCCTTCCAGATCTGGCGCTGCGAGCCTATCCACTTCCGGCGCGTTCCATCTTCCGAGCGGGGGAACGATCTATGAAGTGTGCGCGAGCGATCCGGGGTCTCATGGATTCGCTGGGAGCGCCGCTCCCGTGACCATCTCGAGTCCATACGTCACGGCAATCCGGGTGGGAACGCTTCACCAGCGATAACGAACGCCCACGTGCCCTCGGCTTGGCTCCACGCCGGAAGACCTCGATCTGAACACATCGTGATCAGCGGTGGGCACCGCCCGCCTCGGTACCGACCTCGGATCCCGTCTCAGCACTCACGTGCAACAGGACATCCTGACCTGCCGCGTCAAAGGGGATCAAATGAGAATGTTTCTACAGCATCGACCGTCACCCTCGATGATCGTGGCGCTGAGCGCGCTCTGTATCGCGCTCAGCGGAAGCGCCTACGCCGCGTGGAACCTACCGGCGAACAGCGTCGGCACGAAACAGCTCAAGAATGGCGCCGTCACCGAAGCCAAGCTCGGCAACAGCACCGTGAGCTCGGTGAAGGTCAGGGACGGCTCGCTGCTCGCCAAGGACTTCAAGCAAGGACAATTGCCGGGCGACGCGTACTGGGCGACGAACGCCGACGGCGACAGTGGCTTCGCAACCGTAGCGCTCGCCGTCCCGTCAGGAAAGTACCTCGCGGCCGGTGGCTGCACCGCGACGCACCGCATGGCCTCCGGCGATAGCGCGACCGTTCCGACGTTCGCGGAGGCCATGGCGCTTTTCGGCTACCCGGGTGTACCCGTTCAACCTCCAAGCAACGTCCTGCCCTACCCCTCGGCGGTTGCTGCGGTCCCAGACATGGGCGCAACCGCGATAACGCCGTCGTCGCCGCCGGTCACGACTCGTTGGGGCTCGGCGACGCTGAGCGCCGAGCAAGCGATCAACTTGCCAAAGGGCGGCAAGATCAGCCTGAGTTGCGGTGACTACACCGGGCCACACGGAGGGTTTGTCCACAGCGATGCGACGATGACCTACGACAATCTTTGGTTGTCGGCGATCCGCGTAGGAGCACTGCGCCGGTCTCCGTAGCGACGATCCGAGGGTGTTGGCTGTGGAAGCCGCGAAGACGCCTGGGGCCCCGGAGAGTCAAGGAGTCGGGACGACACCCCTGACCCGGTCGAGGCGAGTCACCACGTCCCAAGCCTTCACTCCACCAAGACTCGGTCCATGCCGCCTGCGTCCGATGGTACCCCGCCTATGCCCAAGCCGGTAGGGCGTGAAGCGTCGGGTGCGACGCGCCAGCCGCCCAGGCTAGGCTTTGCGTCTTGCGGCGCTCTCCGACGCACGGGCGCGTTGGCACGCAGCCCGCGAGCTATGGCGCGTGGATCGGCCATCCCATGTCGACTGGCCCGTGCCAGCCGCCTTGATACCAGGCCTCCTGTATGTGTCCGTTGGTGCCCTGCCAGAACACGTATTGGTGGCCGTCGTTCCCGACCCCCACGCCGGGCGCGGAGACCGATCGCCATCCCATGTCGACTGGCCCGTGCCAGCCGCCTTGATACCAAGCCTCGTGAATGTGGCTATCGCTGCCCCGCCAGAACACGTACTGGCGGTCATTGCTCGGGTTCACCGCAACCCCGGGCGCAGAGCTTGCTTGCCATCCCATGTCGACTGGCCCGTGCCAGCCGCCTTGATACCAGGCCTCCTGTATGTGTCCGTTGGTGCCCTGCCAGAACACGTATTGGTGGCCGTCGTTCCCGACCCCCACGCCGGGCGCGGAGACCGATCGCCATCCCATGTCGACTGGCCCGTGCCAGCCGCCTTGATACCAAGCCTCGTGAATGTGGCTATCGCTGCCCCGCCAGAACACGTACTGGCGGTCATTGCTCGGGTTCACCGCAACCCCGGGCGCAGAGCTTGCTTGCCATCCCATGTCGACTGGCCCGTGCCAGCCGCCTTGATACCAGGCCTCCTGTATGTGTCCGTTGGTGCCCTGCCAGAACACGTATTGGTGGCCGTCGTTCCCGACCCCCACGCCGGGCGCGGAGACCGATCGCCATCCCATGTCGACTGGCCCGTGCCAGCCGCCTTGATACCAAGCCTCGTGAATGTGGCTATCGCTGCCCCGCCAGAACACGTACTGGCGGTCATTGCTCGGGTTCACCGCAACCCCGGGGTTGCCGGACGACACCGGCGGCGGCGGCGGTGGCGGCGGTGGCGGCGGTGGCGGTGGCGGAGTTGCCTTCGGCGGCGGGCCAAAGCCGAGATACCGGGCCGCGAACGCTGACGATGTGCCGTTGACCTCGCAAGCGGGGCCCTGCCTCGCCGGTGCCACCGAGTCGCCCACGATCACGAGGCTGCCATCCGGCGCGACGGCCATCGCGCAGGCCTCGATGCCACCGGGCTGGACGACCGTCGCGCCAGATCCGAACGCGCCCTCGGTGTCCGGCGCGCCGCCGGGGTTGAACGCCCACAGCCCGGCATCGTGGGAACTGTTCTGCTGGATCGCGCCCGCCCCCACGATCCGGCCGCCGCCGGCTACGCCGACGCCGTACGCGCCGTACGGGTCCGGGGTGAACGTGCCGGCGGACAGCTTGCTGACACCCGCGGACCCGAAGCCGAGATCCGGGTTTCCGCTGGCATCCAGGCGCACGACCGCCGCGCTCGGACCCTGATTGACGCCCGGGGGCGGGGAGAGATCAGAGCCGGCGGCAACGATCTTCCCATCCACCTGGATCGCCACGGCGTTCAGCGAGGCGTAGCCGGAGCCGGCGGAGGCATAGTTGTAGATACCCGTCCCTCCCCCGAACGTCGAGTCATCCTGACCGCCCGGCATGAGCCGCTCCACCCAGCCGAACGTCACCTGGTAGGCGGGGTGACGCCAGTTGCCGGCGAGCACGATCTTCCCGTCTGACTGGACCGCGACCGCCGTCGCGACCGCGTAGGGATGACCGTGATCGATCACCTCGGCGCCGCCCGAGGCGAAGCTCGAGTCAAGCGCTCCGCCGGCTGTGAAGCGTGCGACGGCCGGGCGGGTGCTCTCGCCGTTGGGGTCCACGTGGGGCACCGAGCCGGCGACGACGATCGTGCCGCCGGGTCCGATCGCCACGCCATTGGCCACGCCGCCGCCGCCGAGCGACGCCGCGACCGCCGGGGTTCCGGCATGGAAACTCGCGTCCGAGGTGCAGTTGGCATTGAAGCGCTGGGCGAACATGCCGCCGCTGGATCCCGCCACCACCGCACGCCCGTCGGGCTCAATGGCGACCGCACGCGCGGCCCCGGAACCGCCGAGATACTGACCGGCCAGCACGCCGCTCGAGCTGAAGCATTCGACGAGCACCCGGCCGCCCGACTGCCCGGCAGCAATCACCTCCCCGCCCCGCTCCACGCCCACACCGAACAGCTGGGTATCCGAGCCGAGCGTGACCACGCCCCCACCGAAGCTCGAGTCGAGCGAACCCGGCGTAGCAGCACGCGCGGGCGCGACGCCGACCAGCGCCGCGAGCAGCACCGCCACCGCGGGTACGTGTCGTAAGCGAAACATGAGGTCCCTCCGTCGGCTCAGCGGGATGAAGGTCAGGCCCTTGCTGAGCGTCCTCGCCTTGTGCGTGACCGTCGAAATGACCGATACCTGCAGCGACGCACCGACGCTCTTCTGCCGCTTGAGCGTCTTCTGCCGCTTGAGCGCGCTCACGTAGCTCCTGATCAGTTTCAAGATGACCGTGCTGGTTCCGGCGAAAGGCCGTCTCGTTGATCCTCTGCGGGGTATCCAGCGAGTGCAATCGCCACCAGCCGCTTGGTCGAGGATCTTCTTGACGACCTTCCGTACACCTCATGATCCCGCTCACCGACACAGCCCGGCATCCGTAATTCCCACCTATCCATGTGGCGGAGGTTACGGACGCGCATCCGACGTCATACACGTTCCCGTCGGCGCGTCGTGTCGCCCGCCCCCGTTCGGCCGCGACCACTCGGGAGGGGATTGACGGTGCCGCGGCCCACCGTGAATCGGGCAGGGTCGAATAGCTACTCAGGTTATTCCCAGAGGTTCTTCGACCCGTGGGAGGCCACGGGGAGCCCTCGGAGACTATGTCCGCGGGGACGGCACGACGGTGATCCGATCACAGGCTGATCACCGTTCGTCCGGCGGGCATGGTCACAAGCTCATCCAGCATCTCATGAGGCTCGCTGGCGCCGCGGAAGCAGGAGTTCGTGGCGATCGGCTCGGGCGACCGGATCTCGGCTCATGGGTTGGATGGACTGGCAGGCTATTCCGCGGGCGCGCGTGATCCTCGCGAGCTAGAGCAGAGTCGAGGGTGGACCAACGGGCTTCTGTGTGCGGAACTTCGGTGGGCCGCTAGTAGACGCGTCCTGAAGTATCGGTCGTAACTGGTTTCAAGGAGTTGGGCGATCCAGGGCGAAGTTATGTACCGATGGCGCGTCCGGCCCGTCACAAGATTGAACTCAGCGAGAAGGAGCGCGTGACGTTGGAGCGTCGCGCGCGGGCTGAGAAGCTGCCGTTCCAGGATGTCCAGCGCGCGAGGATCGTTCTGTACGCCGCCGAGGGGTTGGCGGACACGGAGATCGCGGCGAGATTGGACACGTCGCCGGGTCTGGTCGGTAGGTGGCGAAGACGGTTCGCTGAGCGGCGACTGGATGGGCTCAAGGACCAACCGCGCGCGGGTCGCCCGCGTCGTTTTCCCCCCGGAGCAGGTCGCCGCCGTCAAAGCGGTCGCTTGCGAGCTGCCGGTCCGGTACGGGCTGCCGCTGGGCAGGTTCTCACGCACTGAGCTGTACCGCCTCGTGATCGAGCTGGCAATCACCGAGGCCTCGGCGTCGACGATCTGGCGGTGGCTGCATGAGGACGCGATCAAGCCGTGGCAGCAGCAGTGCTGGATCTACCGGCGCGACCCGGCGTTCGCGGAGAAGGCCGGGCGGGCACTGGACCTCTATGCCCGCGTGTTCGACGGGAAGCGGTTGCGCCCCGATGAGTACGTGATGAGTGCGGATGAGAAGAGCCAGCTGCAGGCGCTCGGACGCCGGCACGAGACGAGCGCGCCAGGACCGGGCCGCCGGAGCCGCTACGAGTTCGAGTACGAGCGCGGCGGGACGCTCGCGTATCTCGCCGCGTGGGATGTCCATCACGCCAACCTGTTCGACCGGATCGAGCCGAGCACCGGGATCGACCCGTTCGGCCGGCTTGTGGAGCAGGTCATGACCACCGAGCCGTAGGCGTCCGCGCGGACCGTGTACTGGATCGTGGATAACGGGTCCTCGCACGCCGGGAAGACGTCGGTCAAGCGGATGCAGGAGCAGTGGCCGACCGCCCGGTTGATCCACCTGCCCGTGCACGCCTCGTGGTTGAACCAGATCGAGCTGTACTTCTCAATCGTGCAACGCAAGGCGCTGACCCCGAACGACCTCGCGACGCTCGACGCGCTCGCCGAGCGGCTGCTCGGGTTCGGCGAGCACTACCGGCAGATCGCGCGGCCGTTCGAATGGACCTTCACCCGCGAAGACCTCAACAACCTGATCACCCGGATCGATCGCCACGAGCAAGACCAGGCGCTCGCTGCCTAACGATCAGAACTTACGGACGCGTCTACTAGCGTTGTGGTGTGTATGCGAGGCCGAATCGCCATGCTCGCTCTCGTGGTTGTGTTAGTCGTGGTCCCTGCGGTTGCGGCGGGGGCTCTTCACGTGCGCTCGCGCCAACCCATCAGCACCGAAGTGCTGCGCCTCAGGTTCGTTCGGGATGGCTTCGGGGACAACGTGCTTCTGGTGAGCGGCCAGTACGCGTACGTCGGGCGCGGCCTGAACGGCACGCTTGTGACGGGGACGTTGAGCGACGACCGCACGGGAAAGCGAGCATCGATCGCGAGTCCTGCTGGCTGTTACCCGCAGCGGATGGGCGGTCGGTGGTTACTGTTCAGCTGTCAGGGTGGCCTAGAGCCTGTATTCGCTGGCGAGTGGAGCCTGGCGACCCGTCTCCCCTCTTCGCGGTGTGAGTGTGACGAGCGGCGTGGTTCCTGTCCCCGTTGCGGTCGGATCGAACTGGATCGAATTCGACATGGCAGCCTGTGAGACTGCCCCGCACTGCGGCAACGCTTCCTATGGGTTCGAGAGTGTGCAGAGCGGCCGGGTGAGGAGCGATCCGACCAGCGCGACCACCTTCGCTGACCTCAACTCGCCGGCTCTCGCTCGCAAGGTGTGCTCGCCGTTACGTGTCCCGAAGGCCAACATCGGAAGCGAGGAGGACCTGTACCGGTGGGCTGCTCGGCCCGGCACGATGACTTTCTACGGCGGCTCGGTGATGGCAAATGGCAGGTTCCGCGACGGCGGCACCGGGCTGTTCCTCGAGCGGTGTGGCTCGTACCTGCACAGGTTCATCGACTACGACAGCTATGACGACGTCGCCGCAAACGCGCACATGGTCCTGTGGCAATCGCGGGATGATCAGTTGAGCGGTCTGTGGCTCCCGAGCTTGCGCCGCTTCGTGATTCCGCTGACGGCCGCCCGTCCGGTTGGGGCCGATCATCGGCAGCAACCTGTATACGATCTACCTCAGCTCGCGGACGCTGTACGTCGTCAACGAGAATGGGCAGCTCTGGACGGCGAGAACCCCTTCGCGCTGAGTCCCACAATCGCCCGGCTCGTCGGAGCTCGCCAGCGCTCACCAGCCAGCCTGTCCGACTCGCTATGACCGGCCCGGACGGGTGATGGCGACCGCGTCCTGAGGGGGACGACGTTCGCCGCGAGGTCTGGAACGAGGCACGACGCCGCGACCGCGTCCTGAGGAGGACGACGTTCGCCGCGAGGTCTGGAACGAGGCACGACGCCACGGCAACCTGGAGCTCGCCCGTGAGCTGAAAGGGGCCCGCTTCGCGGTCTGGAAGAACCCCGAGAACCTCACCAACCGCCAAGCCGCGAAGCTCGCCACGATCCAACAGACCAACGTCACTATCCGCGCTGTTGGCGGTCGAGCTCCGCCCCGAAGAAAGTCGCCGCTCTGCGCAGGGTCTCGTTGGCACGGCGCAACTCCCGAACCTCCTGCTCGAGATCCTTGACTCGCTCAGACTCCGACGTCGTGACCCCAGGCCCCGCGCCGTCATCGACCGCGGCCTGCTTGACCCAGGACCGCACCGACTCAACCCCGTACCCCAGCTGCTCAGCGACCCTCCGGACCGCCCCGTGCGTCATCCCGGTCTCGGCCTGCAGCGAGCGGACCATCCTCACCGCCGCCTGCTTCTCCTCCGGCGACATCCCGACGCGTCGTCGGCTTCCCAGCTGTGCGTTCTGATGGCATGAACTCCGTCCTTGATTCTCCAAGGCCAGGAGTCTCCAACCACCCCAGGACGGTTCACCCAACGCGCAGCCGGGGAGCCTCGCTTTGAGATCCGCCCGCTGCGCGCCGGTGCCTCGCCTGACTGCTTGACCCGCGGGTCCAGGCCGAGATAGGCGACGAGCTTGCGGCTGGTCAAGAACCGGTACGGGTTGCCGACCGCAGCGATGAACGACGCGGCGCAGATCAGATTCACCCCCGGGACGGTCATCAGCCGACGGATCTCCGGCCACGAGAGCGCCTGCTGGGCGATCAGTTTCTCCACCGCCGCGATCTCCCGGTCGAGGAACTCGATCTGCCGGATGCCGGCGTCGACCGATTCGCGCTCCTCCAAGGGCAGCTCCAGATCAGCGAGCCACTCACGGCCCTTGACTCCGAACAGGTCGAGTTCGGCGGCTTTTTCTGAAGCCGGCGCTGCAGACACGCGTGGATCTCGTTCTTGACCCGGCTGCGGGAGTGCACCAGTTGCTCGCGGCGCGCCAGCCGCCGGCGCAGGATCCGGCAGCGCTCGTCGGGCATCCACGCCGCCTCGAGCTCACCCTCCACAACAGGCTCGCCAAGGCGCGAGCGTCCAGCTTGTCCGTCTTCGCCCGCGCGCTTGCGATCCCAGTGTCGTCGGTGAGACCACCACCACCCGGTTGACGTGCGACTCGAGGATCCGGGCGACCTCCCAGCAGCTTCCCGTCACCTCCAACGCCACCCGATCCGACGCCAACAGACTGTCCCCCAGCGACTTCACACCCTCAGGCGTGGCCGGCACCCGACCGGCTGACCGGACCTCGCCGTCCTCGCAGATCGCCACCTCGCAGAACTCGCGATGCACGTCCAAGCCAATCGCACGACCAACCCATCTGGGCACTCCCATCTCTCACCTCCACAGCTCGTGTTCTCAGAACGGGAGAACCAGCGGGACAACGACACAGACCGATACGAGCTCGCAGCTCAATCCAGGCAAGTCGCAGGGGCGGCCGAACGAATTGCTCGGGCTCGAAGCCCATCGATCAAAACGGGTTGAGTCGCCGGGGGAGTTTCACCCCCGGCGCTCGCAGATCCCGGCGTGAGCCTCTCGATCACCGGGCTCTTGTCATCCAGCCGTCGGCTGCGCTCCCCACCCCCAGTGCGCGAACAGCCGGTTCCCGTTTGGCGATCGCCGCCAGGAACCGGTTCGCGCGTCCAGGACGGGCGCGCATCCGTTTGTATTTCCGCATGGCCCAGCGCATCAAGTACGCGTTGATGCGTTTGAGAGTCCCGATCAACTCGGTCCGGTAGAAGCGGCCGTAGTAGGCCCGTAAGGCTCGAGCGACGCGGCGCTCGGAGCTGGGTCGAAAACCACCAACGGGATCGTGGGTTTGGAGGCCATGCGACACGTCAACGAGATCGTCGCGACTGGCGCGCTCAGTTCATGACTGCCGCCCGGTAGCGCGGAAGAACGCGCGCAGCTCCTCCGCGCAGAGCTCGGGCTCTCGAACGGTGCGCATTGCCCGACGCGCGCGGGCTCAGTTACGTTACGCGCACAACGTTCGCCGTGCGCTCGAGCCACGCCCGCGGCGGGCGGACGATATCGCCGGGGAAGGGCGAGAAGAGCGTAACGTTCGTGAGGATCTCGTCTCTCGTGAAGCTCATCAGCCACGGCAGAGGGGAGCTGCGCGCTCCGGTTGGGATGAGCGTCCTTTTCGTCTTGCTTGGTTGTTTGAGCGGTGAGATCGTGAGCGTGCTGTGGCTGGTGCCGCTGCTGTTGCTTGCGGTGAGCGTCACAGCCACGGTTTCCGTCGCGCCCCGGAGCAGGTCTTTGACGGCGGCGCTCGGAAGCTTGAGCGTTGTGCTCGTGTGCGCGGTCACGGTCGCCTTAATTGTGGGCAGCGCGTAGCGCGTGACCCGCGGGCGTTTGTGCCCTTTGAGCTTGAGTGAGTCCGTCAGTATCGCTGAGAACCTCACGCCGGCGGTTTGATCGCAGGTGACCTTGACCGGCAGCGTGCCGCCCGTCGGCGACGCTCGGTGCTTGGAGTACGTGATCGTGACCTCGCCGGTCGAAGACGGCTCTGCACTTCGGCGCTTTCCGCGACGCCGGAACGAGCACCCCCTTGCTCGTTGCCGAGGTCGTGCCGCCGGTGTTCGTCGCCGTCACCTCGCAGGTCAGCGTGTGCCCTTGATCGGCCGCCCGCACGACGTACATCTGGTCCGTCGCGCCGGTGATCGCGATCCCGTCGCGGTGCCACTCGTAGCTGTAGGTTGGACTGCCGGACCATGTGCCGGCCGAGCAGCTCAGCTGCCGCCCGACAGCGGGAGTCTTGGAGATCGACGGCGCCGTCGTGTTCACCGGCGCCGCCATGTCAACCGGCGGCGCCACGTACGTGTACGCGTCGGCCGCCCTGGTCGCGCTCGTTCCACCGAGCGTCAGCACGGTCACGTCGACGGTCCCCGCCGACTCGGCCGGAGCGGTCGCTGTGAGCTGCGTATCGCTGAGGACCGTGAAGATCGCCGACACGGTGCCGAACTTCACATTGCTCGCGCCGGCCAGGTTCATGCCCCTGATCGTGACCGAGTTCTCACCCGCCACGGGACCTGCCGACGGAGACACGCTCGACACGGTCGGTGCCGCCGGCACGATCGCGACCACGCCTGTCCCCGTGATCGACGCGTCGCTCGTATCGGTCGCGGTGATCGTCTGGTTACCCGCGGCCTTCAGCGTCGCGCTGAACGTGCCGAACCCGTTTGACAACGTCGTGTTCGCCGGCAGCACCGCCTGACCGTCACTGCTGGTGAAATGAACCGTACCCGCGTAACCGGTGTCCGCATTGTTGGACTGGTCAAGCGCCGTAACCGTGAAGCTGAACGCAGATCCCGCCGTCATCGACGCGGGTGCTGTCACCGCGAAGTGCGTCGCCGCCGCGGCGACCGCGGGAGGCGCCTGGCCGGCAAGAATCGCGGGGCGCAGCGCCATGAACTGATCGAGCCCGACCTTGAGGACGGCGTCAGCAATGCTCGTCACCTGCATCGTCCGCGGGTCGCGCCCGTCGAAGAACTCGAACACGCCAACGACGAGCGGGGTGACGCCCAGCAGGAACTGCTGCTGGGTGGGGCCGTCGTCCAACAGCAGGGCGGTCTCGCCGAGCAGGACCGGCTTGCCGTAGGCAGCGAACGCGTTCACGAGCGCGACGGCCGCGGCCGCCTGCCCGGTCTGCGGGTAGTCGTGGACGGTGAGCAGATCCAGGTAGGGGACGACGTTGCCGGGGGCGAACGCGCCGGCGAGCGTCGGCAAGAGCCCGATGGTGACCGGCCGGTCGTCCTCGGCGCGGACGGCGGCCGCCATCGTCTGCGTCCAGGCGCGGGCGAGCGCTGCATCGTCAACGCCGTTGCCGCGGGCCATCGACTGCACGAATGACCAGACCCCGATCTGGCCGGAGTACCGAGTCCCCGTGTCGGAGATGACCGGTTCGGAGGTGAGCTCGTAGCAGAGGACCGCAGGCGAGGCGGCCGCGGCGGCCGCGACCGCCTGCCAGAACTGGACTTGGACCTGCCAGCGGGCGCTGTCGCTCATCTGCTCATACCAGGCCGGCGAAAGGTTCACGCGCCAGACGAGGTCGCCGGTGATATCGAGGTAGATGTCGTCGCTGGCCGCGAGCGAGAGCAGATTCTGCAGAGCGGTCAGCGTGCTCTGCCGGACGGTTGTCGGGCCGCTCATGACCTGCGAGAGCTCAACGTAGACGCGCATGCTGTTCGCTCCCATGTTCTTCGCGGTCTGCAGCTCAGCGGCGAGCGTCTGATAGTTCTGCGCGGTCGGGTTGTCGAGGTAGGTGAGCGTCGGCATATGGTTGCCGGTACCCCAGTTGAACCCCCAGGCCCGGAACGGAACCGAGCCGGCGTACAACTGTCCGGCGCGGACGGTGATGCGCGGCATGGCGGAACTGGTGGTCGCCAGCGCGGTGATGCGCGGCATGGCGGAACTGGTGGTCGCCAGCGCGGTGATGCGCGGCATGGCGGAACTGGTGGTCGCCAGGGCGGTGGCGGCGCGACCGGTGGCCGGCGAGATAGGGGCGGCCGGGGGCAGTTGGGCGCGAGCGGCGGCGGCCACCGGCAACGCAACGAGCACGACAATGAGCAGGAGCGCGGAGGCGAGCAGGAGCGCGCCACCGGCCGGGAACGCGCCGGGGGCAAGGCGCAACGCGAAGCACACGGCTGCCACCCCAAGAACTGTCGATGTCGTCAACAGGCACATCGCCATCCTCACCCGATGTCGTCTGATGGCCCGGTGTCCGTACGCGAACAGCCTGAGTACGACTATGGGCGTCGCCCAGGCTACGTACAAGCGGACGTCATACTCGACCAGGATCCGTACTTCCCACTGCCCGACCAACCGTGTGACATCGTGTTCAGCCGTCCGGACCGCCTCGCCGCACTGCTCGGGACGCCGATCACCCCGTTCGTGCGGGCGGTGTCCACCGGAGCGTCGCATCATCGCCACCCTACGAGGATCTCTCCCCACCCCGTGGCCATGACTCGCTGCCCGCGCCCACGGTGGGCCGTGCGACCTGCGCCCGATCCAGCGGTCGGTCGGCCTCGCATTCGCGAGGTTGCTATGAAGCGACCGTGCGGAGAAGATCGGGGCGCCATTGGCGTCCGACCTTGTAGAACCCGCAGGTGCCGGCGGCCATCGGCTTGATCAGCCGTCGTCTCCAGCCGTCACTTCGGGTCATGGACCGCTGCCGGTCATTTCAGCGAGCTCGCGGTCAGGTCCCAGTCGCCGCCGTTGAACTTCCACGGCACGCCCGCGACGTTGCCGGATTCGAACCCGACCTCGTTGTCCCACAACCAGGTCGACCACGTACACCTGGCTCGTGATCTCCTTGTCGAGGTTCGCCCACGCGCTGGCGCGCTGGGTCGGGTCGGTCAGCTGCTCCGCCGCCTCCATCTGCGTGTTCAGCGTCGGATCGTTGACCTGGGCCATGTTCGTGTTGCCCGACGGGACGATGTTCGGCCCGTAGAACACCGGCATGATCATGCTCTGGGAGTCGAAGAAGTCCTTCCCCCAGCCGACCGTCGGGCAGATCGCCACCGGCCGCCTTCGGGACCTCGCAGTACTTGGTCAGCATGGTCGCGTGCGGGACCTCGCGGAACGTCAGCTTGATCCCGATCTGCCCGAGCTGTGACCGCACGGCCTGGGCCGTATTGGACGCCGGCGGGCCGTCGTCAGCGACCGCCAGGAGCGGCGGCCCCGTGTACTGGCCATTCAGGTAGCCCGCCTTCTTCATGTACGACTCCGCCAGCGCGACGTTCCCGTTCGGGTTGGCATAGAAGTCATCAGCCGGGTTGCCGGCCGTGCCTCCCGCCTGCTCGAATCCGGGCATCTGCGGCGGGATGAAATGCGTCGCGACCGTCCCGACCACGGGACCGCCCCTCGTCAGTCGGAGCGCGTTGCGGTTGATCACCGCCGCGATCGCGCGGCGGAAGTTGACGTTGTCCAGGGGCTTGACGGTCGTGTTCAGAGCGATGTACCGGCTACCGCCACTCGGTGTGATCACGAACTGCCTGCGTCGGCTCCTGAGCCCCCGTGAGAGGATCGCGGTCGGCGGTGCGGCGAAGTCGCCGCTCATCATGCTCCGGCCGCTCAGGATCTGATGGCTCGCGGCCGTGATGTCGTTGCCGCCCTCGATCACGATCTGATCGAAGCGGGCTGCGCGGATCGGGTCGTTCGACCGTCGCCAGCTCGGGTTGCGGACCAGCACGATCAGCTTCCCCGACCGATACGACGCGGACGGGACGGTCCCATTACCGGCGCCGCGGAACATATACGGCCCCGTGTAGACCTGGTGCTGTCCATATGACGAGACCGCTCCCCGGTCATACCTCGCCGCGTAGGCCTGTGGCACCGGAATCGTGCATGGCAGACCGAGCGCCTGCGCATCCGTGAGCACACCAACCGGAACTCTCGTGTTGATCACCAGCGTGCTCGGGTTTGGTGCCTCGATGCCCGAGATCTCCGGGACCGTCGACGTCGGACGAGGAGGCGCACCGACGATCTCGCCGTAGTAGGTGAACGCGTAGCCGTTGCCGACGCTCGCCGCGAAGCACCGCTCCATCGCGTACTTGATGTCCGCAGCGCTGACCGTCACGTGCTGAAGCGGGGCGCTGTAATGAACGCCCCGCCTGATGTGGATCGTCAAGGTGCGGTCGCCATTCGATAGCACTGGCATTGCGGTCGCGAGATCAGGCGTCGGCGAGGATGCGTTGGCCTTCCACCCGTAGAGCCAGCGCTGCGTTGTCTGTCCAAGCTCGGTGTAGTCCGTCTCGTAGTACCAGTAGCCCGGATCGAGCGAGTCCACACTCCCGGCGACATCCAGTACGGTCACGGTTCCACCGCCTCGCGCCGCGCTCCGGGCACCCCCTACCCAGAGCAGGAGCGTGAGCACGAGCGCGACGGAGAACGCAGCGCCGAGAATCGCGCCGTAACGAAAGTATGAGTCATCGCCCACTGCGAACCGTCCTCAGGTGGTTGATTGCACGACTAGTGC
>CAWAQW010000016.1:0-22667 GCA_963784075.1 uncultured Alphaproteobacteria bacterium | reverse complement strand
AACGATTGAGGGAAACGGCGCCCTGCTGGCTATATCGATTGTCCGGGCGAAGGGCACCTCAGGTGAATTGTGGCCGCCAGATCGCTGACAAGCAGGAACTCTATTTGCCGCGAACGGCTGGGTGCGTCACGCCGCACCCAGCCCCTTCCGAAGGAAGGAACGAGACCGGGGACGCGCGCGGCAAAGGAGCCTTGTCTTGCTTAACGCGGCCGCTCTCCTCACTTGGCACTCGCAGTCAGCGCAGTCTCGATAAAGCGATCGATTTCGTTTGGCTTTGTCGCGAAGGACGTCACAAGCCGGATGAAAGTCTCATTGTCCGCCGGTGGCCGGCAGTGTGGACTGCTATCGTGAAATCTCCACGAATAGTAGAGCGCGCCGCTTCCTTTCAGCGCCGTGTCCATCGTGCCTGGCAGAATTGCGAAGACTTCGTTGGCCTCGCAGGGCCAGGGCATGCGAACGCCGGGGACTTTGGCGAGGCCGGCCGCGAGCCGTGTCGCCTGGCCATTCGCCCGCGCCGCCAGATCGAGCCAATGACCATCCTCAAGATAGGCAATCATTTGGGCGCCGAGAAAGCGTCCTTTCGAGAGGGTGTGGCCGCTGCGTTTGCGCTGATAGGGCAGGCACGCGGCTTTCGAGGGCTCGAAAACGATCACCGCCTCGCAGGCAAGCGCGCCATTCTTGGTGGCGCCGAACGACAATATGTCGATGCCGGCCTTCCAGCTCATTTCGGCCGGCGTGCATTGAAGGGCAACGACGGCATTGGCGAAACGGGCGCCGTCCATATGGACCATGAGTTCCGCTTCATGGGCGAGGGCGGCGAGTGCGGCCAGCTCCTCGCAGGTGTAAATCGTCCCGCTTTCGGAGACCTGGGAAAGCGACAAGGCGGCGGGCTGGACGTGCTTTTCCACGCCGCGCGGAAAATCGGCGAGGGCGGCCTTGAGACCGGCCGGCACAATCTTGCCCGCGCGGCCGGCGATGCCGACGAGCTTGGCGCCTGCGGTGAACATTTCGGGCGCGCCGCACTCGTCGTCCATGATGTGGGCCTGTGCGTGGCAGAAAATCGCGCCAAAGGGCGGCGTCATCGCGCCGAGGGCGAGAGCGTTGGCGGCGGTTCCGGTGTTGACGAGAAAACAGGCAATCTCTCGCTCGAAGACCTCCTCGAGCCGCCGCTTCGCCTCGGCGGTCCATAGGTCGGTGCCATAGGCGCGCGCCGGCCCCTCGTTGGCGGCGACGACCGCGGCGAGAATAGCTTGGCTTGCCCCGGCGGTGTTGTCGCTTGCGAAATCCATTCTATCCCCGGCCTTTGTCGTGAGAAGCCATGAGGCAGACCGGGCCCAGTCTGGGTGCCCCTCGATCGACCGTGCGCGGCGGCGGCCAACCACCTATTTGCGCGGCGGCATCCGATTCGCAAAGACAATTTTCAACGCTTGTTAAACCCCCCGAAATCTGCAATCTTACGTTCTTAGGACAGCGTTACTGACCATTCGAGGCTGAGGACAACGCCGGCGGCGCACATTCCTCGGCCAAAATTGACGCAAATCCAAAGCGAAGGCGGCGCGATGGGCGCGGACCGGCGGAGTGCGCCGGAAAAGCGGCCGTGGCTTGGTTCTTGCCAGCAAGGCCAGGTGCGGCCCGGGCGCTTCTGCGGCGCGCGCAAACGTCCCCGCGGCGGTGCGGTTTTGATGGAAGGTGAGAGATGATGGAGCCAAACTTGCCCGGCCCAATCCACTTCGATCCCGGCCTGCCGGCCGCGCAAGGCCTTTATTCGCCCGCCAATGAGCATGATGCCTGCGGGGTTGGTTTCGTCGCCGACATGCACAATCGCAAGTCACATGAAATTATCAGCATGGGCCTTGAGATTCTGCGCAATCTCGACCATCGCGGCGCGGTCGGCGCCGATCCCATGGCGGGTGATGGGTGTGGCATGCTGGTTCAAATCCCGCACCGGTTTTTTGCCGAAAGGGCAAGCGAACTCGGATTTGTCTTGCCAGCCCCCGGCGACTATGCGGTTGGCGCCATTTTCTTGCCACGCGACGCGGAGGGCCGCCGGATTGTCGAGGCCATTGTGGAGAAAATGGTCGCCGCGGAAGGCCTGATTTTGCTCGGCTGGCGGGATACGCCGGTCGATTCCTCTTGTTTAGGCGAGAGCGTCAAGCCAGCCGAACCGGTGAGCCGTCAGATTTTCATAAAGCGCGGGCCAAATACCGGCGATCAGGACGCATTCGAGCGGCGGCTTTTCATTCTGCGCAAGTCGATTTCGAATGCGGTCTACAATCTGGCCGACCCGCGCACGGCGGGCTTTTATCCCGTTTCGCTGTCCTCGCGCACCCTTGTCTACAAGGGTCTGCTGCTCGCAACGAAACTTGGCATATACTTTAAGGATCTCGCCGACCCCTTGTTCGAATCGGCGCTTTCGCTGGTTCATCAGCGCTTTTCGACGAACACCTTTCCGACCTGGTCCTTGGCGCATCCCTATCGTTACGTCGCGCATAATGGCGAGATCAACACGCTGCGCGGCAATCTCAATTGGATGGCGGCGCGGCAGGCTTCGGTCGCCTCCAGTCTTTTCGGCGACGACATCGGCAAGCTCTGGCCGATTTCCTATGAGGGTCAATCGGACACGGCCTGTTTCGACAATGCGCTCGAATTCCTCGTCCAGGGCGGATATTCCCTCGTCCATGCGATGATGGTGCTCATTCCCGAAGCCTGGGCGGGCAATCCGCTGATGGACCCGGAGCGCCGCGCTTTCTATGAGTATCACGCCGCATTGATGGAGCCTTGGGATGGCCCGGCCGCCGTCGCCTTTACCGACGGCCGCCAGATCGGCGCGACGCTCGATCGCAATGGGCTGCGCCCGGCGCGCTATATCGTGACGAGCGACGGGCTCGTCGTGCTGGCGTCGGAAGCCGGCGTTTTGCCGATCGCCGAAGAGCGGATTGTCACCAAATGGCGGCTGCAGCCGGGCAAGATGCTGCTTGTCGATCTGGAGCAGGGCCGCATCATTTCGGACGATGAGATCAAGCACAGTCTTGCCGCGTCGCATCCTTATGCCGAATGGGTCAAGCGCACCCAGATCGTGCTGGAGGACATGGATCTCGCGGTGCATCCGCGGGCGCCGCGCAGCGACGTGACACTCTTGGATCGGCAGCAGGCGTTCGGCTACACCCAGGAGGATCTGTCGCTTCTGTTGCCGCCCATGGCGGTGACCGGCCAGGAGGCGGTCGGCTCGATGGGCACCGATACGCCGATTTCCGCGCTGTCGACGCAGCCAAAGCTGCTTTATACCTATTTCAAGCAGCATTTCGCGCAAGTGACCAATCCGCCGATCGATCCGATCCGCGAGGAGCTGGTCATGAGTTTCGTCTCCTTCATCGGGCCGCGTCCGAACATTCTCGACCACGAAGGCAGCGCGAAAAAGAAACGGCTGGAAGTTCGTCAGCCCATTCTCACCAATGGCGACCTCGAAAAAATCCGTTCGATCGCGCATTTCGAAGAGGCTTTCGATACCAAGACGCTCGACATCACCTATCCTTCGGAAAGCGGCGCAAATGGCATGGCCGATGCCGTCGCGCGGCTGTGCGAAAGGGCCGAGCACGCCGTCACCAGCGGCTTCAATATCATCATTCTGTCCGACCGGTTGACCGGCCCCGACCGGATTCCCATTCCGGCGCTTCTCGCGACGGCGGCGGTGCATCATCATCTCATCCGCAAGGGTCTTCGCACCTCGGTCGGACTCGTCGTCGAAACCGGCGACGCGCGGGAGGTCCACCACTTCGCTTTGCTCGCGGGCTATGGAGCGGAGGCGATCAATCCCTATCTCGCCTTCGAGACGCTCGTCACCATGGCGAAGGATTTTCCCGATGAAATCGACGGCCAGGAGGCGTGCAAGCGCTACATCAAGTCAATCGACAAAGGCCTCCTCAAAGTCATGTCGAAAATGGGCATTTCGACCTATCAGTCCTATTGCGGCGCCCAGATCTTCGACGCGGTTGGGCTCGCGGAGTCGTTCGTTGACCGCTATTTCACCGGGACCGTGACACGGATCGGCGGTGCCGGCCTTGCCGAGATCGCGCAGGAAACCGTCCGCCTGCATGGGCAAGCGTTCAGCAATGCGCCGCTTTATCGCAACGCGCTCGATATTGGGGGCGATTATGCCTTCCGCATCCGCGGCGAAGCGCATTCCTGGACGCCCCAATCGGTGTCCCTCTTGCAGCACGCCGTGCGCGGCAATGACAAGGCGAGCTATGACGCCTATGCCGCTCTTCTGAACGAGGAAACTCAACGTCCCCTGACGATACGCAGTCTCTTCCGCATCAAGGAGGCGGCGGAAGATGGCCGCCTTCCGGTGCCGCTGGAGGAGGTCGAACCGGCGCAAGCGATCGTGCGGCGTTTTTCCACCGGGGCGATGTCCTACGGCTCGATCTCGCGGGAGGCCCACACGACCCTCGCGATCGCGATGAACAGGATCGGCGGAAAATCAAATACGGGGGAGGGCGGCGAGGAGTCCGACCGCTACAAACCGCTCCCGAATGGCGATTCGATGCGCTCGGCGATCAAGCAGATCGCCTCCGGGCGTTTTGGCGCGACCACCGAATATCTCGTCAATTCGGACATGATGCAGATCAAGATGGCGCAGGGAGCAAAGCCCGGCGAAGGCGGCCAATTGCCGGGGCACAAGGTCGATGCCATTATCGCCAAGGTGCGTCACTCGACGCAAGGCGTCGGCCTCATCTCGCCGCCGCCGCATCATGACATCTATTCAATCGAGGATCTGGCGCAGCTTGTCTTCGATCTGAAGAACGTCAATCCGAAGGCAGATGTTTCGGTCAAGCTCGTGTCCGAGGTCGGGGTCGGAACCGTCGCCGCGGGGGTCTCCAAAGGCCGCGCCGATCATGTGACGATTTCCGGCTTCGAGGGCGGCACCGGGGCCTCACCGCTCACCTCGATCAAGCACGCCGGAATTCCGTGGGAAATCGGCCTTGCCGAGACGCAACAGACCTTGGTTTTGAACCGGCTGCGGTCGCGGATCGCGGTGCAGGTCGATGGCGGCTTGCGCACCGGCCGCGATGTCGTCATCGGGGCGTTGCTGGGCGCCGATGAATTCGGCTTCGCCACCGCCCCGTTGATTGCCTCCGGCTGCATCATGATGCGCAAATGCCATCTGAATACATGTCCGGTCGGCATCGCCACGCAAGACCCTGTTTTGCGCAAGCGCTTCACGGGCCAGCCGGAACATGTGATCAATTACTTCTTCTTTGTCGCCGAGGAAGTGCGCGCCTTGATGGCCGCCATGGGCTATCGCAAGTTTGACGAGATGATCGGCGAGATGCAGATGCTCGACAAGCGGCAGGCGATCGAGCATTGGAAGGCGCGCGGGCTCGATTTCACGAAGCTCTTTCACAAGCCAGTGGCCGCGCCTGGCGAGCCGACCTTCAATTCCACGCGGCAAGATCATGCGCTTGACAAAGTTCTGGATCGCAAGCTGATCGCGTCGGCCAAGGATGCAATCGAGTTCTGGCACCCCGGTGACGATCGAAACCGCGATCAACAATACCGATCGCACCACCGGGGCGATGCTGTCGGGCGCCATTGCGCGCCGCCACGGCCATGCCGGGCTTGCCGACGGGACGATTCATATCAAAGCCAAGGGGACGGCGGGGCAAAGTTTCGGCGCGTGGCTTGCCGCCGGGGTCACCCTCGAACTCGAAGGGCAGGCCAATGATTATGTCGGCAAGGGCCTCTCTGGCGGCCGGATCATCGTCTATGCCCCGGCTATCGGCGGATTCACGCCGGAGACTTCGATCATCATCGGCAACACCGCGCTTTATGGCGCGATCGCCGGGGAATGCTATTTCCGCGGCGTCGCCGGCGAACGGTTCGCGGTGCGTAACTCCGGCGCGATTGCCGTCGTCGAAGGCGCCGGCGATCACGGCTGCGAATATATGACGGGCGGCATAGTCGTCGTCATCGGCGAGACCGGGCGCAATTTCGCCGCCGGCATGTCGGGCGGTATCGCCTATGTCCTCGACGAAGACGGCAAATTCGCCAAGCGCTGCAATCTCGCCATGGTCGAGCTCGAACCGGTCGCCGAAGAAGAGGATTTGATGCAAAAGAATTATCACCATGGCGGCGATCTCGATTTCCATGGCCGTGTCGATGTCATGGGCGACATGACCCGCTTCGACGCTGAACGGCTGCATCAGCTCGTCTCGAACCACGCGCGTTATACCGGCTCGGCCCGGGCCCGCCATATTCTGGAGCAATGGGACGCGTATAAGCCGAAATTCCGCAAGGTGATGCCCGTCGAATACCGCCGTGCGATCGAGGAACGGATCGCCAAAGGGGGGCCTAATCTCGTGGCGGCGGAATGAGGGAATAAACGCGGGCCCGAGGCCCGGGCTCTCGATGCGGCTGTGCGGCGCGGGCGCCGCGCGGTCCTGGACGCGCCCGGGACTTGGATGCGCGAAAGCATGATCTTCGGAAAAGCGGCTGGCTTTTGGATCTTGATCATGCAATGGCACGCAGTAAAGAGGGGCCATCAAAGATCGCGTTTGAAACAATCATGGTCTAGGGGGTTTTGCGAAGGATGGGCAAGGTAACCGGCTTCCTTGAAATCGACCGGCGCGACCGGCGCTATGCGCCGGCGTCCGACCGGATTCGTCATTACAAGGAATTCATGATCCCGCTTTCCGAGGAAGCGACCAAGGATCAGGCGGCGCGCTGCATGGATTGCGGCATCCCGTTTTGCCACAGCGGTTGCCCGGTCAACAATCAAATCCCAGATTGGAACGATCTCGTCTACCGCTCCGATTGGCAGGAGGCGTCCCGCAATCTTCATTCGACCAATAACTTTCCGGAGTTCACCGGCCGGATTTGCCCGGCGCCTTGCGAGGCCGCCTGCACGCTGAACATCGACGATAGTCCGGTGACGATCAAAACCATCGAATGCGCGATCGTCGATCGCGCCTGGGCGAATGGCTGGATTAAACCCGAGCCCGCCGGCGCGAAGACGGGCAAAAAGGTCGCCATTGTCGGTTCGGGACCCGCGGGGCTTGCCTGCGCGCAGCAGCTCGCGCGCGCTGGGCACGAAGTCCATGTCTATGAGAAAAACGCCAAGCCGGGCGGTCTGCTGCGCTATGGCATTCCCGATTTCAAGATGGAAAAACATGTAATCGACCGCCGCATTGTCCAAATGCAGGCGGAAGGCGTGCATTTCCACAATGGCGTGAATGTCGGGGTCGATCTCGATGCCGCGGCCCTCCTCGAAGGATTCGACGCGGTCGTGCTCGCCGGCGGCGCCGAGAAGCCGCGTGATCTTCCCGTCCTTGGCCGTGACCTTACGGGCGTGCATTTCGCGATGGAGTTCTTGCCACAACAGAACCGCCGCATTGGCAATGAGCCGATCCACAGCAACGAGCCGATCCTCGCCTCGGCCCTGCATGTCATCGTGATCGGTGGCGGCGATACCGGATCGGATTGCATCGGGACCGCGATCCGCCAGGGCGCGCTCTCGGTGACCCAGCTCGAAATCATGCCGCGCCCCCCGGATAAGGAAAACAAGCTTTTGACCTGGCCGGATTGGCCCATGAAGATGCGCACATCTTCCTCTCAAGAAGAAGGCGCGGAGCGGGATTTCTCGGTTCTGACCAAGGAATTGCGGGGCGAGAACGGCGCCGTCAAGAAACTTATCTGCGTGCGGCTCGACGCGAATTTGAAGGAAGTTCCGGACAGCACCTTCGAGCTCAGGGCCGACCTTGTTCTCCTCGCCATGGGCTTCGTTTCGCCGCTGCATGAGGGGCTGTTGGACAATCTTGGCGTGGCCTTTGATCCGCGCGGCAATGTCCAGGCCGATCAGGTAAGCTATAAGACCTCGCTTCCCAAGGTGTTTGCCTGCGGCGACATGCGGCGCGGCCAATCGCTGGTCGTCTGGGCGATCCGCGAGGGCCGCCAAACAGCGCAGTCGGTCGATAGTTTCTTGATGGGTTCAAGCCAGCTGCCGCGCTAGATGTGGAGCCTCAATAGGTTGTCCTCGGCAAGAGCGAGTCTGCTGATAGGCGGCTTGGATTTTAGGCTGCCGTGCGGGCGATGCCAATTATATCGGTGCAGCCAGAGCGGCAGCTCTTGGGCTCGGCGATCTGAGGTCGGGTAAGCCTGGGCATAGGCCCACTCGCGCAGCGCGGTCTGGATGAAGCGTTCTGCCTTGCCGTTGGTCTTGGGTGTGTAGGGCCTGGTGCGGATGTGCCTGAGGCCGAGATCGCGGCAGGCATTGCGGAAGTCGAAAGATTTGTAGCAGGAACCGTTGTCGGTCATCACCCTCACCACCTTGACGCCGAGGCTCTGGTAGTAGGCGACGGCGGCCGTGAGGAAGGCGATGGCGCTGCCCTTCTTCTCGTCGGGCAGGATCTGGGAGAAGGCGAGGCGCGAGGCGTCGTCGATGCAGACGTGGACAAACTCCCAGCCGCTGCCGCGCGAGTTGCTCTGACCCGTGCGGTCGCCGGTGATGCGGTGCCCGACGCGATCGAAGCGGCCGAGCTTCTTGATATCGAGGTGGATCAGTTCGCCGGGATGCTGGCGTTCGTAGCGGCGGATCGGCTCGGCGGATTCGAGCGCCTCGAGACGGTTGAGGCCGAGGCGCCTCAGGATGCGGCTGACGGTTGCTGGTGAAACACCGGCCTCGGCCGCGATCTGCTTGCCGGTGAAGCGCTGCCGCCGCAGGGCTTCGACCCTCTCGACGATGGCTGCCGGTGTCGGCTTGCGCAAATGGTGTGGCCGCGATGAACGATCCTTCAGTCCTTCGATGCCTTCGGCCTTGAACCGCGCAACCCATTTGCGCGCGGTCCGCGGGCAGACGCCTGCGGCTCGTGCGGCGGCCTCCGGCGTCTGCCCGCTCTCGATCCGCCGAACAATCAGCTCTCGACCGCGCGGCGTCAGACGGGCATTCTTATGGATGTTCATCCGGTCCTCCGAGGAATATCACTGAAGCTTCGCAACTCCAGCTTCCTCCCTCAGGACCGGATGGACAACCTGCTGAAAGTTCACATCTAGAGCGTGATCCGTTCAGATTGAATTGGACCACGATCTAGAGTCTTTGATGACGTATGATCTTTTCGCGAAACCGGTTCCCGCTTTCGCGGATCATGCTCTGACCATGATCTTTGCCGCTCATGGTCTTTTGCTTTTATTTTATGGATGATCCTATCCAAAAACGCTGCAATTTTTTGGGATCATGCGGGCGCTCGCCCTACATCACCACGACGCGCGTGCCAACCTTGACGCGGTTGTATAGATCGATGGCGTCCGCGTTCATCATCCTTATGCAGCCGGAGGACACCGCCTTGCCGATCGAATCCGGCTCGTTGGTGCCATGGATGCGAAACAGCGTGTCCTTGCTGCCTTGAAAAAGATAGAGCGCGCGGGCGCCGAGCGGATTTTCGAGCCCTCCATCCATTTCTTCGGGCAGATCGGGGCGCCGCTTCAGCATTTCCTTGGGCGGAATCCAGCGCGGCCATTCGGATTTGCGGCCAACACGGGCGATGCCTTTCCACTCGAATCCCTGGCGTCCGACACCAATGCCATATTGAATGGCGGCGCCGCCGGGCTGGACGAGGTACAAATGCCGGGAGCCCGTATCAACGACGATCGTGCCGGGCGGCTCCCTGGTCGGGTTTTGCACCATGGCGGCGGTTTTCTGATTGAAATTGACGCCGAGCTCGAGATCCTCGCCGCCGTAGGATGGGCCGCGCGAAGCCGGTGCATAGGGGTCTTCATAGAGAGGCGTGCCATAGGCATGCGGGCGGCCTGGGTAAGGCGGGGCTGCCGGCGGACTGACCGGGTTGTAGTAAGAGCGAGGATAGGACGGATAGGCGGGGTAGGCCGGGTAGGCCGGGTAGGCCGGGTAGGATGGATAACCAGGATAGCCGTTGGACGGATAGGCAGGATAGACCTGATAGCCATCGTAATTATACCATTGCGCGAAAGCCGGCGTCGCCTGGATCAGAAGCGCGAAGGCCAAGGCGAGACCGGCTCCGCCCGTTGCGGGATTTTTGAAGGATGGTGCATGCATGATGAGCCCCAATTTTCGCCTTCCACCGATCGAATGACGCATAATGACTGAACAAACGGCAAAAACGGACCGTCGCATTCGAAGTTTGCGCCAGATAGACGGCTTTGAAAGCAAAAAAAGACCGGATTGGCAAGCCGCCAAGCCGGTCTCGAAATGTCTCAGTCACCTTGCCCGGATCCCTTCCCGATAGGATCGAAAAGGGATCGTCCAAATTCGAAGCCCTGCGCCTATTCCAACGAGCTCTTTAGAGCGTGATCTGTTCAGATTTAATCGGACCACGCTCTAGAGTCTTTGATGACGCATGATCTTTTCGTGAAACCGGTTCCCACTTTCGCGGATCATGCCCTAGAGCACGACAACCGTGGCGCCGACCCTCACCCTCTCATAGAGATCGACGATATCATCGTTCAAGAGGCGAATGCAGCCGGAGGAGACCGCCCGGCCAATCGTATCGGGCTCATTGGTGCCGTGGATACGGAACATGGTGTCGCCATGGTTATTGTAGAGATACATGGCGCGGGCGCCGAGCGGATTGGCGAGGCCGCCCTCCATCACGCGCGGCAGATCCGGCCGGCGCAACCGCATGGCGGCAGGCGGTGTCCAAGTCGGCCATTCGGCGCGCCGCCCAATGCGGGCGCGGCCACTCCACGCAAAGCCGTCGCGGCCAACGCCGACCTCATAGCGCATGGCCTTGCCGTCCGCCATCGACAGATAAAGATAGCGGTTCTTGGTGTCGATCGTGATCGTGCCCGGCCGCTCACCCGTGGGGTCGTTGACCAAAGTACGGGTTGGCTGAACGTCGCGCCGGACATCCGTTGGCAGGCTCACCGTCTGAATTGGGCGGTTGTTCATGAGGCCAGCCGGCGACCCGCCGTCAAACGCTTGCGCGCTCGTGGTGATCACCGCGGCGAGCCCCGTCGCGGCCAACAAATTTGTCTTCGAAATATGTATTTTCACCATTCGTCTGGCATCCCCGTTCGGAAGCTGCAATCAAAGTGTCAGCCTGGAAACGCGGAAGCTCTACGGTTTGTTCCATCGCGAAAACCACAAAATGGCGATTTTTTGGCGGAAGTGGCCGCCAATAATATGCCCTTGCCGCAAGCGGCGGATCAGGGTCTTGGCCACGAGAAATCGTCGGCCCGGCCTGGCTTCGGCGGGATGGGTTTGCCCTGCTGCAAGGTTTGCTCGATCAAATTTCGCGCATCATTGTTAGCTGCTCCGGCGGGAGTCACATTTGTGGCGAGTTCGCCGCCGGGGGCGAGAGCAGGGGCGGTCAAGGGCAGCACCGGGCCCGCGATGGGCTTTGGCGGCGGTGGCGGGGCGTCGCCTCCCGGCAAAGCCGAGACATTCGCGGGCGGCCCCGTGCCATCATTGGGCGCATTCGCCGGGTTTGGCGCGACGCCGGGCGTCATTCCGGGCTCGATATTGGGCTGCATTTCATCGAGCTTGCGGCGGATTTCCGGCTCTACGAAATGGGCGAGCTTGCGCGCGCCAGCCTTGGTGAAATGGATCCCATCGGCGGCGCGCAGCCGCACGATCTGGCCGTTGATGTCGGGGCCGGACGCGCTGTAGTGGCCGGCGTCATCGGCGAAGGCCTCCCATATGTCGATGTAGGTGGCGCCCGCCTTTTCGGCGAAGGCGCGATAGTACTGGTTGAAGATCAGCGCATCGGCGGAGAGCCGTTCGCTTTTCAGGATCGGCAGGCCGACCCAGACGAGCGGAATTTTCTTGTCGCGGAAGAGGCCGGCGATCGTTTCAATCCGTTGCGTGTAGGCCGCCTGCCATTCCGGCGATCCGGGCTCGTAGCTGCCATTGGCGTCGTGCAGGGTTTGCCGGTCATTGCTGCCGATCAGCATCACCGCGAAATCGATTTTCTCGCCGCTCGCGAGCAAATCCTGCGTGGCCTTGACCCAATCGAAGAAATCGTCGCGGACGAGGCCGGAATTTTGCTTGGCCTTGCGAAGAATGGCGACGTCTGGCCGGTTCTCGAAGGCCTCGCTCAGTCCCTGCGCCAGCAATTGAGCGAGGCTGTCGCCAAGGACCGCGACGAAATAGCTTGGCGCGACGGCGGGCTTTTCCAGCGCCTTCACAATGGCTTTTTCGCCGATTGGCCGGCGCACCGCCGGAGCACGGGCCCGTGGACGTTCCTGCGGCGCCGCCCGGTGGAAGTCTGGCCTCGGTTTGGCGACACGGTTTGGCGGCGGCCGGAAAAATTGCTCGAACCAGCCAAACGGATCGATTTGCGCCCATACGGGGGAACTATTCATCAGGGACAACGCCAAGAGCACCGCCGCAAATATGGGCTTCAGCGGCTTTCGTAAAAGCCGCGACCCGTAACCCTCCGCTCCAAATTTTGTCACCATAAAATCATTCTACCGCAGCAATCTCTTGGATGCACGCGGCCCGTGACGGCAGCGGTCTCGCCTGCCGGCGGCCATTGATAAAACTCTAGGCGTGCGGGCGCTGGACTGGTAAGGGATAGCTTCGTCTTTAAGCCGCTTTCTCGATAGAACGGCCTTATGGCACGGGGTCATCAGATCTTGGCCGAATTGAATGAGGGGTTATGCCGCCTGTTCAAGGCCGTCGCTTCGGGCGACGCCAAGGCTTTTCGAACCCTTTACGACACCTCCGCGCCGATCCTTTTTGGAATATGCCTGCGCCTCATGCGGGATCGCGAGCTGGCGCAGGACGTGCTCCAAGAAGCGATGACCCGAATTTGGCGCAAGGCGCATCTTTTCGATGCCTCCAAAGGTAATGCTATGGCGTGGATGGCCGTGGTGACCCGCAATTGCGCCCTAAGCCGGATCGCCGCCGCGCCACCGCCCTCCGCTTCGCTCGACGAGGCGGGCGTGTTGGCAGCTCTCGAGGCACGGTCTTCGGACGATCCGGTGACCGCGGCCGATGTCCGGCATTGTCTGAAGAAGTTAAATGAAAAATATAGGAAATGCGTCACCCTGATCTATCTGCACGGACTGAGCTATGAAGAGCTTGCGGCGCATATGGGGGCGCCTCTGGGGAGCGTGAAGTCATGGGTTCACCGGGCGATCGGCGAGCTCGCGAAATGCATGGGCAAATAATGTATAGGTAAAGAATGTCAGAGGATCTCTGACCAGACCGCCGCCGCTTATGTGCTGGGCATCTCGCGCGGGGCCGCGCGCGCGGCGGTCGAGGCGAGACTTGCGAGCGAGCAGGCATTGCAATCCAAAGTCAACCTTTGGCAAGAGAATTTTGCCGCCCTAGATTGCGCCGCCACGCCGGAGCCGCCGCCGGAGGGGATTTTTGACAAGATCATGGCCGAGATCGACGCCGGCGCCCTCGACATTGGTCCAGGCACGGTGACGCGGCGGGTTGGCTCGGGCGTTTGGAGCGAGATGGCGCCGGGTGTGACTTACACGGTGCTTTTTGAGGATCCCGCCGCCAAGCGCCGCTCGATGCTCGTGCGCGCCTTGCCCGGGGCCATCTATGAGTTGCATGTCCATGACGCGGGCCATGAGGAATGTCTGATCCTCGAAGGCGATCTCATCATGGGCGATTTGAAATTATTGCCCGGGGATTTCCACCTCGCCGCGAAGGGCAGCGCGCATCCTTCGGCAACGACGGTGTCGGGCTGTCTTCTTTATCTCTCGACGTCGTTCTAGCCTTGGTTTCGACCGCCATACAGGTTTCGATTTAGGCCGGTCATGTTCCGGAGATCTGGTCCTTGGGAACGGGATTGCACAAGCGCGCCTGGAACGCGATCGACTCTCGCGGCCTTTGCCGCGTTTTGCCTCAGTGAGCCACGCCGATGCGGGCTATAAGTGACGCGTTTTTCCAAAGCGAAACGCTGAGCACTATCGTCGCGACGATCGCCGTCCTCGCCGGGGTGTTCATCCTTCTATTGTCCTTCCGCCGCGCTTTCCGGGGCCGTATTCGCGGTCCTGAAACCGTCCATTCCGGGCGTCTCGGGCTCGTTGAGAGCTTCGCGCTTGACCGCCAGCGCCAGCTTCTCGCCGTGCGCCGCGACGATGCCAATCATCTCATTATGATCGGAGGCCGGAGCGACCTTGTCATCGAAACGGATTTTATAAGCACCGGCAACGGCGCTTTTGAAATTGCCGAGATTTGGCCGGAAGAGGAAGCCAAGGAAATTCGGTATTTCAATAGGATACGCTCTTATCTTCAACCAGCGTCGAGGATATTTGTCGGTCCAGGCTTGGTCCCGCTGGCGGTGCTTTCGGGCATGGCCGGAGCTGGAGCTGGGCTCATATGCGGGCTTTTCCGGCTGGCGCTGGCAGCGGCCGACCGTTTCCGAATTTCCTTCCCCGCCGTGTGGCACGGCGAGCCGCTCCTTGGTTGCGGTCTCTTGATCGTCGGCGCGGCGGCGGCGGCGGCGTTCAGCGCGCATCTTGTGCGCCGTTACAGTGAAAGTGCCGCGGGCAGCGGAATTCCGCACGTTGAGGCCGTGCTCGATGGCGAGCTGCCGCCGGCTCCGCTCATTCTGGTGCCGGTCAAATTCATCGGCGGGGTGCTCGCGATCGGCGCGGGCCTCGCACTTGGCCGCGAGGGGCCTTGCGTGCAAATGGGCGCAACCCTCGCGCATTTCCTGGGAAAGACCCTTGGCCGCACTTCCGCCGACTGTCTGTCGCTGCTCGCGGCCGGCGCGGGTGCCGGTCTTGCCGCGGCGTTCAATGCGCCGTTCGCGGGCGCCGCCTTTGTCATGGAAGAGCTCACCCGGAAATTCGACACACGCAACGCCATCGCTGCGCTCGGTGCGTCCGGCAGCGCCATCGTGGTGTCGAGGCTCTTCACGGGACCGGCACCGGATTTTGTCGTGACGGTCGTTCCCTATCCGGCGCTCGGCGACAATCTCTTGTGCATTGCCTTGGGCGTGGTCGCTGGGCTGCTTGGCATCGCCTATAATCGCGTGCTCCTCGGCGCCCTCGCCATAACAGACCGCCTCGCGCGCTGGCCGGTGGAAGCTCGCGCGGCGGGCGTCGGAGCGGCGGTGGGGGCACTCGCCTGGTTCGCGCCGGGTCTCGCCGGGGGTGGCGACAATCTCACACAGCGTGCGCTCGACGGCACCGTGGTGCTCGCTCTCCTCCCCTTGCTCTACCTGCTTCGTCTCTTTCTGGGGGCGGCATCCTACGCCGCCGGAACGCCGGGCGGCTTGTTCGCGCCTCTCCTCGTTCTCGGCGCGCAAATGGGTTTCCTCTTTGGCGGGCTCGTTGATCTTGGCCCGGCCGATCCGACGTCTCATGCGATCGCCTTCGCGGTGGTCGGCATGGCGGCGCTCTTCACCGCCGTCGTGCGGGCGCCGCTCACCGGAATGATCCTCGTCACGGAGATGACCGACAATTCGAGGTTGCTCCTGCCGATGCTGGCGGCCTGCTTCTCGGCGATGGTGGTCGCCGCGATGCTGCGCGAGCCGCCGATCTACGATGCTTTGAAGGAAAGGACCTTGGCTCAGTCGCGCAAGAAATTGGCTCAGTCGCGCAAGAAGAAGACCGATGCCGGGCAAAGACGGCAAAAGAACCGGTCCGCATCAAAGTCCGCTGAACCAATTATAGCCATAGGTCTCCCAATAGCCGCCATTGAAATCATTGCCGATCTCGATCTCGATCTCGCCGATGTGCTTTGGATTTTTGAAGCCGAGCTTGGTTGGGATTCGGAGCTTCAGCGGGAATCCATATTTGCGCGGCAGCACGCCGCCGTCGAACCCGAAGGTGAGTTGCGTCTGGGGATGCAGCGCGGTCGCCATGTCGATGCTTGTGATATAATTGTCGTCGCAGCGGAAGGTCACATATTTGGCGCTGATGTCTGCCCCGATCCGCGCCAAGAAATCCGAAAAGCGAACGCCGGTCCATTTGCCGATAGCGCTCCAGCCCTCGATGCAGATATGCCGGGTGATCTGGGTGAACCTCGGCAGGGCATAAAGCTCTTCGAGTGTCCAAGACTTCTGGTTTTCCACGAGTCCCGTAATGTCGAGCCGGAACTCTTTTGGGTCGATCACTGGCGCCTTGTCTTCGGAATAAAAGGCGTTGAAGGGGAAAGGCCTCGTGATCGCGCTTTCCGGATATTCGGGGGCGAGCTTATGGGGATCGAACAAAAGAGCCTGCACCCTGTCGTTGAAGTCGGACATGCTCTGGAGCATCCGCTCGGCGGAAAAGCCATCGACGACATCGCATCCGGAGAACAGCGTCAGTGAGCCAAGCCCGATCGCATTGCGTAAAAACACGCGACGGGTTGGCACATCGAGATGGGAGGCAACTTCTTTTACAATCGCGCCGGTATCCTTGTGGGGCGCACGCCATTTGGGGAACATGCTTCCTCCTGCTTCCAGCCCGGATGCGGCAACTTGAGTGCGAGTTCGAGGCGAAGGCGTCGGAGCTGCGCGCGGCTTTCGTCGCGGAGATTGCGGAGATCGGAGGGCCGAGCGGTGAGTAACCCCATCTGCCGAAGAAACAATCATGGCGTTCCGCTGCAGGCTGGGCGCCGCGCTCGATGGATTTGAGCGGGCCATTCGTCACCAGGCGGTGCCGCGCGAAGTCGAGCGCCAGCGCGCGGGGATCCTGAAGCTATTCAACGAAATTCTCGCACTTTGGATCGCGGCTATCCAGGAGGGTGACTCAGACAGTGTGGGCGCAATCCTCGTCTTCGGCCTCATCATCATGACGGCCGCCGCCGTGATGGCCCGCCTTGGCCCCCGCGAGCCTTGCCAGCCGAATGATTTGTTTGCGGCCGGAGCATCCACCGATCCTTTCCGTCCTCATCTCTGACCCGCACAATGATCCCCCGATAAACAAGGTTGATAAGAGCTTCCCGCAGGTCTTCCGGTACTTCCTTGTCGAACCAATCAGTGCGTATCTTGCAGCGACCTTTCGATCGCGTCGCGTCGTTCGTTCATATGCAAGCTCTCCCTCATTGACCTAGTTGATTGAAGTGCCGATTGGCGCCTTCGCGCTACCGCCCACGAGCGGCAGGCCGAAACCGCCGGAACTCACACCGTCCTCAACAACTCCGCGATCGCCGCCCGCTGAGCGGCCGCGCGTTCATGAACGTCCTCGATCGGCTCGGGCAGCAGCGCGTCGAGGCGCGCCTGCAACAGCTCGACGATGACGGTCTGGCCGAGAGCCTCGATCTCGACCGCGTCATGGTGGCTCGACGTGGCGAAGATGCACGGCGTTCATGGCGTAAGCCTCGAAATCGTCCCACGGCTCATATTGTAGGAGCGCGCAATCTCGCCCTGCGTCTCCTTATCCCGCTGCTGATGATGGGTGAGCGTCGGCACGCTCACTCGGCCCCAATCTTCAAGACCCGCCTCACCCTTATCTGAGGAGCCCAAGAAGTGGGGTTCTCGAAGAATGCGCCGCTTAATGTAAAATAGCAGAATTAATGGTTTAAGAATATTAGATAGCTACCTGAATTTATTTCATTATTTATCATGACTTCAATCTCCACATGAAGCATCGCGTCAGTCGCCTTGCGGCATTCGGGGGCACTCAGGCGGCAGCATGCCCCGCCGCGTGCGCGAACGCATGAGCACATCGCGCGGCGGTGGCGGACTCCATCCGGTTCGCCTTGCGCAAAGTCTAAGCGGCCGGCGCCGAATGAGGGCCGACCATGTTCCCGAGCGCGCACATTTCGTTCCAGCAGCCTCGTCTCTGGCAACAATGTTCCCGTGCGGGAACTATCTTACGTCGAGGCCCATCCTTGCCACTAAAAGTTCCCAAGCGGGTACATTTTCACTGAATTTTGACATTTCAACCACCATATTCCCGTCCGGGAACATGGTGCACCTGTTATGGACAACGACGAGAGTGCGGTTGACCGCAGGGCTTCGGAGGCGGCATCCGGCTTCGGCTCGCTAATCCGTAGCCGCCGGAAAGCGCTGAAGATGCGCCAAGATCAGCTTGCACTAGCGACGGGGGTTGGCCGCAGGTTTCTGATCGACCTCGAAGCCGGCAAGCCTTCCTGCCAGCTTGGCCGTAGCCTCTTGGTGGCCGAAGCCCTGGGACTGAGGCCGGCCGACATTTTGGCGTCCGGCGGTCCGTCTCAATCCGCAACCGCCCCCGAACTGCCCGATCTTGGCGAAGAGGGGGAGGAGCCGGATGGCCAGTCTACCCGTATACTTTGAGCAGCGGCTCGTCGGCACGATTAACGTCGATAAGAGTGGACCCGGCTTCACGTATGATCCCGCCTGGATCGGATTGCGAGGCGCCTTTCCGATCTCGATAACGATGCCGTTAAAATCGGAGCGCATTGGTTCCGACACTTTCCTGCCCTGGGCAGCAAACCTCCTGCCAGAAAGCGAGCAGCTGCGAACTCTCGGACAACTTCTCGGGATGGCGCGGAGCGATGTAATCGGTCTGCTATCTGCGATCGGCGGCGACACCGCGGGCGCACTCTCGATTGGTCAACCTGGGAGAACCGCTTCAGTTCAATGGCGGCCCGTCGGCAAGCCGGAGGACCTTGAGAGGGTAATAGAGGAACTGCCGAATAAGCCATTCCTCGTCGGCGAGGATGGTGTCTCGATGTCCCTCGCCGGCGCACAGACAAAGCTTGCTGTCGCCGTCGACGACACAGGCCGCGTTTGCATCCCGATGAACGGCTCTCCATCGACGCACATTCTCAAGCCGGACGCGCCGCGCCTTTTGGGCGGCGTTCAGAACGAGGCGTTCTGCCTGACCTTGGCAAGACGCATGAAAATCCCGACACCGAATATCACCACCGGCCAAGCCGGCAAACGAACCTATCTTCTTATGCAGCGATACGATCGAACGGATGTCGGCGGCCGTTGGCGTCGCTTGCACCAGGAGGACTATTGCCAGGCGCTCGGGACACCGCCATCCGCCAAGTACGAGTCCAACCAGACCGGAATTCGCGGACCGACATTGAAGAACATGTTTGAGGTAACGCGGCGACACATGCCCCCGACCGATATCGTGCGCTTGCTCGATATGGTTGTACTCAATGTTCTAACTTGCAACACCGACGCCCATGCCAAGAACTATTCGATAATGATCCGCGGCAACGGCGCATCGCTTGCACCGATGTACGATGTCATGTGCGGCGAAGTTTGGGAAAACGTCACCAAGAACCTCGCGCAGACGATTGCCGGCAGGAGCCGGGGCGATGATCTCATGGGGAGGCACTGGCAGAGGTTCGCTCGTGAGTGCGGCCTCAATCCTAAGCGGGTTATTGACCGCGTCGGCGCGTTGGCAAAATTGGCCATCGCAGAAGCAGGGGCGGCTGAATCCGAGGTGGCCGCGATGCCAGCGGGTGGACACGCGATCCTGGACCAAACGCGACAGGCGGTCGAACGACGCGCTCATGCAATCCTCGCACAACTGCAAGATTTGGGAGGCGATTCGATTGCCGCAGCCATCGATGAAGAAGGCACCGAGCGCGCCGAAGACGCCGAAGTTGCACGCTCGGATTTGGGGTAGCCAGGCCTGTTGACCGGCGTGAACGCGCGGCGAAGTCGTGACGGTGAGCCTCCTATAGAACCACCCACACGATAGGAGCGCAAACCGCCTAGGCAAACCCGAATTTCCAGAGATTGCGAGGGTGAAGAGGAAGTGATGGCGAAACGGTCGAGCCGTGGATCAGTCTCAAGAGCGGCGCGTGCATGCCTAGCGTCGAGGCAGACCACCTCCAGGCCGAGATTGCGCAGTTCATGCACAATCCATGGCGTCATCGCGCCGGTCTCGATCCCCATCCGAGCGTCGTCGCCCGCGTGCCGGCGCAACGCAAGACGCTGATCTGTTCTGGAACCGTGGGGCACTGGCCCCGCCATAGTCTGCGGCCAGCATTGTCGACGACGCAAATCGCCGTCATCTTCTGCGAAACGTCCAATCCGACAAAACAAGTCATCGATGAACCTCCGACGGTGCAAATCACCGGGCGATCGTTGCCCGGACCGCGGCACTATCGGCTCGATCAAGCGCCAACCGCGATTATCGGATGTCCACATATGATTTTTGCAGTGCGCCACGAAGGCGCGGATCACCAGTGGAGGAAGATTCCGCCCAGAGAATTGTCGATTGCTCTGGTAGCTGACGAGCGGTTCGGTCGGGCAACCGGCTGGATCGAAGCCTCTTGACAAAGGCCGCCTTGGGCGGTTGAGCAATCCGACGGGCCGTAACGTGAGTGAAGCCTGAGCAGGCCCCCAAAGTAGAGATGCGGAAGCCGCCCCGCCCACTACCCCGGCGGATCGAATGGGTGCGGTACAGGAGATGCTTCGGCGCCACGAATATGGCGGGGTGGTTATTGACATGCGTACCCCGCGCGAACATACGTCACGATCTAGCTGTGCAAGCCGATTTGGTGCTGGTGATCCGGCCCGATGGCTCGGCTTAATTCGAGTCCGTTCAGCGCTCGCTACTGAAGATTTTCTTAAAGGTGTATTGAGTTCTGCGCGACCATGATCCAGAAAATCGTCATTCGATAGCCTCAACGTGGTAACCTTCCTTCTCGAAAAGCGACGAGGAGGCCTTCCTACCCCGGGCAAATCAGCCGCTCCGACCGCAATGAAGGCCCCACCTCTCTTCAAAAGGGGTAGGGCGCGGTCGCGTGAGCGATAGTTGCGCTGATTGATCAGCCGATCGAGAAAGGCTGGCGGGATCTGCGCTTGAGCAACGCGAGGAATAGGTTTTCCGAAACGCATCCACGCGAGCAAGCCGCCGATGTAGCTTCTGAATAACGCGAGACCGCCGTCGCGATAAAATCCTCGCCGCAATTCGCCTGGCGAAGGATCGCGATCAAGAGATCACGCTCGGTCTCGCGCGGCAGACCATTCAAAACCTCGATCTGCTCGATCATCAATTCGAGACCAACCGTCTTGATCTTGTTCTCGCGCGCAATATCGGCGACGAGCTCATCAACATAGGGGCGTGCTCCGGGCCGGTGGACCGCGCAGTCAGGCAAGTCGAGCAGAAGCGCGAGATTCGAAGGTTTGTACTCACGCGCCACCAATTCCGGCAGGCCCTTGCGGACCACGAGAGCTTCGAGTTGCGCGAAATCCGTCTTACTCAACAAGCGATCGGCTCTTTGATCTCCAGCTGGCCACCGTCGCGCGGCGCCACGCGGCCGGATTCTTCGCAATCGCCCGACGAAGAGTGTCCCCTGTCTCGACACGACTCCAAAGCCACGATTTTGGAACCGCTCAGTGGCAGCGCGCACCCGTGGCGAGAAATCCGTGATCCGCGGATCCGGCACATGCAAAGTGGCAAAAACATCGGAGGGCTCGCTTCCCGCCCGAGAGAGGTGAAAGAAGTCTGCCGCTGGCCGAAGGGCATGGCATTCGCCGCAGTCTCGATGGCGGCGTAGGCCGCAGGAGTTTCCGATTTGAGGGCCGGGAAAAGGTCGTGCCCCTGGCGCTCCGCATGCGCGGCCCCCGGCGCGCCAAGGCAAAGCGCGGCTGTGAGGATGAGCGCATGGGAGTTGGAAATCATAAGCCGCTCTAAGCGCACGGAGGCGCAATGGCAATTCGCCGCTTGCTATTGTCAGTGCAGCGACAAAGCTACTACGAGCAGCTTTCCTTAAACTGGACCTGCATTAGAGCGGTTTCCGATCAGGTTGCATCATATCCTGCGGCGGCGAAGAAGTTCGCGACTTGTCGGGCATGAAGCAGTCGACGAAACGGCCAATCGCGTTCCAGAGGCCGGTAACGGTTCGCTCGGCGGCCTTTCGCAGGAGCGCTTTGATCTTCGAGAAGGCGTTCTCGATCGGGTTGAAGTCCGGGCTGTAGGGCGGGAAATAGAGGAGTGACGCACCCGCCGCCTCGATCATCGCACGCACGCGCGGCCCCTTGTGGCTCGAACAGGTTGTCCATCACGACGATGTCGCCCGGTACGAGCTCGGGGACGAGGACCTTCTCGACATAGGTTTCGAAGGTAGCCCGGTTGATCGGTCCGTCGAGGACGAAGGGCGCAATCACACCGCTGGTGCGAAGGCCGGCGATGAAGGTCGTCGTCTTCCAATGGCCATGTGGAATGCCAACCCGCAAGCGCTGCCCGCGCGGGGCTCGTCCGTAGCGGCGCGCCATGTTGGTCGAAGCCCAAGTCTCGTCGATGAAAACGAGCCGCGCCGGGTCGAGGTCGAGCTGCCCTTCGAACCAGGCCTCGCGCTGCTTCAGGACGTCGGGACGATCCTCGACGAGCGAGAGGATCAGCCCGGCATGCGCCTCGATGCGGCCCGAGCGGGGCGGTCTCCGCCGAGTGATCCACCCCCATTGAACTGGTCCACCCTGAGGTATGTCTTTGGACATGAAAAGGAGGACCGGAATGCCGAGAAAGCGCCACAAGCCTGAGGAGATCGTCGCCAAACTGCGACGGGTAGACGTTTTGGTTTCACAGGAACAGTCGGTCGCGGATGCCGTTCGCGGGATCGGCGTGACCGAGGTCACTTACTATAGGTGGCGCCAAGAGTTTGGCGGGCTGAAGACGGATCAGGTGAAGCGGATGAAGGCGCTCGAGGCGGAGAACGCCCGACTGCGCCGCGCTGTCTCCGATCTAACCTTGGACAAAATGATCCTCGCGGAGGCTGCAAAGGGAAACTTCTGAGCCCCGCGCGTCGCCGAGCCTGCATCGACCATGTTCGATCCGGGATGAAACTGTCCGAGCGA
>CAWAQW010000015.1:0-13512 GCA_963784075.1 uncultured Alphaproteobacteria bacterium | reverse complement strand
ATCGTGCAGACGCGTTGTGACCGTCTGGAAGACAAAGCCTTGTGCCCGGTCCCCGAGACCGAATTAACCAAGGCATTTGGCCCGTATTACTTCCCCGTGAGCTACAGCGCAGCCAATAATCGCGGCCGCGCCGCTCTCAATGAGGCCTTGGCCGAAGCGGTCTCTCGACTACACGAAAGCCAGGGCGTGGCGAAGATAGGCGCTGGACGACATCGCGTAAAGGTTCGACTCGAAAAAATGCGCGACGCCTGACGGCGGCCAGTCCAATCGAACTACGCCAATATCGCACCATCACGCAGGAACAATTCCGACAAATTTGCGTCGAGGAAAAAAGGACCGAGCGAGCCCAAATATCTGCTCGCCTATCTGCACAATGCTGGAATCGTTTTCTATCAGGAAGGATTGTTCGACGACCGCATTATCCTCGACCAGGGCTGGGCGCTGGAGGCGATGGACGCTGTCTTTAATCGCGAAAAATGTTACCAAATGCTGCGCCAACAGCACGGCCGTTTCACCCGTTCGCTACTCGAACTCCTTGTTTGGCAAAACTATCGACGGAGGAGCAGGAACTGATTCTGACCATGATGCAATCCTGTGGCATCTGTTTTGCCCTCAAGCGCGGCGAGGCAGAGCTCGGCATTGAAACCGAATACGTTGCGCCGGATCTCTTGCCGGAAAAGGCGGCGATCCAGGAGGAGCTCGACAAAGAATGGGATTCCATGCAGCCGTTCGAGGAGGCGCTCTACGATTACCCTCTGCTGCATCAAGGGCTCATCCGCGCCATCATCTCCCGCATCGGCCAAGAAGCCGGGATTAGCGCCACCTATTGGCAGGGTGGCGTCTGTGTTTATGAGAAGACGACCCGCAGCCACGCGCTGATCGAACAAGAGATGGAAAATGAAGTCGCGGGCAAAATCCGCGTCCAGACGCAAGGCGGTCAAGCGGCCGAGCTGCTCGAAAAAATTTCGGAATTTATCGAAAAAGAGCAATCCAAGATCGGCTTGAAGCCGCCCGAAGTCACGAAGCGAGGCTCTCGGCAACGCGAAGCGCTTCACGCCGCCAAGACCGATGAAATGCTCGCCAAGGACGACAGGCGCTCGGAATTCGGGGCGCTCCGTCTGCACGACCTCGCTATTATGTGTCCTATGCCTGGAGCGATGAGGGCAAGGATCGCGAGGCAATCGTCGATAAGCTCTGCGACGAAGAAGCCGAGAAACGCGGAACGCCGATCCTGCGCGACAAGAAAGTGCTGGGCTTCGGCGATGATATCGCAAAATTCATGAGGGCTATCGGAAGGGGCGACCGGGTTCTTGTCATGCTGAGTGACAAATATCTGAAGTCGCCATTTTGTATGTTCGAGTTATTCGAGATTTGGCGCAATAGCCGACAGGAAGAAGAAGATTTTTTGAGGCGTTGTCGACTAATTTGTCTGGATGACGCTGATATATGGACTTTAGAAGGGCGTTTACTTTATGCCAAGCATTGGAAGATCCGGCATGATCGAATTAAAGAGATTGTAGACGAGTTCGGGGCGTCGCTGTTGAGTATACGGGATTTCGAGCAGTTCAAGTTGATGCAGCAATTTGCCAATCATGTGGGGGATATTCTTTCCTTGTTCGCCAATCCTGAGTTCTGACGCGAGGTGCAACACCCCCTGCCGATTTGATATCGGCTTGGTTGATCAAGACCTTAGGGAGTGTTGCAATGCCAGCCTATTCACACCTGTTGGACGAGGAAAGAGACCAAATCGCGGTCATGAGGGCGGCCGGCCGCTCGATCTGCGCCATCGCCAGGGCGCTTCAACGAGCGAAATCCACCGTGTCGCGGGAACTGCGACGAAACGCCCTCTCGAGCGGGCGTTATTCGCCGCTTCACGCCGCCGGAGCCTATCAACTGCGCAGGCGGCGTGAAGCCATCCTCGAAAAAGATCAGAAATTGAGGACTTTCGTCTGCGATCGTCTTGCGGAAGGATGGACGCCCGAACAGATTGCCGGATGGCTCAAAGCCGGCAACGAGCGCGGTCTGCGCGCCTTGGGGTTCGAGGCCATCTACGCCTTCATCTATCGCGCCGCCCGCAAGGGCGAGTTCCTCTGGCGCTATCTGACCCGCCGTCACAAGCGCCGAAGGCCGCGCCGGGCGAGACCCTCGCGCGATACGATCAAAGACCGCACCTCCATCCACGATCGACCGAAAGACATCGAAGCCCGCGCCGACATTGGCCATTGGGAAGGCGACCTCATCATCTGCAAGCGCACGCGGCCCATGCTCGTCCTCCATGAACGCAAATCCCGCGTGACGCTCGCCGCGAGACTGACCGGAAAAACCGCCGCTGAGACCATATCCGTCATGCTCGCCGTGTTCGGCCGGATCAATCCCGCCCTACGCAAGTCCATCACTTTCGACAATGACACGGCTTTCGCCCAGCACACCCTGCTGCGGACCATGCGCGATATGGCGACCTGGTTCTGCGACGCCTACGCCTCCTGGCAGAAAGGCGGTGTCGAAAACGCCAATGGTCGATTACGACGCTGGCTGCCGCGTCACATCGACATCGATCGACTGTCCGACGAGGAAATCCAGGACATCGTCATAACCGCCAATCTCACGCCGAGAAAATGCTTGGGCTTCAAGACGCCGTTCCAAGGGATTCTCAAAGAGCTTGGCAAAGACGTCCAAATTCGGTTTTCATAGACCCGTTGCACCTCGCTCCAGAATCCACGAATATCGTGCAACCCCACACTTTCGATGATTTTGTGCAGTATGGTTTCGACGATCCGCAGGGTTTAACGACGCCGGAGTAAATCGGCACGTCGGTTCTATTTAGGTCACTCTTGAACGGCGCGTCAGCACCCCCCAAAATTCACAGGAACAGTCAAGCTGAAGGTCAAAAGTGCTGCTCAAAATCGCTTTCGCTATACCCCGGCTAGAACAAAAATAGAACTTGTGAGAGGGAACAAAGCATGTACAATTGATCCATCGCAGCAAGCGTTGCGCAGAGGCTTCGCTCATGCCAGAAGGGAAGATCACCATGACTTAAGCAAATCTCCGTCTCGTGGAAGGCACGTCCGTGGACAAGACCAAGGCACTTGACGCCGCTCTCTCGCAGATTGAACGGGCTTTCGGCAAAGGCTCGATCATGCGGCTCGGGAAAAACGAAAAGGCGATCGAGATCGATACGGTGCCGACAGGTTCGCTTGGGCTCGACATCGCCTTGGGCGTCGGCGGCCTGCCGCGCGGGCGCGTGATCGAGATTTATGGGCCGGAATCCTCCGGCAAGACCACTTTGACCCTACATGTCATCGCCGAGGCCCAGAAAAAGGGCGGCGTCTGCGCCTTCATCGACGCCGAGCATGCGCTCGATACGGTCTATGCGCGCAAGCTCGGGGTCAATCTCGAGGATCTTTCGATCTCGCAGCCGGATACCGGCGAACAGGCGCTCGAAATCACCGATACGCTCGTGCGGTCCGGCGCGGTCGATGTTCTCGTCGTCGATTCCGTCGCGGCGCTCACGCCGCGTGCCGAAATCGAAGGCGAAATGGGGGATAGCCAACCAGGTCTCCAGGCGCGGCTCATGAGCCAGGCGCTGCGCAAGCTCACCGCCTCGATCTCGCGCTCGCAGACGACGGTCATTTTCATCAATCAAATCCGGATGAAGATCGGCGTCATGTATGGCAGCCCGGAGACGACGACCGGCGGCAATGCGTTGAAATTCTATGCCTCTGTCCGGCTCGACATCCGCCGGATCGGGTCGATCAAGGACCGCGACGAAGTCACCGGAAATCAAACCCGCGTCAAAGTCGTGAAGAACAAGGTCGCGCCGCCGTTCAAGCAAGTCGAATTCGATATTATGTATGGCGAGGGCATCTCCAAGACAGGCGAGTTGATCGATCTTGGCGTGAGAGCCGGCGTCGTCGAAAAATCCGGCGCCTGGTTCTCCTATGACAGTCAGCGGCTCGGCCAGGGCCGGGAAAACGCCAAGAATTTTCTCAAGGCCAATCCGCAGGTCGCCGACCGCATCGAGCAAGAGATTCGCGAAAATTCCGGGCTCATCGCCGACCGCATTCTCGATGAAGCCGATGTGGGCGGCCCGGCCGGAGAGACCGGCTAAGATCGGCGCCGCGCTTGCGGGCGCCGGTTGCAATCCTAGAGCGCTTTGGTGTCTCAGAGAAAGCGCTCTAGCTCTTTGATTTATCGCATTTTCTTGACGCGAACCGGTCTCCGCTTCGCTTGCAAATGCTCTAACCGCCAAAATGCTCTAACCGCCTGCGCGCCGGGCCACCGTCCGCCCGGCGCGCCGCTTTCCGCGGCACCCGCGCCTTGCGCTCTCTTTGCGCCTCGCACGCTTTGGCGAGACGATGGGCGAGATACCGCTTCCCGGCAATACAGATGTCTATCGCTCCATGATTCCGGAGGCGCCTGGCGACGTTCTCCGCGCGAACTCCCAAGCCGGGGAAATTCACCACGTGAACACTCCCGTGCAAGGATCATAATGGAACAATTCTTTCATGCGCTGTTGCGTGAGTGACGATGGAGCAGTGTAAGCTTTAGAAATTTCTGTCCGTGGATTCTGGAGCGAGGCGCAACGGGTCTATGAAAACCGAATTTGGACGTCTTTGCCAAGCTCTTTGAGAATCCCTTGGAACGGCGTCTTGAAGCCCAAGCATTTTCTCGGCGTGAGATTGGCGGTTATGACGATGTCCTGGATTTCCTCGTCGGACAGTCGATCGATGTCGATGTGACGCGGCAGCCAGCGTCGTAATCGACCATTGGCGTTTTCGACACCGCCTTTCTGCCAGGAGGCGTAGGCGTCGCAGAACCAGGTCGCCATATCGCGCATGGTCCGCAGCAGGGTGTGCTGGGCGAAAGCCGTGTCATTGTCGAAAGTGATGGACTTGCGTAGGGCGGGATTGATCCGGCCGAACACGGCGAGCATGACGGATATGGTCTCAGCGGCGGTTTTTCCGGTCAGTCTCGCGGCGAGCGTCACGCGGGATTTGCGTTCGTGGAGGACGAGCATGGGCCGCGTGCGCTTGCAGATGATGAGGTCGCCTTCCCAATGGCCAATGTCGGCGCGGGCTTCGATGTCTTTCGGTCGATCGTGGATGGAGGTGCGGTCTTCGATCGTATCGCGCGAGGGTCTCGCCCGGCGCGGCCTTCGGCGCTTGTGACGGCGGGTCAGATAGCGCCAGAGGAACTCGCCCCTTGCGGGCGGCGCGATAGATGAAGGCGTAGATGGCCTCGAACCCCAAGCCGCGCAGACCGCGCTCGTTGCCGGCTTTGAGCCATCCGGCAATCTGTTCGGGCGTCCATCCTTCCGCAAGACGATCGCAGACGAAAGTCCTCAATTTCTGATCTTTTTCGAGGATGGCTTCACGCCGCCTGCGCAGTTGATAGGCTCCGGCGGCGTGAAGCGGCGAATAACGCCCGCTCGAGAGGGCGTTTCGTCGCAGTTCCCGCGACACGGTGGATTTCGCTCGTTGAAGCGCCCTGGCGATGGCGCAGATCGAGCGCCCGGCCGCCCTCATGACCGCGATTTGGTCTCTTTCCTCGTCCGACAGGTGTGAATAGGCTGGCATTGCAACACTCCCTAAGGTCTTTGATCAACCAAGCCGATATCAAATCGGCGGGGGTGTTGCACCTCGCGTCAGAACTCAGGGTCCCCTACAATCCGAAAGCTTTTACGATGAAACGCATAATTCTCGTACTCATCATTGCCGCCTTCACACCAGCTCTTTCTTATGCCCAAACCTATTTAACCTACGGCAATCAAACGTATGGTAGCGATGGCTCACACGCTTCCACCTACGGAAACCAGACTTATTTCTATCCACCGCCCTCGCGGAACGGCGATTATAGGCCTCCAATCGTTTGCAGCACTTACGGAAACCAGACTTATTGCAACTAACTCCATGATCACCCTCGCACTTTACATTGTCGCGGCATGGATTGTTACCGTTGCCGCGCTTTGTGCCATCATGGTTTTGCTGTACCTCTCACAAATTGCCCTCTACGCGCTGGCGTGTCTCTTTTCTTGGATGTTCGGGCCGAGCGATCCCGGCAGCGCGCACCACCTTCGAGACGCCCCTTCGCGTTCCCCCGAGAGATCAGCCGGAACGCGAGCGCCCGCCTGCAAGACCTTGATCGCTGCAAGGTAAATCGCTAATGGCATCTGCCAGAACCGATATTTGCCGCGCCACTCTTAAGAGATCCCAAGACCCGCGCTCATATCGGAAGCCTGGCACGATCGCTGTGCGCGGCAGGATGGGCGCTGCCGAAGGCATGGCCGACGCCGCCGCGCGGCACGGGCTCGCTGGCCGGTCAAGATTGAGACGCGAGCATGATCACCCGCCGCAGATTTTTTAAAAACGGCCAGCAACCGCCTTTGAAATGATCGTGATTGGGAGCATTTTCAGGCGAAGCGCGCGGCGGCTTGGCCTTCCGTAAATGCTCTAACTTTTTAAATAGAACGGGTTCATTTGGCGTGTCGAGACGCACTCTGAACCGGCTCTAAGCATAGAATGCGGCAAAGGATGAAAATATGAACGGCGTCAGCGAGATCCGGTCGGCCTTTCTCGATTTCTTCAAGAAGAACGGACATGAGATCGTGGCGTCCTCGCCCCTCGTTCCGCACAATGACCCAACGCTCATGTTCACCAATGCCGGAATGGTGCAGTTCAAGAACGTCTTCACCGGCATGGAAAAGCGTCCCTATACGCGCGCCGCGACCGCTCAGAAATGCGTGCGGGCGGGCGGCAAACACAATGATTTGGACAATGTCGGCTATACGGCGCGCCACCACACGTTTTTTGAAATGCTGGGGAATTTTTCGTTCGGCGATTATTTCAAACCGCGCGCCATCGAACTCGCCTGGACCTTGATCACGCGCGAATTCGGCCTGCCGCAAGACCGGCTTCTCGTCACCGTGTATCACGACGACGATGAAGCCTATCAATTGTGGAAAAAGATCGCGGGCTTGCCGGACTCCAAGATCATTCGTATCGCGACCTCGGATAATTTTTGGGCGATGGGCGACACGGGTCCTTGCGGACCGTGCTCCGAGATTTTCTACGATCAGGGCGACAAGCTTAAAGGCGGTCCGCCTGGCAGCGCGGATGAGGATGGCGACCGCTTCCTCGAGTTCTGGAATCTTGTCTTCATGCAATATGAGCAGCTTGCGCCTGACCATCGCATCGATTTGCCGCGGCCATCGATCGATACCGGCATGGGACTTGAACGTATCGCCGCGCTCCTGCAAGGCGTGACGTCGAATTACGACATCGACCTGATGCGCGCCTTGATCCTCGCGGTCGGGGCCGTGACCGGCGTCGATCCGGACGGCCCGCATAAGGCGAGCCACAGAGTCATCGCCGACCATTTGCGGGCGGCCGCCTTCCTCGTCGCGGACGGTGTCTTGCCATCGAACGAAGGCCGCGGTTACGTGCTGCGCCGGATCATGCGCCGCGCCATGCGCCACGCCCACATGCTTGGGGCCAAGGACCCTGTGATGTGGCGGCTTGTTCCGACGCTTACACGGGAAATGGGTCAAGCCTACCCCGAGCTTGTGCGCGCCGAGCCGCTCATCATTGAAACCTTGCGCCTCGAAGAGACGCGCTTTCGCGTGACTCTCAAGAACGGTCTCGAAATCTTGGAAGAGGCGAGAGCGACTTTGAAGCCGGGCGACGAACTCGACGGAAAGATCGCGTTTAAGCTCTATGATACCTATGGATTCCCCCTCGATCTGACGCAAGACGCCCTGAAGGCGACCGCAAATACCGTCAACGTCGCGGTCTTCAACCAAGAAATGGAGCGCCAGCGGCAAGAGGCACGCAAGGCCTGGGCCGGTTCCGGCGAATTGGCGACCGAGGCCTTATGGTTCGCCCTCAAGGAGAAAACCGGAGCCACCGAGTTTCTGGGTTATGACATGGAGGGCGCGGAAGGCCTTGTCGCCGCGATCGTCAAGGACGGCCAGGAGGTCTTGGCTCTTGGCCCCGGCGAGGCCGGTGCCGTCATCCTCAATCAAACGCCGTTTTATGGCGAATTGGGCGGCCAAGTCGGCGATACGGGCACGATGCTTGCCCATGGCATTCGCTTCCGTGTCGACAATACCCAGAAAAAACTCGGCAGTCTTTTTGTCCATGAAGGCGTGGTCGAGGAGGGCGAGCTGCGGGTTGGGCTGGCGCTTGAGCTTGTCGTCGATCACGAGCGCCGGCAGGCGGTGCGCGCCAACCATTCGGCGACGCATCTTCTGCACGAGGCGCTCCGCCAGGTTCTCGGCGGCCATGTGGCGCAAAAGGGATCGCTCGTGGCTCCCGACCGGCTGCGCTTCGATTTTACCCATCAAAAGCCGATCGGCGCGGATGAGCTTGCGCGCATCGAGGACATCGCCAATCGCGCCGTCCTCGAGAACACGCCCGTCGTGACCCGTTTGATGAGCATCAATGAGGCCATTGGCACCGGCGCCCGCGCACTCTTCGGGGAAAAATATAGCGACGAAGTTCGCGTCGTGTCGATGGGCCATGCGCATCCGGGCGAGAGTGAAGTGCCGGAGTTCAGGAGCCGCCGTTTTCGATCGAGCTTTGCGGCGGAACCCATGTCGCGCGAACCGGCGATATCGGGATTATCACGATCGTGTCGCAGGCGCCGATCGCCGCCGGCGTCCGCCGCATCGAAGCCAAGACCGCGGCCGAAGCGCGCCGCTATCTCAACGCGCGGGCGCGCCAGCTGCACGAGGTGGCGGCGCTTCTCAAGGCACCCGACGAAGAGGCGGAGAAACGCCTGACAAGCCTCATCGAGGACAACCGCAAGCTCGAACGCGAGCTGACCGACGCCCGCCGGAAACTCGCGTTCGGCGGAGACACGGCGGCAAGCGCGCAACCCCTGCAAGACATAGGCGGTGTCAAATTGCTGGCGCGCGTCGTCTCGGGTATTGCGACGAAGGATTTGAAATCGCTCGCCGATGAAGCCAAGCGCAACGTCGGCTCCGGGGTTGTCGCGATCGTCGGCATCGATAGCGACGGCAAGGCAGGGATCGTGGTCGGCGTCACGCCCGATTTGACAGGCCGCTTTGACGCTGTCCAATTGGTGCGCCCGGCGGCCGTCAAGCTCGGCGGCAAGGGCGGCGGCGGCCGCCGCGACATGGCGCAAGCCGGAGGCCCGCATGGCGATGCCGCCGAGGCGGCGCTCGCCGCGATCGGCGATGCGCTGCGGGAAAACGCCAGCGTGGACTGAAGGCTCTCCGGTTGACCCCGCCGGGACAGAACGGATCATAACCGCAACAGATAGGCTCATTTGATGTTTAAAAAAATATTGATCCCGATCGACCTGACCGAAACAGCCGTCTCGAAGCCGGCCTTGGATGCCTCGGTGGAGCTCGCGCTTCAATCGAAGGGCGCCTTGCGGCTTGTCACCGTCGAAACCCTGCTGCCCGCGAGTTTCATGGAATATGTTCCGCCGGAGTTCGACAAAACCCAAGAAGAGCGCGCCCTCCGCGCGCTTGAACAGCTCAGCGCCAGCCTTGCGGTTCCAAAGGGAAGCGTCTCCCAGACGGTCAGATTTGGCGGGATTTATGTCGAGATCCTGGCCGAAGCCGAAGAGTGGGGTGCCGATCTGATCGTCATCGGCTCCCACCGGCCTTCCATGGCGACCTATCTGATCGGCTCGAATGCCAAGACAATTGTCCGCCATGCGAAATGCTCGGTGCTGGTCATTCGCGAGTGACCTCGGAGAGGGCGGTCGACAATTGGCGCCGGATTTTTGAATTTCGTGGCAACCCTTGCCCGCCTCGGCCGTTAAAGCGAATGACCATTACTGCGAGGTGCAGGACATCAGAAACGGAGGCAAAAAATGGCGCAAGAGGATCAGCGGGCGACATCGCCCGGCTTCGAGGGCGCGTTCGAAGGCGCGGTGAGCGCATTCAATGCCACGTCAAAAAACTTGCAAGCAATCGCCGGAGAAATTTTCGAAATATCCAAGCAGTCTTTTGACCATACGACGCAAGCCCTGGAAAAGCTTCGCAATGCGCGCGGCATGGACGAGATCGTGGCGATCCAATCGGACTTCGTGAAAGAAGCGTTTGAACATGCGGCAAAGCATGCGCAAAAATTCCGTGAGCTCATGACGGCGTTCCCGGCCGAAATGACCAAGACCTATCAAGACGCGTGGCTCAAATCGGTCGATAGCACGGTGAAAGCAACCGAAACGGCGAACCAAACCGTCGTGGAAAACATCGAGCGCTTTTCCGAGGCCGCGCGGAAGGCATCAAACGTTTCCGACCATCGCGAAAGCGCCTGAGGACTTTCTCTGCCGAGATTGATCTTGGCGAAGCGTTTTGCCGCGCGCGATTGCCAAAGCGAGCGGAGCAAAGCGAAGGGCGATGCCCTGCCGACGGCGGCATGGCCGGGTATGAACGGGTATGAAAAAGCGCGCCGGAGCTGAGACTTTCGCGGCGAAGAAGATGCGCGGCGGAGAAGATGCGCGGCAAGGAGGCGCGCGGCGAAGACGGCGCACTTTTCACTTTCGTTCCGCCGCGGCGCGGCCTAAAAAATCGCGTTGGCGAAAGTCAGAAATGGATCGCGCCAAGGGGGAGCACCCCTCCCCATCGAAAACAGCTGGCGCGAGAGGCGGGAGTGGCGCATTCTTGTGCAAACCTCCGCCCGCAATTTTTCTCGAGCGATACCCTTGCGCGATGCCACGGCTCCTTTTCCTCATTCGCCATGCCGAAGCCGTAGCTCATGCGCCGCAAGGCGATCTTGAAAGACCGCTGACAGCGCAGGGCCGCGCCGACGCGGCGCGACTCGGCGCTTATTGCGGCGCATCCGGCCTCGTTCCGGAGCTCGCCCTTGTTTCACCGGCGCGCCGCGCGCATGACACGCTCGAGGTCATGTTGCAGGAATTCCCGCAAAAACCCGCCTGCGCCATCGAAGATTTGCTCTACGGCGCCGATATTGATGATTTCCTGACGCTTTTTGAACGAATTCCGGCTTCCGTAAAATCTTTGCTGATCGTCGGACATAATCCGGGCCTTGCGGCATTCGCGCATTTTCTCGTGGATGGAACGGCAAGCGCCGACGGCCCCTACCTTTTCCCGGCGCCTTGCCTTGCCCGGATCAGCCTTTCTTGCGACGCTTGGAGCGAAGCGGGCGGCGGCCGGCTCGACCGTCTCATGAACTTTTCCTGCGTGCCGGCGGATGACCTTCTTTCGCGCTAGCGGTGAGCTTCATCCCGCAGCACAGACAGGGGCAATAGTTGCTGCTATCTATGGCGTGCCTCAGTGGATTTGGGAGGGCGCCATGCGTGTAAGGACTTCGATCTGGGTCGGGCTTACGATGGCAGCGTTTATGCCATTTGAAACCATGGCGTTCGAGAAAGTAGGCATCGGGTGGTGCGACAAGATGCTCGCAGAATATGAACTCTGCCTGCGGGGGGTCACCTACGAGAAGTGCGAGGTCATCGCCAAGCGAGACAAGTTGTCTCGGACTTATAAGCAACCCGGACCGGGCGGGAGCTTACTACGGTCCGCGCACATTTCCGACCCCAGCGGCAAGGTGCCTTGCAGAGGTTCAGGACTTGATCGCGGAGATGGACCTGAACGCCAGGGTCATAAGTGTTCTCGGGAAGGATAAACAGAAGGCTTATCGAGGCTTCCGTTCTATAATTAATAAGAATTCAAGAACGATCTGCGGCAAGTAGAAGGCAAAAATTCGTAGTACAGGACGATACAACGACAGTGGACCACCGGTTGAGAAAGGAAGCGAAGGAGGAGAGGGCATGAGTGCTGTTCTTGGGCATTGCTGCCGTCCAGTGCCCGATCAAGGCGCTGCTACGCGCCGCAGCCGCGCGCACGATCGATGATTGGCGGGAGGCCATCCGTCTCTGCCCTCGGCGCCTTCACCCCAAACGAGTGCCAAAACTATTTCGCCGCAGCCGGATATGATGCAAGCTGATAGAAAAATGCTCTAGCCCGCTCGCGTGAAAGCCGTCACCTCCTCACAACGAGGCCTCCGCCATAACCGGCTCGGCGCGCGCGCTCACCGGCGATCAAAAAGTGGTGGCAGGAAATGTTTGAGTTTATCAAAACTCTTGTTAAGTCTATGTTTATGGGCCCTGTTGCTCTGTAATATATAAGTCCTCCAGCGCGGCCGTGGGGGCTGGAAAAAGCCCCGGCACCCGGCAACCGCCCCGGCACCCGGCAACCGCGGCGCCGCCCCGATTTCATAGCTGGCTTTTCAAGCGTCTTACTCTTTGAGCCTTGCATGACCCCTCTTGTCTCGGCCGCGGCCGACACGCCATGCGATCCGGTCGCCTGCCCCGAACACGCCTTTTCCAAAACGGCGCCGGCAGCGGGCACCGCGCCGATCCGGACCGGCATTCTTTGGATGGTGGGGGCGACCTGCCTCTTCGTCTGCCAGGATTTCGACCTCCCGCATCCTGCTCGGCTCCTATCCGGCGACGGAAATCGCCTTCGCGCGCTATCTCGTGCACATGGTTTTGGTGACGGGTTTTCTCGCCTTCCGCGATCCGCGCCTCATGATCTCGCGCCGGCCGCTCTTGCAATTGCTGCGGTCGAGTTTTCTCCTCGCCGCGACCTTGTTCATCATGCTGGCGCTCAAAACCATGCCATTCGTCGATTTTTCCGCGATTGTGTGGGTGGCGCCTGTTCTTGTCGCCGGTCTTTCAATCTTCGTTCTCCACGAAAAAGTGAGCCCCGGAATTTGGATCAGCGTTGCCACCGGCCTCACAGGTGTTTGGGTGATCATTGGCCGGACGGGGCTGGATTTTTCGTTTTCCATGCTGTTCCCCTTCCTGGCCGCTCTTGCCAATGCGCTGTATCAGATCACGACCCGGCTATTGCACGGCGCCGATTCGTCGATGACGACCTTGTTTTACACGGCGCTCGCCGGTGTTTTCTTTTGTGGCGGATATTTGCCCTTTGTCGCCGTCGCGCCTGACGTCACGGGCGGCGGCCTGATGCTCCTTCTTGGCCTCCTCGGCGTTGCGAGCCATTTTTGTCTCATCCTCGCCTTTGCCGCGGCGCCTGCGAATATCGTGGCGCCTTTTGGTTATACGGCATTGCTTTGGGCGGCTTTGTTCAGCCTTTTTATTTTCGGGGAAATTCCCAGCCTTCGCACCTTGCTTGGGGCGGCCTTGATCGTTGGCGCGGGTCTTTATGTTTTTCTTCGCGGCCGAAAAATGTGACTTTTTTTCTCTCTCGAGCTCTCCCCCTTCAAAACGTCTCGCAAGAAGGGCAAAAACGAAGGCGCTCTTGTTGCGACGTCTGGCAGAATTTATCGAGAGCGGTCCTCGACCGCGGCAAATCATCCACTAGGTGTGAGTGAATAATCTTTCAATGTCTGAGAGCCATCCCGCCGGGAAGCGAAGAAGCTATGGATAAAGGACAGCCGGAGCAAGAAAGCGCCGCGAAAGCTTGGCCGGATCTTCGGCCCGCGCGCGCGCGGGCAAGAGTGCCACTGACGATCGTCGCCGCGATCGCCGAAAATGGCGTGATTGGCGACG
>CAWAQW010000014.1:0-21078 GCA_963784075.1 uncultured Alphaproteobacteria bacterium | reverse complement strand
ACGCCATAGGTCTGACGCATGGCGCCGCCAAAGGCGTTGAAGCGGTCCTGGAGCTCCGAGGAACAGACAACGGCCAGTGCATCACGAGATGAATATTGGGCGGCTCCGCATGGATCGCTTCGACGACCCGCATCGACAGAAGATGCCCATCGGGCTTGCGGGTGAATTTATAGGCGCCATGCGAGGTCCCCATCGCGATCGCCAGCGCGTCGACCTTGGTCCGCGTCACGAAATCGACGGCCTGATCCGGGTCGGTCAAAAGCTGCTCGCGGTCGAGCTTGCCTTCGGCGCCATGGCCGTCTTCCTGTTCCCCCGTGCCATGTTCGAGGGACCCCAACACGCCGAGTTCTCCCTCGACGGAAGGCGCCGACCGCATGCGCCACCTCGACGACCTTGGCCGTGATCCCGGCGTTGTAGTCGTAGGAGGACGGCGTCTTGGCGTCCGCCTCGAGCGAGCCATCCATCATCACCGAGGAAAATCCGTGCTGGATCGCCGTGAAGCAAGTCGCTTCGCTATTGCCGTGATCCTGATGCATGCAGACAGGAATGTCAGGGTAAAGCTCGATCAAACCCTCGATCAATTTTGCGAGAACGACATCGTTGGCATAAGCGCGGGCGCCGCGGCTCGCCTGAATAATGACGGGCGATTCGGTGGCGGCGGCCGCCGCCATGATCGCGAGACCCTGCTCCATGTTATTGATATTAAAGGCCGGGACGCCATGGCCATGCTCGGCCGCGTGGTCAAGCAGCTGGCGAAGGGTAATGCGGGCCATGGGGTGTTCTCCGTCACGAATTGCGGTTTGATGCTTCAGGATACCCTACTCCGGGGCGTCCGGCCAACCGGATATGGCTTAACGGGTCACGCGATAGGGGTCATGCATAATTTAAGCCGAAGGCTGGCCCGAGACCATGAGCTGGGGATGTCCGGCGCTCAAGCCGCGAGAATGATTTCAGGCGAAGCGGAACCCCCGTTCGCCGTCCGGACATGATCGAACTCTTTAGCAATTGAACTCTTTAGACGAGGACCGGTTTCGAACCTCTTAAGGTGCCGCCTCGTCTCAATCGGTTCTCACCCATATTAGGCGCGATCCTTGTTCCTTTGATCACATGTCTTCAACGTTTTGGCGAATGATTTCATGACCTTTTGTTCAGCCCGCCGGCGCCGCTCGACGAGCTGAAGAACGAAGGGGGTTAAAATCAGCTGCATCGCAAGATCGAGCTTATTGCCTGGGATCACGATTGAATTGGCGCGTGACATGAAACTGTCTTGGATCATCGAAAGGAGATAGGGAAAATCAATGCCGCGCGGCCTGGCGAACCGGATGATGACCATCGATTCGTCGGCGGTCGGAGATCCAGCGCGCGGCGAAGGGATTTGACGTATCGACCGTCGGGATCCTCTGGAAATTAATGTCGGTTTCGGTGAACTGCGGACAAATGTAATGGATATAGTCGGGCATTCGCCGCAACATCGTCTCCATGACCTCTTCCGTCGTATAGCCGCGCGCCGAACAATCCCGATGGATTTTTTGAATCCATTCAAGATTGATGACCGGGACAACGCCGATCTTCAGGTCCGGATATTGGGAAATATTGACCTTGTCGGTCCTGACCGCGCCATGCAGGCCTTCATAAAAAAGAAGATCGCTCTTCTCGGGCAGGGCCTCCCACTCCGTAAAGGTTCCGGGCGCGCAACCGTAGTCTGCGGCCTCTTCTTCGTCGTGGACATAATGCCGCGTTTTGCCGACACCGGATTCGCTATAGCTGCGAAACACCGCCTCGAGTTCTTGGAGAAGATCGGCGTTGGCGCCGAAATGGCTGAAATTGCGGTTGCCCCTTAATTCCTCTTCAGCCATTTTGGCCTGCATTTCGTTGCGATTGTAGCGGTGAAAGGCATCCCCCTCGATGAAGGTCGCGGCGATACGCTCGCGGCGAAAAATCTGTTCGAAGGTGCGTTTGACGGATGTCGTTCCCGCCCCGGAGGAACCGGTCACCGAAATGATTGGATATCTCGCGGACACGCCGGCCTCTTCATTTCAGCCTCGCATTTCTAACGACGCATGAGGCCGCGCTTACCGAACAAGGGCGCATGTTCAGCGGAAAATTGCGGATCGTTATGGTAGCGGGCCAAGTGCTCGACCATGGCCGGTGAGCCAAAGACGAAGGGCACCCGGGCATGAATGGCCGAAGGAATGATGTCGAGAATGGGACGCACGCAGTCGCTTGCAAGACCTTTCGCGCGTTCGACGATAAGCGCAACCGGGTTGGCTTCGTAAAGGAGCCGCAGCCGCCCTTCGTGATAACCGGCGCGGTGATCGCCGGGATAAAGGAAAATTCCGCCCCGCAGCAAAATCCGGTAGGCGTCGGCGACGAGCGAGCCGGTCCAGCGCATGTTGTGGTTGCGCTTCAGCGGCCCTTCCGCACCTTGCACACAATCGTCGATGAAGGCCTGGATCGGAATATCCCAATGCCTGTAGTTGGAGGCATTTATGGCGTATTCGGCGCTCTCCGGGGCGATGACCGGAGCGGACATTGCCTGGTAAAACCGGCCGGCGCGGCGGTCGAGGGTAAAGATTTGGGTTTGACCGCTTCCCAAGGCGAAGACGAGCGAAGTCTGCGGCCCATAAATGACAAAGCCAGCGGCGATCTGCGTGCGTCCCGGTTGCAGGAAATGGGCTTCGGCGCTGGCCGCATCGGCGAGCACGGGAAGGATCGAAAAGATGGTGCCGATGGAAAGATTGGCGTCGATATTCGAGGAGCCGTCAAGCGGATCCATCGCAACCGCGAGCGAACCCGCGGGATCGAGAACCAGCGGCTCCGTCAATTCCTCGGAGACGACCGCCGCCACGGGCGCCCGGCCGAGCGCTGCCACGAAAATGTCGTTGGCGAGAACGTCGAGTTCCTTTTGAACATCGCCATCCGTGTTTGTGCTGGCGCGGCTGGCCCCGATCTCGCCGTAGAGGCGTCCGAGACCGATCAGATCAGACATTTCAAGAGAGGTCGCGGCAATCGCGCGAAGGACCTCGGCGGCCGCCTCCAAGCGGGCATCGCGAGCGGTCGCTTCCTCAAGATAGGCTTCGAAATCAACTGTCCCGGAAGTCTGTGACATGGTGAGCCTTATCACGGTTATGTGTTCGGCAATGTGCCGCAAAGCCGCCGAAAATAAAAGGGAATAATGGCGAGCGCAATCGTAGAGAAACTCGGTTCGGCGCGCGCGGCGCGGCAGAGCGGGACTTCGCGAACATTCCACGGTAACGGTGAAGCTGCTCGCCGAAACGCCAGTGCCGCGCTGTTTGGCCGCGAATTTTTTGGTTGCCGCGCATTCTTTGGTTAAGGACATCGCCTGTTTTCAGCGAAGATTTGCGCCTTGCGCAATGCACCAAAAAATACGGTTCGCGGGCGTGTTGCGATCTCATCGCGGCCGGGCGACGGCCTCCTTTCCAGAGCGGTGCCGAACATCGCATGGCTTGCGGCACGGAGCGGACATTCAGTCACAGCGACGGCCCTAACGGGCAGGATCCTCCGATTTTGGCCTCTCGCAATGCCTGGCCCCTGCAAGAGGGTTCATGTCGAAACTCACCATGGAGCGGCACGATCCTTTACGGACGCCAATTCCAGGATAATGATTAAGAGCCTAAGGGTGGCCCTGAAAGGACACGCAGGTGAAGTCCGGAACCCGTCGCCGCGATGGATCGATTTCTGAAGAGGCAAAAGCAAAACGATGAAGCTCGCCGGCGCTAGCCTTCCGATCCTCGCCGCCTATGCGGCCCTCGCCACGGCGGACGCCAATGATTACCCCACCGAGGCGCGTGCCGACTATGTCTTCGTCTGCATGAAGACCAATGGCGAAACCCCAGATATGCTGAGGCGCTGTTCTTGTTCCATCGATGTCATCGCGTCGCTGTTGGCCTACGACCATTATGTCGCGGCGCAAACCGTGGTGAGCATGAATTCAGGTGCAAGGTCAGATCGGGACCATGTTCCGCGCAAGCGAGGAAGCCAAGGCGATATTGGCCGATCTGCACCGGGCGCAGGCCGAGGCAGAAATTCGCTGCTTTTAACGATTGTTTCGGAAAAGAGGGGGCTGGCGCGGCCGCTTTTGTTGCGGCGCCGCTGAGCCCAATTGTACCTGAGGAACCGCGAAGAAGCGTCCGTTTTGCGGTGCGAGATTTTGCAATTGAACGCGATCGATTGTACAAATCCCTCGTGCCAAAGGGGGGGCGCTCATGGATGGTTGCGAGCTTGCACCCCTTGAGCTTCATAATATCGTTGGCGGAATATCCCGGTATCAAAGCGCAACATAGCTGGAGAACTCTGGGTCGTGCAGTCCGACGAAACCGGGCATATGCGGTTTGCGATCGAAGCAGCGGGAATTGGGACATGGGAATGGGATATCGACCGTGACGTGATCTTATGCTCGCAAAGCTGTGCCCGCTTGCTCGGCGCGCCTTTCGGTGAAACCTTTAGTTCCACGGCTTTGTCATCCTTCCTTCATCCCGATGATCGCGAACGGATTCGCGTGGCACTCTTTGCCGCTAAGGCAACAGGCACTCTCGATATCGAGATTCGCGCTCTTCGCGCCGGGGGCCAGGAACGATGGCTGCATGCCAAAGGGTCCATTCTCCTTGATGGGAGGGTCGGCGCAAAAGCCATGACCGGGATTCTCCTCGATATCGACGAACGGAAGCGCGCGGAAGAAGAGTTGCGTTCGCATAAGCAACATCTGCAGTCGATCCTCGACACGGTACCCGACGCGATGATCGTTATCGGCGAGGATGGAATTATCGGATCCTTTAGTGTCGCCGCGGAACGTCTTTTTGGCTATAGCGCCTGTGAGGCGATTGGACAAAATGTCAGTATTCTGATGCCGGAACCCGATCGCAGCCGGCATGACGCCTACATCGAGCGCTATCTGAGAACCGGAGAGCGGCATATCATCGGCGTCGGCCGGGTCGTGACTGGCCAGCGCAAGGACGGATCGACCTTCCCGATGCATCTTTCCGTTGGCGAGATGCGTCTCAAGGACCGCCGCCACTTTACGGCCTTTATCCGCGATCTCACCGAGCGGCAGGAAACGCAAGCGAAGTTGCAGGAACTGCAAGAAAATCTCTTTCACGTCTCCCGTCTCAGCGCGCTCGGCGAAATGGCCTCGAGCCTCGCCCATGAGCTGAACCAGCCTCTCGCGGCGATCAACAATTATCTCAAGGGATCTCAGCGGCTGCTGCAGGAGAGTCGGGATCCGCGCGCGGCGACACTCCGCGAGGCGCTCGACAAAGCGGCCGCCCAAGCCCTTCGCGCGGGTGATATCATCAGGCGCCTGCGCGATTTCGTCACCCGCCGGGAGAGCGACAAGACGATCGTGCGCGCCTCGCGGCTCCTTGAGGACACAAGCGCGCTCGCTCTCGTGGGCGCGCGCGAGCTCGGCGTCATGGTTCGCTTTCAGATCGCGCCCGAGGTTCGCTATGTGCTGGTCGACGCGGTTCAAATCCAACAGGTGCTCGTCAATCTTCTCCGCAACGCGCTCGAAGCCATGCAAGAGAGTCCCCGCCGCGAGCTGTTTGTCGCGGCGACGCTCACGGCAGAACTCCATGGTCGAAATCATGGTATCCGACACCGGTCATGGCGTCCCGGAGGAGTTTCTCCCGAGGCTTTTCGAACCGTTCATGACGACCAAGGAGACCGGCATGGGCGTCGGGCTTTCGATCAGCAAGACGATCATCGAGGCCCATGGCGGCCGCCTCTGGGTGGAAGCCAATCCAATTGGCGGAACCATTTTTCGTTTCACACTTCCGGCCGTCAATGAGGAGTAGGGCGGTGAGCTCCCCGAACATTGTCTATGTGATCGACGACGATTCCGCTTTGCGTGATTCAATTTCCTTCTTGCTCGCTTCGGCGGGAATGTCTGTCCAGCTGTTCGACTCGGCCGAGGCTTTTCTCGCGGCGGCGCCGTCGACGCTGGCCGGAGGATGCATCCTGACCGATATTCGTATGCAAGGATTGGATGGCATTGAGCTTTTGCGCCGTCTCCGTGAGGCAGGACATAAAATTCCCGTGATTGTCATGACCGGGCATGGCGATGTGCCACTTGCCGTCAAGGCGATGAAACTTGGCGCGACCGATTTTTTGGAGAAGCCCTTCGATGGCGACGTGCTCGTCAAAGTCGTGCGTTCGGCCTTTCAGCCGGAGGCGCTTGCCGCTGCGGCCGATGCACAGAGCGCCGAGCTTATGTCACGGCTGGCCTCATTGAGTGAGCGCGAGTCGCAGGTGTTGCGAGGCCTTGTGAATGGCCAAACAAACAAGGAAATCGCCCGTGAATTCGATCTCAGCCCGCGCACGGTCGAAGTCTATCGCGCCAAGCTGATGACGAAGATGCAGGCCGGGAGCATTTCAGAACTGGTCCGTTTTGCGATCAAGGCTGGCGCATATTGACGCCGGCCGGTCTTCGCCATTCACCCGCGCGCATGTGCCACATCAGCAACGGTCATTCCCCTGCGTTTACGCCGACTTGTCGTTCATGGCGGCTTTCACGTTCCTGTTCGCGATGCCCGCCTTCGCCGAAAGCGGTGACCCGGCTTTGGGACAAAGACTGGCGAAAGAATGGTGCGGGAAGTGTCATGCAACGCGGTCTCACCGGCGCAAGCCCGCTTCGAATGGCGCCGCCACTGCGCGATTTGCATTTGCGTTACAATGTCGAAGACCTTGCAAACTGCCCTTGCCAAAGGCACTCTGGCCGGACACAAGTCACTGTCTGTCTTTCGCTCCAATCCGGATCAAATCGCAAATTTGATCGTCTATTTGAAGACTCTCGAAAAGCGTTAGACATCGCACTCCATTCGGTACGGAGTTCGGATGCCAATTGCATCGTTGCAAAGCGGCGCCGCCGTCGATTTGATCTTCTTCACGTCGCCGCCGCCATGCCTTGGCGAAAGCGCAGCAAGGCGAGCGCAAGAAAGACTCCGCCACCGAGAGCGACCGCCAAAAACTCGGGCCACACGACGTCAAGACCGGCGCCGCGGTAGAGAATCGCCTGAGCGAACGACACGAAATGGGTCGAAGGCGACGCCAGCATGATGATTTGAAGCAGCCGCGGCATGCTTTCGAGCGGCGTAAGGCTTCCCGAGAGAATGTTCATCGGCGTCGCGACGAGGAGATAAAGGAGGCCAAGCTGTGGCATCGTGCGGGCCACGGTTGCCAGAAAAATGCCGATCGCCGCCGCAAAGAAGAGATAAATCGCCGCGCCCGCCAGAAACAAAACAACGGATCCCGCGACCGGAATACCCAAGAGCCCACGCACGATCACATTCAGCGAAAGGCCGACCGCGATGGTGATCACGAGCCCGTTGGCCCAGACTTTCGCCATGGCAATTTCAAAAGGCGTCACCGGCATCACGAGCAAATGATCCATGGTTCCATGTTCCCGCTCGCGGACAACGGCTGCTCCCGAAAGGATGATCGCCAACATCGTGACGTTGTTGATGATGCCCATGACGCTCGTGAACCAGGACGTCGCGACATTGGGATTAAAGGCGACGCGAATGGCGAGGTTGACAGGTGCCGGCGGCAAACTTTCTGACCGTGAGAGAAATTCGTTGATCTGAGTCGTGAGAATTTGCTGGATGTATCCGGCGCCGATTCCGGCATGGACCATCACGGTCGCATCGACGTTGACTTGTATCGCCGGTTGCCGCCCGGCCAGGACGTCGCGCTCGAAATGCAGCGGGATGTCCAGGATAAAGGTATAAGTTCCATTATCCATCAAGCGATTGATGTCGCGCAGCGGAATGGTCTGCGGCGATTTGAAATAAGGAGGTAGATAGAAGCCTTCGAAAATGTAGCGCGAAAGCGGTGAATCATCTTCGTCGACGATTGCGATCGCCCCATTGTGAAGTTCTTGTGAGCTGCTCTGCGCCATAGAGTATATCGCGAGTGAGAAAGCCCAGATGACCAATCCGACCAGGACATAGTCATGCACGAAGCTGCGCAGTTCCTTGGTTCCGAGCCAGAAAATATTGGCGAATGAGGCCATCGGCGTGAACCTCTTCTAGGTTTCTTGGCCACGCAGAAAGATGAGACTGAGAAGCAACAGAACGACGGCGAAGATCGCGAGAGAAAAAAGATTTCCCGAAAGATCGGCAAAGCCGAGCGCTTTGGTGAAGGTCCCGACACTGATCGGCAGGAAATAGGTCATCGGGAATATCTTTCCCATGAAAGCCCCTATTCCTGTCAGCGACGATACAGGCGCCATCATGCCGGAGAATTGGAACGCCGGCATATACGTAAGGATGGCCGTCCCGAACAGCGCCGCGATCTGGGAACTCGCGAAAGACGAGATCAACATGCCGTAGCCGGTCGTCGTGATGATATAGAGCAGAGCGCCAACGAAGAGCATTGGAACGCTTCCCTTGATCGGAACGGCGAAGATAAGAATCGCCGTCAGAAAAAGAATGATGAAACTGGTCATCCCGATGGCGACATAGGGGAGCTGCTTCCCAAGCAGGAACTCGATCCGGGTCACCGGCGTCACGTAAAGATTGGTGATCGATCCGAGTTCCTTTTCGCGCACGATGGCGAGGGCCATGAGAATCGCGGGGATCAGGACGAGCAGAAATGCTATTGTGGCCGGCACCATCGCGTAAATGCTGTAAAAATCCTGATTGTAGACGAACCTTGTCTCGATCGTTGCGGGTTCAACTTGGCTCGCCGGCAAACCTTCCTTCGTCGCGAGATCGGCGAGATATCGCTGGTGCATGGCTTGTAAATAGCCGCGGATGGTTTCCGCCCGGAACGGCATGGCGCCGTCAATCCATGCACCGACCGACACCGGAACACCTTTCTTGATGTCCCGCCCGAAACCCGGCGGGATCTCGATGGCCGCCTTTATATCGGCGCTCTTGAGGCGCCGTTCGAGTTCACCATAGTCTCTGAGCGGGGCTTTTTCGATGAAATAGCGCGAACCCCGGAGTTCCTCCAGATAGGCCAGGCTTTCCGGTGTCATGTCATGATCGAGCACGGCAAAGGTCAGACTATCAACGTCCGTCGAGATGCCCGCCCCCATGACCACCATCAGGAATGCCGTGCCGATGAGGGCAAATCCCAGCCGGATCGGATCACGCAAGAGTTCGAGCGACTCGCGGACCGTATAGGCGAACATGCGGCGCGGACTGAACCAAGGCGCGGGTGTTGCGCGCGGCTCCGCGGTGATTTCCGCGAGAGGAATGTTTACGTCCGGGATTGCGGTGGCCTCTTCGCCGGTGGCGCGGCGTGAACGGATGGCTTCCTCGAGATAGGAAATGAAAGCATCTTCGAGATTTTCGCACTTGCGCGCTTCGGTCAGCGCGGCCGGAGTGCCGATTGCAAGAACGCGGCCCGCATCCATGAGAGCGATCCGGTCGCAGCGCATCGCCTCGTTCATAAAATGGGTGGAGATGAAGATCGTCACGCCTTGATTGCGCGACAAGTCGATCAACAGCTCCCAGAACTGGTCGCGTGCCATCGGGTCCACACCCGACGTCGGCTCGTCGAGAATCAGCATCTCAGGCCCGTGGACGATCGCGACCGCGAGCGACAGACGCTGACGAATCCCCAGCGGCAAAGCCAAGGCACCCTGATCGAGATAGTCCGTAAGACCAAATTTTTCGACGACCGAGTCGATCCGCGTCTTGGCTTGCGCGGATGGCAGATGGAACAGGCGCGCGTGAAGCTGTAAATTCTGCCGGACGGTGAGCTCGGTGTAGAGGGAAAAGGATTGCGACATATAACCGACGCGCGCGCGGGCGCTCATGCCGCCGGCCTCGATGGCTTGACCGAAAAGCAGCGCTTCGCCCGAGCCTGCCGGCAGCAGGCCGGTCAGCATTTTCATCGTCGTCGTCTTGCCGCAACCATTCGAACCAAGAAAACCAAAGATCTCGCCGCGTTCGATGCTGAAATTGACATTATCGACAGCCGTGAAGTCGCCGAAACGGCAGGTGAGATCGCGGGCCACAATGACCGGCGCTTCATCGGACGGCGGGCGCTTTGGAATGACAAGGGACGCACGCCCGCGCCGGCGAGCGGCCGGAAGCAGCGCGATAAAAGCGTCCTCGAGGTTCGAAGCGCCGGTGTTCGCCTTGAGCTCTTGCGGCGCGCCGGTTGCGATGATCCGACCTTCGTCCATGGCGATGAGCCAATCGAAGTGTTCGGCTTCCTCCATATAGGCGGTCGCGACCAAGAGACTCATGCCCGGGCGCCGCATCCGGATGCGTTCGGTCAATTCCCAGAATTGCCGGCGCGACAGAGGATCGACGCCGGTCGTCGGCTCATCGAGAATGAGAAGCATCGGATCATGGATGAGCGCGCAACAAAGCCCAAGCTTCTGCCGCATCCCGCCGGAGAGTTTGCGGGCCGGCCGGTCCTTGAACGGGTTCAGGCCGGTGCTCTGCGTCAATTCATCGATGCGGCGTTTGCGTTCTGCTTTCGCCTGCCCGAAAAGCCGCGCGAAAAAGTCGATATTCTCGGCGACGCTGAGGTCGGGGTAGAGATTCTTTCCTAGGCCTTGCGGCATATAGGCGATCTTGGAGCAGACTTCCGCCCGGTGACGCATCTCTCGCATGTCGCCGCCGAGAACCTCGACCCTGCCGGTCTGGATTCGCCGGCTCCCCGCAATCAGGCTCAAAAGCGAGGATTTTCCGACGCCATCCGGGCCGATCAGGGCAATTCTTTTGCCGGCTGGAAGGGAAAGCGAGACCCTATCGAGCGCAACCTTTTTCCCATAGCTGAGGCTGACCTCATGAACGCTCGCGACACAAGGATCGCCGGGAGTCATTGGCTGGACGGGCCTCGTAGCCACGCCGGCCATTCGACATTGGGATCGACGCGGACATAGGCGTTTCCAGGCAGCCCGGTGCGAACGGATTCGGCGTATTTGCTCAAAATGTCGGGGTCGATGCGCACCTTGACCCGGAACATCAGTTTGTCGCGCTCGCTTTTCGTTTCCACAGTCTTCGGCGTGAACTGCGCCTGCGTGGCGAGGAACGTGACTTTGGACTCTTATCGGATAGTCTGGATAAGCATCGAGCAGGATACGGGCGTCATCGCCGATCTTCACGCGGCCAGCGTCGAGCGTCGGCAGATATATGTCCATATAGACATCCCCGATGTCGAGCATGGTAAAGACTTTGCCGCCCGCAGGGAGCACCTCGCCAGGGTCGGATATTCGATATTGGAGGCGCCCGGCTCGGGGGGCGACGAGTGTATTGTCCGCGATATTGACTTTGTCCAATTCGACATTGTGCTGCGCGGCGTTGTAGGCCTGTATGGCTTCGACAACATGGGCCTTTGCCGCATTCAAGGCTTGCCGGGTCCCATCCAATGTCTGCCGACGCTGATCGTATAGCTCGCGCGTGGCATAGCCCCTCTTCACGAGGGCACTCGTCCGAGCGAGTTCCTTTTGCGCCAAGGTCAGTTGTGTTTGCAGCTGCGCCACATTCGCCTGAGCTTCCAAAACCGCATGTTCGTTCTGGCGCACCAGCGCTTCCTCGCGTCTGAGCTGGGCTTCGAGATCTCTGGTATCCATTCGAGCGAGGACCTGCCCGGCCTTCACCATATCGCCTTCATCAGCCAAGAGCTCAGCAATGCGTCCCGCGAATTTGGTTTCGATATCGATCTCCCTCGCATCGAGGCGGCCGTTGCTCCAGACAACGCCTGCGGGAATTGGCGAGAGGCGAGAGCTCCACCAATAAAAGCCGCCCAAGGCCGCGAGACCGGCAAGAACGAGGACCAGCAAAACTCGGAACGCGCGCTTTCGCTTGGCTTTGCCGGGGCTTGGTCTGTCGTCAATGGTGGCGGGCGGGGTTTCGCGGACGGGCACAAGAGCTGTAGTCGTGGCCGGGGGTGGTTCGCCGCCGCGCAGCTCTTGCTTAGCCGTTTGTGAAAGGAGATTTTGCGACTCGTTCGGCGGAAATCCGGTCATGTCCATGCGGACCTTGCCTCGACTTTAAACACATGTCCAGGCGCACCCCAACCCGCCACGGCGATTATCCCAAAAGCAAGGATACTCGCGCAGTCAGCATCTTCAATCTAAAAATTTACTATTCGCTCATCGTATCGAGCAAGCTGCGGTTGCGCAAAACGACATGACGCGCTCCGTCAAGCTCTAAAGCCCGCTGCTTTTGAAGCTCGGAAAACCCCCGCGAGACCGTTTCCAAGGTAAGGCCGAGGTAATCAGCGATATCCCGGCGCGACATGGGCAGCTCGAACAAGCCGCTGTTGTCATGCCGAAGATCCATCTCGATCAGAAAAGCCGCAAGCCGTTCCAGCGCCGTCTTGCGTCCGAGAAGCAGCAGATGGTCTTCGGCTTGGCGCAAATGATCCGCCGTCATGAGCCACATCTCACGCGCGGCGTCCATATTGCGTTGAGCCAGTGCCTCAATCTGACGGCGCTTGAAAAGGAGAATCTTGCTGTCGGCGATGGCTTCGGCGGTCAGATGATGCTGCTCGCCGAGTTCAAGCCCGAAAAACTCGCCTGGAAGATAAAATCGTCCAATCTGCCGGCGTCCATCCCGCATGATTTTGGAGGTGCGTACGGCGCCGGTGACGACCTTGTAGATGAATTGCGTCTCTTCACCATCGCCGAAGATTTCTTCGTCGCGGGCATAGTTGAAGCTTGTCCCCAAGACCTCCGGGGTGCAGGCAAAAAGCGGCGCGGCGCAGGGCGCAAAATCCCGCCATTCGACGATTGGCTGTTTGGCTGTCGTCTCGATCGGCTGAACAAACATTTTTATCCTCCCATTGCTGCTCAATGGGTGCCACCAATCGGTCGAAGCGACTATTTGGGTCGATCACCTAAGAATATTCCCTTACGTATTCATCCGGAGTTGCAAGCGGCGCTTTGACGTCGTTTCGCCTGAGCCGGGGCGGGATAATGCCGAGCATGATCCGCGAAAGTGGGCCCCGGTTTCGGAAAAGATCATGCGTCATCAAAGAGAGCATGATCCGCGAAAGTGGGCCCGGTTTCGCGAGAAGATCATGCGTCATCAAAGAGAGCATGATCCGCGGAAGTGGGCAGCGGTTTTCCGAAAAGATCTTGCGTCACAATCTGAACGGATCACGCTCTAATGCCGGCGGCGAAATGTCCCGGCGCCTCGCGCCCGGGATGCCTTAGTTGCGTGCGCCTTGCCCGCGCCCGCGTCTTGATGAGTACATGGTTGGGGGTGAAGAGGCGGTCCCCGCTGCCGAAACGCTATTGCTCGTATTGAACCGCGAGCCGCTGAGGCCATAGACAGTGACACGGATGCCACCTGCTGACGTTTCTATCGCGAAATCATAGCGCTCAAGGGCACGCGCAACGGCTTGTGGAAGCGGTCCAGCATAGGATCCGGAAATCGGAAGGTCGAGGCCGGCTGGAATTCTATATTGCATATCATATGTTTCGCTGAGCGCGCCGAGCAGTTCTTCCACCGACGCCTCATGCGCCTCGATCGCCATGGCATTTGGCTCGCCCGTGATATGGACTTCGGCGTGAGCCTTTCCGAGAAGGGCTTGTATGGGATTGGCAGCCAGGACGAAAAGCAGCAGATTGAATCGGACGACGCTCTCAGTCTTTGATGACGCATGATCTTTTCGGAAAACCAGTTCTGACTTTCGCGGATCATGCGCAGGCGCGTCCCCTGCGATGGAACCGGACGGCGCACGAAAGCCGTCGATGACGCATGATCTTTTCGCAAAACCTGTTCTGACTTTCGCGGATCATGATGTCGAGAGCGCTCTTCGATTTATCGGATTTTCTTGACGCGAACCGGTATCCACTTCGCTGGAAAAAGCTCTCGTCTTTGGCAGTCTCTTGGCGGGCCGGAGAGCGGCAGGCCTTAAGCGAACCCTTCTTATCGGGTTCAAGCCGGTTCCATTCGTCCGCGCTCGTATTTTATCTCAATAGAGCTGGCGCAGACCTTGCGGCGGTTCCGGTTGCTTGTCCTAGCGTGATCAAGGGGTTGTCGAAGCTGCGGCAGCGGGCCCGCCGGGCTCGTTGTCCACGCCGGGTGGGACCTCGGCGTGAGCTTCTTCTTGCGAGGGAGAGGCGGTCTCCGGCACGGGCCCGGCCTGTTTTTCCGGCTCGGGTGGCGCAATGGCCATGCGCGGCTTTTCGATCAGGATCGCCGGCTCGGCCGGGCCGAAAACGGGCCTGAACAGCGCTTCTTCCGCCTCGCTTGCAGCGGCCCGCCGTTCGTCCGGCCGTCGCCAGACGAAGGCATCGAGCTTGCCTGTCGCCGGCAAGGCCGGCAGCCATCGATCCGACATGATACCGCCCGCGATCCAGGTCGCATCGCGCGGCGCGCGTGTCGCGCGCGCGAGCCAATCGCGCCCGAAACCGGAGTCGCCATGCTCGGCCTCTTCGAGTTCCGCCATGATGAGGCACATCCTGGCCGTCGGCCGCTCGTCCCCCTGGATCAGAGGCAGCATGGTTTCGCGCGCGGTTTGAAAGTCGCATGCGGCAATGGCGGCACTGGCCAGCGCCATGCGGCTTTCGGGATCGCGGGGGGCAAGCTTGGCAAGGGCGCGCGCTCTTGTCAGGCGGTCGGCGTTGGATTCGCCTGGACGCAGATCGAGATAAGCCTTGGCAAGGTCCGGGTGCGGTGCCAGCGGCCATGCCGCCTCGATCATTTTCGCCGCCTTGCGGATGCCGCCTTGACGGGACTGGAGCCGTGCGGCGAGCACGACCGCCGGCACGAGATCCGGCGCCCGTTTGACCGCCGAGCGGGCAAGACGGAGCGCCTCATCCGGCTCGGACTGCTCCTTCTGAAGAGCGATTGCCGTTGCGAGCACGGCGCGTTGCCGGTCCCTTGCAGTCCTGTCGAGCAAATTTCCGCTGTTATCAAGCGCCGCCAAGGCGCCTTCCCAGTCCTGCGCCGCGACATGTTTTTCGAGAACCGCCGTCGCCGACCAGGGCAAGGCGGCGATTCCATGCGCGGTGCTGGCAAAATGATGCGCCGCGTCGAGATCGCCGCGCCGATGGGCATGCGCATGGAGGCCGCGGAAGCCGAGCAGACGCATGTCGTGGCGCCGGGTCATTTCCTTGAACGCCGCTTCGACCGCGGGATGATCGCCGGCAAGCTGGGCGGCCTCGGCCTTTAACAGCATTGTCAAAGGCTCGTTGGGCAGATGTTTCTGCGCCTCGGCGGCGGCTTTGGCGGCGAGCTTCGCGTCCCCCGTGCCCACGGCGATGATGCCGCGCGAAACGGCCGCATAGCCCTTTTCGCGGCGGCGAGCCCGCTTGGCAACGGACCAGGCGGGGGGAATCCAAGGACAAAGCGCAGAAGGTTCCAGCTCACCACCAGCGCGGCGACCAGCGCGAGGACAATCCCGAACTCCGACCAAAACCGAAGTTTCGATGCGGTAGCCTTGCCAGTTCAGGGCAATTTCGCCCGGCCTATCGACGAGCCATGCCAGGCCAAACGCCAGGGCAATGAGAACAAGGAGGTACAAGAGAACACGGAGCATGTTTTTCTCGTCGAGAGCTTCGATTTGTGTCGCAGCTTACGGAAATTATGATTTTGGCTTGCCGAGGACGGTTACGGCGGCGTCCTCGATCGATCTCGCGGCGTTCATAGCATCGAGCCGCGCCTTGGCGGCGTCACCCCAGTTTTGCGATACCTCCGCGGCGGGGCTGGGTAATTCCTTCCACTCTTGGTAAGCGGCGCCAAGTTCATGGTCCGCCAGGGCTTTTTCGATCCGCTCGACGATGCTTTGAACGTCCATGGCCTCGGCATCGCCGACGCGGCGAACATGCACGAGGCCCTTGGCATGGCGGGTCACACGGTCGAGGAAGCCTTCGTCGGTGCCGGCCTGTTTGGCGGATTCGGTCGCGATAATCGCCGGGGCGAGAGCTGCAAATTGCGCGGCGAGCTGGCTTTCGCGAGCAACGGCCGACGCCGGGACCGCGCGCAGCGGGGCAAGCTGATCTGCCGCGACGCCGAGGTTTTCCAATGCCGCGAGTTCGTCCGAAAACGTCTCGCCACTCACGAGCTTGTGCAACAGGCTTTCCGCGACGATCGCGATCGCCGCTGCCCGGGAACCTTGCTTGGCCGCCGGATCCTCGCGCTCCTGCGGCGCGGCGCGAAGCCCGGTTTTCGGCGCGGCAAGTGCCGATTCGAGCGAAGCGAGCTTCTGCTCGATGGTGCCAATTTTGGCGTTGAGCGGTCCAAGATCGGGCGCTTCGGAAGGATTTGAGCCGCCCGTGGGCTCTTGCGGGGCCGGCCCCGCCGCGATCGCCTTTTGCATGTCCTCCGCGGCTGAAGTCGCGGTTTCGACGGCTTTGCTGGCGGTTGCTTCCGCGGCCGCCACGCGGCTTTCGAGACCATCGAGGGTCGTGCGGGCGGCTGCGGCTGCGGCATCGCTCTTGCCCTCGATTGCATCCAGGCGCGCGTTCAATGCGGCCATCCGGGCGTCGAAAGCGGCGCTGCCGCTCCGGTAGCCCTCGAGATAATGCAATGCGAATGTTCCGCCAAAGCCCAAAAGACCGCCAGCGATGGCGGTGGCGGCCAGCGCCGGAAACCGGGAGCGCGGCTTCGCCGGCGCGCGGGCGGGTTCGGGGGCAGCGGAAGCCTCCGGCTCCTTCGAATCCGCCGGGATGTGCACGGGAATTTGCTCCTCGCTCCCGGCTTCCGTGCCCGGCAAGATGGCCGCGGAGGGTTCCGCCGCAGAGGGTTCTGCCGCTGCGCTTGTTTCCGTTTCGGCAAGCGATGTCGCTTCAGCCGTTTCTGGTTCGCCTTGGGATTGATGTTCCGTGCCGCTCACGGGCGTTTCACTCGGTGTTTGGGGAAGTAAGCGAGCCCGGCGCGAACGCGGGCCCGGCGGGTGTCGTGGGATGTTCTGCCTTGTCGTCGGCCATCGCGCGCCCTCGATTTGGCGCCTTTGTAAAGGAATGCAATGGCTTGCGCAACGGGTTCGATGGTCTCGCCCCGTCATCACACAGAGCTGTTACGGCGCCAGCCGAGGTGCGCAAAGGCGTGACTTCTCTCTGCCGGGGCTTAAGCCAATTCTCATCTGGGCGCGCGGCTCTGACCGCGCGGCGCAAAGCCTATGACGCGGGCAGAATGCGCGGGAAATTGGCCGTTTGGTAAAGCGATAATAAATGCTTTTAGCTTGAGCATTGCGCGACATTATTGCAACAACAAGTAATTAAACAGCACGCGCAGCCGGGCCTTTGAATGCTTACAATTGAGCTGGGCCATATGGTTATATATTGTAGGTTCCACTCGCTGATCGCCAAGCGGTGCTGATCTCCGCCTTTCTCACGGGACCGCAGAAATGACACAAGAAAAACAAACCCAAAAACAGGGCATCGCCAAGCCGGCAAAACGTTATATAATTGCAACAATGGCGGCAAGTTTCGCAAGCGCGGCCTTCGCCGCCGATCTGCCTGTCCGCAACCGCTCCCGGACGTTGCCGCGACCGATCCCATCACCGATTATTTCCTGCACTGGTTCGACCGCAGCAACGCGGCAAAGGCGAGCCCGCCGCATTGGATGACGCCGATCACTACGGTCACGCCCCGGCTTGAGCAAGAATATCGATATGATCAAACCCAACAATTCCTACAAAATGGCGCGCAAATTATATGATAGTGTGGGACCTATTGACTATCAATGATATGCCATCCGAAACCTTCACAGGCGCCATTGTAAAAGCGCAGCAAACTTAGTGAGCGCGAGCTGGATGGCAAGATGGGATTTGGCTATCGTGCCGGGACGTTCTATCCAGAAATGGCGCGCGTAAGGGATGACACCACGACGACTGGCGGCATTCTTCGATGTCATGGCCAGTCTCGGCCTCACCATGTTGAACATCGAGGCCTTGTTCTGCTATCAGACCTACCCCTCATGTCGGCTATTCATCGAGACCCTCGGTGCCGAATATATTCCTCCATGAGCTGCCTTTCGGCTTTAAAGGTTCAACACCTTTCTCGGTTAACCGCGGCTTCGCAGGGCACGGTTGGTCTTGCCTCCATTCGTCAATCATCCGTGAAGAAGTGCGAAATAAACCACATAGAGCCAGCTCAGAATTCCATGGATGATCGCCCACAGGATTGAGTGGTTCGTCGAATATGAAATCGTGATGGCTAGCGCTGAGCCGAAGCCCACTCCGTACTTGGCGCCCTCGACGCGAACCCTATAGTAGCGGCTTCCGTTCATCTCATTCTCCTTGCATCGTGATCCGCCATTCCTGGCTGACCGGGTAGATCAGTCCATGAGTTGTCGATGACGACATCGACCGCCGTTTCGTACGCTACAAACTGATCGCCTCCCCTGCCCCCGACATCGTGAAGTTACTGCTATCACCGAATAGCCCAAAGCGTGACCGCTCTGCCTAGGTTCCAGGTGAAATGACGTTCCCTTCACCGCGAGCTGGGGCAAAACCGCCGGTGCAACCTTACTCAAGGACGTTCGGGGTTAGTGGTGGCACTCCTCGAAGGTGCTGATCTATCGGCCATGGCGCGCGACATGAATACCGTTCCGAACTTCATCCGCGATCAGAAAACCGGTTCTTTCGCGACCTTCGTTCGAGGCCAAACGCCGCAAGCGATTTCGATGCATTTCCCGTTGAATGCGCTTTCTCGGTTTGAACGCATGACGGATGCCGAGCGCACGATCGTTCGGCAGCGCAATCGCGAGACGTATGCCAGCCGTATCGATTCGGAACCTGACAGCGCGTCGTCCCCTGAACCAGGATCGCCGGACAAGGGTTCGTCCAAACGACGACGGCGCGATCCAGATTGATCGCCAATTTTCTGTCCCCCAACGCTCATGTCATACAGTCGCGCCCTCGCACGCCGCGCCGCGCCTAAGCGCGACAGGCGACGACATGCCGCGCCGAACTTACTAAATCGATCCACCGGCATGATAAAATTTTGGAGTGCGCATGAGGGAAAGTCGCAGCGCATATCCGAACGTTGCGCCACATGCGTTACGTTTACAAAGCTTTCGATCATCATATCCGTCATTTATGGAAACCGCAGCCGATCACAAACGCCGCTCGCATCTTAATCGCCGCGCGATGACGAAGAGTGTGCAGATTACCGGCAACGACATCCGTGACATCTTCGAACCACTCGCACGCCATGGACAATTGACCACCCGACAACTCGTCGCCTTCGGCGCGCGCAATCCGATCATCACCAGGGCTCGCCTTGGTGAACTCTGGCACGGCACTGAGGCGCAGCGTTCACACTGGCTGCATCGCCTCAACGAGGATGTTCTTTTCGCCAACCACCTCTATGTCGAGGATATGCATCGACTAGGGGCAGAGGGCGAAGCCCTGCTTCGCGCCAAGGCGATCATTCCATCGGAGGATTGGGTTGCCAACAGCCGCATCGGCGGTAAGAGTGCGTCACCCTCGCGCATTATTCGCTTGGCTCACGATCATATGGCCTCCAATATCGCGCTCGATATCGAGATCGGTGCACGAGCGGCAGGAGTCCCCTTCAAAAGCCATATTGACATCTTACGCGCCGCGCCGGACGCGACACGCGCGCAGCCGAAGCCGCTGAAGAATTCCCGGTCGACTTGGATGGCCATCATACGTTCGTCGAGCCTGATGCGCTGTTTTTGATCGGTAATCGCAACTACGCGCTCGAAGCCGACAAGGGCACCGAGAGCATCAGAGCGGTAATCGTGCCGAAGATTCTCGCCTATCGCGAGATCGTCGCAACGGGCGTCATCGACGATTATCTCGGCATCGACAATCTCTACGTGCTGTTCGCGACGACGAACGAGACGCGTATGAAAAACATTATGAATGAGTTATCACTCATCGCGAAGAACGGCAGGAGCTCGATGTTCGGCTTCCGTGCCGAGCTCGGTTTCGGAGATTTTCTGCGGACGCCGTCACCCTCGGGGCACCTCTTCACGTCCCCATACAAACGGGTCGGCCATGACGATTTGATCCTCGCCAAATGAAAAAGGCCGCACTCGCGCGGCCTTTCGTTTCAATAGAACTATTCGCCGAATGCGTCAGCCGCGTCCTCATCGGCATAGGGCGGCAACAGCTTCAACACGCCGTTCCAATGCGGGCCAATCGGCACCGAGTGAAGTTTGACCGAAATGCCCTTGCCATTTTCGCGGTTCCAAGCGGAACCGACCGTCGACCATTCCTTGTGACCTGGCCCGGTCTTCGCCCGCACCACTAAATCCGGCTGACGGCTTTCTGTCCTTCGTTCCTGCTGTTGGGGCGCTTGTTCGATGACGGACATGTGTTTTCATTGCTTTGCGTTCTTCTGTCTTCAATCCCGGCAAAGCGAGATAGGCGATGGCTTTCTCCATCGATACTGCATGTTTTATTTCGTCGAAGTTTATCCTATAGGCGGCTGTGGACATCCAATCCTCCTGTAAGTGCCTGTTTCAATTATACTTACGGAGGACAAGCAACAGAGGAGGGGACATGCCCCTTTTGCAAGGGCGTGGATTGCTTCGTCGTCACCAATGACGGCGGACGCGACAAAACCGGTGCGTTCAATTGCTTCAAATGTCCGGCCGGCGGCGATCAGATCGAATTGGTCTCGCTTTTTCGCGGCCACGCCCGGAGGCCTTCCATCTCTGCCCGGCCCGAATCAGACTTTCGACCTAGCGCCGATCGGCAGTCCGCCGCCGCGTGGCATGTTCGTGCCCGCTGGCGGACAGGTCGCCGGATCAATCGTTTTCCTCGATTGCGCCGCGCCTAATCCCGGGTTTCCGACCGCGCCGCTGTCGATCTCTTTGATGATCGGCAAGAGCGGCGCGCCAAAGACAATGACGCAGTTTCCCGTCTCGGCGGACGCGCCGATCCGGCAGGTGCGAGGACAGTAGGGCGCATGATGCTCCAAAAAACATAGCGGCGTGTCATGCGCGATCCCTATGACATTCTCGGCGTCGCGCGCGGCGCGAGCTTTGACAAGATCAAGGCCGCGTACCGACAGGCGTGCAAGTCGAAGCACCCCGACATGGGCGGCACGGCAGAAGCAATCATCGAGCTGAAGACTGCCTATGCCTATATCCTCAAGTAATCTGAAACGCAGTTATGAGCAGCAGCGCAGGACGCGCCGAAACAAGACTACGCTGAAGAGCGCACAGA
>CAWAQW010000013.1:0-30844 GCA_963784075.1 uncultured Alphaproteobacteria bacterium | reverse complement strand
CACAAGGAACCAGTATTGGAAGCAAATGGGCACAGCGGATCAACATTCGCGGTTACTGATGCAAGCGGAAATCCGATAACCACGGTAAGCCTTGGTTCCGGACTGCCTGCGGATTGCACGGGCTGCACGGCGATCTATCCTAATGGTGGTCAAATTCGCGTAGGATCGACTGCAACATCCTCCCCAGGTACGTTTAACATCAAAATTACAGAAACGAACGCCTCCTTTTCTAATTCGCCTCATAGCACGACGATTACTATGACGGCGAGCGCAACTGAGGTTCCCTTGCAGCCTGTTTCAGCTGCTGGGGCGTTGGTGCCCATTGCCAGTAAATTGATAGGCACGAACATCAGCGGAATGGAGAACTGCGGTTACAATCCTTCCGGCGGATGCGGACACACGGGGCTCGCTGCGCTTAACGGGAGTGACTATTTCGATCCGGGCTGGGGTGTCCAGGGCGTGTTTAAGACTTATGGATTCTCGATCATACGATTGGCTCTGGACGAGGGGAGAATCGAGTCCAGCTTAAACGGGAATTCTGAACCAGTCCTGCGCGAACAGCAGCAGTTGTTATTTGCAGATAATCGAGCATGACGTCGAGGATGCGAGATCGCTCGGCTTATGGATTGTTCTTGATATCCACACCTATTCATACATGTCAACTAACGGCTCCTCGGCGGGATACAGCCAGATCGGTGGCGGCACGGTCACGAATGCCAACTACGCCAATTTCTAGTCTCGCCTATCTACCATGTTCCAAAAGTACCCAAATGTCATCTATGGACTCATGAATGAGCCAAATGGCATAAGCGCTTCACAGTGGGCAACATCGGCTCAAGCGGCCATCACGGCCATCCGCACGGCAGAGACGAACAACGGGGCCGCTCACAACATCATAACGATTCCAGGAACGGCGTTCACCACAGCATCAACTTGGCAATCGAGCGGGAATCAAGCGGCCTGGACAGGGTACACCGATCCGGTCGGTGGGCCTATTTGGTTCGAGATGCATCAATATCTCGATGCGGGGAACACGGGCAACATGTCTATCCCCACCGGAAGGCACTGCGTGACGGGCAAGGGCGCGACAGCTTTGAATAATAGCAATGCAACTTCCTGGTTAACGAGTGAGGGCAAGGTCGGGTTCATTGGGGAATATGATTGGTCCAACCTCAATTGCGCCAATCGGGACACGAGAGATTATAGCTGTGCTCTTGATGGGACTTGCGCTGATGGAACCGGAGATTGCGCAATTGAGGGTCCGAATCTCCTTACCTCTTTGACAACCTCTCCATGGGTTGGCGGCACCTGGTGGGCGGCCGGGGGCGGTATGGGCAACTATTGCATCAACCTATGGCCTAATGGCGGCGGGGTGCCCCCTGGTGGAACACCGCAGATCCAGACAAAAGATTTGTGTACGCGACTAAGATCGCTCGGATTCTCGACTAGTGGCTGTTAATCATGAATGATGATGATGATGATGATAACCACAAGACTAATCTAACACGATGGCTCACCATTCTATTAATGCTTTTGCCGCATTTAGCGGTGGCTCAGTCAACGACAGGATTGTCATCAGGTGCGGTTTCTGTTGGGACGAGCCCGATTATAGGAATATGCCCAGGAGGTGATGTTTTATATAATAATGGCGGAATTGTTCGGTGTAAGACGAATGTCGCCCACCCCCAGGAATATGGGGCGTTTTGCGATGGGGTCACGGACGACACCACAGCCTTGGCGTTATGGGCCTCTGCGCTCACAACTCGATCCGGATATATCCCTTCCGGAAGTAATTGTATAACGAAATCCCCAATAACATTTCCAAGTGGCACAAATCTTACTATTTTAGGTGACAGCCCTGGAAACTCGAGAACTCACTTATTCTGGCACAGCCACAACGGGAGACATATTTATTTTTGGCCCGCCATCGGGAACATCCGGATCGGTGCAGTTGGCTAATTTTGAATTTGAAACAACTACAACAATGACAAGCGGACGCCTTATCCATATTCGTAATTTAACCCTAGTATCTATCGGGATAGGTTCTGCGTCTGTCACTATCAACAATGTATGGGGAGGCTTATTAGGCAAATCATACCATACAATATGGCTGGATTCTGCTGGAACTGCTTCTGTCACAAACTTTTGGTTTAATGGTTCGCATGATGCTATGCAAATCAGCGGCACTGCTGGAGCCGGCATAAATCTTGTTGACGGATTCCTTATTAACAGCAGGGTTGGTCTTCGTGTTGGAGGAGGAATCGGTGGTCTGTATCTCCTTGGTGTTAGCATGGGTGGTGAGTTAGTATCGGATATGATTGTAGACGAGAGTCTTACAGGAACATCAAACCTTCAGATTCTTATTGGTGCGCAGACGACCCTTGATGTCACCAATAACGGTGGCCCGGCGCTCGATCTAGTAACAAATGGGTCCGCCGTGCAGGACGTTGTGCACTTACAAGATGCATGGATAGCGGCAGGGTTTGGTCAGCCTGGGATCAGGATTGGTTCTGCTTGGCAAGGATACGTCATCGTCCAAGGTGGCGAAATTACGAATAATGGAGATGGTATCCTAAACAACAGTACAACCGCATTCATTGAAATTGGTGGCGGTGTTGCGATCGGCGGCAATACTGTCGGACTTCATAATAATGTTGTAAATACAAATTTCACTCTAGGACCTGATATTCAGTGGGGCGGAGTTGGAGGAGCGAACGGAACCAATGTGAGTGGCAATATGCCTCCTTATGGAATACTCGGACGCCGGGATGGAGGAACAGCCAATACTGGTTATATAGGAGAGGCTTTATTTACTAGAAATGTTACAGGCACAGCCGTTTCGGCGAATACCGCCACGCAAATTGCAAGTCTCGCTCTCTCGCCAGGAACATGGTATTGCAATGGCTCGGTGATAACGCTTCCTGCAGGTGGGACTACAACAACCTACATAGTGGGAGGCATAGGACTGTCCGCAAGCATGCCCTCACCTTCCGATACCCCTGCATATGCCGTTTGGCAAGGACAGGCTACGCCAGCGGCCAGCACTGAAACACTAAGCCTATCTCAGGGCAGGTTCGCCACCTCGACAGCGCAGACAGCCTATCTGATGGCGCAATCTGGTTTCGCAAGCGGGACCATGGCGATCGGCGGAACGTTACAGTGCAAAAGGACTTAGTGACCAGAAATGCCATCTATCATAGATCAACTTATTGTAGAACTCGGACTTGATTCATCCGATTTCACAAAGGGCATTGAGGAGGCAATAGCTTCATTCCGCCGTACTGGTGGACAGATGGAGAGTGTTGCCAAGAACGCTGAGGCATCTGCGCGCCGCACAACGCAATTCTTTGCGGATTTACGGCGAGAGGTTATTGGTCGATTTGCTGCGTTTACGGCAGGACAAGAACTAAGGAGTTTCACGGCAAACATCACGGAGGCTGATGCGAATGTAGGGAGATTTGCTCGTACATTAGGAATGAGTACGGAAGAGCTTAGCGCTTGGCAAGGTGTTGCCGATAGGACTGGAGGATCGGCGGATAGCATAACATCTTCTATGCTGAATTTCTCGAACCAATTAGAGCAACAATTCCTAACTGGGCAGGGGCATATCCAGGCAACCTTCAACAATTTGGGGATTGAAACCGTTGATAGAATGACTGGCAAATTCAAGACGGCTGTTCAGTTAGTGCGAGAGCTTGCAGCGGCATATAGCGCAGGAAAATTAGGTGATCCAAGTCGCGCGAATGCAATTCTTCGAAGCCTCGGAGCAGATCAGTCCATAATAAATCTTGTTTTGCTTGGCAAGCGAGCATTGAACGAAAGGCTTGAGCAACAGCGGCAGATTTCGGTTGTTACAGATGAAGATTGGCGGGCCGCTATGGCCTGGCAAGATGCGATGGCGGGACTTGGGCAGGCCGCCGAGAATGTTGGGCGCGACATTAAGACATGGCTTACGCCCCATGTTGTTGGAACTGAATAAGCAAAGGCATTGCTTATAGTTTTGAGGATCTGCAGGATCTGTTTGCGCGTGAGCTGCGAATGGTGCGAGGGCGATCAAAAGTGCAATCGCGAGTTTTGTAACCTTCATTGTACTCTCCCATGATCAGCGGCCGCATCATGGCCTCTAGCCTGGAAATGCGGGTTTCGTGGCGCGCGTGGATGATAGGGCGCACTCGCCGATAATGTGAAACAAGGGCAACCTGGGCAAAATTGCGGATGATGCCCTTGCTGATTATAGGATTGCGCGTTCGCCGCTAAGGCAAAACAAAGGGCGCAGGCGATTATAACAAATTTCATTATTTTCTCCTATTCCGCAGCGCGGTCTCGATTGCCTGTTTGAGTTTCCTGGTTGGTCGCAGGTCACAAGCTGGCGCCCAGCGTGGGCCGTCTTTGTTGATTGTGAGAGCCCAGCGTGGATCGCTCTCTTTGCTCCAGAAAACGAAGCCCACGGTGTTCTTGCGCCTTAGGCGGCACCAACCTTTGTTGCCGGTCATAATGCGAAGGTAATATTGATCCCCGAAGCCTGGAACTGAGATCACGATTGGGGCGTGTTTGTTCCAGTCAACGGGGTCAAGCTTTATTTGCTCGCTCATTCATTATTTGTGATATGTGGTGACGGGGGCCAATGCATCTCTGGCTTTCTCAGCCTGCGTTCGGACCTGCACCGACCTTTCGAGCGAAACTGTCACTCTCCCAATATCGCCCAGGCGATGACCACGCTCACAATGCCGAAGAGAAAGCCCATCATTGCCTGTCAGCTGATCGCCGCCATTGTCATTGCAGGGAATGTCATAACAAGGCCGATACCAATGGCGCGGGCAATGGCACGATCGTCTCGGTGGGTCATCATCTCAGTGCAACCTCGGTTGCAACAAAAAGACCGGCGCCGAAAGACATGCCGATTGCGACGACCGCGATTGCGAGGAGTATGACTTTAAATGCTGCGCGCATGTCACCCCTCCCGCAAATCGAGGCTGGCGAGCTCGGCCAGATAGGCGTCACGGAAGCCCTGCAATTCCTGCTCGAAGCGGGCTTCAAGCTCCCGAATCCGGGACTGGTAGCGATATGTGGCCACGGGGGCCGCGCTGGCGGTATCGTGGCTGCAAATCATTCTCGCTGTTTGCAATGACGGCGCCGTGGAAAGCGGCGGGACGGCTCGCCTTTTTGAGTGGTTAAGTTAGACTTGGAATTAGCCATGGTTGAAACCCTCCATTGTTTCAGTTGTGGTTAGGGCCGGAGAAGGCGGCCATGCCTTCTCCGGTCCGCTTTATTCAGACTGGTCTGAAAATAACCCCTTCCAGTCGAATTTCTTTAAGCTTTCGAGCTCTGCTTTCTCGACCTTGGCGCAATGGTTCCATGCTTCCAGGTCGATGTAGGAGAGGAGATATGACCAGATCTGGTGTATGAGCGGGATTTCAGCATGGCCTGATCAGGCGGCCAACTTCTGATCGACGGGCGGTTGATTGTCTTTCACCGCTTCGCCGTTTTTAAACACTGCTCCCTGCAACAAGACCGCGATTTTATCGGCACCGTAGATTTTGTGCCAGCTTTTTTCTGCCTCCTCCATCAGCTTGAAGGCGAGCCCCAGGAACGTATCCCGCGAGACGCAGTTCCGGGTTCTCGTCGTTCGATGCCGCACCGTGGCGAAGGTGGACTCGATCGGGTTGGTGGTGCGGATATGCTGCCAATGCTCGGCGGGAAAGTCGTAGAATGCCAGCAGCGCATCCTCATCCTTCTTCAGTTTTTCAACGGCCTGCGGGTATTTGTCGCCATATCTGCTAACAAAGCGCTTGAAGGCTCGCTCAGCCATTTCAAGCGTCGGGGCCAGCCAGATCTCTTTCAGGTCCGCCTTGGCCTTGCCGTGCAGCGCCTTGGGTAGCGCATTCAGGACGTTGACCATCTTGTGCATCCAGCACCGCTGATGACGCGTTTTCGGATAGACCTCGTTCAAGGCCGCCCAAAACCCCATCGCCCCATCACCGATTGCCAGCAACGGCCCGGCCTTCAATCCACGCTCTTTCAAATCCAGCAGCAGATCGCGCCAAGACTCTTTGGATTCCCGGATCCCATCGCCAATCGCCACCCGCTCCTTGCTGCCGTCGGTCTTCACGCCAATGATAACCAGCAGGCACTGTTTGTCGGTTTCGTCCGCACGCAGGCCGGTATAGACACCATCAACCCACCAGTAAACGTACCGTTCGCCTGAAAGATCGCGCTTGTTCCAAGCCTTCCAGTCGTCAGCCCATTGCGTTTTCAACCGGCTCACCACGGCAGGCGACAGCCCCTTGGCTTCCTCGCCAACCAGCGCCCGCAGAGCCTCGCTCATGTCGCCGGTCGATATGCCCTTGAGGTACAGCCATGGCAATGCTGCCGAGATGCGCGGCGTTCGCCGCACATAGGGCGGTACCAGCTGCGAGTTAAATTTAATGCCACTGCCAGACCGATCCCGAACCTTCGGCACACGCACCGTCACCGGCCCGACGGCGGTCAGAATGTCGCGCTCCGGCTGGTAGCCATTGCGTACGACCACTTGCTGGCCACCGGTTGTTGTCACATGGGCATAGGACGATAGAAGGACCTGCATCTCGGCTTCAACGACCTGCTGGATAATCTGCCGTGCCCCCTGACGGATCAGTTCCTCCAGCGGCACCCTGCCTTCCTCAGAAAAGGTAAATGTTTCTGGACGGCTCAAGGCTTCCTTTGTAAACTTTCTCACGGTGGCGTTCTCCTAGCTGAGATTGATCTAGACAATCTTTTTTCAGCAGAAGTTCGCCGCCAACTCAACCCATTACCTCAAACCCGCCCGTACACCACTTTCGGCCATATCTCGTAGGAGAGAATTTCCGAGCGGACCCGCTCGCGCAGAACCGGCGGCGGCAGTGCGTCTAGTTCCCAGCATTCATCCCCATAATTCTGGACGAACCAGTCATAGCGGGTGTCACCGCGCTTTGTGTCGGCGCGAAAGGATGGAAGCCCTCCGGAACGCACGTCGTGTTCGTCCAACGCAATTCTGTTGAGAAACACGTTGGCGCCGTATTCTTCCAGCCTGCGGGGAAGGTCGCGCTCCGACATGCAGAGCCCGGACGGGTCCCAGTCACCGACGTAAAGGGCTATTAGGGGGCTATCGATGCCCGCTGTCTGGTCCGCAACCGCCTTGACCGACGTGGCCGAGTCAAACCCATGCTTGACCGCAAAAGTCACGGCGAATTCGTCAAGGACGGGGGCCACGACTCCGCGGACAGTCCCCTTTTCGGACCAGACCTCGACCTGGTGGCTCTGACGCGCCCAGAAATCCTTGCGGTAGGAGCGGATGATGGTCTGCCCGTACTTTGACAGATCATCCCAAGCCGAAATGCGCTCGGGCTCGCGGGTCTCGTCAACAATCCACTCCGAGGGGCCTGCTTCGCTGGGAACAAAAAGACCTGGCAGAAGCGTCCGGGCTTGCTCTCGTAACGATCAAGAGCATTGAGCAGCGCGAGGGGCCGCTCATGGTCCGAACCTCATCGCTTTACGCTCTGTTAGAAGCCTTTGAACGGGCTGGCGTAGAATTTCTAGACGAGGATAACGGCGGTTCTGGCGTCCGGTTTAAGAGCGGTAAGGGAGGCCGGAAATGACCATCCCCGTCCTGGGCTCCTTCGGGAAATGGGCAGGGCGCGTTAAGTACCGGCAACAAGATCCCGGCCATCGCGCCGGGCTTTTTTAATTGTTCCCCGGGTGTTACCCCTGTGCCCATAAACACCCGTTTTCCGAGTGAGCCGCGCTGACGACCTGTCGGCAGATGAACGACGCGGCGTGGCGCCGCCCCGATATGCAAAACATCGAGGCCGGTGTCCGGACCGGTGGGGTGGGCTGCCTCGCCGGTGGCTTGTTGGGGGTTCCTGGCATGAGCGCCAGTCCGAGCCTGGTGAGCGTCGAAAAAACCACCGGTGCGACAAGCCGGATCATCGCCTGGTCCATCGCCTTCTGGCTTGTCCTTTTGTCCTGCCTGCCGAAATTCGCGGGTCTCATCGTGAACATGCCCCGCCCGGTGATGGCGGCCGCGCTGTTCTTCAACGGCGCCCTCATGTTCGTCGCGGGCATCCAGATCGTCGCGAGCCGCCCCATTACGCTGCGGGCCACGCTCATTATTGGATTTTCAATCCTGGCGGCGATGACCGTGCCGGTTTTTCCGGACTTCTACCGGTCGCCTCCAAGCTGGACGCAGCAATTCACGGGTTCGATCATTTCCAAGGCGGTGGTTGTTTCGGTGCCGCTCAATGCCCTCTTCTTGCTCGGCACATGGTATTATGGCCTGCTGCGTCTTGGAGCGGATTCAAAGCCCGCCACGGCCGGCTCCTTCGATGTTTTCTTCGAGAAGCAGGCCAAGGAGTGGAAGATCCCCGCGGAGGACGCCGCCCAGGTGCGTTCCGTCGTCGACGCGGCCATCGAGGACGTCGTGGCCAACGCCAATGGCCCGGTGGACATCCAAGTGGGGAGCGACACCTTCGACATTTTGGTGACGCTGCGTTACACGGGCAATCTGCCGTCGCTTCCGGACGCCCGTCCGAAGAAGGAAATGGTGGAGGAGCAGAGCTTTGTCAGTGGTCTTACCGGCTATCTGTCCGGCCTGCACGCCGACCGCATCGAACGCAGCGCCAAGGGGGAGGAATGCGACGTCAAGCTCCTCTTCCGGCTGTGAACCCCGCGCCATTGGCCGCGCCCCACGGAGACTTTGTGAATGTATAGCAAAAACGCCCTGACCCTCGCCGATGCCAAAGCGATTGCCGCCGCCGCCGAAGCCGAAGCGCTGAGGAACAATTGGCGCGTGACGATCGCCGTGCTCGACGATGGCGGCCATCTTATATACCTGCAGCGGCTCGACGAGGCGCCGCTTGGCTCAATTACCGTGGCCCAGGAAAAGGCGCGCACCGCGCTTTTGTTCAAGCGGCCGACGAAAATCATTGAGGAGATCGTCGCGAGTGGCCGCATGGCGATGCTCACTTTGCCTGGTGCGACGCCGATCGAAGGCGGCCTGCCGCTTCTGAACAACGGCCAGATCATCGGCGCGATCGGCGTCTCGGGCGTCCAGTCGCCGCAGGATGCGCAAGTGGCAGCGGCCGGCGTCGAGGTGGCGGCGAAGTTGTGATGGCGGTGGCGCTCCGCCACCTTGTAGAGGCGACAAGCGCCCCGCCTTTCTAAGAACGGGAAAGGCGTATCCCTTGGGTGCCGACTCCGCCGGTTGGACAGCTTTGAAAGATTTTCCGCGTCATCCCCTGAATTGGGGGCGCGGGAAAAAGCCATTCGCCCTATCGTCCACACATTGAGAGCACCTAGCAATTTTCTTTTGCCAAGCGTCCTCCCAAGCGGGCAAGGGTGCTCAGTTTCTCTGCGGCGGCCCAGACGCGCGGGCCGCCGCAGGGGACTCAAAAGTTGTTCGACTCTTGCGTTGAGGCCGCGATATTCGAAAGCGCATCCCCCAAATTGGGGGCGCGGGAATAAATTGAGCGCCTCAAAATATTGGCATTTTCAATACAAAACAATTTTCCCCCTTGCCAGCCGTTCTCCAGGGCTGGGAAGGGTGTTCTCCGTCGGTACGACCGGCGCGGCCCATGTCCAACGGGATTGTCCGCTGGCTGCTCGTCGATTCTTCAACGAGCAGCCTTCGCCATTTCTTAACGATGGGTGAGTTTTTCAGGAACGATAGAGGGACGCGGATGGTATTTTCTCGCTGCATTCGAGAGCGAGATCAGCGGGCCAGGCAGGGCAGGCTTTTGCGCATCGTCGATCTTTTCGCCGAGCCAGATTTTGGTGGCGAGTTCATTGGAGTTATGAACGTCGAGAGTTCTGATAAAGCTTTCTGGTCAGATCCGCGACGGAGCTTGGCTTTAAGCCAAGCTCGTCCGCGATCGCTGGCTTGGTTTTTCCCAAGATGATTTGAATCCCAACATTCATTTGTGCTGATGTCGCACCGCTTTCCCGCAAGACTTTTGCGGCATGGGCAATGGCGCGCTCATGCAGTTCGATCGTCACGGAAATGAGACAGCTTTTGGGGTCTTTGGCGGCTTCTTCCGGAAGAGCGCCCGCGGGGACGAGCCATTTGGCTTCGAGGGTGATGATCCCGTAGGCGGTTGGAACTTGCATTCGAGGGGGTCTGCCCAATCTCCCTTCCAAAGCGCCGAGGAGCTGCCGGAGCACCTGCAAGATTGGCGCGGGCAGCTTGTCTCGAGCCGGCACGCGCCGGTTAAGATTGATTGGTTCTCCGATGAGAACCCTGAGCAGCTGTTCGAGGCTTGCCGTCTGAAAGATCATCTTTCTGTCAGACGTCAGGATCATCTGACCACTGAGCACTGGCGCTCCCGCTGAGCCCAATGGACTTCGGCCTTCGAGGCCCGATCTGCCGGACTGGTGCTGGCGATACGCATGCGCGAGCCAGACGCAGCCGGTCGAGACGCTGCACGTCGTCCACGGTGAATGGCCGGGCGCTGCGTGGTCGCGTGAGGCTGAAAAAGGCGATACTGCGCCCGCCGTCGCCGATCATCGCGTCGAGAACCCAGCAGGCATCAAGCGGGGCCTCCACTTCACGATAAAAGCTGCTCTCTAAGTAGCCCCGCCCTTGCAGATGCAACGTCCAGCCAACGCCAACCGCACGGAAAGAGGGAATCCACAGAGAAATGAGCGCGGATGGCTCTTCCATGAATCGCCACAAGTGCTCGCGAAGGTGCGGTCCTGTTCTTGGGTGCTCGGCGTAGCCGCGGCCCATCGAAGCATCGGGCTCCAAGAGAGCCATGCGTGTTGCGCCGTGCGGAATGATCTCGTGCAGCAAAGGCGTGAAAGCGACCATCGCGCTCTCGGGCGGAAGCCCAAGGCAACATAAGGTCTTGAGATGCTCAACCGCCCCCATCGGAACCTCCTCCGATGCCGCCGCGCTGGCTCGCAAAAGACCAAAACAGTCGCCGTCTGAACAGAGGGTACGCGGTGCCGGAGATTTTGCGCGAATCGATGGGCCGGTGCCCTCCCTCCCTGGTGATCCCTGGGACTGCCAATTCATCCCGTGAACAGGGGGCACGTGATAAATATTTCAGGGTATCTCTATTGCAGTACCAACTAATTCCCCCCTGTACCTTCTTCAGCGGTTCTTGGCGGGTTGCGCGCGGCTTGGAGCACGACGCGGAGCGTAGCGAAGCAAAGTGCTTCGAGCCGCGCTGCGTCCTTTCGATCGCGGTAACCTCTGGAACTGAGCCGACCTGTCGGGAGCGACCAAGCACCCCCTGTGTCTCGAACACCTGGGGGGGACCTGTGCCCCGACGGGCGGCCGCGGTGGATGCCCCGTGGGGAGTCCGCGTCTTCGAGCGCCAGTACAGGGAACGGCAACATCGCGGCGGCTCCATGCCAACGGGGGACTTCGGAATGGAGGATGAACGCAACTGGTTCGTGGGCGTCGATTGGGCATCCGAGACGCATCACGTTCGCCTGTCGGATGCCAAAGGCCGTAAAGTCGGCGAGCGGGCCTTTGCGCATGGTGGCCAAGGGCTGGCTGAGATGGTGGCCTGGATCTTGAAGTTGACCGGCGCGACGCCCGATGTCGTCTTCGTCGCGATCGAGGTCCCACATGGCCCCGTCGTCGAAAGCTTGATGGAGCGTGGTTTTCCGGGTTCACGCCATCAATCCAAAGCAGCTCGATCGCTTTCGTGATCGCTTCTCGCCCGCCGGCGCCAAGGACGACAGCCGCGACGCCGAGGTTCTCGCCGATGCGCTCCGGACCGATCCGCGCTGCTTCCGGCCCCTGGCGCCAATTGATCCGACCGTCGTGGAGCTGCGCGAATGGTCGCGTATCGCCGACGACCTGCGCGCCGAGCGCAATCGGCTTGGCAATCGCGTCCGGGAACTTCTGTGGCGTTATTATCCGCAGTTTCTCGAACTTACCGACGATATCGCCGCCGCTGGTTCCTCGACCTGTGGCGTCTGATCCCAACACCTGACAAGGCAATGCGCGTGCGCGAGGCAACCCTGAATTCCGACGCGAAGTGCAACACCCCAGCACTTTGAGCCTACTCGATTTTTCCTTTCCTCGGAGCCGCCTTCGCATCTCGAAATGCAGCGGAAGGCGGCGGAAAGGGAAGGAAAATCCGATCTTTCCTTGGTGAGCCCGAGCGCCCCAAGGTGTTGCACTTCGCGTCAGAATCCACCAACGGTCGACCGGCTCCTCAAACGCCATCGCATCCGCCGCTTGACAGCAGCTGGGGTGCTCGAACGGCTGAAAGCGCCAGCCGTCCCGACCGCCGCCGGAACCATGAACGCGGCGACGGCCCATCTCGAAGCCGTCGCCCAGCGGCTCGATCTCGTCAACCGCCAGATCGGCGAGGCCAATGACCGCATCGACCATCTGACTGAGAGGCTCGCTGATGGAGAGGAGAATGCCAAGGGTCAACTCGATGAGCAGCGTGACGTGACGATCCTGCGATCCTTGCCGGGCGTTGGAAGGAGCGTCCTCGCCACGCTGCTCGCAGAAGCCACGGATGCGCTGCGAAGGCGAGATTACCACGCCCTGCGATCCCTGTCGGGCGTCGCGCCAGTCACCAAGCGATCGGGCAAGAGCAAAATCGTTCTTATGAGACAGGCCGCTCACGTCCGCCTGCGCAACGCCGTCTACCATTGGGCGCGCACCGCCGTGCAGCATGACCAGCGCAGCCGAGTCAAATACGCTGCTCTCCGGGCTCGTGGGCATGGTCATGGCCGAGCGCTCCGCTCAATCGCCGATCGATTGCTCGCCGTCGCCTGCGCCATGCTCGAAACCAGAACCATCTTCGATCCAGACCTCCCCGCGAAAAGGACTTCAGCCGCCGCATGATCCCACTTTACAAACGGTGGGGAGTCCCCCCCGTTGCCAGTCGTTTCGAGGGCTGACAGCGATGATTGCTCCCGGCGCCGTAGCTATCTCAAATAGCCGAACTTACATTCTTTCGGCGCAATCGCACTTATCTCAAGCCAATCGCTGTAGAAGAAGGCCATGAGTACCGATGCCAAAAGTGTTTCACGTGAAACATTTTTGTCCGATTGAGCCTCGGAATCGGACATAAACGCAGCGCCTCACATATGGATCGCTCGCTTGCCGACCGCGAGGGCGGCTTCGCGGACGGCTTCGGACAGCGTCGGATGGGCGTGGCAGATGCGGGCGAGATCCTCGGCCGAGCCGCCGAACTCCATCAAGACGCACGCCTCGGCGATTTGCTCGCCCGCCCCCGCGCCAATGATGTGAACGCCGAGCACGCGGTCCGTCGCCGCATCGGCGAGGATTTTCACAAAGCCTTCCATGTGCCGGTTCGCCCGCGCGCGGCCATTGGCGGTAAAAGGGAATTTTCCAACCCTATAGGCAATGCCTTTGGCTTGCAGCTCTTCCTCGGTCGCGCCGACGGTCGCAATTTCCGGCATGGTGTAGACGACCGAGGGAATGGCCTCGTAATTCACATGGCCATGCTCTCCGGCGATGATCTCGGCCACAGCGATCCCTTCATCCTCGGCCTTATGGGCCAGCATGGGGCCGCGCACGACGTCGCCGATCGCATAGAGGCCCGGCACATTGGTCGCGAAACGGTCATCGATCACGACCCGGCCGCGCTCCAACGCGACGCCGAGCGCTTCCAGGCCAAGCCCTTCGGTGACCGGCCGCCTGCCGATCGCGACGAGCACAATGTCGGCGTTGAGGACCAAAGCCTCGCCGCCGCTCGCTGGCTCGATGCTGACCGCCAAATCCGAGGCTGTTTTTTCGACCTTCGTCACCTTGTGGCCGAGGTGAAAATGAAATCCCTGCTTTTCCAAGATACGCTGAAACTGCTTGGCGACGTCCGCGTCGGTGCCGGGCAAGATGCGGTCCAAAAATTCGACGACGGTCACCTCGGCGCCAGTGCGGCCCCAGACCGAGCCGAGTTCGAGACCGATCACGCCGGCGCCCACGACGAGCAGTTTTTTGGGAACCTCTGTGAGCGACAGCGCGCCGGTCGAGGAGACGATGGTTTTTTCGTCGATCTCGATGCCGGGAAGATTCACCACATCCGAGCCTGTCGCGATGACGATATTTTTTGTTTCGAGCCTTTGGGTTGACCCATCCGCCGCCGTAACTTCGACCTCGCCCGGGGCTTTGATCGTGCCAAGCCCGATAAAAGCGTCGATCTTGTTCTTCTTGAAGAGAAAGCTCACGCCATTGACATTGGCGGCGACGGTGTCGTCCTTGTGCTTCATCATGGCGGCAAGATCGAGTTGTGGCGCGCCGGTGATCACGCCGAAGCCCGCGAGCTCATGCGCGGCCTCGCTGAATTTTTCGGACGCCTGGAGCAGCGCCTTCGAGGGGATGCAGCCGATATTGAGGCAGGTTCCGCCATGCGTCTTGCGCTTTTCGACGACGCCGACCTTGAGGCCAAGCTGCGCCGCCCGGATCGCGCAGACATAGCCGCCGGGACCGGTTCCGATAATAATGAGATCATAGGTCATGAGGTCTATTCCACTTAGCCGGCCGCCGGCCGCTGGCCCCAGGCCTGAATGATGCGCGGGACTCCCGCCACGGAACGCGGATCTTCCGCGAAGCGATAGAGGTCCTGCACCAAGATGTCGATTTCTTGCCGTGAGGCAAGGCCAGCCTGCAAGATTGCGTCGGCGATATTTTCCATTGTGATGGGGTTCAGGAGTTTGACCTCGCCCCTTGTTCCTATCGGTTGGACAAGGGTCATATCCACCTTCTCAAAGCCGCCATCGGCGAGCAGAAACGGCAAGCGCGGCCCGATGTTCGGGTCGCCGCCGCGACGGCGGACCAAAGTGCAATAGAGTTCCTTGTATCGTTGAAAGGCTTCGGAGTCGGGATAGGTGAAATAGCCGCTGAAGTCGATGTCCTCGACAATGACGAGCCCGCCGGGACGCAGATAGCGGTAAAACGCCGCGACAGCGCGAGAGGGGTCGTTAAGATGCGTAAGCAGGAACCTCGCGTAGACAATGTCGAAGTCAGAGCCAACGTCCTCCTCAGCGGTTCTTATGTCGAGCAAACGGAACTCCACATTGCGAAACCCTTGGGCATCTGCTTCGCGGCGTGCGATGTCGAGTTGCGCTGCATCGATGTCCACGCCGACGGCCTTGCCGCGCGAGCCTATGCGTCTGGCAAACTCCAAGGTGACATCACCACCGCCGCAGCCCACATCGAGGCACCGCTGCGCCTCGCCGACGGCGAGGCGATCAAACAGGGCCGCCGTGCTCGCATACATGATGCGGGCCAGTATCCTTAACCGTTCGCGGCCCGCGGAACCCCCGCGAATGATGTAATCCTCACCCGGCGCCATGACGATCTCCACCCGAGCCGGGACCCGATGGTGCGGGTTTCAAACTATTTTTGGCGCCGGGTCATTTGCCTTTGAGTTTGTTGATACGTCGCCTCGCGCGCTCCAGTCGAACAAATCCTTGCTCCAGAAATGTCCAAAACAACGGAGTGCGGGCCTATCGAAAAACCTTAGATCTCCAGCAGCAGCCGCGCTGGATCTTCGAGCGCTTCCTTGACCGCGACCAAAAACGTCACCGCCTCCTTGCCATCGACGAGGCGATGATCATAGCTGAGCGCCAGATACATCATCGGGCGGATTTCGATCTTGCCGCCAATGGCAACGGGGCGCTCTTGAATCTTGTGCATGCCCAAGATGCCCGACTGTGGCGCATTGAGGATCGGCGTCGACATCAATGAGCCATAGATGCCGCCATTGGTGATGGTGAAGCTGCCCCCCTGCATCTCTTCGATCTTGAGCTGGCCCGCCCGGGCGCGCTTGCCGAGATCGGCGATCGCCTTCTCGATGCCGGCGAGCGAGAGCCTGTCGCAATCGCGCACGACTGGGACAACGAGGCCCTTGTCGGTGCCGACGGCAACGCCGAGGTGATAATAATTCTTGTAGATGATATCGGCGCCGTCGATCTCGGCGTTGACGGACGGAATCTCCTTCAGCGCGGCGACGCAGGCCTTCACAAAAAATGCCATGAAGCCGAGTTTCGTGGCGTGCTTCTTTTCAAAGCTCTCCTTGTGGCGGGCGCGCAAATCCATGATCGCGGTCATGTCGGCCTCGTTGAAGGTCGTCAGCATGGCGGCGGTATTTTGGGCGTCCTTGAGGCGCCGGGCGATGGTCTGGCGCAGCCGCGTCATCGGAACGCGCTCCTCGCGCTCCTCCTCACTGGCGGGCGCGGGCGCGGGCGGCGGCGAAACCGGGGCGGGAGCTGGAGCAGGCGCGGGCGCCGGGGCCTTTGCGAGATAGTCGAGGACATCGCCTTTCAGGACCTGGCCGCGCTTGCCCGACCCCTCCACACGCGCGGTCTCGACCCCGTGATCGGCGGCGATCTTGGCGGCGGCGGGCGAGGCGGGCATCGAGGGCGGCACTGGCGCGGGCGCCGCCGCTGCGAGGGGCACGGCAGGCGCCGGCCTTTGCGGCGGCGTGGGCGGAGGTGCCGCCGGCTTGGGTTCGGCCTTGGCAGGGGCAGGGGCAACGGCGGCGCCAGCTTCCCCGATTTTGCCAAGCAGCGCCCCGACGGCGACCGTCTCGCCATCCTTGGCGATGATTTCGGCGAGGGTGCCCGACGCCGGCGCATTGACTTCGAGGGTGACCTTGTCGGTTTCGAGTTCGACGAGGGGCTCGTCCGCCAGGACGGCCTCGCCCGCTTTCTTGAACCATTTTCCGATGGTCGCTTCCGTGACCGATTCGCCCAAGACCGGCACCCGGATTTCAGTTGCCATTTGTTCGCTCCAAGGCCAACCGGCTCACTTTGAGGTTCGCCACGCTCCGGCCGAAAACGATATCCGCGCGGTTCATGCCGCGAAGACTTCGTCCATGAAAGCCTTCACTTGCGCCACATGCTTCGACATCAACCCGGTCGCGGGAGACGCGGCGGCGGGCCGGCCCGCATAAAGCGGCCGCTTGGACTTGCCGCCCGTCTGGGCCAGCACCCATTCGAGATAAGGATCGACGAAGCTCCAGGCGCCCATGTTCTTTGGCTCTTCTTGGCACCAGAAGATGTCCGCCTCTTTGAACCGCGCCAGAGCCGAGATCAGGGCTTTGAGCGGGAAGGGATAGAGCTGCTCGACCCGCATCAGATACATATCGTTGATGCCCCGCTTCTCGCGCTCTTCGAAAAGATCATGATAGACTTTCCCGGAACACAGCACCACCCGGCGGATCTTGGCGTCTTCCACGAGGGTCACCGGTCCGCCTTGGACATGGTCGAGGTCATCCGGCAAGATCCGGTGAAAGGAGGCGCCGATCGCGAACTCGTCGAGCTTCGAGACCGCGCGCTTGTGGCGCAGAAGCGATTTTGGCGTCATCAGGATCAGCGGCTTGCGGATGTCGCGCTTCAACTGGCGCCGCAGGATATGGAAATAGTTGGCGGGTGTCGTGCAATTCGCCACTTGCATATTGTCTTCGGCGCATAATTGCAGATAGCGTTCGAGCCGCGCCGAGGAATGTTCCGGCCCCTGGCCTTCAAAGCCATGCGGCAAGAGGCAGACGAGACCCGACATGCGCAGCCATTTGCGTTCGCCGGAGGAAATGAACTGGTCGAACACGACCTGCGCGCCATTGGCGAAATCGCCGAATTGCGCCTCCCACAAAACGAGCGCATTGGGCTCGGCGAGCGAATAGCCATATTCGAATCCGAGCACGGCTTCTTCCGACAGCATCGAGTTGATGACTTCGAAACGCGCCTGCTCGTCACGGATATTGTTCAAGGGGATGTAGCGCGCCTCCGCTTCCTGGTCGATCAGGACCGAATGGCGTTGCGAAAATGTGCCGCGCTCGCTGTCCTGCCCGGAGAGACGCACCGGATAGCCTTCGTCGACAAGCGCCGCGAAGGCGAGCGCCTCGCCCATCGCCCAGTCGATACCCTGGCCGGTCTCGATCATTTTGCGGCGATTGTCGATGAGGCGACGGAGGGTGCGATGGAGCTCGAAATGCTCCGGAATCGTGGTGAGCCGAAGACCGATCTCGGTGAGCCTTGCCCGGTCGACGCCGGTACGGCCGCGGCGGGCGTCATCGGCGCCGGAGGGCGCCGCTCTCAGACCCGCCCAGCGGCCATCGAGCCAATCGGCCTTGTCGGGCTTGAAGGTCTGGCTCGCTTGCAGTGAGGTTTCAAGGTGGTGCCACCAGTTGCCTTGCAGCTTGGCGACCTCGCCATCGGTGATGACCCCTTCGGCGACGAGCTTCTCGGTATAGATTTGCAAGGTCGTCTTGTGGGCGTGGATTTTCTTATACATGAGCGGCTGGGTGAACGAGGGCTCATCGCCTTCGTTATGGCCGAACCTCCGGTAGCAGATCATGTCGATGACCACCGGCTTGTGGAACCTTTGCCGGAACTCGGTGGCGACCTTCGCGGCATAGACCACGGCTTCGGGATCATCGCCATTGACATGAATGATCGGCGCCTCGATCATCTTCGCGCTGTCCGAGGGATAGGGCGAGGACCGCGAATGGCGCGGCGTCGTGGTGAAACCGATCTGATTGTTGATGATGAAATGGATCGACCCGCCGGTCCGGTAGCCTCGAAGACCGGAAAGCCCGAAACATTCGGCGATCACGCCCTGACCCGCAAACGCCGCATCGCCATGGATGAGGAGCGGCAGGACCTTCGTGCGCTCGACGACATCATGCAATTGATCCTGCTTGGCGCGCACCTTGCCAAGGACGACGGGGTCGACGATCTCGAGATGCGACGGATTCGCGGTCAGCGAAAGATGGACACTGTTGTTGTCGAAGTCGCGGTTGGACGAGGCGCCAAGATGATATTTGACGTCGCCGGAGCCTTCGACGTCGTCGGGCGTAAAGGAGCCGCCCTTGAATTCGTTGAAAATCGCCTGGTGCGGCTTCCCCATGACCTGGGACAGCACATTGAGTTGGCCGCGGTGCGCCATGCCCAAGACGATGTCCTGGACTTCCAAGGCGCCGCCGCGCTTGATAATCTGTTCGAGTGCCGGCACCATGGCTTCGGCGCCGTCAAGGCCAAACCGCTTCGTGCCCGTATATTTCACGTCGAGGAATTTTTCGAAACCTTCCGATTCGACGAGCTTCGTCAGGATGGCGCGCTTGCCTTCCTTGGTGAAGGAAATTTCCTTGTCGGGGCCCTCGATCCGCTGCTGCAGCCAGCTCTTCTCGGCCGGATCGGAGATATGCATGAATTCGAAGCCGATGGTCCCGCAATAGGTCCGCCGTAAGATCTTGAGCATCTCGGGGACGGTGGCGTATTTGAGCCCGAGCACGCCATCGATGAAGATTTGCCTCGTGTAGTCGCCTTCGGTGAACCCATAGGCCGCCGGATGCAGCTCTTCATGGTTTTTCGGCGGCTCGAGACCGAGCGGATCGAGATTGGCGTGGAGATGACCGCGCATGCGATAGGCGCGGATCATCATGAGAGCATGGATCGAGTTGCGGGTCGCGCGAAGCAGATCCTCCTCGTTGAACAAACGGCGCCCCTCGGCTTCCGCCTTGAGCTTGGCGCCGATCCGCGTCTCGACATCCGCCCAATTGCCGTCGAGCGCCGAAATCAGCTCGTCGCCGGCGCGGCCCGGCGTCTCGCGCTCTTTCCAGCGCGGCCCCCGCGCCGATTTCGCGACCGCGGCGCCGTCGTCGTTGAGGGCGGCGAAGAAGTCTTGCCAGGAAGAATCGAGCGAAGCCGGGTCGCGTTGATAGCACTCCTGGAGCTGCTCGACATAGGCGGCGTTGGCCCCGTCCAGGAACGAGGTCCGCGCGAAGGCCGTGTTTGACATGGAGCGGCCACTTGCGGCGCCGCCCGAGCCATGGGCCGATCCATTCGTATCACGGCGCGCCATTGTCATCTCCTTCGGGCTTAGGTCCCGCTGCTCCAGGATCCGCGTTTCGAGTTTTGGCAGCCAATCTCGGCAGCGAAATTTGTTAACCCTGACCGGGCCCCACATGCGGGCGAAATGAAGGTCGCGCCGCGCCTCTTTCCACGTCCCCGCCGGGCCTTTGCCGCGCGGGCCGGCATCGCATGGGGTCCCATGAACCTTATCCAACCTAGATGCGGATGCTGGGTGATTTTCTCAAGGTTTGGGTCATCCGCGCAGCACATCGGCCAGCGTTTTGCCGAGCCGCGCGGGCGAAGGCGAGACGGCAATTCCGGCCGCTTTCATCACCGCGATTTTATCCTCGGCGCCGCCTTTGCCGCCGGAGATGATCGCGCCCGCATGGCCCATGCGGCGGCCGGGCGGGGCGGTGCGGCCAGCGATAAAGCCGGCAATCGGTTTCTTGCGGCCGCGTTTGGCCTCGTCGGCGATGAATTGGGCGGCGTCTTCCTCGGCCGAGCCGCCGATTTCGCCGATCATGATGATCGATTTGGTGGCCTCATCCGCCAGGAACATTTCCAAAATTTCGATGAATTCGGCGCCCTTGACCGGGTCGCCGCCGATGCCGACGGCGGTCGTCTGGCCAAGCCCTTCCTGGGTTGTTTGAAAGACCGCCTCATAGGTCAAGGTCCCCGAGCGCGAGACGATGCCAACCGAGCCCGGCCTGAAGATATTGCCGGGCATGATGCCGATTTTGCATTCGCCGGCGGTCATGACACCTGGGCAGTTCGGCCCGATGAGGCGCGATTTCGAGCCCGAGAGCGCCCGTTTGACCTTGATCATGTCGGCGACCGGAATGCCCTCCGTGATGCAGACGATGAGCGGGATTTCGGCGTCGATCGCCTCGCAGATCGCGTCGGCCGCGCCGGGGGGCGGCACATAAATGACGCTCGCATCGGCGCCGGTGGCAGCCTTTGCCTCGGCGACGGTTTCAAAGACCGGCAGGCCAAGATGGGTCGCGCCGCCCTTGCCGGGCGCGACGCCGCCAACCATCCGCGTGCCATAGGCGATCGCCTGCTCGGAATGGAAGGTCCCATTCTTGCCGGTAAAGCCTTGGCAGATGACCTTGGTGCTTTTGTCGACGAGGATCGCCATGGTGTCACGCCTTTCCGGCTGCGGCGACGATTTTTTGCGCGGCATCGTCGAGATCGTCCGCCGGGATGACGTTGAGTCCCGATTGAGCGATGATTTTCTTGCCGAGCTCGACATTGGTGCCTTCGAGCCGCACGACCAGCGGCACTTCGAGGCCGGTCTCCTTGGCCGCGGCGACGACGCCCTCGGCGATCACGTCGCATTTCATAATGCCGCCGAAAATATTGATCAAAATGCCTTTGACTTGGCTGTCGGCCGTGATGATCTTGAAAGCTTCCGCCACCCGGTCCTTGGTGGCGCCGCCGCCGACATCGAGGAAATTCGCGGGCGCGCCTCCATAAAGCTTGATAATGTCCATCGTCGCCATGGCGAGGCCGGCGCCATTGACCATGCAGCCAATCGTGCCGGAGAGCGCGATATAGTTCAGATCATGTTTCGAGGCTTCGATTTCCCGCCGGTCCTCCTCGCTTTCATCCCGCAAGGCGGCGATTTCGGGATGCCGGTAAAGCGCGCTGCCATCAAACGCGATCTTGGCGTCGAGGCATTTGATTTGCCCTTCCGCCGTAACGACCAGCGGATTGATTTCAAGCAAGGCCATATCCTTGGCGACGAACGCCCTATAGAGCCGCTCCGTGAGTTTTGCCGCCTGTTTGGCGAGATCGCCGGCAAGGCCAAGGGCGACGGCGACCCTGCGGCCGTGGTGCGGCATGATCCCTGTCGCCGGATCGACCGTGAAATGGGTGATCCTCTCGGGCGTATGATGGGCCACTTCCTCGATATCCATGCCGCCTTCGGTCGAAACCACGAAAGCGACCCGGCTTGCCGAACGATCGACCAGCAAGGAAATATAGAATTCCTTGACGATCGTGGCGCCTTCCTCGAGATAAATCCGGTTGACCTGTTTGCCGGCCGGGCCGGTCTGCGCCGTGACAAGGGTCCGGCCGAACATTTCCTCGATGAAGGTCTCGACCTCGGCCACGGATTTGGCGATTCGAACGCCCCCTTTGCTGCCGGCCTCGGGCTCCTTGAACTTGCCCTTGCCGCGCCCGCCCGCGTGAATTTGCGATTTCACGACCCAGACCGGGCCGCCGAGCTCCTCGGCCGCCGACGCCGCATCGACGGCGCGCAAGACCGGAATTCCGCGCGCGACGGGAACACCGAATTCCCTGAGGACCGCTTTGGCCTGGTACTCGTGAATGTTCATGTCCGGTCTCTTTTCCCAGCGGTTCCCTAAAGGTTAGGCGGTTTTCAAGCAGTTTTTGCGCCAGTTCGGCAGGTCACGGCGGCGGCCCGTGCCAAGGCGCAAAGAGGCGAGGGGTGATGGACGAGAGCGTGATCCCATTAGATTGAACCGGACCTCGCCCGAGCGTTTTTGATCGGGCGTGATCGTTTCGGAAAACCGGTTCGAACCTTCGCGGATCATGCTCAAAGGGAAACTTCGCTCAAGGCGTAACAGAGCCGCATGAACATTTATCGAGTCCCGTTGCGCGGAAGCCGTCTTTTCTGCTCGTTTCATAAGCCTGCGGCGGCACAAAGGAAGCGAAGAACGCTCCGTGGCGAAAGCCCAAGCCCCGCCGCGCAGTGGCCCCGGCACAAGGGACCATCAGTTCACGAGAGCGGGGTTGATCGTCTTGCACGCCTCGACCAGGCCGGCCACGGAAGCGACCGATTTCTCAAACATCTGCTTTTCGGAGATATCAAGCGTCACCTCGACAATTTTCTCGACGCCGTTGGCGCCGATCACCACCGGCACCCCGACATAAAGGCCGTTGACGCCATATTCGCCGTTGAGCTTCGCCGCGCAAGGAAACACCCGGCGCTTGTCCTTGAGATAGGACTCGGCCATGGCGATCGCCGAGGCCGCCGGCGCGTAAAAAGCCGAGCCGGTCTTCAAAAGGCCGACGATCTCGCCGCCGCCCTTGCGGGTCCGGTCAATGATCGCGTCGAGCCGTGCTTGCGTTGTCCAGCCCATCTTGACGAGATCGGGCAGCGGAATTCCGGCCACGGTGGAGTAACGCACGGACGGCACCATGTCATCGCCATGGCCGCCGAGAACGAAGGCGGTGACGTCTTCGACCGAGACCTTGAATTCCTCGGACAGGAAATAGCGGAACCTCGCCGAATCCAAAATGCCTGCCATGCCGACGATTTTGGTGGCCGGAAATTGCGAGGTTTTTTGCAGAGCCCAGACCATCGCATCGAGGGGATTGGTAATGCAGATGACAAAGGCGTTCGGAGCATATTGCTTGATGCCGGCGCCGACCGCTTCCATGACCTTGAGGTTGATGCCGAGGAGATCGTCGCGGCTCATGCCGGGCTTGCGCGGCACCCCGGCCGTCACGATGACAACATCGGCCCCGGCGATGGGTTCATAGATGTTCGCCCCTATGAGCGATGCATTGAATCCATTGACCGGACCCGATTGGGCAAGATCCAGCGCCTTGCCTTGCGGTGTCCCTTCCGCGATATCGAAGAGGACGATGTCGCCGAGCTCTTTCAGCGCCGCGAGGTGAGCTAGGGTTCCGCCGATCTGTCCGGCTCCGATCAAAGCGATCTTGCTGCGCGCCATGTTGATTGCCCCTTATTCTTGCCACGCTCGCCCCAGCGGCGAAATCTCGAGAATTCGAGAGTCGAGACAAACAATGTCTGCAGGAAGCGTGAAATTTATGCAACCCCGCCGCGGCCCCCTTTTGGAGACGGAGTAAGCAAAAAATGATCCAGGATGGACCGCGCCGGTTTTTGAACCGGTCTTTGAATAAGTCTTCATGAAATTGACGGGACGAGACGATAACTTTCCGGCCACGGCCCTGTCCGCGGGTCTTTGCCGGAGGGCCGTTTTTGAGCAGCGGGCTAACTTCGGAAAGGTGCAGGCCCGCCTCCTCCGCGAGGATTGATTTTTTGGCGTCCGTGCCGCGAAAATTTCCTTCGGCGCCCGGAACAACGCCTCATTTTGCGCCACGAGCGGTTTATGTTTCGACAAGGCCGCTCGCATCGCCGGAGCCGATGGATGCGACCGGACCATGCGGCAGCGCGAGATAATCCGCCGAGCGCATTTCGACGAGGCGCGAGGCGGTCCGCTTGAATTCGAAAGCCACGAATCCTTCGCGGCCTTGGTAAAGCGCCGCCGGTTCCGCCTCGGCGGAGGCGATCAGCTTCACATGCCGGTCGTAGCATGTGTCGATCAGCGTGATGAAACGCTTGGCCTCGTCGCGCCGCTCCGGGCCAATGACCGGGATCGCATCGAGGATCACGGTGTGGAACCGCTGCGCGATCGCCAGAAAATCGGCGGGGCCGAGCGGGATTTCGCAAAGATCGGCAAATGCAAAGCGCGCCACATTTGCGCAGGCTTCCGGCACATGAACCGCATGGCCCAGCACATCGAGGGTGACTGGGGTGCCGCGGGCCACCCCGGTGAGGCGCAAAAACGCGTCCGTCAGCGCCGCCGCCGCGCGCGCATCCGGAGGAACGAGATAGACCGCGTGGTCCCGCAGCTTTTGCAGCCGGAAGTCGGCGCGGGCTTCGAGTTGGACGATATTCAACCTCTCTTCAATCATGCTTATGAACGGCAGGAAGAGCGCGCGATTGAGACCATCCTGGTAGAGGAGGTTTGGACGCACATTGGAGGTGGCGACGATGACGACGCCGCGCGCGAACAAAGCCTCGAAAAGCCGGCCAAGGATCATCGCATCCGTGATGTCGGTGACGCTGAACTCGTCGAAACACAAAAGCGAGGATTTTTGGGTGATGGCATCCGCCACCGCGGCGACCTGGTCGCCGCTTTTGGCCGAAGCCGGGCGCCGCTCTTGGCGAAAATCTTGGCGCGAACCTTGGCGCCACGCATGGAGGAAGGCGTGGACATTGGCCATGAAGGCGTGAAAATGGATCCGGGTTTTGCGCTCGACGGAGACTGCCTCGAAAAACAAATCCATCAGCATCGTCTTACCGCGCCCCGCCTCGCCCCAAATGTAGAGGCCGCGAGCGGGCGTCTCTTTGCGTCCGGAGAAGGAGAGCCAGCCGGGAACGCCAGACGGCCGCGGAAGACCGCCTTGGAGCGCGACTCGCAAGTCCTCGAGCAGGCCCAAAATCTCTTCTTGAGAGGGGTCTTGCTCGATTTGGCCCGCGGCCACCTTTCTTGCATAATGATCGAGGAGCGAATTCGACACCGAGGCCTCGAAAACAAGGCCCGGCGCTGAAGGCCCGGCACGTTGGACAGCGGGCGAGCCGGCCCAGTGCCACCGCACGCGCCCTGCATTCTGTCTTATTTTCGCCGGAAATTGCAAGCGGGCAATTTCGCGTAAGGCCCGCAACAGGATGGGGAGTCTTCTGTCCCTCCGCCTTGCCATAGGTATTGCGACGTGCTGGAATTGCCGTGAAAGGAGTCATTTCTGCGCGCAATAGAACCGCCCGGATCCTGCCTTTTTGTTTTCGCATTGGCAAAATACGATCCTAGCTCAGCTTGATTCAAGGCCGCGCGCGATTCTAAAGTAGCGCCGCCCCATTAGAAAGGAAACGAGATGTCACCAAAGGGTGGAATGCGCGCCGCAGCCGTTTGCGTCTTCCTTTTTGGTATGTCCGTTGAAGCGTCCGCCGTCCAACTCTTGACGCATAAATTGCCGGAGGTGGCGCCAGACCAGATCGTGCCCGTTGTGGTCTTCGGCAAAAACAGCCGCCGCAGCGTGGAGGAGTTCGCAGCTGAGCAGAAGCTTAGCGCCGCCGAGCTTCGCACCCGTTTCGCGGGCTCCGGACTCGTCGAATGTGGGGAGGCGCATGGCGCCGGTCAGCTTACGCTCACCAATGATCTCATTACGACCGCGGCGCATGTGTTTTTCGATGAGAGAGGCGCGCCGCGCGCAAAAACCTGCTTCTTCTCGATTGAGAACCACGGCAAGGAGATGAGGGTGCCGATCGACCTCGGCTCGATTGTCGCCGGAAGCACAGATCCTTATGCGATCGCGGCGGTTCACGATTGGGCCGTCGCGCGTCTGACGCATCCGGTCGAAGGCGTCACGCCCTTCAGTCTCGCCGATCCGAAGGGTCCCAACACCTCGGTGGAATTTGTCGCGCGCGGCCACATCGACTGGGGCGACGGGCGCAAATTGTCGATGGAAAAATGCCTCATGCACGATCAATTGTCCGTCGGCGCGGAAGGCACGCGGGAGTTTTCGTTCGATTGCGAGACCGGGGACGGCGCCTCCGGCGGCGCTGTCGTCATGGCGGCGGACAAGCCGGCAATCGGCGCGATCCTGGTCGGCTGGCGCAGCAACAAACCCTTCCGCTCGGCGCCCTTCTCCAAATCCCATTATAATTTCGCGGTGACCATCGAAGGGGCTTTCAAGAAAGCCGTCGTCGCCGCCGCCAGCAAGGTCGTTGTCGCGAAATAAATCGCTCCCGTGAGGCCCAAGGATCGAGGCGGAGACGGATAGTTCAGTCCGGCCTCATCGAAGGATTGCGGTTCAAATGGGCTTTGGATCGGAGACAAGAGAAGTATTATTCCAAGTCTCATAAACCGCGACACTCGCCGTCAAGCCCGGCCATGACACCGCTGGACGAACAGGTCAGTCTCGTCGAGACTGGTATTATTCGATGCCAAGACTTAATTCCAGATCTCTAATTCAAAGAAAAATAAAAAATGTACACAAGGCTAATCACAGCAGGACTTGCCGTTATCTTCATAACGCTCGCCACGCTCAGCGTCAAAGACAGCGTGCCACCACCGAACAAGTTTCGCCGCGCGCAACTCTCAGCCACAACGCGTTCACGCAGATCGAGAGAATAAGGTCGCGCCATTCATGCTGGCCTCACTGCCTCAGTCTGCGAGTTTGAATTAGTATAACACAAACGATTTAAAAAACAAACGCTTCACGGATCAGAGACTGTATCAGAACATCTGATCCAGTCGACCCGGCGGCGTCAACATCCAAATTGATGGCACTGCATAGATAATACATAGATAATACAAAGAGTGGCCCTCCCGGAGCCAAAATCCTCTTGCAAAGCCGCTTGGCTTCGGCGCCCTCGCTTGTCTACCACCGCATCAAGGCGCTGCCCCACGTCATCCCCGCGCCGATCGCCATCATTGCGATGAGATCCCCCGATTTGAGGCGGCCCGCCCGATTGGCCTCGTCGAGCGAAATCGGCAGCGAGGCGCTCGACGTATTGCCGTAGCGGTCGAGGTTCATCCAGCATTTTTCGAGCGGAATGCCAAGCCTTCCCAGAACCGATTCAACAATTCGCGCATTGGCTTGATGCGGGACGATATGGTCGATGTCGGAAACCTGAAGCCCATTCGCGTCGAGCGCTTCGAGAATGGCGTGCGGCAGCTCGCGGACCGCGAATTTATAGATCTCGCGCCCGTTCATTGTGATCTTATCCATCTTCCTGGCAAGCACGTCCGCGGACTGGGGATGCTGGCTGCCGCCGCCCCTTATCGACAATATGCCGGCCGCCGTGCCGTCGGAATGAAGATGCGTCGAGAGGAGACCGCAGCTTGGATTTGGCGCTGGCCCGACAACCATGGCACCCGCCGCATCGCCAAAGAGAACGCAGGTGTTGCGATCGCTCCAGTCGACAAGCCGGCTCAAGAGCTCGGCGCCGATCACGAGCACGCGGCGCGCCTTTCCGGTTTTTATGAATTGCTCGGCGATGCTCAAACCATAAAGGGACCCGGCGCAAGCCGCCGAGACATCGAAGGCAAAGGCGCGCGTGGCGGCAAGCTTGGCTTGAATGATGACCGCGCAAGAGGGCAAGGGCATGTCGGCCGAAATCGTGGCGACGATGATCATATCGAGATCTTCGGCCTTTGTGCCGGCCATGGCCAGCGCATGGCGCGCCGCGATCACGGCCATATCGGAAGTGACTTCTCCCTCCGCCGCGATCCGCCGCTGCTTGATGCCGGTGCGCGCGGTGATCCAGGCGTCGCTCGTATCGACCAGCGCCGCAAGATCCTCGTTTGTCAAAACCCGTTTCGGAGCGTAGGCGCCAGTCCCGAGAATATGCGCGTTGATCAAAACCCGGGCCCCTTTTTGCCAAAGCAGCGGAGACCTAGACCATTATCGCTTCAAGAGGCAATGATCGCGGTCTCAATCACTTCGCTTGCCGTATGATCTTTCAAAAAGCGGGCCGCTTTTCGGGATCACGGCTTTAGAGCGGTTTCTGGCTGCGTGTTGACACGCAACCGTCTCAAAACCGCTCGCATTCAAAACATTGGAGCATCTCCGGGCGGCGAAGCTGTGCCCGCACGCCCTAAAATGCTCTCGAGCATGTCCCAGAAAGCCGCTCCGGCTTTTCAGTCCGGCACACGCAAACCTTAGACTTTGAGCGAATCCTTGCGATCTCCAATTCCGAGATCTCGTCGGTCCGGGCGATCAGGAACCGCTCAATGAACCCACGGCATCGCTACCGCAATAAGCCTAAATAGCGGGTTGCGCCAGCCGCCCGAAGCCGATCTGCGCGAAGAAGATGGGGGCAACCATCAACACTCATTCACATTTGGAAATAATGCGGCTCCGCCGCGTCAAAATCACGCGGGAATGGCAGCAATTTGTTCAAGGCTGAAAGAAGGAGGCCGGCCCTGATTCGCAATCTGGCGAAGCGCTCGCCATCGCCGCCGCTTGCCCCGCGGCGTCCTGGCAGGCCCCCAGGCCCCAGCGAGCGCCCCAAAAGGGCGTTCGCAGAGGCTCTTGGAACTCCACCTCCTTTGGGGATGGTCAAACGGCAGTTTCCATTGTAAGAGGCTGGCCAAACTGGCGCTTGCCCCGAGACGGTGGCGCGTCTGACGATCCATTCCTCAATCGAGATAACGACATGGCCGTTCCGAAACGCAAAACGTCCCCGATGAAGCGCGGATTTCGCCGTTCCGCCGATGCGCTCAAAGCGCCAACCTATGTGGAAGACAAGGATTCGGGCGAGTTGCGGCGCCCCCATCATGTCGATCTCAAGACCGGCATGTACCGCGGCCGTCAGGTTTTCACGCAAAAGGCCAAGGAAGAGTAAGCTATCCCGGCAGAGCGGTTCGCATTGGCGGACCGGAGCCGTCCTTCATTCAACGCATTCGACGAGCTGGCCTGCCTCCCGCGCATGTCCCATGAGGCGCGTGGCGAGCCCCATATGGCGCGGGGAGGGCCGCGCCGGATTGCGGTGCCTGGGATTGGGCAGGGCGGTTGCGAGCAAAGCGGCCTCGCGGGCGTCGAGCCGCGCCGCGCTCTTGTGAAAATATTGGCGCGCCGCCGCCTCGGCGCCGAAAAGCCCGTCGCCCCATTCGGCAAGATTGAGATAGACCTCCAAAATCCGCCGCTTCGGCCATGCGAGATCGATCATCAGCGCCAAGGGAATTTCGATTCCCTTGCGGATGTAGGATCGCGACGGCCACAGAAAGAGGTTTTTGGCGGTTTGCATGGGGATCGTCGAAGCGCCCCGCGAGGGGCCGTCCTCGTCCGCCTTGTCCACGACCTGGCGCAGCGCGCCCCAATCCACCCCGCTATGGAGGCAAAATCGGGCATCCTCCGAGACAATGACGGCGGTGCGGAGAAAACCGGATATGCGGTCGAGCGGAACATATTGGCGTTCGACCGTCTCGCCGGTGAGCCAGCGCGCGAGCATCAGCGTCGAAACCGGCGGCACGACCCGGTAGGCGAGAATCAAACCGGCGAGCAGGAGTGCGAGCGCGGCAAGAGCGGCGAAGGTGACGCGCAAAAGGGTTCCGGACAAACCCCTCCGGCGGGACTTTGATGCCATGGCTCAGCCTTGACCGATCGCGCCCAGTCGGGCAAGCAAGCCTTGGCTCAACCGGCCAAATTTTGCCGCCTTGGAGAGATTTAACGGCGGAGTTTGACGTTCGGAGGGCAAGGACGAGAACGTCAAGGGGGCTTAAGGCGGCAAGCCGTTTTGGCCAGGCGTTAAAGAGGCAGGACGGCACATGACGGGCGGCACGCAGGCAAGTGAATTCGAGGCGAGACTGCTGGAAGCCGCCGATACGACCGAGCGCATGCTCGAATCCTTGCTTCGTCCCGCACCCTTGCCGGGCGAGACCGTCCGGCCGGTGCGATTTCTGGAAGCCATGCGCTACGCGAGCCTCGGCGGCGGCAAGCGGTTCCGGCCGTTTCTGACCATCGAGACGGCGCGGCTTTTCGGCGTTGAAGGGGAGGGGGTCGCGCGCGCCGCCGCGGCGATCGAAATAATTCACTGCTACTCGCTCGTCCATGACGATCTCCCGGCGCTCGACAATGACGATCTGCGGCGGGGACGGCCGACCACGCACAAGGCTTATGGCGAGGCAACCGCGATCCTTGTCGGCGACGGCCTGCTCACCTATGCGTTCGATGTCATGGCGGACCCTGCGACCCACACAGAATCCCAAGGTTCGCGTGGAGCTCGTCCTTGGCTTAGCGCGCGCGGCGGGCTTGGGCGGCATGATCGGCGGGCAAGTCCTCGACCTTGAAGCCGAACAGGCGCGCGCGCCGCATACGGCGGAGGCGGTGATCGAGCTTCAGTCGATGAAAACCGGCGCGCTTTTGCATTATGCCGTTCTGGCGGGTGCGATCTTGGCACAAGCCGATGCCCTCGCACGGGAGGGTCTCTCACGCTACGGCCATGCGCTGGGCGCGGCCTTTCAAGTCGCCGACGATATCCTCGATATCGAGGCGGACGAAGAAGCGCTTGGCAAGCGCGCGGGCAAGGACGCGGGCCGCAACAAGGCCACGCTCGTTGCGGCGCTGGGCCTCGAAGCGGCGCGGGCGCGGCGCGACAGCCTCGCCGCGTCGGCGATCGCGGCGCTCGAGTCCTTCCCGCAAGGCAGGACGGCCGCGGTGCTGAAAGAAGCCGCCCATTTCGTTGCCGCGCGGTCGCATTGATGGGCCGCGAACCCATGGTTTCGTGGTGGCATCGCATGCTCCGGATTTGGCTTCCGCTGCG
>CAWAQW010000012.1:0-10405 GCA_963784075.1 uncultured Alphaproteobacteria bacterium | reverse complement strand
GATTTGATCCGGATTGGAGCGAAAGACAGGCATTGACTTGTGTCCGGCCAGAGTGCCTTTGGCAAGGGAGTTTGCAAGGTCTTCGACATTGTAACGCAAATGCAAATCGCGCAGCGGCGGCGCCATTCGAAGCGGGCTTGCGCCGGTGAGACCGCTTGCATGACACTTCCCGCACCATTCTTTCGCCAGTCTTTGTCCCAAAGCTGGGTCACCGCTTTCGGCGAAGGCGGGCATCGCAAACACGAACGTGAAAGTCGCCGCGACGACAAGTCGGCGTAAACGCATGGGAACGACCGGTGCTGATGTGGCACGCGCGCTCGGGTTGATACGAAGACCGGCCGGCATCAATATGCGCCAGCCTTGATCGCAAAACGGACCAATTCTGAAATGCTTCCGGCCTGCATTTTCGTCATCAGCTTGGCGCGATAGACTTCGACCGTGCGCGGGCTGAGATCGAATTCACGGGCGATTTCCTTGTTTGTTTGGCCATTCACAAGGCCCCGCAACACTTGCGAACTCGCGCTCACTCAATGAGGCCAGCCGTGACATAAGCTCGGCGCTCTGAGCATCTGCCGCAGCGGCAAGCGCCTCCGGCAGAAAGGCCGAACGCACCACTTTGACGAGCACGTCGCCATCAAAGGGCTTCTCCAAGAAATCGGTCGCGCCAAGTTTCATGGCCTTGACGGCAAGCGGCACATCGCCATGCCCGGTCATGACAATCACGGGAATCTTATGTCCTGCTTCACGGAGACGGCGCAAAAGCTCAATGCCATCCAATCCTTGCATACGAATATCGGTCAGTATGCATCCCCCGGACAGCGTAGATGGCGCCGCCGCGAGAAAAGCCTCGGCCGAGTCGAACAGCTGGACAGACATTCCCGCCGAGGCGAGCAAGAACGATATTGAGTCACGCAAAGCGGAATCGTCGTCGATCACGTAAACAATGTTCGGGGAGCTCACCGCCCTACTCCTCATTGACGGACGGAAGTGTGAAACGAAAAATGGTTCCGCCAATTGGATTGGCTTCCACCCAGAGGCGGCCGCCATGGGCCTCGATGATCGTCTTGCTAATCGAAAGCCCGACGCCCATGCCGGTCTCCTTGGTCGTCATGAACGGTTCGAAAAGCCTCGGGATAAACTCCTCCGGGACGCCATGACCGGTGTCGGATACCATGATTTCGACCATGGAGTCTGCCGTGAGCGTCGCCGCGACAAACAGCTCGCGGCGGGGGCTCTCCTGCATGGCTTCGAGCGCGTTACGGAGAAGATTGACGAGCACCTGTTGGATTTGGACCGCGTCGACCAGCACATATCTAACCTCGGGCGCGATCTGAAAGCGGACCATGACGCCGAGCTCGCGCGCGCCCACGAGAGCGAGCGCGCTTGTGTCCTCAAGGAGACGCGAGGCGCGCACGATCGTCTTGTCGCTCTCCCGGCGGGTGACGAAATCGCGCAGGCGCCTGATGATGTCACCCGCGCGAAGAGCCTGCGCCGCCGCTTTGTCGAGCGCCTCGCGGAGTGTCGCGGCGCGCGGATCTTCGACTCTCCTGCAGTAGTCGCTGAGACCCCTTAAGATAATTATTGATCGCCGCGAGAGGCTGGTTCAGCTCATGGGCGAGGCTCGAGGCCATCTCGCCGAGCGCGCTGAGACGAGAGACGTGAAAGAGATTTTCTTGCAGTTCCTGCAACTTCGCTTGCGTTTCCTGCCGCTCGGTGAGATCGCGGATAAACGCCGTAAAGTGGCGGCGGTCCTTAAGACGCATCTCGCCAACTGAAAGATGCATCGGGAACGTCGACCCGTCCTTGCGCTGGCCAGTCACGACCCGGCCAACGCCGATGATATGCCGCTCTCCGGTTCTCAGATAGCGTTCAATGTAGGCGTCATGCCGGCTGCGATCGGGTTCCGGCATCAGAATACTGACATTTTGTCCAATCGCCTCACAGGCGCTATAGCCAAAAAGACGTTCCGCGGCGACACTAAAGGATCCGATAATTCCATCCTCGCCGATAACGATCATCGCGTCGGGTACCGTGTCGAGGATCGACTGCAGATGTTGCTTATGCGAACGCAACTCTTCTTCCGCGCGCTTCCGTTCGTCGATATCGAGGAGAATCCCGGTCATGGCTTTTGCGCCGACCCTCCCATCAAGGAGAATGGACCCTTTGGCATGCAGCCATCGTTCCTGGCCCCCGGCGCGAAGAGCGCGAAATCTCGATATCGAGAGTGCCTGTTGCCTTAGCGGCAAAGAGTGCCACGCGAATCCGTTCGCGATCATCGGGATGAAGGAAGGATGACAAAGCCGTGGAACTAAAGGTTTCACCGAAAGGCGCGCCGAGCAAGCGGGCACAGCTTTGCGAGCATAAGATCACGTCACGGTCGAGATCCCATTCCCATGTCCCAATTCCCGCTGCTTCGATCGCAAACCGCATATGCCCGGTTTCGTCGGACTGCACGACCCAGAGTTCTCCAGCTATGTTGCGCTTTGATACCGGGATATTCCGCCCACGATATTATGAAGCTCAAGGGGTGCAAGCTCGCAACCATCCATGAGCGCCCCCCTTTGGCACAAGGGATTTGTACAATCGATCGCGTTCAATTGCAAAATCTCGCACCGCAAAACGGGCGCTTCTTCGCGGTTCCTCAGATACAATTGGGCTCAGCGGCGCCGCAACAAAAGCGGCCGCGCCAGCCCCCTCTTTTCCGAAACAATCGTTAAAAGCAGCGAATTTCTGCCTCGGCCTGCGCCCGGTGCAGATCGGCCAATATCGCCTTGGCTTCCTCGCTTGCGCGGAACATGGTCCCGATCTGACCTTGCACCTGATTCATGCTCACCACGGTTTGCGCCGCGACATAATGGTCGTAGGGCAACAGCGACGCGATGACATCGATCGAACAAGAACAGCGCCTCAGCATATCTGGGGTTTCGCCATTGGTCTTCATGCAGACGAAGACATAGTCGGCACGCGCCTCGGTGGGGTAATCATTGGCGTCCGCTGTGGCGAGGGCCGCATAGGCGGCAAGGATCGGAAGGCTAGCGCCGGCAAGCTTCATCGTTTTGCTTTTGCCTCTTCAGGAATTGATCCATCGAGGCGACGGGTTTGGGACTTCACCTGCGTGTCCTTTCAGAGCCAACATTAGGCTCTTAATCATTATCCCTAGAATATTGGCGTGAGTAAAGGATCGTGCCGCTCCGTGTTAAGTTTCGACACAATGGAGCCCTCTTGAAGGGGCCGGGGATTGCACGCAACCAAAATCGGGAGATCCGTGCCCGCTGGAAACTTAGGGCCGTCGATGTGACTGCTGTCCTGTCCGTGCCGCAAGCCTTGCGATGTCCGGCACCGCTCTGGAAAGGAGGCCGTCGCCAGGCCGTCGGGATGAGATGGCAACACGCCCGCGAACCTAATTTTTGATGCGTTGCGCAAGGCGCAAATCTTCGCTGAAAACAGGCGACGTCCTTAACCATAAGGATGCGCGGCCGAACAGCGCGGCACTGGCATTTCGGAGAGCAGCTTCACCGTTACCGTGGAACGTTCGCGAAGTCCAGCTCTGCCGCGCCTCGCGCGCCGAACCAAGTTTCCTCTACGATTGCGCTCACCATTATTCCCTTTTATTTTCGGCGGCTTTGCGGCACATTGCGGAACACATAACCGTGATAAGGCTCACCATGTCACAGACTTCCGGGACAGTTGATTTCGAGGCCTATCTTGATGAAGCGATCGCTCGGGATGCCCGCTTGGAGGCGGCCGCAGAGGTCCTTCGCGCGATTGCCGCGACCTCTCTTGAAATGTCTGATCTGATCGGTCTCGGACGCCTCTACGGCGAGATTGGGGCCAGCCGCGCCAGCACAAACACGGATGGCGATGTTCAAAAGGAACTGGACGTTCTCGCCAACGACATGTTCGTGACAGCGCTCAGCCGGGCGCCCGTGGCGGCGGTTGTCTCCGAGGAATTGACTGAGCCGCTGGTTCTCGATCCCGCGGGTTCGCTCGCGGTTGCGATGGATCCGCTTGACGGCTCCTCGAATATCGATGCCAATGTTTCAATCGGCACAATCTTTTCGATCCTTCCCGTGCTCGCCAATGCGGCCGGTGCCGAAGCCCATTTCCTGCAACCGGGACGCACGCAGATCGCCGCTGGCTTTGTCATTTATGGGCCGCAGACTTCGCTCGTCTTCGCCTTGGGAAGCGGTCAAACCCAAATCTTCACCCTCGACCGCCGCGCTGGCCGGTTTTACCAGGCAATGTCCGCTCCGGTCGTCGCCTCGGAGAGCGCCGAATACGCCATAAATGCCTCCAACTACAGACATTGGGATATTCCGATCCAGGCCTTCATCGACGATTGCGTGCAAGGTGCGGAAGGGCCGCTGAAGCGCAACCACAACATGCGCTGGACCGGCTCGCTGGTCGCCGACGCCTACCGGATTTTGCTGCGGGGCGGGATTTTCCTTTATCCCGGCGATCACCGCGCCGGTTATCACGAAGGGCGGCTGCGGCTCCTTTACGAAGCCAACCCGGTTGCGCTTATCGTCGAACGCGCGAAGGGTCTTGCAAGCGACTGCGTGCGTCCCATTCTCGACATCGTTCCTTCGGCCATTCATGCCCGGGTGCCCCTCGTCTTTGGCTCATCGGCCATGGTCGAGCTCTTGGCCCGCTACCATAACGATCCGCAATTTTCCGCTGAACATGCGCCATTGTTCGGTAAGCGCGGCCTCATGCGTCGTTAGAAATGCGAGGCTGAAATAAAGAGGCCGACGTGTCCGCGAGATATCCAATCATTTCGGTGACCGGTTCCTCCGGAGCGGGAACGACATCCGTCAAACGCACCTTCGAACAGATTTTTCGCCGCGAGCGTATCGCCGCGACCTTCATCGAGGGGGATGCCTTTCACCGCTACAATCGCGACGAAATGCAGGCCAAAATGGCGGAAGAGGAGTTAAAGGGTAACCGCAATTTCAGCCATTTCGGCGCCGATGCCAATCTCCTCCAAGAACTCGAGGCGGTGTTTCGCAGCTATAGCGAATCCGGTGTCGGCAAAACGCGGCATTATGTCCACGATGAAGAAGAGGGCGCAAACTACGGTTGCGCGCCCGGAACCTTTACGGAGTGGGAGGCTTTACCCGAGAAGAGCGATCTTCTTTTTTATGAAGGCCTGCACGGCGCGGTCAGGACCGACAAGGTCAATATTTCCCAATATCCAGACCTGAAGATCGGCGTTGTCCCGGTCATCAATCTTGAATGGATTCAAAAAATCCATCGAGACTGTTCGGCGCGCGGCTATACGACGGACGAGGTCATGGAGACGATGTTGCGGCGAATGCCCGACTATATTCATTACATTTGTCCGCAGTTCACCGAAACAGACATTAATTTCCAGAGGGTCCCGACGGTCGATACGTCAAATCCCTTCGCCGCGCGCTGGATTCCGACCGCCGATGAATCGATGGTCATCATCAGATTCGCCAGACCGCGCGGCATTGATTTTCCCTATCTCCTTTCGATGATCCAAGACAGCTTCATGTCACGCGCCAATTCAATCGTGATCCCGGGCAATAAGCTCGATCTTGCGATGCAGTTGATTTTAACCCCATTCGTTCTTCAGCTCGTCGAGCGGCGCCGGCGGGCTGAACAAAAAGGTCATGAAATCATTCGCCAAAACGTTGAAGACATGTGATCAAAGGAACAAGGATCGTGCCTAATATGGGTGAGAGCCGTTTCAGATGAGGCGGCGACACTTAATTGGTTGGAAACCGGTCCTCGTCTAAAGAGTTCAATTTCTAAAGAGTTCAATATTTCCGGACGGCGAACGGGTGTCCGCTGCGAAATCATTCTCGCGGCTTGAGCGCCGGACGTTCACCCCCCCGCTCATGGTCTCGGGCCAGCCTTCGGCTTAAATTATGCATAACCCTCTATCGCGTGACCCGTTAAGCCATATCTCGGTTGGCCGGACGCCCCGGAGTAGGGTATCCTAAAGCACCAAACCGCAATTAGTGACGGAGAACATCCCATGGCCCGCATTACCCTTCGCCAGCTGCTTGACCACGCGGCCGAGCATGGCTATGGCGTACCGGCCTTTAATATCAACAACATGGAGCAAGGCCTGGCGATTATGGCGGCGGCCGCCGCGACCGAATCGCCCGTCATAATTCAGGCAAGCCGCGGCGCCCGTGCTTATGCGAACGATGTCGTGCTCGCCAAATTGATCGAGGGTCTGATCGAGCTTTACCCCGATATCCCCATCTGCATGCATCAGGATCATGGCAATAGCGAAGCGACCTGCTTCACGGCGATCCAGCACGGATTTTCATCGGTGATGATGGATGGCTCTCTCGAGGCGGACGCCAAGACGCCGTCCTCCTACGACTATAATGTCGGGATCACGGCCAAGGTCGTCGAGGTGGCGCATGCGGTTGGCGCTTCGGTCGAGGGGGAGCTCGGCGTGTTGGGGTCCCTCGAACATGGCACGGGGGAACAGGAAGACGGCCATGGCGCCGAAGGCAAGCTCGACCGCGAGCAGCTTTTGACCGACCCGGATCAGGCCGTCGATTTCGTGACCCGGACCAAGGTCGACGCGCTGGCGATCGCCATGGGCACCTCGCATGGCGCCTATAAGTTCACCCGCAAGCCCGATGGGGATATTCTGTCGATGCGGGTCGTCGAAGCGATCCATGCGAAACTGCCCAATATTCATCTCGTGATGCATGGGTCGTCGTCGGTTCCTCAGGAGCTGCAGGACCGCTTCAACGCCTTTGGCGGCGCCATGCGTCAGACCTATGGCGTGCCGGTCGAGGAGATCGTGCGCGGCATCAAACATGGCGTGCGCAAGGTGAATATCGATACCGATTGCCGTATCGCGATGACCGCCGAACTGCGCCGCGTCGCGCATGAGACGCCGGGTGAATTTGATCCGCGCAAGTTCCTAAAGCCCGCCATGGACGCGATGCAGGAGGTTTGCCGGCAGCGGTTCGAGCAATTCGGCACCGCCGGAAATGCCTCGAAGATCAAGGTCCTTCCCATGTCCGCCATGGCCAAGCGCTATGCGTCCGGCAGCCTCGATCCCACCTTGAATTTACGGCGCACCGCCGCAGAATAGAGCGGAGAATTTTGATGAGCTTAGCCGGTAAGGACTTGAAGGCGGCCACGCCCGCGCGCGGCCGTTATTCGGCGGGCGTCATGGAATATCGCGAGATGGGCTATTGGCAGCCCGACTATGAACCTAAGGATACCGACATTATTGCTTGCTTCCGTGTCACCCCGCAAGAGGGCGTCGATCCGGTCGAAGCCTCTGCGGCCGTCGCGGGGGAGTCCTCCACGGCAACCTGGACGGTCGTTTGGACCGACCGCCTGACAGCTTGCGATAAATATCGCGGAAAATGCTACCGAGTCGATCCGGTGCCCAACGCGCCGGGCTCCTATTTCGCCTTTATCGCCTACGATCTCGATCTGTTCGAGCCCGGCTCGATTGCCAATCTCTCCGCCTCGATCATTGGCAATGTGTTCGGCTTCAAACCTTTAAAGGCGCTCCGCCTGGAAGACATGCGGCTTCCCGTCGCCTACGTCAAAACCTTCCAAGGACCCGCGACCGGAATTGTCGTCGAACGCGAGCGGCTCGACAAATTCGGCCGGCCGCTGCTCGGCGCCACCGTCAAGCCCAAACTCGGCCTCTCCGGCCGCAATTATGGCCGCGTGGTCTATGAGGCCTTGAAGGGCGGCCTCGACTTCACCAAGGATGACGAAAATATCAATTCGCAGCCATTCATGCATTGGCGTGAGCGTTTTCTTCATTGCATGGAGGCGGTGAACAAGGCGCAGGCCGCGACGGGCGAGATCAAGGGGACTTATCTCAACGTCACGGGCGCGACCATGGAGGACATGTATGAGCGCGCCGAATTCGCGCGCGAACTCGGCTCCGTCGTTATCATGATCGATCTTGTGATCGGCTACACCGCGATCCAATCCATGGCGAAATGGGCGCGCAAGAACGACATGATCCTGCACCTTCACCGGGCCGGCCATTCGACCTATACGCGGCAGAAATCGCACGGCGTTTCATTCCGCGTCATCGCCAAATGGATGCGGCTCGCCGGCGTCGATCACATCCATGCCGGAACCGTGGTCGGCAAACTCGAGGGCGATCCCCGGACGACGCGCGGCTATTACGACATCTGCCGCGAGGATTATATTCCCCAAAAACTTGAGCACGGCATTTTTTTCGATCAGCCTTGGGCGTCTCTGAACAAGCTGATGCCGGTCGCCTCGGGTGGCATTCATGCGGGCCAGATGCACCAGCTCATTGATCTTCTCGGCGAGGATGTTGTCTTGCAGTTCGGCGGCGGCACGATCGGTCATCCGATGGGGATCGCGGCCGGCGCGACCGCCAATCGCGTGGCCTTGGAGGCGATGATTTTCGCGCGCAATTGTGGGCGGGATATATTGGCCGAGGGCCCGCGCATTCTCGAAGAGGCCGCCAGGATTTGTACGCCTCTGAAACAGGCGCTCGAGACATGGAAGGATGTGTCCTTCAACTATGCCTCCACCGACACACCCGATTTCGTTCCGCTGGCAACGCCGGCGGCATAGAGCATGATCTTAAAAAAAGATGGGAACATCAGATAGCTAGAGGCTTTGAGCGATCGATCCTGAAGCGATCATGGTCCAAGGAAAGGTAAAAATGCGCATCACGCAAGGCTGCTTTTCGTTCCTTCCGGATCTCACCGACGAACAAATCCGCGCACAAGTGCAATATTGCCTCGACAGAGGCTTCGCCGTGAATATCGAATTCACCGACGATCCGCATCCCCGCAACACCTATTGGGAGATGTGGGAACTCCCGCTTTTCGACCTCAAGGACGCGAGCGCGGTGATGCTCGAACTTGCCGCATGCCGAAAGGCCCATGCGGGCCGCTCTTACATCCGGATCTCGGGTTTTGATGCATCGCCGGGCTGGGAGAGCCTGCGCATTTCCTTCCTGGTCAATCGTCCAAGCGAGGAGCCGGGTTTCCGGCTCAGCCGGCAGGAAGGCCCAGGCCGCACATTGCGCTACACGACCGAGGCCTATGCGGTTGGCCAGCCGGAAGGACGGCGGTACTAAGATTAAGTTTGCGCGTCGCCAGGAAACCGATCACGGCGCCACCGCACGCCTGCGGTCTTCGAGCGGAGAGCCAAGCATGGATGGAAGCGAAATCACGACGGGCTCAACAGCTGCCGCGCCTTTGGAAACCATCGATCTGCGCCGCGAACTGACCGAGACCCACGCCCAGGAAGTGCTGGACGAGCTCGACCGCGAGCTTGTCGGCCTTGCCCCCGTGAAGGCAAGAATAAAACAGATCGTGGCGCTTCTCGCCGTCGATCGCGTCCGGCGGCGTCTCGACCTCGCCTCGGAAACGCCGACCTTGCACATGTCGTTTACGGGTAATCCCGGCACGGGCAAAACAACTGTCGCCATCAAGATGGCCGCGATCCTGCACAAGCTCGGCTATCTGCGCACAGGCCATCTCGTTTCGGTCACCCGCGATGATCTCGTCGGCCAGTACATTGGCCATACCGCGCCAAAGACAAAGGAAATCCTGAAAAAAGCAATGGGCGGCGTGTTGTTCATCGACGAGGCCTATTACCTTTACCGGCAGGAAAACGAGCGCGACTACGGTCAGGAAGCGATCGAAATTTTGCTCCAGGTGATGGAAAATCAACGCGACGATCTCGTGGTGATTGTCGCTGGCTATGCGAGCCGGATGGAACAATTCTTCCGGTCGAACCCGGGCTTTCGCTCGCGGATCGCGCATCACGTCGATTTCCCGGACTATACCGATGCGGAGTTGATGGCGATCGCGGTGGGGATGCTGGCGGCGCAGAATTACCGCTTGAGCCCGGCGGGAGCGGCCGCCTTCGAGGCCTATATCGCGGCGCGGCGGCAGCAGCCGCATTTTGCCAATGCAAGGTCGATCCGCAACGCGCTGGACCGGGCAAGACTGCGGCACGCGAGCCGGCATTTCGAGCAAGGGGGACCTATCTCGCGCGACGATCTCATGACGATCGACGCCCCGGATGTGCTGGCGAGCCGCGTCTTCGACGTGAACCAGGCAAGCTAAGGGCTGGTCCAAATGACGCCTCTTGTTATTGCTCCATCCATTCTTTCCGCCGATTTTGCCAAGCTCGGCGAGGAGGTCCGAGCCATCGTGGCGGCGGGCGCCGATTGGATCCATATTGACGTCATGGATGGCCATTTCGTGCCGAACATCACGATTGGGCCAGCGATCGTGCGCGCCTTGCGGCCCTATGCGGAAATTCCGTTTGACGTCCATCTCATGATCGCCCCCTGCGATCCCTATCTGGCCGCTTTTGCGGAAGCCGGGGCGGATTCGATCTCGATCCATGTCGAGGCCGGCCCGCATCTCCATCGTTCGCTGCA
>CAWAQW010000011.1:0-14523 GCA_963784075.1 uncultured Alphaproteobacteria bacterium | reverse complement strand
AATTCACGTTCGGCGGCGACGTCGTCGCGACGTTCTAGCAGCCCGTCGGACTTAGCGGGCGCCAGCGACATACGATAGAATCATCGCATTGATTCTCGCATGATGACGGGTTCTGTCGGATGAGCAACTTCCGCACGATCGATCGGCAGACCGGGTTTCTGTTGCCGCCGTCGGTTGACGAGTGGCTGCCTGAGAAGCATCTGGCTCGCTTCGTTGTGGAGGTGATCGACGGGCTCGACCTTCGCGCGATGAGCGGCAGTTATCGCGGCTCCGGCTCGGCGTCGTATCATCCGCGAATGCTGCTGGGCATTCTGGTTTATGGTTATGCGACAGGCGTGTTTTCGAGCCGCAAGCTGGAGCGGGCGACCTATGACTCGGTGGCGTTCCGTTTTATCGCGGCCAACGATCATCCCGACCACGACACGGTCGCGGCGTTCAGGCGGCGGTTTCTCAAGGAGATCGAGGGGCTGTTCGTTCAGGTGCTGCTGCTGGCGCGCGAGATGGGCGTGCTGAAAATGGGGACGATCGGGCTCGACGGCACGAAAATCCACGCCAACGCCAGCCGGCACAGCGCGCTTTCCTATGAACATGCGGGCAAGATCGAGGCGCAATTGCAGGCGGAAGTCGCCGATCTCATGGCCAAAGCCGAGGCAGCGGACGCGGCGGACATTTCCGATGGCATGTCAATTCCCGACGAACTGGCGCGGCGCGAGGAGCGTTTGGTAAGATCGCCGAAGCGCGTGTGAAGATCGAAGCGCGCGCCAAGGAACGCCATGCGCGCGAGCATGCTCCGCCTGCTCGCGCGCATGGCGGAGCATGAAGCCAAACTTGCGGCGCGCGAGGCCAAGACCGCGGCAACGGGCAAGAAGCCCGGCGGCAAGCTGCCGCAGCCGCCGACGGAAGGACCGCTGCCCAGCGATCAGATCAATCTCACCGACGAAGACTCACGCATCATGCCCATGGCGGGAGGCGGCTTCGAGCAATGCTACAATGCGCAAGCCGCCGTGGCCGCGGGGAGCCTGCTGGTGGTCGCGATCGATGTGGTTTTGGCTCCCAACGATAAGCAGCAACTCGAGCCGATGCTGGGCAAGATCGACGCCTTGCCGGAAGAATTGGGCGAACGCGAAACGCTGCTGGCGGACACGGGTTATTTCAGTGCGGCGAATGTCGAGGCTTGCGAGAAGGCAGGGATCGAGCCACTGATCGCCATGGGCCGTCAGCCGCATCATCCGCCCCTGGCTGAACGCTTTGAACAGGCGCTGCCTGCTCCAGAGAATCCGACGCCGGTCGAAGCCATGGCGCATCGGTTGAGGACGCCGGAAGGCAGGAAGGTCTATGCTCTGCGCAAACAGACCCCCGAACCGGTGTTCGGCATCATCAAAGCGGCGCTCGGATTCCGTCAATTCTCGCTCCGCGGGCTCGACAAGGTGCGCGGCGAGTGAAGCCTCGTGACCATGGCCTGGAATATGAAGAGGATGTTCGCCCTCAGCCCCGCCTGACGAGGCCGTGCGCGGCCTGGCGACGAGAAAGCAGACGGTTGCCGGTCAATAGAGGGGAGATCACAGCGCGATCTGGACGCCACCAAACGTCCGGCGGAAGCTGGCCGAGGCAAAATCGTCCTCGGCGTTCTGCTACAAAACCTCAGTCAGACGGGCTGCTAGGAACGACAGAATACTGGAGCTGAGCCAAAAGTACGGAATAGGTGTGATTTTGGCGGAGCCTCCCGACTCGGTCGAAGATTGGGAAGTCGTTGTGGATGCGCTTCGACATGAGCCCGATCCGGCACGGCTGGAAGCATTTATTGGAGACTTGCCGAGCGAGGGCATGAAAAACGACCTCGCGAAGTGGAAAGACTGATTGGCGGTTGAACGTGGGAGCGCAACCGCTCGGGGTTATCATGCGACCAATGGGAAGGGCGGGATCGGGTGTTGGAGTGGACGGCCCCCCGACGGCATCGATTGTGCCAGAATGAGGTCGTTGCAGATCTCAAACAAAGGGGAACGTCCGTGGAACAGATTAGCCGAATTGGCATGGATACATCGAAATATTTTTTCCAGCTTCATGGGGTGAACGCCGCCGAGAACGTGGTTTTGCGTAAGAAGCTGCGGCGCAAAGAGATGGTGGCCTTCTTCAAGGCGCTTGCACCGACGGTGATCGGGATCGAGGCCTGCGGCGCATCGCACCATTGGGCGCGGATTTTGCGGTCGTTCGGCCATGAGGTGAAGCTGATCGCGCCTCAGTTGGTCAAGCCGTATGTGAAGCGCGGCAAGAACGATACCGCCGACGCCGAGGCACTTTGCGAGGCGATGAGTCGACCGACGATGCGCTTCGTGCCGGTGAAGACTGCCGAACAACAGGCGGGTCTGATGATGGTTGCCTTGCGCGATCGGCTGATCCGCAATCGCACGCAGCTGTCGAACGCCATCCGCGGCTATGCGGCCGAGTTCGGCTTTACCGCCGCCAGGGGGATGGCGCACATCGATCCGCTGCTCGATCGCATTCAAGCTGATGAGAGCATACCTGTCCTGGCTCGCGAGCTGTTCGCGGCCCAAGCTGAAGAATATGCGCAGCTGCAGGCGCAAATCGCCGAAGTCGACGCCAAGCTCATGGCCTGGCACAAGGCCGATGAATGCAGCCGACGTCTCGCCAATATCCCCGGCATCGGTCCGATCGGCGCGGTGCTGTTGATGATGAAGACCCCGGCGCCTGAGATGTTTCGATCGGGGCGGCAGTTCGCGGCCTGGATCGGCTTGACGCCAAAGGATCATTCAACGGCCGGCAAGGTCAGGCTCGGCGTCATCACAAGGGCTGGCGACGAAGCCTTGCGCAGCGTGTTAGTGGTTGGGGCGACCGCCGTCGTCCAACGTGTACGACGCGGTGGGCGCGGATCGCCCTGGATCGTCGACCTCCTCAAGCGCAAACCGCCGAAGTTGGCCGCCGTGGCGTTGGCCAACAAAATGGCCCGCATCGCCTGGAAGCTGATAGTCACAGGCAACAGCTATGCCGCGAAATCCGCGCCCGCCGCCTTGATGGGCGCCGCGTAGAGATCAGCCAGACACGGGGAGCAACTCACCTGCAACCGTGCTGAGCCGATGCCAGAACTTGCAAGGCAACGAGCAGATGGTGTGATCGATCGATCCAAGACGCGAGACACTCCGTGCTTTCCACTGGCCGCCAAAGGTCGCTTGGGTGTTTGGAACTCGCATCGCGGAAACCATCTTGGCCAGCGTTCATGTGCGAGCGCGAAAACAGGCCGAACATATGGACGCAAGCGATCTGATCAGAGCGCTGCACAAATAACCTTGCGAGGAGGGGGCCGTCCACATATGGAAAGCGCATATTCGATCAAGCCACCTGAATGACGCCAGTGTGCGCCAAAAGAGGCCATTTGCGACGCTCTCGGATAACCTTCGGGACGCCCATTGGCTTGTGGGACGCGACGCCAGCCCGGGCTGTCGGCCCTACCTCTTTCATAAACTCTAAAAACGCTGTCACATTTCTTGGCCGCGCAGCTTTGGAACTTCGGGTGATTTGGCGCCATCCTCCATTTACAACAAGCCCAATGCTTATGGGGTTATTGTTTTATCGGGAACATTAAATTACTATATTATATAAGCAACAATCTTTGCCAGGGGCAAAATGTTACGGGCTGCTTCCCTCTCCGCCGCCTTCCGCTGAATTTCGAGATGCGAAGGCGGCTCCGAGGAAAGGAAAAATCGAGTAGGCTCAAAGCGCTGGGGTGTTGCACTTCGCGTCGGAATTCAGGGGAATGTTCCCACGGCTGATTGCCCACGGCCAAACCCACGAGGGCGCCGTTGGCATGGCTAATATCTTGGAAGAGGGAAATTTTGATCACATCCGCGAGGTGCCGGGGGTGCATTGATAATCTGGCAGCGTCCAATTCAGTAGGGGACATCCTAGGGGCCAAATCTGAAAAATTTCCGCAACTTATTGAAAATTAAAGGGGAGATAGCGGAAAGCAACTCCTCTGCGTTTACAAGACGCCGGCCGGTCAGGCTTCGTTCACTTAATCGATCATATAGCGGACGCCAGCCCACAGCTCGTTGACAAGGACCTTCTGAGTTGTGGGCGTCCCCGGCAGGCTCGACAAGCCGGAGACGGTGCCAAGATTAAGAAAGCGGTAGCCGACGTCGAGTTGCGCATGCTCCGTCATCGCAATTGCGACTCCCGCCATCAGCGCCCAGGCAAATTGATAATTCATTTGCGATTGACTGCGATCGTAATCGGCAAAATAAGAGCTCGCGATTGCGCAGCTTGTTTGGCAAGGCAAATTATTGCCATAGGTCGATACCCGCCGCGTGGATCGGCGAGCGATAATCGAGGACGAGATCCGTCCGGAACCAATCATTGACCTTGTACCCGACGCCGGCCCCGGCGCTGTATGAATTGAGCACGGAGGGCGACGAGGGGAACACCGAATTCGAGCGCGAATTTCGGAAAGGTTTCCTGAGCATAGGCAAGATCGCCGCGAATATACCAATTTCTTGAACTCATGGGTTTCGTCTTTCGAAGCACCGGGAACACGACCCGGCGCCTAATACGAAGGGAAGACTGAAACCGATTTCTTAAGCGCCCCTTAACCATGAGGCTTTGGCGGACAGAGCAGCAAGCTTGGCGCAAGGCTCAGAAACGCGCCAAACCCGCCGCCCAAGTCAAAAGATCGTCACGGACACACTTGCGCGGACGGGCGTCGCCACTATAGTCGCGCAAAATCGTAAAACCCTCCGCGAGTTCTCCATGGCAGCTGAAGTAAAAGACGTTAAGAGAGTCGTGCTCGCCTATTCGGGCGGCCTCGACACATCCATCATTTTGAAATGGCTGCAGACAAATTATGGCTGCGAGGTGGTCACCTTCACCGCCGATCTCGGTCAAGGCGAGGAGCTTGAACCGGCCCGCCAAAAGGCGCTTCTGCTCGGCATCAAACCGGAGCATATTTTCATCGAGGATCTGCGCGAGGAATTCGTCCGCGACTATGTCTTCCCGATGTTTCGCGCCAATGCCCAATATGAGGGGCTCTATCTCCTCGGCACCTCGATCGCGCGGCCCTTGATCGCGAAGAAGCAGATCGAAATTGCCCGCAAGACCGGCGCCGATGCGGTGGCGCATGGCGCGACCGGCAAGGGCAATGATCAGGTGCGCTTCGAACTCGCCTATTATGCGCTGGAGCCCGAGATCAAGGTCATTGCGCCGTGGCGGGAATGGTCTTTGACGTCACGCACCGCGCTCATCGCTTTCGCCGAGCAAAACCAGATTCCGATCGCAAAGGACAAGCGTGGCGAAGCGCCATTTTCCGTCGACGCCAATCTTCTTCATGTATCGTCGGAAGGCAAGGTGCTGGAAGACCCCGCGCAAGAGGTGCCGGATTATGTCTATTCCCGCACCCTCAATCCGGAGGATGCGCCGAATGAGCCCGAATATGTCGAAATCGATTTCGCGCGCGGCGACGCGGTCGCCGTGAATGGTAAGCCAATGACACCAGCGGCTTTGCTCGCGCATTTGAATGGGCTTGGCCGCGCGCATGGGATCGGGCGTCTTGATCTCGTCGAGAACCGCTTCGTCGGCATGAAATCGCGGGGCATGTATGAGACGCCCGGCGGCACGATCCTCTATTACGCGCATCGTGGAATCGAGCAAATCACGCTCGACCGTGGCGCCGCGCATCTCAAAGACGAATTGATGCCGAAATATGCCGAGCTCATCTACAACGGCTTCTGGTTTTCGCCAGAGCGCGAAATGCTGCAGGCCATGATTGATCGCAGCCAGGAATTCGTCACCGGCCGGGTGCGCCTCAAGCTTTTCAAGGGCTCGGCCTTCGTCGTTGGCCGTTCGAGCCCTTACTCGCTCTATGACCAGGATCTCGTGACCTTCGAGGAAGGCGCCAGCGCCTATGATCATCGCGACGCGGCGGGCTTCATCAAGCTCAACGCCCTGCGCCTGCGCACCCTCGCCAAACGCGCCCGCAAGTTTGGCGGCTGAGCGGCTTGTCCGAAACGGCGCATTATTTTGATTGAAATCAATTGATTTATAGCAAGATTGCCCAAATTTTATGTCTGTGCCTTTAAACCTGTGCCTAAGGCGGGAACATTCAGGGAGAAGCTCATGCGCCGGTTGGTGACTATTGCAGCTGCGGTTGCGTCTATGGCTGGCTGCGCGGGGTTAGGTGGAACCGCATTGGCAGGATCACTTCCAAACGCCGGCTTGGGCGGGGTGGCCAATGGCGCTCTTCCATTGGAGAAAGTTCAATATTTCTGGGGCGGCTACAACTACTGCTGGTATGGCAACGGCTGGAATGGACCTGGGTGGTACATATGCGGCTATCCTTGGCGCTATGGGCTCGGCTATGGCTGGCGCGGCGGCGCATGGCGCGGCGGTGCTTGGCGGGGTGGCGGCTGGCACGGCGGTGGGGCTGGGCATGGTGGGGGCGGCCGTTGGCATGGTGGCGGCGGTCATTGGCACGGCGGTGGACATCGCCGGTAATGGGTAATGGCTTAGAGCCGAGCCAGGGGCGCCGCATGGGTGACACGCAAAATTCGGGTTTCCCGGCAAAGACCACGGCACAAAACAAAGGACTATGTTGAACCATTGAGAGTTTGAGTTGCGAGGCGGTTCCTGAACCGGCGCGGGGCGGTCAACGCGGCAAACAGCTTGCCGAACGTTTGCGAAGGGTGCCACGATCGCGCTCGGTTCGGACATCGACCAGCGGCGCCGGGCAGGCTGGCGGCCAGAGTTGTCCGGTCGGCAAGCCATCTTTTGGCGCTTGCCCGGTAAGGAGGCGGTCATGCATCCCGAAGTCCAGGCGTTCTTCGACATGCCCACCAATACGGTGAGCTATGTGGTGAAGGATCCGCAATCCAACGCCTGCGCGATCATCGACCCGGTTCTTGAATTTGACCCAGCGTCAGCGCGCACGTCGAAAGTTTCGGCTGACGCTATCTGCGCTTATGTTGAAGGGCATGACTTGCGCACCGATTGGATATTGGACACGCATCCCCATGCGGATCATCTTTCGGCCGCGCCCTATTTGAAGGCCCGGCTCGGCGGCAAGATCGGCATCGGTACCAAGATCACAATCGTGCAGACTGCTTTCGGCAAGATTTTTAACGCCGGCACCGAGTTCCAGCGTGATGGCAGTCAGTTCGACGCGTTATTCGACGACGGCGCCGTCATCGAGCTCGGCGGCCTCTTTGGACGCGCGATCCATACGCCCGGCCACACGCCGGCTTGCATGACGTATGTTTTCGGTGACGCGGCCTTCATCGGCGACACTTTGTTCATGCCTGACTACGGCACCGCCAGGTGCGATTTTCCCGGCGGCGACGCCCGTCAACTCTATAGGTCGATCCAGAAGAGTTTCGCGCTGCCCCCGCAAACGCGCCATTTCGTGTGCCACGATTACTTGCCGTCCGGCCGCACCGAATATCGATGGGAGAGCACGGTCGCCGAGCAAAGAGCGCACAACATTCAGATCGATGATGGCGTCGGCGAGGATCAATTCGTCGAGATGCGCAAACGGCGCGATGCGACGCTCCAAATGCCACGGCTCATCATTCCCTCCGTGCAAGTCAACATGCGGGCCGGGGCGTTTCCGCCCGCCGAAAATAATGGCGTCAGTTATCTCAAGGTTCCGGTGAACCTTCTTTAGCGCTGGTCATAGGAGAAAGCCATGATCCCAAATGTCGGAAAGATCGACCGTTTGGTTCGCATCGTTGTCGGCTTGGCCTTGCTTTCCATGTTGATATTTGCGGGAGGCCATTGGAAATGGCTTGCGGGCTTGGCCGGTCTCATCCTCCTTGGCACGGCGCTCGTTGGCTGGTGTCCGGCCTATGGCGCGTTGGGCATCAAAACCTGCCCCCCGGAAGACCGCCCGTAAGGCGATATCCGTTCCGCATGAAATATCCGCCCCTCGGCGTGGATGAGCCGGAAATCCGATGATTTCCCGAGTGACGAGGCGCCGCCGCTCTTAATCTAGCGGCGGCGAGCCGGCTTCGTAACGACAAGGGCACTTGATTAGTGAAACTACCATAAATATAGACTTCTCCCCTCACCTCAACTAAGGCCTTCGTCCGCCGCGCGGCGAGGCAAATGCGGGATCCATGATCAAAATCACCTTTATCGACTCAAGCGGCGAAGCCCGGACCATCGAGGCGCAGGAAGGCTCCACGGTCATGGAAAACGCCATCCGCAACGGCATCCCCGAGATCACCGCCGAATGCGGTGGCGGCTGTGCTTGCGCGACATGCCATGTCTATGTCGACGAAAAATGGGTCGGGCTCACGGGCAAAGCGTCCGACCAGGAAGAAGACATGCTGGATTTTGCGTATAAGGTGCAACCCAACTCGCGGCTTTGTTGCCAAATCAAGGTGACGCCGGAACTCGATGGACTCGTCGTTATCACGCCGGACCGGCAAGGCTGAAGCATGTTTCCCAAAAGTTGCAGACTTTTTGGATTAAAATCATGCGCGAAATGAAAGAGATAAAGGAAATCAGCAATACCATGCGATCATGACCGTGGTTCAATGCAATCCAAATAAGCCGGGTTACGAAGCGAATTGCGCCTTTCTTTGATTTGCTGTTGCGGGATCAATGATCAAAATCATGGAAACCAAGCTCAAAATCAATCTGATTTTTTTCGAGCTGGAATTTAATATCACCAGGGTTCTCAATGAGCTTCGCATCCTTCTCAGCTTCAATCTTTTTTTTCTGCCGGCTGTCGCTGCCGGTTACGCCGCCACGGGTTATATCGTTTGGAGCCAATTATCGGCGAACGCCGAAGAGGAAGTCATGGAAACCGCGCGCCTTATGCTCGAGACGGCGCGGGCGATGCGCACCTACACCACGACACAGGTGGCGCCGCTTCTGGACCAAGAGCGGGTGAAAGTATTGGAAAGCGTGCAGACTATCGAGCAAGCCCTGGAGGTCCAAATGCCAGCGGCTCTGCATAAAGCCATGCGGCGGCTCCCCACGGCCCAGGAACAAAAGGTTTGGCAAACCGCGCGCCAGCAGCTCGCCAGCAGCATGCACTCACGGCACAATGACGAACCTCAGCCGCAATTCTTTCCCCAGTCAATTCCGTTCTACGCCGCGACGGAGTTGTTCAACTATTTCCGGGGGAAATTTCCCGATTTCGCGTATAAGGAAGCGGCGTTAAACCCGACCAATTTGCGGGATCGCACCACCGATTGGGAGGCGGATGTCGTGAACTACTTTCGTGACAATCCGACGAAGCCGGAGTTCGTCGGGCGCCGTGATACTCCCTCGGGAAGTTCTCTCTATCTGAGCACGCCGATCCACGTTGACAGTGAAAGCTGCCTTGGCTGTCACGGCCCCGCCGACAAGGCGCCGCCGGAGATCGTAAAGCTTTACGGGACCGGAAACGGATTTGGCTGGCAACTCAATGACGTGGCGGGGGCGCAAATCGTGAGCGTTCCAGCGGAGGTGGCCCGCGGCCGCGCGGCCAGTGCCATGAAGACGATCTCAATTTGGCTGGCGGGTGTTTTTGCCACCCTCTATTTGATCGTCAACACCATTGTGTTTGTCTTCATTTCCCGGCTGGTACCCGCGCGAGCGACGCCATGAATCCCTTTCCTTTCGATATAAGTCCGGAGCTAGGAATGAGTGAAAGCATAAAGACCGACATCGTTATTGTCGGCGCCGGGCCGGCGGGTATGTTCGCCGTCTTCGAGCTTGGCCTTCTCGACATCAAAGCCCATCTTATCGATATTTTGCCGAAGCCTGGCGGCCAATGCGCGGAGCTCTATCCCGAAAAGCCGATCTACGATATTCCCGGCTTTCCAAAAATCTCGGGTCAAGAGCTTGTCGATGCTTTGATGCAGCAAATCGAGCCGTTTCACCCGACGTTTCATTTTGGCGAAATGGTCGAGGCCCTGGAGGTTCTGGGGGACGCCGCGGCACCGGCCTTTCGCGTCCGAACGAGCAGTGGCCAAAGCTTCGAGTGCAAGGCTGTGATCGTAGCGGCGGGCGGTGGCTCATTCCAGCCGAAAAAGCCGCCGATTGCTGGCATCGAGGCCTATGAGGAAAAATCCGTCTTCTACGCCGTGCGCAAAATCGAGGATTTTCGCGGCAAACATGTGGTGATCGTCGGCGGCGGCAATTCGGCACTCGATTGGACACTCAATCTGCAGCCTGTCGCCAAGCATTTGACCTTGGTCCACCGGCGCGACGAGTTCCGCGGCGCTCCCCATTCGGTCAACGCCATGCGCGAGCTGGTCGCCGCCGGGCGAATGGACTTAAGGCTTGGCCAGATTTCCGGCTTGACGGGTGAGGCGGGCGAACTCGCCTCGGTGACCCTCAAGGACATGAAGGGCGAATCGCATGAAATTCCTTGCCAAAGGCTCATCCCTTTTTTCGGGCTCACCATGAAGCTCGGCCCCGTCGCCGACTGGGGTTTGAACCTCCACGAGAATCTCGTGCCTGTCGATGCCGGAACCTTCGAGACCAATGTGCCTGGCGTTTTCGCGATCGGCGACATCAATCATTATCCGGGCAAGCTGAAGCTTATTCTCTGCGGCTTTCACGAGGGGGCGCTGGCGGCGCAGAAAGTGTACCACTATGTGTACCCGGGCAAGAGGTTGACGTTCCAGTACACGACATCTTCCTCCAATCTGCAGAAAAAGCTGGGCGTGCACTGAAACCGCCCCGGCAGGCCGCGCCGGCGAGGGAGGGACGATGAACCGCGTCGCGCTCTATGCGGGCTCCTTCGATCCCCTGACCAATGGTCATGTCGATGTCATCGAGAGCGCCGCAGCCTTATGCGACGAGCTTGTCGTCGCGATCGGCACCCATCCTGGCAAGACGCCGATGTTCAGCGCCGCGGAGCGCATCTCCCTTATCGAGACCGTCTGCGCAGGCCTTCGCCTGGCCCCCGCGTGCCGGCTATCGGTGCGCAGCTTTTCCGGCCTCGCGGTCGCCGCCGCGCGCACGGCCGGCGCGAGCCTCATGCTGCGCGGGCTTCGCGACGGAACGGACCTTGACGACGAGATGCGCATGGCGGCGATGAACGCCGTGATGGCGCCGGAGATCAAAACCGTATTTTTGGCCGCCTCGCCCCCGGTCCGTCACATTAGCGCGACATTGGTGCGGCAGATCGCCAAACTCGGTGGCGACGTGTCGGCATTTGTGCCCGCTGAGGTCGCGCGAGCGCTCGCCAAATGGCGCCCGCCGGGATAGCTCTCTCGTTGTTGCAAAGGATCGAACAGAATGACGCTTTACCGGATGTTGATTTGCGCTGGCTTGGCTTTGGGTCTGGCCTTCGGCGCCTCGATTTCGAATGCGGTTTTCGCCGCTCCGGCGCAAGACCTTCAAAACACGATCTATCTTGATACCAAGGACGGCCGTATCACGATTTTGCTGCGGCCCGATCTTGCTCCCAAACATGTGGCCCAAATCGAAACCCTGACGAAGCGCGGCTTCTACAACGGCCTCGTCTTCCATCGGGTAATCGATGGCTTCATGGCGCAGACGGGCGATCCCACCGGCACCGGCATGGGCAGTTCCGACCTTCCCAATATTCCGGCCGAATTTTCCGGCGAGCCGTTCAAGCGCGGCACCGTCGGCATGGCCCGTTCGCAGGATCCGGATTCGGCCAATTCGCAGTTTTTCATCTGCTTCGCCGATGCGCCGTTCCTGAACCACAAATATACGGTTGTCGGCCAGGTTGTTTCCGGCATGGATGTCGTCGACAAGATCAAAAAGGGCGCCAAGGAAGACAATGGCAAAGTGACCGACCCGGATAAGATCATCAAGATGCAAGTCGCCGGTGGCGCGGCCCCCAGCAAGAAGTAAGCACGGCCGCGAAGGCCGCGCGGCTTCGCTCACGCGCATCGCCGACCTTGACCGTTCCGATCACAAGATAAAATAAATCGCAAAAAAAAGTGAAAAACGGTCGATTGGCAAGTTGCGCTGCCGCTTGCCGGGAAACCCACGTAAATCCAGCCACAATCTGGACGAACTCCAATTTTTCCGGCGGGAGGGATACATTATCACTCCCCACTTGGGGGATGCGCGAAGGCCCAAGGGACGGCATTCTTCCCCAACGATCAGCCCGGCAAACCACTTGCCTCATTGGGAGCGGGGGCCGGTAACGCTTTCTTGATTCTGATTACCCAGTAGCGGAGGGCGTTTGGGTGCTGGTAACACCGCCCTAAATTCAATTGATTTTGACCAATCCATTAATCCGGTTCCCGCGCGTCAGCCAGCGGACGCGCGGGAAGCTTTAGGTGAGGACCCGCTGCGCCTGGAATGTTCCAGAAAACCGCGCCCGCGCCCGGATACAAGATCCCCTCCCCCGAAGGACCCCTCTCCCCAACGGCTTTGCCTCTCCGAATCTGGGCAATTTACGTTGGCGCCTTTGCCTGTGCACATGGCGAAAGCTGCGCTCGAAATCCGCGAGCCCTCCGGCTACGATCCGGCATGAACGAATCGCTGCTTTCGTCCGCACCGCGCGCCTTTCTCGGGGTCGCGCGTTCCGTGCTGGGGCGCCCTTGGCGCGGCCGACTCGACGAGCGGGGTGAAGCACGGGCGCTTGCCATCGCGCAAATTCATGGCACTGGCGATGTCTTATCCCGCGTCCTCGCCGGACGCGGCGTCATGCCCGAAGCGGCACAAGCCTATCTCGACCCGACGTTGCGCAATCTTTTGCCGGACCCTTTTTCCTTGAAGGACATGGAGGCGGCCGCACACCGCATCGCGGAGGCGATGGAGCGCGGCGACAAAATCGCGATTTTCGGGGACTATGACGTCGACGGCGCCGCCTCCTCGGCCCTGCTTTACGATTATTTCCGGGCCTGCGGCGTGCCCTGCGTCATCCATATTCCGGACCGGATTTTCGAAGGCTACGGCCCCAACACCGAAGCAATCCAGAACCTTGCGCGCGGCGGCGCGAAGCTTTTGATCACCGTGGATTGCGGGACGGCAAGCCATGCGCCGCTCGCCGAAGCGGCCAGGCTCGGCCTCGATCCGATCGTGCTCGATCATCATCAGGCGCCAGAGATGTTGCCGGAGGCGATCGTCGTCAACCCAAACCGGCAGGACGATCTCTCCGGTCTCGGCCAGCTATGCGCGGCGGGGGTCGTTTTCATGGCCCTCGTTGCAGTACAGCGCTCGCTGCGCGAACGCGGCTTCTTTACGCCCGCCCGGCCGCCGCCCGACCTTCTCACCGGGCTCGATCTGGTGGCGTTGGCGACGGTCGCCGATGTCGCGCCATTGACCGGGCTGAACCGCGCTTTCGTCGCCAAGGGCCTTGCCTTGATGCATGCGCGGGAGCGCCCTGGTCTCAGAATCTTGCTCGACCTCGCGGGGCTTAAGGAACCGCCAAATCCTTATCATCTCGGCTTTCTGATCGGTCCGCGCATCAATGCCGGGGGACGGATCGGCGACGCCGCGCTTGGCGCCAGGCTCTTGACTCTGACCGATCCGCAGGAAGCGCAGCCGGTCGCCGAGGAGCTCGACCGGCTCAATCGGGAACGCCAGGAGCTGGAACGCGCCACGCTTGAGGCGGCCGAGGCCGAGGTCATGGCGCGCCCGAACCTTGCAAATTCCGCCGCCATCGTCGCGGCGGGCGAGGGCTGGCATCCGGGTATCGCGGGGCTCATCGCCTCGCGCCTCAAGGAAAAATTCCAGCGTCCCGCCTTCGCGGTCGCGTTCAACGGAACCGCCATAGGCACCGGCTCCGGCCGCTCGATTGCTGGCGTCGATCTTGGCCGCGCCGTGCGCGCGGCGGCCGAAGCGGGGATTCTCGTCAAAGGCGGCGGCCATGCGATGGCGGCAGGCATCACGGTCGCACGGGAGCGGCTCGGCGAATTTGAAGACTTTCTCGAAGCTCGCCTTGTGTCGTCTGTCGCCGAGGCGAGGGCTGGCGAATCCCTGTTGATCGACGCGGCGCTGACCGCTGCCGCTGCCGATAAAACTTTGCTCGCGGGCCTCGCGCGGGGAGGTCCCTATGGCGCCGGCAATCCGGAGCCGGTGTTTGCCCTGCCCGCGCATCGCCTCATCGACGTTGCCGCCGTTGGCAATGGCCATGTCCGGCTGCGAGCGGAAGCGGGCGACGGCACCAAAATCGACGGCATCGCATTTCGCGCCGCCTCCGAGCCGCTCGGCCAGGCGCTTCACGCCGCACGCGGCACAGCTGTCCATCTCGCCGGAACCTTGGCGGAGAATCGCTACGGCGGCAAGGAGCGCGTGCAACTGAGGCTCTTGGATTTCGCTCCGGCCAACGGACGCAAACCGTGACGTCTCGACCGTGGTGCCGCTTCGGATCTTCGGGCTCGAGACGTGCTGCCCGGCACTCTTTGGCCAAATGCGACGGTATTCGCTTTGCCGCACATTCTTGAACTTGCCAGTCAGGCCGATGGCCTTTATATGTCCGCGCGGCTGACGGAAGATCCGGAACCCGCCGGCAAAGAATTTCCGCGCCCATCGTCTAGCGGTCTAGGACGTCGCCCTTTCACGGCGAAAACAGGGGTTCGATTCCCCTTGGGCGCGCCA
>CAWAQW010000010.1:0-29533 GCA_963784075.1 uncultured Alphaproteobacteria bacterium | reverse complement strand
CAAAGGCGGCGGCCATGCGATGGCGGCAGGCATCACGGTCGCACGGGAGCGGCTCGGCGAATTTGAAGACTTTCTCGAAGCTCGCCTTGTGTCGTCTGTCGCCGAGGCGAGGGCTGGCGAATCCCTGTTGATCGACGCGGCGCTGACCGCTGCCGCTGCCGATAAAACTTTGCTCGCGGGCCTCGCGCGGGGAGGCCCCTATGGCGCCGGCAATTCGGAGCCGGTGTTTGCCCTGCCCGCGCATCGCCTCATCGACGTTGCCGCCGTTGGCAATGGCCACGTCCGGCTGCGAGCGGAAGCGGGCGACGGCACCAAAATCGACGGCATCGCATTTCGCGCCGCCTCCGAGCCGCTCGGCCCGGCGCTTCACGCCGCACGCGGCACAGCTGTCCATCTCGCCGGAACCTTGGCGGAGAATCGCTACGGCGGCAAGGAGCGCGTGCAACTGAGGCTCTTGGATTTCGCTCCGGCCAACGGACGTAAACCGTGACGTCTCGACCGTGGTGCCGCTTCGGATCTTCGGGCTCGAGACGTGCTGCCCGGCACTCTTTGGCCAAATGCGACGGTATTCGCTTTGCCGCACATTCTTGAACTTGCCAGTCAGGCCGATGGCCTTTATATGTCCGCGCGGCTGACGGAAGATCCGGGAACCCGCCGGCAAAGAATTTCCGCGCCCATCGTCTAGCGGTCTAGGACGTCGCCCTTTCACGGCGAAAACAGGGGTTCGATTCCCCTTGGGCGCGCCAACAAAATCAAGAAGTTAGCGCATAAGACCGGGCTGCGTGTCCAAGATTTATCCAATATGCCCTTGGGGCTAATGCACCCCGGGCGTTTCGCGGATGTGGTCGAAATTTCCGGCCTCCATTATCTCAGCCATGCCGCGCGCGCCTTCGTGGGTTTGGCTGTGGGCGAGGAGCCTAGGGTACAATCCCGCCGCCTCGACGCATTTCACCAATTGCGCGACATCGGCCTCGCGAACGATCACCAGCTCCCAGCTGTGGCGAGGTGCGAATTCGAGCGAATAGACGCAATAATCATTATCCATTTGATCCGCCTTTCCCGCTTCGTGCGATGCTGAGACATTCTTTATAATCGCTTCCCGTCAGCTCTGAAATCAAGCGGGCCACTCCCGCTCGATGCGGCGTGCCCCAGGCCGCTTCCACGGCTCGGCAGGCATCATGTGGGGACCAGCTGCCTAAGCGCTCGGCCCTGTGGCGCCACCAGCAGCGGCGCGCGTGGCTCAGGGACGGACGCGTAGCCATGTCCATGTTCGAGTTTCCACGCCGTGGTGATCTCGAACTGCCGTTCGGCCGTCGCGCGAAGTACCGAAGAATAGGCGAGCGAAAATATCAGCACAGCCGTGGCTGTCAAAGCTTCGTCGAACTGGCCCTCGCGAGGCAGGTAGACGGGCGATTTGTTGCCGTCGCGCGAACGTTTGCACCAATCCCGAAACACTGCGCGGCAAGGTTCCGAAGCTATACGTTCAATCATCGGGATTGCGTTGGCGCAAAAGTACGCCTTGCACAGTTGCCGGATCGCGCGTTGAACAGGATCGGGCAGCGTTTCGGCACCGGCAGGCGGCGGAAGCTCGAAGACGTGGCGGCCTTCATGATGCAGCGCGGTAATCGTGCTCATTTCATGGGCCTCCGCAAGCGCACCCCAGGGCCGCCGCGCCCGCTACATTCGCCATCGAGGAAAATAACCCCGGCGCGCTCGAACGCCGTCTTGATCGCCGCCAGACTCTGGGTGTGCATGCGTGGCATATCATCCACGCTCTCCGCCCGCTGAATTGCGGCAAACGATAATCCCGACGCGGCGGCGAGATCGACAAGGCGCCATCGCAAGAGCGATCGCGCCGCGCGAATTTGAGCGCCCGTCAGCACAGCCAAACTCCCTTCAAGATCAATATCTCTTGGTACGGGAAGCTCAACCTCGGCGCAAGCTGTTAATGGCCATTTTGATATACCGTATAGCTTTTCAACTTTGCAATCGTGTCTTTGTGTCTTATATTATATCGTAATATAGATAGAAACTAGCACTATAGGAATCAAATAAATGTCAAAGGCCGAGCGCCTTCGCACTGCGCTAACCGAGCTGCTCGAGGAGCACGCGGCCTCCGGCACGCTGCCGACATCCGCGAGGTTCCTCTACTATGAGTTGATCGCCCGCGAGGTCATCTCCAAGGAGCGCACCGGCGCGCGCCGCACGGATCAGGACATGATCGAGGCGCTGACCGTGCTGCGCGAGAGCGGCCGTATTCCATGGGAGTGGATCGCCGACGAGACGCGCGAGCTTGAGGATTTCACGGGCTCTTCCACCGTCGCCGAAGATTTGCTTGGCTTCCTGAGCAGCGCCCGTCTCGACCCGTGGCATGGGTCCGCTCCTATGATCATCACTGAGAGCCGCAGCTTGGCAGGCGTCCTGCGCGGCCTCGCGGCGCGCTATGCTGCGCGCATCGCTTCGACGAATGGCCAGTGCGCGGGCTTCCTGCACACCTTTGGCGCCCGCTCTGTGCGAGGGCGACACTGTCATCTATCTCGGCGACTGGGATTTCGCGGGCGGCCACATCGAGGCGAACACGCGCAACGTTCTTGAACGGGAGGTCGGTCCGCTCAATTGGGAGCGCCTCGCGGTGACCGAGGATCAGATCGAGATTTTAGGCCTGACGGTCATCAGCAAGTACGACGCCCGCACCAAGAGCCACCATGACGCGGTCGAGACCGAGGCGCTGGGCCAGACTGCCATTGTCGATCTACTCGAAATGCGGCTGGAGGATTTGCTGCCCGAGCCGATCGAGGACGTTCATGAACGTGCGGACGCTCAGCGGAAGGAGATCGAGGAGATTTTGAATGCGATGTGAGTTCCGCCAGAGCGCCTACGGGCGCTCTCGCGGAGGTCATCTCCAAGACAATGCGAAGGAAATCAAATGGTACGCAAAGATCAATCGAGGAACTGAAGGCCGAACTTGCGCAAGCCCGGCGCGAGGAGGCGCGAGCCCTCTTGGCTGAGGTGCTCGACGATTACGGCGATGGGCCGGATAAACTCATCGATGAAGTCAGCAAGATGCCGCAACGTATCGAGCTGGAATATCCCGAGGAATGCGCCGAATCCTCCACCGTTCGTGTCAATCTCGTCTCGCACCTGCGCGAGGCTTTCAACGCGATCGGAGTCCCAAACATAGGGACCCTCAGATCGAGGGCGGCCGCATTGAGGCGCCAACCATCACCTTTATGCTTTCTCTGTTCCTGGGGCTAAGTAACTTCTCTGGTTAGCAAACCTGCCTGCTGGTTCGCCAGCAGGCAGGACTTGGGGTACGACACTGCGCTCACGCGTTTTTTGGTAGGGCCTCCGGCGGGGATATTTGGACCGAAATGATGAATAGGTCTATAAGCTGGGCTAGCTAAGGGGCCTTCAACCCTAGCCCCCGCCACCATGACGCCGTTCTACTCTTTGGCATAATGATCGCGACGGGCGCGGCCGGGATGGCTGCGCTCGGTTGGCGGGCATTGGAGCGGCGTCCTCGTGACGCTCGTAGGCGTCGGTATCGCGGGGAACTCGATCGACTAGCAGCCCGTCTGACTGAGGCTTTGTAGCAGAACGCCGAGGACGATTTTGCCTCTGCCAGCTTCCGCCGGACGTTTGGTGGCGTCCAGATCGCGTTGTGATCTCCCCTCTATTGACCGGCAACCGTCTGCTTTCTCGTCGCCAGGCCGCGCACGGCCTCGTCAGGCGGGGCTGAGGGCGAACATCCTCTTCATATTCCAGGCCATGGTCACGAGGCTCCACTCGCCGCGCACCTTGTCGAGCCCGCGGAGCGAGAATTGACGGAATCCGAGCGCCGCTTTGATGATGCCGAACACCGGTTCCGGGGTCTGTTTGCGCAGAGCATAGACCTTCCTGCCTTCCGGCGTCCTCAACCGATGCGCCATGGCTTCGACCGGCGTCGGATTCTCTGGAGCAGGCGGCGCCTGTTCAAAGCGTTCAGCCAGGGGCGGATGATGCGGCTGACGGCCCATGGCGATCAGTGGCTCGATCCCTGCCTTCTCGCAAGCCTCGACATTCGCCGCACTGAAATAACCCGTGTCCGCCAGCAGCGTTTCGCGTTCGCCCAATTCTTCCGGCAAGGCGCCGATCTTGCCCAGCATCGGCTCGAGTTGCTGCTTATCGTTGGGAGCCAAAACCACATCGATCGCGACCACCAGCAGGCTCCCCGCGGCCACGGCGGCTTGCGCATTGTAGCATTGCTCGAAGCCGCCTCCCGCCATGGGCATGATGCGTGAGTCTTCGTCGGTGAGATTGATCTGATCGCTGGGCAGCGGTCCTTCCGTCGGCGGCTGCGGCAGCTTGCCGCCGGGCTTCTTGCCCGTTGCCGCGGTCTTGGCCTCGCGCGCCGCAAGTTTGGCTTCATGCTCCGCCTGCTCGCGCGCATGGCGTTCCTTGGCGCGCGCTTCGATCTTCACACGCGCTTCGGCGATCTTACGCAAACGCTCCTCGCGCCGCGCCAGTTCGTCGGGAATCGACATGCCATCGGAAATGTCCGCCGCGTCCGCTGCCTCGGCTTTGGCCATGAGATCGGCGACTTCCGCCTGCAATTGCGCCTCGATCTTGCCCGCATGTTCATAGGAAAGCGCGCTGTGCCGGCTGGCGTTGGCGTGGATTTTCGTGCCGTCGAGCCCGATCGTCCCCATTTTCAGCACGCCCATCTCGCGCGCCAGCAGCAGCACCTGAACGAACAGCCCCTCGATCTCCTTGAGAAACCGCCGCCTGAACGCCGCGATCGTGTCGTGGTCGGGATGATCGTTGGCCGCGATAAAACGGAACGCCACCAAGTCATAGGTCGCCCGCTCCAGCTTGCGGCTCGAAAACACGCCTGTCGCATAACCATAAACCAGAATGCCCAGCAGCATTCGCGGATGATACGACGCCGAGCCGGAGCCGCGATAACTGCCGCTCATCGCGCGAAGGTCGAGCCCGTCGATCACCTCCACAACGAAGCGAGCCAGATGCTTCTCAGGCAGCCACTCGTCAACCGACGGCGGCAACAGAAACCCGGTCTGCCGATCGATCGTGCGGAAGTTGCTCATCCGACAGAACCCGTCATCATGCGAGAATCAATGCGACAATTCTATCGTATGTCGCTGTCGTCCGTTAAGCCCGACAGGCTGCTAGAGCGCGATAACAAAAAACTTTTAAGGAATTGAAATGAGGACTAAGCACAAGCGTTGGCAATGGAAGCACAAGCCCGTCATGCCCTTGGGAACTTTGGCTTGACGCCGTCAAGATCGCGAGCGTCGAAAAGTACGCCGAAGGAGAGTAGATATTCACGAAAGTGGCAACCGGCGAGGACGAAATGCACGAAACGTTAGCGGACGCGAAAGAAGTGGCTGAGAGAGTTCTGCTTGATGACGCAGGCGTGGAATAGACCAATGAGAGCGCTAACCGTTTTAATGGTCATCGCTGCCGCCCTTGCGGTGATGCTCGCGACTCCGGCGAGCGCCGCCGAGGTCCATGGATACCGGACTATTCTCTGCAGGAAAATGCCATACCCCTACGACGAGCAGTGCACCGAAGGCGGCCCTCATCATCTAGACTTAGAAGGCTGCCGAAAAGACGCTGATTATCTCAACGGCCTCCCATGGCCGAAGGATTTCCCGAGCCATGCGACCTGCGAAGCGATCACCGTCGATTGCTCAATTGCAACGTCAGCTGATCTTCAACAGCTGGAATTTGTAACACATTGATAGCACGGATAAATCCGCGCTGGAAAAGCGCCTTGGCACTACATTTCCGTTGATCGCCGGGATGGGGCGGGATCAGGCGTCGGCGAGTTGGCGCACTGTCGGCGGCAAAGCAACGCCAGTGGCGCGTAAGGCGAGGCTCGCCGCGGGACGCGGCGCCGAGCGCAGGAGAAAGCGTTTGCCGTCTTGCGTCGAGCGCTGCGCAGACGGCCCACACTGCCGCGGCGCGCAACGGATCATCGGCGAGATCGGCGACGGGCTTGAAATCGAGGGCGCCACCAAAAGGAAGGGTTCGGCCCTTGTCGGCGACGGTGGAGGTGACTTTGACGCGGTTGGCGCCGATATGCATCGCGGCCGAAGTCTTCAATTGCTCGAGGTCGAGGGTTGGCAGCGCATGGACGCCGCAGGTGGGCATACCCGCGCGCTGCGCCTGCTCGCACAGCTCAGGGGCCGCGAAGATGCCAGTGACGCCCCAACAACGTACCCGCATCCGGCTGGAAAGGTCCTGGAGGCGCGCGGCGGCGTCCGTGAAGAGCGAAGCAGACAGGAAGGTGACATCGAAGTCGAGGAGGACGAGGGGCACGCTGTAGCCCTTCGCCGTGCACGCGTAGACGATGGCCGCGTCGCCCAGCTTGTTTGTGGCGAGAACGGCGAAGAGCGTGTCGCAAACATCAGGGAGGGGGATGCCTTTGTCGCCGCCGAGGTCGGATTGGCGGACAAGTGCGGGGCGGCGGTCGAGGTCCAAATTAACCAGGCAGCCCGCTACGGCGTTCGCGAGGTCGTCATGCAAGTCCTTTTGGTGATCGACGCTGTCTCGGCCAGAGCGGGCGGTGCGGCGCTCCAGGCCAGCGAATTGGTTCATCAAGCGGCTACTATCGAGAAGCTCGACGCGATGCGAGTTCACTAGGCTGAGAAAGTCGAGATAAATGTCGCTCTTGGCTTTAGCGGACTGGTCGAGCGCGATGCCCTGCTCGCTGAACCGCGCAACGGGCCACTGTCCCGCATACCGGTCGGAGGTAACGCGGGTGATGCCATAGACGCGGAGCAGCTCGACGCATGCAGCAATGAGTTAGTACAGCGCCATGAAGCCTGGTGAAGCTAGTTTCGGCCCTTTCACGGCGAAAACAGGGGTTCGATTCCCCTTGGGCGCGCCAACAAAATCAAGAAATTGCTGACAAATATCGAGGGCGCCGCCAGGCTCCGCCGGCCGGCCCGCCATACGCTCGCTCGCCGCGCCTCTCCGTCAGTCGTCCGCTTCCGGTTGATGTTTCGTCAAGCTGGTCACGCGTGCTGTCGGCATTGGCCGTGCGTAGTTGATGCACAGGCCCTCCCGCTCGAGGGCGGCGCGAACGCGCCGGGCCCTCTCGATTTCAACATAGTTGCGTGACCGTGACCGCGGGGCTGTCGGCGCGGAGCCAAGCATTTCGAATTGCGCTGGCCAGGATTTCATCAATGTCAACCATCGGAGTTTGCCTGTCCTCCGTGTGTGTTCAACGAGGGCCGGTTAAACACACCAAAGTCACGGGAGGTTCCAACCCTGGGACAGCCGCAAACCGAGCCACGAACTTTTTGCCGCCAAGATGGAGCCATTGAAGGGCGACGGGCGTTGTCTGGCTGGGCGGACTCTCCCTAGCCCACACGGCCCCTGCGAAGCTGCCCGCAAAAAAAACCATCTGCCACGAGGGTTGGCCATTGAAGTTGGTGCACTAGCCTCCTACGGACGGATCCCGCCACGAACGGGATCTGCCGCGCGGCGGGGCTCCACTCAGCGACCAAATCAGGAGACGATTCCAATGTTGATGACCGTACTTGCCGTTATCGGCGTCGTCGCGCTTCTCGTCGTCGGGCTCTCTTCCGAAATTATATTGAGGGCCTTCGCAACGGTCTTTTTGCGACCGTTTTGCAGTCTCATGCGGGCACCCAGCATGGGGCCGGGCGGCAGAGGTGTTTGCGCTGCACAGGAACGCAATTCCGCTTCCTGTGGATAAGCGATCGCGCGCCTGCCGTACCGCATGACGGCAACCGTCCGCAGCGGCGCCGCGAACCGCGCCGATTAATCCACCGAATCAACCACAAAAGAGGCGATCGTGAGAACGGCCCCGAGGACAGGTATAGGGTCCTGTGCCGCCGCTATCCGTGGCGGCCGCCCGCATCGAGGATCCAAGTTCGATCGCAGAACGCCACATATAGCCGTTCCTGGCCCAAGGCTGCGCCGAGCTCAACCGCCAGTTCGTTCAACATGGCCTCGATCTCCTGGTCGGGCAGATGGCCCAGATAAGCATGCACAGCCTCGCCGGTGAAAACCGCCACCGGTTCGCGGTCTGAGCCGGCGGAGCCGTCCGGGCGGGGCCACGCATAGGTCACCTCGGCGCGGGTGAACATGCCGGAGAGCGCTGGCATGCCGGCGCCGACCCGGCGGCTCATCCAAGCCCGCGCCGTGCGTACCGCTTCTGAAACATCGTAAACTCGGCCATCCACGTCCCAGCCTTCGCGCAGCCCGACCGTGATCCTGAAATCGCGGCGTGGCCCCCGCGAGCCTTCGACAACAGCATAGTCGTCGCGCTTTGGTGCAGGAGAACGTCCCGCACTTTGATCGCTCATTGTTCGCTTCCTCCCTGCTTGCCATGCGCAACATCTATATCCCAATCCTCAGGCTCGACGATGGCCTTGCGCTCGTTGCCCTGCGCCGCCTCCCACGGGTCGCGCCAACCTGGCTTGATTTTTGCTTGGCTTTACCAGCTTGGTGTCCTCCCCAAGCTTACGACATTTGCCCCTGATCCGGCTGGACGCCGGATCAGGGGCTTTTTGTTTGCACTTTGCTCTCATACTCCGGGCTTCGCGGGCCACGCCGCGACGGCGCGGCACCCCGGCTCGAGAGAGCGTTTAAGGTGCTGGCCGAAATCGGCAACTGTGCTAGATTTCACTGTGGCTGGGAGGGCTGAAAAATGGCTTTGAACAGTAGAACTAAATTAGGAATTACCCTGGCGGTTGCGGTTATTGCCGCACTCGCCTCCGTTACGCTTACCGTGCTGATTTTGGTGCTCGCGGTCTTCTTGATCGCGTGGGGCCAGATACCCGACCGCACGGAGGAACTTGTTGGGCGTTTGCCATACGGCAATTCCATCCTCAGGGCATTGGAGAAATTAGACCTGAGTTGAAAGAGTCTGACGGCGGTCTTGAAAACGGGGCCGCCGTATCGCGCGCCGTCGAGATAAACTCGCAGATCGACGCCGCGATCGGCGATGCGTACATCCAAGCTGTTGCTTCATTTCCTTAGCAAGGCGCGCGGCAACCGTTCTCCACCCCATGCCGAACGGGCCGTGGCCGCGTTTCGGTGACAATCAGACGGCGCGCCGCGCGTGTGCACTTAAAGAGCTCAGTGCGAGCGGCGCGGACATTCCCCCGGCTGTTTTCAAAATGCAGCAGGCCATTCGCGGCCAGAATAGCCGCATAGATCAACATCCATGGCAGTCGCGGCCATCGAACATTCATCAAAGAGCCTAAAGCGTGTTCCGATTCCATCAAACCGGAACACGGCCGAGGCGGGATTTTGACATAATAGAGCCCTATCTGCCGCGCCCACCCCTTTTCGGGAGAATCCATGTCTCTGCAGGCGCTCTTGCGCACCAAGTCGATTGAGCGCCTCCAATCCGAGATCGGACGCAAGGGCCAGTTTCGCCGGGTGCTTGGTCTTTGGCACCTCACCGCCATCGGCCTCGGCGGACTCATCGGGGCGGGCATCTTTGTGCTCACCGGCGTCGTGGCCGCCACCCAAGCTGGGCCAGCCGTGTCGCTGTCATTCGTGATCGCGGGCATCGCGAGCGCCGCTGCCGCCCTTTGCTACGCCGAGTTTGCTGGGATGATCCCCGTCGCTGGCAGCGCCTACACCTATGGATACGCCGTGCTTGGCGAACTCGCCGCGTGGGTGATCGGCTGGGATCTGCTGCTCGAATATGCGCTCGTCGTCGCCGTCGTATCCATCGGCTGGTCGGGCTATTTGCAGGCTCTGCTGAGCCAGCTCGGCCTCACGCTTCCCAACTGGGCCATGGGGGCGCCGGGAACAGGCCCAGGCCGTGTTTTGGACCTCCCGGCCATGCTGGGAAGCCTTTCGGTGGCAGGTCTCTTGGTGTTGCACATCGAATGGAGTGCGCGCTTCAACACGGCGATGGTGATTATCAAGCTCGCCGCGGTCGTCCTCGTCGTCGCCGCCGGGCTGCCTCATGTGCACACCGCCAACTGGCATCCCTTCATGCCCTTTGGCTTCGGGGGCGTGGCCGAGGGGGCTGCCGTCGTTTTCTTCGCGGTCTTCGGCTATGACACCCTCACCACCGCGGCGGAAGAAGCCAAAGACCCGCAGCAACAGCTTCCCCGGGCTGTTTTGCTCTCATTGGCCATTTCTCTTACACTCTATATCGCGATGTCTTTGGTTCTCACCGGCATCGTTCGCTACGATAGTTTGAACAGCGCCGCTCCGGTTGCAGCCGCTTTCACCGCGATCGGCCTGCCTTGGGTGACGCTTCTCGTGTCTGTGGCGGCCGTGGCGGGCATCGCCAGCGTTATGCTCGCGTTCATGCTAGGCTGCGCCCGCATCTGGTTCGCCATGAGCCGCGACGGTCTGCTGCCCGCGTGGTTCGCGCAAGTTCACCCGCGGTTCCGCACGCCCCACCGCCCGACGCTGATTGCGGGCGGACTGACAGCCCTCGTCGCCGGCTTCTTCCCAATCAAGGAGGTCGCCGAATTGGTGAACATCGGCACGCTGTCCGCTTTTGTGATCATCTGCTTCTCAATCATCGTGCTCCGGCGGACCCGGCCCGGCCTCCAGCGCAGCTTCCGGACACCCCTCGTCCCTTGGATCCCCCTCTCTGGCATGGCGTTTTCCCTTTGGTTGCTCTCAAAGCTGCCCGCGATCGCATGGGAAAGGTTCATCGTCTGGATGGTTCTCGGCCTTTTGCTCTACTTTTCATACGGCCGCCGGCACAGCCTCCTCGCAAAATGCGCAAGCGCGCCAATCGAAAGCAAATCAGCGGATGATGCTCAAAGCCCTTAGGTTCCGCCTTTTTAGGTTCACGGTCTAAACGCTCGATCGTACACCTTTATGATCTCGCGTAGGCGCGTTCGAAAGCGCGAGCCAATGGCGCGCGCGAGAAATCCCATTCCACAATATGCTCCGGCATTTGACCCCTCTCCGGCCGCACTGTAGATTCGCATCATCGACCTTGAAAAACCAGCGATCATGCTTGCCGTTTTCCCATGCCATCGGCCGGCGAGCCTGTGGGAGCGCCTCAATGCGCAGCATCATTCGCAGGACCCTGATCATTGGCGCCACATTCGGCGCGAGCATGGCCGGTGCCCATGCCGGGCCCTGCGGCCATGAGATCGCAAAGATTGAAGAGGTCATGCGTAACCCTGGGCCGAACATCGGCCGCACCGATCCGCAATCCATTGGCGCGCAGTTGCATCGACAGCCGACCCCTTCCTCGGTCGCGCGCGCCGAGAAACGCGCTGATTCCAATTATCTCGATGCCATGGCACGGGCCCGCGCGCTCGACGCCAGCGGCGATCCGCGTTGCATGACCGTTGTGAGGGAGATCAAGGACCTCATCGGTATGAAGTGAGATAAGCTCTACGGCGGACGAGCGGAGCACGCCCGCTTGCGATTCGCCCGATGCTAACGTGCGGTTCACCCGATGCTAAAGAGTTGCATAGGTCGGCAGCCAGCCACCCGGCGGCGTTAGCTCCAGCCGGTCCAGCCGCTGGGAGGCGCGCCCAGAAAGGAGAAAGATCTCACCGCGATAGGCCCATACCCGAAGATCCGTCCATAAGGGCACCCCTGCGACTTCGATGCAAGGTTTTGGAACCCATCGCTGCGCCACATAGCCCTCACCCTGTTTCACGAGACGCCGCAGGCGCGCCCGCCCCACCGCGGCACGGTCGAGGAGCCCGCGGCCGGCGAAACCGTGGAGGGGCTTGAACACAAACTCGTGCTTTCTTTGCGCCAGCAGTTCGACGTTTCCGGCGCACACCAGATGCGTCTCCGGCACATGGGCGCTCAAGATTTGACGTGCCCCGGGCTCGATCCCCAAGTCTTCATCCCAATGCGGCAGCGACAGCCATTCCAGCAATCGTTTGTCGCTGCGCGTCGCATAGGTGAAGGGGTTAGGGGCGATATAGACCTGGCCCTCCTCATAGGCCTTCCGCAAGGCGGAGAAATCTTCGGACAGCCAGAGGAAATCGGTCGAGCGGTTGACGATGAAGGTGACCGCCTGCCCGTCGAAGAGCAATTGGCGGCCGTCCCAGCGGGTCTCTGCGGGACATCCAAGTTCAGCCCGCCAGCCCTGCTGTCGGAAGAGATCACGGAGCAGCTGAAGTTCCCCGCGAAATTTGCCCGCCCGCAACGATTCGGCATCATCGAGAATCAGAAACAAGCCCGCTCTGCAGACTTCGAAGAATGACTTGGCCTCTTGTTCCACCAAATCCCTCATGTGTTGGTTGAATGAGGGAAGACCGGCAGGCGCTGCTATCCATTCCTCTCGGGCGAGTCCTGCCGCCTCATGGTACAGGGCATTGATGATCGCGGCGAAGAGGAAACCCGACCCATTGTCGTTGAACTCGATGAGCTGGAAGCCGCCCTCGGGCGGGAGATGAAAATCCCAAGCGCTGAAAAAGCAAACCTCCGGGCGCCTGAGCCGCGCGATCGCTGGCGCCTCGCGCGAGACTGCCGCCTGCCAAGCCTGGCTGGTGGTCACCCGGTCAAAGACGCGGATGAAACCGGATATTTCCGCGAGGATGGCGCTTGTGATGAGCTGATGCCGCGGCACGACAGAGAATTCTTCCGGCACCTTTGGCATTCCAGCGGCCTGGAGGGCGGCGAAGAAATCCTCGGGAAGGTGTTGCCGCGCGGATCACCCTATCCTCTCAGCCTGGCGATGGCTTAGACTGTGGGGGCTTGGTTGGCCGAAAGTCCCGTCCGGCGCTTCGGCGCGAAGGCCGTGAGCCTTCCCGCGGCGAAAACTGCGCGAAAGCTGGCATCTCACCGCGCCGTCCTTCTGCCGGCAAGCCCGGCCAACAGAACCGCGAACACGCCGGTCACAAATATGCCGTCAAACGTGCCGGCGCCACCAATCGATAAAACTGGCGCCCCGAGGCCTTGCAGCCTGCCCAAATTAAGAAGATCGGCGCCGATCAGGACTCCGAGGCTCCCCCCGGCATAGGCGAGCGGCGCGGCGTTCCGCCAGGAAACGATCGCGGCGGTGATAGCCGCGGCCACAGGCGGCACGAAAATGGGTAGGGCAATGCCTACGCCGTGGACTTCCTGGGCGGAGGCATTGCAGATCAAGGCGACGCAGGCGATCGCAATGAGGCCGCGCCCCCAAAGCCGATTTTTCGATAAGAGATAAATTGAGAGCAAGGTTGGAATGACCGCGCCGCCAACGTTCACGGCTAAGACGACGCCGCGCGAATCGACGATCATCGGCACCATGTAACGCATGCCAAAATAGGTGACTTCTCCCTCGGTCACCATGGCTTCCTGGCCAAGCACCGCGATCGGAATGTTGATGTAGCTGCCGAGGAGAGAAGCGAAGAGCAAGAAAATAGCCGTGCCTGAGCTCACACCGAGCTGCATATAGGCGTAACGCAGCACCCGGATCTGCACGAGGATCAGCAAAAGGATGAGGGCACCGGCGAGCAGCGCGAAGAGCGGCGGCGCGACCGGTAGATATTGGACGTGGCCGAAATGCATGCGCGTCCCTTTCGCGGTCTGACGGTCGCCTTCGGTCTCACAATAGCATAGAGCATCACGAGCCGATCCGGGAAGAGCGCCGCCTCCCAACACAGCATCGGTCTCTTGCGCGAAGTATCAGTCCTCTCTTCAAGCGGCGCGTGAGTTGCGGCACGCGGGTTTTGTGCGCGGCCCGCCCGCGCGCCCCGCGTCCTCCCTGAATGGCACAGGTGGAGGGCCCCAGGCACAAGCGGCTGATTTTCAAAAAAAAACGGCGCACGATCCTGTTCAGGGATCATGCGCCAGCCTCGTCATCACTGAGCTTGGTCGAAGGGCTAATCGTGGCTGACAACCGTCCCCGTGGAAGCCTGCGTCGCTGTGCCCCACACTTTTTTGTCGTTGACGGTGCTAGGGCCGACCGAATTCCAGATGATCGTATCGAGAACGCCGGTACTCAAAGTGTAGCTGCTTGGGCAGTTCCAGCAACTATTCCCCTGCAATATGGTTCCCACGATGCCGTACGCGAGGCTATTTGGCGAATATTGAGGCCGCGGATCTGCGTATTGAATCTGATTATAATAGGTGCCGTCAGGAAGGTAATAGCTTGGCGTTCCTGCCCTGCCTGTGACTGAGTTCTTGCGCACCTCGACACTATCGATGCCGGTTCCCCATATGTAGTTCGGATCGTCAAGAGCAGCGTTAACAAAGATATATGCTGGATACAGGCTTTTTGTATTCGTGACAGTATTTACATTTACTTCAATATTTCTGAATGATCCGATCTTTGGACTTATTGATCCGAGCGCTTGAATATCCTGAATGCTCTGAACAATAATACCACCGTTATCGATCAATGTATTATTTAGAATAGAAACATTCAGAAAACCAGATGCCCACAATAAAATCCCGTTTGGATTGTTACTCATTACGTTGTTACGGATCAAGCTATTCATCATTGTTGGTTCAAATACGGTGAAGTTATCACCAGGCGCAGGTACAATATCCCAAGGAGGAGACACAGTAAAAGTGTTGCTGGTCCGCGACGTGACCTGCCGCCATTGGCCGCAGCCCTGGCCACTGATAATCGCAATTCGAGTACCAGGATTAAAGACAGAAGGAGCAGCAAAGTTCCAAGAACACGTTCCTGTACATTTTGAATTCGCGCTGAGGGTTGTGCTGGTCGCAGAAGTTACCGTCCCAGCATCTTGTTTTTGGCCATAATGTGCTCCTCCTTCATTCAGGATGGTTTCACCGTCGACGAGATTAAATTTCAATACCCCATCTGTAACGTCGAATAGATTGTTCTGAATAACAAGCTTTTGCGCGAACTATGTTGCCAATACATGGGCCAATTGACGCTGAACAGAGTCTCCAATTTTGATAGGATTCTCGTAATAATCGTTGTTCAGGCAAGAGATATTCGCCGACGTAACGACGATCTTGTCGGACGCGCTCCGGGTGAAATGATTCCCTTCGAACACGCCGTTGTTGATCGTGAGGAACTCATTGCCTCCCGAAGCCCACCAAAGGGTATTACCCCTGAACGTAAAATTCGTTAAATTATCAAACCAGAAGGGACCTTCCCCGCTGCTGACAGGGCAAATCGGATTCGGATTTTGGTAATTGATCGATTGGTGAAAAGTTGAATAGGTAATCACCATTCGATCCGCATTATTGATACTCAGCATTTGGCCGGTGCCGAGATCCCAGTTTACCCGCTGCAGAAAAAGCTTACTGGTCGGCCCGCCCGAAACGATGGTTTTGACATTCTGACTGAGCGTGTCGATATTTTTAATCGAAAGATCGGCCATCCCCGACATAGTTGTGCCTGGCGGCCAGTAGACCCCCCAAAAAACATAGGTCGACGGCTGTTGGGTGGCGGGTCCCATAAGTATCGTGACTTGGCTATTGCTGTACCCCCTCACGACCACATTCGACGCCATATAAAGGGCCGTATTCGAAAGGGAAGCGAACCTATAGGTTCCGGGCGGCAAATAGACGAGGCCTCCGCCATGCGCCGCGGCTTGGTTGATGGCCGCCTGGATCGCCGGCATGTCATCGGCAATGCCATCGCCCTTGGCATGAAGCTTCAGAAAGGGATCGCTGGTGACATCATAGAAATGATGGTCGGCGTTATCGACAAGTCCCGTGTAGTTCGGCCCGTTTTGATAGATGTAATCCCGCCCCCACGGCACGCCTAGATTAAAATAATCGACGCCATTCGCAGCGTGCCCGAGGATGCTGACGTCGGAATTGGAAGAGCCGGAACCGTTGGAAACCAGGGCACGATAGCTGTGGCCAGCCTGGATGCCGGCAGGCGCGGTCAGCGTCAGGCTATAGGCGTCACTTTGGCTCAAATTGATGGCGGCCGCGAGCTGAGTCCCGGTCGCATTGTCGACCAAGGAGACCGTTGGCTGGCCGACGCTTGTCGGCACGTAAAGATTGCGTCCAAAAATCCGGAAGCGGTCGCCGCTCGCGATTTCCGGCTTGTCGAACTGCATCGCATGAGGATTGTTCGCGCTCGCCGTTTGGCTCCAGGTTTGGCCGTCGGATATGACGATATTATAGACCTGGAAAGGCAGATTCGATGGGACTTCGAAAGCGACGACATTGTTGTCGCCTTTGATGATCTTTACTTGGATGCGGGTGCCAGGATTCTGACGCGTGCTAAAGTTCACCGACGGCGAGGATCCAAAGCCGCTCCCGATCACGCTCACAACGTTGCCTGGCATCATGGTCGACGGCGTGTTCATAATGACCGGCGTAGCCCAAGCCGGGGCCGCGCAAAAAACCCACAAAAGAGCTGCCTGGCAAAATCGGACAGAACGTCTGATCAATCTAGGACGACAGCCCAGGACGGGAGGGGCGATAGGTAAAATGAGCGACATTTCGTACTATCCTTGCTTGACGTATAGGAATGCAGCATCATAATGAAGAGTTGTTTTGGATAATTTGCGTTCTTTCAAAGAATTGAGCTATTTTAGATCGTTCATTTTTGATGGGATGTCTGCGTTATCTAATATAAATTTGTTTCGTTATGGAAAAGCTATAGCATGTTTTGGGAGTTTTTTCTTGAGAGGCGATATGCTGGCGATAACAAGATGGCTCCTCCCCACCGCATTGCTTAAAAGAGCGAGCTGACGTAAGGGAATTCGCTCATGTTATATGGTGATATGTATCCTTTGTATATATTTATCAGTTAACATTACTGGCTAAGCTACGGCATCTTGGTGGCAAGCTCGCGGCCGAATCTTGGACCAGTGGCCATGGCTGGGTTGACCACCGTCATACCGGGGCCGTCAGAAGGCTTTCGAGCGCGGTTAGCCGCGCCTCCGATTGCGGGAGAATCGAATGTCTTGGGGTTTCTCCGCGGATTTTGGAAACCTTCAGCGCCAACTCGCGCGTCGGTCAGCCGGGGAGTTTCTTTCGATCACCGGGATCATGGGGCCGAAGCCAAGACGTGCCCTTCGAGAGCCGGCGCACGGGGCGCCCCTCCGTCGTCCCGGGCGCGTCCCCAATTAACGGGAAAGGTCGGATGTTCCCTGAGGCAATCCTAAACCGCGCGGCCGAACTCATCGCTTCCTGCCGGACCGCGGGACTTACCGTTGCGACGGCTGAGTCGTGCACGGGCGGCCTCCTTGCCGGCTTGATTACCTCGATACCAGGGTCCTCCGATGTGTTCGAACGGGGATTCGTCACCTACTCCAATGAAGCGAAAATCGAATGTCTTGGGGTCTCGCCGCGAATTTTGGAAGCCTTCGGCGCGGTGAGTTCCGAGACGGCGCGGGCCATGGCGGCCGGCGCCCTTGCGCATAGCCTGGCCGGCGTGGCCCTTTCAATCACCGGAATCGCGGGGCCGGCCGGGGGATCGCCTGAAAAGCCCGTCGGCCTTGTATATTTTGGCCTGGCACGCCGTGACGGCGCCGTCATCACCGTCGAAAAACGTTTCGGCGATCTTGGCCGCGACGCAGTCCGTTCCGCCTCGCTCGCGACGGCGATCGCTCTGCTCCTCGAGGCCACGCATCGCACAATCTAGAGCGCGTCCCGATCAAATGGATTCATTTGATCGATAAGGACTAGGCTCAGATTCGAAGAGTTGGAGCATGTTCTGATCGAAAAAGCCGATCAACTTTTTCGGAACATGCTCCAGGAAGACGATGCGCCGTTCCCTTAGAGCCTGACCCAAAAGGTTGTTGCGCTCGCGCTGGTTGCATGATTTCGGAGATTCCGAAGAGTCGGAGGATGATTCGGAATGTGGACTGAGCAGCACCGCAAGATTTACCGGCGGGTCGAGAGGCGGTATCCGAGCGACATGACTGATAGCGAATGGGCGCGTCTCGAACCATTGATCCCGCCCGCCAAACCCGGCGGGCGTCCGCGCGAGACCAATATGCGCGAAGCGATCAACGCCATCCTTTATCTTCTTCGCACCGGTTGCCCGTGGCGTTATCTTCCTCGCGAGGGATTTCCGCCCCGTTCGACCGTCTACAATATCTTTCGCAACTTCCAGAAAGCTGGTGTGTGGGACGCGATCTGGGAACAATTGCATATGGATTTGCGTGAAGACATGGGGCGTGAAGCGAGCGCCTCGGCCGCGATCATCGACAGCCAATCCTTGAAGTCGGCGGAAAAAGGGGCGGTCATGACGGTCTGACCGGGTATGACGCCGGCAAGAAAGTGAACGGGCGCAAAATTCATGCGTTGGTCGACACGCAAGGTTTGCCGTTGCGTATCGTCATTCATTCGGCTGGTGTCCAAGATCGTGATGGAGCCGCGCTCGTGCTCGATAAAATCCGCAACAGCTTTCCCTGGCTCGAACTCTTGTGGGCGGACAGCGGATACAACGCGCATCAGGTTGACGCGGCGGTCGCGAAGGTTCCTTCGCTGCGCGTTGAGATTGTCAAGCGCAGCGACGACATGAAAGGTTTCGTCTTACTGCCGCGGCGCTGGGTCGTCGAGAGAACCTTCTCATGGTTCGGCCGCAATCGACGCCTCGCCAAGGATTGGGAAAATCTCGCCGCCACGCTTCAAGCCTTCGTCGCCCTCGCCTCGATCCAGATCGCAATCAGACGACTCGCGCGATAGTTGTCTTTTGAGTCAGGCTCTCAGGGAGCCTTCCCGTAGACAACGTCGGCACGGTCTTTGAAAGCTTCCGCGAACTTTCGAAACGCCTGGTCAAACATCCCGCCCATGACGAGACTGAGGGCGCGGCTCCGGAATTCATAAGCGATGCGAAATTCGACAAGACAGGCCTTGCCTTCCTCGCGATCGTGAAATTTCCAGAGATTTTCGAGATGTTTGAACGGTCCGTCGATATATTCGACCAGAATCTTGTGCTGCGCGCGCTCGCAAGTGACGCGGCTCGTGAAGGTCTCGCGGATCGCCTTATAGCCGACTTCCATATCGGCAATGAGCGTTAGTTTGCCCTCGTTTTCGATGCGCCGGCGAACCCGCAAGGCGCGGCAAAGCGGCACGAACCGTGGGTAGGATTCGACATCGGCCACAAGCTCAAACATTTCGGCGGCGCCGTGGCGGACCCGGTGGGTGGCTTGAAATGATGGCATGCCCGCTCACAGCATGGAACAAAAGAAAAAGCGCGCGCTCCGCCAGGCACGCATGGCGCAGCCGGGATCGGCTTGGATACAAGCTCTAGCCGCTCAGACTTGCGCCTGCAAGGCCAGGCGGCGCGCTTTCAGCCTGGTGAAATCCTCCCCCGCGTGATGCGAGGATCGCGTCAGGGGCGAAGCCGAGACGAGGAGAAACCCCTTGGCGAGCGCGATTTCGGCGTAGGACGCAAATTCCTCCGGAGGCACGAAGCGGGCAACCGGATGGTGCTTTTTCGTCGGCTGCAAATATTGGCCGAGCGTCAGGAAGTCGACGTCGGCGGTGCGCAGATCGTCCATCACTTGCAGCACTTCATGGCGGCCCTCGCCAAGCCCCAGCATCAGTCCAGATTTGGTGAACATTCGGGGATCAAGTTCCTTGACGCGCTGCAGCAGCCTGATCGAGTGGAAATAGCGTGCGCCAGGGCGAACCGCGAGATAGTTGGACGCGACGGTCTCAAGATTATGGTTGAAGACGTCGGGCTTCGCCGCGACGACCAGCTCAAGCGCACCTTGTTTGCGGAGAAAATCCGGAGTGAGGACCTCGATCGTGGTGCGTGGGCTCGCCGCCCGGATCGCCGCAACCACGGACGCGAAATGCCCTGCCCCGCCATCGCTCAGATCATCGCGATCAACGGAGGTGATGACGGCATGGGCAAGGCCCAATCTTTTGATCGCCCCGGCGACGCGCGCGGGCTCGGCGGGATCGAGCGGGCGGGGCAAGCCGGTCTTGACATTGCAAAAGGCGCAGGCCCGCGTGCAGGTGTCGCCCATGATCATGAAGGTCGCGTGTTTTTTCTCCCAGCACTCGCCAATGTTCGGGCAGCCCGCTTCCTCGCAGACCGTGACGAGCCCATGCTCACGGACGATTTTTTGGGTCGCGGCCCATGCCGCCGAGCCCGGCGCCTTGACCCTGATCCAGGGAGGCTTGCGCGCCACCGGCTGATCGGGCCGATGCGCCTTTTCCGGGTGGCGGGGCGCCGTGGCTTGGCCTTGGGTGCTTTCGCGCGGACCGGACTCCAAGGCCATGCTTCGTCGTCTCCTCACACAACGCGGCGTTCCAGCGTTCACTCAAAGATAGGTCGCGGGCGGACGGATGTCACCCGCATGCTCATTTGCGAGCCGCTCTGCTTGCATTCTTCGAAGAAAGGCCGGATCACTCCAATCGTATTGAGGACTATCGGCCGAGCCTGATCACAATGCCTTACGCCAGCAATGAAGACCTACCGCCGTCGGTGCGCGACCATCTGCCCTTGCATGCGCAGGATATCTTCCGGGCGGCATTCAACAGTGCTTATGACGAATATAGTGGCGATCCGCGTCAGGAGGAAATCGCCTTTCGCGTCGCCTGGGCAGCGGTGAAAAAACAGTATCATAAGGTTGGCGACCGCTGGCTGCCGCGTCTGTGAGTGCGCGGCTGCGCCTCACATATGGATCACGCGGCCGTAGGCATCGAGCACGCTTTCATGCATCGTTTCCGATATCGTCGGATGCGGGAAAATGGAATGGATCAGTTCCGCCTCGGTCGTCTCGCAGTTCATCGCGACGACAAACCCCTGGATCAGCTCGGTCACCTCTGCCCCAACCATATGAGCACCGAGAAGTTTTCCGGTTTTTGCGTCAAAAATGGTTTTCACGAGCCCGTCTGGCTCGCCGAGCGCGATCGCCTTGCCATTGCCGATGAAAGGAAAGCGGCCAATCCGGACTTCGAGACCCAATTCCTTGGCTTTTGCCTCGCTGAGGCCAACGGAGGCCACCTGCGGATGGCAGTAGGTGCACCCCGGAATCATTGTCTTGTCCAAGGGATGCGGATCTAGCCCTTTGATCGCCTCGACGCAGACAACCCCTTCATGCTCGGCCTTGTGGGCGAGCATGGGAGGGCCAGCGACATCGCCGATCGCATAAAGCCCGGGGACATTGGTGCGCCCACGCCCGTCCGTGGCGATAATTCCATGTTCGATTTTGACGCCCAGCGCCTCAAGCCCCAGATGTTCGACGTTGCCCGCGACACCGACAGCGGAGATCAGACGCTCCGCCTCCACAACCCGAGCAACGCCATTGGCATCTTCGAGCGTGGCGGCAACGCCCTCTTGCTTTTTCTCGACCTTTGTTATTTTGGCCGAGGTCAAAATTTCAATGCCTTGCTTTTCAAACCGTTTGCGGGCATGGGCGGCGATCTCCGCGTCCTCGGCCGGAAGGATTTGCGGCAGGATTTCGACCACCGTCACACGCGCGCCTAAGGTGCGATAGAAAGAGGCGAATTCGATCCCGATCGCGCCGGAACCCATAACGATCAGGGAGTTTGGAAACACCTCCGGCACCATGGCCTCGAAATAGGTCCAGATAAGTTTCCCATCGGGCTCGATACCAGGCAGGACACGCGGCCGCGCGCCTGTCGCAATAATGATATTTTTGGCAAGATAAGTGCCCGCGCCGAGAGTGCCCTTGGGGAGCGGATTTTGCGGCTGCATCGCGGGCTTTTTCGTTGCGGCGACCGATACCTCGCCAGGCTTTGTGATCATGGCCTCGCCCCAGATCACATCCACCTTGTTTTTCTTGAGCAGAAAACCGACGCCATTGTTTAACTGCGCCGAGACTTTTCGCGATCGGTTCACCACAGCGGCGGGGTCGAAACCGATCTTGCCATCGACCGTGAGGCCGAAATCCTTGGCGTGGTTGAGGAGCTGAAAAACTTCGGCCGAGCGCAGCAAGGCCTTGGTGGGAATGCAGCCCCAATTGAGGCAGATGCCGCCGAGATGCTCGCGCTCGACGACGGCGGTCTTGAAGCCGAGTTGCGCCGCGCGGATTGCCGCGACATAGCCGCCCGGCCCGCCGCCGATTATGATAATATCGTAAGCGTCAGCCATGGGCGCCTGCCGCTCGCCTCAGGACGAGGAGAAAGGTTGGGGACCGGCTCACGCCAGCATCCCCGCCGGTTGTTCGATCAGAGTTTTGAACGCGGCGAGAAGCTGCGCACCCAAAACGCCATCGACCGCGCGGTGGTCGCAGGACAGCGTCACGCTCATAATTGTCGCGACGGCGGGCGCGCCATTCTTGATGATGACGCGCTGCTCGGCCGCGCCCACCGCGAGGATCGTCGCTTGCGGCGGATTGATGATGGCGGAAAAGCTCTTGATGCCATACATGCCAAGGTTTGACACCGAGGTCGAGCCGCCTTGATAGTCTTCCGGACGCAGTTTCCGGGCGCGGGCGCGGGCGGAAAAATCCTTTATTTCGCGCGAGATCGCGGACAGCGTTTTCGTCTCGGCCGCACGCACAATGGGCGTGATGAGGCCGCCAGGGATTGCCACGGCGACGCCGACATCGGCCGGTTTGTGTTTCAACATGGCGGTCTCGGTAAAGGTCACATTGGCGTCTGGAACCCGGATCAGCGCCAGCGCGAGCGCCTTGACGATAAAATCATTGACCGAGATTTTGTAGGCGGGCTTGCCTTCCTTATCCTTGGGCGCCGCTTCATTGATCGCCTCGCGCAAACTCATAAGAGCGTCGAGAGCGCAATCGGTGTTGAGCGTGAAATGCGGAATCGTCCGGCTCGCCTCGATGAGCCTGCGGGCGATTGTCTTACGCATCAGATCGTGCTGAATTTCCTCAAAAGAGCCAGGCGCATAATTTTGCCTGATGGCTTCATCGGATGGCGCAGGAACGGGAACCGAAGGCGCCCTCGCCTCTTCAACCCGTGGCGCGGCCGGGGCATGCGCGCGCGCCGCTTTCACATCCCGCTCGATGATGCGGCCATGCGGACCCGAGCCTTTGATGGCGGCAAGGTCGAGCCCCGCGTCCTTGGCGATCCGGCGCGCGAGCGGCGAGGCAAAAATGCGCGGGCCGCGCTCACCATCGACCGAGGCGATCGGGCGCGGCGCCGCCCCCTCCCCCAAGGTTGGTACTGCGGGAGGAGAGGGCGCAGACTGTGGGTGTGGCGCTGGCTGATCGGACCGGCCTATTTTATGTTCTTCAGCAGCGGAAGGATGCGATGCGCCACGCGCCGCGACCGAGGTTGCGTCTTCCCCTTCGCCCGCGATCAAGCCTATGACATTGTTGACCGGCACATCGGCTGTGCCCGCAGGCACGACGATCTTCGCCAGCACGCCTTCATCTACGGCTTCGACTTCCATGGTCGCTTTGTCAGTCTCGATCTCGGCGAGCACATCGCCCGGCTTGATCGCGTCGCCTTCCTTCTTCAGCCAGCGGGAAAGATTGCCTTTTTCCATGGTCGGCGAAAGGGCTGGCATGAGAATGTCGATCGGCATGGAAAGGCTCACATCTTTTTGACGCTTACCGATAGAGCACCGCTTTCGCCGCGGCGACAACCTCTTCGGCATTTGGCAAAGCGAGTTTCTCGAGATTGGCCGCATAAGGCATCGGCACATCATTGCCGCAAATCCGCACGACCGGCGCGTCGAGATAATCGAAAGCCTCTTCCATGATTTTGGCCATGATCTCGGCACAAACGCCGCTTTGCGGCCAGCCTTCCTCGACGGTGACGCAGCGGCCGGTTTTCTTGACCGATTGGATCATCGTGGCGCTGTCCATCGGGCGGAGGGTGCGCAGATCGACGACTTCGGCATCGATGCCCTCGCGCGCCAAATCTTCCGCCGCCTTCAGGGCATACACCATGCCGATGCCGAAGGAGACGATGGTGACATCCTTGCCCGCACGGGCGATCCGCGCCTTGCCGATCGGGACGAGAAAATCGTCGAGCTTGGGCACTTCGAATTTGTGCCCATAGAGGATCTCGTTTTCAAGAAAAATGACCGGGTTCGGGTCGCGAATCGCACTTTTCAAAAGCCCTTTGGCATCGGCCGCCGTATAGGGCATGACGACCTTGAGGCCCGGTATATGCGAATACCACGCGGCATAATCCTGGCTGTGTTGCGCCGCGACCCGGGCAGCCGCCCCATTGGGACCACGAAACACGATTGGACATTCCATCTGGCCGCCGGACATATAGCGCGTCTTGGAGGCGGAATTGATGATCTGGTCCATCGCCTGCATCGCGAAGTTAAACGTCATGAATTCGACGATGGGGCGCAGGCCCGCGAAGGCGGCACCTATGCCAAGCCCGGCAAACCCATGTTCGGTGATCGGCGTATCGACCACCCGGCGCGCGCCGAATTCCTGCAGCAAGCCTTGCGTGACTTTATAAGCGCCTTCATATTCCGCGACCTCCTCGCCAATGATGAAAACACTGGCGTCGCGGCGCATCTCCTCGGCCATCGCGTCGCGCAAGGCTTCGCGCACACTCTGCGTCACCATGGCCGTGCCTTCGGGAATTTCGGGCAGAGAGTCTTTTTCGGCTTTGGGGATCGCGGCAGCGGGCGCGGGCTGCGGGGAGGGTGCCATCTCGGCATGGGCCACGGGCGTCACGCTGCTAGGGGCGTCGCCACTCGCAGATGCGGGCTTTGCAGCCTCGGCCGGAGCCGCTGGCGCTGGCGCCTGCACCGCTGCGGCGTCTTCGCCTTCCCCCAAGATCACCGCGATGGGCGTATTGACCGCGACATTGTCGGTTCCATCCGGCACCAATATTTTGGCGAGCGTGCCGTCATCGACCGCCTCGACCTCCATGGTCGCTTTGTCCGTTTCGATCTCGGCCAGAACATCGCCGGAGCGCACCGCATCGCCTTCTTTTTTCAGCCATTTGGCGAGCCTGCCTTGTTCCATCGTCGGCGAAAGCGCGGGCATGAGGATATTCGTCGCCATCTCTTGTCCTTGTCTTGCCCTGCTCGTTCCGTACCGCTTTTGCTTGCGCCCATTATGCCAAAACGTCGGTCCACAATTCGGCCGGGTCCGGCTCCGGCTCGTGCGAGGCAAATTCCGCGGCCTCGGCGATGATCGCGCGGACCTCCGCATCGATCTTCTTGAGATCGTCTTCGCTCGCTTGCTTGCTCGCCAATAGACGGGCGCGGACCTGTTCGATCGGATCATGCTCCTCGCGCATTTTCTGCACCTCGTCTTTTGAGCGGTATTTCGCCGGGTCCGACATCGAATGGCCGCGATAGCGATAGGTCTGCATTTCGAGGATCATCGGCCCATGGCCGGCCCGGCACCATTCGGCGGCGCGGGTCGCGGCAAATTTCACGGCGCGGACATCCATGCCATCGACCTGCTCGCCCGGAATGTTGAAGGACTGGCCGCGTTTGGAAAAATCGGTCAGCGCCGACGACCGGGTGACGGATGTGCCCATCGCGTAGCGGTTGTTCTCGATAACATAGACAACAGGCAGTTTCCAAAGTTCCGCCATGTTGAAACTCTCATAGACCTGGCCCTGATTGGCGGCGCCGTCGCCAAGATAGGTGAAGCAAATTTTGCCATTGCCGCGATAAAGATTGGCGAAGGCGAGCCCGCTGCCGAGCGGCACTTGCGCGCCGACGATGCCATGACCCCCGTAAAAATTCGCAGCCCTCGAAAACATGTGCATGGAGCCGCCCTTGCCCTTCGAGGCGCCGCTCTTGCGCCCGGTCAATTCCGCCATGACGGATTTCGGGTCCATGCCACAGGCGAGCATATGGCCATGATCGCGGTAGCTGGCGATCGTCTGGTCGCCATCGGCCGCCGCCATCCGGACGCCGGTGACGACCGCCTCTTGACCAATGTAGAGATGGCAAAAACCGCCGATCAGTCCCATGCCGTACATCTGCCCGGCTTTTTCCTCGAAGCGGCGGATGAGCAACATCATGCGATAGGCGGTAAGCTCCTCTTCCTTGCTGAAAGAAGCGCTGACCGAGGGCGCATTTTGCACTTTTCCGGTCGCGGTTTTGCCGCGGACGGTGGCGGATTTCGGCGGCCATGAAAAGCCCCTTTTGGAAAGGCGGAAGCAACTCACTTACAAATAGCGCGGCCTCAAGAAGAAAGCGAGCCCCCGGTAAGTTGTTCAAACGAAAGGCACATGATCGATGGCTTGAGCACGATCCGGTGCTCCGGAGGCATGCCGAAGGGCCGCCTTGCCGCGCGGTCCCTTTAGGCAAGCCAAGAAAAGAGAGCGTGCCCCTCTTTCTCGGCCGGTACCGCGCCAAGTTTGGCGATCCCACGTTACGCCGAAAGCGCCGGGCTCGGCTTTAAGGTGGACCTTTGGACGTTCGCAATGCCGTCCCAACGCGCCTTACACTGGCGTGCCTGCGCGTTTCATTTTTGCGCTCGCGGCAAGAAGACGAGCAGATCGTTCCGGTTGACACGGCCGAGCAGCGCCCGCGCCTCTTCATCGAGAAGATCGCGGTCGATCTCACGGCCGGACAGCAAAGCGATCCGGTGATCCCAGGAGGCATGCTCGGCTTTGAGATCGTCCAACTCGCCGCGCAAAACGGCGATCTTATGTTCGTATTCATCCTTGGTTTTAAGACCGCGTTCGCCGTTCACCGCATGCCAGACGAAATAGCCGCCGATCGCGCCGGAGACGCAATAAAGAGCCAAGGGATAAAGAGTTGCGCGCACGCGTCTGTAAATGACCATGCCGCAAGATTGGCCGATCACAGTAAGAGATTCGTTAATTTGCTTGCACGCAGTCCATCTCCACCGCTCTCTCGCCGGCTCATAGTCCGAACAAGTTGCAGAGTTTTTGCCTGTGATGATGCGAGAAATCGGACACAAGGAGGCCCGGTTCATCTTTCGATCTAGGGGCCGGGCGCGCGCACGGCGGTTCTTAGACCGGAATGCCTTGGGCTTTCGCAAACTTACGCAATTTTTCGCGCAAGGATTGCCCTCCCCTTGCCTCTTCAATGAGGCTCGCGACAAAATCTTCCGCCTCGCTCAGATTGGTCGCGAGCACCATGGACTTGACGGGACCGATCGCCGTGGCCGACATGGAAAGGCCGCGATAGCCCAAAGCGAGTAAGGCAAGGGCTTCGAGCGGCTTGCCTCCCATTTCGCCGCACAGCGTCAAAGGTGTCGCGGATGCGCGCGCTTTATCGGCAATCAGTTTCAAGGCCCGCAGGATCGGCGCCGATAAGGGATCGAACCGTGCCGAGACTCGCTTGTTGTCCCGATCGACGGCGTAGAGATATTGAAAGAGATCGTTCGAGCCGACGGAAAGAAAATCAACATTCTTGCAGGCTTCGTCGAGTTGCCAGAGCATGGATGGCACCTCCACCATGATGCCGAGCTTGAGGCCGGAGGGCGGGGCCCGGCCATGCAGGCGCAAATGGGCGAGCTCGTTCTCGACAAAGGCTTTCGCGGTTTCAAATTCTTCGAGCGTTGCGATCATTGGAAACATGATCCGCATTTCGCGCCCCGAGCCGGCCCGCAACAATGCGCGCAACTGCGTGCGCAACAGCCCAGGCCGGTCGAGACCAATGCGGATGGCGCGCCAGCCAAGCGCCGGATTTTCCTCCTCGACCTTCGTCAAGAAAGGCAGAATCTTATCCGATCCGATGTCGAGGGTCCGGAACGTGATGGATTTACCCTCAACCGAATCAAGGGCGGTCCGGTACAGCGCCTCCTGTTCGCTCATCTTTGGCAAGCGCGACGCCAGCATGAATTGGATTTCGGTCCGGAACAGCCCGACCGATATGGCACCTGTCTCCGCGACATGCTGGAGATCGACCACCATGCCGGCGTTCATATGCAAATCGATCGCGACGCCGTCCTTGGTGACGGCAGCCACATCGCGCAATTTGTGATATTGCGCCTGCTTGCGGGCGCGCAGGCGCGCCTTTTCGGCATAGGAATGCTCGACATCCGGCGACGGACGAAGATGAACGTCGCCCGAGAGGCCATCGACGATCAAGGCGTCGCCAGGTTCAACCAAATCAACGATATTGGCAACGTCTCCGACGGCCGCGATGCCGAGGGCCCGCGCTACGATCGCGACATGGCTCAACGCGCCGGTTTCCTCGAGAACCAGACCACGGATCTTCGCGCGGTCATATTCCAAGAGCGCGGCGGGCCCCATGGAGCGTGCGACGATGACCGAATTATTGGGCAATTCCTCATGCGTCGCCACGAAATCCTGACCGGTCAACTGATGCAGCAAACGGTTGGCAAGATCGTCGAGATCATGCAAGCGCTCGCGCAGATAGGGCTCGGTTTGCCGCTGCAATTTGGCGCGCGTGTCGTTTTGCACGCGTTCGACCGCGGCTTCGGCGGTCAAGCCCGTCGCCACCGCCTCGCGCAGCCGGCGCAGCCAGCCGCGGTCATGTGCGAAGAGCCTGAATGTTTCGAGCACATCGCGATGTTCGCCCGGCCCCATGTTGCCGCTTTCGATCAGAAGATCGAGCGAGTGACGCATGGCGCCGATCGCCGTGTTGAGCCTCTCGATTTCCCGCTTGACGTCCTCGGCGACGAGCTGCTTGACGATGATGCGCGGCTCATGCAGGACAACATGGCCGAGCCCGACGCCGTCGGCAATCGGGGTGCCCTTCAAGGCAAGCGGCCGGCGCAGCGCAATATCCCGGCCCGGCGGGGCGAGCGATTGCAATTCGCCCGAAGCGATCATCTCGGCGAGCAGCATGGCCGTCGTTTGCAGGGCCTCGATCTCCTCCTCGGGATAGACGCGCCGCGCCCTGTTCTGGACGACCAGCACGCCGAGCGTATTGCCGCCGCGCAGGATTGGCACGCCGAGGAAGGAGGAATAGATTTCCTCGCCGGTCTCCGGCCGGTAGGAGAACGCGGGATGCAATTGCGCGTCGGCGAGCGCGAGGGGCTCGGCCGTCTCGGCGATCAGGCCGACGAGGCCTTCGCCGGCGCGCATCGTGGTGAGATGGACCGCCTCGCGGTTCAGACCCTCCGTCGCATAGAGTTCGAGCCGGCCGTCGGCGCGCAGCACATAGACCGAGCAAACCTCCGCCACCATGTTCGCGGCGATATGGACGACGATCTTGTCGAGCCGCGCCTGCGGGCTGACCGGCTCCGCCATGACCTCGCGAAGCCGGCGCAGCAGCAGACGGGGACCGCCGAGCGTGCCAAACATGGACGTTTCCTGTTCAGACCTCAGGTTTCACCACACCAGCCGGCGAACTCGCCAGCCAACGGCCAAGCCAGCCCCTCCGGCGATAATTCCCAAACCGGCAAACGACTCAATCCCTTCGGGCGCGATCCGCCAACCCAGCCCATGCGCCAAATTCTCAGAGTATCACCGGAACTTGATCGCGAAACGGGCGTCCGCTTGCGCGATCCAGTCCTCGAGTGCTCGTTTATGTTGCATTGAAGCATAGAAAGAGGTTTGGCCGGTGATTGCTTTCATGTGCGAACGTCTATCGGCTGTATTGATTCGAATACTCCCTCGATCTCATCCACATCTGAAACTTTATTCAGATCATCCTCCCGGCTGTTGATGAATTCGGGTGATGCGATTATGACCCGCACCGCACAAATATGTGCGTAAGCCGTTTCGGATTGCTGTCAATCCATGTGCCTAGCAAACTTTAGACCAGCAAGTGAACACGAACCTTTTCGCGAGTCGCCGGGCCGGTTTTGGATGAAGCTTTGTCCAAGTCATAGAGAGTGTGCAAGGTCCTTACCGC
>CAWAQW010000009.1:0-21360 GCA_963784075.1 uncultured Alphaproteobacteria bacterium | reverse complement strand
TAAGCGATGCGAAATTCGACAAGACAGGTTTTGCCGCCGTCGCGCTCGTGAAATATCCAGAGATTTTCGAGATGTTTGAACGGTCCATCTATATATTCGACCGAGAATTTGCTGCTCCGCGCGCTCGCAAGTGACGCGGCTCGTGAAAGTCTCGCGGATCGCCTTATAGCCGACTTCCATATCCGCAATGAGCATTAAATTGCCCCCGTCTTTATGCGCTTGCGAACCCGCAAACTGCGGCAAAGCGGCACGAAACGCGGATAGGCCTTCTACATCGGCGACAAGCTCGAACATCTCCGCCGCGGTATGGTGGACCCGGTGGTGGCTTGAAAGAAGGCATGCCCGCTCACACCATGGAACAAAGTAAAAAGCGCGCGCTCCGTCAGGCGGACTATCGCCGCCCCGCGAAGCCGGGATCGGTTCGGACACATGCTCTAGCCGCTCAACCCTGCTCCCGCAAGGCGAGGCGGCGCGCTTTCAACTGGGCGAGTCCGCCCCGCGTGATGCGAGGATCGCGTCAGGGGCGACGCCGAGACGAGCAAAAACCCCTTGGCGAGCGCGATTTCGGCATAAGACGCAAATTCCTCCGGCGGCACGAAGCGGATGACCGCATGATGCTTTTTCGTCGGCTGGAGATATTGGCCGATCGTCAAGAAGTCGACGCCGGCGGTGCGCAGATCGTCCATCACCTGCAACACCTCATGGCGTTCCTCGCCAATTCCCAGCATCACTCAGACTTGGTGAACAGTCGGATCGAGTTCCTTTACGCGCTGGAGCAGCCGCATCGAATGGAAATAGCGCGCGCCGGGGCGCACCTCGAGATAGTTGGACGGCACTGTCTCAAGATTATGGTTGAAGATGTCGGGCTTGGCCGCGACGACCAACTCGATGTGCTGTGGTTTTCCGGCGGAAGAAATCCGGCGTCAGGACCTCGATCGTGGTGCTTGGGCTCGCCGCCCGGATTGCCGCCACGGGGTGCGAAATGCGCCGCCCCGCCATCGTTCAGATCATCGCGATCAACGGAGGTGATGACGGCATGGGCAAGGCCCAATCTTTCGATCGCCCCGGCGACACGCGCGGGCTCGGCGGGATCGAGAGCGCGCGGGGCAAGCCCGTCTTGACATTGCAGAAGGCGCAGGCCCGCGTGCAGGTGTCGCCCATGATCATGAAGGTCGCGTGTTTTTTCTCCCAGCACTCGCCAATGTTCGGGCAGCCCGCCTCCTCGCAGACCGTGACGAGCCCATGCTCACGAACGATTTTTTGGGTCGCGGTCCATGCCGCCGAGCCCGGCGCCTTGACCCTGATCCAGGCGGGCTTGCGCGCCACCGGCTGATCGGGCCGATGCGCCTTTTCCGGTGGCGGGGCGCCGTGGCCTGGCTTTGGGTGCTTTCGCGTGGACCGAACTCCAAGGTCATGCTTCATCGTCTCCTCACACAACGCGGCGTCCCGCGTTCACCCAAAGATAGGTCGAGGGTGGACGATTGTCACCCGCTGCTCTTTGCGAGCCGCTCCGCTTGCATTCTTGGAACAAAGGCCGGATCACTCCAATTCTATTCAGGACTACCGGCCGAGCCTGATCACAATGCCTTACGCCAGCAACAAAGACCTGCCGCCGTCGGTGCGCGACCATCTGCCCTTGCATGCGCAAGATATTTTCCGGGCGGCATTCAACAATGCTTATGGCGAATATAGCGGCGATCCGCGCCAGGAGGAAATCGCCTTTCGCGTCGCCTGGGTGGCAGTGAAAAAACAGTATTATAAGGTTGGCGACCGCTGGCTGCCGCGTCTGTGAGTGCGCGACCGCGACTTACATATGGATCACGCGGCCGTAGGCATCGAGCACGCTTTCATGCATGGTTTCCGATATCGTCGGATGCGGGAAAATGGAATGGATCAGTTCCGCCTCGGTCGTCTCGCAATTCATCGCGACGACAAAACCCTGGATCAGTTCGGTCACCTCTGCCCCGACCATATGAGCACCGAGAAGTTTTCCGTTTTTTGCGTCAAAAATGGTTTTCACGAGCCCGTCTGGCTCGCCGAGCGCGATCGCCTTGCCGTTGCCGATGAAAGGAAAGCGGCCAATCCGGACTTCGAGACCCAATTCCTTGGCTTTTGCCTCGGTGAGGCCAACGGAGGCCACCTGCGGATGGCAGTAGGTGCAGCCCGGAACCATTGTCTTGTCCAAAGGATGCGGATTCAGCCCTTTGATCGCCTCGACGCAGACAACCCCTTCATGCTCGGCCTTGTGGGCGAGCATGGGAGGGCCAGCGACATCGCCGATCGCAAAAAGCCCGGGGACATTTGTGCGCCCGCATCCATCCGTGGCGATAATTCCATGTTCGATTTTGACGCCCAGCGCCTCGAGCCCCAGATGTTGGACATTGCCCGCGACGCCAACGGCGGAGATCAGGCGCTCGGCTTCGACCACTCGTGTGACACCCTTGGCGACTTCGAGCGTAGCGGCAACGCCCTCTTGCTTTTTCTCGACCCTTGTTATTTTGGCCGAGGTCAAAATTTCGATGCCTTGCTTTTCAAACCGTTTGCGGGCATGGGCGGCGATCTCCGCGTCCTCGGCCGGAAGGATTTGCGGCAGGATTTCGACGACCGTCACACGCGCGCCTAAGGTGCGATAGAAAGAGGCGAATTCGATCCCGATCGCGCCGGAACCCATAACGATCAGGGAGTTTGGAAACGCCTCCGGCACCATGGCCTCGAAATAGGTCCAGATAAGTTTCCCATCGGGCTCGATACCAGGCAGGACACGCGGCCGCGCGCCTGTCGCAATAATGATATTTTTGGCAAGATAAGTGCCGGCGCCGAGAGTGCCCTTGGGGAGCGGATTTTGCGGCTGCATCGCGGGCTTTTTCGTTGCGGCGACCAGGACCTCTCCGGGTTTCGTGATGATGGCTTCGCCCCAGATGACATCGACCTTGTTTTTCTTGAGCAGAAAACCGACGCCGTTGTTTAACTGCGCCGAGACTTTTCGCGATCGTTTCACGACGGCGGCGGGGTCAAAACCGATCTTGCCATCGACTGTAAGGCCAAAATCCTTGGCGTGGTTGAGCAGTTGAAACACTTCGGCTGAGCGCAGCAAGGCCTTGGTGGGAATACAGCCCCAATTGAGGCAGATGCCGCCGAGATGCTCGCGCTCCACAACGGCGGTCTCGAAGCCGAGCTGCGCCGCGCGGATTGCCGCGACATAGCCACCCGGGCCGCCGCCAATGATGAGAATATCGTAAGCGTCAGCCATCCGCGCCGTCTCGTTTTTCCCCTCCCCCTTGTGGGGAGGGGTTAGGGGTGGGGAGGAGTGCCGCCGCGATCGTGTCGAGCACCAAGTCTATATTCAACATCACATCGCGATTTGAAAAGCGCAGCACGCGATACCCTTCCGCTTGCATGTAAGCTGTGCGGTTCGCATCGCGCTTACGGGAAGCGTCCGTTCGATTCTCGATTCCCGTCAACCTCGATGACGATCTTTGCGCCATAGGAACAGAAGTCCGCAATGTAAGGGCCAAGGGAAACTTGACGTCTGAAATGGGTTCCTGCGATTGGGATTCGCCAGCGCAAGGCTTTCCAAAGCTTGCGTTCGGGCGCGGTCATGCCAAGGCGCATGGCTTTTGCGAATTCAAGTTGGCGAGGCGAAAGGGTCTTTCGGCTGAGCTTAGCACCTTTCATTGAACGCCCCCAGACTTAGCCCCACCCCTGTCCCCTCCCCACAAGGGGGAGGGGGAGAAGGCGCCTCTCGATCCTCACGCCAGCATCCCCGCCGGTTGTTCGATCAGAGTTTTGAACGCGGCGAGAAGCTGCGCACCCAAAACGCCATCGACCGCGCGATGATCGCAAGACAGCGTCACGCTCATGATTGTCGCGACGGCGGGCGCGCCATTCTTGACGATGACGCGCTGCTCGCCGGCGCCAACCGCGAGGATCGTCGCTTGCGGCGGATTGATGATGGCGGAAAAGCTCTTGATGCCAAACATTCCAAGGTTGGACACCGAGGTCGAACCGCCTTGATAGTCTTCCGGGCGCAGTTTCCGGGCGCGGGCGCGGGTGGAAAGATCCTTGATCTCGCGCGAGATCGCGGACAGAGTTTTCGTCTCGGCCGCGCGCACAATGGGCGTGATCAAACCGCCGGGAATGGCGACGGCGACGCCGACATCGGCCTGTTTGTGTTTCAACATGGCGGTCTCGGTAAAGGTCACATTGGCGTCTGGAACCCGGATCAGCGCCAGCGCGAGCGCCTTAACGATAAAATCATTGACCGAGATTTTATAGGCGGGCTTGCCTTCCTTATCCTTGGGCGCGGCTTCATTGATCGCTTCGCGCAGACTTATAAGAGCGTCGAGAGCGCAATCGGTGTTGAGCGTGAAATGCGGAATTGTCCGGCTCGCCTCCATGAGCCTGCGGGCGATCGTCTTGCGCATCAGATCATGCGGAGTTTCCTCAAAAGAGCCGGGCGCATAATTTTGCCTGATGGCTTCATCGGATGGCGCGGGAGCGGGAACCGAGGGCGCCCTCGCCTCTTCAACCCGTGGCGCGGCCGGGGTGTGCGCGCGCGCTGCTTTCACATCCCGCTCGATGATGCGGCCATGCGGACCCGATCCTTTGATGGCGGCAAGGTCGAGCCCCGCGTCCTTGGCGATCCGGCGCGCGAGCGGCGAGGCAAAAATGCGCGGTCCGCGCTCGCCATCGACCGAGGCGACCGGGCGCGGCGCCGCCCCCTGCCCCGAGGTTGGCGTTGCGGGCGGAGAGGGCACAGACTCTAGGTGCGGTGGCGCTGGCTGATCGGACTGGCCTATTTTATGTTCTCCCTTAGCGGAAGGATGCGATGCGCCACGCGCCGCGACCGAGGTTGCGTCTTCGCCCTCGCCCGCGATCAAGCCGATGACATTGTTGACCGGCACATCTTCCGTACCCGCGGGCACGACGATCTTCGCCAGCACGCCTTCATCGACGGCTTCGACTTCCATGGTCGCTTTATCAGTCTCGATCTCGGCAAGCACATCGCCCGGCTTGATCGCGTCGCCTTCCTTCTTCAGCCAGCGGGAAAGGTTGCCTTTTTCCATGGTCGGTGAAAGGGCTGGCATGAGAATGTCGATCGGCATGGAAAGGCTCACATCTTTTTGACGCTTACCGATAGAGCACCGCTTTCGCCGCGGCGACAACATCTTCGGCATTGGGCAAAGCGAGTTTCTCGAGATTGGCCGCATAAGGCATCGGCACATCCTTGCCGCAAACCCGCACGACCGGCGCGTCGAGATAATCGAAAGCCTCTTCCATGATTTTGGCCATGATCTCGGCGGAAACGCCGCTTTGCGGCCAGCCTTCCTCGACGATCACGCAGCGGCCGGTTTTCTTGACCGATTGCATCATCGTGGCGCTGTCCATCGGGCGGAGGGTGCGCAGATCGACGACTTCGGCATCGATGCCTTCGCGCGCCAAATCTTCCGCCGCCTTCAGGGCATACACCATGCCGATGCCGAAGGAGACGATGGTGACATCCTTGCCCGCACGCGCGATCCGCGCCTTGCCGATCGGAACAAGAAAATCGTCGAGTTTGGGCACTTCGAATCTGTGCCCGTAAAGGATTTCGTTTTCGAGAAAAATGACCGGGTTCGGGTCGCGGATCGCACTCTTCAAAAGCCCTTTGGCGTCGGCCGCCGTATAGGGCATGACAACTTTGAGGCCCGGTATATGAGAATACCACGCGGCATAATCCTGGCTGTGTTGCGCCGCGACCCGGGCGGCCGCCCCATTGGGACCACGAAACACGATCGGACATTCCATCTGGCCGCCGGACATATAGCGTGTCTTGGAGGCGGAATTGATGATCTGGTCCATCGCCTGCATCGCGAAGTTAATCGTCATGAATTCGACGATGGGGCGCAGGCCCGCGAAGGCAGCACCTATGCCAAGCCCGGCAAACCCATGTTCGGTGATCGGCGTATCGACCACCCGGCGGGCGCCAAATTCCTGCAGCAAGCCTTGTGTGACTTTATAAGCGCCTTCATATTCCGCGACCTCCTCGCCGATGATGAAAACGCTACCGTCGCGGCGCATCTCCTCGGCCATCGCGTCGCGCAAGGCTTCGCGCACGCTCTGCGTCACCATGACCGTGCCTTCGGGAATTTCGGGCGGCGAGTTCTTTTCAGCTATGGTGATCGCGGCAGCGGGCGCGGGCCGCGGGGAGGGTGCCGTCTCGGCACGCGCCACAGGCGTCTCGCCGCCATGGGCGTCCCTACTTGCAGATGCGGGCTTTACAGCCTCTCCCGGAGCCGCTGGCGCTGGCGCTGGCGCCTGCACCGCTCCGGCGTCTTCGCCTTCCGCCAGGATCACCGCGATGGGCGTATTGACCGCGACATTGTCGGTTCCATCCGGCACCAATATCTTGGCGAGCGTGCCGTCATCGATCGCCTCGACCTCCATGGTCGCTTTGTCCGTTTCTATCTCGGCCAGAACATCGCCGGAGCGCACCGCATCGCCTTCTTTTTTCAGCCATTTGGCGAGCCTGCCCTGTTCCATCGTCGGCGAAAGCGCGGGCATGAGGATATTCGTCGCCATCTCGTGTCCTTGTCTTGCCCTGCTCGTTCCGTACCGGTTTTGCTTGCGCCCATTATGCCCAAACGTCGGTCCACAATTCGGCCGGGTCCGGCTCCGGCTCGTGCGAGGCAAATTCGGCGGCCTCCGCGATGATGGCGCGGACCTCCGCATCGATCTTCTTGAGATCGTCTTCGCTCGCTTGCTTGCTCGCCAAAAGACGGGCGCGGACCTGTTCGATCGGATCATGCTCCTCGCGCATTTTTTGCACCTCGTCTTTTGAGCGGTATTTCGCCGGGTCCGACATCGAATGGCCGCGATAGCGATAGGTCTGCATTTCGAGGATCATCGGCCCATGGCCGGCCCGGCACCATTCGGCGGCGCGGGTCGCGGCAAATTTCACGGCGCGGACATCCATGCCATCGACCTGCTCGCCCGGAATGTTGAAGGACTGGCCACGTTTGGAAAAATCGGTCAGCGCCGACGACCGGCTGACGGATGTGCCCATCGCGTAGCGGTTGTTTTCGATAACATAGACAACAGGCAGTTTCCAAAGTTCCGCCATGTTGAAACTCTCATAGACCTGGCCCTGATTGGCGGCACCGTCGCCAAGATAGGTAAAGCAAATTTTGCCATTGCCGCGATAAAGATTGGCGAAGGCGAGCCCGCTGCCGAGCGGCACTTGCGCCCCGACGATGCCATGACCCCCGTAAAAATTTGCGGCCCTCGAAAACATATGCATGGAGCCGCCCTTGCCTTTCGAGGCGCCGCTCTTGCGCCCGGTCAATTCCGCCATGACGGATTTGGGGTCCATGCCACAGGCGAGCATATGGCCATGATCGCGGTAGCTGGCGATCGTCTGGTCGCCATCGGCCGCCGCCATCCGGACGCCGGTGACGACCGCCTCTTGACCGATGTAGAGATGGCAAAAACCGCCGATCAATCCCATGCCGTACATCTGCCCGGCTTTTTCCTCGAAGCGGCGGATGAGCAACATCATGCGATAGGCGGCAAGTACCTCTTCCTTGCTGAAAGAAGCGCTGACCGAGGGCGCATTTTGCACTTTGCCGGTCGCGGTTTTGCCGCGGACGGTGGCGGATTCGGCGGCCATGAAAAGCCCCTTTTGGAAAGGCGGAAGCAACTCGCTTACAAATAGCGCGGCCTCAAGAAGAAAGCGAGCCCCCGGTAAGTTGTTCAAACGAAAGGCACATAATCGATGGCTTGAGCACGATCCGGTGCTGCGGAGACATGCCGAAGCACCGCCTCGCCGCGCTTTCCCTTTAGGCGAGCCTAGAAAAGAAAGCGTGCCCCTCTTTCTTGGCCGGCTCCGCGCCAATCCGTTTGGCGATCCCACGTTACGCCGAAAGCGCCGGGCGTGGACCTTTGGACGTTCGCAATGCCGTCACAACACGCCTTACACTGGCGTGCCTGCGCGTTTCATTTTTGCGCTCGCGGCAAGAAGACGACCAGATCCTTCCGGTTGACACGGCCGAGCAGCGCCCGCGCCTCTTCATCGAGAAGGTCGCGGTCGATCTTACGGCCGGACAGCAAAGCGATCCGGTGATCCCAGGAGGCATGCTCGGCTTTGAGATCGTCCAACTCGCCGCGCAAAACGGCGATCTTATGTTCGTATTCATCCTTGGTTTTAAGACCGCGTTCGCCGTTCACCGCATGCCAGACGAAATAGCCGCCGATCGCGCCGGAGACGCAATAAAGAGCCAAGGGATAAATAGTCGCGCGCACGCGTCTGTAAATGACCATGCCGCAAGATTGGCCGATCACAGTAAGAGATTTGTTAATTTGCTTGCACGGAGTCCCTCTGCACCGCTTTCTCGCCGGCTCATAGCCCGAACAAGCTGCAGAGTTTTTGCCTGTGATCACGCGAGAAATCAGACACAAGGAGGCCCGGTTCATCTTTCGATCTAAGGCCCGGACGCGCGCACGGCGGTTCTTAAACCGGAATGCCTTGGGCTTTCGCAAACTTGCGCAATTTTTCGCGCAAGGATTGCCCTCCCCTTGCCTCTTCAATGGTGCTCGCGACAAAATCTTCCGCCTCGCTCAGATTGGTCGCGAGCACCATGGACTTGACTGGGCCGATCGCCGTGGCCGACATGGAAAGGCCGCGATAGCCCAAGGCGAGCAAGGCAAGGGCTTCGAGCGGCTTGCCTCCCATTTCGCCGCACAGCGTCAAGGGTGTCGCGGATGCGCGCGCTTTATCGGCAATCAGTTTCAAGGCCCGCAGGATCGGCGCCGATAAGGGATCGAACCGTGCCGAGACTCGCTTGTTGTCCCGATCGACGGCGTAGAGATATTGAAAGAGATCGTTCGAGCCGACGGAAAGAAAATCAACCTTCTTGCAGGCTTCGTCGAGTTGCCAGAGCATGGATGGCACCTCCACCATGATGCCGAGCTTGAGGCCGGAGGGCGGGGCCCGGCCATGCAGGCGCAAATGGGCGAGCTCGTTCTCGACAAAGGCTTTCGCGGTTTCAAATTCTTCGAGCGTTGCGATCATTGGAAACATGATCCGCATTTCGCGCCCCGAGCCGGCCCGCAACAATGCGCGCAACTGCGTGCGCAACAGCCCAGGCCGGTCGAGGCCAATGCGGATGGCGCGCCAGCCAAGCGCCGGATTTTCCTCCTCGACCTTCGTCAAGAAAGGCAGAATCTTATCCGATCCGATGTCGAGGGTCCGGAACGTGATGGATTTACCCTCAACCGAATCAAGGGCGGTCCGGTATAGCGCCTCCTGTTCGCTCATCTTTGGCAAGCGCGACGCCAGCATGAATTGGATTTCGGTCCGGAACAGCCCGACCGATATGGCACCTGTCTCCGCGACATGCTGGAGATCGACCACCATGCCGGCGTTCATATGCAAATCGATCGCGACGCCGTCCTTGGTGACGGCAGCCACATCGCGCAATTTGTGATATTGCGCCTGCTTGCGGGCGCGCAGGCGCGCCTTTTCGGCATAGGAATGCTCGACATCCGGCGACGGACGAAGATGAACGTCGCCCGAGAGGCCATCGACGATCAAGGCGTCGCCAGGTTCAACCAAATCAACGATATTAGCAACGTCTCCGACGGCCGCGATGCCGAGGGCCCGCGCTACGATCGCGACATGGCTCAACGCGCCGGTTTCCTCGAGAACCAGACCACGGATCTTCGCGCGGTCATATTCCAAGAGCGCGGCGGGCCCCATGGAGCGTGCGACGATGACCGAATTATTGGGCAATTCCTCATGCGTCGCCACGAAATCCTGACCGGTCAACTGATGCAGCAAACGGTTGGCAAGATCGTCGAGATCATGCAAGCGCTCGCGCAGATAGGGCTCGGTTTGCCGCTGCAATTTGGCGCGCGTGTCGTTTTGCACGCGTTCGACCGCGGCTTCGGCGGTCAAGCCCGTCGCCACCGCCTCGCGCAGCCGGCGCAGCCAGCCGCGGTCATGTGCGAAGAGCCTGAATGTTTCGAGCACATCGCGATGTTCGCCCGGCCCCATGTTGCCGCTTTCGATCAGAAGATCGAGCGAGTGACGCATGGCGCCGATCGCCGTGTTGAGCCTCTCGATTTCCCGCTTGACGTCCTCGGCAACGAGCTGTTTGACGATGATGCGTGGCTCATGCAGGACAACATGGCCAAGCCCGACGCCATCGGCAATCGGGGTCCCCTTCAAGGCAAGCGGCCGGCGCAGCGCAATATCCCGGCCCGGCGGGGCAAGCGATTGCAACTCGCCCGAAGCAATCATCTCGGCGAGCAGCATGGCGGTTGTTTGGAGGGCTTCGATCTCCTCTTCGGGATAGGTGCGGCGCGCCTTGTTCTGGACCACCAGCACGCCAAGTGTATTGCCGCCGCGCAGGATTGGCACGCCGAGGAAAGACGAATAGATTTCCTCACCGGTCTCCGGCCGGTACATGAACGAGGGATGCAATTGCGCGTCGGCGAGCGCGAGGGGCTCGGCCGTCTCGGCGATCAGGCCGACCAAGCCTTCGCCCGTGCGCAGCGTGGTCTGATGAACCGCTTCGCGGTTCAAACCCTCCGTTGCATAAAGTTCGAGCCGGCCATCGGCGCGCAGCACATAGACCGAGCAAACTTCCGCCACCATGTTCGCGGCGATATGGACGACGATCTTATCGAGCCGCGCCTGCGGGCTGACCGGCTCCGCCATGACTTCGCGAAGGCGGCGCAGCAGCAGACGGGGACCGCCGAGCGTGCCAAACATGGACGTTTCCTGTTCAGACCTCAGGTTTCACCACACCAGCCGGCGAACTCGCTCAGCCAACGGCCAAGCCATCCCCTCCGGCGATAGTTCCCAAACCGGCAAACGACTCGATCCCTTCGGGCGCGATCCGCCAACCCAGCCATTGCGCCACATTCTCAGAGAAACACCGGAACTTGATCGCGAAACGGGCGTCTGCTTGCGCGGATCCAGTCCTCGAGTGCTGGTTTATGTTGCATTGAAGCATAGAAAAAGGTTTGGCCGGTGATTGCTTTCATGTGCGAACGTTCATCGGCTCTATTGGTTTGTATACTCCCTCGTTTTCATCCACATCTGAAACTTTATTCAGATCATCCTCCCGGCTGTTGATGAATTCGGGTCATGCGATTATTACCCGCACCGCACAAATATGTGCGTACGCCGTTTCGGATTGCCGTCAATCCATGTACCTAGCAAACTTTAGACCAGCAAGTGAACAGGAACCTTTTTGGCGAGCCGCCGGGCCGGTTTTGGCTCAAGCTTTGTCCAAGCCATAGAGAGTGTGCAAGGTTCTTACCGCCAATTCCGTATAGGCGGCTTCGATCAGAACCGAGAACTTAATCTCGGAGGTCGTAATCGCCCTGATATTGATCCCTTTTTCCGCAAGAGCCTTGAATGCCCGCGCCGCGACGCCGGCATGACTACGCATGCCAACGCCGATCGCGGAAACCTTCACCACATCACCCGCGCTCTGCAGACTCGCAAAACCGATTTGTGGCTGTCCCTTGAACAATATTGTCCGTGCCCGCTCCAAATCAGCGCCGGAAACGGTAAACGTGATATCCGTCACGCCCGAATCCTCGGACGCCACCTGAATGATCATGTCCACATTGATATTGGCTTCGGCGAGCGGCATGAAAATGGCGGCGGCGATGCCGGGGCGATCCGCGACGCGGCGCAGCGTGATTTGCGCCTCGTCCCGCGAGAAAGCGATCCCGGTAACCACTTGGTTCTCCACTATATCCTCCTCGCCGCAAATCAACGTGCCCTGTCTCGCTTGGCCGGGATCGTCGAACGACGACCGGACGAATGTCTTGACCTTGTGCGCCATGGCAAGTTCCACCGAACGCACATGAAGAACCTTGGCCCCGAGCGAGGCCATTTCCAGCATTTCCTCGAAGGCGATACGATCGAGCCGTTGAGCTTTCGGGACAATCCGGGGGTCAGTGGTATAAACACCATCGACATCGGTATAGATGTCGCACCGGTCTGCTCCGATCGCGGCAGCGACCGCCACCGCGCTGGTATCGGACCCGCCCCGCCCAAGCGTGACGATGCGGCCCGTCTCCTTATGCAGCCCCTGGAAGCCGGTGATCACCGCGACCTCCCGCCGGGCAGCAAAACCATCGAGGATCGCCGTGGCGCCAATATGCTCAATGCGCCCCGAACCATGCTCGTTCGAGGTCAGGATCGGTATTTGCCAGCCTTGCCATGAGCGCGCTGGAATTCCTTGTTCCTGCAGAATGATGGCGAGGAGACCGGCGGTCACCTGCTCGCCCGAGGCGACGACGGCGTCATATTCACGCCGGTCATAAAGCTTTGCAGCTTCCTCGCACCAGCCGACGAGCTCATTGGTCTTCCCGGCCATGGCGGAAACCACCACGGCAATGTCATGGCCCGCCTGCCGCTCGCGCGCGATGTGCCTTGCAACATTGCGAATGCGCTCTATATTTGCGACCGAAGTGCCGCCGAATTTCATCACAAGACGGGACATCCGGTCTAAAACGCCTCCCTTCCGGCACAGTTTTTCGCGTACGAAGTCAAAGGCGCAATCGCGCCGCCGGCGCGCATACATGCAAATGCCGGCGCATGAAGTCAATGGGAATTCGGCCATGGCAAGCCCAGAAAAGCACCATCGCGCTACGACGATCAACCCGGAGGAGGTCGCCCGCTTCGACCGTTTCGGCGCCCAATGGTGGGATCCCGACGGGCCCATGCAAGCCCTGCACAAGTTCAATCCAGTCCGTGTCGCCTATCTGCGCGAGCTCCTGGGCCGGCACTTTTTGACCGAAGGGAAGCCGCGCGACTGGCGCTCGGCCAAGGCGCTCGATGGCCTGACGATCCTCGATATAGGGTGTGGAGGCGGTATTCTTTCCGAATCCCTCGCCCGGATCGGCGCACGCGTGACCGCGATTGATCCGGCTCACCGCAATATCGAGGTGGCGCAAGACCACGCCGCCAAGGCCGGTCTCTCCATCGATTACCGCTGCGCGAGCGCGGAGGCGCTGGCTGGCGAAGGCGCCATCTTCGATGCCGTTCTGGCGATGGAAGTCATCGAACATGTAAATGATGTGGATCACTTTCTTCGGCTTGCGAGCGCGATGGTGCGGCCTGGCGGACTTCTGGTCGCCGCAACCCTCAACCGGACCCTAAAGAGCTTTGCTTTCGCGATCATCGGCGCCGAATATGTTTTGCGCTGGGTGCCGCGCGGGACCCATAGTTGGAGCCAATTCGTCACACCGCAGGAACTTGCCGAGGCGCTGCGCGCCGCAGGGCTGCACATCAAGGATGAGACAGGAGTCATCTATGATCCGATCGCCGCGAAATGGCGGCTCTCGCACGACATGGATATCAATTACATCATCGCCGCCAGCCGCCCGGAATGACGCCCGCGCCTGTCCCCCTTGAGCTTTAAAGGTGACGAGCTCCTGGAACGCCGCCGTTCACGGCAATCGGCCCATCATCCTGCGCGGCCGCTTATTCCGCGCTGTTGGTTCGAAGCCTCTCCACGGCCAGCGCCACGCGGTCAAAAACCTCCCCCCAATCGCCACGCGCCTTCTGCCGGAACAAACGCATCGAAGGGTACCAGGGGCTATCCTCGCGGTCGAGGAGCCAGCGCCAATCCGGCACTTGTTTCAGAAGAACAAAGACAGGACGGCCAAGCGCGCCCGCGAGATGCGCGATCGACGTATCGCAGGTGATGATCACATCGAGGCTTTGCATGACCGCCGCCGTATCGATGAAAGCATCCGCGCCAGCATCGAAATCCTCGCCAAGCGTGATCAATCCTGGCAGCGCCGGAGGCTCCTCCTCGCAAGCGTCCTGTTTCTGGATGCTGATGAGGCGCACGCCATCCATTTGAGCGAGCTTCGCGAAGCAAGCAAGGGGGATCGAGCGGGCCGGATCGGCATTGATGTTGGGATTGCCTCGCCAGCAAACCCCAACCTTGAAAACCTGCGGTCCGATCCGCGCCGCCCACTTTTGCACCAAGGGGGCCTCGGCGCTTAAATAGGTTGATCTCGCGGGAATGGTCGCGAGCCTTGTCTTAAAAGCGCGGGGAAGGCTCGAGACCGCAATCTGATAGTCGAAGCGTTCACTCGCAACGGCACTCTCGGCGAGCTTGACCTGCCCCTCAAGCCCTCCGAAGAGCCGCTGCAATTTTTTCCGGCAGAAGAATGTGACTCTCTGCGCCTTGTTTGGCCAGCATCGGCAGATAGCGCGCAAATTGGATCACATCGCCAAGACCTAGCTCGTCAAAGACAGCGATGCTGCACCCCTCTGGATTTTCGCCTTGCCATTCAGGAACCGGAGGGGTGAAGGCGTGTTTCCGCCTTCCAAAACAACTCCAGCGATATTCATAAAGATCGAGACCTTGCTCGAAATTCCCCAGGAGAAGCAATAAGGCTGCTTTATTGTTGGTGGCGTGAGGCGAGGCTGGATCGCAAGTCAAGGTCTCATCGAAAGCGCGAAGCGCCTCATCGTACCGGCCCAAATATTTGAGCGCGACGGCCCGCCCGCAGAGGGCTTCAACATAACGAGGCCGCAGCGCCATGGCTCTCTCAAAATCAGCAAGAGCGGCGTCTGGCTGTTGCAGCTTGAGGAAGAGATTGCCGCGATTTAACCAAGCTTGCGGAACGAAAGGATCGATTTGCAAAGCCTCGGCGAAGTTTCTGCCGGCCTCTTGCAGCCGCCCGAGCAAGAGCAATGCCGAGCCACGGTTGTTCAGAATATCGGCCCGGCCGGGTTCTTTGGCGAGGGCGGCATCATAGGATGCAAGAGCTTCCAATGAACGGTCGAGATTTTGGAGAAGATTGCCGCGATCAACCAAAGCTTCGACGAAATCTGGCCGCAACCGCAACGCTTCATCGATAAAATCGAGAGCGCTCTCAAAGCGCCCGAGATCATTCAGAACGAGGCCCCCGGCACGCAAGGCATCCGGATTGGCGGGGTCGGAGCCGCAAAGCCATATCATAAGAACTCGATGGCTTCCTTGAGGCGCCCGGCGCCGCGCAAAAGATTGCCGCGGTTGGAGAAAAAGGCGGGTTTGGCACAGCCCACCCGCATGGCTTCGTCATAGGCGGCGAGCGCATCCGCCGCATGTCCGAGCTCTTGCAACGCCAGGCCCCGGTTCGACAAAGCCTCTGGACTGGCGGGATCGAGCGCCAAGGCGTGATCAAACCATTTGAGCGCTGTTTCATTTTGTTTGCTCGAGAGATAAATCAATCCGACAAGGGTGCAGCGGAGGGCATTTGTCTCGGATACGGCATCAAGTGCACGCAGGCAGGCGAGCGCTTTGCCGGTCTCGCCCCCCGCCAAAAAGCCAATCGCCTGATGGATGTCCGTATCAATCGTCACATGCAAGGGCGGCCGCCTTGTTGCGGCGTGGCTTCATCGCGTATCCGCGAGAGGTGACGCCCTTCTTCGACGCCCTATCAAGAGCCACAGGCCTTGCCCCGGGCTGGAGAGCAAGCGCTCCCCTCCGGAAATAATGCGGCGTGATGACAATGCCGCTTCGCTTAGACTATAAGCCCCCGAACCCGAGGCTCGAATCAAAAATATATGTCACGAATCACCAAACATCCCGCAACGCTTGCCGCATGCACCGAATTGGCTTCGCGGCGTTGGTGCGCGCCCGCGCTTGCATAGCTGCAATCGACGCAAGCGCACCCCTGTGCCGGACAATGGCAAACCGATGGCGGACCTTTCCCTTACGCTCAGCCCGCAAACGCCCGCCGATCTCGCCGCGATCGAAAAGCTCGACGAGCGCGCTTTTGGGCCGGGCCGTTTCGCCCGCTCGGCCTATCGGCTGCGCGAAGGGGTCGAGCCGGACTACAGCCTGTCTTTTGTGGCGAGGGTCGGCACTTTGCTGGTCGGCGCCAACCGGGTGACGCCCATTTTCTGCGGCGACGTGCCAGCGCTTCTGCTTGGCCCGCTGACGGTCGATCCGCCTTTTCGCTCCGGCGGGATCGGCGAAGAGCTGGTGAAGAAGTCGCTCGGCGCCGCGCGCGCCGCCGGACACCGGCTAGTGCTGCTCGTTGGCGATATGTCCTATTACGGCAAAATGGGATTTTCGCCGGTGCCGCCGGGCAGGCTCGTTTTCGCGGGCCCCGTCGATCCGGCCCGGCTACTCTATTGCGAGCTCGTCGAAGGCGCGTTCGAAGGCGTCAAGGGCAAGGTGCGGCGGGCACCGCGATAGATTTGCGCCTCCGCCAGTGCATTCGGTGCGCCGAAGTGCGATCCCGGAGTCCCCATCCCTCCGGGGAGCGCCGCATTCGATCAATGGCCGGGCTCGATTGAGCCCGGCGCCCTGCTGCCCGCCCGCCCCTCGAAAACCCAAGCTGCGATAACACTGCCCAAGAGCGCCACTAAGCCGAGGAACCCGATCGCGAGCGGCATCACGCTCACGCCCTTCACTTCGCTCGCGCCAATTCGCTTGATCGCGGCATAGCCCGCGCCGCCATAAATCGGGTTCTCGCCAATCGCGACGAGACGCGGCACGGCGACCTCGCTGTTGTTTGCGTTGCCGATCCGGCGGACGGTGCCGCCCGTTGCCTCCCCGAGCGGCCTGAGCCTGTCCGGCGTCGAGACCACGTCCTGGAATTCGCGCGGATTCTCCGGGCCGACATTGGCAAGGACCGATTGATTTCCGTCGCTCAAGCGATAGAGACCAAATTCGGCCGCATTCACTTGCCCCCGCGATATGCCGGGCTCACCCGGTGTCAAGGTCACGCTTTCCACCGCCCCCGAGGGCGAGGTCACAACGACGGGCGGGACATCTGGCTTGAGGCTTTGCCGCTCGATGTCGATGACACGGCCACGCACATTGGCCCGCAAGGCCTCCTCTTCCAATTCCGGCTCCTTCATCAGCCAATGCGCGAGCCTGCGCAAAAGATCAAGGTGCGGGCCGCCGCCTTTGAAACCGCGCGCCCAAAGCCACATCTGGTCGCTGAGGAGGAGCGCCACCCGGCCCTTGCCTTCCCGCGAGAGAACGAGCAAGGGCTTTCCAGCGGCGCCCGATAGAATACTGGTGCCATGCGTGACATCGGCGTTGACCTGGCGGAACCATTCGCTCCACGCGGGCGGGTCTTGATTGGCGCCCGGCAAGCCGCGAGTCACCGGATGCTTGACGCCATCCCCGGTGATCGCGGCGCGGAAAGCGCGTTCGGTCAAGGTCCCATCCGGGCGCGCCGGCGCGATACGTCCCAAGGGCGAGTAATAGAGCCCCTCCGGCCTCGCGAAGTCGGGGCCCGCCGCAAGCAGGAGCGCGCCGCCTTCGCGCACATAGCGCACGATGTTATCGAAATAAATCAAGGGCAGCACGCTCTGATTCGAATAGCGGTCGAAAACGATGAGGTCGAAGTCCTTGATCTTCCGGCCAAAGAGATCGCTGGTCGGAAAGGCGATCAGCGACAATTCGTTGATCGGCGTACCATCCTGCTTTTCGGGCGGACGCAAAATCGTGAAATGCACGAGGTCGACATTGGCGTCGGATTTCAAAAGATTGCGCCACATGCGTTCGCCCGCGTGCGGCTCCCCCGAAACGAGCAAAACCTTCAATTTGTCGCGCACGCCCTCGATGGTCAGCACCACCTTATTGTTGATCGCTGTCAATTCGTCCGGCAGGGCGTCAATCTCGAACTCAATGACATTTTGGCCGCCGTGTTCAATTTTGACGGGCACGCGAAGCCGTTCGCCGGGTGTCGCGACGATGGTCGCGATGGGGTTTCCGTCGCGGCGAACCTTGAGTGCGACAGAATCGTCTGTGCCGGCGGTGTCGAGCACCCGCAACTCGATCGTTTGATCCTTGCCGACGATGCCAAAGCGCGGCGCTTCCAAGAGCTCGATTCGCCGGTCGCGCTCGCCTTCATGGCCGGTGATGAGCGCATGCAGGGGCGCCTTGAAGCCAAGCGCGGCGGCATCGGCTGGAACATCGTCGACGACCCCGTCCGTGATCATGAAGACGCCGCCGACGCGGTCCGGCGGCACATCGGCGAGTCCCGCGTTCAGCGCCGCAAAAAGCCGCGTGCCATCGGCCTCGCTGTCCGCCCGGCCGCTTTCGATCACGCGCACATCGACATTGCCGAGCGCGTTGAGCTTTTGCTCGAGTTCCGCGCGGGCCTTTTCGGTCTGCGCGGGGCGTTCGCCAATTGTCTGGCTCCCGCTTTGGTCGACGACAACCGCCACGACCTCCTTCAGCGGATCGCGCTCCTCGCGCACCAGCGAGGGGCCAGCCATGGCCAAAATCAGCAAGCCGAGGCCGAACGCGCGGAGAAACGTCCCGCTTTTGCGGGCATAAAAGCCCAAACCGACAATGCCGAGCGCGATCACCCCAAGGCCAAGTAAGAGGGGTAAAGGCAGAAGCGGTGCAAATGATAAGTTAAACTCGTTCATTCAGCCTCGAATGTTCGCGGCGGCCGTGAAATGGAGATTTGCCGCTTTTTCCCGGATAATTGGGGCCAGCGGACTGGGGTTCACCCTTTAAGAAAAAGAGCGCTATCTTGATGAGCCGGACTTTTACATTTCGCGGCAATTTCGGCAATGTCTGGCGTTATGGCAGCGCTCACGATCCTTTTCGCGCGGAAAACTCGCCAAATTCACCGCGCCGGTCTAAATAGGCTCGCAAAGGCGGACCCATGTCACACTTAGCTCCCGAAACACACGCCGACATTCTCGTGGCGGGCGCTGGCGCCGCCGGCCTCTCCGCCGCGATCGCCCTCGCGCAAGCGGGATTTTCCGTTGTCTGCGTTGGCCATGTCGACACCCGCGCCAACGGACGGACGGTCGCGCTTTTTGAAGCCTCGCTGCGCTTTTATAAGGCGCTTGGCGTATGGCCGCGGTTTCGCGGCAAGACCGCGCCGCTCGCCCGGATCACGATGATCGATGCGACCGGCGCGAGAACTCCCGGTGCCCTCGGTGTCCTTCGCCGCGCGCGAGATCGGCCTTTCCGCTTTCGGCGAGAATATCGAAAATAATGTTTTGGTCGAGGGTCTTGCGGACATCGCCGCGGCGGCCGGAAACCTCGTTCTGCATGAGGGCATGATCAGCGATATCTGGTTCGAGGCGGATGCGATCCGCGCCTGCCTCGCCGATGGCCATTGCGTGACGGCAAAGCTCGCCGTCGCCGCCGACGGGCGCAATTCTCTCGTGAGGGCGAAGGCGGGAATCGGCACGCGCAGCTGGACCTATCCGCAAATTGCTTTCACCGCTCTCCTTTCGCACGCAAAGCCACACCGCAACATCTCGACGGAGTTTCATACGAGATCGGGTCCCTGCACGCTGGTTCCGCTGCGCCCGGCCGAAAACAAGCCCAACCGGTCGAGCCTCGTGTGGCTCATGTCCCCCGGGGAGGCCGAGCGCCGGCGCGAGCTCTCCCCGTCGAGGCTTGCCCAAGAGATCGAAGACCAAGTCGATTCGCTTTTAGGCCGCATCGAGATCGACGGGCCGGGCGGCTTCTTCCCCATGGCGGGGATGAGCGCCAGCCGTCTTTTTGGCCATCGCGCGGTCCTCATTGGCGAAGCCGCGCATATCTTTCCGCCGCTCGCGGCGCAAGGTCTCAACCTTAGTCTGCGCGACAGCGCCGCCCTCGTCGAAGCGCTGGAGGACGCGCGGGCGCTCGGCCACGACATCGGGTCCGCGCGGACGTTGGACTCCTATGAGAGCGCGCGCCGGAGCGATATTTTTCTGCGCACAAATGGCGTCGATATCCTCAACCGCTCGCTTCTTTCGGATTTTTTCCCGGTTGATTTTTTGCGCGGCGCTGGTTTGCTTGCGTTCTCGGCGATCGGCCCCTTGCGCCGCGCATTGATGCGGGAGGGCGTTCTCACGCATGGGACCTTGCCTCGCCTCATGCAGCCGCGGCCGCTCAAGCGTTTGGCGGCCCGGCGCGGCTGAGGAACGCAAGGAATCGGGCATTGAAAATCGCGACTTGGAACGTCAATTCGGTCCGGCAAAGAACCGAGCATTTGCGCCGCTATCTCCGCGACGCCAGGCCAGATGTCCTCTGTCTGCAAGAACTGAAATGCGCCGACGCGGCGTTTCCCCATGAGGACGTCGAGGCGGAAGGCTATAATGCCGCCGTGCACGGGCAAAAGGGGTTTAATGGTGTCGCGCTGCTCGCCAAGGCGCCGATCGAAGTGGTGCGGGGGCTGCCTGGCGACCCAGACGACGAGCAGGCGCGCTATATCGAGGCGGTCATCCCCTGTGCTGAGGGAATTGTGCGCGTAGCCTCGATCTATTTGCCAAATGGCAATCCGCCGCAAACAGAGAAATACAGCTACAAACTCGCCTTCATGGACCGGCTCATCGCGCACGCAAAATATCTTTTGACGCTGGAGGAGCCTCTTGTTCTCGCCGGTGACTTCAATGTGATCCCGGCACCCTGCGATGCCGCCGATCCCGCCGCCTGGGAGGGCGATGCGCTGTTTTTGCCGCAAACCAGGGCGCGCTTCCGCTGCCTTCTTAATCTGGGGCTCAGCGATGCTTTGCGCGCGACGAACGATGAGTCCGGCCTTTATACATTCTGGGATTATCAGGCGGGCGCCTGGCAACGCAATAAGGGTATTCGTATTGATCATCTCCTGCTTTCGCCGCGGGCGGTGGACCGGCTCACCGAGGTGACGATCGACAAGCAAAGGCGCGGCGACGACAAGCCCTCAGATCACGTGCCGGTCGAAATCACCTTGGCATGACCGCGTGCCCTTCCGCTGAACGCCCCTTAATGGGGCGGCATCGGGATCCAAACGGGCGGCTTGCCGGAAAACTTCATCCGCTTCAGGACAGCCTCGTCGGCGACGTCGAATGGCTTCAAGTAAACGTAAAAATTGTCCCTTCGCTCGAACAATTCATCTTTTGGAATCCGGTTCGGGCTGACGAGCATCGTCTCCGAGAAACGGACGTGCATATAATTCGGGAGCAATTGCGTGAAATCTTTTACCCGCGCATCGAACAAATAGCGGTAGGTCTGCTTGCCGTCGATTCTCATGACGCCGCTCGAGCCGCTCTCGGCCGGCTCCAGAGGCACTTCCTGCCATATCTTGCCAACCTGAACATAGGCGTGCATGTCGGGTGACATGACGTAGACCGGCGTGTCGCTGTCGATATTCCAAAGATACACCGCCAATTCATAACGCCCTTCGCCAAGATCCCTGACCGACTCGACATCGGCCTGCAGCCGAGAAAGCGCCATATCCGCCAATTGGGCCAGCCGCGCCCCGCGAGCGCGAACCTGCGTTTCCTGATATTTTGCGACCCCTAAATCGACAAGCAGAATGCTGGCTAAGATCGCGGCTCCCCCAAGCAAGAAGGTTCGCACGCTGCTCCACAGATGAGAGCCGAGGCGAACAGAGCCCGGC
>CAWAQW010000008.1:0-8762 GCA_963784075.1 uncultured Alphaproteobacteria bacterium | reverse complement strand
GATGTGACCGCGCCTCTAATGACCGGCCGAAGCGTGGCGGTCTCCCCCATGGCGGGCGCCGCCGGGGCGGGCTCCGGAAATTATTGCGCGACTTCTGTGAAGACGTGCCGGCTCCATGAGCCGGGTTGGCTTGGGACTGGCTGTTCCTGCAGGGTGCCCGGCGGCCGCGCGCAAGGATATGTGGAATAGGATTTCCCGAAACGATACTGAAGCTTCAACGAGACTGCGGCCGGAAACCCGGCCGCAGTTTTCTTTAAAGCCCCTTCAGGATTGTCGCGATTCGCATTTTCAAGGAAGTGGACACCGGTTCGCGTCAAGAAAATGCGCGCTCTACGTCCGTAAAAGAATCGAACCTCAATCACACGTCCTGTGTCGGCAACGTTGTTGCCGCGCAAAGACCTGTCCGCGGCTTTTCCTCATACGCCGAAATAGTCGCGGTACCAGGCGATGAAACGCTCAACGCCCTCTTTTACAGGCGTTTTCGGCCGAAAACCCGTCAAATCGGAGAGCAGCGCGGTGTTCGCGAAAGTGACGGGAACGTCGCCTTGCTGCATCGCCATGAAATTGCATTTGGCTGGCACTCCGGTCGCCGCCTCGATGGCGGCGACGAACTCCATGAGGCCGACGGGCGTCTCATTGCCAATGTTGACCACGCGCCAAGGCGCGACGGGCGAAAGACTGTCGTGCGGCGCCGGCGGCGCTCGTTTCTCGATCTGCGGCGGCGCATGGCTGATAAGCCGAGCCATCGCTTCGACGAGGTCATCAATAAAAGTGAAATCCCGGCTCATTTTTCCGTGATTGTAAATGTCGATGGGGCGGCCTTCGAACAGCGCCGCCGCGAATTTGAACAGCGCCATGTCCGGGCGGCCCCAAGGGCCGTACACCGTGAAGAATCGCAACATGGTGATCGGGATCTTGAAGAGATGGCTGTAGGCATGCGCCATCTCTTCATTCGCTTTTTTCGACGCGGCATAGAGCGTCAAGGGATGGTCGGCCCGGTCGGTCTCGCAGAACGGAACCTTTGCATTGGCGCCATAGACGGAGGAGGTCGACGCCATGAGCGCATGCGCCGGCGGGGCCTCACGCATCAATTCCAGGAGATTGAAGGTTCCGGTGAGATTGGCGTCGACATAGGCGCGCGGATTTTCGAGGCTGTACCGCACCCCGGCCTGCGCGGCGAAATGAAAGACCGCATCGAAACCGCCGCCATAAATCTTTTGCAGCGCGGCAAAATCCTCGAGCATGGCCGCGTGGCCAAAGAAACCTGGATTTTGCTGCAAAATTTCGTGGCGGCGCACCTTCAGCTTGCGATCGTAATAGGGCGTAAACCCATCGATGCCAATAACATCATGGCCGTCGTCGAGAAGACGGCGGGCCATGTGAAAGCCGATGAAGCCGGCGCTGCCTGTGACAAGAATGCGCATGGGTCGCGTGATCGCTGAGAAGGGGTTTGACGGCCCGCGCGAACCTCGTTAAATCCTTGGCGGTCCGCGGCGGATCATTCTTTCGCACAAAACTTGTGCATTGACTATGTTGGCGATAACCTGCCGATAACGATGCTGAAGGCGCCCCGCCGAAAATATGCGGCGTTCGCCAGACGTTCAAAGAGGCAAACAAGAACAAACGGGCCTTTTTAAAATCGCACCGCCGCGCGGGCCCCCGCCCGCTCCGCCGGCTACCGCGACCGGATTTCGGAGGAGACCGTACACAATGCCCTATTCGCGCTTCTTCGATGATGCGATTTCAAAATTGAAGGGGGAGCGCCGCTACCGTGTCTTCGCCGACATCGAGCGCGACGTGAGGACGTTTCCGCGGGCGCTGTGGCACGGACCCGATCGCATCGAGGAAGTCACAATTTGGTGTTCCAACGACTATCTCTGCATGGGCCGGCATCCGCAAGTGATCGAGGCGATGACGGCGGCGGCGGTCCGGCACGGCGCCGGTGCCGGCGGCACCCGCAATATTTCGGGCACCAATCATCCCCTCGTCGAACTCGAAGGTGAATTGGCGGGCCTCCATGGCAAGGAGGCGGCGCTCGTCTTTACCTCGGGCTGGATTTCCAACTTGGCGGCGATTTCCACGATCGCCAGCCTGTTGCCCGATTGCCTCATCCTCTCGGATGAGCTCAACCACAATTCGATGATCGAAGGCATCCGCCGCTCCAAGGCGCAGCGGCAAATTTTCCGCCATAACGATCTCGCCCATCTCGAAGAGCTCTTGCGCGCGGCGGGCCGTGAGCGCGCCAAGCTGATCGTCTTCGAGAGCCTTTATTCGATGCATGGCGATATCTCGCCGGTCGCCGCGATCGCCGATCTCGCCCGCCGTTACAACGCCATGACCTATATGGACGAGGTGCATGCCGTCGGTCTCTACGGGCCGCGCGGCGGCGGCATCGCCGAGCGCGAAGGCGTCATGGACAAGATCGACGTCATCGAAGGAACGCTCGCCAAGGGGTTTGGCACGCTCGGCGGCTATATTGCCGCGAAGGCTTCCATCGTCGATGCCGTGCGCTCGCACGCCCCCGCCTTTATTTTCACCACGGCGCTGCCCCCGGCGGTCGCCGCCGCCGCGACAGCCGCGGTGCGCCTCCTGACACAAAAGCAAGGCGAGGCGCTGCGCGCGCAGCATCAGCGCCAATCGATGCTGACCAAACATGCGCTGAGCGCGGCGGGCCTGCCGGTCATGGCAAACCCGTCCCATATCGTGCCGGTGCGCGTCGGCGATGCCGAGCTCTGCAAGGCCGCGACCGACCTCTTGCTTGAACGCCACGGGATTTATATCCAGCCGATCAATTATCCGACGGTCGCCAAGGGCGAAGAGCGTTTGCGCATCACGCCAAGCCCCTTGCACACGGATGAACATATCGTCCATCTCGTGGAAAGCATGGTCGATGTCTGGCACACGCTGAAATTGCCCTTCACGGAAACGAACATCCTCGAATTCAAGCGCGAGAGCGACGCCCGCTGCACATTCCCAGAGTTTAAACGCGCGGCGGAATAATCCTGCCCTGGGGCTACGCCCCGCGCCCGCATTGCCGCCTCGCTTACCGGAGGACTGCCATGCGCCCGCTCACGATCTTTCTCAGCCGGTTGATCGGGCTTTTCGCGCTTGTGTTTTCCTTGGCGATGATTCTGCACCGCGAGGCTTTTATGGCGGTCGCGTCCGCGATGGTTCACGACCCGCCGCTGCTGTTCCTTGTCGGAATGGTCACCCTCGCCATTGGTCTTGCCATGGTGCTTTCTCATAATATCTGGTCGGGCGGCGCCTTGCCGATCGTCATCACAATTTTTGGCTGGATCCAGCTCTTTCGCGGACTCATCGTCCTGCTCGTGCCGCCGGGCGCCCTGGCCGATTTTTTTGACAAAATGAATTTCGACAAATTTTCTTATGGCGCCTTCGCCATCACTTTCGGCCTCGGTCTCTATCTGACCTACATGGGGTTTACACGAACACGCGCGTGAGCCAAGCCGCGACGGCGCCCATCCCCTTCTCCCCGCCTCGCGGCTCATGCTAATTTTCCGGCCATGAAGAAACCGGCCCCCCTCGAAAACCTCAGCGCCGCGCAAGCGCGCCGCGAACATGCCCGCCTTGGCGAAGAGATCGCCGCGCATGACCGGCGCTATTACACCGAGGATGCGCCGGTCATTTCGGACGCCGAATATGACGCGCTGCGTCAGCGCTATGAAGCGCTCGAGGCTGCGTTCCCGGAGCTTGCGACGCCCGAATCGCTCACCAAAAAAATCGGCGCCGCGCCTTCGGAAAAATTCGCGAAGGTCCGCCACCGCGTGCCGATGCTCTCGCTCGGCAACATCTTCGAAGAAGAGGAAGTTACGGAGTTTGCCGCGCGGGTGCGCCGGTTCCTCGGGCTTGGCCCGCACGCGCCGCTCGATATGACCGCAGAACCCAAGATCGACGGGCTTTCCTGCTCACTTCGCTATGAAGGCGGCCAACTCGTCCAGGCGGCGACGCGTGGAGACGGCTACGAGGGCGAGGATGTCACCGCCAATGTGCGCACCATTGGCGAAATCCCAAAGACGCTCAAAGGCGCGGCGCCCGACATTCTCGAAGTGCGCGGCGAGGTCTATATGACCCATGCCGATTTCGCCGCCCTGAATGAACGCCAAAAGGAAGCGGGAAAGACCGTTTTCGCCAATCCCCGCAATTCGGCGGCGGGCTCGCTTCGTCAGCTCGATCCCGCGATCACCGCGTCGCGGCCTCTGCATTTTTTTGCTTATGCCTGGGGCGAAATCAGCGCCCTGCCCGCCTCGACGCAAATGGGCATGATCGCGGCCTTCAAAAATTTTGGGCTTCCTGTCAATCCGCTCATGGTGCTCTGTCATTCGGCGGAGGAGCTTATCGCCCAATACCGGCAGATCGAATCGCTGCGTGCGCGGCTCGGTTACGACATCGACGGCGTCGTGTACAAAGTCGATAGTCTTGCGCTGCAAAACCGCCTCGGCTTTGTCTCGCGCGCGCCGCGCTGGGCGGTGGCGCATAAATTCCCCGCCGAAAAGGCGACAACCGTGTTGCGCGCCATCGAGATCAACGTCGGCCGCACCGGCGCCTTGACGCCGCTGGCAAAACTCGATCCGGTGACCGTCGGTGGCGTCGTCGTATCCAATGCGACTCTCCACAATGAGGATGAGATCGCCCGCAAGGACATTCGCATCGGCGACACGGTGATCGTCCAGCGTGCGGGTGATGTCATTCCGCAAATTCTTGGACCGATCCTCGAAAAGCGCCCGAAGGACGCAAAACCCTATAAATTTCCCGAAACATGCCCGATTTGCGGCTCGGCGGCGGTGCGCGAGATCGATCCCAAGACCGGAGAGGCGGAGGCCGTGCGCCGCTGCACCGGCGTCCTTGTCTGCACGGCGCAGGCGGTCGAGCGGCTGAAACATTTTGCTTCGCGCAATGCCTTCGATATCGAGGGCCTCGGCGATGAGCGGATCGAGCAGTTTTTCCGCGATGGTCTCATCAAGACAGCTCCCGATATTTTCACGCTTCCCGAGCGCGAGCGGCGCGGCGTGATCGATCTCAAGGGCCGCGAAGGCTTTGGCGAATTATCGGTGCGAAATCTTTTCAACGCGATCGAAGCGCGCCGCACGCTCCCGCTCAATCGTTTTATTTATGCGCTTGGCATCCGGCATATTGGCGAGACCAATGCGCGGCGCCTCGCCCGCCATTTCGAGTCGTTCGAAGCGCTGCGCACAACCGCGCGCGCGGCCTCGGAAGGGTCGGACGCCCGCGCGGAGATCAACAATATCGAAGGGATCGGCGAGGTGGTCGCCGAAGCCATCGCCGATTTTTTTGCCGAGCCGCACAATGAGGAGGTCCTCGACGCCCTGCTCGAACAGGTGAGCGTGGTGCCGATGGAAGCCGTCGCCTCGACGAGCCCGGTCGCCGGCAAGACGATTGTCTTTACCGGCTCGCTCGAGCGCATGACGCGCGACGAAGCCAAGGCGATGGCCGAGAGGCTCGGCGCCAAAGTCGCGGCCTCCGTCTCCAAAAAAACCGATCTCGTCGTCGCCGGGCCGGGCGCCGGGTCAAAACTCGCGAAAGCCACCGAGCTAGGCATCGAGACGATCAGCGAGGAGGATTGGCTGAAGCTGACGGGGGTGGAGGGTTAAGGCGAATTTTGCGGCAACGGCGGAGGTGCGTTCCATAATGGGCTTTAGCGGCAGCAATCCAAAGGCGAAGTAAAAGGCTTTCTGATTACGCGGTTGCGTCAGCTTGAGTTTCCGCTTAGAACAAATACGGAACATTATGATTTGTAAAGGCATTGCCGATGGCGCGCAACAAAGTTCAATTCCAGAAAGGCCTCAGCGAGGCCGAATTCGATGAATTATACGGGACCGAGGAACGGTGTCACGCAGAGTTGGCGCGCTTGCGCTGGCCCGAAGGCTTCGAATGTCCCGATTGTGGTGTCCAAGTCCATTGCGTGGTCAAGCGCGGCGCGCGCCTGCTATTCCAATGCAACGCCTGCCGCAAGCAGACCTCGGTGAAGGCGGGGACTATTTTCGCATCCAGCAAGCTGCCGCTGCGGCTCTGGTTCAAAGCCATGTATCTGGTGACCCAATCGAAGAAGGGAATCTCCAGCATCGAGTTGGGGCGTCGGCTCGGCGTCACGCAGACGACCGCCTGGACGATGCCGGCAAACACGGGCGCGGTGCGGCGGGTAAAACCCCCTTCGTCGCCGCCGTTGCAACAACCGAGGACGGCAAGCCAGATCAGATCATTCTTCGCCGCGTCATCGGCTTCCGAAAGGTGGCGATTGGCAAACTCACGAGCACGGCGCTTACTGGCGGCGCCAACGTCATCACCGATGCGCTCGCGTGTTTCACCGCCGTCGCAACGGCTGGATGCACGCACACTCAAATTCAAACTGGCAGCGGCGCGCAGGCCGCCAAAAAGCCGGCCTTCAAATGGGTCAACACCGTCCTCGGAAACATCAAGTCGGCTTTGGTCGGAACCTACAGGGCCGTGCACTCAAAACACGTGCCGCGATATCTCGCCGAGTTCGAATATCGGTTCAACCGCAGATACCGCCTCGAAACAATGATACCGCGTCTCGCATACGTCGCTCTGAGGACCGCGCCTATGCCATATTCACTCCTAAAGCTGGCTGACGTTTATGCGTAATCAGGAAAGGCTTTGTATCAAATCTTTAAAGACTTTGCTGGGCCGATTGCCGCGATAATAGCTGCCTTTGCAGCCGTTTCTGTCACGGCGTATTTTGCATGGCATCAAAAAAAGATGGCTAAAGAGCAAGCGGACATCGCCAGAGAGAAGCTACGCCACGATCTCTATGACCGCCGGTTCGAGATATTTAGCGGCATCTTCGACTTCTACGACGCCATGATTTTGTGGAAAGGGACCCTGAATTCCGACGCGAAGTGCAACACCCCAGCACTTTGAGCCTACTCGATTTTTCCTTTCCTCGGAGCCGCCTTCGCATCTCGAAATGCAGCGGAAGGCGGCGGAAAGGGAAGGAAAATCCGATCTTTCCTTGGTGAGCCCGAGCGCCCCAAGGTGTTGCACTTCGCGTCAGAATCCACCGACGCCAGAACAGAAAGAGGCGCGCCAGAGATTTTTCAGGGCCTACCACGAGTCCGGCTTCCTGTTTACGAAGGAGTCCGGCATTGAGGCTTTGCTGAAAAAGCTAAACGACGATGGTATGAAAGTTATTGGCTTCAAGGAACACAGCGACGCCTACAAGTCCGATCCCGCCTTGATGATTGAGCAGTTTAAAGAGACCACTAACATTCAGCTTAGGGTATTTGAGGAAGGTTTGGCAAAGCTAAGAGCGGCGATGCACCCGTATTTGGATTTTTCCAAGGTCTGGCGCTCGTCGTTCTTATGGCCTGTAGATACTTTGGGCGGTGCACCTATGCCAAACAGCGCCCGCACGTCCACGTCCGTTTGGACCGAAGTCGCTCTTCGTGCCGTAGCAGTAACCTAACTTTCCGAGGAGCTTTTCTACTTTAAGCCGAACTTTACATGCTTCATCTGTGTGTGGGTCGTCACCAGACCAACCTCTACACATATCGTCCAGATCAGCATGGATCGACAGCACGTCACGAACTATTGATGGTTGCGCTTGCACTGTTGCCGTGGCGCCTATCACGAAAGTGGCGCCGATGCCTAGCAGACGCCATGCAGTCATACCCGACATTTCCGCGAGACCTCCCACTCTCCATCTGTCCTAAACGTGAGCTTTTAGCAATCTTCGACCGTTGCAGCGGCAATTAATGTGCTAAATTCCAAAGGATTATTTATGCACCAAAATTAGACCTCTGATATTTAAGGGCTTTCTTCGTGCATAATTCCGGGACGAAATTATTTCGCCTTTTCGCGGGAACGTCAAAGATACTCCCAATGAAGATGCCGCCATCGCATGGTCTCGGCGGGATCATCTTTTGGCAAAGAACACCCAGGGCCAGAGGCGCCTAGCTAGGCGCGATTGGCCCTCTGCTGGCGCGAAATGGCAAGTTTTGGAGATAACACCGGTCTATCGTCAAGACACAACAACCGCGGCCGCAACGCGGCTCAGGGACAGTGGAACAGCCATGTTCAAATCCTGCCGGACGCTCTGCCGGGCGCCGTCGCCGCCCTTCTGTTGCTCGGGATAGCGCAGCCTCGCGCCATGAGCGCGCCGCAAGAGCGCGTCGCCATCGCGGTCATCGACTTCGATTACCTGGACACAGCCGGAGAACCCCGCGATCAGACCGGCGAGCATCGCGCCAGGCTCAACGATTTCATGACCCGGATGCGAAGCGGCCTCTCGGCGGGTGAAAATTATCGAGTCGTTTCGATCGAGTGTCCCGCGGTGCCCTGCACTGCCGGGCAAATGGCTCCGTCAGAACTCATCGCCGCGGCGAAGCGCGCCGGCGCGCGGCTCATTCTCTATGGCGGCATCACAAGATGAGCACGCTGGTGCAATTGGCGAAAGTGCAAGTGGTCGATATCGAGGCCGACAAGCTGATCGACAATCGGTCGCTGACGTTTCGGGGCGATACGGACGAAGCTTGGCAAAAGGCGGAGGCCTTCATCGTTGAAGAGCTCAAAAATCCGCATTTCGCCGAATAGGACCAAACGTCAGCACCCCCTCACACCCGTCGCCCCGGAGCCCCCGCGCGGCCATCCAAAAATCCGCCCTGGTGGACTGGACGGCTCAAGGCCGGGCATGACAAGTCACGAACTGTCGTCTTGGCCGCCCTCTGGCGCTGGGCTTAGCAAGCAAGACGGCCCCCTTGCTCGAG
>CAWAQW010000007.1:0-132381 GCA_963784075.1 uncultured Alphaproteobacteria bacterium | reverse complement strand
GGCAAGAAGCTGCCCCGCCTTAACATGTACACCGTAATCGAAATACCAATTCTTCAAATAGCCATTGACACGAGCATATATGGGCGCATCGAACCACGCCTCTACGTCACCAGGCAGGATCAACCGGGAGGCCGCGCCGTCTCGCTGCGGCACGACGTAGGAGACAAACGGAACAGCTTGGGTATCCGTCCAACGTTTGACTGCTATGTCGTGGTGCCAGCGCATCAAGATGCCGGTCACCGCGGCTGCAATCGCGACAATCAGAGTTGCCACCCCTACCCGGCGCAGGGTTCTGCCCAGCTTCCCCGGAGCCGAACTGGTCTTCGGCAGATCCTTTTCAGCGTGCAGCATCATGTCCCTTGATCAAGCGCTCGGTACCGCTGATGAGCCCTCTGAAGAAGCTTCGCCCGGCTGCAAAGTATGATCCCGCCGGTGCAACAAGCTGAAGACGGCGGGAACGAAGAATAATGTCGTGAATGTTGCGACCAAAAGGCCGCCAATGACCGCCCGGCCGAGCGGCGCATTTTGTTCGCCTCCCTCTCCCATGGCAAGTGTCATCGGGATCATGCCCAAAATCATGGCACCGGCCGTCATCAACACGGGCCGGAAGCGTATGAAGCCCGCATCGAGGGCCGCGGCTACGGAATCATAGCCCTGCTCCAGCCGCTCGCGCCCAAAGCTGACCAGAAGGACGCTGTTTGCGGTCGCGATCCCCATGCACATGATAGCACCGGTCAAGGCTGGAATGGAAAGCGTCGTGCCTGTCACGAACAGCATCCAGACGATGCCGGCAAGCGCCCCCGGCAGAGCCATGATGATGATGAACGGATCGAGCCAGGACTGGAAATTGACGACGATGATCAAATAGACAAGCACAATTGCGCCGGCTAGCCCGAAATAGAGCTGGGCATAGGCGCTGGTCATGGTCTGAACCTGGCCCCACATCACCACATGGGTGCCGCGCGGCGCCTCCTTGGCGGCCTCGTCCAGGACGCGGGTGATGTCTCTAGCGACCGCACCGAGATCGCGTCCCTGCACGGCCCCGAAGATGTCGATGACCGGCTGAACATTGTAATGCGATACAATGGCGGCGCTCGGTCCCGGGGTGATCCGGGCAAGGCCACCGATGTGGTGTCCATCCAATATTGCGGAATCTGCACCACGATCGGGTAAGAGACCTCAGCCATCCCCTCATTCCGAATTGATCGAGCGGGATTCCGAGGTGCTCCACGCTGCCTTTTGTGGATTGCTATCCGCGCGTGTCATGGATTGCTTGCCCCGAGGCGACAAATCGGGAGTCTTCTGCTCATGCAATATGAGTTGCTGGGCGAGACGATGAGACAGAAGCAGACCCTTTGCTTTCGAGAAGTCTACCACTTTCTTGAGGCGCTGTTTGATGATGACCTGCATGCCAAGCGGATCCTGTCATTGGCCAATGCGACCCTCGGTGTCATCAAGAGCGCTTCCCTGGCGGTCAATACGATCGGCCAGGGCCTTGCCCTGGCGCGGGGGCTTTTGACCAAGCATGCGATCAAGCAAGTGGACCGGCTACTGTCCAACGAGGGAATCGATGTCGATGCCGCGCTGAGCCGCTGGATTCCCTATGTGGTGGGATCGCGCACCAGCATCAATGTGGCCATGGATTGGACCGATTTCGATGCCGATGGCCAGGCCACCATTATGCTCTCGCTGCTGACCCAGCACGGGCGAGCGACACCGCTTCTGTGGCTGACGGTCGATAAATCCGCCCTCAAGAACCGGCGCAACGAATATGAATATCAGGCGCTTGTCCGCTTGGCCGATGCCCTCCCGGCGGACATCAAGGTGTGCATCGTTGCCGATCGTGGGTTCGGTGATCAAAAGCTCTACCGGATGCTGACCGAGGAGTTGAAATTCGACTACGTCATCCGCTTCCGGGGCAACATCACGGTGACCGGCGCGGACGGCGAAACGCGCACCGCCGCCGCCTTTGTTGGACCCGGCGGGCGGGCGCGCCTCCTGCGCGGCGCCATGGTGACGGCCGATCGCTATCAGGTGGGAACCGTGTTGTGCGTGCAAGACAGGAAGATGAAACAGGCTTGGTGTTTGGCTGCCAGCAGCACCAGCGCGACTTCGCGGGCTTTGATGAGCCTGTATGGCAAGCGCTGGGGCATCGAATGCGGGCTGCGCGACACCAAGGACCCGCGTTTCGGCATGGGCATGGGATCGATCCACGTCAGCACGCCGGAGCGGCGCGACAGGCTATGGCTGCTGAACGCATTTGCAATCGCACTGCTGACCTTACTCGGGGCGGCCGGTGAAGTGCTCGGCTATGATCGATATCTCAAGTCAAACACAGCCAAGCGCCGCACCCACTCGCTGTTCCGCCAAGGCTGCATGCTCTACGAATTGATCCCTACAATGCCAGAGGTCCGATTACAGCCATTGATCGAGCGGTTCGCTGAAATGCTCGCCGAAATCCCGGCCTTCGCAGATACTTTCGGGGCCATTTGAAAATGAGGGGAGTCATGAGGTAAGAGACACCGTTCTTTGTATTGAGCCAGAAATTCGGCCTCACTTGGCCGCTGCCTGAAAGGGTAATGAGCAAGCTCTTAGCCACGTCCCGCTGCGTGAGACCAACTATGCCGGCGAGGGAACGGTCGACGTCGACATTGATCTGCGGGTAGTCAAAGGCCTGCTGGATGCGCAGATCGGCGATGCCGGACACCATGCGGATGCGTTTCAACAAATTGGTGGCATAGGCATAGTTAGCCTCACGATCGGGGCCGACGACCTGCACATCGATGGGCGCCGGCAGCCCGAAATTGAGGATTTGCGAGACAATGTCGGCCGGTTGATGCCGCTATAGGGCAGCCCGATGTTGTCGACAATGTTGTCCAGCTGATCTGGCGGGATAATTTGGCGGATGGCCTGCTCGACGAGATCACAAAGACGGGCCGTCTCCTCGATCCGGGTGCCTGTGGGGGCGCGGACATACATGAGAATCTGGCCGGAATCGACGCTGGGGAAGAAGTTCTCGCCGAGGAAGGGGGCAAGCCCGAAGGACAGGAGCACGCAACCGAGAAACCCGGCTGCCGAAGATCGCAATAAGCAGAGCGAGAACGACGAAGGTATAGGGGCGCTTCAGCGCAGTCTGAACAATCCACAAGCTGCAAGCTCCTAAGGTCCATCATCAAAAAGATGGGGCATCACCACTTTCACGGCTATTCAATCCAATAGGCTCATTAACTGCATTAGCTAAAATTTAATCTGACATATGGTGTTCTGGCCCCCTGGCACAACGGTAGCCGAGGCGGGGCGCGGAGCGGTCGGGGTTGCGCAGCGCCCCGCCTCGGCGAATTGGAGAACACCATGACCACCGAACAGAAGATCATCCGCGCCAAGGTCGGGCTGCTGGAGCTTGCCAAGCAGCTTGGTAATGTGAGCCAAGCTTGCAAGATGATGGGTTATAGCCGCGACAGCTTCTACCGCTTCAAGGAGCTTTACGACAAAGGCGGCGAGCTGGCGTTGCAAGAGATCAGCCGCAAGAAGCCAGTGCTGAAAAACCGCGTCGCACAGGAGATCGAAGACGCCATCGTGGCGGTTGCCATCGAGCAGCCGGCTTTTGGCCAGGTCCGCGTCGCCAACGAGCTGAGGAAGCGCGGGCTCACGGTCTCGCCCGCCGGCGTGCGTTGCGTGTGGCAGCGTCATGACCTCGAGACCATGAACAAGCGGCTCAAAGCCCTGGAGGCCAAGAGCGCCCAGGAAGGCCTGGTACTGACCGAGGCCCAGCTCGTCGCGCTGGAAAAGGCCAAGACCGAGAAGGAGGCCCATGGCGAATTTGAGAGCGAGCATCCGGGCTACTGCGGCGCCCAGGACACGTTCTATGTTGGCAATCTGAAGGGGGTCGGGCGCGTCTACCAGCAAACCTTCATCGACACCTACGCCAAGGTTTCTGATGCGATGCCCGGATCTTCGGAAGACGGCAGGCCTGTTCCTAAACCATCCAACCGCAAGTTCGAGAGTCGCCAAAGGCCGCGCAATGGCAATCACTGAACGCAAGCGGGTTAAGATTAGGTCTGGAGTATTGGCCAGAATCGGAAGTGTATCGCTTTGTACTGCGGCGACGCCAATTGATGCGATCAGCATTGCGACAGCGAGGCCGCTTTTTCCCGGGGCACCTCGAAAAAATATCCCCTTATGGTGTGATGACCGGCGTTCGAGTTCGCAACGCGGTAGATCGTTCAATCCTTGGCCTCTCATCGAGGCTGCCTGAAGTCGCCACCGATTTCTCAGGTGGTGGCTTGATCGGCTCAACTCACGCGACCCGACGCATGGCGCGCCGGTTCACCCGGCCGCGGCCGCCATCCTTTCAAGACAAACGAAGCGGCGCATGTTGTAGACGAGGTTCATCATTCCGATCTTGCACCGGGCGCGAACGATGCCGATGGTGCGCACGAGCTCGGCTCCCATGCCATTCTTTTGATCACCAAATACATGCTCGACGCGGGCGCGCACCTTCGAGCGCGTCGTATTGGCGGCCTTCTGCGCCTCACTGAGTTTGCGATTGCGATAGGCCCTGCGATGAATGCGGCTCTTCAGGCCGCGCTCAGCGAGCTTTTCCTCGATGTCATCGCTGCGATAGGCGCTGTCGGCCCACACGTCCGAAGCCGTGTTGCTCGTATCAAGAACATCTTCGAACTTTTGACTGTCGTGCACGCTCGCGGCGCTCACCACGTAACGGCGCACGAGTTTGTGCCGGCGGTCGACGCCGATATGGTTCTTGTATCCAAAATACGAGCGCTCATGCTTCTTCGTCCAGCGCGCGTCCTTGTCCTTCTGGCGGTTCTTGGCCGGCTTCGATTTCCAGTCTTCCGGCATCTTGCCTTCCTTGATCGTCTCGTTGTCCTCGCGCGAATTGTGCTGCTTGGGCGCCGACACGATCGTTGCGTCGATGATCTGCCCGCCCATGGCGAGATAGCCCTTGTCCTTCAAGAACCCGTCAAACAGATCGAACAGCTCTTCCACCGCGCCCGCCTTCGCCAGCGCCTCGCGATAGAGCCATAGAGTCTTGGCGTCGGGAACCGCATCCTCCAGCCCCAAACCGAGAAAGCGCATGAAAGAGAAGCGATCACGAAGCTGGTATTCCGCCTGATCGTCGGAGAGATTGTAGAGCGCCTGCAACACCAGCGCCTTGAAGATCACGACTTCATCCCAAGGCTTGCGTCCCGCTGAACTCTTGCGTTCCGCGTCGCTCTTGCGAAGCTCGCCTTTAATCAGAGCCGCCTTCAGCTTTGGCCGGAAGGATTTGAACGGAACCATCGCCGCGATCACTGCAAGCGGATCGCTCTTTTTATCGAGACTTTCATAACGTCGGTTCAAATCGAAAAAACCAAGCTGTCCCATTCCAACCTCCCGCGCTCAGAGCATGAGAACCTTGAATCTGATTTGCACCGTGGAGGGAAGCGCCTATTTTTCGAGGTGCCCCCCGGAATGTGTGGCGTGCAAGCGCCTTCTTCATCCAAGTGTTCATGCATAATCCTGTTCTTAACGACCGCGCAGAAAGCGGCCAAAACAAACTTGAGCGGTGAGTAAATTAATAATAGTTTTATATATTTATGCTTAAAAACTTTTTCCAAAAAATATATTTGTCTAATTTGTGGCAAGCAAATCCAAGAAGCAGCTCAGAGCAAAAATTCCGCTAAAATGATTTCTGTCTACAGATTTGATCAATATTGTCCGCTTTCGCCGGGCACAAATATTTTCGATATCATATGACCTCCGATGAGTTATACCTCGTGCGCAGCCGTCTCCATTCGGTAGAGTCTTACCAGAACGTGGTCCAATTCAATCTGAACGGATCACGCTCTAAAAATGGCCATCGATCAACATCTGGCCGAGACTGCGGGTAAGGGCGGCGCGGGCGGCTTAGTCGAAACGAACGCCCTGCCTTTTCAATTCGGCCTGGATATCCGTAATCGCAACCTCTGCGGTGGAGACTGTGTTTTTTACCGAGACAGCGGCGGCGACTCCCGCGCCTTGGCCGGTGACGGTGCAGCACATCATGTTGCGGACGGCGGCATGCGAGATCTTGTCCCCGGCAACTGAACGCCCGGCGATCAGCAGATTGTCCACCCCCCGCGGCACCAGCGATCCGTAAGGGACATGGAAATAGCGCCCTGTCGTTGGCAGCACCAGAACGCCGTAGCCGTCAATGAACTCTGGGAAGATCCCGATAGCATCCTCGAAGCGGGCCTGTTCCCGCACGTCCTGCGCAGTCAAATTGTAACGGCCTATGATTTTCCGCGTATCGCGAATGCCAATCGTCATTCCGAAATTTCTCAAAGCCGCCTTCTCGAACCCGGGGGCGAAGCACTGCAGCGCCTTGATTGCGAGCATGGCCTGGCGCCGTCCCTCCATCTCCGCGCGCGTGAGGTCGCGGACGTCCGTGCCGTCGTATTCAAGCATGTGCACCATATTGAGATAGGTGGCCTCGCCACGCTCGCTCATCGAACTCCACGTGCCGCCTATGCTTTTTAAGCCGGCGGGAATGATGCCTTTCTCCCGTGCCTTGTCGAACGGCTCTTCAAGGTAGGGACTGAACCGCTCGTCCTCCTTGCCGCCGGTTTTCATTACCCAGTTCTTACCCCAGTCCTTGTATTTTTGAGGGTTCGCTTTGACGTACTCAAGGAAGCGGGCCCTATCGACACCGGAACAAGAGAACATCACCGTGACCGACAGCATGTCCTCCTTTGGGGTCTTGCGCAGTGGGATGACGCAAAGAGCGGCAATGTCGGCATCGCCGGTGGCGTCAATGATACGCTTGGCGAGAATCGCCTGACGCCCGGACTTGCTTTCGATGACAATTCCTTTCAACCCATTGCCATCACGAATGACATCGACAGCAAGCGCGTGAAGGAGAGTTTCGACCCGGGCCTCCTGCACCCAGTTGTCGGCGACGACTTTGAACATCTCCGCATTGATGGCCTGGCTGAGCGATTGCGGTTCGGGCGCGGCGCCGCCGAAGCTTTTGGCCCTTTTTTCGAATTCAATGCCGATCCCTTCGACATCGACCGTCTTCTCATGCCGGTACCAGGCGATGCCCTCCACGCCGACGTGGGTAAGGTTTCCGCCAAGGCAGCCATACCTCTCGACCAGCATGGTCGTCACCCCCGCCCGTGCTGAACTGACCGCTGCCGCGAGCCCGCCGGGACCGCTGCCAACAACAAGGACATCTGTTTCCGCAATGACAGGTGTGAGCCTTGATGGTTCTCTAATTTCTTTCATGTGTGCACAATCGCATATGCGGACGCCTCATTCGACCACTTTGTCGAACCTTGCGAAACCAAGTCCGACACGGCTTTCGGCTGCCGCAAAAGAAAATCGTAACATGTTGCGGGCATTCCTTGATTTTCCTGTTGCTTCGTGCGTCCTGCTCAGAGACGAGCGCGCGTTATGTCTTGTCGTGATGATCCGTCCCGGCGAAGACGAAGGCCATCGCCTGCGGGAAGCCGGTGGAATCCATTACAGCAGGCTAGTCGCGATCAATGCAATCATCCAGCGGGCGCCGCAGCTGGCGGCAGCGGCGGTAGGCACCGCGCTCCAACCACTTGGCGGAGAGCGACAAGATCGCGACCGGCATGCTCTCTCTGAGCAGGAAAAAAGGCAGAAGGCTGGTAAAGTTGCGTCGTTGCGGGTTTCGTGAAACTATCCGCGCCGATGCTGTCCCTAAAGGTCTTGCTCATCGATACAGATTCCGATCGCGCCCGAGCGCTCGAGGAGAAGCTTTCCGACTCCGCATATGCGGAAATACTGCGCGCGCCCGATGGCCCAGGTCTCGCCGAGGCGGTGGAGCGCATCAAACCGGACCTTATCATCATCGATATGGCGCTGCCCGATCGCGATGCGCTGGAAGACATCCGCGCGGTGTCCGCGGCGCACCCCATTGTCATGTTCGCCGGGAGCGACGACCCAGCCTTTGCCGAGGAGGCGATCGCCGCCGGCGTGTGCTCCTACAATCTTTCCGGCGTCGCGCTGGAGGACGTGAAGCCGATCATGGCCTCGGCCATCGCTTTGTTTCGCCGTTATCGCCGGGTCGAGGAGGAGCTTGCCGCCGCCAAGGCAATGTTAGAAGAACGACGGCTCATCGAGCGCGCCAAGGCGATCCTCATGGAAGGCTGCAAGATGACGGAACCGGAAGCCTACCGCTGGCTCCAAAAGATTGGAAACCCGAAGGCGCGCATGGCGCGGCCTTTACGGTTGAGGCGATCCCGGCGGCCATCGTCTTGCCCCCCGACCGATTCTGCGACGGAACGGTGTTCGACCCTGATGCGGTGCCGCCCCCGGCCAAGCCCGCAATGAATGCCCTGCACAATCTGTAAGCGAGAGTGCGCGGGCTTGGGCAATGCAAGCGCCATTGCTCAAAGGCACGGCATGGTTTTTCCCCACTTGTTGCAGAGCAACGTAATTGGCGCGTTCCTTGCTACCGGAACGGGGTCGCCCGGCGATTGCCGGCCGATCGAAGAGCGCCTAAGGGCGGGCGCCCTACACAACCCTCGGGTTTCCCCGCGAGCTAATGGCGGTTCGCATCCGGATGAGTCCGGCAGCGCTGTGCGCTGAACTTGCGAGCCATTTTCATGAAAAGTGCTTTTTTCAAAGTGGGCCATAGGCCCATCCTTTCCTATATCTCGGTCAGCGTTTTTTTGTCTGAGTGCAGCTCGGCTTCCGGGCGGTTCTCACGACTCTCTGTTCGAGCCCTGGGAAGAAGGAAAATGATGGCCGCGCCGGTGATCTGTACGCCCGCTCACTCGGGACCTATCGCCTTGCCATTGTCACCTTGCTGGCCTTACTGGGACGAGGAGAGTTCGCTTGCGCCGCCGACGCATTGCCGCAGCCGCAAGCTGATCAGGGAGGCGACGTGGCGCAGGACGTTGCCAACTATTTCGCCGATTGGTCGGCGCGCGTGAAGGCAACCCAAGCGGATCAGCCGTCCTGGGCCGCGCCGCTCAACACGGTTACGCCCATCCTCAAGGAATTCGTCCAATATAGCCAAGCGTTTCAAACCCTGCCGAATGGCGCCAATACCTACATCTATAATGGTGGCACGCCGGGCGTCGGAATCCATCTCATTCCAGATTACTACAACGAGGCGTTCATCGGCACGCCAACGCAAGAGGTGCGGACGGGCAAACAGCCGGCGACCGGTTTGATCGATATGCCGTTCCTCCTCGTCAAGACGAGGCTGGCATCCGCCAACGAGGAGAACGGCGACTATGTTGTCACCGCCTATCTCTCCGGACAGGCGCCGGTCGGGGTCAAGCCGTTCACCGCGAACGCTTATTATCTCACCCCGACGATCGGGGGCGGAAAAGGGTGGGGAGACTTCAATATCCAGGCGACCATTGGCACCCCGTGGCCACTAAGCAACCTCGTCTCGCGACCAACATAAACTTCCAATATCATCTCTTCGAATATCTTTGGCCGGAAATCGGCCTGAACGATACCTATTGGTTCAATGGACCGCGCCGAGGGCTCAACCAGCTTTCCCTTAGCCCTGATATCATCATCGGTCCTTATCCAATTCCGGGCACTTCTTTGAAAGCATCGCTGCTTGTCGGATACCAAATCGCGCTGACGCCGCATCCGGAACTCTTGAACCCGCTCACGCCGCTTTATACCACAGTTGGCAATTCGCGGCACCTGTTCTTCTGATGGGTTTAAAAATGGAAGCCTGTTCGCCGGACTTCGCATCAAACGATCCCGCGGTCGTTGGCTGTGCAGGACTTTGTCCGAACGGGCATCGCTGCCCGAGGCAAGGCAAGCAAATCTCAGTCTTGCGCCCACGTTGCAGCGCAGCGGCATTGGCATAGTGCTTGCTCGGTAATTGCGTCGGTGGAACAGTCCCCCGCCGACTGAATGCCGCCTAATGGCGGGCGGCATTCTTAACAATCGGGTTTCTCCGCGAGCTAATGGCGGTTCGCATCCGGATGTGTCCGGCAGCGCTATGCGCTGAACTTGCGAGCCATTTTCATGAAAAGTGCTTTCTTCAAAGTTGGCCATCTGCCCACTCTCATCGCCTGCTTCCTTTATTTCGATGCGAGCTTCGCCATCTGGGTGTTGCTCGGCCCCCTGGCGGTCCTTATCGCTCCTGACCTGCATCTAAACCCCGGTGAGAAAGGCCTTATGGTGGTCGCGACGCCCGTCCTGGCGGGGGCTTTGCTGCGGATCGTCAACGGGATCCTGGTCAGTCAATGGAATGCCCGGCGAACGGGACTCGTGATGCAGCTTGTTGTGATTGCGGGCCTGCTCGCCGCTCTGGAAGCTCGGGCTGCATACATTCCCGCAGGTTCTTGCGCTCGGCGTGGTGCTCGGTGTCGCCGGTGCCTCCTTCGCTATCGCCTTGCCGATGGTGTCCTACTGGTATCCACCTGAGCATCAGGGTGTTTGCCCTCGGACTCGCCGGTGCCGGCAATTCCGGGACGGTATTCGCCTCGTTGTTCGCGCCGGCGCTGGCGGTGCTCTTCGGCTGGGCGACGTTCTGGGCCTCGCTGCCTTGCCGCTCATTGCGGTGTTCGTCTTCTTCCTCCTTGCGGCCAAGGACAGCCCGAACTCTCCGCCGCGCAAGGACCTTGGCCGATTATGGGCGGCTCCTCCACAACGCCGACGCCTGGTGGCTCATGTTCTTCTACAGCGTCAGTTTCGGCGGCTTTGTTGGTCTCTCCTCCTTCCTGCCGATCTACTTCCACGATCAATATAACCTCTCCGCCGTGACGGCAGGCTATTTCACGGCTGGCTGCGTCTTCGCCGGCTCCTTCGCGCGGCCGTTCGGCGGTGCACTCGCCGACCGCGTCGGCGGCACGCGAGCGCTTTCTGTTATCTACGCCGTGGTTGCCGTCACGTTGCTCATGGTTGCCAGGAGCGTGCTACCCACATTTGGCGCGCTTGCGATCGTCATCGTCGCGATGACGGCGCTCGGCATGGGCAATGGCGCCGTGTTCCAGCTCGTGCCCCAGCGCTTCGGACGGGATGTCGGCCTGATGACCGGATTGGTCGGCATGACCGGCGTCGGCGGCGGCTTCTACCTTGCCGCGAGCCTTGGCTATGCCAAACAGTTCAGCGGCAGCTACGACCTCGGCTTCGGCATTTTCGCGGTCCTGGCCATTGCGGCTTGGAGCGGCATCACCGCGGTGCGCCTTCGCTGGCGGCAAGACCCCGCGATGCTCGCCGGCGTGCGTGTTTGAGGAGGCGCGACATGAACATGATTTCGGACCTGCGTGAGCACCTCGTCGTCATCGGCAACGGGATGGCCGGCATGCGTACGGTCGAGGAGTTGCTGAAGCACGAGGCCGGACGGCGCTACCGCGTTACCGTTTTCGGGGCGGAGCCGCACGTCAACTATAACCGCATCATGCTCTCGAGCGTGCTTGCTGGCGACAAAAGCATCGATGAGATCATCATCAATTCGCGGGAATGGTACGACGACAACGGCATCCGTCTCTTCGCCGGCGACGCGGTCACAGCGATCGACCGCGGCGCTAAGACCATCACCGCCGCGAGCGGCCGTATCGTCCCTTATGATCGGCTCTTGAGTGCCACTGGCTCGCGGCCGCTGGCGCCTCCTATCCCAGGCCTTGGCCTGCCTGGCGTCTGCGCCTTTCGCGACATCGCCGATGTCGAAAAGATGTTGGCGGCCGCGCGCGCGCAGAGGCGCGCTGTCGTCATTGGCGGCGGGCTGCTTGGCCTCGAAGCGGCCTGCGGCCTCAAACAGCGCGGCATGTCGGTGGCGCTTGTTCACTTGATGCCGACATTGATGGAGCGCCAGCTCGACGCGGCTGCCGGACAACTCTTGCAGCGCGATCTCGACAGGCGCGGCATCGCTTTCTTCACGGATGGGCAAACCGAAGAAATCGTCGGCGTCGAGCGCGCCGAGGGGGTCCAGCTCGCCGATGGACGCTCGATTCCGGCTGATTTGGTGGTGCTCGCCATCGGCATCCGCCCCAACATCGATCTCGCTCGTTCGGCCGGGCTCGAGGTCAAGCGCGGCATCATGGTCCTTGATGAAATGCGCACCAGCGATCCGGAGATCTTCGCCGTCGGCGAGTGCGTCGAGCATCGCGGCCAGGTCTTTGGTCTCGTCGCTCGGTCTGTGCCGCGCGGCTTGCGGGCGATGAGACCATGGTCTTCGCCAGTCAAGAGCTTTCCACCAGCCTGAAGATCACCGGCGTCGATGTCTTTTCGGCGGGCGCGTTGATGGCGGCCGGCGTGGAAGATGACGAGATTACCCTGCGCGATGAATCCCGGGGCCTCTACAAAAAAATCGTTCTGCGGGACGGCAAGCTTGTCGGCACGGTGCTCTATGGTGATGTCGCGGATGGGCAATGGTATTTGCAGCTCATGCGGGACAAGGCGGACGTAAGCGGCATGCGCGAACGTCTTGTTTTTGGCCGAGCCTTCGCGGAAGACGTTACGGGCAAACCCGCAGGACCGGACTTCGCGACCATGCCCGACGATACCCAGATCTGCGGCTGCAACGGCGTCTCCAAGGGCGCGATCGTCGCCGCCATCCAGGACAAAAAGCTCGCCTCCCTTTCGGAGGTTCGCGCCCATACCAAGGCGTCAGCCTCCTGCGGTCAATGCACGAGCCTCGTCGAAGGTCTGCTTGCCTTCACTGCGGGTGTGGACGCCAAAGCCGCCAAGAGAACGCTGTGCGAATGCACCGAGGCCAGCCACGACGAGATCCGGCGGGCGATCCTCACGCGAAACCTCAGGACGATGGACGCCATACGCGCCACCTTCGGCTGGAAAAAGAAAGAAGGTTGTCACAAATGCCGGCCCGCGCTCAACTATTATCTTCTGTGCGCGTGGCCGGGCGAATATCGCGATGATGCCCGCTCCCGCTTCGTCAATGAGCGCGTCCACGCCAACATCCAGAAGGATGGCACGTATTCGGTGGTGCCGCGGATGTGGGGCGGGCTCACGACGCCTGCTGAGCTACATGCCATCGCCTCGGTCGCCGAGAAATTCAACATACCGACGGTGAAGGTGACAGGTGGCCAGCGCATCGACCTTTTGGGCGTCAAGAAGGACGACCTGCCCGCCGTCTGGGCTGATCTCAATGCGGCCGGCATGGTCTCCGGCCATGCCTATGGCAAGGCGCTGCGCACGGTGAAAACCTGTGTTGGCAGCGAATGGTGCCGCTTTGGCACGCAAGATTTCGACAGGTCTCGGCGTGAAGCTCGAAAAGATGTGCTGGGGCTCTTGGAACTCCTCACAAGGTCAAGCTCGCGGTGTCTGGCTGTCCGCGCAATTGCGCCGAGGCTTCGATCAAGGATCTCGGCGTCGTCTGCGTCGAGGCGGGTTATGACATTCTGGTCGGCGGCAATGGCGGCATCGAGGTTCGCGTAACGGATCCCTTGGTGCGGATCGCCACGGAAGAGGAGGTGTTGGAACATACCGGCGCGTTCCTCCAGCTCTATCGCGAGGAAGCACATTATCTTGAGCGCACGGCGCCCTGGATTGCTCGCGTCGGCATCACCTATGTGAAGAAGCGCATCGTGGAGGACGAGGAGGGCCGGCGCGCCCTTCATGCGCGCTTCCTGCATTCCCAGAGATTCATGCAGGACGATCCCTGGGCCGAACGGGCAAAGGGTGCGGACGCCCACGAATTTGCCCGCCTGTCGGAATTCGCGGAGACCTGACATGGATATTGCCTGGAAAAACATTGGGCCACTCGACGACATTCCCGTTCAAGGTGCCCGACGGCTTTGCTTCGGGTATAATGGGCGCCCGATCGCGGTTTTCCGCACGGCGGAGGATGGCGTGTTCGCACTTATCGACGAATGTCCGCACCGGCGGGGTCCGCTCTCGGAAGGCATCATCTGCGGCGACGCCGTCACCTGCCCGCTGCACAATTGGGTGATCGGTCTCAAAGATGGCAGAGCGCTCGCACCGGACGAAGGCAAAACCGTTTCTCTGCCAGTGCGCATCGTGGCAGGTGAGATTTCATGTCGGCCTGCCATGCACCGTCGAGAACGCTGCATGACTGTCCGGACGACATGTCCCTATTGTGGGGTTGGATGTGGCGTCGCCGTCATCGATGGCGTGCCGCGAGGCGACCAAGCCCATCCGGCAAACTCCGGGCGGCTCTGTTCAAAGGGAGCAGCACTCAAGGACGCGCTTGCGCTGCCTGATCGCCTCACCACACCGATGATGCGCGGCCGCGCGGCGAACTGGGACCAAGCACTCGATTACATCGCCGGGGAGTTCGCACGTATCCGTGAAATGCATGGGCCGGATTCGATCGCTTTTTATGTCTCCGGCCAGTTTCTCACCGAGGACTATTATGTTGCCAACAAGTTGATGAAGGGCTTCATTGGCTCGGGCAATATCGATACCAACTCGCGGCTCTGCATGTCCTCCTCGGTCGCGGGACATGTGCGCGCCTTCGGTGAGGATGTCGTGCCTGGCTGCTATGAGGATTTGGAAGAAGCCGATCTCGTCGTCCAGGTTGGCACCAACATGGCGTGGTGTCATCCGGTGCTCTATCAGCGTCTGATGACGGCGCGCGAGAAGCGCGGGACCAAGTTCATCACGATCGACCCGCGCTGCACCGCGACCGCCGCGACCGCCGACCTGCATCTGCCGCTTGCGGCCGGCACGGACGTGCTGCTGTTTAGCGGCCTTCTTGCGCATCTGGTTGATACCGGTGCGATCGACCGAGATTGGATCGGCGCGCATGTCTCGGGGTTCGAGGAATCCGTCGATGCTGCGCGGCGATCGGCGCCCTCCATCGAGATCATCGCCGCGGCGACGGAACTCGCCCCTAGCGATGTGCTACGCTTCTACGATCACTTTGCCCGCACTGAGCGAGTCGTGACGCTCTATTCACAGGGCGTCAACCAATCGGTGAGCGGCACCGACAAGGTTAACGCCATCCTCGACTGCCATCTTGCGACCGGACGCATTGGACGCGCCGGCATGGGACCATTCTCGCTCACCGGACAGCCCAACGCCATGGGGGGGCGCGAAGTCGGCGGGCTCGCCAACCAGCTTGCCGCGCATATGGCGTTCGCGCCTGAGGACATCGACCGCATGCGCCAATTCTGGAATGCGCCCGGTATCGCCACGGGGTCTGGCCACAAGGCCATTGATCTGTTCGAGGCGATCGCGGAGGGCTGCGTGAAGGCAGTCTGGATCGCGGCGACCAATCCGGCAGACAGCATGCCGCGAGTTGGCCGCGTGCGCGACGCGCTAGGGCGATGCCCCTTGGTCATCGTCTCCGATGCCTGGCCGACCGACACCACCGCGCTTGCCGATGTCGTGCTCCCGGCGGCAAGTTGGGGGGAAAAGGAGGGGACGGTCACAAATTCGGAGCGTTGCATCTCGCGCCAGCGCGCTTTCCGCGCGCCACCCGGCGATGCGCGGCCCGACTGGTGGATGTTCGCGGAAGTCGCCCGCCGCATGGGGTGGGAAAAGGAATTCTCCTATAGTGGCCCTGCGGAGGTCTTCCGCGAGCATGCCGCCTTGTCGGCGTTCGAGAATGACGGCCAGCGCGTCTTTGACATCGGCGCGCTCGTCGATCTCGATGACGCCGGCTATGACGCGCTTCTTCCCATGCAATGGCCTTGCCCTCGGCCCGGACGCGGCCGGACCGGACCCCGGCTCTTCGCACACGGCAGGTTCCACACGCCGGATGGCCGTGCGCGCATGCTCCCTCTGGCCGTCAGCGAGGGGAAGACTCTCGACGATTACCCGCTTACTCTCAACACGGGCCGGGTGCGCGACCAATGGCACACGATGACGCGCACCGGCCGCGTGCCGCGTCTCATGACTCACATCACGGGGCCGTGCCTCACCCTACATCCGCGCGATGCGGCACGGCGCGGGATCGAGGACGGTGGCCTCGCCCGAATAGAAAGCCTTTATGGAAGCACTGTCTTGCGCGTGAGCATCAACGCCTCGATGCGCGCCGGCAATGTATTCGTTCCGATGCACTGGACCGATCAGTTCTCGTCCTCGGGTCCTGTTACCGCCTGGTCCACGCGGTGATCGACGAGGTTTCCGGCCAGCCAGATCTCAAGGGAACGAGGGTAGAGGCCGCCGCCGTCACCGAGACCTGGCGCGGGCTTCTCTTGCGGCGCGCAGCCGGCACTCCTGCTCTCGGCGAGACTGTGCATTAGTCCAAGGTGCCGATCGCCGGCGGCTTCGCCTATGAGATGTCCGGCTGGACGCCGCTCACGGAACGCGTTGATTGCGAACAGGTCCTGCGAAACCTGCTCCAGGTGCCCGAGGAAGCAGAGCTGGTCTCTTATTCCGATCCAAAGAGGTCGGTGTTCCGCTACGCTGGCCTGATCGATGGCCGATTGGAAGCTTGCGTGTTCTTCGCGGCGCCTCGCGCCACCTTTCCGGAGGCCGATCAAGCATCCCGCTTGCTCGGCCAGATACTCGACCCCCCAAAGCGGCTCTCGTTACTGGCCGGACTCGAACCAGGGGCGGCCCCGGCCGGCAAGATCGTTTGCTCCTGCTATTTAGTGGAGGAAGCCGCGATCTGCGGTGCGATCCGCACCAGGAAACTAACGACTCCGGCGGAGATCGGCGCCATTTTGCGCGCGGGCACCAATTGTGGGTCGTGCATTCCCGAACTCAAGAAGCTGCTCGCCGTGGACGCCGCGCAAGTCTCGGAGGTGGCGTGACATGGTCGCGCGCTGGACGGTCTGACGATCCTGGTGCCGGAAAGCCGAGAACTCGATTTCTTCAGCCGCTTGCTGGAGGCGGAAGGTGCCACTGCCGTGCGCTGTCCCCTCGTGCAAATTCTCGACCTTGACGACACCGCTCTATGCGAAGCCTGGATCGAACAGCTTATCGCCGGCGTGTTCCAAGACGTCATCTGGCTCACAGGCGAGGGTCTGCGCCGCCTTCTTTCCCTTGCCGAGCGCAGCGGTTCTCGGGTGCGGTTCGTGGAGGCGATTGGCCGCGTGCGCACAATTACGCGCGGTCCCAAGCCCGCCCGCGCGTTGCGTGAACTCGGCCTTGCCCCCAACCTCACGGCACCGGCGCCGACATCGCAAGGCGTGCTCGATGCGCTTGCCGGTGAAGACATCGAGGGCCGATCCATCGGCGTGCAGCTCTATCCGGGGGAAGGCACAGTCCCATTGCTCGCGCGCTTACGCGAACGCGGAGCCGCGGTGTTTCCGGTGACGCCCTATCGCTATGTTTCGCAGGCCGAGGCTGATCAGGTTGTTGAAGCGATCCGCATGTTGGCCGCTGGCCGCATCGGCATGATCGCCTTCACCAGCTCGCCGCAAGTGGAGCGGCTCATCGAGGTGGCACGCGAAGCCGGGCTTGAGGCGCAATTGCGTGAAGCATTCACACGCGTCCGCGTCGCCGCGATCGGCCCGGTGGTCGAAGCAACCTTGCAAAGCCATGGCATCACCGCCATTCTGCGGCCGGAGTCGAGCTTTCACCTCACGCCACTGCTACGCGCCATCGCCGCCGCCTGGAGCACCCGGTAAGCTGCGCCGCGCTCTCGGACGTTTCGCGATGAAGATCTGATCAATTTTAGGCATGGAATTCGGTAGCGTTGGCAACTGACTTGCGCGCGGATGATCCCGCCGTTTTCCCCAAATTTGCGATTTTCTGCGCGCCTCTCGCGGCAAATAATCCACCGTTGACCGCATAAATCCGCGGCAAGCGCGGCCCAAACAGGAGACCGATTGCAAGACAAAGGGGAGCGCAGCTGCGGTAGCCTGGCGGAGAGGGGGGATTGTGCCCGCCAAGTCAAAAATCCAGCAAAATCAAATGGTTCTGAGCCATCCCTTTTAACCGTGTGTACCACTCTTATGTACCATTTTCAATGGCCACTTTCGGCGGATGCGCCCGGTTTCCGCACACTCTTTCGGTGCCGGGAGCGGGCTGGCCATCTCAACCTAGCAACGCAGGAGCGGATGGATGAGGCTATATATCCAGTAGATTAGCCCGACTTGTCGCGCGATGATTCGATCAACGACGCACTTGGGCAGATGGTTAAGCATAAAGTTCTGAAGGGGATCCGGCGCCACGACATAATAAGTCTTGGGGCGCAAGGTTGTAAACACGTGGGCGACGGCACGACCGAGCTTTTCTGGTGCTACCGCGCCAGCGGCCCATTGGCCTTCTTCCAGGCATCAATGCCGCCCTGAATGTGACAGGCGGTCTTGATGCCGGCGTCCTGCGCGGCTTGCACCGCCATCGCCGAGCGCTCGCCGAAGGCGCAGTAGAACACAATCCGCTTGCCGGTCGCCGCGGCCAATTCGTGCAACATGCCGCCGCCGCTGATGTTCTCCTGCAAGTCCGGATAGGGTGCGTGTAGCGAGCCGGGAATGGTTCCGTGTCTTTCGCGTTCGCTCTTCTCGCGCAGGTCGACGATCGCGACGTCGGGGCGACCGCGCAACGCCACCGCCTCGGTGGCCGAGACCGCCCAACCTTTGCGCGCGATCTCATCCTGGTGGAGACCAACATGCATGTTGGCCGGCACCGCCACATCCATCATCCTCGGATTGGGCAGCTTCAGATTGTTCATGAGGTCGACATATTCGTCGACCGATCCGACCTTGAGCCGCGGATTGAACAGCTTCTCCTCGCCGATAGTCGAGACCGTGTCGCCTTTGTAGTCGTGCGCTGGATAGACGAGTGTCTCGTTCGGCAGCTTGAGCAGCTTGCCAAAGATCGAGTCGTATTGTGCGCGTGCATCGCCATTCTGGAAATCGGTGCGACCGGTGCCGCGGATGAGCAGCGTGTCGCCGGTGAACACGCGGTCGCCCATAAGGAACGAATACGAATCATCGGTGTGCCCCGGCGTGTAAAGCGCATCGAAGCTCAACCCCTCGATCTCGATGCGGTCGCCTTCCGTCACGCGCACGGAGACGACGTCGGCGTGCGTTTGCTCGCCCATCACCGTGATGCAATGGGTGCGGTCGCGCAGCGCACCCAGTCCGGTGACATGGTCGGCGTGCAGATGCGTATCGACGGCCTTGACCAACCTGAGATCGAGTTCGCGCACGAGCTGCAGATAGCGGTCGACCTTTTCCAGCACCGGATCGATGATCAGCGCCTCGCCGCCATGCCGGCTGGCGATGAGATAGGTGTAGGTGCCGGAAACGCTGTCGAAGAGCTGGCGGAATATCATCGGCGACTCTGTTCCACGAACCTTACACCGGACACCTCATGAATGCGTCAGGCGCCGAGCAAGGGTGCGGCGATCGTAAGGACGCAAAAATGTTTTGCCCCTCAGCTCGAATGAGCCAAACTCCTCACGCGTCCTGACCGACCGGCGGCTTGGCTGCTGCTGGTTTGACCGTTGGTACGGTCACGACCAGCAGCTCTATCACCATGCCGGCTGCCATAGAGACGACAAAGACCAACGCGGGCAAATCGAAAAAGCCGACATCGACGATGCCCGGGCCTGGGCAGATGCCGGTAAGGCCCCAGCCGACGCCGAAGATGAGACTGCCGACGACGAGCGGCGCATCGACCTTGCTTATGGGCGGCAACCGTAATTCGTCGCCCAGAAACGTCCGGCTGCGCCGTCTCGCAATGGAAAAGGCCACGAGCCCGACGGCCACCGCGCCGGCCATGACGAAGGCGAGCGAGGGATCCCAATGGCCAAAGATGTCGAGAAAGCCCTGAACCTTGCTCGGCTGCGTCATGCCGGAAACATATAATCCGATGCCGAAGACCAGGCCGACTACGAATGAGATGAAAAGGCGCATCGCTGCTCCCTTCAACCTGCGAGATGACGGGCGATATACACCGCGACGAAGCCGGCGAACATGAAAGTCGGCGTCGCGACGAAAGATCGCGGAGATAAACGTGAGAGCCCGCAGATGCCATGACCGCTCGTGCAACCAGAACCCAAACGCGTCCCGAATCCGACGAGGAGGCCAACAACCGCGGCCTGCATCCAGGACATCTCGATATTCGGCTGCGTCGGCGTAGAGAAAAGCTTCAGCACGGTCGGCGCGACGAGGAGTCCGAGCAAGAAGGCCGCGCGCCAAGCGAATTCGTGACCACGGGCGGTCAGCGCTCCATAGAAGATGCCGCTGACGCCCAAGGTGCGGCCGGCGAGCAAGATGAGCGCTGCAGAGGCCAGCCCGATGGTGACGCCGCCGGCCAAGGAAGCCCCAGGCGTGAAATGCGTCCAGTCGATTTCCATGTGATCACTCCATGAAAACCCGCATGATAAGACGCGTATGTAAGCAGTGGAAGGAAATTTTGTGGGGGCAGGGGGCTATGTCTGCATATCGCGCTCATGGCTCACGGATTTGCCTAGACGCATCCCAGACGCCGACCAGTTTGCTTATGCTGGCGCTTTGATATCACGCGGGCTCAAGACAATGATGGCGACGATGAATGAGAGACAAGCTGGTCAAATATTGTGTTCAGCGGTGAAACCAGACGGCTAGGCGAACATCACTGCAATGACTGTAATGGCTGCGATCCAAGAGGTCTCCAGCACCATCAGGGCGACCGGCCTCCACCCAACCGCCGCCAGGTCCTCGAACGAAGTCTTCATGCCCAGCGCTGCGATCGCCGTGACTAGGCACCAGCGAGACACATCGCTGGCTGCGTCGCTGGCGGCTTTGGGCAACAGGCCGAGGCTATTCAGCGCCACGAGGACGGCGAAGCCCACCAGAAAGAGGGGAAGGTTCGCCTTTCAGCCTCTCTGGCCGCCCTTCGCTCCGCGACTGACTATGAACGCGATGGAGAAAACCACAGGCAGCAGCATGATGACCCGTAGTAGCTTGACGTATGTGCCCACGTCGCCTGTCAGGGACGAGATCGAATAGCCAGCGCCCACCACCTGGGCTACGTCATGGATGGTGCCGCCGAGGAAGATGCCGGCGTGAACGTAATCAAGGCCAATCGCCGTCACGAACAGCGGATAGACGATCATGGCGATGGTGGACAGGACCGTCACCGTTACCACCGTCAGTATCGTGTCCCGTTCGCTCTCCGGCGTGCGGGGCAACACAGAAGCGATAGCGAGGGCCGCCGAGGCGCCACAGATACCTACAGCGCCGCCGGATAGCACTCCAAAGGATCGACTGAGCCCTAGCCGTTGCGCGGCGAAGGCGCCAAGCGCGATGGTGCTCACTATCCCCCCACCACGGTCGCGATCGGCATCAATCCCAGCTCGAGGATCTGGCTGGCGGTGATACGCGCCCCGAGCAACGCCACGCCGACCCGTAGCACCGCCTTCGACGAGAACTAAATCCCCGCCACGCAGCGGCCCTCCTCATACAGGAAGTGAAAGGTCATCCCGGGGATGGAGGGTTTGACTGGCGTTACCATCGCATCGCCAGTTCAGCCACACCCGACAGGATGGCGCGCGTTTTTCTTTCGAATCTCTCCGGGCCTAAAAAGAAGGGCGAACAACATCACCGGAGACCGGTACTGTTGTGACAACCAGGTGGCGGCTAGGGCGATAGTGGCTGCCACCAGTTCCGATCTTGATACGGACATCGCGTCTGTGCATGCGATTTTTCAGTCCTACGACAGCGATTGCGGCGATTGTCCTGAGCTCATGACGACTCGCTATTGCCCAGTATGGTTTTACAAATTCTGCGCCCTGCAAACAATCGCCTCTATAGCGATCCGGCTCCTTGCAGGCCTAGCGGCCTCCCGCCTGGCTTCTTGAGCGTCTCGCAACCGAAGCCGGCTCTGCCGTTATGCCATACATTCGCAGATGGACAAGGCCTGTCAGTCAGCTTTACTCGACATTACCAAACGGGTCACCGCGTCCACCAATCGATCTGGCGCCAGCCCGCGGCCGAACGGGCCAACTTTGGCGATAAAGCCTACGCTGTAGCGCGTGCGCGGACGTGACACCGTGCCGGCCTTGAACACAACCCTCGCGACATGGTCAGCCGTCATGTACTGCGATCCACTTGCCAACGAGCAGCGCGCCAATCACCCCACACACCAGGCCGAAATTATTCTAATCAATCCACCGGAGTGGCGATCGGCCGGTTCTCCCCGATAACGTCCAAGCCGTAGGGTCCGATGACGACCCCGCTCAGCAGCAGTCCCACGACCGCCGGCAGCCGAACCTTCCGAGAAGGGCTCGTTGCTCGCGTCGCATACGCTGCTTGGAGCCTCGATCGTGGACGAGGCGGGCGCCAACAGCCTTGAGCCTATCGCCGTCACCTTCGGGGCGACCGTTATCTCCGATACGCTTTCCTTGGTCGTGTTCGCGGTCTGCGTTTCGACCTACGCCAGCGGCTTTTCAATGTCTGTTCTCGGGGTCCAACTGTTTGAGATCGCGATCTTCGTTCCGCTTATCCTGTTCGGCTTAAGCCGCATCGGGGCGCGTGTCCTGACACTCGTTCAGGCCGATGAGGGCGCTTATTTCGTGGTTATGTTCGCGATCCTGGCGATTGCCGGGGTCCTTGCGGATGCTGTCAATCTACCCGGAATCGTAGGCGCGTTCCTTGCGGGGTTGGCTTTGAACGCGGCGGCCAAGTACAAGCCGGCGAAGGAAAAGCTCGAGCTTCTCGGGAAATCTCTTCTGATCCCCATCTTCTTTATCGTGACTGAGCATTGGAACACAAACAATGAGCGCCAAGCCGATCGCGAATTTCGAGTATCGGCAACGACAAAGCATGTGCCCGAAGGACTGAGAGAGCTCCCATATCGATGCCAACCAGTTTTGAGTGAGGTGAGTTTATCCGGGACCTAGGCGCCGCGCTCAATTCTCCGCTCCGCGGTGCTTGAAGGTGAAGGCGAAGGAGACGGAATGGGCCGAGCCGGTGAAAGCGGGCGCCCCATCGAGAGGTACCCGATTCTCCCCATCATGCTCGTCTCACGCGGTTAGTCGCTCGGATGACCGGCCTTTTTCATCGCGTCCAAGATCCCCGTGAGGTTGTAGGTCTCGGGAGCCTGAAGCGGCGGGAACTCCTTGTACGACTCGAGTTCCTTCTCCCAGAGCAACTGACCGATCGGAAGCATGTTCCAATCATAGAGAAAGGCGGTGAGTGGGCCGCCGAGCGCGCCGCCTAGACCCGCGACCGTCTTCTGGCTTTCGCCGACAGCCTGCTCGAAGGGATCGCGCTTGATGTTCTGGACCAAGGTGAAGTGAAACGGCACCAGCGGCAGGATCCAGCCCGTCCGCGCTAGGCTGCGACATGGTGTAGTACATCTTCCAGTTCTTGTAGCGCACCGCGGAGGGCGTCGCGCCCGAGTAATAGAAGAAGACATCGCGCGCCGACTTGTCGGACTTGCCTTCGAGGTAGTCGCGCTGGTCAAAGCCGTCGAGCGTCGTCTTGACGATACCGGGATATTTGCCAGCCTCGATCTCCTTCTTCAGCTCGTCGCCCTTGGGGCCGCCGGCGATGTCGACAAACGTCGGCAGCCAGTCGAGAGCCGCGAACAACTGGTTCTTGACCGTGCCCGGCTTGATGTGGCCCGGCCAGCGAACAACCTGGGGCGCCCGGTAGCCGCCTTCCCACGCCTCGCCTTTCTGGCCCTTGAAGGGGGTGACGCCGCCGTCCGGGAAAGTGATCGCCTCCGCGCCATTGTCGGTGGTGAAAACGACAATGGTGTTATCCAATTGGCCCATGTCGTCCAGTTTCTTCAGCACATAGCCGATGTTGTCGTCCATCTGCTTCATGCCGGCTTCGTTGACGCCCCAGTCCTTGCCACCCCGCTCGCCCAGCATGGCCTCGTATTTCGGCGGAAAGCACGGTCGTGACATGCATGCGCGCCGGGTTGTACCAGACGAAGAAGGGCTTGCCGGTTTTCTTCGGGTCGTTGCGGTCGAGGAAGTCGACGACCTTGGCCGAGATTTCCTCGTCCACCGTCCGCGACCGGTCGAGCGTCAGCGGGCCTTCGTCCTTGCACGTTTGGTTGATCTCCGTTCCGTCGGAGGAGTGGCACCACAGGACCGGGCGCGGCGGCGTCAGACAGGTCGTCGTTCTCGGATCGACGGCGCCGGGAACTTCCGGCACGCCGGGAATCGGCGTGTTCTTGCACGGCGGCGCGACGGTCTGCTCGGTCGGCGACTTGTTGATGTCGGGAAAGCTCACCTGCTGCATCGCATCGAGATGGTAGAGATAGCCCCAATATTCCTGGAAACCATGTGCCGTCGGCAGCGCCGCGGTGTGGTCGCCGAGGTGGTTCTTGCCGAACTCGCCGGTGTGAGCCGAGATCATGCAGGAATTTGGCAAGCGCCGGGGTACCGGGCCGCAAATAGGATGGGCTGCCGGGCAGTTGCGGCGGAATCATGCCCGTGCGCAACGGATACATGCCGGTAAAAAAGGCGTTGCGGCCAGAAGTGCAGCTCTGCATGGCGACATAGTCCATGAAGATCGAGCCTTCCTGGCCGATGCGGTCGATGTTAGGGGTTTCTCCGACTGCCGCGATGGTAGATGCTCGGCTGCATAAAGCCGATGTCGTCGCCCATGATGAAGAGAATGTTGGGCTTCGTGTCGGAAGATGGCTGCGCAACGGCTGCCTGCGCCTTTGGTTCCTGCTTGAGGGGCTTCTTCGTTTGCGCTTGCGCGGTGCCTGCCAGCATGGGCAGGGTGGCGAAGACCGCCCCGGCGGCAAGTCCGCCGAGGATGGGACGAAAATAACTGAGCATAATCATGGTCCTCCCGTTAAACGGGTTCTTTCGGACCGTCATTTGTAACCGGCCGACGAACGAGCTGGAGCTGCGGCATATAACGCTCATGACGCGACCAACTTGACATTGCGACAGATCAACTTTCGATCGAATGGTGCAGCGCCCCTAAGATGACACGTTAAGGGATGTACAACACGCAGCGGGAACACTGCGCCGCCGATTTGTGCGGTCGCAGCTCGTGGATTGCTCCAAGAATTTTGCGCGGCGCGAAACTGTCAATGCATCGGACGGCTGATCACGTGCCTCGTGTCGCGTCTGAATGAGGAGGTCTGCTCATGGCGCTCAACGTAAGTGCCGGCACGGCTCGCTTCCGGCAGCTATCCGAGGCATTCCCGAAAACATATGCTCGCCGCGAGCCCTTCTCAGGCTGACCCAAACCAGTCATTAGGTCTTTGTAAAGTCATGGGAAACCGCGATGATAAAATGATCTTTCTGGCCGCACTCGCCGCTTGCCGTTTGGAGGTCCGCTGGTGGTCGTTATCCAATTACGCTCAATCGGAATTCAATCGAGCGCCTCGCGGTCGAATCAGGCTGCGATCTCAATGGCTGCCAGCATAAAAGATCGCGAGCCGCCAAATTTCGGGCAGAATATTCGCCACGTCACGGCACTTGTGTAGGATGCCGCGCACGATTCCGATCATACGTCGTGGCAAAGACGTCACCGACCCATTGCGCTCAGACCGGTATGCCTTTGAACGGGAAGACGAACTGGAAAATCCATGGTGGGACCCAGGGAAAGGAGTCGTCAACGCGGGTCAACATTGTTGACTTTAGATCCTGCCTTCGGCAGGTCCGCCGCATCCGAGGCCTTCTGCTGCCGATACGCCTGCCAGCTCTGCTCGATGAGATAGGCGTGTATGTTTTCGACATCCTTGTCATTCAAGATGTCCTCGAAGCTCTCCATGCCCTTTGGGGCAAAGGCTCCGCCGAGCAGGATATCCTTGAACGTAGAATGAACCTCCGGCGGCATCTTCCGCAGATCGGGCGTAATATTCGGCCCAAGCGTATGGCAGCGTGAGCATTACTCGATAAATTTGGTTTCCCCAGCCTGGATCTCAGCCGGGCTAGCCACACTTCCCGGCGGCTGCGGGAAAGGCTCGTCCTTGCGAGCCGTCGGCTTCGGCACATCGCCTCCATCGAGCCTAAAGGCGATGATCCGATTCACGTTCTCGTATTTGAGGGCAGCACTCGTAGGCGGGATCGCTCCGACGCCAATGCCCGTTCCGCCATAACCGACTTGAACAGCGACGTATTGCACGCCATCGACGGCATAAGTCATCGGCGCGGCCATGATGTGGCTGCCAGTCTGAATCGACGCGCAGACCCGACGTCGTTTGATGTTCCCAAACGATTTTTTTGGCAACTGGATCCCAGGCCCTGATGAATTCCCGCAGGAGTTTGGCCTTGCGCGTGTTTTCAAGCTTCTTACGACCCGGTACCGGCCCGTAAAAAGGCTTCAACGCCGTCGCGTCATAAGTATCGTCTGGAAAGACGCCGATCGAGGTGAAGAAGCTGTTGATGAATTTGATGCGGCCACCGTTATGCAGCAGATCGACCCAGACACTGGGCACGTCGATGACCGGTATATAGACGAGACCCGTCCTCGGGCTGAAGGACATGGGCTGCCAGCTGTGCCCGCCGGCCCAGGAAGGATAGACCATCTTTGGCCCAGAATACCAATTGGCCTCCTTAATAAGACGAGGCCGTCCGGTCTTAATGTCGACGCCCGAGGCCCAGTTCACAAAGGTAAAGTTCTTGGCCGAAATCAATTTGCCCGTCCGGCGGTCGAGGACGTAGAAAAAGCGGGAAACCCGCACGTCCAGTTTGATGAGCGGGGATGGGAGACGGGGCGATGCCATATGGCCCAAGCAACCGCGCCCATCCTCGACTCTACCGGTGGCGTCAGTTTGTCCTGGTCACGATGGCCGCGCCGAGCATCACGCCGTAGAGTAAGATGAAGCAACCCGGGATCAGGGTTTCGATATAGGATAGCGATTTCTTATTCGCCTGCATGATGACGGGGCGCGTCACGCTGCCAATCTTAACGTCAGCCAGGATGAGCTTCTGCACGGCATCGAAGTCCCAGTGGTCGCCTGGAGTCGTCTGGTAATACCAGGCGAGGTGACCGGTGTCCGCATGCAGCGCCACAATGGAAGCGGTGAACAGGCCGTCCATAGGCTTTCCGCCGATCAGCCTCAGATCATAGGGAGCCGCATTGGCCGTTCCGAAGTAGACGAGCTTCAGATCGGGGTCATAGGCGAAGCCGTCCCACACAGTGCCGCCGCCTTTATATTCGGGGGCGCGATGCCGGCTCCAGGTCCTCGCCGCGAGGGCCATGGCCGGGTCCTCCGGCGGCTGGCCTGGGGCACCCGGAACCGTGTAGAAGCGCCATACGAGCTTGCCTGTCTCCACATCGTAGGCGGAGACATAGCCGCGTACGCCGCCCTTATCCATGTCGGCGCCGCTATTGCCGATCACCGCCACATCGCCGGCGATGTAGACGGCGCCGGTGCTGGAATAGGAAAGCTTGTGGTCAATGATCGTATCCGCGTTCCAGAGCTCCTCGCCCGTCTTGGCGTCGAGGGCGTGAAGCCGGCCGTCGACCGAGGTGACGAAGACCTTCCGCTTCCAGACCGCCACGCCACGATTGACGAGGTCGCAGCAAGGATTACGTGCCGCGCGCGGATCGGCCCGAGGGTCGAATCTCCAGAGTTCATTCCCGGTCGCCGCGTTGAGGGCGTAGACGTAGCCCCAGGTTCCCGATGTGTACATGGTGCCGTCGACCACGATCGGCGTTGCTTCCTGGCCGCGCGTCGTGCCCAGATTATAGGCCCAGGCGAATCCAAGACGGCTGACGTTGCTGGCGTCGATCTTCGCTAAAGGTGAGTAGTAGGTCTGATTCTGGTCGCGGCCGAGGGTGAACCAGTTTTGTGGCTCCGAATCCGCCGCCCTCAGCCGTGCCGGATCGATATCGCCGGCGGCGAGTGCGGACCGCGACGTAAGGGTTAGCGCCAATATCGTGAAGAGCGCTGCCTGTCGCAGGATGGTCTTTGGATTGCTCCCTCGCATGCTACTCTCTTTAGGGCTGATAAAACGGCCCTCAATGGCTACGAGCGTTAGGCTTCACTTTGTGGTGACGCTCTTCGCCGATTTTTAAGTTGCTGCGGGCCCCTTCCTTTGACGCGGCTAATGCTTACCATCGCCCTAGGCGCGGCCAACAACGAATGTTTGGCTACAGGATTTTGCCGAAGGTCCGCATTTGGCGCAAATTCGACCTCTCGGGATGTCCGCTTTACCGCCGCTCTTGAAACATGACCGGACGTCCGTCCAACCAACTCTGGATTGCTGGCCGGTAATAGCGACGGGCGCAGAAGCCACACAACGCCAGTTTCCAGCCTCAAACGGGCACGGGGGGACCGGCATTTGGTCGGTCGCCGAACCGGCGTAGTTTTCTCACGTATCGTCGAGTTCGTGATCGTCCGAATGCGAAATCACCAGCCGACTCTCGTCAAAAAACGCAAAGCAGATGGCAAAGGCAAAATGGAGATCATCCGTTGTCTCAAGCGATTCGTCGCCCGCGAGATCTTCGGCTATTTATGCGGCACTCGACGATCGTTGCCTTCGCTCTCGAAAGCCACTTAACCGATATAGGAGCACAATGCCCCGATGGAAAGCTGCTTTGGCATGATCAAAACCGAACTCGTGCACCAGGCTTGTTATCCAACCCGGGATGCTGCCCGGCATGACTTGTTCGCCTACATCGAAGGATATTACAATCGTCAGCGGCTCCATTCCCCCTTGGGTATATCACCCCCGAACAGGCAGAGCGCCAAGCCGCTTGATCCGGTGTCCACAAAATCAGGGGAAGGTCACCTGTGGCATTCTGGCTCGGGTCAGCACCGAGAGCATGATGGTGGCTTGGCCATCGGCGTCGAAATCGGTCCAATCCATAGCCACATTGATGCAAGCGCGGGATCGAACCACGTAGGGAACCCAGTGGCGCAGTGCGGCGTCGATATCGATTCCCACGTTGGACAGCAGCCGATCCACCGGCTTGATCGCATGCTTGGTCACCATGCCACGCGCCAGAGCGAGGCTCTGGCCAATCGTATTGACCGCCAGGAAGCGGTCTTGATGACGCCGAGGGTGGCGTTGGTCAGTGACACGATGCGCTTGGCATGCAGGTCACCATCGAACAGGCCGTCAAGGAAGCGGTGGACTTCCCCAAAGCAAAGGGTCTGGTTCCGTCTCATCGTCTGGCCCCGCGAATTATGGTTGCAAACGCGGAGATTTGCGATTTGCCGGCTCGGAGCAACCAATCCATGACGTGCGCGGAATACGAATCCACGCCGGCCTGTCGTGATTGTCTATTTTTCAGAGAGTTGCATAGTCACCTTTGAAATGAGGGGATGGCTGAGGTGCAAGATTATCGCCAGTCCCCTGGATTAGGGGGCTCCGAGCTCTCTTGTTCCCTGCGCCACATGTCTCGAATGCGTTCGGCCTCCTTACACCGGCAATCGAGGAAACCGTGCACCGGGCAGGTCAGGCACATTTCTTCAAGCCTCGTCCTCAATGCCTGGCGGCCTCGGTGAAGTCTCACGTTGACATTGTTCAGCGTCGTGCCGAGGCTTACGGCGATCCTCTCTCGAGGCTCGCCCAAGATGTCGGCTCGCCAGATGACATCGGCATAGTCCGGTTTGAGTGTTGGCAGGAGCTTATAAAGGCAGTCGCATACCATCCGGTTGACCTCGGCGTCGGGCGCGACCGCCGCACTCGCGAGTTCGAGATCCTGTTGTTCCATCGTAACCTCCCGCCGCCGATGCCGGATCGCCCGGCGCTGGCGATCGGCGATCGTCGTTGCCAGGATCCGGCCAAGCCATCCCCGGACTGTGTGCATATTACGCAGATCCGACGCGCGCTCGAGCGCCCGAAGCGCAAAGCGCTGTGACACTTCTTCCGCCTCTTCTCGATTGCCTAATCGCCGATGCAGAAATGCCAGGATATCTCTGTATCCCGCGATAAGCGCCCGCCGCACGGCCGCGTCCGCGGGCCTCGCCGCGACTTCCGGTTTCTCATCATCGTAATCATCGTTCTGTGCGGTCACGATCGCCTAGCCATCTCCGCTCAATCTAAAGGACGCCGTGGGGCAGCGCGACTGGAAACGGTCGGATGTTAAACGCGTTGGGCCTCGTAGGCGTTCGCACCAAACGGTAGCTTGCCTGCGGGGCGCTTTCGATAAGTCGGACCGTTTGCCGCGGTTCTCCGCGCAGGCGGGGACAAGTTTTCGCCAAGCCCGTCGAGGATGCAAGCGGGATATGGCGATGCCGCTATTTCGGCTACTCCGTGTCAGCTTTGAGGCCGTTCGATTTGCGCTCGGGTGGCGATAGACCAAATCAGCTCAGTTCGCTCGCGGCTGCGATCGCCGCAACGTGGCGCGTTCCGGCGCGGCCTCGCCGATATTTTCGCCGATTATTCGGCACTTCCCCCCGCCAATGCTTTCCTGCGCGTGACGCGGCTCAGTCAAAATGCCTTCATTCCCGCTTCTCGCGCCTAGACAATCTGCTCGCCAGAGGGCCCGAAGTTCTGGATGCCGCCGTGGAGCAATCGTCATCCGAGGGTGCTTTCGATCGATTAAAACACGATACCGCCGCAGCTATCCTCGATGCGCCTGCCGTTCTCGGCTCGTGGATCCGGCGGCTGCAGCACGAGGGAGAGGGTCTAGTGCCTCGATTCAGTCAGATTGATGGGTATAGATGCTTGAGTTTAATCCGAGCATCGGCTGTGGTGAACTGCCAGTCGGCATTGGCGTGGTTGGCATTTCGATCATCCTCCCAGGCTGCGATTTCGTCGATGAGGGTTTGTTTATCCGGGATGCGGCGATCGAGGCACTGGGACGAAAGAACGCCGAGTTCGGACTCCGCCATATCGAGCCAACTGCCGTGCTTTGGCGTGTAGTGCCATTCGAACCGTTCGGCCAACCGCCTTGCTTCGGCGGCGGAAAAGCTTCATGAAGCGAAGCCTTGGTATGGGTGTTGAGATTGTCTTGCACCAAAGCGATTTTCTTGGCGTTCAAGAAGTGGATATCGGCTAAATCCTTCAAAGCGTGAGCATAATCCACAGCGGTGTGGCGAGCCGTGACTTTGACATGGCGCCAGCCTTCGAGCGGCGCAAACATCATGAAGAGATTGGCCGTGCCGTTGCGCTCGTATTCGTAATCGAACCTGGCGGGCCGCCCCTCTTTCATCGGGATCGGAGCGCGCGTTTCAGCAATCAACTGCTTCGAGGTCTCATCCAAGCAAACCAGAGGAATATCGGGATCGCGCGGCCGCGTGTGGAGAATGTTTTTTTGAGAGTTCGCCCGATCGTGCTGTCGCTGGCGCGATCGACGATGTTCAGTTCTACGACCTTGTTCTCCAATAACCGCAATGTCCAGCGTGCGCGGCCCTTGGGAGGTTTGGAACAAGCCAAGGCAATCAGTTTGGCTTCCTTCTCGCCATCGAAAATTCTGGGAACGGCAGGTGTGGCGCGTGGCTTGCGGCTCAACACAGCCTCGAGGCCTTCCTCCACCAGTTGTTTGCGCACCCGGTAAACCATGGATGCACTGGTCTCCAGCGCCTCGATGATTTCGTTGTCGCTCCATCCTTCGCCTGCTTCAGAGACGTCCGCCTTCAACAAGATCCGCGCCTTCAGCAGACGGTGCGCGGGGCTGCTCCCTTTCCGGATCAGCGCTGCAAGCTGTTCACGTTCGTCGCCGCTCAACCGCACAACATATTTCTTTACGATAATTTCTTTCCCAGCCATGATCGCCTCCATCGCTCGGGTCGCGGCAGAAGCGAATCATCAAATCCTTTCAAATTGGTTGAAGCGACCCACTAGGGCTGAATCTCACCGTTCGCGGCCTTGACAGCTTCGAAAAGCATCTCGACCGTAGTGTCAACGTCTGTCTCTCGCCCTCGTCACACTCGGGCTATACATTGGGGGCTCGCTCCTGATGCAACATAGCATCGGCCCCGTCTCTTCGATGACAAGGTGGCTCTCGCCGCCTTCGCCTACGCACTGGCGCTCTGGTTCACCTTCGGGCTGGTACGAGCATTATTGCTGGTCGGGAAGACTTTAATGCGCCTGGTGTAATGGGTGCCGGGCTACGGCGTCCTTAATAAATGTGATCGTGATCTTCAAAACGTGGTCATGGTGTGAGGGGATTACCGGCGACGGGCGACAACAGCGTCGTTGAAGCTCGAACGGTGTGTGACATCTATGGGCGCTGTTGGGCGGAAGCGTATCCGAACAAGGCAATCCGTCCCGGCGCTCCTCCTCCCTTTGAAGGACGTAGTATCTATATGCACAAAGGCTATCTGTACGATCCTATGTCTCGTCGCCACTATGATCGCACCCGCCCGGTGGGTAACCGATGTAGGACCGCTCCCTACCAAATGAAAATCGGATCGCTTGGGGGAGCACGTTAGCGGGAGTACTTAAGACCTGGCTCAGCTTGACGAAGGCGAGGCCGAGTGCGACCCATCCGGGGAAGCAATGCATCTTCCCCGGCGGATGTGCGGTCGCTGTCTAAAATCGTGGCCGCTGTCGAACCCTGGGGCTCTGGAGTGTCAAGGGTGGCAGGAAACAGCCGATAAGTATTTTTGTGACGCCGTGTCTTGCTGGACATGCCATGCGAGACCCAACTCCGCCCGCGTCGCCCGTCATGTGACCGCCCGTTTCCAATGTGTTGTCCAAGGGCAAGGATCATCGTCACGCTATGGTCGAGCGAGACGATTCGAATCAACGAATGACATTTATCGGGCGTGACCTTTTCCTTTCTTCCTTGGCCCGTCAGTTCGCCTACTTGACGTCCACAGTGCCGAACATCCCGGCGTCCCAATGGCCCGGGATCAGACACGCAAATTCGAACTGGCCCGGCTTGGCGAACTTCCAGATGATCTCGCTTGTTTGCCTTGGAGCGATGCGCTTCGCATTTGGATCATCGTGCTCCATCTCTCCTTCTGCGCCAGGGCCTTGATCTGCGGGTACTCTTTCTTCAGCCATTGCTGGACCAGGGCTTCGTCGCGCTCCAAGGCGCGATGCAGAGGCTTCTGGCAGGTGATGCCGAGTTGGGCCAGAAGCCGCCCCACCGAGACAAGGCTCAAGGCGATCTTGAATTTGTCCTTGATCAATTTGGCGACCATCTCGCGGGTCACAGCGCGAAAGCGAACTTCATCTGCAGCGGGTTCTTTTGCGTCACGGCGTCAAAGATCCAGCTCAGCGACCGCCCATCCAGTTTCGGCGGACGCCCGAACAAAGGCTTCGCCTTCGAGGCGCCCCAGCCGCCGCGCCGATACTGCGCCAACCATCCATATACCGTCGACCGGCTCAGCCCGAGAACGCGGGCGACGACTTCCGGGCTTTCACCTTCCTGGACCTTACGCACCGCGCGTTCACGCAACGCCTCCAGCGTATGATGATCCAATCGGCGCGCATCATTTTCTTGCATCCACAAAATGAATCATTCAACAACTGCACAGTCAACAAAAAGTCGACCTACTTATGAACTGATTAATAATAGTCGATATTTGCGAGACAGGACACTAGGTGGACTCCGCAAAGCCATCTACGAAGCCTCTGCCATGGCGAGCCAGATATCCAATTCACCAGCACAAGGTGCCACACCGGAACGGCAAAACCTGGAATTTCCGGGTTTTTCAGCAAACTCTAGCGGCGCCATGGGAACCGCGCCCATCTCCGCTCTCAAGGATCGCCTGAACACCCGAGGGACGAATCACACATGTGCGGGCCACATCTATTCGTCAGCCTCCGCGACGTCGAGGATTTGCTCGCCGAACGAGGAATTTCGGTCTGTCATCCGTTCAGGCTCGCTTTCGCTCATCTGAACCTCAAGTTGTCACGGCTCAGCTGGTCGACAAACCGGCAGCCCATCAGCTTCATGTCGCGTTCGATTTCGGCTCGGAGATTTTCAAGCGCCCTTTCAACGCCGGCCTGACCCGCGGCCGCCAGAGCATACAGATAAAATCTCCCTCCAGAACACGCCTTCGCGCCCACCGAAAGGGCCTTCAAGACGTGGGTGCCACGGGTGATCCCGCCGTCGCAAATTACATCTATTCTGTCACCGACCGCATCGACGATCTCGGCGAGCTGGTCAAACGGGCTCCTCGACCCGTCGAGCTGACGCCCGCCATGATTGGACACCATGATGCCCGTCGCGCCGATGTCCACGGCACGCTTTGCGTCCGCAATGCTCATGATGCCCTTGAGACAGAACTGCTTGCCCCATTTCTTGCGGACATCCTCGGCGTCTTGCCAGTTCATTGATTGGTCAAGCATCGTGCTGAAATAGTCGCCTACGGATACCGAGATGCTCGAACCCTCTTTCACGTACTCCTTCAGTTGGGGCAGCTCAAACTTCTCATGCATGAAATAGTTGGCCGCCCACCTTGGGTGCATGGCGAAGCTGAGTAGGCTTTTGAGCGTCAAGCGCGGGGGCGATGTGAAGCCGGTCCGCAAGTCGCGTTCCCGGTTTCCGCCCGTGATCGTATCGACGGTCAGCGCCAGCACGTCGAACTTTGCGGCGATGCACCGCTCGATCATGCTGTTGGTTAGGCCTCTGTCCTTGTGGAAGTACAATTGGAAGAGTTTCGGCGTTCTGATCGAAGAGATCTCCTCGATGCTTATCGTCCCCAGGGACGAAATACCGAACATGGTGCCGAACTTCTCGGCAGCCTTGGCGACCGCCCTTTCACCGTCATGATGGAACAGCCGCTGAAGCGCCGTCGGTGCGCAGAACAGGGGCATGTCTATTTTCTGCCCCATGACGGTTATCGACATGTCGATGCTTTCAACACCCGCGAGAATGTTGGGCACCAGATCGCACCGCTCGTAGGCTTGGGTATTTCTCCGATACGTGACCTCATCGTCCGCCGCGCCGTCGATGTAATGGAAGATCGGCCCCGGCAGTCTCCGCCGTGCCATCGACCGGAAATCCCCGATGTTGTTGCATCGATCGATACGCACTGGCTCCTCCATCTTTGCGCACTATAAGGCAACAGGTCGAACGGCTTTGTCACGTTCGTGAGTTTTACTTGTCAATTGGGTGGGACGCTCTTAGCCCACATGTCTCTATTTCGGTGCGGCTGCTCTGGAAACCGCTTCGACGGCAGGGTTTCGGTCCGACGGTGATTGTCACGGACAAGCTGAGATCCTACGGCGCGGCGCTCCGCGAAATTGGCTTCTCGGGATTGCATGAGCAAGGACTGCGTGCCAACAATCGCGCGGAAAATTCTCATCAGCCGCTTCGACGAACGAAAGATGCAAGGCTTCAAATCCGCCAAATCGGCGCAGCGCTTTGATTCCGCCCACGCGGCCGTTTACAACAGGTTCACCGTTCAACGCCATTTAATCAGCCGGTGGATCCGTAGACAATTTCGGACGGCAGCGCATAATTCTTGGAGCGATGCGACAGTTGCGGCCGCATGAATTGAGGCCTCAGCAGTAAGGTTTCTTGTCTCCCGCCTGGATACTAGGCTAGCCTTCTGGGGGGAGGAGTCATGTCCTTCTTCTCCCATTTTTCCCAGAACTTACGGAACCCCTCTCTGATCTCGTTTCCATCGGGCATTCGCTGCTCGGCAGAATGAAACCGGCAAAGAAATTCGACGTAGCCGTAACCCAGGCCATACGTTGCCGCGGAAGCAATCCCCGAGTTGATCATGCCACCGGGGACAGTTCCCATTCCCGGAATGAGTTTAAGGATCTCACCAGCAATGAGGCGTCTCCCAACTGTTACTGTCATGGCGCCGACCACGGAAGCGGCGATTGTCATGCTGTTGTCCCGGGACATCTGAACGCCCATGATGACTGATACCCCAGCGATCATGCTTATGTTGACCGCTAGGACGGCCGCTGCATCGGCCAAAGGTATGGGTGTGGCAGCAGTTGCGGCGGCAGTGCCGGCCGCCGCCATGACAGCTGCCAAGGCTCGGCTGCGCTTGCGCTCCATAGCCACCCGCTGAACTGCGTCGAATGCGTTCTTCGTCGCCTCGGGCAGCAGGTCATGGGTCGCACGGATGAGATCTCGCAAGCCGAACCGAGGGCGGCGATGCTCGTCATCACCCCAGTCTTCAGCAAGGACCCGAACCACCGCTTTGGCCTCGGGAACGATACGTCGCACCTCTGCTTGCTCCGGACGGCCCTGTACATGCCGGCTTTGTCGGCGATGCGTTACAACCCAGCGGTCATTGCTTTGGTCGGTCGCCTCAAGGCGCGGGGGCGTCTCAAAGGAAAGCAGATTGTGATTGCCGCCATGCGCAAGCTGCTGGTGCTTTGCTTCGGCGTGCTGAAGACCGGCAAAGAATTCGACCCGGCGATGGCTGTGTGTAAATGATCCGGCGTGTCGCGCCACAGGCTGGCGTCGATTGCATGGTGAGCCCAAGTTGGAACGGGAGACGGTTGTCAAGCCCCGTAGCCCGTCAGGGGCGCGCTTTAGCGCGCGGGCTTGATGGCTGTCTCCCATTCCAACATCCTCATGCCAACGATCGAGACAGCTGGCGATCGCGGTGTCCGCAATATTTTCCTCTTGCGCTCAAACACGGTATCTGTCGGAAATCAAATCCGCCAATTTCACCCTCTTGAAAATAGCACAAAAATGGCGCCGGCCCTAATCCCGGCCCTAGTAATCCGGGTTGGCGGGATGATCGAGGGGCGCTTCCCGCGCGAAGCGGGCGGCGGGCCTCCCAGCCGGGCAAATCCCGGCCAGGCGCGCGGCTCGGGCAAGAAGGGGGGGCGCGGCCCGAGACTCCCTCCGACTTTGCCGTCTACGGGTTTCCCTGGGGCTATAGCTTTGCTTTTACACGCCCTGCTAAGCTTGCTACAGCTTGCTTAAGCTTAATTCCCAGCGGCAAGGCGCGGATCGGCGGATCAATCGGCGTCGGCGTCGTCCTCGCCCTTCACGATCGCGGCGACCGCCGCATCCCACGACACTTCCGGATGCTCCGCGATGTAGGCGCGGACGCGCTCGTCGAGGTCGGCCGGAACATCGATCTCCGCATGCTCCAGGCCCGCCACGGTAGCCGCGAAGGCGCGCCCGGACGAAGAGCCGAAAGGCGTCAGCCAGCGCCGCAGCTTCGGGGACGATCTTGCTGATCCCATGCTCAGCGAGCTTGCGCTCGATAAAGTCGATGAACCGGCGCGAGCTGACCAGCGCGTTCAACTCGATGCACCGCGGGCCATGGTCATCGTCGCCCAGCAAAAATTCGATTTCCGCCTCGGTTGCGCCATTCCGCTCCAAGGTCTCGCGGACCTTGTCCGGATCCGACTTGCCAAGACTTGGGTTGGACGGACGTCCGGTCATGTTTCAAGAGCGGCGGTAAAGCGGACGTCCCGAGAGGTCGCATATGCGCCACAGCACACAAGCTGAAGTATGGGTAAGCACCCGACCCCGCAGTGCGAGTTGTCACGCAACATGCGGGACCGAAGACATTTCGACCTGATTGGTTCTATTTGTGCTACTGACCCTAGCTTCTACTGAATTCCATGAGCTATTTCGGAAGGATCGGATATAGTAATCGGATATAGTACAAGCGTACTCACGTCGTCTGTTGCGCGGGCTCTGCGACGGGTCGAGCGCAGTCGCTCAGTCAAATGAATTTATCGTTCGATCCGTTCGAGGCGGGCCCAAGGCTCACCGACACGCCCCATGGGGACGCGGGGCGCCAGGCGGTCGACGCGCTGCGCGGCTACGCGTTCCAGCTCTATGGGAGCGCGCTTGCGTGGCTTGGGCTCAACGAGGGCGAGGACCTCTATCTTGAGGTTGCTGAAGATTACGCCGTCGCTGCCGCTGACGCACTCCGCGCGGTGCAGGCGAAGGACACCGAGGGCTCCGGACCTGTCACGTTGAACTCCTCGGGGGTTAAGCAGGCGATCGAGAGCCTGGTTGACCTGACAGAACGCAACCCTCAGCGGGCGGTTTACCTTCGATACCTTTCCACCTCGCCCATCGGAGTGGAGCGCGCAAGTTCAGACCGGGTCGAGGGCATGGCAGGACTTCTCTACTGGAGCCGCGTCGCGCAGGGCAACGCCGGTCCCCTTCGGCGCCGCCTCTCCCAGTTGGGCCTTACGGAGCGTGCCACGCGGTTCATCGACGCGCGCTCAGACGATGCTCTGCGCAATGACCTTATTGCCCGGTTGACGTGGGACTGCGGGTGCGGCGGCATCGATGACATTCGCGCGGAGATCGAGGCCAGTCTCTCTCAAGCGGGGCGCCACGGCGCGCCGATTGAGGCGGACGAGCTTGGACGGGCGACCTCGGCGCTGGTCGAACAGGTGCTCATGACTGCGATCGAGCCAGCCCCGCGACGGCGACGGTTGACACCGGAGGACCGCGCCCGAACGATCCGGCGCGCGACGTACATCTCGCTTCCCTCGGGCGATTATCGCAAACTCATGAGCGCGGCGCTCGGCGGCATGGTCCCCGCGGGCGGTCCTGCCGTCGCCTCGGCCGCAATGCCGGGCTGGCTCATCCTAGTCAACGAGCTTCCGCTGCCGCGACGTGCGCTGGCCCGCGGCGCACTTATCGACACGATTGAAGCCGCCCTGCGATCATGGAACATGGCCGTCGTCTCGGGCGGGACCGGCATGGGCAAGTCGGTGCTTACCCGTTTGACAGCGGAGCGGATCGGGGGCGACTGGCTCCTGGCCGACCTGCGCGACATGGAGGCGCCGGTCGTAGCGGAACGGCTCGCTTCCTTGCTGGGCCAGACAGCCAACCTGCAGGCCCGCGGCGTCATCCTCGACGATCTGGACGCGTGGGAGGACCGTAGCGTCGACCGCAATCTAGCGCTGCTGTGCGCGGCGCTTCGCCGGCATGGTCGAGCGTGTCTGGTGACCACTCACCACGATCCGGTCTGCAGCACGCTCGAAGCAATGGGAGCTGACGCCGGGGCCGTGCTCCAGGCACCCTATCTCACCGCGTCCGAAGCCGCCGAGCTCATCGCGCTCGCGGGCGGAGACGGGGCGACCTGGGGCCCGGCGGTCCATCTGATGAGCGGCGGGGGGCCACCCGCAACTGGCACAAGCTTGTGTCGCGGGCCTCATGGCCCGAGGCTGGCCGCACGAGGCGCTCACGGATTATCTCAGCGGGCGCCACGATGACGCGCTGCGGCTGGAAAAAGAGACTGTTCGGCGCCGCCTGCTCGACGCCGTGCCGGACGATGGGCGAAGCCTCCTCTTCCGGGCCAGCCTCGTCCTGGGACACTTCCCGCGAGAAATCGCTCTGGCTCTCGGACGAGTGGCACCGGCGGTAGCACGGCCTGGCGAAGTGCTCGACCAATTGATCGGCCCCTGGATCGACGCCTTGGGCCCAGACGAACTTCGAGTCTCGCCGCTTGTGGGCGACGCGGGCGGCAGAACGCTGGACGCCGTCGAACAAGGGGAGGTCCATAAGGCAATCGTCGAAACGCTGATGCGGAGCAAGCAAATAAATGTTAATCGCGTCGACGCGGTGTTCCTGCACGCTCTCCTCGGCAAAGTCGACAGCGCGCTCTTCGGGCTCAGCGCATCGGTCTTGACCGCGGACGAAAAGACCAGGCGGATGCTCGCCGAGCGGTCGACGGTCTTGCGGCTCCTCCGCGTGGACAGGCCGGCTTACCCCGAGCAACCAACCATCTCCAAAATGCTTCGCCTCGCCCAGTTTGAGCTTGTTGTCGCTAAGGGCAACGATAATGTCGTGCGTAATTGCGCGAGGGCGCTCCTACGCGAGGCGGGCGGGAGACCGAGAAACGCGGCCGACCGCACTTTCGAGGGGCTGGTGCTAGTGAAGTTGCTGACCGAGCGACGTATTTCGGGCGAAGACCCGGTATGGAGCGAGGTCGACGCGGCGCTGGAAAAAGAGCTGAAGGGTGCGCCCACGACGCTTGGGTTCATGTTCATCACCCAGTGTCTCGTGCTCGGGAGCGTTGCGAGCCTCAGTGTGCTCTTCGACCGTCTCGACGGCTTGGACGGCGAGCGCCGAAGCAAGTTGCTTGGTAGTCTGTTGGCCGCACCTGGGGATTTCTCGCTCATCGTCAAAACGCCGTGGTTTGTGGAGAGCCGGAGGGCGTCGCTCGATGGTTTAGACGCGGCAGAACGCTACTTACGAATGGCTGGCCAGGCCGCCGCGTGGGGAGAGCGCATCTTAGCCTTGCGCTGCCACGTGGCGCGCGGCGTCATGCTGGACGAGTACAGCATGGACCCGCGCCAGGGTTTTTTGGCGGCGGCAGGATCACGCGGCCGCGTTGCCACTGCTTGAACACGTTGTCGCTGACGCGGCGCGGCACGGCACGCGGCTGACAAGGCAGGTGACTTGATGCGCGTTATGTCTGTCGGTCTCGCTAGTGATGCAGCCGTCGCCGAGCTGGAGCTGGACAGACCCCGCGATGCTGTCCTTCGCTTGGCGGAGTGCCTCGAACGGCTCGACGCCGTGAACTCGGACGAAAGCACGGCAGCGGCCTACGTCCATCGGGTCGTGCGGCATACCATCCTTTGGGCCTACAACCGCGTTACCGGTGGAGGCGTGCGCCTCGCCACTGGAGAGCCGGTGAGCATGTGCCCCGGTGCCGGCAGCAACCCTGAGCCGGACGATGCTGTCAAAACCCTACCGCTCACGCCATTGGACGTCGCTTGGTACTTGCTCGCGCAGGTTGACGTCGAGAGCGATGCGTCCGCCGGTGTGAGCGACGGCCTCGCCGCAAGGCTGGGAACGTCCACCATACCCGCCCTTGAGGTCACGCTCCGGCATGACCGCCTCGCTTCCGCCATCCGGCGGTCGGACGCAGCTGCGTTTGCTGCCGCCTTAAGCGACTGGGTCGCCGCCCGCCTCTACCTCGCGGCGAACCGCACGAGCCTGAGGGAGCAGAACTTGGAGGCGCCTTCGCGGGGTATTGTGCCTCCGGCCACGGCCGATGATTTCCAGAGCCCCTTGGGACTTGAGGCAGCTGTCCGGGCCGTCGCCGCGTTTGGGGTCGCGGCGGTGACGGCAGGGCGCGCTTCCGCGGTCCGGACCCTTATCACCGAGCTTCGTGGGCTGTTGGGCACACCGCATCCCGTCATGAGCTTTCTCGATCAGATGACCGATAAACCACCTCGAGCAAACGATGTGCGGGATACTGCAGGGGTCGTGGCGTTCCTCCTGGAACCTTCCACGCGGGATCCCGTCGACCTCATGGTCGCGACGATTCGGCTGATCGAAGCCGCTGCTGGTTCGGATTTCGAGCGGACGCTTGCTCCGTCCATTGCGGATTGGATCGGGCGCGAGTGGGCTAAGGTTGTCGAGAACCAAGCCTTCTCCCTCCGGAGCCCGCGCGTGACCTGTCCCGCCATTCTCGATGCGGTCAGAACTTCGGAACGAGACCTGGCCTCAGCGGCGCGCATCGCCCTGGCGAGCATACCGGCCGTCCAGATCATGCTGGATCCACGCATTGAGAGCCGCCTCATAGATATCGCCAGACGAGCAGACCAGACCTCGATCGCCGGGCAGCCGGATGATGTGCATTCGCAGCGCGTAGAGAACGAGAACGGCATCGACTCGCCAGCGAGTTGTATTTAGTGCGAGGCAGCTCAGCTGAGCTTTCTGCCGAGCGAGCGGCATTTTTTCGAGCGAGGTTGGGGGGACACCATACTCGTCTGTTTCAGGGGGCAAGGCTGGTCCTAAAAAAGTCCGGAATGGGTCAATGGACTAAACCGCTCTCGCGGTAGTGCTTACAATCGGCGGTGAGGCGCTCCGAGGAGTTTAGGTCAGGTTTTGTTCTGCTTTTTTCACTCGATGCTTCTGGTAGTCGAACACAGCGGCGGCGAACGGCAAAGAACGCTTCGCTCGCACATGAGTCATCGAGACGATAAGCGCATCGTGGCCCTCCTCAGGCGCCATGCGGCAGACGATCCCGCCTTCGTCGCCGGCATATGAGACTTCCGTGAATCTGCCGTGGGTTGACGGCGACCGCGACCTGCTGCGCCCGAAGATGCGACCACCGTTGGGAAAGTGGCGTGGTCCCAGCGTGTAACCAAGAAAATCGAAGTTTTCCCGCCGAGCGTCCTTCACCGAGGTTTTCGCCTCGTTGAGCGTCAGCCCGAGTTTCGTCATCACCGCCTTCGTCCGCGTCAACTCCTCCTCCGCGCTGCCGCGGCTGAGGATGACGAAGTCGTCGGCATAAGAGACGACATGTGCACGGAACGCTTCGCCACGTCCGCTAAGACGCCAATTCATGGTGCAAGCCTCGAAATCGTCCAGCCGGACACATTGTAGCTGCGTAGCTGCGGCCAATATCGGCAATTTGATGACGGCGTGAACGACACGCGCCATCTTGGCGGTAATGGCTGTGAGCGCCTTGCGCCTGAGATCAGGATTGTCGCGATCCTTGGCGATGTAGCGCTCGAATTTTGCCGAAATCCGTTCTCTCGCTGGCGGATCGCGACCTGTCCGGCAATCCAGAGCGTGCGGCGCAGGCGAGCGTTGCCGAACTTCGACAATCGCGTTTGCCCGCGATACTGACCGGATTGGTGGGTCGCGAGGTCAAGCCCGCAGAACTTCAGGAACTGGCGGTGGTGGCGGAAGCGCCTGAGATCTCCGCCTTCGGCCAGGATGGTGAGTGCAACGACAGGCCCGATCCCTGGGACCTTGCGCAAGGCCTTGTAATCGGCGCTCTCACGCAACATACCATGTCCTCGATCTCGTTGCGTTGACGGATCAAGCTGCGTGCCTCAGCGATCACCATACGGAACATGCGGATGGCCGGCGCATCGATTGGCAACGGCAACCCAATAGACGTGCGCGCCGTCTCGTAGATATCCGCCAGGAGACGCTCCTTACTCACCTTGCGACCGACGACGTCCCGGGCGGCTTCGATGAAGGCTTCCTTCGACAGAGCCATGACGCTCCCCGGTGTTGGGAAGGCGTCAAGGAAGGCGAAGAACCAGTCGCTGCGGCTATTCCCACGAAACCGCTCTATCTCGGGAAAGTACAAAGGGAGCTAATGCGTCAGGATACGGTGCTGGATCTCGGTCTTCGCTTTGGCTATTGTTTCCTGGGTCTTTGACAGTTCCTGGACATCATTGATCGCTGCCTTGAGCGGGTCGTAACAGACCTGCGTCGCGCCGATCCGCAGCATGTGAAGGATGACCTGGGCGTCGCGCGGATCGTTCAGCCGTTGTGCAGTGCTTCCCGTGTCCGGGCGAGCGCCATCGAAGACACCAACCGAACATCGAAGCCGGCCTCGATCAGGCGCCACGCCATGGGACGGTGGTAGTTTCCAGTTGCCTCAAAGGCGCAGATCACTGGCTTGCCACAGGCTTTCAGCGTCTCGATCAAGCGGTCATGCTCGGCACGCGTGTTGAGAACGGACAAACGCCGCCGTCGCTTATGGTGAGGCGCTTCGATCAGCACCTCGTTCCGTACCTTCGCAATATCGATGGCTACCAGCACGGCATCAGGGGATATAGGATCTCGATTGGTCATGGTCGGTCTCTCCGGAACGGGCTTGAACACCAGCATTCTAGAGACGCCCTGACCGGCCATGGCCGCCTCAAGCGGCGCGCGCCTGCTGCTTGAGGGCACCGCGCGCCGCTTGAGGCGGCTTCACCCACCTCTTTCCGCAGGTGCTATGGCTCTTGCTACCGCTCCAAGGCCTTCCAGAAAGCCTTTAAAGCCTTCGGTCTGCGCCACATCTTCACGCGACCCTACACCCCAAAGACCAACGGAAAAGCCGAACGCTTCATCCAGACCGCTCTGCGCGAATGGGCCTACGCAATCGCCTATGAAAACTCCCAGCAGCGCAGAACCAAGCTCTCAATTTGGCTCCATCGATACAATTGGCATCGGCCACATGCGAGTCTCAAGGCCAAACCACCCATCAGCCGCCTCGGTCTGACAATGGACAACCTGTTGAGGTTCCACAGCTAGAGCTCATGGAACGATTTGAAGCGTATTTGTGTTTCGCGTGAGATTCTCACAGCGGCGTTAAAGCGAGAACATTCCTTCGCGCTCAGCCGCAAGTCGAGAATCGCACTCGTAAATGAGGAGGACGCGATGAAACGCACTGCAATCTATTTGGCTTCGGCCGCGCTGGGTGCGGCGTTGGTCGCGAGCAGCCCGGCTGCAGCAGCTGAAGTTGGTTGCTGGTACAACGGCAGCTTACATCCCTGCTCGTCCTCGGCAATTCCCATCACTCGACGCCATAGCCGACATTGCCGAGCTGCGCGCGCATGAAGTTTTGGCCAGTTACAAACAGACGATACTGATCGCTGTCCAGCAAGTCGACGATGCGGTCGCCTCCTACTCGGCCGAGCAGGACCGCCTGAAGAACCTTGACCGGGCACTCACCGCCGCTCGGCAAGCGACCAAGCTCGCGACGGACCGATACAACCGCAGCCTGACAGATTATCTGAACGCCCTCCACGCCGCCAGGAATTCGATCTTGAAGAACAATATGTCAACGCTCAACAGACGGCAGGCGAACAGCTCATCTCACTTTACAAGGCGCTCGGCGGCGGTTGGGAGCTTCATCAATCTGTACCCCCCCATCCGGCAGCCGCAGCCCGCCGTCATCGCCGTTGCAAGACGTCTGCTAGCGCCTGACGAAAGTCACTAGAATATCAGTGTTGATTGAGCTGGTTTGTGGGGTCCAGGTGCGGTTTGCGTTTGCGAGGACGAGCAGCTTGCGCATGATGTTGGTGAGGGCACCTTCGCAGCAACGGAATTGGGCGTTTGTTCCCTCCGAGCAGCGCGAAGGAAAGCAATGGCCACATCTCATTTCCCCAAGCCCCGCCGTCCCAGGAACGCAGCGAGGGCATAACAGGAAAATCGTGGGAAGCTAAGGAGGCTCAGACATCTTCCTCGGCAGCGGGGGCGGCGTTGCCATTGATCCGCGCCTTAAGCACGCTCGAAGGTTTAAACGACATAACGCGCCGCTGAATTATAGGAACTGTAATTCCCGTCTTGGGATTGCGTCCGACGCGCTCCGGCTTGTCGCGCACGATGAACCGGCCGAACGAAGACAATTTGACGGATTCCCCGTCGATCAAAGCGGCGGCTAACTCATCCAAGACCGTTTGCACCAATATGGCCAATTCTTTGCGCGATAGGCCGACGCATTTGTATACAGCTTCCGCAAGATCGACACGTGTGACAGTCCGCAACGCTGCCCGCAATGGCGCCTCCGCCCCATGTTCGGCGGCCAATCCTCCAGGCCTTCCAGCGTCAGGCATGGGTCCGGATTTTGTCATCCCTCAATCCCGGTAACATGTTCCGTTAGCGAAATAGAAATAATGAAACGACCGCCATGGGCTTCGGCGAATCAAAAGAAACCACATTGGCCACGGCGGCAAAGACCGAATTCCGAGCCGCCTCCAAATCGAAAGGAACGGTTCAATCGACGGAGAGTCATTCGGCTTTGCTAAGAAAAAGCATATTTTGCCTCAAATCGATGGTCGTTCGCAGTTCGGATATGTGCTCAAATAAGTATTTTTATCACCATTTTGACGAACCACGTGCGAAATTGGTTCCGTCTTGTCATGCACCGCAAGCGTTCTCCGGTCTGAGTGGTAGCGGCTCAATTTGCTAAACCCTTGGCCAAGCCAGGCCAGGAATATTCGAAACTCTGGAACAAAATTTACACCAAATCAAGACACTTGCAAAGACGGCACGGCCCTTACCCGTAGCACCTACCAGCGGATAAGGGCCGATGCCCAAGTGAACCCGCCGCCCATGGCTTCGATCATCACGAGGTCATCTTGCTTGATCCGGCCATCGCCGCGCGCGACCGCGAGCGCGAGTGGAATCGACGCGGCCGACGTGTTTCCATGCAGATCGACAGTCACAACGACTTTGCCGGGCGCTATCCCGAGTTTTTCGGCGGACGCGTCGATGATACGGCGATTGGCTTGGTGCGGCACAAACCAATCAAGCTCGGCGGCGCTCGTTCCCGTCGCCTCAAAGGCTTGCGTGACAACGTCCGTCACCATGCCAACCGCGTGCCGGAAAACCTCCTTGCCGGCCATCCGCAAATGTCCCGTCGTCCGCGTGGTGGATGGACCTCCATCGACATAAAGCTTTTCACGGTGACGTCCGTCCGACCGTAGATGCGATGTGAGAACACCGCGATCCCGCGCGGTTCCCTCCCCGCGTTGCGCTTCGAGGACCATGGCTGCGGCTCCATCGCCGAAAAGAACGCAGGTTGTTCGATCGGTCCAGTCAAGAAGACGAGAGAAGGTCTCCGCCCCGATGACGAGGGCGCGCTTGTGCGATCCTGACGTCAAGAATTTGTCGGCAGTCGCGAGCGCGAAGATGAAACCAGAACACACTGCCTGAACATCAAAAGCCGCGCCATTTGTCATTCCGAGCCCGGCCTGGATCTGGGTCGCGACGGCGGGAAAGGTGTAGTCCGGGGTAGAGGTCGCGACGATCACGAGATCGATTTCCGAGGCCTTGAGCTTCGCATCGGCAAGAGCCGCTTGCGCCGCATAAAGTCCGAGCCGCGACGTCGGCTCGTCCTCGGCGGCGACATGGCGTTGCCTGATGCCCGTGCGCTGGACGATCCACTCGTCGGTCGTTTCCAGCGATTTTTCAAGATCGGCATTGCTAACGATACGCTTAGGGAGATAAGAGCCAAGCCCCAATACGACCGAGCGAAGCTTGCCTGACGCTGCATGAGTTACGGAATTATCCATTGGTAATAATGACCGCTCAGGTTCTCGAAGGCGCTGCTCCTGGCGCGTCCGCCGCCTCGAGCCTTGGCTTGGTAGGGAAAAGGTCCCGCGAGAATGGAAGGGAGTCGCGAATTTTGCTCAAAAGTTCGTGCCGCGCCATGTCATAGCCGATTTTCACGGCGTGTGCCGTGCCAACCACATCGGAACCGCCGTGACTTTTGATCACGACGCCGTTAAGGCCAAGGAACACCCCGCCATTGACGGTGCGCGGATCCATCTTGGCCTTCAATGCCGCGAAGGCATGGCGCGCCAGAAAATAGCCGATCTTCGACAAAAGATCGCGACCGAGCGCTTCGCGCAGATATTGCGCCATCTGTTTGGCTGTGCCTTCCGCCGTCTTCAAGGCGATGTTGCCAGTGAAACCTTCGGTGACAACGACATCGACCGTTCCCTTGGCAATATCGTCGCCTTCGACGAAGCCGCGGTATTCGAGATTGGGCAAACTGCTCTCGCGCAGCAAGCGCGAAGCGGCCTTGACCTCATCGATGCCCTTGATTTCCTCTACACCGATATTGAGCAACCCCACAGTTGGCCGCGCGATGGAAAGGACGATCCGGGCCATCGCCGAGCCCATGATAGCAAGACTAACAAGATCGCGTGCATCGGCGCCGATGGAAGCGCCAAGATCGAGGACGATCGATTTGCCCCGCACCGTCGGCCAGATCGCGGCGATCGCCGGGCGGTCGACGCCCGGCATTGTTTGCAGGCAAATTTTTGCCATGGCCATTAGGGCACCCGTATTGCCGGCGGAAACCGCGACATCGGCTTCATTCTTTTTCACTGCTTCAATGGCCAGCCACATGGATGAGGTCCGGCGCCCCGCGCGCAAGGCTGCACTCGGCTTGGCGTCCATCCGTACCGAAACGTCCGTATGATGTAAGGTTGAAACCGCGGAAAGCCGTGGATCGGCGGCAAGGAGTGGCTGGATCCGCGCAGCATCACCAAAAAACACAAATTCCATGTCGGGCCGCTGTTGAAGCGCGAGCGCGGCCCCGGGGACGATCACTTCGGGTCCATGGTCGCCGCCCATGGCGTCAAGGGCAATTCGTACGGGCTTGCTCATTGAGTCCGCAACTCCGGTCCTGGGCGGGTCGCCGCTATGTGCGCGAGAAAATCCGTCATGGACGATTGCTTTCGAAAAATCATCTCAATTCGGCGCTAAAAAGACAAAAGATTAGCGGAGGAACGCCGCCGTAACGGGTCCGCCTCATCCAAATGACATTTTCTTATTGCCGCAGGTCTAGCCAGGCTCATTCCTCAACCAGGAGCAACCACCTGCATCCCTGCCGCCCTGGACGGGCACGGAACGCGACCGGCCTTTGCCACGCGCGCGGCGCAGACCCAAACCGAAAATCCCTTTCATTCAAGCTTTTTGTGGTGGGACGCCAGAGCGTGGTCCGTTCTGATTGAATTCGGACCACGCTCTTTTCGAAAAACCGGCTCCCCCCTTCGGTGGCATGGTCTTGAGCCTCGCAGGTTCCGCGATCGCGCTTCTCATCGGACGTTTCAATCGTAAGAGATCCGAAAGTGATCTGCGGCAGATTGATCGCCTGATCGCGCTCGCCGACGAGGCCCTCACGGCGCAAACCGCTTCAAAACTCAAGACCTCGGAGGGCGAGCTGAGCGGCATAATCGCCTGGTTCGTCACGGGACAAGCCCGCGGAACCGCCGACTCGGCCGCGTTTTCCATCGCCATTTCCAACGCCCAGCACGCAATCGAGAAACAGCACGAGGCGCCCCGGCAAGATGTTTCCGCGCACCGAGCGTTGTTTACGGAACGTCCTGCAAGCCAGACACAGGCTTGTCAGAACAGCGAACCTTGATCGCATTTCCGCCGGCCATTGCTCGCCGGTCGCTTGGCCGGCCCCGTGGTTTGTTGCGTTCCGGCGATCGCTGCCTTGCGACCGTCGGCGAATTGGATATCGAGTCGCGTTCCATCCTCTATTCCGGCCGCCCTCCGCAGGAGGTGCCCCTCGCTATCGCGGACGAGCGCGAAACCGCGGTTCAGGATTTGCTCGTAGCCAAGGCTGCCGAGCAATTGTTCCAGCGACCGGATGCGATCCCGGCATGCCGTCACGCGTGACCCAAAAGCGTGCTTCATTCGGCTGGCCAACGCTGCGAGCTGCCGGTGCGCGGCGGCGGCTCGCTCGCTCTCAAATTTTATCCGCACGTTCCGCGCGACCGCGAGCCTCGCCACAAGATGCGCGAGGGCTTGCTTTTTTCGATCTTGGCCCACGGCTCCCCAACGCTTCAGCCTTTGTTCGAGCGCGTTGCAATATTGCTTCTTGCCCGCGATTTGCGCGTGCGGAGATTGTTGCGCAAGGCGATGCGACAGGCGCGCAAGTCCGAGGTGCCTTTGGTCGCAGGCTTTTAAGCGCGCGCTATTGAGGCGGCTTTCGAGACTGTCGATCTGTTGACGGCGAAACGCGAAAATGCTGTCGCTTGATGGCAGGGCGCGCGCCAGGGCGCGGAATTCACTGCGGCGGCGATCGAGGTGGCGAAGGGCCGCGCCCATGTTTCTGCGGGCGAGATCGGCAAGGATGGCGGCGAGTTCGCTTCGCACCGGCACCGCCTTTTCCGCCCCGGCCGTTGGAGTTGGCGCACGCAGATCGGCGGCATGATCGATCAAGGTCCAATCCGTCTCATGTCCGACCGCCGCGATGAGCGGCACACGGCTTTGCGCCGCCGCACGCACGACGATTTCCTCGTTGAAACTCCACAGATCTTCGAGTGACCCCCCTCCCCGCGCGACGATAATCACATCTGGCCGCCGCAAGGGACCATGTTCCGGCAGCGCATTAAAGCCATCGATCGCGGCGGCGATTTCGGTAGCCGCCGTTTCACCCTGGACTCGCACCGGCCAGACCAGCACGTGGCGCGGAAACCGCTCCGCAATGCGGTGAAGGATGTCGCGGATGACAGCGCCTGTGGGCGAGGTCACGACGCCTATGCAGGCGGGCAGAAAGGGCAAGGGCCGCTTGCGCGCTTCGTCGAAAAGCCCTTCCGCCGCGAACTTCCGGCGGCGCTCCTCTATGAGCGCCATGAGCGCGCCGATCCCGGCTGGCTCCAATGCCTCGACAATGATTTGATAGCTGGATTTGCCAGGATAGGTCGTGACTTTTCCGGTCGCGACCACTTCCAAGCCCTCCTGCGGCTTCACCTTCAATTTCGTGAAAACGCTTTTCCAGATCACCGCGTCGATGCGGGCGGACTGGTCCTTCAAGCAGAAATAGGCGTGGCCGGAAGAATGCGGCCCCCGATAATTCGAAATCTCGCCGCGCACGCGCACAAAGCCGAAGCGGTCCTCGACCGTCCGCTTCAAGGCGGCGGACAATTCGCTGACGCTGAGTTCGAGTGTATTGGTCTTTGGCAAATCGGACATGGGCGCGAACATGCCGGATTTCGGCTTCCCATGAAAGAGCCCTTCCGCCGCCCGTTTGGCGTAGCCCGGCCGGTTCATTGGATGGGGGGCGGTTCTGAGCGGATCGCTAGTTACGTAAAGTATATGCTTCCGCCGGAATTTCAGATAAACAGGGCCATGACCACTTTTGAGCCGGAACAATACAAGGAAACACTGATTTTTCTCGCGACGGCAGGAGTTGTGGTGCCGTTATTCCGGCGCCTGAAGGTCAGTCCGATTCTGGGGTTCCTTGGCGCGGGGGTTTTGCTCGGCCCTTATGGCCTCGGGGCGCTGGCGCATAAAATCGGCTGGCTCTCCCCTTTTGCGCTCGACAACGTCGAAGAAATCGCGCCGGTCGCGGAATTTGGCGTCGTTTTTCTCCTGTTCATGATTGGCCTCGAATTGTCGTGGCATCGTCTGGCGATCATCGGCAGGCTCGTCTTCGGACTCGGCGCCCTGCAGGTCTTCGGCTCAGCCGCGGCGCTCGGCGGCCTGGCTTTGCTCTTGAACGAGACGCCAACGTCGGCGGCGGTCGTCGGGTTCGCCCTTGCCCTTTCGTCGACGGCCGTCGTGATCCCGGTGCTTGCGGAAGCCAAGCGGCTCGGTACGACTGCAGGCCGCACAATTTTTGCCGTTCTGCTCTTCCAAGATCTCATGGTGGCGCCGCTCCTCTTCATGGTGACAATGCTTGGAATTCGCGGTGGCAGCCTCGGCATGGCTGTCGTCTCCACCTTGGTTCCGGCGCTCACCGGTCTCAGCGCCATCGTGCTCGGCGGCCGGCTTGTCATGAAGCCTCTTTTTCACCACGTCGCAGCGGCCGGATCGACTGAATTTTTCATGGCCGCCTGCCTTCTGGTGGTGATCGGAACCGGCTTCGTCACCGCTTTGGGCGGCTTGTCGATGGGGCTTGGCGCCTTCATCGCGGGCATTCTGCTCGCTGAAACCGAGTACCGCCGTGAAATCGAAGTAACAATCGAGCCCTTCAAAGGTTTGCTACTCGGGCTTTTCTTTGTTTCCATCGGCGCTAGCCTTGATGTTTCACAGGCATTTTCCGCCCCGCTCAAAACGCTCGGTCTTGTGCTTGGTTTCATCCTGGTGAAGTTTTGCGTCAACTGGCTCGGGGGCTGGATTGTACGTTTACCCGCGCGTATCTCCACAGAGGCCGCGCTCATGCTCGCGCCTGGAGGAGAATTTGCTTTTGTCATCATCACAGCCGCCATCGCCGCCAAGGCCATTCCGGCCGCCGCCGGCGCGGATGTGATGGTTGCCGTGACGCTTTCAATGTTCACCGTGCCTTTCCTTGGCGTGCTCGCCAGACGTTTGACGAGCCGCCCCTCCGTCTGGGACTTTGTAGAGAAGGAGGTTCCAGCTGGAGATGGTTCGGAACACGATGCCATCATCATCGGCTTTGGCCGGGTCGGCCAGCTCGTCGGTGAGATGCTTGCTGTGCACGCCATCAGCTATTTGGCCATCGACACCGACCCCAGCTTGGTGACGCGGCTGCGCGCCGAAGGACACGACATCTATTGGGGAAACGCGACCCGGCCCGAGTTCCTCGCCCGTTGCGGTTTGGGCAAGGCCAAGGCTCTTATCATAACGATGGAAAAGGCGGCGGACACGGAAAACATCGTCCGCAACGCGCGCGCCGCTCACCCTGATCTGACCATTGTCGCAAGAGCCCGCGACGCGCATCATGCGACGTCGCTTTATGGTCTTGGCGTGAGCGATGCCGTTCCCGAGACGATCGAGGCAAGTCTGCAATTGTCGGAAGCGGTGCTCGTGGACATGGGCGTTCCCATGGGCAAGGTGATCGCCTCGATCCATGAGAAACGCGACGAATTCCGGAAACTGCTCCAACCTGTCGCGGGCCGCACCGATGCAAGGCACGCGATCAAATTGTCTCTTCGAATGAAGGAGATGAGCAGACGTCAGGCGAAACCGAAAGCAAAGGAGTGATCGCAAGCGCATAACGCCGCTTGCATCCGGGATTGAGCGCGCGCGGCAGACTTGCGGCGGTTGATGGAGTTACATCGCGATTGCGCCCCGGCTTGCTCTCTGGCGAGGGCCAAAAATCTGGCGCGGCACAACCTCCTGGCTTCGGGACAGCGCCCCACGCCGCTCAGTTGCGCCTTTTCAGATGATCTTGCAGAAAGGCAAGTGCGTCCTGGCGGTCTTCGTCATTCGCCGAAGCCATCGCCTTGTCATAAAGATCAATGATCCATTTATCCTTTGTCGAATCGATCGCCGCGTCCCGCGCCAAGGTCAGCCACATGAGGCCGCGCGCGCGTTGCGGCCGAAATCCTTCCTGGCCCGAGAACAGCGTCTGACCGAGCAGAGCCTCCGCTTGGAGGTGCCCTTTATCGGCCGCGTACCCCAGCCACCGGATCGCCTCCAAACTGTCCTTCTCGACGCCCGCGCCCTCGAGATGCATCCGTGCCAAATGATATTGGGCATTCGGATCGCCAAACGTCGTCGCCGCGAATTGGAACATTTGGAGGGCGCGTTGAGGATCGGGACGCACCTTGCTATTGGCTATCCCGTTCAGATTATACATTCCAAGAGCGACAAAGGCGTTCGACACGATCGCGAGGCCACGCCGGTCCGGGTTGTCCTCATCGTAACTCATGACGATTTGAGAAAAATAGTCATAAGCCTTGAGGTCGTCTCGCGGCGCCCCGTCGCCATTGGCGTAAATCCTGGCGAGTTTCCATTGCGCCAGCGGTTCGCCTCCGCTTGCGGCATATCTCAAGGCCTCGATCGCGGAAGCGGTATTGCCCGAACGAAATCCTTCGAGACCCGCCCTCAGCGCCTCCCTCGGAGTCACATATGTCCGCAGCGGCGCCTTCTCCACCTTTGCGCCATCGGTGCCCTCGAACGCACCAATGCGCGAAGCTGGCAAACAAGCTACCAGGCTCAAAACCACAACCCCGGCAACGCGGCTAGACGTCAGCATTTGTATCACCCGCTGCTCCAGGATGTGTCACTGCTCCGATAGCGGCAGGACCAAACATCTGCGCATATGCCCATAACGCACCAGAACTGAAATTAGTTTTGTGGGATTGCCAATCTTTTTTCCTTTTGCCGCGTGCACATCAGCCATTTGGCGGACGGTCATTCCCTTGACCGCGTCGATCTCTATAATCCCGCCAATACCAGGACCCATGCCTTGGCCGGAAAGCGTTGCCGCCGAAAGCATCTCGCCTGTGCCGGGCCAAGCGGTCGTTTCCTCGTAGCGGAATACGAAAACACAACCTTTAGCGTAACGGCGGCTTGTCACGGCCGCAGAACCCTCGCCTTCGCCATCGAAGCAAAGAACTAGCCCCCCGAAGTTCAGTCCCCCTTCCGGCACGCCCGCTCCCTTTACAAGCGCTCCTTCGGGCGCGAGTTTCTCCCAGAGACCGCCGCCACCTGCCGCTGTGATAGGCCGGCCCGCAGGCGAAATTACATCTTGGTCAGAGTTCCACACGAGTTTTCTTAAGTTTTGGTTAACCGTACAGCCGGTGATGTCCGGGCCATCGCCCTGCGGGAAGCCGTTATCGACGAGCGTCTTCGTTAATAAAAATTGCGCGCGCCCTGCGCCTTCCGTCACGTGCCGGGTGAAAAGCTTGGTTTTATCGAAACCGCGATTGTCCATGGAACAGGGTTCCGCTTTCGCCGGCCAGTATGTTTGGAGGTGGTGGGTGCAAGCATCGTCAAAAAAAGCGGCCGCGCGGGCAAGCGGGCAAAAATTCCTGTCGAGAAATGCGTGACCAACCGAAGTTGCGCGGTCGAGATTTAATGCATGACTTATAGTAGCAAGTTACAAAAGCTTAAAAAAGCGGCTTCTTCTTCCAATGCCAAGTCAAAGGAAACTCGTCGGGCTCTGTGACATCAAAACCACAAATTTCGGCCCGGACCCAGGGTTTTCCGCGGCCCGTCTCAAGGCGAAGGACCCTGACGCTTCAGGAAGCGCGCGAAAGCGGCGAGTGCCACGTCGGAGACATGATGCTCAATGCCCTCCGCGTCGAGTTCCGCGCATTGCTCGGGGACACCGACGGCGCGCAGAAGATCGACGACGAGCCGATGCCGGGCGCGGACACGATCGGCAAGACCATGCCCCTCAGGAGTCAGGAATACGCCGCGATAGAGTTTTGAAGTGGCGAGCCCTTCGCGCTTGAGGCGGGTGATCGTCTTGATCGCGGTCGCGTGCGTGACCCCCAACCGTCGGGCAATATCGGTCGGGCGCGCCTCGCCGCCGCTCGCAAGGAGATCGTCAATTAGTTCGACGTAATCCTCGAGGACCGCCGTGGCCTGGGCCGAACGCGCTTTTTCAAAACGCCGGGCCTGCACCGCTTCGCCGGGCAGTTCGACTGTCAAAGTCTCTTTCTTGTTCATACAAATTTGGTCCTGTGGAGCGTGTCCCTCATCTGCTCCGTGCTGAGGTTCAAAGAAAAAATGCCGGAGTCAACCCATTTCACAGTTGAGTTTTATGTAGCCTATGCTACATTTTAAAGCCTATATATCAGCGAGATCATCATGGCGCCATCCATGTCAAAGGGCGCTGACACCGTGAGGCGCAGAGTTCGAGCGCGCCGGCAACCTGCGCAAGCGAAAGACAAGGGCTTCGGAATAGGCGGCGGCGCCCGCAAGAGCCGAAGTTAGGTTTTGGGCGCTTTTCATAAGGACGGCTGGATGGCAGAAATCGTCGTGCAAAGCAGCTCGTTAGATCGGGCACAGGCCGCCATTCGCGAGGTGCTCGACGGGCGCCGGCGGGGATTTCGAACCATCCTGCCGATGGCAGGGCCGGCGGTGGTCGTTTCGATCGCCTATATGGATCCCGGTAATTTTGCGACCAATATCCAGGCCGGTGCGAAATATGGGTATGGGCTGCTTTGGGTCGTTCTTGTCGCCAATCTCATCGCCATGCTGTTTCAGGCCCTGTCGGCGAAACTTGGCATCGCGACCGGCCGGAACCTCGCTGAATTGTGCCGTGAACAATTGCCTTCGCCCCTCGTCGTCGCCATGTGGGTGGTCAGCGAGATCGCGGCGATGGCAACTGATCTTGCGGAGTTTCTCGGTGGTGCGATTGGGCTCTCCCTCCTGTTTCACCTCCCGCTCCTCTGGGGAATGATCGTCACCGCGGCCGTGACCTACGGAATTCTGACATTCGAGAGGCGAGGCTTCCGAACGATTGAGCTGATCATCGGTGCCTTGGTCAGCATTATCTGTCTTTGTTATCTGATCGAGTTGTCCATCGTGCCCGTGGACTGGGCGGCGGCAGCGTTTCACACGGCCGTTCCACAGCTCCAAGATGCGGCGGCCGTCACGATCGCCGTCGGCATCATTGGCGCCACGGTCATGCCGCACGCCGTTTACCTCCATTCCGGCCTCACCCAAGTCCGGCTGCAGGTGCATAAAGATGCTGACCGGCGCAAGCTCGTGCGGTACTCCAACCGGGAAGTCATCGTCGCACTTGCTGTCGCGGGAGCGGTAAATATGGCGATGGTGATCATGGCGTCCGGTGCTTTTCACGATGGTCACAGTGACGTCGCCGAGATCGAGACCGCCTACCAGACCTTGTATCCTCTGCTCGGCTCGGGAGCCGCAACCGTCTTCTTGATTTCCCTTCTTGCGTCCGGCGTATCGAGTTCCGCGGTCGGAACCATGGCCGGACAAATGATCATGCAAGGCTTCGTCGGTTTCCGGATTCCTGTCTGGGTCCGGCGGCTCGTCACCATGGTACCGGCGTTTATCGTCGTCGGCTTAGGGGTCAATGCGACGAACGCGCTCATTATTAGTCAGGTCATTCTCAGCCTAGCGCTGCCGATACCCATGATCGCGCTTTTGATATTCACGCAACGGGCCGACATCATGGGCTCTTTCGTCAATAGCCGGGCGACGCATTTGGCGGCGATGCTCGCAACCGTGGTGGTGGTGGTGCTCAACGCCATCCTTCTGTTGCAAACATTTGGTGTTCCTGTTCCGTTCTTGGGCGAGTAGAGCGGCCGTTTAGGCCGATACCCTGCGGAGATACCCGTCCCGCTTCCATAGTTGGCCGACACCTCACAACTCGCCGAGCCGGACACGCGCCGCCTTGAGCTTTTCCGCTTTCGCCAGGGCCTCCGTCAGCCGTTCCCGGTTTTCCTCAACGACCTCTTCCGGCGCGCGGGCAACGAAATCGGCATTGTTGAGTTTTGCTTCGATCTTGCCCGCATCGCCTGTCAATTTGGCGATTTCCTTGGAAAGCCTTGCCTTTTCCGCCTCCAAATCCACGATGCCTTGCAGCGGCAAAGCGGCGAGGGTTTTGCGCACGATCATCTGCACGGATTTTTCCGGCGGCTCCGCCGCGAAGGAAATCTCCGAGAGCCGGGCGAGACGCATGATGGTGTCTTTCCAAGATTGCGCGCAGGACTTGGTCTCCGGTGAGGCCTTGACGAGCACCAGAGGGATTTGCGCGGCCGCTGGGACATTCATCTCCGCGCGCACCGAACGGATTTCCGAAACAAGCTCGACGATGAAACCAATCTCGGCTTCCGCCACGGGATTTTCGCACCCCTCCAGCCGTGGCCATTCGGCAAGCGCCAGCATAGTCGTGCGGGACAGGTCGCTCGTCGCCGTGGTGGCCCAAAGCTCCTCGGTCATGAATGGCATGAACGGATGCAGGAGCGTGATAATGTTCTCGAGTACGAATGCCGCCGCGGCGCGGGTCTCCTCCTTGGCGGGGCCATCCGTGCCTTGCAGGAGCGGCTTGGCGAGTTCAAGATACCAGTCACAAAAAATATTCCAGACGAAACGATAGGCCCCGTTGGCCGCGTCATTGAAACGATAGGCCTCGATGGCGGCGGTCACCTCGGCAATGGTTTTCGCGGCCTCGCCGATGATCCAGCTATTCAGCGTGATTTGGACGCGCCGCGGATCGAATGAGGCCTGCAGCGCGCAGCCGTTCATTTCGGCGAAACGTGTCGCGTTCCAGAGTTTTGTGCCGAAATTCCGGTAGCCTTCGATCCGTTGCGCTGAGAGTTTGATGTCGCGGCCCTGCGCCGCCATGGCGGCGAGCGTGAAGCGCAGCGCATCGGCGCCATAGGTGTCGATAAGGTGCAAGGGATCGACCACATTGCCCTTGGATTTCGACATCTTCGCGCCCTTCTCGTCGCGGACAAGGGCGTGGATATAGACGTCGCGAAAAGGGACTTCGTGCATGAAGTGAAGTCCCATCATCATCATCCGGGCAACCCAGAAGAAGATGATGTCAAAACCGGTGACGAGCACGCTCGTCGGATAACGATGTTTCAGCTCCCGCGTCTCGTCCGGCCAGCCAAGAGTCGAGAACGGCCAGAGCGCGGAGGAAAACCAGGTGTCGAGGACGTCGGGGTCGCGGCGAAGTAGAGAACCCGCCATTGGCGACTTCCGCAGTTCGCCCCAGGACTCCTCAGTAAACGATCCGTTACTCACGTATTTGTCGTGAGCTGCTCGATAGGCGGCGGCCTCACTTTCCGCGACGAAAAAGTCTGACGGATCGCTCGGATAAGCCGGCCCGTACCAGGCCGGAATCTGATGGCCCCACCAAAGCTGCCGCGAGATGCACCAAGGCTGGATGTTTTCGAGCCATTGAAAATATGTCTTTTCCCAATTCTCCGGGACGAATTTCGTCTTGCCTTGGCGCACGGCAGCAAGTGCCGGTTCCGCCAGGACCTTCGCATCAACGTACCATTGATCGGTGAGCCAAGGCTCGAGCACGACGCCGGAACGGTCGCCATGCGGCACCATATGCGTGTGGGGCTCGATCTTGTCGAGAAAACCGTGCTTTTCGATCATCTCCACGACGATCTTGCGGGCGATCTCTCGTGGCCGTTTGTCAAGGTCGGAGACCGTTTCGTCGAAGTGAGCCCAATCGGGTAATCCCACGGCAGGCAAGCCAGCGAGAAAAGCCGTGTTGCCCCGCAGTTCCATGCAGGCTTCGGCATCGAGCACATTGATCAGCGGCAGCCCATGTCTTTTGCCGACTTCAAAATCGTTAAAATCATGCGCAGGAGTGATCTTCACCGCACCGGTGCCTTTTTCCGGATCAGAATATTCGTCGGCGACGATCGGGATCAGGCGTCCGACGAGCGGCAGCCGCACCTTCTTGCCGTGCAGATGCTTATAGCGCTCATCATCCGGGTGAACCGCGACGCCCGTATCGCCGAGCATCGTCTCCGGCCGCGTCGTTGCGACCACGATGAATTCGCCGGTCTCGCGGCCGTCATCGTCAACGACCGGATATTTGAAATGCCACAGATGACCCTTGGTCTCGACCTGCACGACTTCGAGATCCGAGATCGCGGTCTGAAGCTTTGGGTCCCAATTGACGAGGCGCTTGTCTTTGTAGATCAACCCGTCCTTATAAAGCTCGACAAACACTTTTGTGACCGCGCGGGAGAGCCCCTCGTCCAAGGTAAAGCGCTCGCGCGGCCAATCGCAGGAGGCGCCGAGCCGTTTCAATTGATCGATGATCGCCCCGCCCGATTGCGCTTTCCATTCCCAGACGCGTTTTAAAAACTCTTCGCGGCCCAAGGCGGCGCGGCCGGGCTCCTGGCGCTCCATCAATTGCCGCTCGACCACCATTTGCGTGGCGATCCCCGCATGGTCGGTGCCCGGCTGCCAAAGCACGTTCTTGCCGCGCATCCGCTCGAACCGGCAGAGAATATCCTGCAAGGTCGTGTTGAGCGCGTGGCCCATATGCAGGGAGCCGGTCACATTTGGCGGCGGAATGACGATCGTGAAGGGCTCCGCCCCAGACCGCTCGGGCCGGTCCGCGCGGAAAGCGCCCGCCTCTTCCCATGCCGCCGCAATTTTGCCTTCGACCGCCGTCGGATCGAAAGTCTTTTCCATCATGAGATAATTTCCGCGTGTCGCCTGCGCGCTCATGCGAACTGGCGGGGCCAGCCGCATCCTCCGTGAGCGATGGCAAACAAGCGCGTAAAAAGCAAGAGCGCTTAGCTGGTAGGCGCCGCGCTGACCAGCAGATATCCGTAAGGCAAAGGCCCCGCGGCTGGCTTTGAGCCCTGTCTATTCGCCGCGCGCAACCCGCCTCGATCTCCGCGCTGACAAGACGTTCCACGATGACCGGCAGATTGTCGTCAAGCCAAGTTTTGAGCATGGGACGCAGCATCTCGCGCGGGTCAGACCAATAATGACATCGCTATGCTGGACAAACCGGCTGGCGAGAAGCGTATTAAAGGCGGCACGGACGGAACTGTCCGCGCCATTTGAAACGAGAGGCCGGCCCGCGCCCGGGCGGGAAGCTGGCTCGAAGGCTTCGCCATTCGAGTCCGGCCGGGACGCCTCCCCGCGCGGCCCTTCATGGCTCGCTGTGAGCGCTTGATCATCCGCGATGATTCGCCTGATCGAGGCAAGGATTACTTCCATCGAACGTTTATGCGGCCTTGGCTGAGGCATGGGACCGTCTTTCAAAAGGGGATTGGCTGCGCTCATGATTTCTTACGCCTTCAAAAGCAAGATGCGCAGCTCCTTGAACGACCGCGCATCGGGAAAAAGCTCGCTATCGAGACCCTGGTTCTTTGGCCCGCCGAAGTGGAAATGCGGAACTTAAGAAAATAGCTTCCTTTCCATTCTCGTATTTCATTCAACGTGCGTGCTGGTTCGACACAGACATTTGAAGCCGGCAGGGTGATTTCGAACGGAACCCATTTCGGTCTTGCTGAACTTGCCTTGCGGGGGTGAAGGTAACGCTTGTCGCACAGAACTCCAAGTGGATACCCAGGACCAAGGCTGGTCCAGACTTTAGGTGCCAAGCTGGGCGGGGATCCAGCTGACGTTGACGAGCACACCTTGGCGGGGTCCGCTTGAGCCAAGCTGACCTAACAGGAGCCTCCTAGCGTCCGTCAGGTGTGCGCAGGCCGATCCATTTGTCCTTGACCTGATCGAAATGGATGGTTGGATCATACTGGGCAACACTCAGGTTAAGGTTCGCGGCGGAAAGGCGGCCAATGGCCGCCATGACCAAGTAGGATGCAACGACGCGGTCGCGCTGCGCGACGACAAGACTGACCCTGGCGTTCAGCAAAACCTGCTGCTGAAACAAAATATCGAAAGTGGTGCGCTGACCGACTTCGGCCTCCTGCCTGATACCGTCGAGCGCGATCTCGGCCGACTTGACCGCCGCTTTGGAAGACTGGATGACCGCACGGGCGCTCTCGAGCTGGCCCCAAGCGGAAACCACTGCCGCACGCACCAAATCGCGCTGTAAATCGGCCTGCAGCCGGGCTTGACCGAGGGTCTCCTTGGCTTGGCGCACCCGCGCATAGACCTCGCCCCCTTCATAGATCGGCACCGAAACCTGAGCAGCAACCGATCCATTGAAGAAACGCTCTCCCGGCACGCCGGCAAGGTTGTAATTTTGCTGAACGTTGCCAACAAGATTGAGGGTCGGAGCAAGTTCGCCTTCGACCAGCTTAACCTGCAATGCGGCCGCGTCCACCGCATGCAGCGCCGCTTGGACACCTGGATGCTCGGCAAGCGCAAGCTCTACAGCACTGCCGGGCGCGCGCGGCAGCAGGCTCTCAATCGTGCGGGCCGGTTCGAGTCGGGTCGGCTGGACCCCGATCACCTGGCGGTAATTGGCGATACTGGTTTGCAGGTTGGCCTGCGCGGTAAAGTAGTCGGAGCGCCCCGTAGCAAGGCTCGACTCGGCCTGGGCGACGTCGGTGCGGGTCACCTCTCCGACGATGAAGCGATCACGGGTCTGACGCAGCTGCTCTTCGAGAACGATGATGTTGTTCTTACGCAGATCGAGGATCGCGGTATCGCGGAGAACATTCATATAGGCGGTCGCGCCATTCAAAAGGACGCTCTGTTCCGTATTGCGCAAGGTCTCGCGCGCCCCGAAGATACTCGATTCCGCCTGACGCACGCCGTTCAGGGTGCGGTTGCCGTTGAAAATATTTTGGGTGACAGTGAGACTGAGAATCCCCGGGTCCGCAGCCTGCCTCAGCCGCGTCTGACCGCCGCCAACCAACGGGCCACCTGCGCTCTCCGCGACCACCCCAGCCCTGCCAGGCGCGGTGAGGTCGAAATAATTATAGCCGAATTGCCCCGTCGCGGTGGCCGTAGGCCGCCACCGAGATGTTGCACGGGGCAGATTTTCGTCGGTGGCACGAACCCCGGCACGCTCCTGGTTCAAATCCGGGTTGCCCCCATAGGCGCGCGCCAAGGCACTCGACATCGTTTCCGCCCGCCCGGTCGAAATAAAAGGCGGAAACGCCGAGGCGACCCAGAGACCCATGAAGGCCGCCAGAACCGGCTTTAATCGGGCATAAATCACAGCTAAACCGGCACAGCACATGGACGGACACCCATCTCTTGCTTCCAGACTTGCCGCACGGGCGTGCGCAAACGCCCGACAGCCCCTCTCAGAGACCCTCGGCCGGGGCTATTTGATCAATCGGCTTGCGCGGGAGCTTACTCGCTTGAGATTATCCGGGACCTACGAATACGCCCCTCGCCATAGAAATCTTGTGGCTGTCGCTAAATTGTGACATCTCGGAGGGCTCTCCTAATCTCCACTGTGTTGGCCACTCATAAAAACGTGAATCGCTCATTCCGCCGGAACGCGTCGAGGACTGGCGCGGATGCGTCAAACAAGACCCGATAGCCTATCCCGCTGTCATTTTTCTGGTAGCGCACGGCTTTGCTCGCGCGTCCTGTCTGATCACCGGAAAGGGGTTTTAGGGCGACCAAACGCCCGCCGTCCCTGAGTTGCGCAAAGAGGGCATCGAGATTGGCCTCTGCCGCGCCGTTAATCAAAATCACGTCGAAAGGCGCTTCCTTGGGTGCCCCTTCCGGAAGCGAAGCAAGAACGGTCTGAACCTGCGCCAATCCGAAGGTGTCAAGGTTGGCCCGCAAATCCTTGTATAGAGAAGGATCCGATTCGAGCGCGACGACACGGCCTGCGAGACCAGCTAGAAGCGCCGTCGAATAGCCCGTTGCCGCTCCGACATCCAGCACGGTATCCGTCGATCCAATGTTGGCGCCTTGAATGAGGCGCGCCAAGACGAGCGGCGGCAAGAGGGAGCGCCGCTCTTCGCCGGGCTTCACCTGCAGCCCCGTGTCGGAATACGCCAGCGGCGCCAATTCCGGGGGGAGAAAATCTTCGCGTGGGACTTCCAACATCCTCGCAAGAAGGGGCTGATCGGTCACGTCGAACGTGCGGATCTGACAATCGACCATGGTTCGGCGCAGACGCGCCGATTGAGACAATTGTTCCTCTCTGCTGGCGTCTTCAAGGCTGGTGTCTTGCATGATTTCCCGCCACATCCTCTATCCGGCCCGGCCTTTTGCCCTCGTGGCTGCCGGGAGGCCCGTTTATAGGTTTCCCGACTTCTTGTGTCCATCAAAACGCCGGGCATTATAAGGAGAGAAGAAATGCTCCTTGGCGCCGCGCAGAGGACGATGGAGCGAGATTTTGGCCTTTGCGTGGCCTTTTATTGCGCGCATGCGGGCGCCGCGCTACGAAAGCACGCCGCCGCCGCCGCGAGGAAAGAGTTCTATGTCCGAATCTCCCGTCGAGCATTTCGAGCACGCCGAACACGCTGAGCATGCTGCCTTTCTGGGCGACCCCTTTCTCACGCAAGTATCGGTCACGATTGCGGTCCTTGCCGTCGCCGCCGCAACAGTCGGCAGCCTTGAGACGCTCGAAACCGCGGCGGCCATTGGCGACAAGAACGCCGCGGTGCTCATGCAGAATCAAGCCACAGACACATGGAATTTTTATCAGGCAAAAAGCGTTAAGAAGAATCTTTACGCCATCGCGGCAGCCAACCCGGGACCGGCGGCGGATGATTTCAAAAAAGAGGTAGAACGTTACGGCAAGGACGAACAAGAGCTCTTCGCGAAAGGCGAGGCGCTTGAACGTCAGAGCGAGGCAAAGCTGCGCGACGGCGAAGGTCACGAGCACCGCCATCATATATTGACGGTGGCCGTGACACTTCTTCATGTAGCGATCGCCATTGCCACCATAGCGATCATCGTGCGCGGCCAGCGATGGCCGTGGTACGCGGCACTCGCCCTCGGAGTGCTGGGCTCAATCGGGGCGGCCTACGCCTATCTCGGCTAAATCAAGACGCGGTTCTGGCGCGAAACCCTATCATCTATTCTCGCGCCGGGATGGTCTTGCCGGCGGCGCGGCTAATGGTCCACGCCTATAAGCGGCGTCATCCTTTGAGACGTTTGTTGCATTCACTCCAATAACCGCCGCCCTTCTGAATCCATTTCAGACCGCCATTGGCATTAGTTGCTTTGTTGGCTTTGTATTGATCGAGGCAGGTTTTACGGCGCGCGTCGGCGGGCTTTTCTTTGGCATAGGCTGCCGCGATTGCAGAGGGAAAGACGGCGGTGCCCGGTGCCGCCGCGACTGCCGGTGCCGCAGCTTTGGTCTTCGGGGTCTTCAGGGGATTGACGGGGGCCGGAGTGGCTACGGGCGGTGCGGGCGCCGCGACAGCCGGGGGCGGCGGCGCTTCCACCGCAGGCGCCGCGGCAACGGGAGGGGGCGCCTCTACCGGCGGCGCCGCGGCAACGGGCGGTGCCGGTGTCTCGATGGCGGGCGGTGGGGCGGGCGCGGCCGGAGCTGCCGTGGCGGTAGCGGGCGGCTTCGCTTTGACTTCGGCCGTGCACTGGCTATAGAATTGCGGCCAGGTTTGCCCGTTTAAGGTCCCTGCGGCCTTTGCCGCCTGGTATTTTTCGCTACATATGTGGCGTATATCTGGCGACGCTGGTGCCGCAGCCGCCTCTGCCGCTGCCGCACTCTCCTTCGCTTCCGCCGCGCATTTGCTGTAAAACTGAGGCCAGGTGTCGCTCAACGTGCCCGCGGCCTTGGCGGCCTGATATTTTTCGCTGCACTCATGACGGACATCTTGGGCCGCGGTTTGCCCAGCAGCCACGAGGCCAAAAATGATCGACGCCGCAGAGACGCTGACAAGCGAAAAAGCACGGCGAACACTCATTGAAATCCTCCCTTGAGAAGCGAATAGGGCCGAATGCGGCGGCAGGCCCTTGGAAACTCCCGCGAAACCAGCCGCAAGTCAAATATAAACAATAGGCAAAGGCATTGCGAAAATGCCTGAACTTGCCGCAAACAGCCTCAAACGCAGCAGCCCACCTCTCAACTTCTTTCCTTCCTGCTCAAGTTCACCTTGGGCAGGAGAAATGGGCCTCAGACTTCGCCTCAGACTTGGCCTCCGGCGGCCGCGACTTCCGCCGCGAAATCGGCTTCCTGCTTTTCGATTCCTTCGCCAAGGGCATAGCGCGCGAAGGCTTTCACGGTGATCGGCGCCCCAACACTCTTTTCCGCCTCTTTGACAGCCTGGCCGATTGTCTTGTCGGCATGTTCGGCATGGATCGATTTCTGCTCAAGAAAACACACTTCTTTGTAGTAGGTCTTCAGCCCGGATTCGACGATTTTTTCGCGCACATGCGCGGGTTTTCCTTCGTTCTTGCCGGCAAGCACAGCTTTTTCGCGCTCGATGATGGCCGGATCAAGTTCCGAGGGATCAAGGGCGAGTGGATTGGCCGCCGCGACATGAAGAGCAAGCAAGCGCCCGAGCGACGCCAGTGCCTGTGGATCCCCCTTCAACTCAAGGGCAACAAGGACGCCAATTTTCCCGAGGCCCTCGGCGACGGCGTTATGCACATATTGGCCGATGAAGCCGTCGCCAATATGCACGGCGGCGGCACGCCGCAAGGTCATATTTTCGCCGATCGTGGCGATGGCAGTGGCGATCGCGTCGCCAAGAGTCCCGCCGCCGGGATAGGCCGTGGCTTTCAAAGCCTCGATATCGGTCGTGCCAGTTTCGACGGCAAGGCGCGCGATATTCCTTGCCAGCGCCTGAAAATCCGCGTTCCTGGCAACGAAATCCGTCTCCGAATTGACCTCGACGACAACCCCATCGTGGCCGCTGACGAACACGGCGACGAGCCCCTCGGCAGCGATCCGGCCGGATTTCTTGGCGGCCTTGGAAAGCCCCTTCTTGCGCAGCCAATCGATCGCCGCTTCGATGTCGCCCTCTGTTTCGCCGAGGGCATTCTTGCAATCCATCATGCCGGCGCCGGTCTTCTCGCGAAGATCCTTCACCATCGCCGCGGTGACATTCGCCATTGGTTTTCCTTCTTCGATTAGAAAGCATTCTGGGCGGCCGATTGACAGCCTTCGGCTCATTCAAAAGCCGTTGCGCGGCTCGTCAGCCAGCGACGAATCCACGCGCCAGTTCAATCCAGCCGTCGCGTTCAATGCGACCGGCGAGCTTAAGGTCACGATCTATCTTTGCCGCGTCTTCGTGCGTCATGGCGGCGAACTGCCAATAATGATAAATCCCTGCATCATTGAGCTTTTTCACGATCTGAGGCCCAATGCCCGGCAATTTAGCGAGATCGTCGGGAGCTCCGCGCGGGGCGGTCAGGAGTTCGAAAACACCTTCGGGCGGTTCATGACCCTCCCCCGCCGCGCTCGCGCCAGCGGGCAGCGTTTCGGCAGCCGGCCGTTCCATTTCACCCAAATCGATGCCGGCCGAACCTTGCGCGCGCGAAATGCCATCGATCGCCGCGCGGGCGGCAAGATCACAATAGAGGGTAATCGCTCGGCCGGCGTCGTCATTCCCTGGAATCGGATAGGTGATCCCATCCGGATCGCAATTGGTGTCGAGAATCGCCGCCACCGGAATATGCAGCCTTTGCGCCTCCTTGATCGCCAATTGCTCCTTGTTCGTGTCAATGACGAAGATCAGGTCCGGGATACCGCCGATGTCCTTGATGCCACCGAGCGCCTTTTCGAGCTTGTCGCGCTCGCGCGATATCATGAGGCGCTCTTTCTTGGTCATGCCGATGGCGCCAGCACCTAGCAGTTCATCCAATTTGCGCAGGCGCTGGATCGAAGCTGAAATGGTCTTCCAGTTCGTCAGCATACCGCCGAGCCAGCGCGAATTGATGTAATATTGCGCCGACCGTTTCGCGGCTTCGGCGATTGCATCCTGGGCCTGCCGTTTGGTGCCGACGAACAGCACCCGGCCGCCCCTCGCAACCGTATCCGAAATGGCCTTGAGGGCCTGATGAAGCAAAGGCACCGTCTGGGCCAGGTCGATGATGTGGATATTGTTGCGGGCGCCAAAGATGAACGGCGCCATTTTCGGGTTCCAGCGGTGCGATTGATGCCCGAAATGAGCCCCAGATTCGAGAAGGCCGCGCATAGTGAAGTCAGGCAAAGCCATGGTCATGTTTCTCCGGTTGAAGCCGCCGGGGATCGTTATGGACCTCTCTTTCCAGAAGGAAGGTGAAAGGCCACCGGGAGCGGCCCTTGAAGCAGGGCCGCGCGATCCTCGTGTGGAATGGATGCGCTTATAGGGCGACGCAAGCCGGAACGCAAGGCACGGTCACACCTCGCAAACCAGCCGCCGTCCAACAAAAATGGCTTCACCATATCGTTTCGAGTTCGCCTGCCCGCGAGCGTATTGCCGTCTCGATCAGGCTCGCTCAATCGGCGATCATGAATGAATTGCTTAAGCTGAACGGGTAGACGAAAAGCACAAAATGGCCCTATAATGGCCCTATAGAGATCCGTGATGAGGCCATAGGTTTCGGTCCGGCTACGGGGGATTGATGGACATAAAGTTGACGGCCCTTCGCGGGGTTTTGCTGCTGAAGCCGCGCCGTTTTGTCGATGCGCGCGGCTATTTCGTCGAAACCTACAACCAGCGCGTTCTCGCCGAAGCGGGCTGCGGGGCGCAATTCATTCAGGATAACCAGTCCTTTTCAGTCAAAGCCGGCACCATTCGCGGCTTGCATTTCCAGTTGCCCCCCGCGGCCCAAACGAAGCTCGTCAGAGTTTTGCGCGGGAGCATCTTCGATGTGGCTGTGGACTTGCGTCAGGGATCGCCAACCTTCGGCCGTTGGGTCGGCGAAACATTGACAGCCGACGGCGGCGAACAATTGCTCGTCCCGCGCGGCTTTGCGCACGCCTTCTGCACGCTCGAAGACGGCGCCGAAGTCGCCTATAAAGTCGATGCGTACTACGCGCCCGCGTGCGACAGCGGGCTCAACTGGAACGACCCCGATCTCAATATCGTTTGGCCGGTCGAAAAAGCTGCCGTCGTCCTGTCCGACAAAGATGCAAAACTTGGATTTTTCAAGGACTTCGTTACGCCCTTCCGTTTCGAGGACGGCCCGCAATAAATCCTAGAGCGTGATCCGTTCAGAGGACCACGCTCTCGAAGTCTTTGATTACGCATGATCTTTTCGAAAAACCGGTTCCCGCTTTCGCGGATCATGCTCTCGCGCTTTCCCGTCGCTGGAAGGGCCAGGTTCCATCAACGTCACCGTTCGAGGAACTGCCAGCGCCGCCAGGGGGCACGAACGAGGCCATATGGGGAACATCCACTTTGCTTCAGGGAGCTGATTCATTGGCGCCGCCGTCGGTCTCGGCGAGTTTCGCAAGATAAGCGCCGTAGCTGGACTTGCCGTAACGACGGGCGTTCTCAAGGAGGCGGTCGCGCGTGATGTAGCCTTTAAGATAGGCGATCTCTTCCGGGCACGACATTTTAAGTCCTTGCCGCCTCTCGAGGATTTCGACATATTGGGCGGCTTCGAGCATGCTGTCGTGGGTGCCGGTGTCAAGCCAGGCGAAGCCGCGGCCCATGATCTCCACCTTGAGTTCGCGGCGTTCCATGTAAACGCGATTGACGTCGGTGATTTCGAGTTCTCCGCGCCATGATGGTTTGATGGCCGTTGCAATATCGAGCACCGTATTATCGAAGAAATAAAGGCCGGTGACGGCCAGGTCGGAGCGAGGAGCAGACGGTTTCTCCTCGATCGAGACGGCATTTCCCCCGGCGTCGATCTCCACGACGCCATAGCGCTGCGGATCGGCCACTTTGTAGCCGAAGACTGTCGCGCCTTTAGGCCTCGATATCGCCGCCTGAAGAAGGGCGGGCAAGCCATGCCCGTAAAAGATATTGTCGCCCAGTATGAGCGCGACGTGATCGACGCCGACAAAGTCGCGGCCTATGATGAAGGCCTCGGCGAGGCCGCGCGGCTCCTCCTGAATCGCATAAGAAAGCCGGATCCCGAGCCCGCCGCCGTCACCCAAAAGACGCTGAAACGATGCCTGATCCTGGGGCGTCGTGATGATCAATATGTCGCGGATGTCCGCCATCATCAGCGTGCTCAAGGGATAATAGATCATTGGTTTGTCATAGACCGGCAGCAATTGCTTCGATTGAACAATGGTCAATGGATAAAGGCGTGTGCCTGAGCCGCCCGCCAGGATGATCCCCTTCACAATCAAGGCTCCGTCTGTTCGAGAAGACAAGCAACCGTCTCGGCCGTCCGCACCTGCCAAGCTTGTGCTTTATATCCGAACACCGCGGCAAAGAGACTGCTATCGAGTTCGGAGTTGGCCGGCCGGCGCGCAGGGGTCGGGTAATCGGCGGTCGTGATCGCTTCGACCGGCGGGGTACGCCCGGTCGTTTTGGCCTGAGCCGCGACAATCACTTCCGCAAAACCATGCCAGCTCGTTGCCCCTGAGCCCGCAAAATGATAGGTGCCCCAGGCTGACTGGCCGGCAAGGATCGCCCGGTCGATGGCGAACACCGCCTCCGCGATGATCCGCCGTGGCGGTCGGACAGCCATGCTGGTCGGCCACGACCCGAAGGCGGTCTTTTTCGCGCGCGAGCCGCAGCATGGTTTTCAGGAAGTTGTTGCCGAACGGCCCGAACACCCAGGCGGTGCGCAAAATGACATGCCGCTCCGCCATCGCGCGCACCCTGGCCTCGCCCTCCGCCTTAGTTTTACCGTAGACGCCAAGCGGCGCAAGGCGGTCGGTTTCGACATAGGGCTCGGTTTTGGTTCCGTCGAAGACATAATCGGTCGAGACATGGATGACCGGTGTGCCGGCCGCCGCCGCGACGCGAGCGACGATCCCCGCCCCTTCTGTATTGACCGCCGCGGCCACCGCCGGTTCGCTCTCCGCTTTATCGACCGCTGTATAGGCGGCCGCATTGAGGATGAGATGTGGCGACACGGCCGCCACCGCGCGAGAGACGGCGGCGGCGTCGGTGATGTCAGCTTCGCGACGGGTGATCCCGACCGCCTCTATTCCTCGATCAGCGGCGGCCTTCAAGATTTCGCGGCCGAGTTGCCCGGCGGCGCCGAAAACCAAAATTGGCCGAGTCATGCGACTTGACCAGCGTTGCCTTGACCAGGGTTGACTTGACCGGGATTGACTTGACCGAGCCGCTCGCCTCGGTAGACACCGGAGCGGATACGTTGCCACCAAGGACCATTGTCGACATACCAGCGAACCGTCTTGGCAAGACCGCTGGCGAAGCTCTCGCGGGGCTTCCAACCGAGATCGCGCTTTATCTTCGAAGCATCGATCGCGTAGCGTTTGTCATGACCCGGCCGATCGGCAACAAATGTAATGAGTTTTGCCCGGGGGCCGATCTTCGTGTCGGGTGCGATTTCATCGACGAGCCCGCAAATCGCCTCGACGACTTGGAGGTTGCTGCGTTCATTCCAGCCACCGACGTTATAGCTCTCGCCGGGGACGCCCCGCTCCGCGATCGTGACGAGGGCGCGGGCGTGATCCTCGACGTAAAGCCAGTCGCGGATGTTCCCGCCATTGCCATAGACCGGGATCGGCTTGCCTTCGAGCGCATTCAGGATGGTGAGCGGGATGAGCTTTTCGGGGAAATGATAGGGTCCATAATTGTTCGAGCAATTCGAGCAAACCATGGGCAGCCCATAGGTATGGTGCCAGGCGCGCACCAGATGATCGGAGGCCGCTTTCGAAGCGGAATAAGGCGAGTTTGGCTGATACGGACTGGTTTCGACGAAGAAGTCCTCCGCGCCGAGCGAGCCGAAGACTTCATCCGTCGAGACGTGATGGAAACGGAAGCGCGCTTTTTCATGATCCGATAGCCGCTGCCAATGGTCACGCGCCGCCTCGAGCAGCACGAAGGTGCCGACAATATTGGTCTCGATGAAGGCGGCGGGTCCATCGATCGAACGGTCGACATGGCTTTCGGCCGCCAGATGCATCACGACATCCGGGCGGAATTGCTCGATGAGCGCGCGCACGGCCGGTGCGTCGCAAATATCAATCTGCGCGAACCGGTAGCGTCGATCTTTCGCCACGCAGGCGAGATTGTCGAGATTGCCCGCGTAGGTGAGCTTGTCGAGAACGCAGACCTCGTGGCCGGTGTCTTGAATGAGGTGACGCACGACTGCGGAGCCGATGAAACCGGCCCCGCCGGTAACGAGAAAACGCTTGGTCGTCACGGAGCCCTCAACGTGCGAATAAGGAAGGAAATGTCTTGAAGCCCAGGCCTTGGCGCCCTTGCCGAAGACGGTCACATTGGCCAGGTCGACGGGCCAGGCTTGTGAAAATGCAGCCCTCTGATCGTGTCATACCGCGCCGAACGGGACCCGCTCTCCTGCACGACGATGCAGGCGATGCCAACGTCCGATAGGAGCGCTTGTTAGAGGTTTCCATCAAATTGCCACGAGGATCGAAGAGTCTCTTTAGCCGGAAAAAACATTTCGTTGAATATCGAACGCCGGATTTGAAAAGACCTGCCTCGCGAGAAGTGCGGTGGCCTCGCACCGCTCGATCATAAATCCGCGGGTCGCCGCGCAACTTTGAGCCGCAGGGTGGCGTTTGTTTCGAAAAATATGTCATCGAGCAGAAGACATCCATGACCATTCGCCACATCGACTATCAAGGGAACATCTGATCAAAATCGTCGGCAAATTGGAAACTCCTGTCAATTCAGCCAAGATTAATTCGACACCAGGGCTAGAAATAAATGGAAAATACTAACCATCCTTCGAAGTATAGATTTACATTTTGGCAGAGCATGGCACTCACCTGGCTGTGGATCGTTCTTCTGTTGAAACCTCTTTTGTTAAACAGGCGTTCCCGATATCTCTCTATCACCCCGCCTTTTATAAAAAAGCAAATTATTTTCGATACACGAACAAAGTCATTTTTCGAAATAAATATTAGAGATACAATTGATTGGCACATGATGCGGCAAATATTCCTTAACAATGAGTATGGATTTGAGCATTCCTTGCGCTTCCCTGAAATTGTTAATATCTATAAAAAGCAATTAAGCGCGGGTCTTCAACCGTTAATAATTGACTGCGGCGCGCACATTGGATTGGCCACTAAATATTTCTCACGACAGTACCCTGAAGCAAAAATAATTGCAATAGAGCCGAATAAGGAAAACGCTCTGCAAGCGAGACTGAATAACAAATCTGATAAGATCCAAATTGTTGAGGGCGCAATCGCGAGTTCTGAGTGCAAGGGAAAGCTTATAGACACGGATGGCTGTAGTAATGGATATCGCGTCGCTGAGGTGCCAAACGGTAATATAGATATGTTATCGCTTAGTAATATAATAACAAAATGCAAAAATGAAAAATCCTCTCCTTTTTTAATCAAGATAGATATTGAGGGATCCGAGAGTGAATTGTTTTCGAAAAATACTGAATGGATTGATGAATTTACATTATTAATAATTGAGTTGCACGATTGGATGCTTCCAAGAAAAAGAACTTCTAGTAACTTCTTGAGAAATATATCATATTGGTTGGTAATGCAGCAACAAGTTGAGGGGTTTGCGCTTGGTCGCCAGCAAAACCATCAGAACCAGGGAGCAAATTAACACAGTTATCCCCCGCACCACCACCCGAACCCCACCATGTCCATCCTGCCCATACAGAAGAAGATAACGCATGAAGAAGATTATTCCCCTCAGTCACGCATTGTGCAGATACCGTATTTGCCGAATTACAAGAATTGTAAAAGAATGGCCCACCCTTCGGGTCTTTGTATCCAGTCCACACCGAAGCATTTCCGTTTGTTGGCCACGTTGCAGCGGTCGTGAAATAGGTGCCAGGAATAGAAAATGATTTGAGTTGTCGAAATATCTCTAATCGCACTGATAGCAGCAATTGCCAAATCGTGCCATTGAGTAGGAGTTTGAATGTTAGGGTTCATTCATGAGCCCATAAATCACGTTAGGATAATTTTGATAAACTGTCGCCAACCTTTTCCAAAGATTAGCAAACATTGGATTCGTAATAATCGATCCCGGATACCCAATAGGGTGATAACTTGGACTGGTAGGATTAGCATCCCACATTTTTCCGTATGTATGAATATCGAGAATAATATACAGCCCCATAGTACGGGCCATTTCTATAACCGATGTAATCAATGTCAAATTATTTTGATTGAGCGCGCCATTTGGCACCGGTTGAATACGCGCCTCATCCAAAGGAAGGCGAATGATAGAAAAGTTCTTTCCTTTGAAATAAGCTAATATGGCCGATGACGGCACATAAAAGTCTGTTCCATTAACACCGTTAACTTTCCCAGGAAGGTTCCAAAACTACCTGTAAATCCTGCCGGCGAATGCGAATTTAGGGAACACGTCACATCTGATTAAGAGTAACAGAATCTATAAAGTCGCTCGTGTCGCCGCCACCGCCCGTGCCGATGCGGTTAGGCTTATGGGAGCCGTGGTGAATGACGAAAAACTCCTAGAGGCCGGCGAGAAGCTCCCCACTACAGTGCTGTCGAATGTGAATCGGGGTTGGGCTGGTTTGATAAGCGCGCAACGCCGCTTGGAATGACACGGTATAAGTGCCATTCGCCGGCACATTGATCGACTGGGAAATCGTCCCGTTGCCCCCGGTTGGGCCAGCCTGCAGGAATGTGGTCTGAACCCCGTCGGGTGCATTGGGCGCGCCCCACGCGCTGCCATTGCGCTGGACCCCCGCACTTACAGAAAACGTCCAGCTGCCGCCCGTCGGATTATAGACGTAACTATTTGTCGCGGGCGTTTCAAAGCCGCCATTTGCAATTCCGCCTGAGGGAAGCGGGGATGTCAGCATTTGAATGAGCGTCGGCGTCTGCGGCTGATCGCCGGCGATGCCATCCGCACCGGGGTCCAGATTGACACCATTGTTCCACGCCCACGGCCCGGACCCCCACCATGTCCAGCCCGCCCATTGATTGGGGGAGAACTGCATCGCATGGAGCAAGGCCTTGCCTTCCGCTTGGCACTGTGGCGACACAACGCCGCCGCTCTGGCCAAAGTCATTGTACCAGTCAAACTCACCAAGAAAGGCCTTGTACCCATTCGCGGCGAGCCAAGCTGTGGTGCTGGTCAGGACACTCGACCCATAACCCGGGACACAATCGGAAGATGTGCCACTATAGTTCTGGTCGAGATATTGGTGCATTTCGAACATAAACGGGCCGCCGGCCGGATCCGTATAGCCCGTCCAGGCCTCGCTGTTTCCGTTCGTGGTCCACGTCGCCGCTGTCGTGAAATAGGTGCCCGGGATCAGGATCGTCTGCGTCGTGGACACCGCCCGGATCGCGTTGATGGCGGCCATCGCCGTTGCTTTCCACTGCGTCGGGCTCTGTATATTCGGCTCATTCATGAGCCCGTACAGCACATTGGGATAATTCTGATAGACAGTTGCAAGTCTTTGCCAAAAATCAGCAAAATAGCTATTGGGGATATAAGCAGAAATGCCGATCGGCTGGTAACTATTGGCTGTCTGACTCCACATTTTACCATAATTATGGGGGTCAAGTATGATATACATGCCCTTTTGCCGGGCATATTCAACGACCGCAGTAATGTGAGCGAGTTCCGACTGATTGAGAGGCTGCAGGCTTGCGGGCTGCACGCGGGCGATGTCGAAAGGAAGCCGGACGATGGAGAAGCCTTTTGATTTATAATAGTCGAATTCCTGGGTCGTTGGATAAATATAATTCGTGCCGAATACACCGTTCGGTCCCGGAGCATATTCCGCCCCTGAAAGATTGACACCTTTCATATAGGCGGGGAGCGGGGCCGCTTGCGACACCGGGATTAAGGGCACTTCCGCCTGAGCTTGGGCAATAGACGTTCCTAATGACCCGCTCACAAGAGTTAAAGTTAGTATAAGAATTAACCTTAACGATTTGATACGCATGATTTCTCCCCCTATTGCCACTGACGACAATTCAATTAAAACGGCGAAAGCTGGGAACTGGCGCAGCAACAGTCACATCAAGCGACGACGCCAGAGATGAGGTGGGTGAGCGATTGCTCCGTACACGAGGATCATCATCCACACCGCTGTACTGGCAACTTTTTGGCTCTTTAATATACTTTTAATTAAAAAATATGGCCCTTTTTTGTCATTGTCAAAAGTAATTTAAACAAGTAAATATGCTTTGTAAAATAATTATGAGATGATAATTGAATTATATTCCATTCAAGTCTGATTCTCTTGCGCCGGCCCGCGCAAAGAGCCAAGGTTTGGGCAATTAATGGGCCGAAATTGGCGTCAACTCCACATAAGTCGCCGCGCTTCAGCGACACTGAAGTGTTGATGAAGCATGAATCCCAGGCTCGGAAACCATCGAAAAATTCTCCGGTACGCAGCCACCGTGACGGCAAAGGTCATAGCTGGAAATCTTCCCTCGAAAGGCGCGAGCCCTCTATCCGATCTCGATCCGCCCGAATAGCGATACCGATGACCGGCGAAGGTTCCGGCGGGCCCGCTGGGTTCGCCAAAGGCGCCATTGTCGCCACCAAAAGAATTTTCAAACGGCCGCCGGAACACCGCATGAAGTGCGGACACTCCAACCTCTCCGGCGCGATCGCCTTGCATCTGAATGGCGGGTCCGGAACGCTTCGCTTCTAACGTCACCTCACAGCGAAGCGACCGTCGCGCTGGTGACCGGAACGGCATTTTCTGGCACAATTGCTATATAAGTATAAGCAACGTACGGGATCCAAAACACAAGGCAAAATCCTCCGATGCTTGCATCCGAAAGCGACATTCTCCGCAAAGCGCAGGAATGGAAAGAGGCGGGGCGTGACGTCGCCCTGGCGACCGTGGCCGAAACCTGGGGCTCCGCGCCACGTCCGGTCGGCAGCCATCTCCTTATCGACTCGGAAGGGAATTTCCTCGGATCCGTCTCCGGCGGCTGCGTCGAAGGCGATGTCATCGCCGAAGCGCTGGACATAATCGCGGTGGGGGGGCAGCAAATGCTCGAATTCGGCGTTGCCGATGAGACGGCCTGGCGGGCCGGGCTTTCCTGCGGCGGCCGGATCAAAGTCTACATTCAAAGCATAGATGCGAACAGCGCTGATCTTCTCGCGGCTTTCAATGCCGAACGCGCCATGCGGCGCCCTTGCATGCTCGTGACCGATATTGCTTCTGGCAAGCAACGGCTCATCGGCGCCGCGGATGTCGACTCAGATGCCATGGCCGATATTCTGAACGAGCGGCTGAGGCTCCGCAAAAGCGGCATGGTGGAATGGAACGGCAAAGAGCTCTTCCTTCGCGTCGAGACACCACCGGTGCGCCTCATCGTGATTGGCGCCGTCCATGTTTCGCAGATGCTTGCACCGATTGCGCGCCTCTCCGGTTTCGATGTGATCATCATCGATCCGCGCACCGCCTTCGCGACGCCCGAACGTTTCCCCGGCGTGCAGCTCATCGCTGAATGGCCGGAGCTGGCCCTGTCCTCTTTGAAACTCGACCACTACACCGCCATAGTGCTGCTCACGCATGACCCCCGGATCGACGATCAGGCCCTGGTCGAGGCCTTGCGCGATGATTGCTTCTACATTGGCGCGCTGGGATCGCGAAAGACACATGCCAGCCGGCTCGAGCGGATGCGCGCCAAAGGCTTCGGTGACACCGTGCTTAGGCGCATCCATGCTCCGATCGGGCTCGACATTGGCGCGATCAGCCCGGCCGAGATTGCCGTCTCCATTGCGGGCGAAATCATCGCGGAGTTGCACGGCAAAGCCGGGCGCGCGGGAGCGGAGAAGGCCGCGTGAAATTTGGACCGCTTCCCATTGCCGGACGCCACGGCGTTTTCCTGGCGCGGGGCAAAGGGATCGGCGCTGGTCGTCGATCGCGTCAATATGGGTGATGCCTCCTTTGCGTAAGATCGCCGCGATCATTCTGGCCGCCGGCCTTTCCTCGCGCTTCGAGACGCGGAGCGAGGAAACCAAACTCGTCGTCCCGCTTTTCGGCAAGCCTCTGATCCGGCATGTCGCGGAGGCGGCGCTCGCCTCGCGCGCTCGCCCTATTGTTGTTGTCACCGGGCATGCCGCCACACAAGTCGAGAACGCCCTCGAAAACCTCGACCTGTCCTTCATCTTTAATCCCGACTACCGGAGCGGCCTTGCGAGTTCCTTGAAGGCTGGGATGGCGGCTCTGCCTGAAACGGTGGCAGGCGTTCTTGTCCTGCTTGCCGACATGCCTCGCGTTTCGGCGAGCCTTATCGATCGCTTGATTCAAGCCTTCGAGGACTCGAGCCGCGTGCCGCTGGCGGTTGTGCCCGTGCGGGCACGCTTGCGCGGCAATCCGGTGCTGATCGGCAGAGATTTGTTCGAACTCCATAAGGCACCTCGAAGGCGATAGAGGCGCGCGTGCCCTTCTTGAGGCGGCCGGAGAAGATGTGGTCGAATGCTTCATCGACGATGAGGCGATCACAATCGATATCGACACGATCGAGGCGCTCCATCATTTCCGGGCCTCGCGCGCGGAGACGAAAACACCGGTTTCGCATTAAAGATGGATTGGGCTTCGACGCCTTCGCCCGTAAATTCAACCATCATAGGCCCGCACGACGCCCTTGGCGGACGAACCCCAGCAAGCATCTCAAAGCCTCGGCCGAGGCGACCCGCCGCTGTCTCATTTGGCGTGAGCCCGGACAGACGCTTGCCTTTCATCCAGGCCTCCGCTACAGTTGCAAGACCATGATCGAGGATTTTGGCGCCAATCTCCACCATAAAGACGCGTCCAGGCATTTGCCTTTGGACCGCGTTGGACCGGGATTGCTTCGGCTTATCCGCCCCTGAGGGCCGGCCGGGCTACGCCTGGGCGCTCAGGGGACGCCAGCAGCCTGAAGAAGTCACCCGCGCGACGACATAAATTTCTGGGAGACATTATATTGGTGTCTCGAAATGATCGTCTCGCTGAAAATCCTCAACTGGACATTCATCATGACTGAGAAGATCCAATCTGCTTCACCCGCCGAGACCGCGCGGCAAAATTCCCAATCCGTCGTCATTTTCGACACGACCTTGCGAGACGGCGAGCAATCGCCCGGCGCCTCCATGACCTTCGAGGAAAAACTGCAAGTCGCCGATCTCCTCGATGCGATGGGCGTCGACATCATCGAGGCCGGTTTTCCCGTCACGTCGGAAGGCGATTTCGAAGCCGTCTCGGCGATCGCCAAACGCATGAAGCAGGCGAGTGTCGCAGGCCTCGCCCGCGCCGCCGCCAAGGACATCGACCGTTGCGCCGAAGCGGTGCGTCCGGCCCTGCGCCCGCGCATTCATCTGTTTATTTCGACCTCGCCCCTGCACATGAAATATAAGCTGCAAAAGGAGCCGGGCGAGGTCCTCGAAATGATCACGGCGAGCGTCGCACGGGCGCGCAATCTTGTCGCCGATGTCGAATGGTCGGCGGAAGACGGGACAAGATCCGAGATCGATTTTCTCTGCCGCTGCGTTGAGGCCGCGATCAAGGCGGGCGCTACCACGATCAATATCCCGGATACCGTCGGCTATGCGGTACCGCACGAATACCGGGCCTTGTTCGAGACCGTGCGGCAGCGCGTGCCCAATTCGGACAAGGCCGTCTTTTCCGTCCATTGCCACAATGATCTCGGCCTTGCCGTCGCCAATACCCTTGCCGGCATCGAAGGCGGCGCCCGGCAGGTCGAATGCACGATCAACGGCATGGGCGAACGGGCCGGCAATGCCGCCATGGAAGAGGTGGTGATGGCGCTGCGGGTGCGCGGCGACACCATGCCCTACCACACCAACATTGACGCGACGATGCTGACCCGGGCCTCGAAGCTCGTTTCGGCAGTGAGCTCGTTCCCGGTCCAATACAATAAGGCCATCGTCGGGCGGAATGCCTTTGCTCACGAAAGCGGCATTCACCAGGATGGCATGCTGAAGAACGCTGGCACCTATGAGATCATGACTCCCGAGAGTGTCGGCGTGAGCAAGACCTCGCTCGTTATGGGCAAGCATTCGGGCCGCCACGCCTTTAAGGAAAAGCTCAAGGAGCTCGGCTACGAGCTCGGCGAAAACGCCCTCGAAGACGCCTTCACCCGCTTCAAGGATCTCGCCGATCGCAAGAAGATCGTCTATGACGAGGATCTCGCAGCTCTGGTCGACGACGAGATTGCGCATGCCTATGAGCGCATCAAGCTTGTTTCCCTGACGGTGATCGCCGGAACGAACGGGCCGCAAACGGCAGCCTTGTCGATCGAAGTCGACGGCGAACGGAAAACCCATCAGGCCACGGGCAACGGCCCGGTCGATGCGATTTTCAACGCCATCCACGCGCTCGTGCCGCATAAGGCCGTGCTTGAGCTCTTTCAGGTGCATGCGGTCACCCAAGGAACCGACGCGCAGGCCGAAGTTTCCGTGCGGCTCGCCGAGGATGGCAAATCGGTCACCGCCAAAGGCGCCGATCCCGACACGCTGGTGGCGTCCGCGAGGGCCTATATCGCCTCCCTGAACAAGCTCATGGTCAAGCGCGGTAAGGCGCGTCCCGAGGTCATGACGGGATGAAAAAATAAGATCGGCGGAAGGCGTTGCCGGAGGAATGCCGGGCTATGCTGAGGTAATTACGGCCAGGTCTCCCTCCTTAAATTGGGAACAATCCTCCGGGCGGCCGCGTTAGCCGTCAGAAAAAAAATGCCATCACGGAGGGAGGCCAAGATGAACAAGAGCTTGGCAGCTGCGATTGCGGGCGCGGCCCTGATCGCAGGCAGGGGGCTAGCCACCCAGCAGATGGAGGGGTTGGAGACTTTTTCAGGCCACATAAACAGGACGATCCAAGAACCGCTTGAAGATGAGCTGGGCAATCCCGAGACTCCGTCTGAACGCCAGCCCAGCACAATGCAGGGTCCCATTCAAGGGCGGTCCGTCGGGTTCGGGACTTTGTCGCGGGAGCAGAGAAGCAAACTCCATGAAACCATCGCCGGCGGGAATTTTCACCGTCTCGGCGGCGTCAATTTCGTGCTCTCGGTCGGAACGCGAATTCCGGACACCATCGAGGTTTATAGCCTTCCGGAAGCAATCGTGGATATCGTTCCGCAATATCGCGGCTTCAAATACGTTGTCACGCAGAATGAAATGATCATTGTCGATCCGGACACGCTTGAAATCGTTGCCGTTCTTCCGGTTTGATCCGGCTTTGACCGCGTTCGCGCAACGCTGAATTTCGCAGGAGGCGGTCCTTTCGCAGGAGGCGGTCCTGGGGACGATCATAGTCCTCGGGCCGCAGGGTGATTGTGCTTCGCGAAATGGAAGGACAAGGGCAGATCGTTTGCTTCCACCCTTATCTATCCGCCGCGATGACGTGAAAAAAACTCCCCGTCACCTTGCCGCGCCTGCTGCCTTCCGCTCGCTCGGCCCCGCCATGTGCATCTTGAACAAAAGCAAACGGCGGATCGCTCGGGCACTGCGCCTCGACCGTGGCGTAATGAAATTCATGGCCGCGCAGCGGCGCGCCTTTTTGGCCCAAGGGATGCGCCGCGGCGAGACGCGCCTGCCGGTAGCCGAGATGCAGTTTGCGCTTCGCAAAACTGAAGGACGCGCCGAGAAGTCCCGCCATCCGATGAGCGTGGCCCGCTTGATCGGTCAGGCTTTGCCCCAAAACCATATAGCCGCCGCATTCGCCATGCACGGGCTTCGTTTCCGCGAAGCGGCGCAAGCCATCAAGAAAGTGCGTCGCGCTGGCGAGCTGGCCCGCGTGAAGCTCGGGATAGCCGCCAGGAAGCCAGCAAAGATCGTAGTGTTCAGGCGGCGGCTCATCGGCGAGCGGCGAAAAGAACGTAAGTTCGGCGCCTGCCTTCCGCCAGCCCGCCAGAACATGGGGATAAAGAAAAGAAAACGCGACATCCTTCGCGATCGCGATGCGCTGTGCGGGCGGCGGCAATGCGGATGATTCAACGCAGGGCACTGTCATCGATGCGCGGGCACAAGATAGAATGGCGGCGGTATCGGCAAAGGCGTTGATAAACTCAGCGATATTGTCGAGCTGCGCATCGAGCCGGCGTGTTTCATCGGCCTGCACGAGGCCGAGATAGCGTTCCGGCAGACTGATTTTGTCGTCGCGCGGCAGCGCTCCGAGAACCGGGAATCCGAGCGCCTCGATCGACGTGCTCACAAGTTGCCGATGGCGCGGGCTCGCGATCCGGTTCAAGACCACCCCCGCGATGGTGATGCGCGCGTCGAAGCGGGCGCAACCTTGGGCAATCGCCGCCGCCGTTTGCGATTGCCCACTCACGTCGAGCATGAGCAGGACCGGCCAGCCGAGCGCCGCCGCGACATCGGCGGTGGAACCGGTCCGGCCCGGCTCTCCCGGCACCCCGTCGAAAAGGCCCATCAGACCTTCGCAGAGGATCAGCTCGCAGGCCTCGCCAGCGGCGACGCTCAGTTTGTTGAGCAGTGCCGGAGACATCGCCCAACTGTCGAGATTAAAACTGTGTTTGCCGGTCGCGGCTGTATGAAACGCGGGGTCGATATAATCCGGCCCGCATTTGGCGCCGGCAACGGCAAGCCCCGTGTTCCTGAAGAAGCGCATAAGGCCGAGAGTGAGCATCGTCTTGCCACTGCCCGAGCGCGGCGCGGCGATAACGAGGCCGCGTGCTAAACTCTTGCCGTCATGGAAAGCGAGAGTCACGAGAAGGCGTTTCCTGTCCAATGAGCAAACCTGAGGAGACCCCGCCCGCGAAAGCGCATTTGCGCAAGGGCTGGACGACCGGCACTTGCGCCGCCGCCGCCGCCCGCGCGGCCTATGAGGCTCTGCTTTGCGGCGCTTTTCCGCAGACGGTCGCGGTCACCCTGCCGGGCGGAGCGCGGCCGGATTTCGCGCTTGCCCTGGAAGAGCTTGGCGAGGGGTTTGCGCGCGCTGGCATTATCAAGGACGCGGGCGACGACCCAGACGTCACCCATGGCGCTTTGGTGATCGCGCGTGTCTCGCGGGGGCCGCGTGGATCGGGCGTTTCGTTCCGAGCCGGAGACGGCGTTGGGACCGTGACCCGCGCGGGCCTGCCCCTGCCGCCGGGAGAACCGGCGATCAATCCGGTGCCCCGCCGGATGATCAAAACGGCGATTGACCAGGCCGCCCGCCTGTTTGGCGGAACGGGCGATGTGATCGTCGAGATTTCGATCCCCGGCGGCCAAGAGATCGCCAAGCGAACGCTCAACGCGCGGCTTGGGATCGCCGGCGGCCTTTCGATTCTGGGCACGACGGGCATTGTCGTGCCGTTTTCCTGCGCCGCCTGGATCGATACGATCCATCGCGGGATCGATGTCGCCCGGGCCGCCGGGCTCGATCATGTCGCGGGCTCGACCGGGGCCGCTTCCGAGGCGGCGATCAAGGCTTTGCACGAATTGCCGGATATCGCGCTGATCGAAATGGGCGATTTCGCAGGCGGCATGCTGAAATATCTGCGCACCCATGAAATTCCCAAGGTGACGATCGTGGGCGGCTTCGCCAAAATGACGAAACTCGGCCAGGGCCTTCTTGATCTTCATTCCGGCCGCGGTGAGGTCGATCTTGCCTGGCTCGCGGCGCGCGGCACTGAGGCTGGGGCCACGGATCATTTCATCAGGCGCGTAAAAGCCGCGCATAGCGCCGCGGAAGTCTTGGCATTCGCTCGCGCGGAAGCTGTCGATATTGCTGTGCCCGTCGCGAAGGCGGCCTGGCACACGGCGGCAAAGGTTTTGCGCGGGAGCGCCATCGCCCTCGAAATCGCGGTTTTCGACCGCGAGGGCCATCTCCTCGCGCGCACGCCGTTTTTGCCCGTTCATTGAGCCCTGCCCCGGAACCGGCGCTGGTACTCTTTGTCATAAAGGGCGCTCGCGCGAAAATCGCCGCGCGTCAAAACCTCACCCACAAGGATCAGTGCGGTGCGCTCCACCGGCGCTTCGTTCAGCTCCTTCGTGATGGAGCTCAGAGTCCCGCGAAGAATTCTTTGATCCGGCCAGGAGGCGCGGACGACGATCGCCACAGGGCAATCACCGCCATAATAGGGAATCAATTCCTTCACCACCTCGCCAATCGCATGGATCGACAGATGAATGGCGAGAGTCGTGCGCGTCGCTGCGAAGCTTGTCAGCTTTTCATGCTCTGGCATCGAAGACGCACGCCCTTGCGTACGCGTCAGAACCAGGGATTGCGCCACTTCCGGCAAGGTGAGTTCGACACCGAGGGCGGCAGCGGCGGCGGCGAAAGAAGGAACGCCGGGCGTGACCGAATAGGGAATGGAATGAAGCTGAAGGACGCGGATTTGTTCGCCGAGCGCGCTCCATATGGAGAGATCTCCCGAATGCAGGCGCGCGACATCTTCTGCCGCGTGATGCGCACGCAAAAATTCGGCGCTGATGTCATCGAGGCTCATCGAAGCCGTATCGATGATGCGGGCACCTTTTGGGCAATGTTCGAGCAGGGCTTGCGGCACCAGCGAGCCGGCATAGAGGCAGACGGGCGAGCGCGCGATAAGATCACGGCCTCGCAAAGTGATGAGATCGGGGGCCCCCGGCCCCGCGCCGATGAAATGAACGGTCATAGCTCTCCAATTATGGGCCTCTTTTGCCAGCGATCGCGCAGCTGACCCCTCCTTCACTCATGCGCGCCACGAGCAGCACGGAGGAAGGCCCGGCGCCGGCAAGCGCCGCAGTCTCCGCGATCGACGGAAGGCCGAACAGCTCCATCACCTTCGGCGAGCGCGTCGATGTGCGTAAAGCGGCTTGCTGCAAAAGCTGCGTGTCAAGAAAGACGAGCGGCAGGCCGAGCGCTTTTGCCGCCTGAACGAGGCCCGCCTCGTTTTGTTTCGCCGCATGCGTGCAAAGCCGCGCCCCTGCCCCCGCGCAGGACGCCGCCGCCAGGGCGCGCGCGACTAGCGCAATGATGGCCTCGGGGGAGCAGCCCTTTTTGCAGCCGATGCCAATCGCGACAGCGGCTTTGCCACCGCTAAAAACTGGCGGACGCATCGGGCCGAGGTCTCCTGTGTTTATCTCTTTCAATACGCCTTATAAGGCAAAAACTTGCCTGACATGATGATTCTTACACGGTCGCCTTTTGGGTCAGCCTCGCGGCCGACGTCCAGTGAGAAATCAATCGCGCTCATGATGCCGTCGCCGAATTCCTCATGGATCAATTCCTTGATCGTTGTCCCATAGACGGAGATGATCTCATTCAAGCGGTAGATCAGAGGGTCGGTTGACATTGTGGCTGGCAGGGACCCTTTGTAGGGCGCGATCTGAAGCCAGGCGATGGCCTCGTCGGGAAGCCCGAAGAGGGCGCCGATTTTCTCGGCTTGTTCCTTCGTAAACGCCATTTGGCCAAGGCAAGCGGCGGTCGTCCATTCCTTGCTTTTGCCGATCGCCGCCGCGACCTCCGCCCAGCTTATGTTTTTCGCCACCTTGGCGTGGTGGATCATTTGGGTCACTTTACTGCTGTAGGTGATCATGGCAAGCTCCGTCGAAGGAAGGGTGGAATCAATCCTACATGGAGCAATCACAGTGTCCAAAGTTTTGTGAGCTGTTAACAGACGGTTTTCATTTCTTAATGAGGACCGGAGCCGGCGCATGAAGGCGAGAATTTTTCGCAAGATGTGGATGGCGCCGCCTCACCGGTCAAAAACGTTTCACGTGAAACAGTTTGGTCCGATTGACGGGTTGCGCAAACGTGCTTTTGTGAGGCGTGCCGGGGTCCGGATTTCCGATTTGGCGCAAACGCAATGTCGCGATAGGATTTAACTTTTTCCGATCCGTTTTTTTGGCGCCCGCTCAGAATCACGTCTTTGACGAGCTGGATCGCTGGCGAGACGCGGCTTCGAATTATTTAAAGCTAGCCATGATAAAATCTGTTAGTTTGACACATCTGAATTCACGGATGTCGGCTTTACGTAATACCGTCCGTCTTCCGCCCGAAACAAGAGACCTTGCCGGCACGCCTCAGCTAAAGCGTCTTTTGCGTCTCTCTCTGACATATTCTCTTGTGTCATAAGCCGCCCCGGCGAGACCCAGCCATGACACGTCGCAATCTCGACGGCGCGGGGAAGCACGCCTGCTAAGTCTCTCTTTCGTTGGGCTTTAGCCGCAAACACGAGTGGAACGAGAAGTAGCAGCCCGATGACGACAAATATAAAATCCATCAGCCTCTCTCCGATCCGGCGCTCCCTTTTCACATAATGGGACGGAGCTGGAAGTTAAGGCGGCTCGAATTCACATATTCGGTCAGTTCCGATCCACAGCTTCGCCGCAACGCCCCTTCGCGTTTGCCTCGGGGGTGGCGCTTTGATATGAGCCTTCCTTCAAAGTTCGACGCCCCTAAGCCCTCGTCCTTCGCAGCGCACGCGGCGCATGCTCCTTGGGATGAAGGTGCGGGCCTTAAAGCTGCCAGGACATCCTCATGGAAAAATTCACTGCCCTCACCGGTGTCGCGGCGCCGCTCGAAATAACCAATGTCGACACCGACATGATCATCCCAAAGCAATATCTGAAAACCATCAAGCGCACCGGGCTGGGCCAGGGCCTGTTCGCGGAGCTCCGCTACAAGGAAGATGGAAGCGAAAATCCCGATTTCGTCTTGAACAAGCCCGCCTACCGCAACGCCAAAATTCTCGTCGCGGAAGATAATTTCGGCTGCGGCTCGTCGCGCGAGCACGCCCCCTGGGCTCTCCTCGATTTTGGTATCCGCTGCGTGATCTCGACGAGTTTCGCCGATATTTTCTATAATAATTGTTTCAAGAACGGCATTCTGCCAATCACCGTCTCACCTGAAAATCTTGCCAAGCTCATGGACGACGCCAAGCGCGGCGCCAATGCGACGCTGTCGGTCGATCTTGAAGCCCAGGAGATTCGCGGCCCCGATGGCGGGGTGATTCGCTTCGATATCGACCCGTTCCGCAAACATTGCCTTTTGAATGGTCTCGACGATATCGGCTTGACGCTCGAGAAATCCTCTTCTATCGAAGCGTTCGAGCAAAAATCTGCGGCGGAACGCCCCTGGCTCTAACCGTGCCCCGGAAAGCAAAAAAACCGTGGCCATAGGCGCCGTCCAATGCTAACTTGAGACGTGAACAGATTTGAAATTTGTTCGGTTCAGGGAATGAATCACCCAGCTCATCGCAACGCTTATAGGGAGGCAATAGCAGATATGACCTGGACAACCCCCGTTATCACTGAAATTTGCATCGGCATGGAAGTGACGAGCTATCTGTCCGCCGAAATCTGACGGCGCCGGCTGAACGCTTTCGTCAAATGATATGATCGGCGCGCGCCTTGCGCATTCTTGTCCTGGGTTCGGCGGCAGGGGGAGGTTTTCCGCAGTGGAACTGCCTCTGCCCCGTTTGTCAGCTTGCCTGGAGCGGAGATAAGCGCGTCAAGCCGCGCAGCCAATCCTCACTCGCCGTGAGCGCCGACGGCGAACATTGGCTGCTTCTCAATGCATCCCCAGATCTCCGCCAGCAGATCATAGCTTCGCCGGCCCTCCATCCACGGGGGGCGAAACGCCAGTCCCCCATCTCGGCCGTGTTCGTGACCAACGCCGATGTCGATCATCTCGCGGGGCTTTTGACTTTGCGTGAACAGCAAGGTTTCACGCTTTTTGGCAGCCAGGCAACTTTGGCGCAGACGGGCGCGGGAATATTTGGCGTTTTGAACAAGGATCTCGTCGAAAGACGTGCGGTCGCGCTCGATACATGCGTGGATACCGGCCTTGGCCTCTTCATCAAACCTTTCGCGGTGCCCGGAAAAATCGCGCTTTATCTCGAAGCCGAGAACGTCGCGGTCGGCGACGAAACCGAGACGACGGTCGGGCTTGAAATCAGTGATGGCGCCAAGAGCTTTTTTTATGTGCCGGGCTGCGCCGAGATCAATGCGGGCGTCATAAGCAAACTGACCGGCGCCGCCCTCGTTTTTTTTGACGGCACGACTTTCACGGACGACGAGATGGTTGAACTCGGCTTGTCCAGCAAAACCGCATGGCGCATGGGCCATGTCGCGATGAGTGGCGACAAAGGGTCGCTCAGACAATTGGCCTCTTGCGGGATTAGTCGCAAAGTTTATGTGCATATCAACAATACGAATCCGGTGCTGATTGAAGATTCGCCGCAACGCGCCGAAACCGTCCGCGTCGGTTGGGAGGTCGCCTATGATGGCATGGAGGTTTGCCTATGAGCGTCGCCGCGCCGGTTTTAACCAATGACGAACTCGAAGCCCGCCTGCGCCAGATAGGGGCCGAGCAGTACCACAATCTGCATCGTTTTCATCGCCGGCTACACAGCGGCCAGTGCACCTATGAAGAAGTCCAGGCCTGGGCGCTCAATCGCTATTATTATCAGGCGATGATCCCAATCAAAGACGCGACGATCTTGACCCGGATGACTGATCCCGAAGACCGCAGGCAATGGCGCAAGCGCATCGAGGATCATGACGGCCTGCGCGAAGGCGATGGTGGCATCGAGCGGTGGATGAAGCTGACCGACAGCCTCGGCTTTCCCCGCGATTACGTGATTTCGACCCAAGGCATTTTGCCTGGCACCCGTTTCGCCGTCGAGGCCTATACGGAATTCTGCCGCAGCCGGAGCCTTTTGCAGGCGGTCGCCTCTTCGCTGACAGAATTGTTTTCGCCTGCCATCATCAGTGAGCGCGTCGCTGGCATGCTGGCGCATTATGATTTTGTGAGCAAGGAGACGCTTGCCTATTTTTCGCAGCGCCCCGTGCAAGCCAAGCGCGACAGCGACTTCGCTCTCGACTATGTAAAAAAACATGCCGTAACACGGGCGGAGCAGAATTCCGTGCTGGCCGCATTGGAGTTCAAATGCTCGGTGCTGTGGGCGCAGCTCGACGCGCTTTGGTGCGCCTATGTCGATGGCGCCATCCCGCCCGGAGCCTGGGTGCCTGGAACCAAGACGGCGCAAGGCCGCGCCGCATGATGGAGGCGAGCGCGCAGCCGGTCACGCTGGGAAAGCCGCGTCTGCCACGCGGCGTCCGGCTGAAATATGATGAGACGCGGGGTGAATGGCTCTTGCTTGCCCCCGAGCGCGTGATCAAGGCGGATGCCATCGCGGTCGAGATCTTGAAACGCTGCGACGGGACCGCCACTTTCACGGATATTGTCGATGATCTTGCCCGGCAATTTTCCGCCGACCGCGCCCGGGTGGAAGCGGATGTGCGGGCACTGCTCGGCGAACTCGCGGCCAAGCGCATGGTGGATCTATGACGGCCGAGCCCGGAAGACTTCACGCGCCGGAAAGACTTGCCGCGCCTGTCGCGATTCTCGCCGAGCTGACGCATCGCTGTCCTCTCGGCTGTCCTTATTGTTCCAATCCGCTCGCGCTCGACCCCCGCGAGGCGGAACTTTCGACCTCGGACTGGACCAACGTTTTTTCGCAAGCGGCAAAGCTTGGCGTTCTCCATGCCCATCTTTCCGGCGGCGAACCGGCGGCGCGGCAAGATCTCGAGGCGATTGTCGCCCATTGCGCGAAAGTGGGCCTTTATACGAATCTTATCACCTCGGGCATCGGTCTCACGCAGGATCGCGTCAAGACTCTCTCGGATGCCGGTCTCGACCATGCGCAGCTTTCAATTCAGGATTCGGACGCGTCATCGGCGGACCGGATCGCTGGCTACAAAGGCGCCTTCGCGCGCAAATGGGCGGTCGCGGAATGGATCGTGGAGGCCGGCCTGCCGCTCACCGTGAATGCCGTCATGCACCGCGCCAATATCGGCCGCGCTGGGAAAATGGTCGAGCTTGCCGTCAGCCTCGGCGCGCGCCGGGTCGAGATCGCGCATACGCAATATTATGGCTGGGGAATGCAAAACCGCGCCGCCCTCATGCCTTCCCGGGCGGAAGCGGAGGCGGCGATCGCCGAAGTCGAGGCCCTCAAAAAGACCCTCGCGGGGGTCATCGTCATCGACCATGTGATTCCCGATTACCATGCCCGCTATCCGAAGGCCTGCATGGGGGGCTGGGGCAAACGCGGGCTCAATGTCACGCCGTCCGGCAGAGCCCTGCCCTGCCACGCGGCGGAAACCATTCCCCACCTCGAATTCTGGAATGTGCACGATCATTCGATTGAAGACATTTGGACGCATTCACCTGCGTTCAATGCGTTCCGTGGGGAGGATTGGATGCGCGAGCCTTGCCGCTCCTGCCCGCGCAAGTTGATGGATTATGGCGGCTGCCGGTGTCAGGCGCTCGCCCTCACGGGCGATGCGCGGGAAGCCGATCCCGTCTGCCACCTTTCGCCGCACCATGACGAAATCGCAGAAATAGCGGCGCGCAGCGGCGACGCCGATGGCGCCCCCATCTATAGCTACAGGCGCATGAAACATCGCGAGCCGGCGGAATAGTTCTTTTCGCTTGTACGCCAACCACTTCTCCAGGGGAAAAGCCAACCAAAGCTTGGAAAATAGGGCATTCCTGCCTATATTTTGAAAGTTGCGGTCGGGGGACGCTGCATCGCCGGGCGGCTGCGGTCCGGCAGGAGAGAATGCAATGGCGGACGTGGTGGAAGGCCCGGTCGACTTGCCCCAGGATCTCCGATCCACCTCACTCGACGACAAATATGATCTGACAAAGCGGCGGATCTTCGTCTCGGGGCCGCAAGCCATTGTCAGGCTTCTGCTCATGCAGAAGGAGCTCGACCGGCGCAACGGCCTCGCCACGGCGGGTTTCATCTCGGGCTATCGGGGCTCGCCGCTGGGCGGGCTCGACTTGACGTTTCTGCGCGCCAAGCACCCGCTTGATGCAGCCGGCATCCTGTTTCAGCCAGGCCTCAACGAGGATCTCGCCGCGACCGCCGTATGGGGGGCGCAACAGGCCGAGATGCGCGGGGAAGGCAAACACGACGGCGTCTTCTCGCTCTGGTATGGCAAGGGTCCGGGCGTCGACCGCAGCGGCGATGTTTTCCGCCATGCCAATCTCGCGGGCACGTCCAAACATGGCGGCGTGCTGGCTTTGATGGGCGACGATCACACCGCCGAATCCTCGACAACGGCGCATCAATCCGAATTCAATTTCGTCAATGTGATGATGCCGGTGCTGTCTCCTGCAGGCGTCCAGGAAATCGTCGATTACGGGCTCTACGGCTATGCGATGAGCCGTTTCACCGGCGCCTGGGTCGGCCTCAAATGCTTGAAGGATACGGTCGAATCGACCGGCTCGATCGACGTCTCGCTCGACCGGGTGAGGCTCATCGTGCCCGCCAATTTTGTCATGCCGCCAGGCGGCCTCAATATCCGCGCGCGCGACACGGTCCTCGACCAGGAGAAGCGTCTGCAGAACTATAAGCGCGACGCCATGCTGGCATGGCTCCAGGCGAACCGGCTGAACAAGATCATCACCTCGGGTGGCCCGCAGGCGAAAATCGGCGTGATCACAGCCGGCAAATCCTATCTCGACGTGCGCCAGGCCATGGACGACCTCGGCATCGACGAGCTCGCGGCGAACCAGTTCGGCTTGCGGCTCATGAAACTCGCCTGCACTTGGCCGATCGAGCCTTTGGGTCTGCGCGAATTCGCGCGCGGGCTTGAATTGATTATCGTCGTCGAGGAAAAGCGCTCGCTGATCGAAGTGCAGCTGCGCGAGGAGCTTTACGGATCGCCGAGCCAGCCTGTTTGCGTCGGAAAGAAGGATGAAGACGGCAATTGGCTCTTTCCAGTGACCGGCGCGCTCGACGCCAATGACATCGCCATCGCGATCGGCCGTCGCCTGTTGCGATTCGCCGCGAGCGAGGACCTCGAACAGCGGGTGCGCCAACTCCAACGCAGGCAGGCCGCGCTGGCGAGCGCCGGGGATATCGGCATCCGCACCCCCTATTTCTGCTCCGGCTGCCCGCATAACACCTCGACAAAAGTGCCGGACGGCATGCGGGCCTATGCTGGGATCGGCTGCCATTACATGGTCCAATGGATGGACCGTTCGACCGAAGGCTTTACCCAAATGGGCGGCGAGGGGGCGAATTGGATCGGCGAGGCGCCTTTCTCAAAACGCGCGCATGTGTTCCAAAACCTCGGCGACGGCACCTACGATCATTCCGGGACGCTTGCAATCCGCTTTGCCGTCGCCTCCGGCGTCAATATCACCTACAAGATTCTCTTCAATGACGCCGTGGCGATGACCGGCGGTCAGCACCTCGAAGGCAACCTGACGGTCGACATGATTGCGCGCCAGGTCGCCGCGGAGAATGTCAAGCGCATCGTCGTCATGAGCGACGAGCCCGGCAAATATCCGCCCGCCACGCAATGGCCAAAGGGTCTCACCATCAAGGACCGCCATGAGCTCGATCGCGTGCAGCGCGAGTTGGCGGCGGCCCCTGGCGTCACCGTGCTCATTTACGATCAGACTTGCGCGGCGGAAAAGCGCCGCCGCCGCAAGAAAAAAGAGATGCCGGATCCACCCAAGCGCGTGTTCATCAACGAACTCGTCTGCGAGGGCTGCGGCGATTGCGGCGTGAAATCAAATTGCGTTTCGGTGCAGCCGCTCGAAACCGAATTTGGCCGCAAGAGAGTGATCGACCAGTCGAGCTGCAACAAGGATTTTTCCTGCCTCGATGGGTTCTGCCCAGCCTTGGTCACGGTGCATGGCGCCCGCCCACGGAAGGCCGCGGTCAAACAGGAGCAGGATTTTCCGGATCTCGCACGGCCCCATATCCCCGCCATCGGCGCCAAACCCTATGGGATTCTCGTGACCGGGGTCGGCGGCACCGGCGTTGTCACCATCGGCGCCATTTTGGGCATGGCCGCGCATCTTGAAGGCAAGGGCTGCGGCTCGATCGACATGGCGGGGCTCGCCCAGAAAGGCGGCGCCGTCTATAGCCACGTCAAGATTGGCGCCAAGCCAGAGGATATCCACGCGATCCGCGTCGCGGCGGGCGAAGCGGATTTAGTGCTCGGCTGCGACCTCGTTGTCTCCGGCACGAGGAAAGTGCTGGCCGCCGTGCGCCCGAACGAGACGGGATTTGTCGTCAATACGGCAGAGATTTTTCCGGGCGATTTCACCCATAATCCGGATTTTTCGCTCCACACGAACCGCATCAAGCAGGCGATCCGGGAAGCCGCCGGCGATGGCGTGAGTTTCATCGACGCAACTGGCATTGCAACGGCGCTGCTCGGCAATTCCATTGCCGCGAATATGTTCATGCTCGGCTACGCCTGGCAGAAAGGCCTCGTGCCACTCGACGATTCATCGCTTTTGCATGCCATCGCCCTCAATGGCGAGGCCGTTGACATGAATCAGGCGGCGTTTCTGTGGGGCCGCCGCGAGGCCGCCAATTCCGCCGCCGTGGAAGCGGCCGCCGCCCCTTTGCGCCCGAGCACCGCGACGCAAGCCCAATCCCGGACCCTCGACGAAGTGATCGAAAGGCGCGTCTCTTTTCTGACGGCCTATCAAAACGAAGCCTATGCCCAACGCTATTTGGCTTTGGTGAAGCACGTCGATCAAATCGAGCGGGCGAGGGTGCCCGGCAGGCACGATCTCGCTGAGGCGGTCGCGCGCTTTTATTTCAAGCTGCTCGCGATCAAGGATGAATATGAGGTCGGAAGGCTCCACAGCGACGGCGCCTTCGCAAAACAGATCGCGGCGGCCTTCGAAGGTGAACCGCGCCTCGAATTTCATCTCGCGCCGCCGCTGCTCGGCCGCAAGAATGAGAAGGGTGAGGCGGTCAAATCCAGTTTCGGGTCTTGGCTTATGCCCCTTTTCGGTTTTCTCGCCCGGCTGAAAGGGCTGCGAGGGACGACTTTTGATATTTTCGGCTACACGAGGGAACGCCGCATCGAGCGCCAATTGATTGACGACTACGAAATTTTGCTAAAGGAGATTTTGGCAAATCTTTCGCCCGGCAATCATGCGATTGCGGTCGCGCTCGCCTCGATTCCGGAAAAAATCCGCGGCTATGGCCATGTCAAAATGCGGCATTTGCAAGCGGCAGAGGCGGAAGAGCAAGGCCTCTTGGAACAGTTCCGCGCGGGCCCCGTTCCAGCGAAACTCGCGGCGGAATAGCCCGCCGTCTCCTTACTGTTCGTGCCTCAGACCCTCGAAAGGCCCCCACCCGATGGTTTTGGGCGGCCCATCGTCGAGCTCGTGACGAAGCATTGGCGCTTCGCTGGTCTCGGCGGAATAAAAATCAAACTCGGCGATGGAAAGCTCGCCGTCCTGCTCGGACAATAAAACCTTGACCGGCAAGGTGAATGACACCTCTTGCATGGCCTGCCCCGGCCGCAATTGGGCAGGGGCTTTCAGAAGCAATTCCGCCCGGCCAAGCCAACTGCCTTGCCCCTCGTCTTTTTCAAAAGAACGCGGATCGATGTCCGTCGTGAAATAAGTGACACCCGGTATGGTATTGGTAAGCGCAAGCCATTGCTCACCGCTTTCGACCCTATAGCCGGTCACGGTGTCAACGATCTGATCCAGCACTGATGCCTCATCTTGTTCCGTAACGAGCCGCTCGTCGAAAGACATGCGTGAGATCCCCCTTAAATTCTCAGCGTTGCCTGTACCGCCACGCCAGCGTCTTGCTGAGCGCGTCCACATCGGCATAGAGCCGTTGCGTATCATAGCCGAAGATATGCAGGAGCCTGCGAAACTCCGCCTTTTCCGAAACCGGAACCGAAAATGCCGCAGTGTCGTAAGCTGGCGGCGAAGGCAGCCATGGCGATTGCGGATCGGGGTGCAAGGAGAAACAGCCTTGCTGCGCGGTGATTCGCGCAACCCGCGGGGGAACTTCGACAATCACCGGAGCGCTTCCCGGCGCGCCGAAGACTTCAGCCGTTCGTAAGCGCCGGACAAACGGGACCCGCAGGGCAAGGATTTTCGCATCGAACGCGAGGCTTTCATTTTCCGTGGCAAACCAAGCGGCAACCAGCGGATTGGTCGACCAGTCGAGCAAGCGGGTCGGAAGCCCATGATGCTTCGCAATCGCTAGCCATTCGAGCTCCGTGAACCCATCCGCATCGAGATAGCGTTTCGCCTCAAGAACGAAATCTTCGAACAGGATCTTTTCGTCGGCGAGGCGGTAAGCCGACGCCGAAGGCTGCCGGCCAATCGCCGGAACAAGATCGAACGCCGCGTCGGCGTGCCCCCTGAAGAACCAGGTGCCATCGGCCTTTGCCGACGCGAAGTCGAGAAAGTCCAGCCATGTCTGAGACACAACTGGCGATGTCGGCCAAAATGCAAAAGGCATCGCCCTCTCCCCTCGTTACCGCACGAGCACATTCTTGAATTGCCACGGATCGTCCGTATCGATGTCCTCGGGAAAGAGCGCTGCGCGGCCCGTGATCGGAGTCCAATCCGTATAGTGCCCCGTGACCGGGCCAAGGTAAGGGAGCTGCACTTCGAGGCAGCGGCGAAAATCGACGTCGTCAGCTTCGACAATGCCCGCGTTCGGATTTTCGAGCGCCCAAACCATGCCGGCAAGCACGGCGGAGGCCACCTGAAGCCCAGTCGCATTCTGATAAGGCGCGATCCGCCGCGTCTCCTCGATGGAAAGCTGCGAGCCATACCAATAGGCGTTCTTCGCATGTCCATAAAGCAAGACGCCGAGTTCATCGATCCCATCGACGATCTCATTCTCGTCGAGAATATGCGACTTTTCCTGTTGCTGCCATTGGCGCCCCGCCATCTCGTCGAGCGAGAGCACGGCATCGTCGGCCGGCCGGTAGGCATAATGGCAGGTCGGCCGGTAGACGACCTTTTCGCCTTCGCGCAGGGTCAGGAAATCGGCAATTGAAATTGCCTCATTATGGGTGATGAGCCAGCCATGCTGCGCCTTGGCGGTCGGTGTCCATGAGCGCACGCGCGTGCCCGCACCGGGACGCATCAAATAGATCGCGCAGTCTGGCCCGAAGGCGTGGCGCTTGCCTTCCTGTGGCATATGTTTTTCGTGCGTTCCCCACCCGAGCTCCGCCGGCTGCAAGCCTTCCGAGACAAAACCCTCAACCGACCAAGTGTTGACGAAAACGCCGCGTGGCTTCGGCACCGCCGCCCGCTGAGTGTCGCATTCGGCGATATGGATGCCTTCGACACCGGTCTTTTGCGCGAGCCGCGCCCACTCTTCGCGCGAGGACGGCTGCTCAAAATCGATGCCGCAATCGGCCGCGACATTCAAGAGCGCCTGCTTGACGAACCAGGACACCATGCCGGGATTGGCACCGCAGCAGGAAACCGCGGTTGGGCCGCTTTTCAGCGCGCGGTGCAGATCGAGGATCTCTTCGCGCAGGGCATAATTCGACCGCTCCGACGCCGTCAGCCGCGAGTCGGTGTAAAATCCAGGCCAAGGCTCGGCGACGGTATCAATGTAAAGCGCGCCGAGCTCATGACAAAGCCGCATGATCGAGGCCGAGGAGACCTCAACGGACAAATTGACGACGAACGCCTGGCCGCCGCCCTTTGTGAGAAGCGGCTTCAAGAGCGCGACGAAATTATCCCGCGTGATCGCTTTGTTTATGAAAGCGATGCCCCGCTCGTCGAGAAGATGACGGTCCTTGTCCTCTGGATCGATGACCGTGAAGCGTGATTTGTCGAATTTGAAATGACGTTCGATGAGCGGCAGCGCGCCACGCCCGATCGAGCCGAAGCCGATCATGACGATTGGACCAGTAATCGTGCCGTGCACGAGCCATTGCGACATGGGTTTTCTCCAGAAGAGTTGAGGGATGCGGGCCGCGTTTGGGCGGGACAAGCGGTACAAGAAGGAGCCGCAAGCTTCAAGCCCGCAGCCCCTCGCCCGTTTGGAATGCTGGATAAGCGGGATTTTTGACGCCGTAATTAAGCCGCCCGGCGCAATTCGAAGGCTCCATTCGCCGAAAAATCGCGCGCGCCAGCCGGCGTCACGAGGCCCTTCGCGCCGTCCAAGGCGCCTGCCTTAAGTTCGAGTCCAAGCAAGCGCGCGTCATCGACTGGGCCCGGAAGAGTGAGTTTTTGCGTATAGCGCCGGGCGAATCCGAAAGGCTCGTAATAGGGGGCGTCGCCGACAAGCAGGATGGCATCATGCCCCGCGGCCGTGGCACGGGACAAAGCCTCCCGCATGAGCCGGCGGCCAATTCCGCGCGAGCGATGGGCCTTCGCGACCGCCAAGGGCCCGAGCAAAAGGGCCGGCACATCACCGGCGCGAATCGGCCACAGCCGCAAAGTGCCAATGAGCTCGCTTGCATCCTTCGCCACGAGCGCGAGGCCAGGCGCGGGCAAGCGGCCTTCGCGCAGACGCTCCACGGTCTTCTCAAAACGCGCCGCACCAAACGCCTCGTCGAGCAAACGTTCTCGAGCCTCAAAATCGGCCGCCAATTCATCGGCGACATAAAAGCGCGGCGCGGCGACAACGCCAATGAAGGCAGGAGCGTACACAAGTTCATTCGAGATCAAGGCCATCTGAGCCCTCCGCCGGCCATGCCGGGATTGCGCGAGACGACCCTCGCACCGCGCAAGGCTCGATCGTCGAGCTTTTGCCGGCCGTCCGGGACTGGGATTTGGGTGAAGGCGGCGGAGCGTTTCTCCACCGCGCGGGAGTTCGTCGGCGTGCGGGCTAAATCACATAGGATTTGAGCGGCGGGAAGCCGTTGAAACCGACCGAGGAATAGGTCGTTGTATAGGCGCCTGTTCCTTCAATGAGGACTTTCGACCCGATTTCAAGGCCAACGGGAAGGAAATAGGGTTCCTTCTCATAAAGCACATCGACGGAATCGCAGCTTGGCCCCGCAAGCACGCATGGCTCGGTGGCCCCGCCGTCGAAAGCGGTCCGGACCGGATAGCGGATCATCTCGTCCATGGTCTCGGCGAGACCATTGAACTTACCGATGTCGAGATACACCCATTTCACCGTGTCGTCGTCTGACTTCTTGGAGATCAGCACGACTTCCGCCTCGATGACGCCCGCATTGCCCACCATCCCGCGCCCCGGCTCGATAATCGTCTCGGGAATATGATTGCCGAAATGACGGCGCAACGAATGAAGGATCGCTTGCGCATATGTCTTCACCGCCGGCACATTCTTCAGATATTTCGTCGGGAAACCGCCGCCGAGATTGACCATCTGCAAGTTGATTCCGCGTTCCGCCACGTCGCGAAAGATCGAAGCTGCCGCTTTCAACGCGCCATCCCACATGCGCGGATTGCGCTGCTGCGAGCCGACGTGAAATGATAGGCCAAAGGCGACGAGCCCGAGCCGGTGCGCATGTTCGAGCACGCGCGGCGCCATTTCCGGCGCGCAGCCGAATTTACGCGACAACGGCCATTCGGCGCCCGCGCCATCGCATAACATGCGGCAAAACACCTTGGATCCCGGCGCGGCACGCGCGATTTTTTCGACTTCCGCCTCGCAATCCACGGCGAAGAGGCGCACGCCAAGCTCATAGGCGCGCCTGATGTCGCGCTCCTTCTTGATCGTATTGCCATAGCTGATGCGGTCGGCGCTGGCGCCCGTCGCCAGCACTTGCTCGATCTCGGCGACGGAGGCGGTGTCGAAGCAGGAGCCAAGTCGGGCCAGCAGGTCGAGCACGCGCGGATCGGGATTGGCCTTCACGGCATAGAACACCCGTGTGTCCGGCAGCGCCTTGGCAAAAGCCGTGTAATTGTCGCGCACGACATCGAGGTCAAGCACAAGACAAGGCCCATCCTCGCGGCGGTTGCGGAGAAATTCCAAGATACGATCAGTCATCGCGGCATCCCTTCGAACGGCGCTTAAAGAACCGCGCCGGAACGACCAAGCTTCGGGTGAATAGCGATGCCAAATCGCGCGCGCTTTGGAGACGCGACGGCTTCATTCGACACGCCATTCGCGACCGTGCTGTTTCGCGAGGCACATGCCTTGCGAACCACGCGCGGTCAGATGCTGCGCCGTTGGACATGCTCACCGTGGACAAGGCGGAATGCGCCGTCCAAAGTGTTCATGGCCATCGCTTGGATTGGGATAAAATCCCGCTCCGCACGCCCGGCAAGAAAGACAAGCCTCTTCGGTACGCCAGCTGTGGAGGCTGGCAGAGACGAAAAAGCCCGGTCCGTCGTTGCTTTAAGTCGCGTCCCCCGTTTGGCGGGGTTCGCCGGTTCGCCTCCGGCTGCCGGTCCTTATTCGGCGGTTAACCGGCCTCTTGTCCGGATCCCCGCCAACCGACACGCGACCACAGGCACGTGCGAAATTGGGCAAAATCAGATTTATGCGATTCGCCACGCATTACAAGAGTTTTTTCGAAAAATCCGGGGCCGGACCTCCAAGAATGGGTTAAATTTTACTTAAGCGTTCACGTCTCGCATGACCGCATGGCCGCCGTGGATCGCGCCTCGAAAGAGAATGAGGACGCTGGCCCTTCTAACTCCATGATGCAAAGCAAAAAAATAAAAACCTTCCCTTGCCGCAAGCGCAAAAGGTGGCTAACCCCGTGATCCACGCCTCACGCCAGATCAGACCGCGTATGATCTTCCTTTCCGGACGCCCATGACCGAACTTAATCGCCGCACGCTGGTCAAATATTTCATTCTCTCAGGCGCGCTGCCATCGACTCTAGGTCCTTCGCTCGCTCAAACCGGAAAGCCTCCGCAGGCGCCGCCGAAATTCGACTTCGAGAATGTCGTGCGCCGCGCCCGCGATCTCGCGACGGCGGATTTCGACACGGCTTCTCCGGCGCTTCCTGAAGCGCTGAGCAAATTGGATTTCGATGCCTGGCGTGACATCAGGTTTCGCCCCGACAAAGCTTTTCTTGGCGCCAATGGAAGCCAGTTCCGGTTGCAATTGTTCCATCTCGGCCATCTCTACCAGCGCCCAGTGACCATCAACACGATCAGAGACGGCATTCCGACACCCATTCCCTATTCCGCAAATCTTTTCGATTATGGCCGCACCAAGATCGACAAGCCCTTGCCGGTCAATCTCGGCTTCGCCGGTTTCCGCCTGCATTATCCCTTGAACAGCCCGCAAGTCTTCGATGAGGTCATTGCCTTCCTCGGCGCGAGTTATTTCCGTTTTCTCGGGCGCGGTCAGCGCTATGGCATGTCGGCGCGGGCGCTCGCGGTCGAGGCCGGAACGACCAATGAGGAATTTCCTTTTTTTCGCGAATTCTGGATCGAGACACCCGAGCCCGCCGCGGATGAGGCAACGATCTATGCGCTGCTCGATGGCCCCTCGGCGACCGGCGCCTACCGCTTCGATCTCTATCCCGGCGTCGAGACCGCGATCGAAGTCTCGGCGCAGCTTTTTCCGCGCAAGCCGAACGTCAAGTTTGGGCTCGCGCCACTGACCAGCATGTTCTTCATCGGCAAGGTTGATCATCGTTTCAATGATGACTTTCGTGGGGAGCTGCATGATTCGGATGGGCTTCTCCTTCATTCGGGAACCGGCGAATGGATGTGGCGTCCATTGCACAACCCAGTGAAGCCGGAAGTCTCCGCCTTTCTAGACAAGAATCTCCGCGGATTTGGCCTGTTGCAGCGGGACCGCGACTTCGACCACTATCAGGATCTCGACCTCGCCTATGAAATCCGGCCGAGCCTATGGGTCGAGCCAAGGGGCAGCTGGGGCGAGGGCCGCGTCGAGCTTGTCGAACTGCCAACCGGGCACGAAACCAACGACAATATCGTCGCCTCCTTCGTGCCGAAGGATTCGCCCGAACCCGGCAAGGCTTTCAGTTACGCGTACCGCCTCGCTGCTGGTCTCGATTTTCCGCACCTCTCGCCAAATGGGCGCGCACTGAACACCTATCAGACGGTGGCTGCGGCGCTCGGTTCGGCCGAGCTTCCCGTGCCCGGCTCACGGCGTTTCATCATCGATTTCACGGGCGGGGACCTCGCCTATTACCTCGCAGACCCGGACTTGGTCGAGGTCGTTCCTTCCACGAGCCAAGGCACGATCACGCGGTCCTTCATCATCCCTAATAGTCATACCAAAGGGTTTCGTGCCATCATCGACGTGCAGCTCGAACCCGGCCAATCCGCCGATTTGCGGGCCTTCCTGCGCACCGGCGCGCGGGCGCTCACAGAGACCTGGACGTTTCCCTGGCGCGCCGAATAAGCACGCGTCGCGGTCAGGCATTCGGCAAAAAATGTTTCTTAAAGGGGGGTCAAAGCAAACCATCGAGGCTGCTTATCTCCGTGACCACCCCAAAAGAAGCAAAGTCAGGTCCAGAACCAGAAGGAATGTCAACCGATCCGCTGGTTTGTCCAGATATCCGCCGCATCGCCCTCGGGCTCGCCCTAAGACGCAAACCTATCTGAAACATCACATGGTTCATTTAGAGCCCATCAGCAGCAACACGCGGAACGAGCATATCAAATCAACAATGCTACTATAATGCTTCGGAACGTGGATTTGATGTGTATGTTGGGTAGGACTTTTCCTCAACAACCTTAGAGTTAAGCAGCTCGTTAATCTTCTTCTTTACCTCAGCACGATGGTCGTTCGTCTTGTACACTTGCCTTGCCAGCGAGACGAACCTAGCGCCGAAATCGCCTTTTCCTTCAAGTTCCCGGAGCGCATCCTCGACGTTCCAAAGCAAGCAATTGGCGGCTTTCACTTCGGTTTCGAGTTTCACTAGTCGTTCACCCCCGTAGCCGCATTCGGTCTTGAGTTGCCGCAACAGCGCGAGTTCGAAGCGGATATTTTGAGTTTCGAGATACGGTCTTCCTTGATCTCCAGAATCGTTATCTTGTCGATAAGCTCGCCTGCCGCACCGGGAATCGAGAGGGGGTCCGTTTGGCGCGGTTTGTCTGTCAATCGAGTATCTTGTTTGGCAATGCATGCCTCGACACCCGATGCGATCCGCTCAAATACGGACTTCCAGTCCCCTCTTTCCGCCTGGCGAAAAAGTGTCATGGTCGGATACCACGGACAATCATCCCGGTCCATCAGTCAGCGCCAATCTGGCACGTGTTTTAGAGCAAGAAAAACCGGCCTTCCCAATGCCCCTGCAAGGTGCGCAATCGCGGTATCCGAAGTGACGACGAGGTCGACATTCGCCATTACGGCCGCACAATCCACGAATGAATCGGCTCCTGAATCAAAATCCTCTCCCAAGCCCTCGATCGTGAATCGGCCACCCGCCGCCTCCACCTCGATCGCTTCTTGATCCTTCATGAGACTGATCAAGCGAACGCTGCCGATAGCCGCGAGTGGCGCGAAGCACGAAAGAGGGATCGACCTTTGCAGGTTAATGAACTTATTGCCATGCCAGCCAACTCCAATTCGAAAACCTTCATTTCCGATTCGCCCCGCCCATTTCGATACGAGGCTTGGATCCGGATGAAGATAGGGGACCGGCGCTGGAACCGTCTCCAAACTGGTATGGAACCCGTAAGGAAGACTCATGAGCGCGCTCTGATACGCAAAAGGTTCATTCGGATCCATCGCGTCGATAAGCCGAATGGGCCCCGGCAATGTCCGCAGAAGCCGATGCATATTCTTACGGCACAACAGTGTAACTTCAGCGCCAGCCTCAATGAGGCAAAGCAGGTAGCGAGAAAACTGAATCAAATCGCCGAGACCTTGTTCATCCCAGACGATAATCGCCTGCCCCGCTAAATTTTGGCCCACCCATTTTGGCAAATCCGAGCTAAAGGTCTTGGGAGGCGCATTCGAACGGTCCCAGCGGCTTTCGAAATCCTCGAAGCCGGCCTCCAGTCTGCCTTTGAGAAGGAGAGCGCCAGCCCGGTTGTTCCGCGCGTCCGCAAAACCGGACTTGAATTTCAGCGCCTCGTCGAAATAAACGAGGGCCTCGTCGATCCGGCCCGCCTCCTTTAGAGCCACGCCGAGGCCAGACAGGGCTTCGGGATAATGAGGCTTGATGCGCAAAGCTTCCCCATAACAGGCGATAGCTTCGGGACAACGATCCAGTTCCTGCAAGACATTACCGCGATTAAGCCAGACATCTGGTGCGGCGGGATTGAGACGAACGGCTCCATCGAGACTGGTCAATGCTTCTTCTAGGCGCCCCAGTTTGTGAAACGCCGCGCCGCGAATGCCAAGGCACTGTGGATGCTCTGGATCACGCCGCAAAACTTCGTCACAGGAAAGGAGTGCCTCTTCGGCCCGCCCCAATTGGAGCAAAATGTTGGCGCGGTTGGTCAAAGCCAACAAAAATCCCGGACGGATTTTTAGGGTGTATGTGAAGGCGGCGAACGCGTCTCCGAGATGACCAAGTTCGTATAGGACGTTGCCACGATTGCATGCCGCTTCATAATAGGAAGGATCACATGCAAGCGCCGCATCGTAAGCTGCGAGCGCCTCCTGCGGCCTGCCAAGCCCTTGCAGCGCTATCCCTTTGTTGTAGAGCGCCTGTGGGTAACCTTGGCGGTATCGAGAGGAGAGATCATAAGCGGCAAGCGCTTCTTCCAGACGCCCAAGCTTTTGGAGGACATTGCCTCGATTGAGTTCCGTTTCGGCATCTGGCGGGCCACGGCGGGCAGCCTCCTCATAAGCCGCGAGCGCATCTGCGTGGCGCCCGAGCTTTTGCAATACAGAGCCCTTGTTGAACAAATTCGAACTGTCGCCTGGCCGTATCGTTTCAATCGCATCAAAACAAGCGAGCGCTTCGTCAAGCCGGCCAAATCGTTCAAGCAAGGCACCTCGATTCGTCAACGCTGCGCAATGAGCGGGGCTCCAGCGCAACGCATCTTCGCAAGCGACAAGAGCATCGGCCAAGCGTCCAAGGCTTTGCAGCACGACACCCATGTTAAACAGGGTCTCCGCGTCGTGTGGCCGCAGTTTAAGGATTGCAGCAAACGATTCGAGCACATCCTTGGGCTGACCCAGCCGTTGAAGAATAATGGCGCGGGCAGATAGCGCTTCTGGAAAAGCAGGCCGCAAAGCAAGCGCAAGCTCAAACCACGTCAGTGCATGGCGTAAATCGTCTGCATTGAAATAGATCAATCCGAAAATATAGCATCCCGCATCGCTCCGTGCAGCGAGATCCCGATATTGTTTGATACGGTCAATCGCCTCTTGCCGTGCACCTGCGTTAAGAGGCGCAAAGGCCTCAGTAATCGCGGTCTGTAGAAGCGCTCTGTTACGCGATTTATCGTGATCTTCGCAGCGATCCAATTGTTCAAACTGGGAAGCGCTCATTCGCCCATGCTCATTATCCTGCGGGGCGGGGGCCATCGTGACGGAACCGCATGCTATTTTAGATGAGTTGACGGGTTGCCGACCGAGAGGGAGTAACAACCGCCAAGAAATATTTGACTTAGATTGAACCGCATAAATCTTTCGCGGGCCTAACGCCCGTCGCCACTGTGCTCAGCGTCTTCCATCGGAGCGTCTTCGTTTGCAAAACGAATCGTCGGCACAATACTGGTTGTCGCGAACGAATCATTTGATGGCATGTTGTTCGAAATTGCATGTAGAAACATTGAAGTTCAGCCGACGCGAATCACAATTATCGGATGTCGCCGCCTGAATCACATCGACCCGTTACAAAGAACGTCAACAGCACTTAGTTTAACTTTTGTAAAAATCAGTCTGGCCAGATATCCCATCGATGCTTGGGGAATGCACAAGTAAGCTATTCAAATAAGATACGACCCATGCTAACGGTTTGGCTGGACAATGCAGAATGGAATCAGGTGCGGGCTTTTTGTTCTTTTGCGAGCGAAGACAGGTGTTTCGCGCCCCCTGGCTCCATCCGAGCGGCACCACCCAAAACCATGCGTGGATTTCGAGATGAATGGCTTGTTCTGGTATCGATTGTACATCCTCCCAGCTGGAGTGGTTTTCATGCGAGCGATCACACACTTTGCATGTTTGGTTTTTTGCTTTCTTTGTGTTCCTGCGGTTGAAGCCGCGACGTGCCACGATCCTGCGGGCTTCGACGCATTTATCGCTGACTTCAAAAGACAGGCCTCGGCCAATGGTATTTCCCCGTCTGCGATAAGCGCGCTTGACGGCATCAACTTTGATCCGGGGATCGTCGCAAAAGATCATGGCCAGCATGTCTTCCGGCAAAGCTTTGAGCAATTCTCAGGCCGCATGGTGAATTCTTTCCGGCTGCACAAGGGGCAGGCTCTGATCCGACAATATGCCCCAACCTTTGCCCGGATCGAACAGGAGTACGGCGTGCCTGCCCCCGTGATCGTCGCGATCTGGGGCCTAGAGACGGACTTTGGTGCGGTCCAGGGAAACACGCCAACATTGCGCGCACTGGCAACGCTCGCCTACGATTGCCGCCGCTCAGATATGTTCCAGGCGGAACTCATGGACGCCTTACGGCTTATTCAGCTCGGTGATCTATCGCCCAACGCGCACGGCGCTTGGGCCGGCGAAGTCGGCCAGACCCAATTCATGCCATCGAATTATCTTAAATTGGCGGTGGATTTTGACGGCAACGGCCGCCGCGATCTCATTCGCAGCGTACCCGACGTCTTAGCTTCCACCGCCAATTATCTCAGAAGTTATGGCTGGCAGCGTGGCGGCGCTTGGACGCCGGGATCGGCCAATTTCGCCGTCATCAAGGAATGGAACAAGGCCGACGTGTATGCGCGGACGATCGCCTATTTCGCGACCAGACTCTGCTGGCGGTGAATAGCCTGGGTTTGCGTTAGACTCGCCCCGCTGGCGTCGAAGCACTGGCTTTCGGAGACTTGCCCGACAATGTCTGCGCCGGAACATTATGCGGCGCTTCGTTGGTTTGATTTTGCCTTAGCAAAAAGAGGCCGAGGTGCCGTGGGCAGTTTGGAATGAATTCGGAACACCCGTCTCAAGGTGCAGCATCACGAATGGCTCCCGATGAGCAAGCAATATTCTAGGAGCTGACCACTGCGAATGGGCCACGAGAAGAAGCTAGGGCCTTCTATTCCAAACATCCGACGCTCGAACACGACTACGGGACGCACTTCTTGTTAATGCATTAGTGCCTCGCGGCGTTGACATGCAAGCAATTGTGAGCGCTATATACGCGCATGGCGTACGCGAACTGCGTGCCTCATTTCCCTTTAGGTTTCCTCTGCTCGAATTTGAACCGCCTGTTGCGCGGATCACAGCTGCGTGGTGTTAGCGGAACAGTGGCCGTCTGTAATATGCGCGGACGAAACGGTTCTCGCAATTGCTCGCCGGAAAGCCAATGCTCTGAGTACTTCCTGGCAAATATGTACGCACTCGCAACTCGGCACAGCACATTCCTCAGGTGCACGCTTCGTGCGCGTCGACAATTCGGTCTTCCAATTTCCTCTGCCGGGTGCGTTCATCGGAAACACCCTTTATGTAAAGCTGCAAAGCTTCAATAATTTCGGCAGCGCGACCGAAGACCTCTCGGAATGCCAAGTTTTCACCTATGCGCCGAATGGCGCGGGATCACCGCTTGGACCTGTCACGCAGGCTTTGCTGGCTGGGACGAAGTCTTGACTTCGGGCTTGTCTCCGCCGCCGTCTCGGAAACGGATCAGTGGGGCATCGTGTCGGACGGCTTCGTGCTGGCGCGGATTGATTTAGGAGCGGGAATTTAAATGTCAGTCCAGGTTCAACTCCGGCGCGATACGCTGGCGAATGTTTTGGCCAATCATGGCGCGCAAGGCGAGCTTTTCGTCAGCACGGACACGAATAAGCTTTTCATTCAGGATGGCGCGACGAATGGCGGCTTTGTTGCCAGCGCCCGGCGCGGCGTCAACGGCTCTTTTTTGTAACTGAACACACTCGAAGGCTCGATCGAGACGATCACACCTGGCGGCCTAACCTATACAACGACTATTCAAATCCCGGCCCGCGCCATGGTTGTTGGGGTTTCGCATCATGTGATCACGGCCATCACTGGCTGCACGGCATTCGAAATTGGCGTCTCCGGGACGCCAGCCATGTTTGCGAGCGGGCTTGGAACCGCGGCGGGCTCCAGTAATGCCGGCATTGGCGGCCCAAACACATTCTATTCCGCGACGCCATTGCTCCTGACCTCGATGGCGGGATGCAATTTCACTGGCGGCACGATCCGACTCTCAATCCAATATCTCACCGTTGCAGCGCCGACTTCATAATAGAAGTGGACTTGAAATGACATTTCGCTTCGTCGCATCCTTACGAGGATTGCCCAGTTCGTTCCCTGAACACGTAGCATCTCTAAGGCATACTGATATGACCTGCCACTGGGTGGGACTCTATTGAAGCGGACACGAGGAAATGATGGCAACGATACAAATGATCCCGCCTGGTGATGGAAGCCGTAACACCATTTCAGTGTCGGGCCGTACGTATTCGGCGCTTCCACAAATGTCAGTTACTGTTCCAGATTTCGATGTCCCCGTGCTTGCGGCAAATGGATGGCAGCGGCTTCCCACGTCAGCTATTACAGGAGGCCCCGTGGAAACCATTGGCGCGAAATTACGTCGTCTCCGCGCCGCCGCGAGATGTAATAACCCGATAGAGTCTCCCCGCTCATCGGCTCTGTGGCATGGGCACCTTCAACTACGTTTGGAGCCGGAGCGCAGGCCAGCAATGGCGGAAACGTATACAAAACAGATACTGGAGCCGCTTCAGGTACCACCGCGCCGACAGGGAGCGGTGGAAGTGATGGAGGGGTTACATGGTATCTCATTGGACCACAGACAGCTCCTGTGCTTTCTGCCACATATACCACGCATAATCCTATTTATTCTAACAGATACAAGGCACCAACGAATGCCGCACCGAATCCGATCCAAGACGGCGCGACTGTGTTCCGCGTCACGGGCGGCCCAGCTATATCCACCGCCAACCAGAACGACATCATTGCCTTCAATGTCAACGAATATCCGCTCGCCGGCAACATTGCAGGTGGTTCCACCGGTCAAAATAACTGGATGACTGGCATCACATTTTCTTCAGAAGCTAGGACTATCGAAATCGGCACTTATTCCAACAGCCAGACCCGCTCCATAGTTGTCGATGGCCGCTATCTGGATAGCCGCTTGCCTGCCGGGACGACCGGATTCCCAACATATTTCACCATTGACTTTACCAATGTCGCGGGTCCACTGGGATCTGTTACGGCAAACGGACGCCAACGCCATACAATAACGATCGGGCTCACCCATGGAGAGAGTTTCGTTTATGCAAGCGTGCTGCCGACTGAGCAGCTGCACTATCCTGCCGCAGAGGACAATTCCGGCAGCGCTGATTGGCGACAGCCAAGGCCTCGGGAATACCCTGCCGTCATATGCGGACGCATTTCACAATCAGATGGAATGGCGCATGGGACTCCCAGATATGGTGCCTTGCTGCATCGGCGGAACAGGTTTTGTGGCGACGGACGGTGGTTTGAGTACGAACTATATTAGGCACGCCCTTTCCGACTTAGCCATCATAAATGCGCATCTGCGAAAAGCCGCCGAGCGAACCGTTAGTGGCCTCTGGGATGCCATCGGCCGCCTCATCGACCTCTTCTCTCCGCAAGAATGCGCAAACTTCTTCGCTGCCGCAGGTTACGATGCAATCTGAGCGAAAAACGCTCTAGCCGAAAATACATTCGATCCTCTTGCAGTGCTACTGCAGGCAAGAACTCTCATGCCCGTCAGGCGGCCATCGATCGCGCTTCTTCGCCGCTTGCCGGATCTGGTCGAGCTCTTGTTCTGCCCTATATGCGGCGTGACGCCGATGGCACGCAGTTTTTCTATACAGTGTTTCGTGTCATAGGCCTTGGCCGTGCCGGCCGTGACGCGATGTCCAGCGTTGTGTTTGGTTTTCGGCATGGCTTGCGAGGTGCGGTGTGCGGCCGTGCCGTCGGCCTTTGTGATTGTGCCCGCAACGATAAACCCGTGCCGGTTCTCCACGGTCACGTGACCCTGGTGCGGAGCTTAGCTTCCGCCCCACCGCCTTGCGATAGAGATGGCTTTCCGGATCGGTTGTGCTCCCCTGCGGCACCTTCGAGCGTTCATGGCTGTGAAAATCCCACCATCCCTCTTACTGTCGCTGCCGTCCTTGGCTCGAAGGCTCTTCTGCGACCCCTCCATTGCCCATTCCACCAGGCTCCGCCCGGCCCTTTGGCCAGCTTCGCTCGGGCATCGAACAAGATCCCATTCACCGAAAAATGCTCGTCCGACAAAAGCGAACCCATTTTTTTCGCAAACTGCGCGCAAAGCGCCAAGCGACATCTTGGAGTTTTCGCTCCAGTGGGCGAATGTTGATAGGAACTGGCCCATTTTGAACCTTACGAATAAATAGTTCACTGGGCATTGAAGGGGATGAACAATAATCGAGTTCTCTGCTTCATAACGGATTGCCCCCTTGCCTAAGAACCTGGCCTATGCGAAATACCCTCGCGTTCCGGGTCTCTGCAAAAATCTCTCCGGTGAAAGCTGCGGTAGCTCAGTGGTAGAGCACTCCCTTGGTAAGGGAGAGGTCGAGAGTTCAATCCTCTCTCGCAGCACCAGTAAAATCAATAACTTCTTTAACATTCTAAAAATTGCACGGGTGTTCATTTGAACACTCCGGGCGCGGTTTTTATAGGTTACGAGCGTTTTGCAAACTGAAAAATGGCTTCGCCGGCCAACGGTTTCCTAGGAGCGTGCTAAATGCGCGCGTCCTTGGCGTTTCCCTACCGTAAACTCGATCCGCCAAGGATCGGTTGCGCAAGACAGCGGATTGCCAAGCTCGAAGTTGTTCCCCAGAATGCGCGCAGCGGAAACGCAAGGAGAGGCTCGTGTCCGACCGGTCGCGCGAGACGCTAGGTGGCAGCGGCCTGTGCCTGTTTCTCAGTCATTCCGGCGCTGACACCGAGGCCGCCCGCGAACTCAAGCGACGCCTTTTGGAAAGCCCCGAGGCGCGCGACGCGAGGCGTGACAGTTTGGTTCGACAAGGACGACCTTGACGCTGGCGGCGGCTGGCAAGAGCAAATCGAAGTGGCGATAACGCGGCAAGCGACCGCCTTCGCCGTCTATGTCGGCTCGAAGGGCGTCATCAACTGGGTCGAGCGCGAGGTGCGGCTCGGTCTCGCGAGCGCGACGGGCGACGCCGCGATCCCCTTCATTCCGATCCTCGCGTAAGCCGCGCCCCGACCGCGCCGCCCTGCCGCCTTTCGCTCAGCAGCATCAAGGGGTGATTGATCCGCTGCGCGATCCGGCTGAATTCGCCAAGCTGATCGACGCTATCCTCGGGAAGGCGTCTGGCGCACCTCCACGCCTGACGGACGAGCCATTCGTCGGCCTGCGGGCCATGACCGAGAAGGAAGCCGATCGGTTCTTCGGTCGCGAGGCGGAAATCGCTGAGCTTGTCGAAGACCTGCGCCGCAACCGGCTCGTCGCCATCGTCGCCGACAGCGGCGCGGGAAAATCCTCGCTCGCCATGGCTGGACTTGCGCCGGCATGGCGAGGTGGAGCGCTGGCCGATCCGGCGCGACGGGAGCCTGACGACGCCTTGTGGCATGTCATTGTCATGCGGCCAGGCGGCAATCCGCTGGAAGGTCTTCGACGTGGCGTTACTGAAGCGGCGGAGCGAATGGGGCTGCCCCCTGACGCGCGCGCTAGCCTGCGCCGCCGCTTGACGCTCGATGACGCCAACGAGGCGGCTTATGCGCTGCGCTGCGATCTTCCGGCTGGCGCGACAGAAACCTTGCTCATCGTCGACCAGTTCGACGAGCTCCTGACGGAGACGCCGGAGGCCGCCCGCGCGCCCTTCATTGACTTCCTCCTGAAGCTCGCGGCGATGCAAGGCCGGGGCGGCTTTCGTGTCGTGCTGACCGTTCGCGTCGATTATTTCAATCTCTGCCGGCCCTATGACGCCCTGTATGGCGAGTTGCAGGGCAAAGAGCGTGTATTGCGGCTCAAGCGAATTTCCGACGCCGGTCTCGAACAGGCGGTGTGCGCGCCCTTGCGCATGGCTGGCTTTGCGGACGAGTTGGAACAGAAGGCGCTCGCCGCCGAGATGCGCCGTGATCTCGGCGACCGCCCCGGCGATCTCGCCTTAGCGCAGATGGCTCTTTGGACGGTCTGGCGCAACCGGCGCGCTCATGGCGGCTCGCTGCTCAAGGCCTATGTCGATGTGGGCGGCGTGTCGGGCGCGCTGGCGCAGGAGGCGGAACGCGTTCGGACGGCGAAACTCAGCGATGACGAGCTAGCGTTGCTGCCAGCCCTGTTCGTGCGTCTCGTGCGGCTCGGCGAAACGGGCGGCGTGCTGCGCCGCCTCGCCAGCAAGGAAGAGTTCGATGACGCCCGCTACGCGCTCGCCCAAAAGCTCGCCTCGGACGACTATGGCCGCTTGCTGCTTGTCGGCGAAGGACAGCGGGCCGAGAGCGTGAAGATAGAAGTCTGTCACGAAGCGCTAATCACGCAATGGCCTTGGCTGCAAAACACTCTGAATGCGGCGGCGGCGGATTTGCGGGCGCTGGAACGGCTAATGGACCGCGCAGGGCGGTGGCGGAATGCGCCGGAAGCCGAACGGGACAAATATCTCGCAACCGGCGCAGAGCGGGAACTGTTCGCCGAGTTTCCGGGAACGGCGCGACCCTTGGCTTTCAGCGGCGGAGCGAAAGTTCGTAGCGGAAAGCGACGCGGCTCACGCTCGCGAAGAACAGGCGAAGCGCGATGCACAAGACAAGCTCATTGCCGCGAATGTCGAGATTTCGGGCAAAGCGCGAAGGCTACGAATGCTCGTGTCCGTTCTTGGCGGCCTCGTCGTAGCCCTCATGATTATAATTGGACTGGCCGTCTATTTTGCGGATCAGGCAAATCAACGCGAGGCGGAAGCACGGCGCAACCAGTCGGCCGCCCTTGCCGCGCTGTCAAAAATCACGCTAACGGCCAGTCCGACGCGCGCTGTAAAGCTCACGCTAGCCGCTTGGCCAAGAAGTTCAAAAGGTCGGACGCCAAAGCTTGACGTAGCTTTCAACGCGCTGAGCGCAGCCGTCGTGGAATTGCGGGAGCGAAAGACTTTCCGGGGCCACGACGATGCGGTTGTAAGCGCCGCCTTCTCGCCGGACGGCGCGCGCGTCGTCACCGCCTCAGCGGACAAGACCGCGCGGCTGTGGGACGTGGGCGCAATCCGAACGGGACTCTTCTTCCAAATCGCCTGCACCTGGCTTCCGGATCACGACTTGACCGGTATTGCACGCGATTATGGCCTAACCAATCTTCAACCGATCTGTGAAAACGATCCTCCGCTGGCTGATGCCTTGCCGAAGTGAGCGGAAGCAGTGTCTCGCGTTTATTTGGAGGCTGGATCAAGGCTGGAATTCGATGCAAGCTATTGATATACAATGATTATTTTAGATATGCGAAAGTCTTTAGTTTTGCACAATTCATGGCTTGCGGCGCTGTCCGAATAAGAAGCTAAGACCCTGAACCATGCGCCCGAAGATGGACCCTTGCGATGAAGCGCGGCGCTTTTCCAACAAAGTAAGGCACTGAGCCAAGTTTCGTTGCGCGATGTCATGCCAGTGTCAGGATTTCCGTGTAAAGGCCGGTTTCGTTACGCCAACTTGAACCTGCCCTCGAATATGATCGCGAATTGCGCTTTCGCCATGGCCCATTCGCGCGGCGGCATTCTCCATTCTTTTTGCGCCAGGTTCAACACGAGAAAGAGAAGCTTCAGCGCGCTCTCGTCGGTGGGGAAATGGCCACGGGCGCGAACTGCTCGGCGAAATTTGGCGTTCAATGAACTCGATCGCGTTTGTCGTATAGTGATCCGACGCACCTCGTCGGGAAGGCGTAGAACGGGATGACCTCGATCCGATGGCGTCGCCAGGACTGGGCGATCGCCGGGTATTTTGGCCCCACGGGCCTTCGGCGAAGGTATTCAGCTCTTCCTCCCCGCCGGCGGCGTCCTTGGCCCGGTACATCTGCTTCAGCGCCGCCGCGACAGCCTTGCGGTCGTTGTAGGCAACGAAGTCCAGGATCTGGCGGATCAGGTGAACGATGCCGGTCTGAACCTGGGTCTGCGGAAACACCGCGGTGATCGCCTCCGGAAAGCCCTTCAGGCCATCGACGACGGCGATCAGGACGTCTTCGACGCCACGGTTCTTCGGCTCGTTCATGACGCGCAGCCAGAATTTTGGGCCTCGGCGTCGGCTCGATCCACAGCCCGAGGATTTCCTTGGTTCCGTCGGGTCGAACCCCGAGAGCGACGTAAACGGCTTTATTGCGCACCATGCCTTCATCGCGCACCTTGACCCGGATGGCGTCGAAGAACACCAGCGATCGGCGCGAGCCCTTTCACTGTCTGCTCGCCGGTCACATCTCTGCCATCAAAAGACGCAATCTCTCGCCCTCCATCCTCCGGCCCCACCACCCGCTCCTGGTTCACCGGGTCAAAGAGAGGCGGAACGGTCACGGGGTGCCTGGGCCGACACCGGGGGGCTTGGACAATCAGGACCTCGGCCCGTGGGCTTGCATTCCTTTTCGAAGTCGACTTTGGTCCACTGTTGCAGATGCGGAAGACTCTCAAGCGATCATGCGTCCTTGCGGTACTGGCGCTTTGCTGGCCGGTGCGCGTTGCCCTTTCGCTCGACCAAACCGCGCCCCAAGGCCAGGGAGTGGCTATCTTCGCGGGCTTTCAAGAATTTTTGCAAAGCCTCTGGCCGCTGGCCCAACAAAAGGGGGTGACGCGCGAGACCTTCGACGCGGCCTTCGCCGGCCTTGCGCCCGATCCTGCTTTGCCCGCCGCGTCAAATGCCCAAGCGGAATTCGAAAAGCCTCTCAAATCCTATCTTAGCGAAGCGGTGTCGGCCCGCCGGATCGCACGCGGAAAAGAGTGCCTGCAGGCGTGGCGCACCGAACTGTCAAAGATCGAACAGCGCTTTGGCGTGCCGGCCGCGATTGTCCTCGCCGCCTACGGGATGGAGACCGACTATGGGAGAGCGGCCGGCGAGAAAGACGTCATCCGTTCCCTCGCGACCTTGGCTTATGTGCGCCCCGACCGGCCGGTTTTCCGCGACGAATTGATCGGCGCGCTTTTAATGCTGGACAAAAGCCGGATTCCCCGCGCGGCAATGAAAGGCTCATGGGCCGGCGCCATGGGCGGCCCACAGTTCCTCCCGACCGTCTTTCTCAAATATGCGGTCAGCTATGCGGGAACGGGCGCTCCCGATATTTGGCACAATCCGCTCGATAGCCTCGCCTCGATCGCGAATTTCTTACGCCAGTCTGGCTGGCAGCCGGATATTCGCCTGGGGAATGGAAGTGATCCTGCCCAAAGAGTTCGGCTTTGCGTCCTTGCATCAGAGTTTTGGCGCCTTCGCCGCGGCGGGCGTCAAAAGCACCCGCAAAGACGCGCTGCCGCAAGGTGAGGCAACCTTGTTCCTTCCGTCCGGGGCGGCGGGACCGGCGTTCCTCTTGTCGTCGAATTATTGGGTCCTCAAAACCTATAACAATTCGGATTCCTACGCGCTTTCGCTGGCCCTGCTGGCCGGCCGGATTAGCGGCGAGCCCGGCCTGCGCGGCCATTGGCCGGAGGGCGAGATTTTTTTAAGCCGCACGCAAAAGGCGGAGTTTCAACGCTTGCTTGAACGGCTTGGGCTTTATCATGGGCAAATCGACGGCCGTTTCGGGCAGACCTCGCGCGATGCGATCCATGATTTCCAAATCAGCATTGGGATTGCGCCCGCCGATGGCTTCGCCACGCCGGCGCTCTTGGGCCGCTTGGCGGCGGAAGCCGACCGCCGGTCGAGCCGGTAATCTTTGAGCAACGAGCCGCGACTCGCCGCGCCACTGCAGTTCCTGCTACGACACCGCGCCGTTTGGCTGCCGGGGCAAAACGGTCTTCAATGAAGGATCGGCGGCGAGCGCTTCGGCGATGAGCTCCGCCGTCGCGGACTCGATCCGGCTTTCCAAAAGCTGCAGGAAACTCTGCCGGTCGAGGCCGGGTTCGATCGGATCGAGGAAGGCGATCGTGACCGTGCCGGGATTGATCGATAGACTGCGGCGCGGCCAGAAGAGGCCCGTATTCAACGCCACCGGCACGCAGACCGCTTTGGTTTCGGCATAAAGATGACCGACGCCGGTTTTGTATTCGGCCGGAGCCCCAGCGGCCTTGCGCGTGCCTTCGGGAAAAATGATGATTTGCCGGCCTTGCGCGATCGCCTCGCGCACTTGCCGCGTGAGATCGGGCAAGGCCTGGCCGCGTTTTGCGCGGTCGATGGCAACTTGCCCGGCGCCCTTGAGATACCAGCCGAAAATTGGGATCGCCGTCAGCTCGCGTTTGAGAATGTAGGAAAAATCCGCGCCTTTTGTCGTAAGCGCCAAGGTCTCCAGCGCCGATTGATGTTTTGACGCAATGATGCAGCCGCCGCGCGGAAGATGTTCAAGGCCGCGCCACATGACTTTGGTTCCGCATATTTTTTCGAGAAGCCAAAGCGACGCGCCTGTCCAGAACTTTGCGTAATTCTGGACTTCCTTGCGGCCCATGACGAGAACAGGCAGCCCGATAATCGCGAGCACGGCCGTGGTGAGATAGAACGCCGCGTGAAAAATGAGTGACCGGATCAAAATCATGCGTGTGCGATCGTAGGTGGGTGCTGGACTGGGTGTGGCGGGGCTTTGCCGCGCTGCTTCTACAAGGCTGGGTCCACGAGGTAAAGCCGCGCGATGAAGCAATTTGGCACCAGAGCCTGGGTTTTCGTCCGCCCTTTTGGAAGCCTTTGCCTTATCGCTGAAAACCCGCCAGCGTTGGTTCGCATGCCCAAAGCCGTGCCCTGCGGCTTTCGTGCATCGAGGAATTAGGCTAACATTTCGTGATAGCCGCCGGGCCTATGATCCTCTGCCCGGCTTGGGGGCGGAGATGAGCGATCAATTTTCAGAAATTGATATTGCAAAGACGATTGGTCATCCCGTCATGCTCGGGCTCGGGGCGCTTCTGGCCTGGCTGACTACAGGCTCGCTCGGGCCGGCGCTGAAGGCGCTTCTTTCGATTATTGGCGGCATTTCCTTTCTTGCTTTTTCCCTCATGTACCGGCGCTATCTCGGCATCCTTGCCGCGGGAGGCGATCCGCAGGGATCGCCCGAATGCGAGAGCTATGCGAACCTGCGGGCAAGCCTCGCGAAGGGCGGCTTGGCGGCGCGTCTTTATGCCCACAGGCTGACACGATTTCTCGACGCGGTTGACCGCTTCTTTGGCGACGCCGGCATGGCCGGCCGCTCGCTGTTCCCGCACGCATTTGGCCTTCAGGCGCCGACGCCGCTGTGGACGCCACGTTCCTTCGACCGCTGTCTTTTCCTCGCCCTCATCTATCCAATCGGGACGATATTTGCCGTCTGGATGGTCTCCGGTCACGTTGGCCCGGCGGAGATGGCGCTCGGCCTGAAGCCAAATGTTCCCGGCTGGTCAAGAATTCTGATCGCGGCGGCGGCCAGCGCTTGGCGGCGTCGTCACATGGAACTATTTGCGGGGCAAAACGCGGAAATCGGTCTTTTGGCTTTATGCCGCCTTTGCGACCTCAACCAGCGTGGCCGCAGGTGCCGACGCAATTGTCGCCCTGGGCGCTGTCGCTGGCGCCGTGGCCGTGACATTGGCGTTCGGCTCCTGTGGCGTCGGTGCTGTTGCTTTCAGTGTCGCGATGGCCGCCTCGGTCGCGAATGCCGGCCGCGTCGCCGGTGCAATGACTGTCGCTGTTGCGATCCCCATTGCCTTTGGTCTGGCTTTTGGTTTGGGTGGCGCGTCCCACGGCACCACCGCTTTGGCGGCCGCTACCACCGCTGCGTCCTCGATCGCTATTCTCCTTGTTTGTGCGGTCGCGATCAAACATCAAGCGCAAGGGACTTTTTTGTTTTGGTTTATTCCTGCCGCGATCGTCGCCTGCCTCGCCGTGGTGAAAGTGTTACTGCCTCTGCAAACCTGGCCGTACACCGGCCCGTTGCTTCTGTTTCTGGGACTGCTCACGCTCATCAACGCGCCGTTTAACTGGGCGTCGATCGGTTTGACGCGGGCGCTTTTGCGGCGTGGGCTCGAGCTCGGAGGCTGGTGGCCCTATTTCTTGGCTCTCGTGAACGCGCTTCTGGCCGCCGTGATCGTCACGCTGCTCACACTCACCATGGTGGTCGCCGTTCAGGCTTTCGACGAAGTGGTCACGCATGCCGGCGGTGACCCGATCCTGCCGCTCGGCCCGCTGTTCGACGGCATCGCCCATACGCCCGGGGCGCCCGTCTATTGGTGGATCTACGCGCTTTTGCTCGCCACCATGAGTCCCAGCCTGATCAATCTCATGATCGGCGGGGCGTCGATGATCGCGGGCGTGCCCGGCTTGCCATCCCTACTCCTTCGTTTCATGCCCGAGGGCAAAGCGGTTCCCGCGTTCGACCGGACCTGGCTCGCCGTTGTCTTGACCTTGCAAACCTTCTTCGGTGCGATCCTCGGCATCGCCGCCGAGGCGTTTCTCGCCGTCGGCGTCATTCGATATCTCATGCCTTTCGTTGGTCCCGACCTGCTCGCCCAGGCCCGCGCCGTCGCGGCTTTCGATTTGCCCGCGCGGGTCGGAGGGTTTTTGGTCACCCTGCAGTTGCCCGGCGGCGGCTAAATTCGCTTCAAGGCATCAAGCGCGATTTCGCGAGGGTCCGCGGGGCCTTTGCCGGAAGCGCTCTCATCCGCGATGCGGTCGAGAGCCGCGCGCGCGATTTCCAGACACTCCCTCGTATGGGCGAGAGTCTGCGTGAGATGAGCGATGACCTTGGTTTTTTCTTCGAGTTCGCGGGCGGCACTTCGCTGGATCGGTCATTCGCTCTTCTCCTTTTGAAAGGCGAGCCTTGCTCAGTTCCTCTTGCACTTTTCGCGGAATTCCTTGCGCGCCTTGCCATGCAAGCCTTGCGCGTCGGCCTTGGCCGAACATTCCTTGGCCTTGGCTTTCTTGGCGGCATCGTCGGCCGAAGGGACTTTTGGCATCGCCGGCATCTTGGGCACGGCGGGGGCCGCGGGAGCAGCAGGCGCCGCCGGCGTCATATTCATTTGGGCGAAACCGGGGTGACCAAAGGCAACGGCAAAGGCGCCGGCGATCATCAGGCGGGCAATGGCTTTCATGAAATGGATCCTTGGGCTTTAGGAGTGACGTGCCCCGCAGTTTTAACCTCTCGGCGGCATTTCTCCAAGGAAGGAAACGGCAAGGAGAAACGCCCGGGCTCGAAAATGACTTTACATATAAATATATCTGCATATTGTGAGACTCAGCTGCTCTCTCATAGGACTGTCATGCCCGAGCCCATGTCCTTCGATGCCATTCTCTCTGCGGCGACCGCCGCGGGCGAGGCGACACGGCTGCGCCTGCTCGCCCTGCTCACCGAGGCCGAGCTCACGGTCAGTGAACTCGTCACGATTCTTGGCCAATCGCAGCCGCGCATCTCCCGCCATCTCAAACTCCTCGTCGAAGCCGCTCTTGTCGAGCGCCATCGCGAGGGATCTTGGGTTTTCTTCCGGATCGCGCAGACCGGGCCGGTGGCGGCTTTTGCCCGCGATCTCGTCGCGCGGCTTTCGCCCTGCGACACGCATCTCGTTCCCGACCGCGCCAGGCTCGAGGAGGTCCGCCAGACCCGTGCCGCGCAGGCGGCCCGCTATTTCGCGGCGCAAGCGGCGAACTGGGACAAATTGCGTGCCCTGCATGTTCCAGAGGAAAGGGTCGAGGCGGCGATCCGCGACGCCATCGGCGCCGAACCGATCCAAACGCTGCTTGATCTTGGGACCGGCACCGGCCGGATGCTCGAACTCTTGGGGCCGCTCGCAGTGCGGGCGGCGGGCATCGATCAATCACCGCAAATGCTGAGCATCGCCCGCGTCCGCCTCGAACGCGCCGGTCTGCGCAATGTGCAATTGCGCCAGGGAGATATCTACGCGGCGCCGGTCGAACCGGATAGCTATGATCTCATCGTCATGCATCAGGTCCTGCATTATCTCGACGATCCGTTGCGCGCCATTCGCGAGGCCGCCCGCGCTTTGCGGCCGGGCGGGCGTCTCCTCATCGTCGATTTCGCCCCGCACGAGGAAGAATCGCTGCGCACCGTGCATGCGCACCGGCGGCTTGGCTTCGCGGCCAGCGAAATCGCCGGCTTCATGGCGGCCGCCGGCCTCGATTTGATCACCAAGGACAATCTCGCGCCCGGCCGGGGCGAAGCCAATAAGCTCACCGTGTCCCTCTGGCTCGGCCGCGATCAAAGGACAATTGCCGATCCTCTCCCTTTAACCACGCGAGAATTCGCATGAACGAGATGCAATCCTGCAGTTTTCCCCGGGCCAGCCGCACTGTCTGTCCCGATAATATACGCGTCTCCTTTGAGTTTTTCCCGCCGGCGACCGAGGCGATGGAGGCGACCCTTTGGGAGTCGATCAAACGTCTCGCGCCGCTGGGTCCAAGTTTTGTCTCGGTGACCTATGGCGCCGGGGGCTCGACGCGCGAGCGCACCCATGCGACCGTCGCGCGGATCGTCAATGAGACGAGGGTGAAGCCCGCCGCGCATCTGACGTGTGTCGCGGCCGCGCGGGAAGAGATCGACGCCATCGTCCGCGACTATTGGGACATTGGCGTGCGCCACATTGTTGCGCTGCGCGGCGATCCGCAGGACGGGCCGGGGACGAAATTTCGCCCGCATGCCGAAGGCTATGCGAATTCGGCGGCGCTGGTTGCCGGAATTAAGCGCGTCGCCGATTTCGAAATCTCGGTCGCCACCTATCCCGAAGGCCACCCCGAAAGTGTCTCGGCCGATGCCGATATCGATGTCTTGAAAGCCAAGGTCGATGCCGGGGCAACCCGGGCGATCACTCAGTTTTTTTTCGAGAACGAAATCTATTTGCGGTTTCTCGACAAGGTGCAAGCGCGGGGAATCGATATTCCGATCACGCCCGGCATCGTGCCCGTGCAGAGTTTCCAGCAAACCGCGAAATTCGCAAAGCGCGCGGGCGCGAGCGTTCCGCAATGGCTCGCGGACCGGTTCGAAGGTCTCGACAACGATCCGCAAACGCGAAAGCTCGTCGCCGCCACGGTCGCCGCCGAGCAGGTGCTCGATCTCGTCGATCACGGTATAAGGGATTTCCATTTCTACACCATGAACCGCGCCGATCTCGTCTATGCGATCTGCCATCTTTTGGGGCTTCGCCCGAAACTCGAACAAGAGGCCGCCTGAATGACACGAAGGTCGACCGGAGAAGACACCCGCAAGGCCCTTCAGGCAGCCGCGCGGGAGAAAATCCTGGTGCTCGACGGCGCCATGGGCACGATGATCCAGCAGCACAAATTCGGCGAAGCCGATTTTCGCGGCGCGCGCTTTGCCGATTGGCCACGTGACCTGCGTGGCAACAATGATCTCTTGAGCCTCACCCAGCCGCAAGCGATCAGAGACATTCATCTTGCCTATTTCGAAGCTGGCGCCGACATCGTCGAGACGAATACATTCAGCTCGACACGGATCGCGCAAGCCGATTATGGCATGGAGGAGCTCGTCGCCGAATTGAATTTCGCCTCGGCGCGCCTCGCCCGCGAGGCGGCGGACGCGGCGGAACAAAAGGACGGACGCCGCCGCTTCGTCGCCGGCGCTTTGGGGCCGACCAATCGCACCGCCTCGATTTCACCCGATGTCAACAATCCTGGCTTTCGCGCGGTGAGCTTCGACGATTTAAGCGAAGCCTATGCGGAAGCGGCACAAGCGCTCATCGAGGGGGGCGCCGATCTTCTGATCGTCGAGACAATCTTCGACACGCTCAATGCCAAGGCGGCGCTTCATGCCATTGACCGCGTTTTCGAGGCGCGCGGCGAGCGCCTGCCGGTCATGATCTCGGGGACAATCACGGATTTGTCCGGCCGCACGCTGTCCGGCCAGACGCCGACGGCCTTTTGGTACTCGTTGCGTCACGCCAAACCCTTGACGATCGGTCTCAACTGCGCGCTTGGCGCCCGCGAGATGCGCGCCCATCTCGCCGAACTCTCCCATATCGCCGACACGCTCGTCTGCGCCTATCCCAACGCCGGCCTGCCGAACGAGTTCGGCCTTTATGACGAGAGCCCCGAATATATGGCCTCTCTCATCGGCGAGTTCGCGGAGGCGGGGCTTGTCAATATCATCGGCGGCTGCTGCGGCACGACGCCCGCCCATATTGCCGCGATCGCCGAGCGCGTGAAAGGTGTCGCGCCAAGGAAGGTGCCAAAGATCGAGCCCTTGCTGCGCCTCTCCGGGTTGGAGCCTTTTGTCCTCAACCACGAGATTCCTTTCGTCAATGTCGGCGAGCGCACCAATGTCACGGGCTCCGCCAAATTCCGCAAATTGATCAAGGAGGGCGAGCTTTCCGCCGCGCTCGATGTCGCACGCGATCAGGTCGCGGCGGGTGCCCAGATCATCGACGTCAATATGGACGAGGGTCTCCTCAATTCGCAAAAGGCGATGGTCGAATTTTTGAACCTTGTCGCCGCCGAACCCGACATCGCGCGGGTGCCGGTGATGATCGATTCCTCGAAATTCCCGGTCATCGAAGCTGGCCTCAAATGCGTGCAAGGCAAGGCGATCGTCAATTCCATATCGATGAAAGCCGGCGTCGAGAAATTCGTCGCCGAGGCCAAAGTCGTGCGCGCCTATGGCGCCGCCGTCGTGGTGATGGCCTTCGATGAAAAGGGCCAGGCCGACACGCTCGAGCGGCGGGTCGATATATGTTCGCGCGCCTATGAGATCCTGACGAAGGAGGCCGGATTTCCACCCGAGGACATCATCTTCGATCCGAATATTTTCCCGGTCGCGACCGGCATCGACGAACATAACACCTATGGCGTCGATTTCATCGAGGCCGCGCGGCAAATTCGCAAGAAATTCCCGCTCGTGCATATTTCCGGCGGCGTTTCAAATCTTTCCTTCTCGTTCCGCGGCAACGAGCCGGTACGCGAGGCGATGCATTCGGTCTTCCTCTATCACGCCATCGCCGCCGGCATGGACATGGGCATCGTCAACGCGGGCCAGCTTGCGGTCTATGCCGAGATCGAACCGGAACTGCGCGACGCCTGCGAGGATGTCGTCCTCAACCGGCGGCCGGACGCGACCGAAAGACTGCTCGCCCTCGCCGAAAGCTATAAGGGTCCGGGGATGCAGGCTCCCGAGAAGACTCTCGCCTGGCGCGAGGAGCCGGTCGCCAAGCGCCTGGAACATGCGCTCGTCAATGGGATTACCGAATTCATTGACCGCGATGTCGAGGAAGCGCGCCAGCTTGCCGCGAGACCCCTCGATGTCATCGAAGGGCCTTTGATGGCGGGCATGAATGTCGTCGGCGATCTTTTCGGCTCGGGCAAAATGTTTTTGCCGCAAGTCGTCAAATCGGCGCGGGTGATGAAACAGGCCGTCGCCTATCTGCTTCCTTTCATGGATGAGGAAAAGCGCGTAAACGGCACGGGCGAGCGCTCCAGCGCCGGCAAAATCCTGATGGCGACGGTCAAGGGCGACGTGCATGACATCGGCAAGAACATCGTCGGCGTGGTCTTGGCCTGCAACGATTACGAGATCATCGATCTTGGCGTCATGGTTCCGGCCGCCAAAATTTTGGCAACGGCGCGGGAGGAGAAGGTCGTTATCACTCTCCACCGCATCGACAACGCCCATGTGCCGCGTCCGTACAAGGCCCCCATGCCGCTCTTCGTTGCGGGCGTCGCCATGGCCTATGTGAACGCGTTCCTCATGGGTTCGGGCGCCAACGTGTGGGGCAGCAGCACCCTGCTGCTGGGCTGGATAGCGGCGCTCATCTCCATCCCGGTGTTCCTCTACCGGCACTACATCACCGACAAGGGCAAGTTCCCTGACCATATGCTCGCGGACCTCGTCCTCGAAGGAGAGACCGAGCTGCGCGCGAAGAAGGCCGGCGTGCTGCCATACGTGGCGATCGCCGCAGGCCTCGCCGTGATGTTCACCGGCTGGTACTTCTTCGGTCGCTGACAGGCGCTTGGCGCCGGCGTCGGCCTTTGGCTACGCCGCAGCGTCACAGCAACAGGGCCGCGGCGGAGGCTGTTCGCCTCCGCCGCGGCCCATCGTGTCAGAAGGGCGAACGCCCTCGCTCAGGTGCTCATACGACGAGGACCGGGTCGTGCCGCCGGCCTCGTGAAGCACCCCGTTCGTCGTGGAACCGAGGTGCGTGCGCCGTCCCTCGTGCGCCCCGACGCCCTTGACCCCGACGACGATCAGGCGTGCGTTGGCCTCCTTCGCGATCTTCACGATGCCCTCATCGGGCGGGTCGGCGGTACAGACGGTGGCCGCTCCACGCCAGCCTGCTCACAGACCGCGGCGGCCTCTTTCAGCTCCGCTTCGATCCGCTCCACGAGCTGCTCGTACATCTCTTCGACGCCGAACTCGGCACCTCGGAAACCGATGCCCGGGTCGGGACGTTCCTGCGAGCAGGCGATGATGATCTCGCTGTCGGGCGCCTGTTTGGACCACTCGATGGCCGTGTTGAGAGCTCGCTTCGAGTGATCGGAGCCGTCGTACCCAACTACGATCTTGTCCGCCATCGCGCTCCCCCTTCTCGCCAGATGATTGCGGCTGCAGTCTACCCTTGCGTGGCTCTCGGCAATCCGCTCAGAGGCACCTGGAGGGCCACGGCGGTAGTGCACTCGCTCCGTGGTGGCGCGGTCAGACGAGTCAGCGTTTGGGCGAGGACCGACGGGTCTGAAGTCCTGTGGACTCCAGCAGGCCGCGGTCCACGAACCGCTCGAGCACCTCCGCCGCCGGGCCGCGGATCGTCTTGTCCTTTACCCGAGCGAGTTCTCTGAGGCCACCGGCGGCCTTGGTGCCCATCCTCTCGAGAGTGTCGAACACGATGGTGAGGTACAGCGTGCGAGCGGTCTCTTCGGGAACGCCGTAGTCGTCGTAGGCGCGCACGGAGGCCACGAGCGGCGGGACCGCGGCTGCGCCGATGCGGCGCAGGAGGAGGGTCGCGTCGTTGATCTGCGTGATAGCCCGACGGGGCAGACGGCGCCCGTGCTGGCTGCTGTTCTGTCGGGCCCAGACGGCGGTCTCATACAGATACTCGACAAGCCTGACCACCTCCCGTCGCGCGACCTTGGTGGCCTCGGCGCTCGACGCCGGGTCCTTGAGGTAGTTCGCGTAGTGGACCAGCCGCGGCCATTCGCCCCGGTCGGACATCCGTTGAAAATCGGGCTTGTCAAAGATCCCCACGGCGATCTCCCGGTGGGCGGCGACCCGGTCTCTCAGCGTATCGAGCATACCGACGGAGGACCTCGGCGCCAAGCCGCGCCGCTGTGCCGCACCACACGCTGACGACGCCGTGGCGTTGTGCTACCCTCTCGAGAATGAGGAGAGTAGTCCTCCGGTTTCAGAGACTGCCGAGAGTGTCGATACCCCCGCGAAGTGAAAGGTAGGGTCGAGGTGAGCCAGGAACTCAAAGACCGGCTTCGCGATGAGGCCGCCACGTATGGCTTCGAGTTCTTCGGCGTCGTGGACGCCGACGCGCTCGCGGCGGTCCCCTTCCCGCCGCACCGCTGCCTCGACATCCCGAGCGGCTTCCTGCCCGGGGCGAAGACCGTGATCGTCCTCGGCATGCACATCTGGGACGTGATGCAGAACGCCGTTGTCACCTCGGTATTGCCCGACGGCGCCATCCCCTTCGACGACGTCGCCGGCTCGCAGTACTACAACATGTACTACGAGATCACCGAGGCGAGGGCGCACCGCTTCGCGGAGGCGGTGCGCGATGCCGGCTACAGGACCGCCGTGACGCACTTCGTGCACGCTAAGGCCGCCGCCACGCTGGCCGGCCTGGGCTGGATCGGCAAGCAGACGCTGTGCATCACGCCCCTTCTTGGGCCACATGTCCGCTGGGCCTGCGTGGTGACGGACGCCGTCCTGCCCCACGACGAACCCTTCATGGAGGATCTGTGCGGCGCGTGCGAGCTGTGCGTGAAGGCTTGCCCGACCCAGGCGATCATCCCCGGGCCCCTCACAGGGCGTGGAGCCTGGCAAGAAGGTCGATTTCTGGAAGTGCATCGTCCCGCAGGAGATGCTCGCGGAGCCCAACAAGGCCTGGGAGAGGTGGGCGGGACACTACTCGCCGCGAGGCAGCCATGAGTGCCTGATCTGCCTCGACGCCTGTCCTATCGGCCGAGAGGAACACGAGCGCCGTGTGAAGACCTACGGCACGAGACCGACCGGTTGAGAGACGCGCCCCGTCCGCAGACGGCCGCCCGCGAACACTGGTCCGATTGGGGCGGCTGAGACCCACTACGCCATCGTGAGGCGTCCCGCGCACGCGCGACTCCTCTCACATTGCGTATGCCGCCACCGGGCGGCGCGGAGCGTCGCGTCGTGGGCTGCGCGTCTGGTCTGGCACCACCCGGGCAGGGTGGGTGCGAGGGCCGCGAGCCCGGAAGGGTGCAAGTGACGATCACGAAACGGCTGCTGAGACTCAAACACGACCACCGGGACTTCGGCTTCATTAGCGCTCGCGTGGTGCGCGAGGGCGAGTCGGGACCCGGATGGGTGGTCCGTGTCGAGTCCCCGTCTGAGCTCGACGACTTCCGCGCCCATCTGGACAGTGGGACGTCGATGAGCCTCGACATGATCACCTCGGACGGTGTGCGTCTCGCCGGGGAGGCGTGCGTGGCTACCCTCAGCGACGCCTACAGCGCGCCGACCGTCGTCCTCCTCACCGGCATGGGGCCGCTGCGTACGGTCTGAGCGGATCCGGACTGCCCGGCGAAGCGATTGGGGCGGCGGCGCTGACGAACACCGCCGCCGCCAGGCGGCTCAGTCGGGGAAGACGTCCTCGCCGACCAGCTCCGGCACGCGCAACATCTCGAACACGCCGCGCACGGCGGGTGACAGGTTGCGCGCCAGCAGAGGCGTCCCTTGGCTCTTCATGTCAAGGCAGAGGCGCACGAAGATCCCGGTCCCGGACGAGTCGATGAACTCCACGTTGGCGAAATCCAGTACGACCATCTGGGCACCGCGGGCGGCCTCGGCCACGGCCTCGCGAAGGGTGTCGGCACAGTCGAGGTCCATCTCACCGGCGAGGAACACGGTGGGCGCCGGGCCCTGGGCGATCGTCGTGCGCAGCATGGTCTCCTGCCTCAGTCGTTGGTCTTGCGGTCCAAGAGGAGCGTCGTGCCCGTCGGCCCGGTGCTCAGCCCGACGGCGTCGAGGTAGTCGAGGATGATCTTGAAACCGTACCCCATCGAGGCCTGTCCCTGTGCCTTGGGCGGCTCCATCCAGTTGACGAAGTTGAGTCCGGGGCCGTGGTCGGCCACGACCACCCGCAGGCGGTCGGGAAGGCGTCGCAGCGACATGTCGCCGCGGCCGCCTCCGTGCAGGAGGATGTTGGTGGCGGCCTCGGAGATGCAGAGCGTCGTTCGCCGGCGTGTCTTGAATTTGTGCGCCCGTTGGAGCGGGCTGGCCACCGTCAGGCTCAACGCTGACGATGCGCTCGCCGCGAACGGTCACGCGCTGAGCAGGCACGGTCTTCGCCGTAGCCGAATCGAACACAGTCACGTTCTTGATGACGAGATCGCCGCCGGGTGATGGATCAAGCTGCTTGGCCAGGCTAGCGGCGCGTGCGGACTCGACTTCCTCCTGAGCAGTTAGCAGCGTTGGGCACGCGCTCTCGAATCCCTCGCGCACCAGCCCGGTCCATCCAGCGACGGAAGCGGCCAAGAAATTGTGCTTGCTGTCGAGCCACAGATACGTCGGGCTGAAGTCGAGACCGTCGATCTCGTAAAGCGTGGCGGTGGCCTTCTTGCCTCCGGCCTCGACGGAAACCGTCTTCAGCTCGCGCAGAGTCGCGTCGCCTCCGGGCAGAAGGGGCAGCTTGCCGCCATTCTTCAGCAGCGCCTGCGCCAGCAGCGACGCGCCCGCGGGTCCACTGTCGAGACCGACGGAAAGTACTTGCCTGCCGGCATTGCTCTGATGGCCATCTTCGCGACTGGTTCTTCCATGTGGCGTCGCCGCTCGGTGACACGAAGGTCTCGTGACCGGGTTCTTCATGTAGTCGACGCCCTTGGTTTCCTCGAAGGTGACGAGACCGTGGCTGTCGACGCGATAGGTCGTGTACGTCTTCGGTCCGCGACCGCGATCGTTGAACTGGAAGAACTCATGAATCGCGCCGTCGGGCGTCGTCCAGACGGCATCCTGCCCGGCGGAGTCTTATCGATCAGGAAAATCCAGATGGTCGCGTCCTTAGGAATGTCAGACGGCAGCGGCGGCAGCGGCGACTGACGCTGTTGGGCAAGCAGGCAACTGGCGACCAGGACGGCGACAGCAGTATGGGCAGAAGCGCGCAGAAGGGTTTCATAGTTGGCTTAGGTTTATACGTCGAATCGATGAAAATGTTCAAGCGGGTGGACCACGACGGCGCGCGATCGCGGCCATCAGGTATTATCAGGCGACGATCCCGAAGTCATCCATCTGCGGAGAGAAAATCGATGCGTCTACTGCTGAACTGGTTGCTGAGCGCGATTGCGTTGTTGATTGTTTCGTATCTCGTGCCCGGGTTTCACCTCGAAGGCTTCAAGGCAGCGCTGATCGCGGCGGTCGTGATCGGCCTGATCAACGCGACGCTGGGCTTGCTCCTGAAGCTGATCACGCTGCCGCTGACGTTGCTGACCCTCGGCGTGTTCTGGTGGGTGGTGAATGCGCTGATGTTGATGGTTGCGTCCAAGTTCCTGGCGCCGGAGTTCATGGTCAGCGGATTCCTGGCGGCGTTCCTGGGAGCGATCCTGCTGTCGCTGGTGAACGTGGTGCTGCGCAAGGTCGCCAGCGAAGTGACGGACTAGTTCGGATACTGTTCGCGCACCGGGATGTTGCCAGCTCGCGCAACTGTTGCACCGTCTCGGCCACGTCGCCTTGCTGAAAGAGCCGGATTCCGGCGATGCCCGCGGCTCCAGCCTCGAGGCAGGCGCGTCGCGTTGCCGAGACTCACGCCGCCCAGCGCGAGAACCGGAATGCGAGACCGGCGCACGCCTCACGAAATACCTCCGATGCCGATCCCCTGCGCTCCGGTTGCGACCTTCTCGAAAATTGGCGCCAGCACTGCGAAGCTCGCGCCGCCGTACTCTGCCTGGCGCACATCGTCGACGGTGTGGGCAGAGACGCCGATAAGCGGCTCGCGATTGGTGTTGCGCAACCAATAGGCGCGAACTTCAGAGGCGGGCGGAGATCCGGCGGGAAGATGAACCCCGTCAGCCCCGACCGCGAGCGCGATGTCGGCGTGGCTGTTGATGAGCAGCTTTGTGGTCGCGGAATTCTCGCGAACCGCTCCAGAGCTTCGCGAGCGAGAAGTTCCAGTGGTCCGTGGGCCAGGTCTTTTTCGCGCAATTGGATGTAGTCAACTCCTGCGCGTGCGGCCTCGGCGATGCGGCGCAGCAATGCGGTACGCCGTTCGGACTCGGTGCCTGCGAAGCCGTTGCGGTCGGTGATGTAGTAGAGCAGCATCGCGAGTCGATTGTAGCTGGGACGATCACGCCCGTGCAGGAAGCTCGTCCGCATTCCGCTAGAATCAGCAGTCGTGACCGACTGCCCGCAGAAGCAAGACCCGCAAGAAGCAACGAGCTCCAACCCGAAGGCATCGAGATTCTTCACGCCGAAATCGTTCGCGGAAATCCCGTGGCTGGTGCATGGATTCAGCACGCGCCAGGGCGGCGTCTCCACCTGCTACGGCGGCAAGACGCTCAACCTCGGGCAGACGCAACACGACACGCATGCCAACGTCGAGCGCAATCGCGAGCTGTTTCTGAAAGCGCGTGGGCGCGGTCAACGACGACGGCAGCCTGTGGCCGCTGGCGCAGGTCAGGCAGATTCACTCCGCCATCGTTCATCGCATCGACGATGTCTCGGCGCACGCACCAGCGGGCGACGGCATGATCACCAACGCCCCTGGACTTCTGCTGGCGATCAAGACCGCCGACTGTGTTCCAGTGCTGGTGGTCGACGTGAAGCGACGCGTGGTTGGCGCGTTTCACGCGGGTTGGCGCGGAACCGTTGCGCGCGTGGTGGAGAAGGGCGTCGGCGAAATGCGCCGCCAGTTCGGCAGCTCGCCCCGCGATCTGCGCGCGGCGATTGGGCCGTGCATCCGCAAGTGCTGCTACGCGGTCGGGCGCCGAGGTGCGGGCCGAGTTCGAATCGCAGTTCGACTACGCCGGCGAGCTGTTCGAAGAGGTCTTCGACTCCAACGCCATCCACATCAAGTATCCGCTGCTGTTTCTGAACCAGCGCGCGCCCGGGCACGGCGACCTCGGGCCGGAGATTCATCTCGACCTGGTGGCGGCGAACCAGCGGCAACTCGAAGCTGCGGGTGTGCGGCCGGAGCACATCGCCATCGTCGACGGATGTACGGCGTGCGACACCAAGCGCTTCTTCTCGCATCGCGCGGAGTTCGGCAAGACGGGCAGGATGATGGCGGTGATCGGAATTCGTCCGGAGTAGTTCGCCACAGAGACACTGAGACCAGAAAGAACTCGGAGTCTTGTGTCCTGGGTCTTTGAGGTTCCGTGACTCCGCCTCTGTGGTTAGAACTGTTTCCCATAAAAGCAAAACCCAGCCGCGCGGGCTGGGTTCGTTTTCTGGACGGCAGATGCCTAGTCCCCGTGACCTTCGTCGCCGCCCTCGACGGCCGGAGCCGCGGCCGGTGCTTGCGGTGCGACGTAGCTGTTGACCATGTCCTTCAGCTCCTTGCTGGGCTTGAAGAAGGGGATCTTCTTGGCGGGAACTTCGACGCGGTCGCCGGTCTTGGGGTTGCGTCCGACGCGGGGCTTGCGCTGCCGGGTGCGGAAGCTGCCGAAGCCGCGAATCTCAATCTTGTCGCCGGCACGCAGCGAGCGCACCACGCTCTCAAAGATTGTTTCGACAATGACTTCGCTGTCCTTGCGGGTCAGCTCCGCCAAGCGGGAAACTTCGTCGATCAGATCTGCCTTGGTCATCGCTGTTCGCCCCTCTGCGGTCGCGTGCAACCGGCTCATCAGGGATACTCTCAAATTTCCCGTAACATTGGCAAGTCCAAATTATTGTTGCACTTCCGTGCAACCATGCTACCCGGACGAGTTACTTCCACAGGTAATAGAAGCCGGCGTTGGTCTGCATCAGCTTGGCCGGGTCGGGGAGATACTCGGAGACGTCGCCGAAAAGCAGGTCGAGCACGCTCTTGCGGTCTTTTTCCGGACGCACCAAAGTGGGTTCGCCCTTGATACCAACGGACTTAGCTGTGTCTTCGATGGCGGCGCGGAAGTCGCCCACCTGGTCGATGAGCTTGAGCGGCATGGCCTGTTCGCCGGTCCACACTTTGCCGTCGGCCAGCGGACGAATCTCCTCATCCTTCATGCGCCGCCCCTGAGCCACCGAATGGATGAACTGGCCATGCATGTTATCGATCAGGCCCTGCATGTAGGCGCGTTCCGCCGGAGTCATTGGGCGCACCGGCGAGCCCGTGTCTTTGAATTCGCCGGCCTTGAGGACGATGGCCTGTAGCTTGGCCCACTTGAGCAATTCTTCGTAGTTGTACCACTCAGCGATCACGCCAATGGAGCCGACGATGGAAGCCTGGTCGGCGAAAATCTTGTTGGTCGCCGACGAGACGTAGTATGCGCCGCTGGCGCCCACGGTCTCGATGGAAGCCACGATGCGCTTCTTCTTGACGTCGCGAATGCGCAGGACTTCGCGGTAGATCTCTTCGGAGGCGGCCGCTCCTCCGCCGGGCGAGTTCACATGAATAATGATGGCCTTGATGGAGCTGTCGTCACCATACTTGCGCAACTGCTCAACCATGTCCTTGGGCGACAGGATCACGCCTTCGAGGTCAACCACCGCGATCTTGTCGCCGAAGCCCGCGAACGAGTCTTTCTGCTGGGTGCGCACCGTGAAGTACACCAGCGCGAATACGGCCAGGAGGAAGAGGAAGAAAGCACCGCCTCCGAGCAGTACCCAGAGAAATACGCGGGAACGTGGCGGTTCAGGCATAGAGAGAGGGTTAGTTTATCACCGAAAGCGCAGCAATTAGCGATCACAGCCGTACAGCGTCGCGCATCGACTGCGACTGGTTGAAACTGCTATCCTCAATGGAAGATCGACGCGAAAAAGGCGCTGACCTTGGCGAAGAAGCCATGCTTTTCCTGCGCGGCTTCTGGCCGCTGGCCGTGGCCTGCGGTCTTCGCTGGCTTGGCGACTCTTCGCCGACGGCTGTCGGCGGAGGCAGCACCACCGGATCGAAGTTCATCGGCTTGCTCTCCATCCTCAGGTGAGCGACGTTCTCGGTGAGATCGACCGGATCGCGAGGCGCGATAGATGAAGGGCGCGTCCACCACCATGTGGGTCTCGGGCGGAGGCGGGTCGGACTTGGGCGCTTCGGGCTTCGGCTGGACCGGCGGAGGCGTGACTTTCGCCACCTGCGTCGGCGGAGGCGCGGGACATCCGCAGCTCTCGCGCGTGGGCACCGCGCCGCTGATGCGTCCGCCGTTGAAGATCACGGCCTCGTTGGGCTTGACCTGGTACGACGCATCGCCCATGCCTTCAGAAATCACGATGGCCGACGAGTTGGAGGGCAGCGACTGCACGCAGGTGTCGCCCTTGGGATTGACGCGCACCGCGATGTGCAGGCGTCCGGGACCGGGCAGCAGCAGGCGGAAGTCCGGGGTCAGCAGGTTGTCGGCAGCGGCACCGATGGGGTAATCCATCTCGATGTTGCCGGTGTCCATGCTGAACATGAGCTGGCGCCCGTTCTGCGAGGTCGTCACCGCGAGGTTCGTGCCTGGACAGATCATCATGCTGCCGCCGCGTTCCAGCTTGAGCGTGGCGGTTTGGGCTCCGGCGGCGATGGAAGAGCCGCTCATCACTTTGGTTCCCGAATTCGCCAGCACCACCGAACCTTTCACGCTGGCGTCGGAGGCGAACAGTTCGCCCACGTTCTGCTGGGCAGGCGCTGCGGCCGCTGCGGCTCGCGAAAAGTGCGGCACCCATGAGGATTTGCGTGAGTGCGGAACGGTGGAGGAACTGGTGACATCAGAGGTGGTTGAGCCTGGGTCTTGAACCCTTAAGACGATCATACCGCAGCGGTAGCCGCAACACGCCGATGTCGGCGTCGACGCTCGCCTGCCGTCGCATTGAAGCGCCGGAGCGTAAGGGTTAGTCTAACCAGCATAGGCATGGCGACCAACGGCAAGAACGGCCGGCGTTATCCCAAGCTGGTGTTGGGGGAGACCGTCAGTGTCGCCATCGAGACGTTTCGCAGCCAACAAGGTGCGCTTCGCGCTCACCGCGCTGGGCATGGTGATTGGCACGGCGTCGCTGATCCTGGTGGTGACCATCGGCCTCACCGGCAAGCAGTACGTGCTGCAGCAGATCCAGTCGATCGGCGCCAACATGATCACCGCCGAATACGAGGGCGGCGTCGATCTACAGCGCCGAATCGGCCAACGACTACATGACCATCGACGACCTGAACGCGGTGCGCCAGCAGGTGCCCAACATCACCGCGTCGTCGCCGATGATCGAGTTGCACGACCACATCGCCGTGCCGGGTGGCCGGGAGCGCGATGTGCTGGTGCTCGGCGTCGCGGCGGAGTATCTCTGGGTGCGCAATCTCGAAGTGCTCACCGGACGATTCCTGGAGGACAACGACAGCCAGTCGCGCGGCAAGGTGGCGGCGATCACCCAGAACCTGGCCAACACCCTGTACGGTTCGACCGACGCCGCCGTGGGCCAGGTCATCAAGCTCAGCGGCCTGCCCTTCGTGGTCGTGGGCACGTTTCGCGAGCGCGTCGATACCTTCGGCCAGTCGGAAATCTCCGACGACACCATCCTCATTCCTTACACCGTGGCGCGCTTCTTCACCACCACCGACACGGTCAAAGAGCTCTTCTTCTCGGTCGCCGATTCGTCCGACATTCCCGGCGCGACCGAGCAAATCCAGAAGGTGCTGCAATCGCGCCATCGGCCGGAGTCGGTGTACAAGGTCGAGAACCTGACGCAGTTGCTCACGGTCGCCGGAAAGATCGCCAACGCGCTGACCACCATTCTGCTGCTGATTGCCGTGCTGACGCTGCTGGTCAGCGGCGTCGGCATCATGAACATCATGCTGGCCACGGTCAACTCGCGCATCCGGGAAATCGGCGTGCGCAAGGCCGTGGGCGCCACCAACGCGGAAATCCGGGCGCAATTCCTGACCGAAGCCGTCCTGATCTCGCTGATCGGAGGATTTGTCGGCATCGTGATCGGCATGGCGCTGCCCATTTCCGTGCGCATGCTGACCAACTACCGCATTCCGATCTCCGGCCTGTCGGTCGTCATCGCGGTGCTGGTGTCTTCGCTGATCGGAGTGCTGTTCGGCACCATGCCGGCCGCGCGCGCGGCGCAGACTCGATCCGGTGGAGAGCCTGCGCTACGAGTGAGGAAGTGGCTAGTGGTTAGCGAGTTTCGAGTTTCGAGCAACAGAGTCCCGGTCGTCGCAACTTCCCCTGCCTGTCGCATCATCGAACCATCCGACATTTCATCGGAGAGGATAAATTCCTCATGCAATTGAACGAATACGTAACTCTGGGCCGCTCGGGCCTGCGTGTCAGCCCGCTTTCTCTGGGCACCATGACATTTGGCAACGATCGCTGGGGATCCGACGACGCCGAATCGCGCCGCATCTTCGACCGCTATGTCGAAAGCGGCGGCAACGTGATGGACTGCGCCGATGTGTACGCGGACGGAAAGTCCGAAGAATTGCTGGGCCGCTTTGTCGCCGACGCCGGGCTGCGCGACAAGCTGGTGATCGCCAGCAAGTTCACCTTCAATCCGCAGGAAGGCAATCCCAACTCCGGCGGCAACGGGCGCAAGAACATCTATCGCGCGCTCGAGTCGTCGCTGCGCCGCCTCAAGATGGACTACCTCGATCTCTACTGGATGCACGTGTGGGACACGGTCACTCCGGTCGAAGAGGTCGTCGACACGCTGAGCACGCTGGTGCGCGAGGGCAAGATCCGCTACTACGGCTTTTCGGACGTGCCCGCGTGGTACGCGGCGCGCGGGCAGACGCTGGCCGAGCTGCCTGGGAAGAGAGCCGATCGTCGCGCTGCAACTGGAATACTCGCTGGTGGAGCGCACCATCGAGCGCGAACACATTCCCGCCGCTCGCGAACTGGGCATGGGAATTTGTCCGTGGAGCCCGCTGGCCAGCGGCTTCCTGGCGGGCAAATACACCCGGGAGAAGGGACCGGAGAGCAGCCAGGGCAGCCGCCTCGAAGTGTTGAAGAACGCCAACAATCCGGCGTTCAAGAAGTTCACCGAGCGCAATTGGAACATCCTGGATGCGCTGCTGGAAGTTGCGAAAGCGTTGAACCGTCCGGCGGCGCAGGTCGCGCTCAACTGGGTGGCGACGCAGCCGGGCGTCACCTCGACGATCATCGGCGCGACCAAACTGGCGCAACTCGAAGACAACCTGGCGGCGCTGAGCTTCGAAATTCCTGCCGAGCTGCGAACGAAACTGGATGCAGCCAGCCAACTCGAGCCGGCGCATCCCTACATGTTCTTCACGGGAGTGTTGCAGGAGCGCGTCCATGGCGGGGTGAAAGTACGGGGGTGGAAGTAGTACGGGCAGCTGGACCCCACTAATTCTGAGTGTGAGGAATTTTATCCGCCGAATGTCGCTCCGCATTGACTCATAAGCTGCCGCATATAGCTGCCGGCTACGGCGTCAATTTCCCAGTCAGCGAGATAGTGTTGCG
>CAWAQW010000006.1:0-64800 GCA_963784075.1 uncultured Alphaproteobacteria bacterium | reverse complement strand
GCAAAGTGGAAGGGTGGGGTTCGAAAGCCATGATCGCGGTTTATTTCTGTGAGATCCTTCGGTCCCATAGAATAGCCACGGTTCGAAGGAGTTAGTACCTGGGTCGCGGGGCGGGTGGCGCGTTGGAAACTCAATCTTCGGGCCCTTCTCACCCCGGCGGCACGAGAATATACAGCGTTGCGAAAAACCGGGTCTTTGGACCTACCGCTGGAAACGGCCGCGAAGGGCATGCGAATGGGACGACAGATCGCGCAAGACGGGGGGGTTCCCGCAGCCGCAGGTGAACCCGCCGCGAAGCGTAAACCCGCCTTCGCCGGCATGGCACTCGGGTCGCTCGGCGTCGTGTTCGGGGACATTGGGACAAGCCCGCTCTACGCGCTGCGCGAATTGCTCAGCCATGTCAAAGACGCGGGGGTGTCCGACACCGGCGTGATTGGCACCGTCTCCCTGCTCATGTGGGCGCTGTTCTTTACCGTGACCGCGAAATATGTGCTGTTTCTCATGCACGCGGACAACAAGGGTGAAGGCGGTATCCTCTCCCTGATGGCGCTTGCCCAATCGGCGCTCGGCCACGCCATCGCGCCGGTCTTTTTTCTCGGTGTCGCGGGCGCGGCGCTGTTTTCGGGCGACGCCATCATCACGCCGGCGATTTCGGTCCTTTCGGCTGTCGAGGGGCTTGAACTCGTCACGCCGATCTTCTCCCCTTATATCCTTCCGGTCACGATCCTTATTCTGATATCGCTCTTTTGGGCGCAAAGACGCGGCACCGCGCGCGTCGCGGCCTTTTTCGGCCCCATCATGGCGGTGTTTTTTCTGGTGATCGGGATTTTGGGGGCGGCTCACATCGGCGATGCACCGCGCATCCTCAGCGCCTTCAATCCCATCCATGGCCTGCGCTTTCTTTTCGGCCACGGCCTTCTCGGTTTCGTCGTGCTCGGCTCTGTGTTTCTGGCGGTGACAGGGGCCGAGGCGCTTTACGCGGACATGGGTCATTTCGGCCGCGCGCCGATTTAATCCGCCTGGATCCTGTTCGTGCTTCCGGCTCTGAGCTTGAACTATCTCGGCCAGGGGGCGCTCGTCCTCGCCGATCCGGCGTCCCTCGATAATCCATTTTTCCTGCTCCCGCCGCACTGGGCTCTTTTGCCCCTTGTCATCCTCTCCACGATCGCGACGGTCATCGCGAGTCAGGCCGTGATCACGGGGGCGTTTTCGCTTGTGCGCCAGGCCATCCAGCTCGGGCTCTTGCCGCGGATGCTCATTCTGCACACATCCGAGACCTCAGGAAGGTCAGATCTTTCTTCCCCGCATCAATCGCTTGCTCTTGCTCGGCGTTTTGGTGCTGGTGCTGGTGTTCAAGAGTTCGAGTTCGCTCGCCTCCGCCTATGGCATTGCGGTCACCGGCACAATGGTGGCGACCACCTCGCTGGCTTTCGTCGTCGTATGGAAATGCTGGCGCTGGCCGGTTTGGCTCGCGGCTCTCTTCGTTTCCGGCTTTCTTGCCATCGATTGCGCTTTTCTCGCCGCCAATCTCATGAAGATCATCGAGGGCGGCTGGGTGCCTTTGACAATCGGCAGCGGCTCGATGGTGGTCATGTGGACCTGGGTTCGCGGCACGAGGCTGCTGACCCAAAAATTGCGCCGCGATTTAATCCCAACGCCCGACCTCATCGGCATGCTGGAGAAATCGAAACCGATGCGGGTGGCGGGTACCGCTGTTTTCCTGACGAGTTCACCCGAGATCGCGCCGTCCGCCTTGATGCACAATCTCAAACACAACAAGGTCCTTCACGAACGCGTTTGGATTTTGTCGGTATTGACCGAGGATACGCCGCGGGTTCCGGATAGCAAACGCTTTCAAATCGAGGAGCTTTCCGAGGATTTCACCCGCGTGATCCTGCATTATGGCTATATGCAAAGTCCGCGCGTTCCGGCGGCGCTTGCCTTGCTGCGCAAGGCCGGCTTGAAATTCGACATCATGACGACATCGTTTTTTCTCGGCCGCTGGACGATCAAGCCTGCCCCCAATTCGGACATGCCCGCCTGGCAGGACCGGCTCTATATCGCCCTCGCCAGACAAGCGGCGAACGCGACCGACTTCTTCTCCATTCCATCGGATCGCGTCGTCGAACTTGGCGCCCAGGTCACGGTCTAACACGGGAACATCATCCCGCAGGACGCGGGACAGAGCCAGGCGCGGGAGGGGCGGTGGCCTGCCGTTGCCCGGGGCGCGCCGTGCCATGCGCCGGTCAGAGCCGGGCGCTTCTCAAGCACGCCCCAAATCAACAATCGCCGCCGCATGGCGCGCGACGAGCGACTCGGCGGCGTCTTTCACATGCCGGTGGTGGGTGAACAACAACACCTGGGTCGCCGCGCCGAGCTCGGCCAAAAGCCCAAGGGCTGCGGCGCCGCGGTCATCATCGAAATGCACGAGAAGATCGTCGGCGATGAAAGGCAGCGGCTCGGCGGCCGCGCAATAGTGCTCGATGCTCGCGATCCGGAATGCGAGAAAAAGCTGATCGCGCGCCCCATCGCTCATGCGCCCGACGGGCAAGCGTTCGCCCGAAGCGCGCCGCCCGACGACCACAGGATGTCCCGCCTCATCGATTTCGGTCTCGATGCCGCTGAAGGCGGCTTTCGTCGAAGCGGCGAACAGGGCGCTGGCGCGCAGAATCAAAGGGTCCTGCTGCTCGGCGCGGATCGCGTCCATCGCTGCCGAGAGGAGGTCTTTCGCAAGCCCAATCTCGATATAGCGCTCGACCACTTCGTGGATCTCGGCGATCGCGCCTTCGCGCGCCGCGACCGCCTCGTTGATGCCGCCGCTGGCCGAGAATGTCTCCAATTCGCGCGCCCGGTCCTGAACTTCGGCAAGTGCCGTCTCCATGCCGGCCATCAGCCGGGTGGCATCCTGCTCGGCTTGCAGGAGATCGGCTTTAAGGATGTCGAGATCGCGGCCAGCCCATTGCTCGCGCAAAACGCCAAGAGGCAGGCCATCACCAGACCGCAAGACCGTCTCCGCGAGCGCCTGGCGGCGCTCCTTGAGCGCGCCGCATTGCCGGAGACGTTCCGCCAGGGCTTCGAGGCCGGCAGGTTCGCAACCGGCCTCGCCGCACAAAGCCGCGGCCTTCGCCCGAGCCGCCTCGCAAGAGTGCTGCTTCCTGTCCCGCTCCGCCGCGGCTTCGTTCAGCTGACCCGCAAGAATTTGCCGCTCGCTTGCAATTTTCAGCGCGGCATCGAGCCTTTGCCCGAGCATGACCCCCGCCGCCAAACAATCGTCCGGCAGCTCAAAATCGAGCGTGCCTGCAACGGTTCCGATCTTTTCGCGAAGCTCCTTCTCGTCGTCATCCATCCGCCGCAAACGCTCGCGGGTGAGCCTGAGGCCATCGGCGAGGCCCGCCGCCGTGCCCCATCGCGCCGCGATTTCATTCGCGCGTTCGGGTGCGATAGTCTCCGCAAGGCCTAATGCCGAGACCGCCGGCACCCAGACCGAACGCCACTTGGCCTCGGCCAGCCGGAGAGCATCGAACGCGGCCTGCGTGCTCTGCCGCCGGAGTGAAGCATTGCGAATCTCCGTGGCATCGTGCCGAAAATCGGCATAGGCATCCTCGTGGATTTTGATCGCTTTCGACGCACCGGCCACGCGCTCCTGCAGCGAGGCCGCGTCACAGGTTTCGACACCGAGCTTGTTTTCCGCCTGCTCCAAAGCTGAGAGCCGTGGCGCCATCTCGGCGCGGTGCTGCTCAACGTCCTCGATGAATTCGCGCAGCCTCGCATTGTCACCGAGCATCGTTACGCACTCCTCGGCCAAAGCTTTCAACCGGCCAAGATCGCTCTGCCGGCTGACCGCCTCCGGCCAAGCCTCCTCCCAAGCGCGAACACCTTTCTGCCGCCGGTCATCGAGCGCCCTCCTCTGCTGTTCCAGGCTCTCGATCGCGATAAGAGACTCGGCCTTATGGCGTTGCGCAAGATCAAGGGCGGCAACGCGTTCGGCCTCCAGCGATTTCTGGTCGGCGAGCCAGTCCGCCTGTTCCGTCTGTTGCCGGTGCTGGTCAATATCGGCCTTGCGGTCCGCGAGCGGACGGCTCGCAACACCGTCGCCCCGTTCGCTCAAATAGCGGTAGCAAATCACCTGCCATGTTTCCTCGCGATCTTTGCGCGCCCGGGCGATAGACGCATCGGTCAAAATCTCGCTCGCTTGCAGCAAATGCGCGATGGCGCCCGCCGCCTTGTCGCGTTTTTCCACATCGGCGGCCGACCTCTCGGCGATTTTCGCGATTTCGGCTTCGAGCGACGCGCGCCGGTCGAGCTCGGCTTGAATCATCGCCGCCGGGGGGCAGGACCATGCGGCAAAACCATCGATATCATCGAAGCCGAGCTGGTTGACGCGCTGGGCGATGTCCCGGCGAAGGCGCTCCGCCCTGCGTTCGGCGGCCTCGACCGTGCGGGACAGGCCCGCAAGATTTGCGAAGTCCGCAATGGTGATCCCCAAAGGCTCGCTCGTCCCGGCCTTTCGCCGTTCCTCTTGACGCGCCGCCAAATCGGCAAGGGTTCTGTCTTCATTGGCGAGCTGCTTCTCGAGCGCGCTCCGTTCCGCTCGCTGCTCGACACCCTGGGAAGCAAGCTTTTGCACCCGCTCGATCGCATCCGGCGGCGGCAAGAGCGCCTCAAGATCGGCATCGGCGGCGAGCCCCAAGGCGTCCCGGACGACATCGAGCTTAGCCTTGCGCTCGGCGAGTTCGGTTTGCCGGTTCAAACGGTCGCTGCGCGCCTTGCGGACATGGACCGCCTTTTCCTCAATATCGCGGATCGCTGTTTCCGCCCCCAAGACCCCCGCGGAGGGCGTCAGCGCCTCGATTTTCGCCGCCAGAGAGGCGCGGCGTTCCTCGGCTTCGGCGAGCGCCGCTTCCGCCTGCTTCACTGTCCGCAGGGCGTCTTGCGCCGCGTCGGCGAAACCGTTTCGCAAGGGCGGAAGATCGGCGAAGGCCGCCAATTCCTGATCGGCGCCGTCGAGCTCGCCAATCGTCGGGATCACCCGGACAAGACGCTGGAGCCGCGAAATCCTCTCGGCGCTGTGCTTTTGTTGGGACCGGATCTCTTCGGCCGTGGCTTGCGCTTCCTGGTGCCGCCGCTTGGTCTCCTCATAGGCGTCGCGCGTGAGGAGGCCCTGCTTGGCGGCACGATCCGCCGCTTGATAGGCGTCGAACGCCTTATAGAACAGGCGGTGCCCGGCACGGGTCGGCGCGAACAAGGCATCGGCCTCGGCCACCAGTTTTCCGGTCATGTCCACCAGCGCCCGCAGGCCGCCGCCCGCTTCGACGATCAGCCGGCCGATGTCGCCGTCGGCCGCCAGCAAACGCTCGCCGCCGCTGCGCAGGGTCATATGATCAAGACCAAAAAGCGCGCCAAAGCGTTCGCGTCCGGTCGCGCCGAGCCGGCGGGCGAGGAGCGCTTCATCCACCGGCTCGCCGTTTTCATCGGTGAGGGTGCGCCCGGCCCGGCCCTTCCGCCGCCGGAGGCAGAGGCGGGTGCCGTCGGCGAGGACGAGATCGGCTGTCAGCCTTATCTGGTCATAGCCATAGACTTGCCCTCGCGATGTCGTCTGCGGAATACCGAACAGAAAATCCGTGATCGCGGCAAGGCTCGTGCTCTTGCCCGCTTCATTCGGCCCATAGATCACGACGAGGCCGGGATCTCGCGGAAACGACAAAGTGCGGCGGTCAACAAGACCATATTTCTCGATCGTGAAGGATTCGAACCGCATCGGGTCAGCCCCGCCCGCGCTCGATCATGGCGAGAGCCAAAATCCGCGCTCTTTCCAATCCTTCGCTTCTCAGCATTTGGAACAGCGCGTCGCCGCTCTGCGCGCCAGCGGGCAATTTTGTCTTGATCTCCGTAAGACGCGCTTCGAGGCGTTCGGTGAGCAAGGGACCGGCCGCCAATTTTTCCACCGCCTCCCGCAAACGTCCGGCGATCGTCGGATCGGCGCCGGCGCCCTCGGCAATGGGCGGCTCCGTCCGGACTTCGACTTTCTCGATCCATATGTCGCTCGCAACGCCCGCGGCGAGCGTTTCGATTTCTTCGCGCAGCGATGGCGCCGATGCGGCGAGTTCGGCATGCAAGAGGGTCGGCCCCGCGAGGCGAAGCCGGATCGCCAGAGCGCGGCCCTCGCAAGCGGCGTAAGCCCGCTCGATGCTCTCGCGGACCGCGGGTAGGAGCGCTTCCCGGTCTGCCATGCCCGCGAGATTCACATTTTCGAGAGACCATCGGACGACGTCGAGCGCCCGGTGTTCGAGCCGCGCGATGTTCCCGTCCCTGACTTCGACGAGCGTCGCCCCTTTTGCGCCGGTTTCCCGAACGCTGCGCCCCTGCAGATTGCCGGGATAGAGGATCGCGGGCGCCTCGCTCAAAACCTGCCGCGTGTGAACATGGCCGAGAGCCCAATAGTGGTAGCCATGATTGACGAGCTGCTCGAGTGTGCAGGGCGCATAGCTGGCATGGCCCTCGCTCCCGCCGCAGGCCGTGTGCAGCACGCCGATGTTAAAGCGGCCCGGAACCGGGCTCGGATATGTAAGCGCGATATTCTCGACGACATCGCGTTGCGGAAAACTTCGCCCATGGACGACCACCCCCAGCTCTTCAAGCGGCACGAACTCCGGCCGCCGGGCGGACAACAGCCGGACATTATCGGAATATTCGAGACGGCTGGCGAAAGGGTTCTCCGCGTCATGATTGCCGGCGATGAGAATCACGCGAATGCCAGCCTCCTTGAGCTGCCGCGTCCGGCTGGCGAAGAAGAGGCCCGTCCGGTAGTCACGCCATTTCCCGTCGAAAATATCCCCGGCGATCACAATCAGCCGGCAGTCTTCCTCGATGGCGAGCGCAACGAGATTGTCGAACGCCCGGCGCGAAGCCTCAATGAGGCGTGCCGCATTGTCCTCCGATTTCCTGGCGAGGCCGGTGAGAGGGCTGTCGAGATGCAGATCGGCGGCGTGGAGGAAACGGAAGTTGACCATAATCTGCCCGGCCCGGCGGCAAAGCAGCCCGGGCTGCGAAATGGCGCCAATTCGTTCGAGTGCTGGCGAAGGTTTTCAGAGTTGGGGTGCGAAGTCGAGGCGCCGCCGCGACAATTCCACAGGACTGCGTCTGGCACCGGTGGAAGCGTCAGGGGTTCATCCACAGCCATTTAAGCGCTGTAGGTATCGCCTGTTGAAATTCTGGCGGAAAGTCTCAACCGCGTTGCCCGATTCCTGACGCCATCGGTGGGAGAACGCCAAAAGACCGGTCTTTTCCCCAAACTTGCGCGTCTCAAGGCATAAAACAGGGTCGGCTTTTGTGGTGTTTGCCTGTGCCATCGGATCAAAGCGTGTACCACTACGTAATTTACAACCCATTACGAATCTGATTAGCGTCCAAGCTGAAGAAAATTAGTTCAGGCGTGGAAATGTTGGTAAAACTAATGCGTCGAAAGCAAAGCAAGGAAACAGGAAAAATAGCAAGCTAAAGCACAATGTGAATTACATAGAAATATTTTTTTATATTATATTAACTTTTGGTGGAGCGGCGTAAGCCCATGGTGGAAATTAGCGACTACGGTTTTCGGATTGTTTATAACAGCATATTCGTTACTTCCTTCGTTTTCAATCACGCGAGAAACCGCTAATGCGCCGGATCCGTTACATGCTCAATTCAGATTTTTCAATAATGGTGGATTCTGACGCGAAGTGCAACACCTTGGGGCGCTCGGGCTCACCAAGGAAAGATCGGATTTTCCTTCCCTTTCCGCCGCCTTCCGCTGCATTTCGAGATGCGAAGGCGGCTCCGAGGAAAGGAAAAATCGAGTAGGCTCAAAGTGCTGGGGTGTTGCACTTCGCGTCGGAATTCAGGATACGTAAATCTGGTGGCATCGAAGTCTCAATATTATATAAGTATCCATTTTTGCCATATGAGTTTCAGGACAAGCAATATTTCTCTTTTAGGGGCACCTCGAAAAAATATCCCCTTATGGTGTGATGACCGGCGTTCGAGTTCGCAACGCGGTAGATCGTTCAATCCTTGGCCTCTCATCGAGGCTGCCTGAAGTCGCCACCGATTTCTCAGGTGGTGGCTTGATCGGCTCAACTCACGCGACCCGACGCATGGCGCGCCGGTTCACCCGGCCGCGGCGGCCATCCTTTCAAGACAAACGAAGCGGCGCATGTTGTAGACGAGGTTCATCATTCCGATCTTGCACCGGGCGCGAACGATGCCGATGGTGCGCACGAGCTCGGCTCCCATGCCATTCTTTTGATCACCAAATACATGCTCGACGCGGGCGCGCACCTTCGAGCGCGTCGTATTGGCGGCCTTCTGCGCCTCACTGAGTTTGCGATTGCGATAGGCCCTGCGATGAATGCGGCTCTTCAGGCCGCGCTCAGCGAGCTTTTCCTCGATGTCATCGCTGCGATAGGCGCTGTCGGCCCACACGTCCGAAGCCGTGTTGCTCGTATCAAGAACATCTTCGAACTTTTGACTGTCGTGCACGCTCGCGTCGCTCACCACGTAACGGCGCACGAGTTTGTGCCGGCGGTCGACGCCGATATGGTTCTTGTATCCAAAATACGAGCGCTCATGCTTCTTCGTCCAGCGCGCGTCCTTGTCCTTCTGGCGGTTCTTGGCCGGCTTCGATTTCCAGTCTTCCGGCATCTTGCCTTCCTTGATCGTCTCGTTGTCCTCGCGCGAATTGTGCTGCTTGGGCGCCGACACGATCGTTGCGTCGATGATCTGCCCGCCCATGGCGAGATAGCCCTTGTCCTTCAAGAACCCGTCAAACAGATCGAACAGCTCTTCCACCGCGCCCGCCTTCGCCAGCGCCTCGCGATAGAGCCATAAAGTTCTTGGCGTCGGGAACCGCATCCTCCAGCCCCAAACCGAGAAAGCGCATGAAGGAGAAGCGATCACGAAGCTGGTATTCCGCCTGATCGTCGGAGAGATTGTAGAGCGCCTGCAACACCAGCGCCTTGAAGATCACGACTTCATCCCAAGGCTTGCGTCCCGCTGAACTCTTGCGTTCCGCGTCGCTCTTGCGAAGCTCGCCTTTAATCAGAGCCGCCTTCAGCTTTGGCCGGAAGGATTCGAACGGAACCATCGCCGCGATCACTGCAAGCGGATCGCTCTTTTTATCGAGACTTTCATAACGTCGGTTCAAATCGAAAAAACCAAGCTGTCCCATTCCAACCTCCCGCGCTCAGAGCATGAGAACCTTGAATCTGATTTGCACCGTGGAGGGAAGCGCCTATTTTTCGAGGTGCCCTTAGATACAATAGCTCTGCAGGAGGATATATATTTGTTCCAGAAATGCGAAATTAAGAGCGCTGAGCCTTTTTCCTCGGCCCCTCCCGGGAGCGGCCGACTTGTGTTCCGCGATCCCCGTTCCCGTCTCGTCTGCTGGGACGGGCCAAAAGGACCGGTCTTTTGGGCGCTCTTGCGCGTTTAGCAGGGAAAACGGAGGCGGCGTTGTGGGGTTTGCCCCTGCCATCGGACCAAAATGTTTCACGGGAAACATTTTGGTAAGTTCAGCGCTCGCCACCGGTCAAAACTCTGGCCGCTCATCCCTTGCTTTCCGATTTGAACAAAAACGGCGCGACATCGCGGACGCCGGGCGCCCGCTTGGACGCAAAGGGCAGCGGGCGGCAGACGGCCATGGCGGAAAGCCCGACCCGCGCGGTCAGAAGACCGTTCAACACGCCTTCGCCAAGGCGGGCCGACAATCTCGCGGCGATCCCATGGCCGACGACTTGCTGCAGCAGGCTGTCACCCGCTGCCATGCCGCCGGTGATCGCGATATGCGAGGCGATCGAGCGCAACAGTTTTAGAAAGCCGAAGAGGCCCGGCCTGCCGCCATAAATCGCCGCGATGCGCCGGATGAGCCGGATCGCCTGCGCCGCGACGAAGACGACGTCGATGATGGCGCGCGGCGCGAGCGCGGTCACCATGGAGACCCGCTTGGCGGCGGCGGCGATTTCGTGGCGCACCAAGAGGTCGAGCGGCTCGACGAGGGTGCGCTCGGCGATGTCGATCAAATCGCGTCCATCGACGATGTCATGCGCGAGCTGACGGAGGTGGCCGCGGGCGCGGGCGGTTTCGGGCCGTGCGGCGTAGAGCGAGGACAGCTGGCCAATGAGGCGGCGCGCCTCCTTGAAATCGTCTTTCTCGCGCGCATGGGCGAGCCCGATATGGAGTTCGGCGATATGGCGCTGGCGCAAAATTCCGCCGATTTCCCTCGCGGCGAGAACGAAAAGCGCCGCCCCGGCAACGCCCGCCAGCACAAGACCGATCAGGCCGAACGCCGGCGACCAGGAGAAAAGATCGTCGATGAGCCGCGTCAGCCAAAGGCCGAAGCCGAGCGAGACAAGCCCGCCCGCCGCTGACCAGAAAAGCCCTCCCCAGGACAAGAGCGAGCGGGCGGCCATGCCCTGCTTCTGGGCGGCCTCGACCGCCGCTTCCTCGATCTCCGGGGTGGCCATCAAAGCCTTGGCTTCGGCCTCATAGGGATCGGCCAGGGTTTCGATCACCAGCGGGCCTGGCGTCTTTTCGGCGTTGGCTTCCGCGACGGGGCCAATACGGAACGCGCGCGGGCGGGGCTTTGAATCAATCGCCACAAAAGACCTCATTCCAGCATCTGCTCAAACACCCAGTGGCAAGATCATGTTTCGGCTGAAACGTCCAGCGCGCCCAACCGAGACCAGGTGAAACGTGAAAAACCCCTTCCTGGGCTGACGTCATCCGAGTTTGTCGCCAAGGAGAAACTGAAGTGCGCGGTCGAGCCTTATATGGGGCGGCGGCAGCAACGTGCCATCCTTGCTCCGGACGGGTGCGGGAGGACGGAAACGGACGAAGCGGTAGTCGATGTCGATCGGCTTGACGGTGCTCGGCTCATCGCGAAACACCGCTTCCGGATCGCCGGGAAGCTCGCCCGGATAAATCGCAGCGTCCGAGTTTCCATCGAATATATCGCCGCCGATATGTTCGCCATCGAGGGGCGTGCCGATGACGGCTTCAAGCGCGGGCCCGTCGGGACCGCCAACCTTGGCCTCGCGCGTTGCCCTCACCGCCGCGAGCGCGATGACATCGACCTCGGCGCCGACCGTCTCGACGCGGGCGATGGCCTTGGCGGTCAGATGCCGCAAGATCGCTTCCAGCCGGTCGTGGCTTGTGTGGTGCAGATGATCGGCTTTGGTCGCGGCAAAGAGAATCTTGTCGATCTTCGGCCGGAACAAGGCCGACAGCAGATTGCCGCGGCCCGCCCGGAACGCCGCCAGGACTTCGGTCAACGCGGTTTCGAGGTCGCGCATCGCGGCGGGTCCTGCGTTCAATGCGGCGAGCGCGTCGACGAGAACGATCTGGCGGTCGAGCCGCGCGAAATGATCACGGAAGAAGGGCTTGACGACATGCGTCTTATAGGCCTCGTAACGCCGCTCCATCATGGTGGCGAAGGAATCGGGCGGATAGGTTTCACCTTCCTCGACGGCGAGCGGCGCGAAGGTCAAGGCGGGCGAGCCTTCAAGGTCGCCGGGCATCAGGAACCGGCCCGGCGGCAGGCTCGAGAAATGATATTCGTCGGCGCGGCACGCCTTCAGATAATTGGTGAAAAGCTCGGCCTCGCGGCGCGCCTCTTCCTCATTGGCGGTGCCGCGCGGATCGATGTTGGCGGCAAGCTCGCGCCATTGCACGGCGAGCGGCGCCCGGGCGGCGCTTGCCGAGGCAATGAAGGTCTCGCGCGACCATTGCGCGAAGGATTTGGAAAGAAGCGGCAAATCGAGCAGCCACTCGCCCGGATAGTCGACAATGTCGAGGGCCAGTGACTGGCGGCCTGGACGCATCCCGGTTCTTTGGTCGAAAAAAAGCCGCAGCCGCAGCTCCGAAATGCGCCGCGTCGACTGCGGCCAATGGCGGCCGCCGGGGTCCCCCTTGGGGCCCGCCAGCGCGGCAATGTGATCCTCATAGGCGAAGCGAGGCACGGCATCGTCCGGTTGCGGTTCGAGCGTGGCGCCGATCAGCCGTCCTTCCGCGTGCACATGGAACACGGGCAAGGTGTTTCTGCGGCCCCGCAAGGCCGGGCTTGCCGCCTTGGTCAAATGTTCGATGAGCGCGGTGATGAAGACCGTCTTGCCGGCCCGCGAAAGGCCGGTCACGCCGAGGCGAATGTGCGAACCCGCAGTCAAGGCGGCAAGGCTCTGCGCGACGGCGCGGGCTTCGAAAAGGAGGTCGGAGATGAGCGGCAAAGCAGACTGGCTTTCTAGAGCGCGTCCCGATCAAATGGACTCATTTGATCGATAAGGACTCGCTCAAATTCAAAGTTGGAGCATGTTATGATCGAAAAAGTCGATCAACTTTTTCGGAACATGCTCTAAGAGCTTGCCCTTCAGCTGGACGTGCGTGAACGGAAGGGAATCGCTCAAATTCGAAGGCTTGAAACATGTCCCCAACGCAAAAGTCGAGCAAATTTTTTAAGGACACGCTCCCGCGTCGTCTTATCTGCGGCCCGACGCCAAGCAGGCCAAACCGGCGGCGAGGGTTTCCGCATCGCCCTCGAGATGCACGGTCTTCAAACGGCTGCTCGCGCCCGCCTCAAGCCGCACCGCGCTGGCGGAAATGTGAAGCGCCTTCGCGAGCACGCGCAAAAGCGCCTGGTTGGCCTCGCCGTCTTGCGGAACCGCGCGCACCCGCACCTTCAAAACCGTCCGGCCGTCGGACAGCTGCTCAAGGCCGCCGATTTCGTCGCGGGCGCTTTTGGGGGTCAAGCGGACGGATAAAATAAGACCGTCCCCGCGAAAATTCCACGGTTCATCGGCCAAGGTTTAGAAGACGTTTGGATAGACATATTCCTCGATGACGCGCTGAATAAAGAAAATCAGCAACAGCAAAATCACCGGCGAAATATCGATGCCGCCAAGATTTGGGATGGCGCCCCGAATCGGGCGCAGCAGCGGTTCCGTCAAACCGGTCACGAGGTTCCAAATCGATCGCACGAGGTCGTTATAGCGATTGACGACATTGAAGGCGACAAGCCAGGAGAGGATCGCCGCGGCGATAATCACGTAAACATAAAGCTGTAGAACGATGAGAACCACGTCGAGAACTGCGCGCATTGGGACTCCGAACCGGTTGCCAAGAGTAAGCTCGTTTACGCGGCCCCGGCCGGGCTGGCAAGTCCGGGCTGAGTTTCAGCCCCGATCGGCGCATTGAACTTGCATGCGCTTTTCCACTCGCGTAAAGAGCGGCTACGGGGGCTGTAGCTCAGATGGGAGAGCGCTGCAATCGCACTGCAGAGGTCAGGGGTTCGATTCCCCTCAGCTCCACCAACTAAGCTCTTGGAATTCCCAGGTCTTCGGCCGGTCCTCACTAGCATTCATCGTTGTCTATCGTCGTCGGGCACACTGCTGTCACAACGCGAAGACGGCACAGAATGGCGACCATACGCAAGCGCGGCACCAAGTGGCAGGCTCAGGTTCGACGTCAGGGGCACCCGCCTATCACCCGTTCCTTCCTCCTCAAGGCAGATGCCGAGGCTTGGGCACGCCAAAGGCTTGGGCACGCCAAAGAGAAGCTGAAATCGAACGGGGCGAGCTTCAGGCGAATCGAGGCGCCCTTCGTTCGATAACGCTCGGCAAGTTGCTCGAACGTTACGAGGCTGAAGTTTCCCCCAAGAAGAAGGGCTGTACGTCTGAGGGGTACCGCCTGCGAGCTATGCGGGCGCGCGCTATCGCAGACACAACGCTGGACAAGCTAACCACCGCCCGCATCGCGTTGTTCCGGGACGAACGCCTCGGGAAAATCTCACCGTCGAGCGTCCGACGCGAATTGGCTGTGCTGAGGCACTGCTTGGAGATTGCGAGGGAGGAGTGGGGCGTTCCCCTTACCGCGAACCCGATGGACGGTCTTACGATGCCACCCCAGGGCCGCGCCAGAGAACGGCGAAGTTGTAACCACGAAGAGCTTGGGAAGCTCGCCAGCGGCCTCCGCAAGAGTCGCAATCCTCTTTTGGTGGACGTCATCAACCTAGCAATTTTCACAGGTATGAGGCGCAGCGAAATCCTCGCGATAACCTGGGGTGACGTGGACGAACAGCAATGCTTCGTGCGGTTGCATGACACAAAGAACGGGAGTCCCCGAAGCGTACCCCTTAGCCCGACTGCCCTTCAATTGTTCTCTCGGCGGACGAGGGGCGCTTCGAAAGAGCTTGTGTTTCCAATCTCGACTAACGCCCTCCGTCTCGCTTGGGAGCGACTGAGGCGCCGAGCAGGCATAGTGGACCTGCGGTTTCACGACCTACGCCATGAGGCCATCAGCCGGTTCTTTGAGGCTGGCCTAAGCGTCCCTGAAGTGAGCCTCGTCAGCGGCCACAAGGACCCTAGGATGCTCTTTCGATATACACACCTGAAGCCGGAAGCGGTAGCTAAGCGGTTGGAGAATGTAGGGACCGAAGGCGTGGCTTAACTGCTGGCTCGCGCCGAGCCTCTTGCTCCTATATGCTAAGCACAAATCATGGGGGTAAATCGCATGGCTACGGTCCACGACTTCGTTGAGGATTGGATAGAAATGCGGTCCAAGCTTCAGCGGCAGCTTAAGATGCTTGAGTTTGGAGAAATGAGCATGGGAACCGCAGCCAGCGGCACGACGGAAGCCACCATAATCCGCCTTAAGACGGAAGCCACGATAATCCGCCTTAAGAAGTGGATTGATGAGCTTAACGCTCTTTTGAAAGAATACACCCGTGCCGACAGGACCTAAAGGCTAGAAGCAGAGCACCTGTAGAGAGCGGCCAGGAAGCCCAGGGAACGCCTTAGATATACTTGAGCCTAAACTGGCCTATGGCCGCCATTGGGAGGCCTAGAGCTTCCCAGGGCCTATGATCGACCAGGCTTTCAATCACAGTATATCTCTGGACATTACATTCTGGTAATGTATTCTATCTATATTCTTGAACAACGAATTAGACTGATTTCATAACCATTTGAGCTTGTTTTGTATTAAGAGCTTTATTCGCACGTTCGTCCCCCTTGATATCAGCCACAATTAGCCCCTCCTCCCTGGCATTGGGGCTGAGGGCTGAGGCTGGCGAAGGGGGAAAACCCAGGGAATGACGGAAGGGTCCCTGTGAGGTCGCTCCCGGGTAGCTCACATAACGTAAACCCTTAGAGGGGCCGTAAGGCTCTCTTTACTGTATAGCCTCTCGTTGTACTATTATATGTCTAACGGTTTCTTGACGTGTTCGATTACTTAAGGTTCCCGGTGCTATCGATGGCTAGTTCTTATGGGCTCCTCTAAGGGTTTACCTATGTCATCTCTTTTTTTATATATATAGGTATTATCTGAGGTGTCATTCGTAACTAAGGTAGTTTAGTGGGGTTTATAGCCACCTAGGGGGTCTTCTTTATGTTGCTAGATCATCTACTTCAATCGGAAGTCTGTTCCCAGATATCTTCTCTGAGGCATCTCTCATGATTTGTTTAGCTATCATTCGTTTGGTTTTTGGAACGATAACGGCATCGTGAAGGCTAAGGGCGACTATGCCTCGGGAACTCAGTTTCTTCAGGGTCTCCATAAGAATCTGGCTCTCTTGGAACATGAGTTCATAGCCGACCATGGTGCCGAAGAGTGGGCTTAGGCCGGGATGGAGAGCCTGGATTGCGCCCCTGACTTTAGCCATCGTAGCCTTGGGAGGCAGCTTGTCCTTGAACCCAGCAGGCAGTTTGGAACCGCCACCGAATAGAAGCGTATTGAAGGCCAACTTTACGCCCTTCCTGTGGTGCGATTCGTACCCCACCAAGTGCCCGGTCAAGTCATAGAGGTCTCTCTGGGGAGCTCCTGCCCGATCTTGGCATAAGCCAACCTGGCGAACATATTGGAGAAGTCCAAGGTCACAGGTGGTTCTCTGACGCGAAGTGCAACACCTTGGGGCGCTCGGGCTCACCAAGGAAAGATCGGATTTTCCTTCCCTTTCCGCCGCCTTCCGCTGCATTTCGAGATGCGAAGGCGGCTCCGAGGAAAGGAAAAATCGAGTAGGCTCAAAGTGCTGGGGTGTTGCACTTCGCGTCGGAATTCAGGCACCCTTGGCGGTGACCCATTGATCGAACCAACGGTCTTGTGTTTCTGTCGGGGCAGCATCTTCAATCTCGACTTGCGGTGCTGAATTTAGGGCGTCCATCTACTCCAGTCCGTGCCAAATGGGCTTTTCAACGGGCAGACAATTGTCCAAGGCCCACTGGGCGAGACAAAGTGCGCCTCGCTGAAGTGCCTTGGTGATTTTCTTATTGGCATTCAGCTCTATCGAAAACGAGTCGAGGAGCGCCTTGAGGTCGTCTCCTTTCGCGCAGAGCCACGCCTCGAGCCCGCGGTTGGCACTGAACTCGCAGCAATCCAATAAACAAGAAAATCTCAATGTTCTCCTCTGCACCTCCTATCCCGACTTTGTGCTCCCATTACAGCACGTTAATTTTGCATTTTTAGTCTGCTAATTTGATGGACTAATGCCAATAGGTGTAGCCTGGCTGTGCGAAGAGGAGCCTCCGAGAAGCCACTGAGTTAAGCCGGGAGCCGCCCCTAAGCCGGCTCGAGGGCTTCATCCAATTGCAATTGGACGTGTCGCTTCATGATTGTGGCGTTGAGACGCTGCTGCACCATTGTCGCCCAACAATAACCAATCCATATAAGGAATCGCGAGCAGTGCTATGGTTCGTGAGCTCGGTGGGCAAATTTCGGTCCGTCCGTTTATGCGCCTCGACTTTCAGCCAGGGAAGGGTGCAAGCCATGACCAAGACCCCCTACGAAGTCCCCGCCCACTCCGTGAGTTGACCGAGAAGAGCTTGGAGGAGGCCCGCAAGGCTTTCGAAAGTTTCATTGAGGCCGCTCACAAGGCAACCGCGCAAGCCGAAGGCACCGCAAACGCCCTGCAATCGAGCGCCAAGGAGGCCAGCGTGAAGGCGCTCAGCTTCACCGAAGCGCACGTGAAGGCAGCTCGATCACGCCCAGAAGCTCATTAACGCGAAGGACCCTCAGGAATTCCTCGCCCATCAATCCGAATATATGAAGAAGCAGCTCGCCGCCATCGAGGAGCATGCAAAGGAGATAGGCGCCGCTGTTCTGAAGAAAGTAACGCCGAACAAGTAATCCCGCTCTTCATCTCAAAAGGAACTTGGCCGGCGCTTGCTGAGGTTCAAACGATTTTCTTTAGATTGAAAGAGGCTGGCTCAGCCTTCGGTTTCACCCGAATGACTGTCTTCCTCGCTCTCGATGAGCTGGGGAGCTGGGGTCCTGAGGCGGTTTATCAGCTTTTAATAATGCTAGTTTCCCCACCGTCCACTATAGGTACTTTTACCGTATCTGGATTTCCTTAAGCTTCACAGGGCAACCAGGCGTTATTGCCACAGATAACCAATAACAAACCACTAAGAGTATGTTACCTGTTATTCTTAACGGAGAGCTGGCCTGACAAAACTGGACAGCGGGATAAGTGGAGTTTCTGCCTGAGAGCGGCCAAGATGGCCGGAGCACAGGAGAGAAAGACGCTGGCCGAACTGGCGCAGCTGTTTGATGTCCATCCCAATCAGATCACGCAATGGAAAGCGCAGCTGCTGGAAGGAGCTGCCGGGGTGTTCGGACCCTTGCCAGGTACCGGGCCAGCAACCGCCGCCGTCGATTTGAAGTCGCTGCACGCGAAGATCGGAGAGCTGACGCTGGAGAATGATTTTTTGGGAGGAGCGCTCAGCAAGGCCGGCCTGCTGAGCGCAAAACGATGATCGACCCTGAGCACGATCTGTCGATCACAAAACAGGCGAAGGCGCTGAACATCAGCCGTGGCAGCATCTATTACCTGCCCCGGCCGGTTTCTGCGGCTGATCTCGCCATCATGCGCCGGATGGACGAGCTGCATCTTGAATTGCCCTTCGCGGGCAGCCGGATGCTGCGTGATCTCCTGAACGCGGAGGGCGTCGTCATCGGCCGTCGGCATGTCGCCACGCTGATGAAGCGCATGGGGATCGAGGCGATCTATCGTAAGCCCAATACCTCGAAGCCGGCACCAGGACACAAGATTTACCCGTATCTCTTGCGCAACATACCGGTCATCAGACCCAACCAGGTCTGGGCCATGGACATCACATACATCCCGATGGCGCGCGGCTTCGTCTATCTGGCGGCCGTCGTCGACTGGTTCAGCCGCCGGGTTCTCGCTTGGCGGTTGTCGATCACCATGGAAGCGGAGTTCTGCATCGAGGCGTTGGACGAAGCTCTGGCCCGTCACGGCAGGCCGGAGATCTTCAATACAGATCAAGGCAGCCAATTCACCAGTGCCGGCTTTACCGGTGTTCTTCTCAAAGCCGACGTCGCCATCAGCATGGATGGCAAAGGATCTTGGCGGGATAATGTGTTCGTCGAGCGCCTGTGGCGAACGGTCAAATACGAGGAGATTTATCTGAAAGCCTACGACACGGTCTCCGAGGCCCGCGCCTCGATCGGCTGTTACTTTGGCTTCTACAATACCCGCAGACCTCATTCGAGCCTTGACCGGCAGACTCCGGATCAGGCCTACTTCAACCGGCTACCGCAGATCGCGGCAGCCTAAACCCGGCAGACGTTCCACTTATCAAACCGGAAAAGCTGTTCGGACAAACCGAGCCAGTTCTCACTACCCAGAGCCATACGGCACTTAAGCGGACTTGAAAAAGTCATATATAACGGTACCAATAAATTAATGCTCCAACGCTGTACCTTTGTTGATCGCGTAAGATGTGAAGTTTGCGATGGCATGCTGTGCATAGGCGAAATCAGCCAGCCGATTTCCAATCCACCGGACTGATACTGGACGTCGAACCCCTCCACCCGAGTCGCTTGTGGCAGCAATATAGTCGTTGATGCTCATGAGGACAGGAGAAACGATGAAACCATTCCGGAGGACATCCGGAACAAGCCGGAATGGAGTTGAATGTCCATCTGCAAATCGGACTTCAAGCTCCAAAATTGGAAGCCGGAATATTGTTCCGATCAGTCGGCCGAGAAAGGTGGATCTGACATCTGCCTGCATCCACAGCACCTCCCCGTCAAGGGTCGCAGGCAGCTCTACCCATTCACCAAGGTTGAATGGATGCATCTGAAGCAGGTGCCCCATCTCGGGCAGTGGATTGCTCCGGCGTTGAAGAACGAGAAGGTGAGCCTGCTCGCCGCGCACTTCAAATCTTTGCAGGAGCGAGAGAAAAACGTCAGGGTCTTCTTCCGTGGCCAGACGATTATCTATCGGATCGAATTCGAGCAACATGACCTGGGGCCCATGCTCGGACAAAAGTTGAGCATTATTCACTTTCGACAAGTACGAATTAAACGTTGTACAGGATTCAAAAGATGGTCGTGGTCTGTAGTTAAGTCCCAGTGCAAAGGGCACTACACTCCGCGAAGGCATAATGTCCACGGATTTTCCCCCGACATCAAGCGGATACCGCTCCTTGATTTTGAGGACGGCCTCTTGATGCTGCCGCATCAGATGATTCATCCCATCCCCTGGACCGAGGATGGCCGTGACAGCAACGGCATTATTGAAGATGTGCTGCAGTGACAGCAACGGCCACCGCTGCACGCCGCCTAAATAATGGCCTTGAACTGCCACACAAGTGACAAAGCCGGCGACGATGCCCGCAAGGCCCAATCTCGGTGCACTTGTTTCAGGACAGAGCCGATCTGCAAGGACTGTCACCGTCAATGCGACCACAAAAATGGTAGTGGAAGCAGCGATCGCATGCTCGTCATGTCTGACGAACCCCCCCTTCCAGCCGAGAAATAGAAAAAGCAATAGAACCATGCCAGTTCCTATTACACGTGGGTTTGTGAACCTATTCTGACCACGTTGCCTCACATAGAAGGCTATGAGCAGACAGGAGCCAAGGAATAAAACGAAATCCAACCTCGAGCCGTTCGCCTGCATAAATTCACCGTAAGATTTGGCGACCTGTCCGGCCGAAATCAGAAAGGCAAATAGCCCCCCAGCAGGCTGTCCTGCAGCAATCCAGAAAGCCCACAGTGATGCCCCCCAGATAGGGAGATAGATCGGCCATGCTCGCCGGTCGATGAAGCGGGCAAGATCAGTAATCCCAAAAGCGAGGAGTGCAAACAATAGGAATGTAAATTTGCAGAGAGCGACCAGTCCCCCGAGCACGGCGAGGCTTATCGCGACGGCTTTTTCGAGATTTGAGCGCTCTACAATGCCGAGCAACGCGCCAAATAATGGGGCGAGAATGAAAAACGGATCCATCACCGGGGGCAAAAATACCAGGGCAAGTCCCGCCGTGGCCGCAAGCAAGAACCAGGGTGAGTGCCTCACCGCAAGTGTCGCGAGGCCAAGCACTGCACCCACTGCGAGGAGCGCCCTTATTGCAAGATGCAGCGCAAAAGTTGCTGGATGAAATTGGACCGTAGAAGCAAAGCCAAGGGGGCCATAGGTGTATATGATATCGCGCCCAAAGACGAAGTGCCTTGCATAGGCCTCGTGAAGCATCGTCATCCAAGATGGATCGAGTTCAGCCTCGGGCATTGTTGGCACCCAGGGGCCGGTGCTTATGATCAGCAAAGCGGCAGCTATCGTGATGACTGCCCCTCGCTTGACGCTCAGGTGCCACGATTTCTGGGTACGGGTCCAAAGAGTGCTCAACAAGGTTTCCGCCCTGACCCAATGATACATTTCGTATCCTCTCGCTTCCAACTACACATTGTCTTAACCGAACATTCCTCGAATAGCCGTCGATTACAGCCCTATCCTGACCCCTCCCCGCTCTTCTGATAAGGCGGAGCCGGTGCACTTGGAAACGGATAACTGACCATCTGTCGCGCCGGCACCATTAAGCCAATCTGAGCGCGGATGCGAAGAGGGGGGGCCAGATATCTGCCCCGCCTTCATGAGCCGAGCTGCGCTGCTTGAAGAGTCAGCTGTGTGGTAGGGACATTAGGCAATAAATCAAAATCAACGCGCCAACGCTGCTCAATCCGGCTTCAGGAAGGTCGATTCAATCGACGTCGGCAACATGTTTCTCTGGAAGACCAACAGCGATCGCCCGAGAAAATTCCAGAGCAGGACGACTGGCAAAGTTAAAACTTTTGCTAGAGCAGGTAATACATTCATGCCGTTCACGAGGACAACCACGATTAGAGTGTTCAAAGCTAGACCAACGAGCACAATTATAAGCAAGCGCAGTAATTCTACTCCCAAGCCAAACCGTCCACTTACAAAAGCTAGCCTTAGAGAAATGAAATAGTTAGCGATATTTGCCAAAATAAAACTTAGTACAGATGCCACGACAAGCGGCACATACATGAAAAGCATTCCTTGAAACGAGCTTAATTCAACGAAAAACGACAAGCCGCCAACCAACAGGTACATCATAAATTGGGTTAACATTATCCTAGAATTCCGCAACATATCGGTTCTCTCCAATATCGTAATTCACAGTCTCAAATATAGAGCACCTCACTCTTGTGGAGGCTCATTTCTGAAAACTTTTAATATCAAACAATGTCGGATAATCGAATGGTCTTGGGATAGCCGATAACACCACGTGCAGCTTTGCGCCTTCAAAGACGGCTCGGTTTGTTTGAACGAATTTTCTGGTTCGACAAGTTTAATGCCAATGAGGTTCAATTTGCAGACGTTGGCTCTCACTTAAAATCTGAATAATGATGAATGAATACTTTTTGTAAATGAAGGCCACGGCTAAATTGGGCTCAATATGAAGCAACCCGATGCACAGATCAAGATTTTGTTGAGCTAGTGGATCAAATCTGACATTTGAATAAATGGGCATGGTCATATATTTGGTGTTACAGGCCCACTAGCGCCCCAGCAGACCTTGTATTAAATCAATGCTCTACGGGTCTCTTAGGCACCGCGAGTTGCATGTTGGCCGCACCATTTGTCTGAATTGCCCCATGAAAGAACGGCACTTGGCGGCGCAGTTGCGTTCATTTGGCGGGCGCTGGTAGCGCCTCGGGCAATCCCTTTTACGTGTCTTACGTGGGGTAGGGAGGGGGTTGGGTCCCTCTTGCCCGAGGATTTCCAGAATTCCCCCGGGGGGATCCACTTTCAAAAAAGAGGCTTCGCTGAGCCCGTTGTTGTTGGGCCGGACGCTGTGATGTTCAAGCCTGGGAAATTTCCAGGGCCGCTCATCAATTCCCAAGTGCCCCAGGCCCCTGGTGATACATTTGGGGATACAGGCTCTCTTGTGTCCCGTAGCAAATCGTTGTAGTTCAATTGGTTGTGTGGAACCTTTAGGGAGCTAACGCCTGCTCAGGGAACCATTTGGCTCGGCCGACGCGCCTTTGACCCCTGCTATTAGCCTATCCAGGGCCCTTATGGAAACGCGAGGTAGCAGAGGGATACCCTACACTTCCCCCAGAAATTCCAAAATCACCTTTGACCGTGTTTGTGTATGATTGCGGCCTTGCGGCCGAGGGTCCCATAGGGCTTTTGTCCCATGGAGCTTGAGGGGAACCTTGCTGAAGCAGACAACACCCCCGGCTTCAAAACATCCGTTAAAGCCTGCCGTTGTTCGTCTTTGAAGGAAACAGCGCTTTGTTTTGTCATTTCAGCCGATAATTGTTGTAAGTCGGGATAGAGCCAAAATCTTAAGGAGCCATCGATTGAACACCGAAGCAATCCGCTTCATCGCCAAGGCCATCCTCGCCCAAAACGCCGTTCTCCCGACTGGAGAGCGCTTGGAATTCGATATGAAGAACTGGTGCGGCGCGGCTTGCTGCATCGCTGGCTGGACCAATCTTCTCATTACTAATGACGAAAACGCGCGCACAGACGAGCACCATTTCTTTTCTGCCGAGAGAAAACTTGGATTAACAAGGAATCAAGCTCTGGAGCTCTTCAGCCCCGCCTTGACTATCCCGTATAGCGACGTAACTCCCCAACAGGCCGCGGACGTCCTATTGCGCCTTGCGGACACCGGTTCAGTGGATTGGGGGGAATTGAAGAACCCACTTGGCCCACTGGGTCCCAAAGCAGAGGAATGCCCCGCGTTTCCCCGAGGAAAACCTAAATTCGCCAGGCCAATGACGCGCGCTGAATAAATCGCTGTCCTCATGAAGATCGATTGGCGATCAACAAAAGGCGCGCCAGCAAAAGATGACTCCCTTGGGCGCCCCTTTTGGGTCCCATAGCGCATAGGGGGAGCCGGGAGTTTAACTCCCCAACAGGCCGCGGACGTCCTATTGCGCCTTGCGGACACCGGTTCAGTGGATTGGGGGGAATTGAAGAACCCACTTGGCCCACTGGGTCCCAAAGCAGAGGAATGCCCCGCGTTTCCCCGAGGAAAACCTAAATTCGCCAGGCCAATGACGCGCGCTGAATAAATCGCTGTCCTCATGAAGATCGATTGGCGATCAACAAAAGGCGCCCCTTTTGGGTCCCATAGCGCATAGGGGGAGCCGGGAGTTTTCGGCCCCCACCCCCAAGTTTAACTGCTTGTCAAACATAACAGATATTCTGACCTTAATAATAACTTCAGGCCCGTGAACACATAACTATTTGATATCTTTTATGTTAGACTGTCGTTTGCGCCTCATTTCTGGTGATATCGGCCGCAATCCCCGTGGGGGCCGACTGAACCATAGGCCGCTCCCGGGCTGCCACTCTCGGGGCCCCCACATTGTGTCTGAGGGGTCTAAATTTGAACGCATCCCATAAAGCCAGTTTATCGGTTAGCCGAAACGCAAACCACCGAGTACAAATAGCCCGACAACAACGGCCACAAACCCAGCACCAATGACAATCTGTCCGGTTTTTCCATACAAGCTGCCAGTAAAATATGCAGCTGCGCCGAAGACAATGATCAGCGCAATCAGTATCATAGCGCTTTCCGTTGGGCCTTCAGTAACACCAATTCTGCTTGGCGTCGGTTGCACAATAGCCATCGTCTATCTCCCTTGTATTTATTTTCCGCCCTATGAGGATTTGGTCGGCTGCGCCACCGTCCCCGCATCGCGAGATTTGGACATAAGTGGATCCCAACCCTAAAACGCTTCGAACGTTAAGATTGTTCCGCTCTGCATAGGACGTGCTGACGTGCTTTAGATCGGGATGACCTTGGATTGGCGTCTTGATGGCTCCAGTGCATTCGGCAGGACTGTAGCAGCGTTGGCCGGGTTCTGGACCGTAGAGCTTTACAAGCACGCACCGCTGGGATCGACAAGAAATCAAGCTGCCCCGTGTTTCCCCCCAGGAAGTCCCAAATTCGCCAGGCAGGCCATAACGTAAATCGCCGTCACCAAGATCGATTGGCGATCAACAAAAGTGGCTCCAGCCAAAGATCAATCGACTGGGGTCCCTTTTGGGTCCCATGGGACGGAGGGGGATCCTGGGGTTTTCGGCCCCGGCCCCAAGTTCAAAAATTCGGTTAAAGTCTGGCTGTTGTTGTTCATCTAGGCGGGTTTCTGAGTTGATGGAGTTGCCGGTGGCTCGCTTGCACAGCAGCACGTGAGTGGCGCCCCGGATTGCTCCTATCGACCAAAATGATGTCGTGCTAGTCTGCGCAAACGGACAGTTGCGTCATGAGTAGGTCCGATGAACATCTCTCTGGAACAAGGGATTGAAATTCACGCCCGACTCTGAAACATAGGTTAAATCACAAGGCCCCTTCCTATGCACGCCAGCGGGCCGCCGCCTTCAAACGTATTGGCGACCACGAAGGACACGCCGTCTGGCTCTTGGTGGCCGAGACTGCCGACAGGCTGTTGAATGAAGTCTACATGCCGCAGAAAGCATCAAGCACAGTTCAAGGCTCCTGTTGCCCCCGCGCCAGTGGCGTTTCGGCGCGAGGGCTCGTTGGTTCAACGTTCTATTAGCGCCCCGACTGTGTGCCCGGGCTTCCTTCCACTCCGGCCGCACCGGCACCATGCGGACGAAGAGTTTCCGAGTCCGGTCTCCTTGCATCTACGGTGACCGAACGGCCTTCATTTTCTTTCTGAATCGCCGTGCTCGGCTCGATGTTTGACCCGCTTGCAGGTCCAGAAACGGAGTAGGGCTCTTGGGCGAAGGCTACGCCCGATGAAACAAGACTGAATATTAGCACTCCTGCGCTCAGCGCTGTGCTTTTGCTCATGCAGCTCTCCTACTTTTGAATAGATGTCTCCAAAAGCGTTGAGCCTCCCTTCTTGATCGAATGCCGCGTCTTAGTAGCCACAGCTGTTTCGGCCGTGTTCTTGAGAACAAGAGAGCACTACCTCGCCCGTTCGGCAGGCGGAGACGCACTTACTGTTGGCTTTAAGTTCCTAGAACCGCGCGGCGCGATTTTTCTTCTTCACCTCAGGCGTCAATCAACTCATTTCAGCCTGTTTTTGGGGCGAAGCGGTGCCACACAAGGGCAACCCTATATCGCTCAAGGAACATAATCAGGCTAGATGATCGATGTGACCAGAATGCGGCTGCTCCACGTCGTTGGCGCATAGCTGGACCTCGCGAAAGGAATGCCTTTCCCGCGGCTAACAGGCTCCCGGCATGCGTTGTTTGCCAATTAGAGCATTTTCCCATCTGAATGAATCGTTTGGGATTCCCGAATCGGGGCGTTTGTGATTCAAGCTGCGTGCTGGCGAAGGAGGCCGGGCATGCATGGCCAAGGCTCTTTCCATTGATCTTCGCCGGCGTGTGGTAGATGCCATTGAAATTGGTCTTTCGTGCCGCCAGGCGGCGGAACGGTTTGGGGTGAGCGCGTCGAGCGCGATCCGCTGGCGTGCCCGGTTGAAGAAGCAAGGAGACGTCGCAGCAAAGAAACAGGGCGATGACCGCAAGTCGCGCCGTATTGAAGCCGAAGCGGCCTTCCTCCTTGCCGAGGTCACAAAGACGCCGGACATTACGCTCGTCGAGCTTCAGGAGAAGTTGAAGGCACGCGGTGTCAGCGTCGGCATCGGGACGCTGTGGCGCTTCTTCGACCGGCGGCGCATCACGTTCAAAAAAAAGACGGCACATGCGGCTGAGCAGCAACGCTGCGACGTGAAGGCTGCGCGCGAGGCGTGGTTGGAGGGGCAGCTCGATCTTGATCCGGCGCGGCTGATTTTCATCGACGAGACGGGCGCCTCCACCAAGATGGCGCGCCTCTACGGGCGGGCTCCCATAGGAGAGCGCTGTCTTGCCGCGGTTCCTCACGGCCATTGGAAGACGACGACCTTCACGGCTGGGCTGCAGATCGACGGCCTCGCGGCGCCTTTTGTGCTCGACGGCCCGATGGATGGCGATGCGTTCCGCGCTTATGTAAGCCAAGTCCTTGCGCCCGAACTCACCACAGGCGACATCATCATCATGGACAACCTTCCGGCGCACAAGGTGAAGGGCGTGCGGCAAGCCATTGAAGCGGCCGGCGCGACGCTAATGTATCTGCCCGCCTACTCGCCGGACTTCAACCCGATCGAGATGGCGTACTCCAAGTTCAAGGCGCTACTACCCGCCGCAGCCGCGCGAACTATCGACGATTTGTGGGAGGCCATCCGTCTCGCCCTCGGCGCCTTCACCCCAAGCGAGTGCCAAAAAATGCAACCTGATCGGAAAATGCTAGTACCGCTGAGTCGCGTGCGGGGGCTATGCTTCACTAGGCGTGCTTTCATATCACATGCGCGCGCTTTGGCTTTGCCCATTGGGGTTGGAGGAATGGGAATTGGTTTGAGGTTTAGTGGACGGATGCTGAGGTCTACGCGCTTCTTCACGATGCCTGGCACAATCCTGTCACACCACCATACTCGATAACGTCTTGCCAGCCCACGATTCCGGCTGATACCTTAAGGCTTGGTTCGATCACCAATCGACAGCTAAGGGTCTGACAACACGAAACAATTGAAGCTTAAGGACACGTCCACTCGCGTAAAGAGCGGCTACGGGGGCTGTAGCTCAGATGGGAGAGCGCTGCAATCGCACTGCAGAGGTCAGGGGTTCGATTCCCCTCAGCTCCACCACCCGCGCCTCCTATTGGGGCGCCATGAAGCTAAGCACCCGGTCGGCCGGAAAATCGTAAAGCTTGCCTGTTTGCTCCCATTCGGGCGCGCAAAGCGCCAGAATTTTCGGCGCGAGCTCTTCCGGCGTTCGCAAGCTCATCGGATCCTCACCCGGCATGGCCGCCGCCCGCATCCTTGTCCGCAGCGGCCCCGGATTGACGGCCATGACCCTCACGCGAGTGACATTCATCGTTTCCGCGGCGTAGGTCCGGGCAAGGGCGTCCAGAGCGGCCTTGGTGACCGCATAAGGCCCCCAATAGGGTTTTAGATGGGCAGAATGTCCGGCGCTCGACGAGATGAACACCACCCGCCCGGCCTCGGCGGCGCGCAGCAAAGGGTCGAGCGACCGGATCAGCCGCCAATTGGCGGTCACATTGACCGCCAACACCTCCTCCCATTGGTCCGGTCCGACATGGGCAAGCGGTGTCACCGGCCCAAGCACGCCGGCGTTGCCGATGAAAATATCAAGCTTGCCCCAGCGTTCGAAAATTGCGGCGCCGAGGCGGTCGAGTGCCTCGAAATCCTCGAGATCGCACGGCACCAGGGTCGCCTCGCTTCCCAAGCTCCGGATCGCATCGTCAAGGTCCTCGAGCGCGCCTTGGGTGCGGGCGAGCGCGATCACATGGGCGCCCGAGCGGGCGAGATCCAAAGCCACCGCACGCCCAATGCCGCGCGAGGCGCCCGTCACCAGGGCGATGCTGCCTTCAAGCGAGAGACGCATGAGACTTTTCAAGCCTCGGCTTAGCCAAAGTCCAATCCCATGTTGGCTTAGCCGGCATCGGCGAGGAGCGAAAGCTGAGCTTTTGTGTCGCCGCCGCCGCTATCGGTGAGATTGGTCGGATAATCGCCGGTAAAACAATGGTCGGTGAATTGCGGCCGGACCGGATCGCGGCCTTTCTCACCCATCGCCCGGTAAATCCCATCAACCGAGAGGAAAGCGAGAGAATCACAGCCAATATAGCCGCGCATTTCCTCGAGCGTGTGCGTCGCGGCGAGCAATTTGTCGCGTTCCGGCGTATCGATCCCATAATAGTCGGGATGCGTAATCGGCGGCGAGGAAATCCGGAAATGCACCTCGCGCGCGCCGGCGTCGCGCATCATCTGCACGATTTTCACCGAGGTCGTTCCGCGCACGATCGAATCATCGATGAGGACGATGCGTTTGCCCGCGATGACGGCGCGATTGGCACTATGTTTCAAGCGCACGCCCAATTCCCGGACGGATTGGAAAGGCTGAATGAATGTGCGCCCGACATAATGATTGCGGATAATGCCGAGTTCAAAGGGAATCCCTGAGTGCTGCGCGAAGCCGAGCGCCGCGGGCACGCCGGAATCCGGAATGGGAACGATGACATCGGCGTCGACCGGAGATTCGCGCGCGAGCTCGGCACCCATGGCCTTGCGAACATTATAGACGGGCTTTCCGTGCACGACCGAATCAGGCCGCGCGAAATAAATATATTCGAAGATGCAGGGGCGCGCCGGCCTTGGCGGAAACGGCCTTAAGCTTTCAATGCCTTCCTCGGAGATGACGATGATTTCGCCGTTCGCGACATCGCGCACGAAGCGCGCGCCGATAATATCGAGTGCGCAGGTTTCCGAGGCGAGAATGTAATGGCCGTCGAGTTCACCAAGGACGAGGGGCCGTATTCCAAGCGGATCGCGGGCACCGATCAGCTTCTTGTTGGTGAGTACGACAAGAGAATAAGCGCCTTCGATCGAGCGCAAAGCCTCGATGAACCGGTCGATGAGCTGCGGGCGCCGGCTGCGCGCGACGAGATGAAGGATCGCTTCCGTGTCGGAGGTCGACTGATAGATCGCGCCGCCTTGCACGAGATCGCGGCGCAGCGAGAGCCCATTGGTGAGATTGCCATTATGGGCGACCGCAAAGCCGCCCGAGCTCAGCTCGGCGAAAAGCGGCTGGACATTGCGCAAAATGGTTTCGCCGGTTGTCGAATAGCGGACATGACCGATGGCGGATTCACCCGGCAGGCGCTCGATGGTCGAGGCCTTGGAGAAATGATCGCCGACGAGACCCAGCCGCCGTTCGGAATTATACCGGTGCCCGTCGAAGGTGACGATGCCTGCCGCCTCCTGGCCGCGATGCTGCAAGGCGTGCAGGCCGAGCGCGGTGATGGCGGCGGCGGCGGGATGGCCGAAAATTCCAAAAATCCCGCATTCTTCGCGCAGGCGGTCGGCGTCGAGGTCAAGATCGAGGCCGCTCTGACTTGGATCCGTCCCCTCCAAAGGCGCGGGGCCATTATCAAGACTTCTGTCCGGCGTCCTCCGCTACACCCATCGACGGCCTCTCCAAGGCTTCCCGCATGATCCGCGAAAACAAGAGAAAAATGTCACGATGCAATCACGCGACCAGAATACAATGCCATGTCACCGGTAAATATGGGCCCGCAGATAAGCACTGCCCACCCGCCATGACCGTCTTACAATCTACATAATTCACCCAAGGGCGGATGTCAGCACCGAACGCACGGCCGCGATCACCTTTGTCGCGGCCCGCGCGCCGGAGCGGCTTCGATCAGGCCGCGTTTTCCCCGCAATTCTTTGGCGGCGCCCATCGCCGACGCACCCCGATGCGGCTACGTGCCGCGCCTAAGGCAAAGACACCAAGCGGGTTTACAATCCCTTACCCGTTTCGGCCCTCTTTGGCTCCGGATCCGTGTCGGGCACCGCCTCCTCGCTGGGGCCGGCGAGCTTAGGCTTTTTGAGCTTATTCAAAAATCCTTCAAGGTCGTCCGGCATCGGCAGAACAGCCATGAGCTGATCGCCCGAGGCCTGCAAAAGCGGTCTCATATGCGCGGTCTTGACCCATTCCGGCTGGGTCTGCGCCGGCACCAGCCAATTGAAGAACACAAAGGCGATCACGCAGAGAAGCAGCCCCCGTACCGCGCCAAAAAGGAAGCCCAGCGATCGGTCGAGCGCACCAACCTTGGAATCAAGGATCGCATCCGACAATTTGATGGTCAGCAAGGAGACGACGATCAAGCTTGCCAAGAAAATCGCCCCCGCCGCCAAGCCGCGGGTGACGTTCTCGTTGAGATCGGCTTTGAGATAAGTTTTGATATAAGGCACGACGAGCGGATGAAAATAATAGGCGGCGACGGCGGCGGCGCCCCATGAGGCAATGGCGAGAACTTCACGGGTAAAGCCGCGCAACATTGCAAGGAGGGCAGAAATCAAGACGACGGCAATCAAGCCGAGATCGAGCCATGGTGGCATTATCTTTGGTCCTCGTCCCTTCGGCACATGGTCAGGTTTCGCGGCCAGCCTTTGCAAGAGCCCGCGAAAATCGTCGAACTGCCTGGCTTTTCTCTTAATCACCGCGACAAAGCAAGGGTTTTGGCTTCAACTCCCCAATTGACCCTTATAAGGGGACGGTGGCGCCCCATTTGATCGCCATGAATTACCGCGGGTGCAAATTTCAGCGGCGTTTTGTCTGACCCTCGCTCGGCTTGCCGCCGCCCGCTATGATCGAAGCCGTGAGGCCCGAAATATGGGCGCAGCTTTCGACGGCGAGATTTTGCGCCGGGGCCTCGCCCGTCTCCGGCGGGCCTTTGGGAATGGTGGCACGGCCAAAGCCCAGCTTGGCCGCTTCCTTGAGCCGCGCCACACCATGCGCGACGGGCCGGATCGCCCCCGAAAGGGCGACTTCGCCAAAATAAACCGAATCCGCCGCGAGGCCGATGCCGCTCAAGGAGGAGACAAGCGCCGCCGCGGCGGCGAGATCGGCGGCGGGTTCACCGACCCGCAAGCCCCCCGCGACATTGAGATAAATGTCATATTGGCCGAGCTTCACTCCGGCATGCGCTTCGAGGACGGCGAGAACCATGGCGAGCCGCGCATTGTCCCAGCCGACGACCGCCCGGCGCGGCGTGCCGAGCGGGCTTGGCGCGACAAGCGCCTGGATCTCGACCAGCAAGGGCCGGGTTCCCTCCATTCCGGCAAAGACGGCGGCGCCGGGCGCCGTGGCGTCGCGCGACGACAAAAACAAAGCGGAAGGGTTTGCGACCTCGGCGAGCCCGCGCCCGGTCATTTCGAAAACCCCAATCTCGTCCGTCGGGCCAAAACGATTTTTGACCGCGCGAAGAATCCGGAAATTGCGGCCGCCCTCGCCTTCAAAAGAAATCACCGCGTCGACCATATGTTCGACGACGCGGGGACCGGCGATTTGGCCGTCCTTGGTCACATGCCCGACGAGGATCACCGCGGCGCCGGTTGTCTTGGCGAAACGGATCAGCGCTTGCGCCGCGCCGCGCACCTGCGAGACCGTGCCCGGGGTCGATTCGATGAGGTCGGTCCACATCGTCTGAATGGAGTCGATCACGACGAGGGAGGGCCGCTTGCCATGCGAGAGTGTCGCGACAATATCCTCGACGCTGGTCTCGGCGGCAAGTTCAACCGGCGCCGCGGCAAGGCCTAGCCGCAAGGCGCGCAGCCGGACCTGATCGACCGCCTCTTCGCCCGAGATATAGACAACCCGACGGCCCGATGCGGCGAGCGCGGCGCAGGCCTGAATGAGCAGCGTCGATTTGCCGATGCCGGGCTCGCCGCCAAGGAGAAGAACCGAGCCCGGCACGAAGCCGCCGCCGGTCACCCGGTCGAGCTCGCCAATGCCGGTCGTGACGCGCGGCGGCGCCGGCCGGTCTTCTTCGTGCAAATGGGAAAGGCCGAAAATCCGGCCTTTGCGGGCGCCCTGCGTCGCCCTCGCGCCGATCCCCGAGGCCGCGCTCTCCTCAATGAGGCTATTCCATGCGCCGCAAGAATCGCAGCGTCCTTGCCAGCGCTGGGCAACAGCGCCGCAATTCTGGCAAACGAAGGACGCGTGAGATTTGGCCATTGCCGATCCCTCGACCATGCGCACTTCGATGTGAAGCGATCCGGTCTAAAAATGCTCCGGCAGGCTGTCCTCGCGCGCCAGATTGGAAAATCTTGTCATCTCCGCCTCGAACGCGAGTTCGACGGTGCCGGTCGGGCCGTGCCGCTGCTTGCCGATGATGATTTCGGCCTTGCCATGCGCTCTTTCCATATCGGCTTGCCATTTGAGGAACTCCTCGGTTCCCTCGCGTGGCTGCCGGCTGTTCAGATAATATTCTTCGCGGAAGACAAAAAGGACAACGTCGGCATCCTGCTCGATCGAGCCGGATTCCCGCAAATCGGACAATTGCGGGCGCTTGTCGTCGCGGTTCTCGACCTGCCGCGACAATTGCGAGAGCGCGATCACCGGCACGTTCAAATCCTTGGCGAGCGCCTTGAGCCCGGTGGTGATTTCGGTCACTTCCTGCACCCGGCTATCGCTCCGCGTTTTCGAGCCGCCGAGCAATTGCAGATAATCGATCACAAGGACATCGAGGCCGCGCTGGCGTTTGAGCCGGCGTGCCCGCGCCGCCAATTGAGCGATGGAAAGGCCGCCGCTCTGGTCGATATAAAAAGGGATCGTCTGCATCTCCCGCGCCGCCTGCGCGATGCGATGAAATTCCGCTTCGCCGAGATCCCCCCTGCGGATTTTATAGGAAGCAACCCCCGCCTGTTCGGCGATGATACGGGTCGCCAATTGCTCGGCCGACATTTCGAGCGAGAAAAAACCGACGATCCCGCCATTGACCGTTTCCGTTGTGCCATCGGGTTTGGGCTTGAACTCATAGGATCGCGCGATATTGAAAGCGATGTTGGTGGCGAGCGCGGTCTTGCCCATGCCGGGGCGCCCGGCGACGATCACGAGATCGGAAGACTGCAGGCCACCCATATAGCGATCAAGATCGGCAAGGCCCGTTGCTATTCCCGACAGACGCCCATCGCGCTCATACGCCTTCGCCGCCATATCGATGGCGGTGGTCAAGGCGTCCGAGAAGCGCTGAAAGCCGCCCTCGTAGCGGCCATTCTCGGCAATCGAATAGAGCTTGCGTTCGGCTTCCTCGATTTGCTCGCGCGGGCTCGCGCTGACCGGCGCGTCATAGGCGGCGTTGACGATATCCTCGCCGATGAGGATCAGATCACGGCGAAGGGCAAGATCGTGAATGGTGCGGCCATAGTCCTCCGCATTGATGACGGTGGTCGCTTCCGCCGCGAGGCGGGCGAGATATTGCGGCACGGTGACGCCGCCAAGATCATGCTCGCCCAGATAGGTTTTCAAAGTGACCGGCGAGGCGAGCTTTCCGGCGCGAATGTGCTGCGAAGCGACATCGAAGATCCGCCGGTGCAATTCCTCCGAAAAATGTTCGGCTCTGAGGAAATCGGAGATCCGGTCGAAGGCGTCGTTGTTGACGAGGATCGCGCCAAGCAGCAACTGTTCCGCCTCGATATTGTGGGGCGCGAGCCGGAAGGGGGACTCGGAATTGGCCGCGCTCGGACGGCTCGCTCGATCGGCAAGATTTTCGATGATTGGCATATGATTTCTCAATCGGCGCCGGCTTGCGAGGCGCGCGCCGAATCAATTCGTGACGATCCTTTGTGCCATGCGCGCGCGGCAAAAAGGAAAGAATTTTTAGGCCGCCTGGACCGGCTCCCGCTATCCACACCGGCGAAAAAATGACCAAAAAATTGGCTGGACAGAGGTGCATGGCTCCCTGACCGCGGGAGGATCGCGTCCATTCGGGCAAGATCGGCGGCGTGCGGCCATACCAAAGCGCATCGATCCTCCCTTTCGCCGTCATGCCCGGCCGTGAGCTGGCCCTCCAATCGGGTCAAGCCCGGCCATGACGCAACAAAACAAAGGGCTATAGGTCACTGACCACAAGACTTGGCATAAGAGGCGGACTCCTTGGTGTCGGCGCCGCAAGCCGCGCCGCTCGCGAAAATATGAAGGGACGCCGCAATCGATTTTTATGAAGCCATGGGGTAGCTTGCGAAGGCGCCGGGGCGGGGCCGCGCGTCTCGCCCGGAGCGGCCGCGGCGCGATGGCCGTGGAACGATCCGGAGGCTTTCCCGTTTCTCGTTTGGAAGCGGTACGTTGAGACCAAGGCTTCGGAGATCAAAGCAATGCGGCGCGGGTGGATGGCAGGGGTTTTCGTGATCGTCACGGCGTTCGCATTTGGATCGGAGGCCGCCGCGCGGGCGCCCGTGCCGGACCAAGCGCGTGGCAGACATCACGGCACCTACCTCCGAAGTGTCGGACCGGGAGGGTTGCGCCATCACAGAACGCGGCACGCGTATGGAATGAAGCGGCGGCATGCAACACGCTATGCCGCGCTCGTCGGCGATCCCGAGAGCGGGCTCGGCTTTTATCCGCTACCGCTCCATTATCGCGTTGGCGCTTGGCGCCACCACCTGCGCAACCAGCGCCCGCCATGGGAAAACCCGGTTCTCTTCGCGATCGCCGCCGACGCCGTCCGCTACTATGACTGGATTCCGGCGGATCAGGGCTATCGCTACGGCGTCTTCAATCCGATCGATGGCGTCGGAACGCCGTTCTTCGGCGGCTATTACGGCCCGGCGGGGGACGACGACGATGAGCCGGCGTTTCCCTTCGGCCGCCCCTATTCCCGTTGAACGCACGGGTCCAGCGCGCGGAATTGCCTCTCAGATCAGGCGCGGGTGGCTCGAGGGCGCGAGCGATCCCGCCGCCGGGCCGCGCCCTTCCGCGCCCGCAGGCCGGGAGGCGAACCGCATCGGGCAGGTCAGCCGCCGCCGAAACAATGCAGACCGCCTCCAAAGGCCGGGCCGCCCGCGACGCCCTTCCCGATATGCCGCCGTTACGGCTGCGGCCGGCTGCGGCCGGGGTGTGGCAGCGACGCTTGGCGGGAGAATGGGAAAGACGACGTCAGGCTGGCGGCCCGTGAGCGATTTGAGGAACTCCGTGACCTTGTCGATCTCGTTCTCACTGAGTTTCTGGCCGAGCTGAGACTCGCCCATGACCGCCACAGCCTGCTTCAGGTCCCAGGCATGCCCGCTATGAAAATAGGGGGCGGTCAATTCCACATTGCGCAAGGTCGGAACCTTAAAGACATAATCATCGCTCACGGTTTTGGTGACCGTGAAGCGGCCCCGGTCATCCGGCGGCAGGAACTCCCAGCCGGGCTTTTGGACCACCCCAAAAGGCGCATACATGCCGCCGCCGACATTGACACCGTTGTGGCAAGCCGAACAGCCTTTCTCGATGAAAATCTTCAGGCCTTGCTTCTGCGGCTCCGTGAGTGCCTTGTCGTCTCCTTTGAGCCAGCGGTCGAAGGGAGCGTCGGGCGTGATGAGGGTCGCCTCGAAAACAGCGATGGCTTTCCCGATGTTGTCATAGATCATCGGGTTGGCTTCGCCAGGAAACGCCTTTTTGAAGGCCTCGACATAGCCCGGGATGCCTTGAAGCTGCTCAATGGCATGCTGCTTGGTGATGCCCATTTCCACGGGATTGACGATCGGCCCGCCCGCTTGCTCCTTGAGATCCGCAGCGCGGCCATCCCAGAACTGCGCCTTGTTGAAGACGTCGTTCAACACCGTCGGCCTTACGGCCACCGCGCTGCCAATTGTGACCGATGGAGGTTGAGCGGCCGTCGGGTGTGTGGCATGTGCTGCAGCTGATGTTGTGGCTCTCGGAGAGGCGCGGATCGAAATACAGCATCCTGCCGAGCGCCAGCTTTTCGGGCGTTGCGGCATTGCCAGGCAGAGCCGGCGGTGTCTGCGGAATCGGCTGGAACAGATCCTTTGCCTGATCGCGGAGAGGATCGGCCGCGACGGCGGCCCCGGTCATGGAGAGGGCGAGAGACGCCACGATCACAAGCAGACGCATTTTCGCGACCCCTCTTCTATCGAGCTGTCGCAGCATAGCACAATGAATGGGCACCCTCAAACTTGACCGGTGCCTCTTTGGTCACGCGGGGCCGCGTCGCGGTTGCGCGATCACGGTTCCGAGGAACGTCACCTTATCTCCATGAGCTTTTTTGCCACGCGCGGCGCGAAATAGGTAAGGATCGCATCGGCGCCCGCCCGCTTGAGGCTGATCAAACTTTCCAGCATGACTTTGTCGCCATCGACAAAACCCTGATCCGCCGCCGACGTGATCATCGCATATTCGCCGGAGACCTGATAGGCGAAGGTCGGCACCCCAAAATGATCCTTCACCCGGAAAATGATGTCGAGATAGGGCAGGCCCGGTTTCACCATGACGATGTCGGCACCTTCCTCGATGTCTTGCGCGACTTCGCGCAGGGCCTCGTCGGAATTGGCCGGATCCATCTGATAGGTGCGCTTGTCGCCAATGAGCGTTGCCTTGGTGCCGATGGCATCGCGGAAAGGCCCATAAAAGGCCGAGGCATATTTGGCGGCGTAAGCTAAGATCTGCACCTCCTCGAAATTTTCCGCATCGAGCGCCGCGCGGATCGCTCCGACGCGGCCATCCATCATATCGGACGGGGCGATGATGTCGGCGCCCGCGCGGGCCTGATTCAGAGCTTGCTCGACGAGAACGGCAACCGTCTCGTCGTTCAAAATCCGCTCGCCCTGCAAAATTCCATCATGGCCGTGGCTTGTGTAAGGGTCGAGCGCGACATCGGTGATGAGGCCGAGGTTGGGCACTTCGTGCTTGATCGCCCGGCAGGCGCGGCAGACAAGGTTTTCGGGATTGAGCGCCTCGCTCGCCTGCTCATTGCGCAGGCTTGGGTCGGTAAAGGGAAACAAGGCGAGCGCCGGAATGCCAAGCTCCGCCGCCTCGGCCGCAGCTTGCACGGCGAGGCCGATCGACAAACGCTCGACACCCGGCATGGAGGCAATGGGCTCGCGGGTATTTTCCCCTTCGCAAATGAAAACCGGCCAGATGAGATCGTCGGCGGTGAGGCTGTTTTCGCGGACAAGCCGGCGGGCCCAGTCGGCCTTGCGGTTGCGCCGCAAGCGCGTGGCAAGGTCGAGCTTTTTCGGCGCGGCGGCGGCGGGCGCGGCTTGCTCGACAATAGGTTCGCTTTTGGGGTGGCGAGACAAAGGCCAGACCATGCAAGGCTCCGGTTGGACGATATGAGTTTGTTCGCAAAGACGGGTGGCGTTCGAGACCTTCACGCGCCCATTATAATCACAACGCCTGCGATGGGGGCGACAAGATGTCCCGCGCCTTCACGATGGCTTCGGGTTTTTGCCCGGCATGGGCCGCGAAGGCGAGGAGCAATGTCTCGTCGGTGGCGAGATGATCAAGGATCGCCGCCAAAAATCCAGCCGCCGCCGCCGCCGCCCGCAAATTCTCCAAACCGATGCCGGACAGAGCCAAAAAACGGTCAAGCCGCTCACGATCCGCGGCGAGGAAGCTTAAAGCCTCGATCGCTATGGTTTCGGCGGCGACTCTCGTGAGTTTCGGCGGTTTGGCCGCGGCCACCCTAAAATTCAAATTTTGCATTATAACAATTTCCCTTTCGTCAATTTCTATCCGTTAATGACGCGTACGGCTGGACGTACCGGAGCGCGGATCGTCCGCCGCCCGGAACCGGGTCTTTTCGATGAAAAAAACGATTCTGATTGTAGAAGACAATGAGTTGAACATGAAACTGTTCAACGATCTATTGGAGGCGCATGGGTACAAGACGGTGCAAACGCGCAGCGGTGTCGAGGCGGTCGAACTTGCGCGCCGGCATAAACCAGATCTCATTTTGATGGATATTCAATTGCCCGAGGTGTCTGGACTTCAAGTCACGCAACGGCTCAAGGAGGACAAGGATTTGTGCCACATCCCGGTGATCGCGATTACCGCTTTCGCAATGAAGGGAGACGAGGAAAAAATCAGGCAGGGTGGATGCGAGGCCTATCTCTCAAAACCTATTTCCATCGTGAAGTTCCTCGAAACCGTGCGCAATTATCTCCATGAACAATAGGCGCGAAAGACTGTGCCGGGGCCGGGGCGCAGGCTTCGCCCCAGTCGGCAGATAAAGCCATCGCATGACCGCCCGGGTTCTGGTCGATCTCCTTCCAAATCGCCAGCGGCTCGAGGCGCGGGATGGGGGACTTTGGCGTTCCGTCCGCATCCCTCTAAATTCTTGGAATCGATCCTTTTCATGATCCAAGGGCAGGCTGCTTAAAACTTGGACAAGGCATTGACCGACATCAACGAAAGTTCAAGCGCCAAAGGGCAAGAAGCGGGTTGCATTTTGCCGCGTTCGCGGGTTAACTAACGAGGCCGGGCATGATCCTTATCTGGCCGCGCGAAGCAGGGTCCCCAGGTTCCCTAGGAGAAGACCTGCTCGCCGCGGTGCGTATCGTGATGCGTATTCGGCAATGAACTCTTAAGATACCCTGCGGAGTGCTCGGGTCCGCCGCATCTCCTGGGTCCGTAGGGTTGGCCGGCGCGCAGATGGTTTAGGAGTGGCCTCCTCGAAACGCCATTTGCCGCCGGCCACCTTCGTGGGGGCCGCCTTCCAGCTATAGAGCCGCCTTCCAGCAAAAGTGCCGCCTTCCAGCAAAAGCGCCCGGGCTTTTTTGCCGGCGGGACGCGCCCCCTGCGGCACGTTTTTCAGATCACGACAAGCTCGGCAGCGGCGGCAAAAGCGGCGCGCTCCTGAATGAAGGCGAAGCGCGCCTCCGGCCTGTTGCCCATCAAGCGCTCGACCGAGTCCGCCGTGCCTTCCTGGTCTTCGGGAAGGACAACTACCCGGAGCAGGCTGCGCTTTTTTGGATCCATCGTCGTTTCCTTAAGTTGGGCCGCGAGCATCTCGCCCAAACCTTTGAAACGGTTAACTTCAATCTTGGCTTTGCCTGTGAGCGTCGTGGCGATCAATTGATCGCGATGCGCATCATCGCGGGCATAGACGTGGCGGGCCCCCTGGGTCAGCCGGTAGAGCGGCGGAACCGCGAGATAAAGATGCCCGGCCTCGACGAGTTTCGGCATCTGGCGAAAGAAAAACGTAATCAGAAGGGACGCGATGTGAGCGCCATCGACGTCGGCGTCGGTCATGATGATGATTTTCTCGTAGCGCAGGTCTTGCGCCTTGTAATGCGCGCCCGTGCCGCATCCGAGCGCCTGGACGAGATCACTGAGCTGCTGATTGCCGGCAAGCTTGTCGCGCGTGGCATTGGCGACGTTGAGGATTTTTCCCCGTAGCGGCAGCACGGCCTGGGTGGCGCGGTCGCGCGCCTGTTTGGCCGATCCGCCTGCCGAATCCCCCTCGACGATGAAGAGCTCGGATCCTTGTGACGAATTATTCGTGCAATCCGCGAGCTTTCCTGGGAGCCTCAGCTTGCGCGTCGCTGTCTTGCGCGCCACGTCTTTTTCGGCACGGCGGCGCACGCGTTCCTCGGCACGTTCGATCGTCCAATCGAGAAGTTTCGCGGCGAGCGAAGGCGAGGCCGCAAGCCAATGATCGAAGGCATCGCGCAGGGTTCCCTCGACGAGCCGGGTGGCCTCATTGGTCAAAAGCCGGCTCTTGTTCTGGCCCTGAAATTCCGGCTCGCGAAGAAAGATCGAGACCAACGCGGCGCAGGACGCCATGATGTCATCGCTGCTGATGAGAGCGGCGCGTTTCGCCTGACCGGTCCGTTCGGCATGATCCTTGAGGCCGCGCGTCAAAGCGGCGCGAAGCCCCGCTTCATGGGTGCCGCCGTCGGGGGTCGGAACGGTATTGCAATAAGAGTGAACGAAGCCATCGTCGAAACTGAGCCAGGCAATCGCCCATTCGAGCGATCCATGGCCGCCCTGCCGCTCGACCTTGCCGGCAAAGATCTGATCGGCGACAAGCTCCTTGCCCTCGATATCCTGGAGGAGGCAGTCCTTGAGGCCGCCGGGAAAGTGGAAGACGGCCTCGGCCGGAATCCCGGCCTCCGGGGCAAGCCATTCCGGCGCGCAATGCCACCTGATCTCGACTCCGCCGAAAAGATAGGCTTTCGCCCGTGCCATTTTGAACAAGCGCGCCGGCTTGAAATGCGCGCCCTTGCCAAAGATCTTTTCGTCCGGCTTGAATCGCACGCTCGTGCCGCGCCGGTTTTGCACCTTGCCGAGCTTTTCGAGCGCCGTTTTGGGATGCCCCCGCTCAAAACTCTGCCGGTAGAGCATCTGGCCCCGCGCGACTTCCACTTCGAGGCGCTCCGAAAGGGCATTGACGACGGAAATGCCGACCCCGTGCAAGCCGCCCGAGGTCTGATAGGTTTTCTGATCGAATTTGCCGCCCGCATGCAACGTGGTCATGATGACTTCGAGCGCCGATTTCTTCGGGAATTTCGGATGCGGGTCGACCGGAATGCCGCGCCCATTGTCGGTCACGGTGAGAAAGCCGGAAGCCTCGAGGCGGACATCGATGAAGGAAGCATGGCCGGCGACAGCCTCGTCCATGGCATTGTCGAGGGCTTCCGCGAAAAGATGATGAAGGGCCGCCTCATCGGTGCCGCCGATATACATCCCTGGCCGCCGGCGGACGGGTTCAAGCCCTTCCAGCACCTCGATCGAGGCGGCGGTATAGCCGGTTTCATTTGGGGTGCCGAGATTGCGTGTCTGGCTTGCCGTCTTTTGCGGGGCTGGGTCTTGGCGCTTCGATCCTGGCCGGACCGGCGGCTCCTTCCGCGCCGCAGTGCCGAAAAGATCCCCATTGCTTGCCATGCGTTCGTCTATCCTTGTGATTCGAATTGGCGATTGCTTATGCCATGAACAAGGCGAGATTGGAACGGAATGAAAACATTTGCCGGTTCACGGTTAAGGCATGGACATGCTCAACAGGGCCGTCCTTGCAGCGCGCTTTCCATAGAATGTCCTCAATAGAAGAATGTCCTCAATAGAAAAGGGCGGCCTTTCGGCCGCCCTCGCCGTATGGCTCTCGCTTGTGCCTTACAGGGAATAATACATGTCGAATTCGATGGGATGCGGGGTCATCTCGAAGCGCATCACCTCGCCCATTTTCAGCTCGATATAGCTGTCGATGAAGTCGTCATCGAAAACCCCGCCGGCCTTGAGGAACGTCCGGTCCTTGTCGAGATTGGCGAGGGCCTCGCGCAGCGAGCCGCAAACGGTGGGGATTTTCTTCAGCTCTTTCGGCGGCAGGTCATAGAGGTCCTTGTCCATGGCCGGGCCGGGATCGACCTTGTTCAGGATGCCGTCGAGGCCCGCCATCAGCATCGCCGAGAAGGCGAGATAGGGATTGGCCATCGGATCGGGGAACCGCACCTCGACGCGCTTTGCCTTCGGATTGGACGTATAGGGGATGCGGCAAGATGCCGAACGGTTGCGGGCCGAATAGGCGAGCAGAACCGGAGCTTCATAGCCGGGCACCAGGCGCTTGTAGGAATTCGTCGACGGGTTGGTGAAGGCGTTCAGCGTGCGCGCGTGCTTGATGATTCCGCCAATGTAATAAAGGCATTCCTGGCTGAGATCGGAATATTTATTGCCGGCGAAAACCGGCTTGCCGTCTTTCCAGATCGATTGATGCACATGCATTCCCGAGCCATTGTCGCCAAACACCGGCTTTGGCATGAAGGTCGCCGTCTTGCCGTAGCTTTGCGCGACTTGGTGGATGCAATATTTGTAGATCTGAAGGTGATCGGCCATCGTCGTGAGCGGCCCGAATTTCAGGCCGAGTTCATGCTGCGCGGAGGCCACCTCGTGATGGTGCTTTTCGACCTTGGCGCCCATTTGCGCCATGGCGGCGAGCATTTCGCCACGCATGTCCTGCGCCGAATCCTGCGGCGGCACCGGGAAATAGCCGCCCTTTGTGCGGATCCGGTGGCCGAGATTGCCGCCTTCATAGGCAGTATCGGTGTTCGACGGCAATTCAACCGAATCAAGGGTGAAGCCGGTGTTATAGGGATCCGATTTGAAGCGGACGTCGTCAAACACGAAAAATTCCGCCTCCGGCCCGAAATAGACGGCGTCGCCGATCCCGGCGGAGGCCGCGTAGGCTTCGGCCTTTTTGGCGATGCCGCGCGGATCACGATTGTAAGGCTCGCCGGTCGTGGGTTCGAGAACATCGCAAACGATCGACAGGGTGGGTGCCGCAAAAAAAGGATCGAGCGTCGCCGTCGTCGGATCCGGCATCAGGTTCATGTCGGATTCATTGATCGCCTTCCAGCCGGCGATCGACGATCCGTCGAACATCTGACCCTCGGAGAAGGTCTCCTCCTCGATCATCGAAATGTCGAAGGTGACATGCTGCCATTTGCCGCGCGGGTCGGTAAAGCGGAAATCGGCGTATTTTACGTCATGGTCCTTGATAAATTTAAGCACGTCCTTGGCGGTCTTCATGACTTACCCTCTCTGTCGTGATCTTAGGTTTTTGGGGCGGGAAGGGGAATGGAATCGCCCGATTTCATGGCAAGTTGGCGGATTAAATCGCATCCGTTCCGGTTTCACCCGTGCGGATGCGGATCGCGTCCTCGACGTCCGAGATAAAGATTTTCCCATCTCCAATCCGTCCCGTTTGCGCGGCTTTGCGGATCGCATCGGCGGCGAGGCCGGCGGTTGCTTCGGAAACCACAACTTCGATTTTTACCTTCGGCAGGAAATCAACGATATATTCCGCTCCGCGATAGAGCTCGGTGTGGCCCTTTTGGCGGCCGAAGCCTTTCACTTCCGTGACGGTGATCCCCGAAACGCCCGCTTCGCGGAGCGCCTCTTTCACTTCATCGAGCTTGAAAGGCTTAATAATCGCCTCGATTTTCTTCATCGGCATGTTTGGGAGACTTTTTTGTTGTGATGTTTCGGATCACCGAAAGGAAACCGCGCACGCGGAATGTTGTCGCGCTCATAGCATCTGCCAAGCAAACCTGCCAAGGAAAACTCGCCGATGCCCGCCGGCGGACCCGCGAATTCCGAATCGCGGCGGACGGTCTGCCATAAGGCAAATCGCGGGCCAAGAAGCTGCAATGAAAAGCTCTCGACCGGCCAGGTGCCGGGATAAGCGCCGAATTTGCTTCCACTTTTCGTGATTTGCCCAAGATAATCAATGGATTAGCCGGCGCGTGACGAACCGCGTTCCGCGGCGGGTTCGACCGCCAATGATGGCGGCGCTGGTTTCACGGACCGGCCGTCATCTTAAGTGCTGGGCACTTGCCTGGCGTTTTGACGCAATCATGGTCGCAAGATCATTGCGGCGTTTTCGCGCGGTGACGAGGATCGCGATCAGGGCGGCGCGGACGAGACCCGCGAGATTGGGGCGGCGGTTCCGCGACGCCCTCCTTGGCCGATCGGCGCGGGCGAGCCGCGGCACATGAATGAAACCGGCGGCGCCCGCCTGCGAGCGCGCAAGCGTAAGATAAAGGCTCTCGTTGCAGACATAAGTTCCGGCCTTGACCGACAAACGGGCGCGCAGGCCCGCGTGGCGCAGCGCGGCTTCGATCTGGCGCGCCGGAAAGGTGGAGCGCGCGGCCTGCGGCGCGCCTGGAACAATCGCAAGGCGAGAGGCGCGGGCGCCGGAGGCGTCGCAGCGCAGGAGGTTCAAGCGGTTCAGCGCCCGCGTTTCGACGCTCAAAGATTTCCGCCGCGCGGCGAGGCCGAAATGCAGAATGGCGTCGGGCTTGAGCGTCTCGTCGAGCTCTTCGAGTTTTTTTGCCACCCCGGCATAAGTGACGGGCAGAATGGCAAGTTCGAGTTCGATGCCGAGGCGCGCCAATCGCGCGCGATGGGCGCCAAGCGCATGGACGAGCGCGGCCGTCGGATTGTCGCGAACACCCGGAAAACTGCCAAAACCTGTGACGAGAACGCGCATGGGCACCGATTATCCTGCTTGCGAAAACCGAGCCGGAGGTTTGCATGACCGCGAAATCCCATGCACGTTATTACTTAACGTCGTTGAGGACAGTTGTGTTGGCCTGGCCGCATTCCGAACACGTTTGGCGGCCAGAAGCGGGGAGTCGCCCACAAAACCACGTGAACCATGCCGGTTTGTTAATTTTCCGGCAAGCTTTGCTGCATTCCATAGCAAGCTCTTGCTGCATTCATAGGACGAGCGTAGGACGAGCACCTTTTTCGAGATGGGCCCCATTTGAACCAAAGCGCCATGTCACGAGGCACTCTGCCTTGCCACCCCTGCCGGCGGCGCGCCTCGATGGAGCTGCCGGGGCGGGCGAGCCTGCCGCCGAGCCCCGCTCCACCGCGATTTTCGTCGTTTCGACCCGCAAGGGCGAAGGCAGCGCCTCGAACGAAGCCGTCGAGGAGGGGGCGCGCTATTCCTTGCAGCGGATCGGCGTGCCGCCCGGCCACGAGCCGGGGAAGGTGGAGCGGCCCGCCTTCGGCGCGGAAGATCCGCAAAAACATTTCGTCGTCTTGGCGCGCCGCTCGCTCGACGAGAGCATGTTTTACACCGAGCTTGCCAGCCATATTTCGGGGCGCATCGGAGCGAACCGCGATATTCTACTCTATGTTCATGGTTTCAATGTGAGCTATGACGAGGCGCGTTTCCGGCTTGCGCAAATCGCCAACGACGGGCGGTTCGGCGGCATCGCCGTGCTTTACACCTGGCCGGCGACCGGCAGCCTCCTCGACTATGGCGCGGCCAAGGAAAACGCCACCGCCGCCCGCGATGCCTTGACCAAACTCATCCGCCGGCTGTCCGAAGTGCCGGATGTCGGCCGCGTGCATATTCTTGCCCATTCGATGGGCGCCTGGCTGACCATGGAAGCGCTGCGGGAAAATGCGATTTCGGGCAGCCCCGACCTCAATGGCAAGCTCGGCGACGTCATGCTCGCCGCCCCCGACATTGACTTGAACGTCTTCCGCCAGCAATTGGCGCGGCTCGATCCGTCGCATGTGTCGGTTCTCGTCGCCGCCAACGACCGCGCGCTTTCGCTTTCGCGCACGCTCGCGGGCGACCGGCCGCGTCTTGGCGGGCTCGATCCCAATAACCCCAAGGATCGCGCGGCGCTCGACGAACTCGGCGTCAAGGCCTATGATCTTACGGCCGAATCGACCGGCCTGATCGGGCACGGCACCTATGCCGACGCACCGCAAGCCGTGCGCACGATTGGCTCGCAGATCACCGAACAAAGACCGCAGGACGCCAATGTCCAGGCCGTCCTCGGCGAAAGGCCCGTCGATTCAAAAATCATCGCCGTTCCCCTCCAGCCGGTGGCCGGATCTTTGAGCCCCGCCGCCCCGAGCCAAGGCGCCGCTCCGCCGCAATAGCTTGGGCCCCGCGGCTCTTTTTCTTGTGACATTCATCCCATCGTGACGGATCGGCCCGGAACTTTTTCGCTGCCCGATCGTTGATTGATGTCGGAGACTATACAGCGAGAGCTGTGGTTTTGGACGTTTGTGTCCCTTCCAGCACCGCCGAGGGGCGCTCCTAAAGAGGGGCGCAATGATAAAAATGAGCGTGGCGCGTTGGATAGCGAAACTAAAGTTTTAAATATTATTTCGATTTGAAATAATATTTTGAAAATTTCACTACACAAGAAATTGTATTCCATATTTTGTCCTTGCACTTGCCGAGTGGCGGGCAGGGAGTGAGCTCTTAGTTCTTTACGATATACTATTCATGAGATCGCTTTCAAAAAGCGTCCTCACAAAGAATTGTGCGGTTGCAAAATTTAAATCATCAGAAATATCGCAAAGCAACATGGAATATCTTTGTTGACGTCATGGGAGTGTTAGAATTATAGTTTACCCTGTTTCATAATCATTATCTGTGACGCTTGAGATTAACTTTCTCGGAAGGGAAGAGCCAACGATTGTCCATTTGCAAAGCCGTTATGCCCGCAAAGCGAGGGATGCCATGTGTTTGATCGCTGAAATAATCCATACCTGTTCGCACGAGAAGGTGGCCCAGGCCGCCGTAGCCTCAATGGGGGCGGATTTTGCGGGCAAAGTCGGTGCCACCGCCGGCGCCTACGGATTATCGATCGGCGCCTTCACAGCTCGCACGGTTCGCGAATTCGAAAAAAGCGTCGGAGAAGAGGAAAAACGGGCTCTCCGGGCGATCATGGATCGCACCGACCAGCCGATCCTGACGGGTCTTCAGCATATTCTTTTGCCGGTCATCGAAGTTGACGATTTCGCCGCGGAAGTGCCGGACCGCGCGCGTTCGGCGAACCCTCGCCGCCCCGGTCAAAAGCAAACGCCCAAGTCGGTCAATCCGTCGTCCAATTGAGAGGCAGAGGGGGCACAGGAAAAGGGCCCTCTCGTCTCCATTGAATATTGCGCTGTCCATGTGAATATTGCGCTGTCCATGCGCACGCGAGGAACGCGCGGGCGCTTTTAGGACGCGGCGCGGCGGGCCCAGGGTCGCGTCCGTTCCGGGATTTCAGGACCAAGCCCGGGCTGGTAGAAGATGTCGAGACGAGGCCTTTGGCCCGCTTCCAGGAGACGGAGCGTGGCGGCATCCTGAATGTCGAAACTATCGAAGCCGCAGCGCGCGAGAAACTGCAGCTGGTCGAACAAAACCTCGCCGCACGCCCGTAATTCACCCGCAAAACCATAAGCGCCGCGCAGCTGGCGGGCGAGCGAATAGCCGCGCCCATCGGTGAATTTGGGGAAGGCAACCGCGATGAGCGCGAAACGAGAAAGGTCCGGCGCGACGGTTCGCAGATCCTGACCCGGCTCAATGAAAAGGCCAAGCGGGCGATCGCTTCGGCTCTTGCGCGCGGATCGCTTGCCAATGCGGCAGCGTCAGAATGACCTTGGCGCCGGGCGGCAGGTCTTCGGCTGGCGCCAAAATGCGCCAGTCATCCGGCACAAAACCATCGCCTTTGAAGATCGCCATCGTCAAATATCCGCGCCAGCGTAGAGCGGCAGCGTATGAAGCCCGCACTCAACTTTGCCACTCCCGCGCCAGCGCCCCGCGCGCGGGTCTTCGCCAGGCTTCACGGGCGAGGTGCAAGGGATGCACCCGATCGAGAGATAGTTTTTGGCGACGAGCGGATGAGGCGGCAGGCCGAAAGCATCGAGATAGCCGGTCACCTTGGCCGCCGGCCAATGGGCGAGCGGATTGACTTTGATGCGGCCCTCTTCGGGTTCGAACAGGGGCAAGGCCTCCCGCGTGCGCCCTTGAAACCGTTTGCGGCCGGTGATCCAGGCGTCATAGCCTTCGAGCGCGTCCGCCAGCGGCAAGACCTTGCGGATTTCGCAGCAGCGGTCGGGGTTGCTCGCCCAAAGGAAATTTTCCGGGTCTTCCGCCGCCAGCGCCGCGGCTTTTGGCGCAAGATCAATCACATTTGTCAGGCCAAGATGCGCGACGAGCCTGTCGCGATAGGCATGGGTTTCCTCGAACAGAAGCCGTGTGTCGATGAACAAAACCGGAAGAGCCTTGTCGATTTGCGCGGCCATGTGAAGCAACACGGCGGAATCGGCGCCAAAACTCGAGACGAGCGCAATCCGGCCCGGAAAGAGATCCTCGATCGCGGCGCGCATGACGTCGGGCGTTTCCGTTTCCGCAAATTCCGCAGTCAGCCGTGCGGCTTTCTCCGCAACGTCAAGGAGGGCAGCTTCATTCTTGGCCATAAAGTGCCTCCTTGAACGGCCCCATTCCGATCCGCCGGTAGGCGGCGAGAAAATCCTCGGCCGGGCTCGTGCGGAATTTCAGATAGGTATCGACGACGGTCTCGATCGCGTCGACGATTTTGTCGGATGAAAACCCCCGCCCCGTGAGCGTGCCGACGTCGCAGGTCTCGTCAGCGGAGCCGCCGAGCGTGATCTGATAGGCCTCGGCACCGGATTTCTCAAGGCCGAGAATACCGATATGGCCGACGTGGTGATGTCCGCACGCATTGATGCAGCCAGAAATATTGATCTTAAGCTCGCCGATGTCTTGCGCCCGCGCCCCCTCGCCGAACCGCTCCGAAATGCGCTGCGCGACGGGAATGGAACGGGCGGTCGCAAGCGCGCAATAATCAAGGCCCGGGCAGGAAATAATATCGGTGACAAGGCCCGTGTTGGCGGTGGCGAGACCGTGAATGGCAAGGAGGTCGTACAATTCGGGCAAGTCATCGAGTGCGACATGTGGCAGAACGAGATTTTGTTCATGCGCGACGCGGATCTCGCCTTGTGAAAAATCCTCGGCAAGATCGGCGATCGCGTCCATCCATTCGGCGCTGGCATCGCCCGGAATGCCGCCGATGGGCTTCAACGAGACCGTGACGATCCCATAGCCAGGCACCTTATGCGCCACCACATTTTGCGCGGCGAAACGAGCGAACGCCGGATCGGCGGCCTTGCGCCGCTCAAACGCCAAGGAAGTGCCCTCCCGCGCGGGCAAGGCCGGCGGGGCGAAATAGGCGCGGATGCGGTCGATTTCCGCCTGCGGCAAGGTCAGGGCCTCGTCGCGATGCTGGGCAAACTCGGCCTCGACCGCGTCGCGAATGGCCTCGGCGCCTTTCTCATGCACCAGGATCTTGATGCGCGCCTTGTATTTATTGTCGCGCCGCCCTTCGAGATTATAAATGCGGAGAATGGCGTTGGTGTAGGCGAGGAGATCGCCTTTGGGCAGAAAGTCGCGGATTTTATGCGCGACCAAGGGCGTGCGGCCGAGACCGCCGCCGACATAGACGGCAAAGCCCACCTCGCCTTTCGCGTTCCTGACGATCTGATAGCCGATGTCGTGCACTTTGAGCGCGGCGCGATCCTTGGCGGCGCCATTGACCGCGATTTTGAACTTGCGCGGCAGAAACGAATATTCGGGATGCAGCGAAGACCATTGCCGCAAAATCTCGGCATAGGGGCGCGGATCCTCGATTTCATCGGCCGCGGCGCCGGCAAATTGGTCGGCCGTGACATTACGGATGCAATTGCCCGAGGTCTGGATCGCGTGCATTTCGACTTTGGCGAGTTCATCGAGAATGTCTGGGCAATCTTTCAGCGCCGGCCAATTGAACTGAATGTTCTGGCGCGTCGTGAAATGGCCATAGCCCTTGTCATAGCGCCGCGCGATGAAGGCGAGTTTGCGCATTTGCCGCGACGACAAAGTGCCATAGGGAATGGCGATGCGCAGCATATAGGCGTGCAATTGCAGATAGACGCCATTCATCAGGCGCAGCGGCCTGAACTTTTCCTCGTCCAATTCGCCCGAAAGACGGCGTGCGACCTGGTCGCGAAACTGCGCGACACGCGCGGCGACAAAGCTTTTGTCGAATTCATCGTAACGATACATGCCAGCTCCGCTCCGCCCGGCCGCACGCCGCCCTCATACCTTCGGCGTTTCAAATTCAGATGTTTACGCGGGGCGCCTCATCGCGTGAATTCCGCGCTGTGAGACAGGCATCAGCTCCCTCTCTCGCGCCGGTTCCGATCGCGGCGTCCGCAAGGCCAAATTTGTCCGGCGGCGGCGCCCCCTCATAGGCAAAGGCCCCGCGTCGCGGGCAAGAAATCGATCGTCGGACCGCAGGCGCGAATCGATTCCCGCAAGGTCACCGCCCGAGGTCCGCCCGCCTCTTCCGTCACCTCGACCACGGCAGGGTCGACGACGAGATTGCGCTTGAGCGCCGGCCGGGGCAAGGCCGCGCGGTCTCGGCCTCGGCTTTGCTTGCAAAAGATTTGTCCCTCGCCGAGCTTCGTGGTCCAGGCGCCGTCGCGGCCCATATAGACGACAATCCCATCGACGAGACGATTTGCAGAAATAACGTGCGACATGCCGAAGACTCACGGATCAACTGGATTTCAATTTCCTGTATAATCCATTTAACACCCTTTGGCGAGTGTTTATAGCAAATACATTATTTTTATGTATAATTGGGCGCCATGACACCCCGCGCGTGTTCTGGCGCGCGTCGCGCAATCATATGGTTTTATGTGATTTTCTTGACTTTATCCGGCGCCGCGGCGAGCCACTGAGGCTGTTTTTGCAATCCTAGGCGCGGCGGCGCAACCCCAAAAGTTCAAACCGTTGCGCTTTGCAGGCTGGCCTGGCTAGCTGTCCTTCAAATAGTCGTGCACCACCTCGCCGAGGCCGAGCGTCAGGTCGGTGACGAAATGGCTGGCGGACACGACGCCGCGCACCGGCAAGCGGGCGACATCGCACATGGACATGCTCGAAAAGCTCGATGGCGGCGGGGCCGCTCCAGGCGCCTTTCAAGGTGACGTCCTGCAGATAATAGCGCACAAGCTCGCAAATCCTCGGCGTGCAATCGACATGCGGGATGATCTTGATCATGAAACTCGGCTTGGCCAGGCTCTTCAAGAGCGGCGCCGGATCAATCTCCCGGTGCTTATAGCCCATGGTGGCGGACACGCACAGCACCGAACCATAGTGCAAGGTGCAGACCAAGGTCTCGCTCTCATGCGCGATCTTTGGCTTGGCGAGCTTTTTCGGAAAGCCCCAGATTTCGCGCCCGCCAGCGATCGGCGAATTGTCGTCGAGATACATGGCATGCACATAGCCGCCTTCCTGGATCGTCCCATCGGCGGCGCGAAACCGCACCGGGATGACCTGGCCGGTCTCCGTATAGTCGCCAAAGCCGGTCGAATCCGGCATGCGGATGAACTCATAATTGACGTCATCGCCCACGACCTCCAGCGGTTCGGGCACCACCTCGCGCAAGAGCTCGGGATCGGTCCGGTAGCTGATGATCACGAATTCCCGGTTGTAAAATTTGTAAGGGCCGCGCGGATAGGCGGGATCGGTGAGCGGCATCGCGAAAGCGGTCTTGGCGACGTCGGCAAGCTTCATCGTTCATCTCCTCAAGGGGTGAATCAGCCGCGGTCCGGCACGCCATTATTCGCGTCCGTCGCGCGCGAGGTCGAAGGTGAACACACCGTCATATTTTCGGGGCGTTGCAAGACTTCCGGATGACGCAAGGTGCGCACCGCGTCATTGTAGCCAGACTGCCAATGCTCCTCCATGGTCGCGCCGCGAAAATTCGTAATCTTTCGAGGTGCCTTCGTAATTGTTCGAGTGATAAATGAGATTGAAAATATTGTAGACCTTTTCATCCGCCTCCGCCGGCGAGAAGATTCGGCCTGCGGCAATCTGCCGCAGGTCGTCGGGGAGCTTGCGCGAGAAGTGTTGCGGCTGCACGGCGCAGCAGCTGTGCTTGCTTGAATTCGATCGGTCGCCGCCCTTGTCCGGCTCGAAAAGTGAATTTCCTTTTGGCGTAATTCGGACTCGATGAGATTGCGCGGAGATTTCGCCGCTGAGCTCCACAAATCAATCTGAAAGGCAAGCGTATCCTGGCGAGGCGTGCTGGCAGAGCACCCACTGCAGCGGCGTATTCGAAACAAGCCCGCCGTCCCAATAATGCTCGCCCTGAATTTCAGTGGCTGGGCAACCCTGGCGGCAGCGAGCCGCTCGCCATGACATGTTCGGGGCCGATATCATGCGTTGGTATTATCGAAATAGACGAAAGTTGCCGGTGCGAACATTCACCGCGCCGACGCTCAAATGTGTCGATCCGGCATTGATAAGGTCAAAGTCAACAAACGTTCGAGCGTCGCCTTCAATGGCGTGACGTCGTAAAAGCTGAGGGCATCGACGCTTTCCGGCGGATAGAGGTAAGGGGCGCTGGAATGCGCGGTCGTAAAGAAGCCCGGCGCGTCCAGACAAGGTGATTCCAATCGACCGCAGCTGATTGATCCAGGTGAGGGCTGAAATTCATCTTTGATCTCGAGTGACCGGAATAAGAGGTAAACCCAAAGGCGGCGTGCTGACAGTTTCCCAAAATTCCCGCAGTTTTTCGACACGCTTCTCCGTGCGGATTTCCGGCAATCAGCGCCGCATTGATGGCGCCAATCGAAATGCCGGCCACCCAGTCGGGATGCAAATTCGCCTCCGCCAGCGCCTGATAGACGCCCGCCTGATAGGCCCCGAGCGCGCCGCCGCCTTGCAGGACGAGGGCGATCCGTTCGAACGGCGGGCGCGGCATATCCGGTGCGTCTTGCGCATGGGAGCGTGCGATTTCTCTTGCACCGAAGCAGTCATGTTTGAGCAATTTCCGTCAAAGGTCCGGTCCCGCGCAATGGCAGCTCGACTGCCCGATCCGGCGCGTGCCAGACCATAGTGGCAAAACCGTGCTTGCCGTCAACTTAGAGTATGATCTCACAAAATAGCAGAGTTTTTTGAAAAGATTTACGAGAAACCAATGTAATTGAGACCATGCGCCATTGAGCTTGATCGATCCTGGCTAGCCCCGCGCTTTGGCGGATTTTTCCCGCCGAGCCGGCCTTGCCTCACTCCTTTTCCTCCACGCCGCCGCATGATATTTGCGCCGCGATGTCGGCAAGATCGACGGCTGGTTGTGGGAACGACATGTGAAGCTCTTCCATCGTATCGCTGCAACGATCTGCGAGACCGCCAAATTGCGAAACCATTTGTGGTTGGCGGGGATCACATACCACGGCGCCTCATGCGTGCTGGTCGCGGCAAGCGCGTCTTCGATGGCCTCGCATATAATCGTCCCAAAGCGGGCGCTCGGAATAATCCGATTCACTGATTTTCCAATTGCGCAAGGGATCGTCAAGCCGCTTGCCGAAGCGGACGAGTTGCTCCTCCTTGCTGATATGCAAGAAGAATTTCAAGATCGTCGTTCCGCTCTCTTGAAGCCCCAACTCGAAAGCGCGGATCAAATCGTAGCGCGCCATGCAGGTGGGCTTGTCGATGAGCTTGTGGACTCGCGTCACCAAAACATCTTCGTAATGGGAGCGATTGAAGATCGCCACCCATCCTTTTGGCGGGGCATGGGGGTGGACACGCCAGAGAAAATCATGATCGAGTTCGATCGGCGTTGGCTGTTTGAAATTGGTCACCGACGCCCCTTGCGGATTGAGCGGCAGCGAAGCACATGCTTGATCGTGCCGTCCTTGCCGCCGCGTCCATGCCCTGGAGAACGATCAGAATGGCGTGCTTTTTCTCCGCATAGAGCAAGGCCTTGCAGTTGGATGAGCTTTTGACGGTACCGCTCCAGTTCCGGCGCCGCCTCATTCTGGCGTCTCATGGTGACCCGTGAAGGCGGGTCGACGTCCTTCAGAGCGAACTTTTGTCCAGGACGGACGATCAGCTTGGTGCGGTAGTCCACCATGCGTACCTCCCTTTGGCGCTTGCCTGTCCGAGAGCTTAAATCGCGCGGCGCGCCCGGGTGCCGTTTACATCGTGACCCGATCTTATTATCTTGCTTTGCGCGAGGGAAAGCTCCATCTTTCCGTTGAACGAATTTCCCTCTTAGTTTCCCAAAAAAGTGAGTGTCAAACATGCGCGCCGAAGCTGAAGCGCTCGTCCAATCAATCAAGCAATCGATGGGATTGCTGAGGAGGCATCTTTGACGTCGATGCGTCCGCCCGCCGTCTTGCCGAACTGAACGCCAAAGCCGAAGATCCGAATCTTTGGAACGACGCCGAAGCCGCGCAAAAAATCATGCGCGAGCGCACCGAGCTCGAGGAGAGGCTCGGCTCGCTCACCCGTTTCGAAAACGAGCTTTTCGACGCGATCACGCTCATTGAGCTCGCCGAGGCGGAACATGACGAGGCTTTTGAAAAGGAAGGGCTCGATCAGTTAAAGGCCCTGAAGGCGGAGGCTGAGCGCCGCCAGATCGAGGCGCTGTTGTCCGGCGAGGCCGATGCCAACGACACCTATATCGAGGTTCATGCCGGCGCTGGCGGCACCGAGAGCTGCGATTGGGCCAATATGCTGTTCCGCATGTATGCGCGATGGGCCGAGCGGCACAAATATAAGGTCGAGATCATCGAGGCGACGGCCGGTGACGAAGCGGGCCTCAAATCCGGCACCATGCTCGTCAAGGGCCACAATGCGCATGGATGGGCCAAAACCGAATCCGGCGTGCATCGCCTGGTGCGTATCTCGCCTTTCGATTCGAACGCACGGCGCCACACGAGCTTCGCTTCGGTATGGGTCTATCCGGTGATCGACGATAGAATCCAGATCGACGTGAAGGAAAGCGATTGCCGCATCGATACCTATCGTTCATCGGGCGCTGGCGGCCAGCACGTCAATAAGACGGATTCGGCGGTGCGCATCACCCATATTCCAACGGGGATCGTCGTGGCTTGCCAAAGCGAGCGCTCGCAGCACAAGAACCGGGCAACCGCCTGGAACATGCTGCGCGCGCGGCTCTATGAGCAGGAGATGGAAAAGCGCGAAGCGGCGGCCGATGCGGCGGAGGCCGCCAAGACCGATATCGGCTGGGGCCATCAGATCCGCTCTTATGTGTTGCAGCCCTACCAGCTCGTGAAGGATCTGCGAACCGGCGTCACATCAGGCTCGCCCGGCGACGTGCTCGACGGCGAACTCGACAGTTTCATGGAGGCATCGCTCGCCCAGAAACTTTCCGGCGTCGGCCAGGCCGTGATCGAGGATGTGGACTAGAGCATGATCCGCGAAAGTGGGAGCCGGTTTCGCGAAAAGATCATGCGTAATCAAAGACTCTAGAGCGTGGTCCGATTCAATCTGAACGGATCACGCTCTAAGCAAGATGTTTCGTATGTTTCTCGTTGCATAAGGGCGTGCGCCGCACATGCGCCATCGAAGAGAGAAGATGTTCAATCTGCCGCCGGCGGTCCTTTGGATCGCCGCGCTGCTCGTCGCGATCGAGGGCGTCTCTCAACTCGTCACGCCAGAGACCTATCTTGATGTTCTTCAGCACTTCGCCTTCGTGCCGGGGCGTTTCACTTTTGCTTTCGATCCGGCCCGCGTGACCGACGCCTTCAATGCCATTCCGGAGGACGCCGAGTTGCAAGCGCAAGCGGCGAAGTTCTTTCTGGGCGACGGCAAGCCGCAATGGTGGACGCCGCTGACCTACGCGTTTTTGCACGGCGGCTGGCTGCATGTCGGGATGAACTGCCTGTGGTTCGCGGCCTTCGGCTCGGCGGTCGCGCGCCGCTTCGGCACGCCACGCTTTTTGCTTTTTTGCGCGGTCTCGGCCATTGCGGGCGCTTTGATGCATTATTTGACCCACATGGCGGATCTGCTGCCGGTCGTGGGCGCCTCGGCCACGGTTTCCGGGGTCATGGCGGCGGCGGTGCGTTTCGTCTTTCAGCCAGGGGCGCCGCTCGACGAGTCGCTCGGCTTTTCGGACCGCTCGCAGGAGGACCATGCGTACCGGCAGCCGGCGCTCCGTTTGCGGGACATTGTTTCCAATCGCAGCGCGATCAGCTTTCTTGCGTTCTGGTTTCTGACCAATTTTTTGTTCGGCACGGTTCCCCTGCCGATGGCCAGCGCGGGTACGACGGTGGCCTGGCAAGCTCATGTCGGCGGCTTTCTCGTCGGGCTTTTGGCCTTTCGCTGGTTCGATCCGCCGGCGCCGTCCGTCGCCGTCCCCTTCGTCAATCGTTAAGCGCGCGTCAGCCGAGCAGCCGGCGGACCCGCCTCGGCTTTTGTCCGCGCCGCCGGAATTTGGCGACGATCTCGACATGCGGCGTGTGCCGGAACTGATCGACCGGTTCGACCTGAAGAAGTTCTAAGCCGCCGGCGCAAAGGATCGCAGCATCGCGGGCAAAGGTTTCCGCGTTGCAGGACACCGCGATGATGATGGGCACCTGTGAAGCCGCGAGCGCCTTCGCTTGTTGAAAGGCCCCCGCGCGCGGAGGATCGAACACAACGGCGTCGTAGCCTTCCAACTCCGCCGGGCTAAGCGGGCGCGCGAAGAGATCGCGCCGCGCGGCCCGCACCTCATGCAGGCCTTCGACATGCGCGGCTTTCGCCAAAGCCTGCAGCGCCGCGTCCTCGAGATCGAAAGCATCGACTTTTGCGAAGGCCGCCAGCCGGAGCGCGAAGGTCCCGACGCCGGAAAATAGATCGGCGATCTCTCTTGCTCCCGCGGCATGGGCGCACACTCTTGCGGCGAGCGTTTCCTCGCCAGCCTCGGTGGCTTGCAAGAAAGCGCCGGGCGGTGGCGCCACCAGGGCCTTTCCCATGGCAAGCCGCGGCACGCGGCGCGAGATCAGGATCGAACCGTGGTTCGAAAGGCGGGCGAGGTCAAACTCGAGGGCGATCTTGACGAGGCTTTGCCGCTCGGCCTCGCTGAGCAAACCATGGCCCTTGAGATCGACATCGAGGCCGGACAAAGTCGCGGTGACGAGAATGTCGAGCGGCTTGCCCGAGCAGGACAAAGCTTGTGCGAGCGCGCGGGCAGAGGCCAAGGCCGTGTTCATCGAAGGGGCGAGAACAGGGCATGTTTCGATTTCGACGATGTCATGCGTGCGCGCCTGGGTGAAGCCGGTCCTTGTATGGCCTTCCTTGGTGCGGGCATGAAAGGTCGCGCGCCGGCGCCCCGCGCCATGGGCATCGAGCGGCTCCGGAACCTCGAAGGTAAGTCCCGCCCGTTGCAAAGCCGCGGCGACGAGATCGCGCTTCCACCGCCGGTAGGATGCCGCGCTCAGCGTTTGCACGGCGCAGCCGCCACAGCGCGAAAAATAGGGGCAGAACGGCGCGATCCGGTCTTTGCTCGCCGTCAAGACCTCGATCAATCGGCCCCGCGAACCATCGACTTCCGCGATGATCGTCTCGTCGGCCAAGGCGTGCGGAACGAAAATGGGGCCCTCGGGACCATGCGCCACCCCTTCGCCCCGCTGCCCGAGCCTCTCGATGGTGAGGCGTGTATGAAAGCTGATCATCGGCGCCAGGCTCCTTTCAATACCTCCAAGATCACATTCTCCTCTGCGCATACTAGCGGAAGACAAGGTCGCGCGCTAAATAAAGCTGGATGAATCATCCCACCGTGCCGCCGGAGTGCCGCCCGTGAAACTCACTAAGTCTGTTGTCGATCGAGCCGAGCCAAGGGAGCGGGCCTATGCCCTTTTCGATAGTCAGATCAAGGGCCTAGAGTTGAGGGTTTACCCTTCCGGCGTCAAGACCTTTTGCTTGTCGTACCGCGAGCCACCGGGCGGGCGTGCCGCCAGGAAGAAGCGCCTTACCATCGGGAGATATGGCACCATCGCGCCGGACCAAGCGAGGCGCCTTGCGCTCGACGCCCTGGCAGCGATCCACGAAGGACGGGACCCCCAGTCTGAAAAGGTGCGGGCTCGCGGCGCCCTAACAGTCGGACAACTCGTCGAGATGTTCTTGCGCGACCATGTCCAGGTTCATCGGCGCCCGGCAACTCTCGCGCAGTACCGCCACGTGCTCGCTCATGTTGTCGAGGCCCACGGACGTGAACCAGTTGACAGATTGACCCGTGCCATGATGAGCAAGCTGCACGCTGAGCTCGGCGCCACCTCGCCGATCAGTGCGAACAGGATGCTCGCCGCGGTAAGCTCGATGTGGTCTTGGGCTCAGGGCCGAGGGCTCATACCCGAGAGCACGATGAACCCAGCGGCCAGGATCACCCGGTTCAAAGAGCAGCCAAAAGAACGGTACCTATCGGTCGAAGAGCTGTCTCGACTGGGTAAGGCGCTGAGGGAATGTGAGAACGTCTCGCTATTCGCCCGCCTCGCTATCCGGCTGTTGCTCTTAACCGGTGCCCGCCTTCGAGAAATACTTGATGCGAAATGGGCGAACGTGGACTGGGAGCGCGGGGCGCTGAGGCTTGAGACCTCGAAGACGGGGCCTCGGTGGCTCCAGCTCCCGGACGCCGCCCTCGATCTGTTACGTCAAGCGCCGAGAGTATCGGGTAACCCTCACATTATCCCTGGTCACCAGGAAGGCCGACCGCGCCGCGATCTCTGTAAGCCACTCGCCGCGCTGGCCAAGGCGGCGGGCGTCGAGGGATTGACGGCGCACATGTGCCGGCACACTTACGCGAGCCATGCGGCCGGCCGGGGCACGTCGCTGTACATGGTTGGCAAACTTTTGGGTCACACGCAGGCACAGACCAGCCAGAGGTACGCTCATATGGCGCAGGACCCGCTCCGCGCGGCTGCAAATGCCGTTGGGGCCGCGCTGACCGACGCAATGGGTGATAGCGACGCATAGAAAGGGGGGGTAGGAAGCCCAAGTTCGGGGCAGGTGGTTAAATGGAGCACGAAAGCCGCCAGCGCGGCTCTATACCCAACAAATCGATTTGGCCATTTAACGGCCGCCGAGCTAATGGGCGTGCTCGTCCTGCGTGCAGAAATGTGCAACTCTCGGTAGAAATAACTTGACTTTGGCAGTCAAATCGGATATAATATCAGCAAATTGACATAGGACCGCGCTCCCAGCCGCAACATTAGCAGGAGCATCTTTCAATGGCGTCTGACACCAAAACCAGACACGATACTATCGAGCCCTCGACGCTCAGTCAAGAGGCCCAGCAACTTTATTCGCCGGCGCAGACCGCTCGGATTTTAGGGCGCTCTGTTCGGTCATTAGCAAACAGCAGGTTCCTCGGTACCGGTCCAGCTTTCGTGAAATCGGGCGACAGCGTGTTCTACCGGAAGGTCGATCTCGACGCGTTCCTTGCCAGCCTCACGCCTCACATGTCCACGAGCGAGTTTGTCTCGGCGCGCGGGCGCAAGCGTACAGCGAGGGCAGCATGACCATATCTGCAGTGACCAAACGGCACGGCAAGACGATGAGCACCGCGGGATACCGGGCGCTCGCCGAGTGGCGGAAGGCGCACCGTAAAGTATTTGTGTCGGACGGCTGGTGCAGGTGCGACGAGACCAGGAAACTTGGGTTCGAGCACCCTGCCCCGGCTGGTTGGGCCAAGTCTTGGTCCGCCCGACATACTCAATGAACCACCAGGGGAGATGACCATGAAACACGAGCGTAATTTTGAACCAGAAGACTGGGTCGATCGGATCGGCGAGTGTGTCGTAAACCAGATCGTCGATATGTGCTTTGACATTCATCTCGACCGGATCGTGGACGAGGTGCTCGAAGAGGTCGAGACGCAAGGCGGTCGCGGGTGAAGTGCGCCGCAGCCGATCCGTTCGAGACCGAGAAAAGGATCGTTCGGTTCCTGGCGACTGCGCCCGTCGAAGAGGAGGTCGTGTGATGAAGTTCGGCGGATACAGAAAATGGTTCGAAGCAGCGTTCGCGCCGCCACCGGCCCCGAGCGAAGAGGAACTTGCGGCTGCCCGAGCGGCAGAGGTTGCCCGGGAAGCAGCGCGTGTTGAAGCGGAGCGACTGGCCAAGCTGGCAGCTGAAGCCGCGGCCGTTGAGGCCAGGCGGCAGGCAGAGATCAAGCGGCTGCAGGCCGAGGAGGACCAGCGACAAGCGGCAGTAGCTGCCGAAGCTCACCGGGCCGCTGTTGAGGCCGAGCACGCCAAACAGGCCGAGGAAGCGAAGGCTCGAAGAGTAGAGACTGCGCAGCGCGCGGCAGAAGCTCGGGAGAAGGCCGAAGCAGAAGCTCGTGAGCGGCGCCTCGCGCTCGCACCACCGGTCGAGGCCCCCCCGCCCCCGTCGCACGAGATACCGCGCACACGAGGCTGCCGCACGGAAAGCGCTTGAGGTGTTGGTTGACGAATGGCAGCGATACTTGCCGCCGCCCGGCCCAGAGTTTTGCGCCGGCGCAGGGTTGAACCCGTTTTACGATGGTGGTCGGGGTCATTACTCTGCAGGATATGACGAATACATTAGACCAAGAGGTGAACGTCATGAGTAACTTTGTTTTGAAGCAAAATACTTGGAGTATATTTAGGAACGATAAGATACGTAGTGACAAGTCTCCGACGCACTCTGGGAAAGCTCTGATTGACGGTCGGGAATACTCAATCAGCGCATGGGTCCGGGAAGGGAAGACTGGAACACGGTACTTCTCATTGAGCTTTAACCCTGTGGCGCAGACAGCACCGAGCACGGCGCCTACCGCCGCTCACCTCGAAGAGAAGTTCACTCGCATCGATATGGAGGTCTAAATGAAGCAGAGCGCAAGAACGAAGTCCCGGGCTACTGCGAGGAAGACAACTCATGTTCGGCACCGCACCGATGGTCGCCGAAGAATAGCAACACCGCGGAACAAGCTACCGGTAGTGAGGCGACGGTTATATGCCGGCACCGCGCCCGTACAGATACACAGCGGCAACGGGCTCTCGGAGGATCAGGGCAGGGCTATAGTAGCTATATCCGATTGGATGTCTGCTATTCAACAGCATACTGGAGCGCCGCAAATATTTAAGTTGGTCGGAGCGGCGGGGGTCGGGAAGACATCCCTGATTAGCGCGATCAGAGCGCACGCTGGTATCTACCTTAAAGGCAAGGTGATACTCTGCGCGCCGACCGGCAAGGCAGCCTCCGTACTCCGCGGTAAGGGGAATACCGGAGCGCAGACCATCCACACTGCATTGTGGAAGTGGCGGTTAATTGATGATGCGAGGCCAACAACCTATTACAATAAGTATGGAGAAGAGTGCGAGCGCGAGGATACCGAGGACTGGGACGAATGGGATGATGACTGGGAGGACGCCCCCCTGCCGCTCAATGATGTAGGGTTAATCATCGTCGATGAAAGCTCTATGGTTGGCAAAAAGATAGCCGCCGACATGATGTCCCGCGGAATACACATTCTCGCTGTTGGTGACCCATATCAGCTGCCACCTGTTGGTGAGGATCATTCCGAACTGCTAGCAGGATCAACAGGTTACCCACTTACGGAAGTTCACCGCCAAGCGAAGGATAGCCCCATACTAAAGGTTGCTACTCACATTCGTGAGGGCGGTACTCTACTAACCGCACCTAAAGATCATACTGGCGCCGTGCGTATCATCAAAGGTGGACGGAAGCATGATGGCACTTTCTGGGGTGTAAACTGGAAGGAGATCGCGGCAGCTGATCAAGTTTTGTGCGGTACGAAGTTAATGCGAGTAGCGGTTAACAACCGTATACGGGCAGAGCGCGGGCTCAAAGAAGGTAGCATTGCTATCGGTGAGCGCCTTGTTGTGCTGAACAATGCCAGCAAGCTATTGAACGGCGAGCAATACATTGTTCAGACGATCGGCGAGTATGACGAGTACAACAGGACTGTTCGCCTCGGTCTACAGTCTGTGCTCGGTGGGCCTACAATCACACGAACGGTAGCAACCTACGGCTTCGGGTCGGTAGAAGGTGCCGACAAGAATGACCAGCGGTTAGCGATGGACTACGCTTATGCGCTGACGGTACACAAGAGCCAAGGCTCTGAGTGGAGCAAGGTTTTTTTATTTGACGAGAGTTATGCGTTCTACCCGAGAACGGATAGTGACCCGAAAGACACGCCGGTTCGGTGGCTTTATACCGGGATCACCCGAGCAAAGGAGAGTTTGACGATTGTTCACTACACACCGAGAGGCGCACGGCACTAAAGGAAAGAGCTCAGCTTTGTGGCCGAGCTCTCGATTACTGAACTTTAACTGAGACTGTCGACGCAGTCTCGAAAACCAAACGGAGACTAAAATGCGATCTCGCCTATTACATAGTAACGATGCGTGGAAAGTCAATATCGAAGCGGGCTCACGAGCCATATTAATTGGTCCGTTCGTCTGCGAAGCGATCATGGACACAGCAAACGGCGGCTCGGGCGCGAGCCCGCCCAAAGACCGTGAGCTTACCCCGGAGGAACTGGCGGATCACGAGGCCCGCTTGCAGGCTGCGGGGGTCACGCTAGTCCAGCCCAAAGATAGCTCGGAACTGGAGAAGCTGTGCCGGCCATATATCCCAAGTGAAGCAGAGAAAAAGGCTACCGCGAAGACCAAGGCCAACGAGCTGCCGAAACCAATGGTCGAATATGCGCTCGAATATCAGCGCGCGGGTTTTGCTGTTCTCCCAGTCAAACCCGGCAGCAAAAACCCCGGCGGGCGGCTGCCGCGTGATTTGGACGCGAATGGCGAAGAAATCCCCAACACCGGCGGCGTCAAGAAGGCGAGCAAGGACCCAGAGGACATCAAGCGGTGGTGGGCTCGGTGGCCAAACGACAACATCGGGCTCGCTCTCGGCAGAGCGTCCGGTGGGATCGTGGCTTATGATAACGACAGCCAGTCACAGCGCGACGTGCTTGCGGCGGCCGGGCTGACGGATTTTCACAGCACGCTCGAAACAAAGAGCGGGAACGCGGATGGAGATCACGGGCACAGCTTCTACCGCGCAACGAGTGGAAGACGGGATGCGCAACCGCGTATTCGACGGAGGTGGTATCCGGGGGGACAACTACATCGTTGTCGCGGCCCCGTCGATGCACAAAGACGGCAACCGTTACACGCTAACTCACAGCGAGTTTCTTGATGGTCTCGCTGATTTGCCCGAGCTGCCGCAAGCTCTCATTGATGCTGTTGACGCGAAGAGAGGCGGTAGCAAGCACCGGAAGGAAGACGACCCTCCGTTTGAGTTCACTAATCCAACCATTTCAGAGAAAGACCGCGAGGCCCTCGCCAAGCTCGCCGCGATGAGCTCGCCAGACAAGGACTTCGAGAACGCTGCGGGCGGAGACGAAGGCAAGACACTGCGAACGGTCCCGGATGCGCATGCTGTCAAGATCATTGAGACGATGCTCACGTCGATCGGGAAACCAAAGCACCGCGACGACTTCCGTGACAACGGTATATTCCCCGCGAGCAGCTATCTCGCTACTGCCAGCCACGAGCTGCAGGAGGCCCGGATGGCAGGCAATACTCCGCTGGCATGAGGACAGCCCAAAATCTCGCGGGGAAGACGGGGCCGGCATTCTGAGCGAGGCAGCTATCCGCGCGATGTGGGATGACGAGCATCGCCAAGAAGCTCCACGGCGACCCGGGCTCGAGCTTGATCAACGAGAACTCACTGATCGAGAACGCCCAGAAGCACGGCTGGGCGCTAGAGGTCGCTGAGAAGGAGATTGCTCGGAAACACGCGGCCGCTGATCTCACTGGGATCAAGGCTGCGGTCGAAGAAGCTGAGGCTACGGGGGCGGCTCCGGCAGGCACCTCCGCCAAGCTTGATGCGGCGATCAAGTATGTGGATGAGCTCAAGGGGGCAACGGCCGGTAAGGCGGAGGAGCCAGATGTTGAATATCGAGCCTCGGTATTTTAAATTCCGGCTGCTCAGCACGGTCGCGCCCCGCCCCTTCCTGTACTCCGGCAAATACTACTGCCGCGGGTTCTTCTCTGCCATGTTTGGGCAGTCTGGTGACGGCAAGACCAGCGCCCAAATGGTCGAGGCGGTCAGCATCTGCCTTGGTGTTGACCTCTTCAACAAGAGGATGCCGCTGCGCGCTGGGCCTCTGAATGTCTGGTATATAAATTTAGAGGACCCCAGAGAGGAAATAGAGCGCAGGTTTTTCGCGATTGTTGCGCACTACAAGCTGACACCGAAAGAAATTGCCCGCTTGGAGGAGGGGTTAACCCAGCACTCCGGGCGTGACAAAGAAATCAGTTGTTATAGCCAGGTACAACCCAGTGACCGGCGATCTCATTGTTGAGCCTGTCGTAAAACGGGGTTATCAAGTTCATTAAACAGTACCACATCGACGTTGTTATTCTCGATCCACTTATCTCCACTCACCAAGTGTCTGAGAATGACAACACGGCAATGGACCAAGTCTGCAAAGAGTGGGCGCGGATTGCCGGTAAACGTGACTGCGCGATCGAGGCCGCCCATCACATCCGCAAGCAGTTGCGCGGGGATACTGAGGGCATCACCGACGATGACGGGCGGGGGGCGAGCGCCATTAAGGCAACCACCCGAGCGACGCGGATTGCTCGCAAGATGTCCGGAAAGGAGGCTGCCGGGTTTGATGTCCCGGATGAAGAGCGAGGGAGCTACATGGTTGTGGCGCCCGGCACGATGAACATGTCGGCTGACCTGTCAAAGAGCAACCAGTGGTTCCGCTTCCGCTCGGTTCACTTCGGCAACGCTACGTCGGCATACGAAGAAGACAACGTTGGTGTCCTCGAACGTTGGACGCCACCGGATCACCCGTTCTCTGCGATCCCGCCAGGGGTGCTGGAGGCTCTTGGAAACAAGATGTGGCGGGCGAACAGGCCGAAGTCAGCGGAGCATCTCTCCGGAGTGGGTCGGTTACCCGATCGCTGCGGCCCTCGACCCTCCGCTTGATATCGACAACGGCAGGGACCGTATCAACGCGCGCATCGCGGCCATGAAGGCCAAGAAGTTGTTTGTTGAGGGAACGTCGGAGCCGGACGCCAAGGGCAACACCTATCCGACCCTTCAGCTAGTGCCAATGGGGTGGAAGGAAGCGAAATGACCGGTTCCAGGGTCGGCCTTGGATCGTGGGGATACGGGACGAAGTTAGCCCTGGCAAGCTTCTAGCGAAGCCAGGGCATACCGTACCAGTGTGTTTGAGGTACCCTGAAAGTTACCCTCCTGAACCTCTATAGGGTGTCGGGGGGTTCAGGAGGAAAGCCGAGCTTAAGTTTCTGTGGAGGATAAATCCAATGTTTGATGAAACACTATCGGTACTCACCGAGCAGATCGAAGACCTGCCGCTCCGTCCCGCGGACCAAACGCCCGAGATCGGTGAACAATGCAAGCGCGCCGCGCTGATTTACGCCGGGATGGGCGCTCGGCTGTGCCGTTACATTACGTTGCGTATGGGGGCTGTTCTTGCGACAACCCCGCATGCCGTGCCCCCGGCGCGCACCCCATCATGTCGCTGCTACCGCATGGCCTGCAGAGTGCGTCCAGAGACCCAGAGGTGATCAAGCGCTGGTGGGCCGCACAAGCCACTGGCAAGGCGTAGGCATTGCGACCGGATGGGGCTCAGGGCTCGTCGCAGTTGTGTCAACCGACGCCGAAGGATACGAGACCCTGATGAGTTTGTGCGGCGGCATTCCCGACGCCGGCTGGATAGCGAGGCTACACGGCACGATCGGGTGGAAGCTCGCGTTCCTCTACGCCCTCCCGGCTAACCGGCCTCCATCCTACAGCTACGCTGGCCTCGAAATCGTTTCGGATGGCGGCTATATTATGTCAGCACGCCGCCGACCGCATGCCCAACCGGCGCGCAGCTCGTGTGGTCCGTAAGGGTAAGTGGTGGTCGAGAAGAACGAGACTCCGACACGTTCACCGCCCGCATGAAAGGGAAGGAGTGGCGCCTCGACCCTCTACCCGAAGTCTTCCTGGCGTTTGCCCACAACAAGCTGCAACCAGGGAAGGACGATCAGCAAAGTTCATCGGGTCTACCGCCGCCGCGGTCGCCAGT
>CAWAQW010000005.1:0-27951 GCA_963784075.1 uncultured Alphaproteobacteria bacterium | reverse complement strand
GCGACGATTTCGCGCACATGCGGCGCCGCATGGAAGGTCACATGGCCGCCGCCGCACCCAAGATCGACCACCCGCGCGTCCGGGCGGTCGCGAACGATCCCGGCGAGGCATTCGAGGTCCGCTCCCTTTGCGTTAACGCGCGCTCGCGATATAGGCCGCGGCGCGCGGCCCGAAGCGCGCGGCCCGAAGCGGGCGGCAACGAGGCTTTCATGCGATTTGTCCAATAAGGCCACCTCTCGGCTCTCGATCTAGATACCGTGATCGCAATCTATTGGGGTTTTCCACCTTCAGCCAATGGCGGCAAACCTGTGACATGCCGAAGCCAGGAGGCGGCGAACGGCCTCTTTATATTCCATATCAAGCGTGGCAAGGGAGAGTTGGATCAGGAGAGCTGCAGCGTGACTGAAGAGCAAAATTCGCAACCCCCGGCGTTTACGCCGCATGCGCTGCGCGGCCGCGTCCTCGCCGAAGTCCACGCCCGGCCTTTCGAGCCGATGGAGGGGGCAAAACGCATCCTGCATTTCGCTTTCACGACCGATCCGCCCGCCGCCGCCAAGGCGAGGGAAGCGATCGAGACCTTTTGCCGCGAGCACTCCCTTCCCGCCCCGCTGCTCGAGGCCAAGCAGCACCGGATCGAATTGCCCTCCGCCATCCGCGGTCAGACCTATCCTGGAGCCACAGGAGCGAGAAGACGCGAGGCGAGGGCTGGCGTTCCAGCCGGGCGCTGGCGAACTTTCGCAATTCATGCGGCTTTTGCCGCAGCCAGGGCTATTGCTTGTCGCCGCCGATCTGCATCTTTTGCCGGCACCGACGGCTGGCGGCAGATGTTCGAGCCGAGCCGGCTTGCAGCTTCCGAGGTTTTGCAAGGCGCCGCCATCGCCGCCACCGACTTCCATTCCGATGACTCCGGTTTCGTCCGGCTCCTCGTGCTCGACCGCCGGTTGAAGACGGGCGAGGCCGGGGCCTTGGTGCGCCGCTTGCTCGAACTCGAAACCTACCGCACCCTCGCCCTGCTCGGCCTGCCGGAGGCGGAAGCCGCCGGCCCCGTCATCCGCCGCATCGAGGCGCAATTGCCGCTTCTCGTGCAGCGGCTGCGGGAAGGCGAGGGGCTCGACGCGAGCCGCGAATTGCTCGCCCATCTGACCGCTCTTGCCGCCGAGCTCGAGGCGAGCGCGGCGCAAAGCCTCTATCGGTTCGGGGCAACGCGCGCCTATCACGAGCTCGTAAGTCTGCGTCTCGATGCGCTTGGCGAAAGCGCCTTGCCGGATGTGCCGACCTTGAAGGGGTTTCTCACGCGCCGCCTGACGCCGGCGATCCGGACCTGCGCCTCGGCCGAGGAGCGCCAGGAAAATCTCGCCCAAAAGCTCGCCCGCGCCGGGCAGCTTTTGCGCACCCGCGTCGAGATCGAGCTCGAAAGCCAAAACAAGGATTCTTTGAGCAATATGAACGATCGTTTCCGTCTGCAGCTCAAATTGCAGCAAGCCGTCAAGATCGTTTCCATTGGCGCCATTACTTATTATCTCGTGGCCATTCTTCATCTCATTTTCGTCGGTGTGCATGCGAAAATCGAAGGCTTCGATCCCGATTTCGCCACGGCGGTTTCGGTTCCCTTCGTCCTCGCGCCCATTCTTTGGATCTTTCGCCGCCGCCGCGAACCGGCGGCGGAGCCTTGAGCCATGCGAGGGGGCGCGAGTTTCTCCCCTTTCGGCGCAGGCATTGCTGCGAAAGCCCGCTCGGGACGGCGTTTGGTCAAAATTGAGGCATGGGCGGGCCTTGACGAATTCCCCCGCCCATGTGCCATGCGCTGAGTTAAGTTTTCGCTGCGTCCGCGAAGGAGGATGCCGATGGGTTTGAATGTCGCCGTCCAGATGGACCCGATCGACAAGATCAATATCGCGGGCAATTCGACCTTCGCTCTGTTGCTCGAAGCGAGCGCAAGGGGCCACCGGCTTTCCTACTTTACGCCCGACAAGCTTTCGCTCCGCGACGGCCGGGTCGTCGCCACGGCGGCGCCGCTTGCGGTGCGCGATGTCCTCGGCGATCACTTCACCTTGGGCGAAGCAAAAGAGGTCGATCTCGCGACCCTCGACGTCATACTTTTGCGACAAGACCCGCCTTTCGATCTCGCCTATATCACCTCGACGCATTTGCTTGAGCATTTGCAGTCAGATGTGCTGATCGTCAATGATCCGGCCAGCGTGCGCAATGCGCCGGAAAAACTCTTTGTCATGAATTTTCCGGAACTTATGCCGCCGACCTTGATTACGCGCGACAAGCGGGCGATCGAAGTCCTTTCTTGACGAGCATGGCGAGGCGGTGATGAAGCCCTTGCATGGGCATGGCGGCGCAGCGGTGTTCAAAATCACCCGCAAGGACCCGAATTTTGGCTCGCTTTACGATCTTTTCGCGGCGAATTTTCGCGAGCCATGGGTCGTCCAGCGCTTTCTGCCGAAGATCGCCGAGGGCGACAAGCGCATCATCCTCGTCGATGGCGTTCCGGCCGGGGCAGTCAACCGGGTCCCGGTCGAAAACGATATCCGCGCCAATTTGGTGCGCGGCGGTGCGGCGGCGGCGGCGGAGTTCACCGCGAAAGAACGTGAAATCTGCGCGGCCATCGGCCCCGAGCTCCAACGGCGCGGCCTGCTTTTCGCCGGAATCGACGTCATCGACGGCCATTTGACCGAGATCAATGTGACCTCTCCGACGGGCATCAGGGCGATCAAAAAACTCGGCGGCCCGGATCTCGCGGTCGTGATCTGGGAGGCCATCGAAGCAAAATTACGGACAAGCTCGACCTTGTCTCACTCCGAATCGGAACCAAATTCCTATAAGGCCTATCCGGCCCTGGAGAAGCAGCGGGGCATAAGCCCATCGCCACCCCATCGGAACCCATGAACGCGATGATCGAGACAGCGCCCGGGGTCGAACCCCGGCGCCAGGGGCTCAACTTGCCGCATGGCGCCTATTTCGAGCCCGCGGGCCTGCGCGCGAAGGTCGCGGTGCTCCATGCGGCGGCGGCGCCGGCGCATGAATTGCGCAAGGAAACGGTCGCGCTTTTTCGGGACGCCTTGAACGAGGCGCGCGGGGAGGCCCGCAAAGTCTTCCTGTCCGACAGTGGCGGCCTTGCCTGTGCGCGCCGCCTGGCTCACATCGAAGACGAACTGATCCGCGAGATTTTCGACTATGTAACGACGTACCTTCATCCGCCCGTCAGCGGCCGGGGCAGCGACGCCTTCGTGATCGCCGCGGTGGGGGGCTATGGCCGGGCGACCCTTGCGCCGGGGTCGGACATCGATCTCCTGTTTCTGCTGTCGCCTTCGGCGCGGCCGCGGGAGAAACGCGTCGTCGAGGCCATCCTTTATATGCTTTGGGATCTTGGCCAGAAAGTCGGCCACGCCACCCGCACGATCAAGGAATGTCTCGCTCAGGCCCGCGCCGACATGACCATCCGCACGGCCCTCCTCGAGGCGCGCTTGATTTTGGGCGATGCCACGCTTTTCGAAAACATGCGGACGCGGTTCGAGCGCGAGATCGTGCAAGGAACGGCGGCCGCATTCGTTGCCGCCAAGCTCGCTGAACGCGATAACCGCATCGCGCAGGCCGGCCGCTCGCGCTATCTCGTCGAACCGCATGTCAAGAACGGCAAAGGCGGCCTCCGCGACCTCAATACCCTGTATTGGATCGCCAAATATGTCTACCGGCTGCGCGAAGCGGACGATCTCGTCGGCGCGGGTGTGTTTTCCCGTTCCGAGTACCGGCTGTTTTGCCGTTGCGAGGAGTTTCTGTGGACGGTGCGCTGCCATCTTCATTTTTTGACGGGCAGGCCGGAAGAAAGATTGAGCTTCGACCATCAACGTCGGATCGCGAGCCTGCTTGGCTATTCGACGAGGGGAGGTCTTGCCAGCGTCGAGCGGTTCATGAAACATTATTTTCTGATCGCCAAGGATGTCGGCGATCTGACCGCGATCGTCTGCGCGGCGCTCGAAGAGCGGCAAGCCAAACCCTCCCCGATGCTTGCCCGTTTTGCGCCTTTCCGGCGCAAACAGGAGGTCATCGCGACGGGCGATTTCGTCGTCGAGAACGGCCGCGTCACGGTCACCGGGCCGGGGGTTTTCGCCCAGGATCCGGTCAATCTGATCCGGCTGTTCTGGGTCGCCGATCGCCATGGCCTCGCGATCCATCCCGACGCGACGCGGCATGTCACCCGCGCGCTCAAGCTCATCGACGCCAATTTGCGCGCCAACCCCGAAGCCAATCGGCTGTTTCTCGGCATACTGACGTCCCGCAACGAGCCGGAGATCGTGCTGCGGCACATGAATGAAGCCGGTGTTCTCGGACGCTTCATCCCCGAATTCGGCCGTATCGTCGCGCTCATGCAATTCAACATGTATCATCATTATACCGTCGATGAGCATCTTTTGCGCGCCGTTGGCAATCTCGCCGAGCTCGAAGCGCAAAGGCTGACCAAGGAACTTCCTCTGGCGAGTGAGATCGTCTCGTCGATCGCCAATCGCAGGGCTTTGTTTCTCACGCTCTTTCTGCACGACATCGCCAAAGGGAGGGTGGAAGATCATTCCAGCGCGGGGGTCGACGTCGCGCGCGCGCTGTGTCCGCGTCTCGGCCTCACGGAAGCCGAGACGGAGACCGTGGCCTGGCTGGTCGCGAACCATTTGGTCATGTCGGACACCGCGCAGCGGCGCGACCTCGGTGACCACGCAACCATTGCGACCTTCGCCAACCGCGTCCAAACTCTCGAACGCCTAAAGATGCTTTTTGTGGTTACGGTCTGCGATATCCGCGCCGTGGGACCCGGCGTCTGGAACAATTGGAAGGGCCAACTTCTTCGCACGCTCTTTTGGGAAACCGAAATTGTGCTTGCCGGCGGCCACTCCGCGATCGACCGCAAGGAGCGTGTCGCGCAAGCACGGGCGGAACTGCGGAGTGCGCTGCCCGAGTGGTCCAACCTCGATTTCGAGGCCTATGCGGCGCGGCTTCCGCAAGCCTATTGGCTCAAGGCCACATTGGATCAGAAGCTCCTCCACGCCAAGCTTCTCAATATGACCGAGGTCGAGGTGCCGGCGCCGATAAGCCATATCCGCACCGATCGCGAACGTGGTGTCACCGAGCTCACGATCATTGCCCCCGACCATGCAAAACTTTTGTCGATTGTCGCCGGCGCTTGCGCGGCAACCGGGGCCAATATCGTCGATGCGCAGGTCTTTACGACAGCCGACGGCCTGGCGCTCGACACAATTTTCGTTTCGCGCGGTTTCCGCTATGATGAGGATGAAGTGCGCCGTGCCAGTAGCATCGTGCTCACCATCGAACGCGCGCTCAGCGGAACCATTTGGCTGCAGGACATGATTGCCGCAAAGACGCGGCAGGCCGGAGAGGACCGCAATGTGTTTCGCATCCACCCGGACGTGTCGATTGACAACACCCTTTCCAACCGCTTCACCGTTCTTGAAGTGACCGGCCTCGATCGCCCAGGCCTGCTTTATGAATTGACGGCGGTATTGTCGAGGCTTAGCCTGAATATCGCCTCGGCTCATATCGCGACATTTGGTGAAAAGGCCGCCGACGTGTTTTATGTGACCGATTTTGCCGGGGGGAAAATTACCTCGGCGCAGAAGCAAGAGGCAATCCGGCAGGCGATTTTGAGAATTTTCGAGCCGGCCAATGCCGTCCTCGCCACGGCTAAGGTCGCTCGTCCCTGATCGTTTCAGGGGGCCATGTTTTTCCGATCCGAAGCGCCCCCGTGTCTGAAGATCACACTCTCCTCTCGCCGGCAAACCGGCAAGGCGAGGAACCACAGCTCTAAACCGCGTGGCCTTGATTTTGCCGGCGGGAAATCTGATATCCCGGCGTGGCTTGCACTGAGATTTTTCATTCGACAGAGGGACCATGAACAATTCAAAAAAAGCTGAAAACGACCCCGCCGCGACGAACCAGAGTGGCGCCATTGAGGATGGGGCGGCATTCACCGACCCGGCCGGGCAAGCTCCGGCGGGTGAGCCGGACCCCTTCCTTGTCTTGGAAAATCTCCGGCGCGAAAACACGGAATTGAAAGACAAGCTTCTGCGCACCTTCGCCGAGATGGAAAACCTGCGCCGCCGCGCCGAGCGCGAGGTGGCCGACGCAAAGACCTATGGCGTGACCTCGTTTGCCCGCGATATGCTGACCTTCGCCGACAATTTGCGCCGCGCCGCCGAAAGCGCGCCCCCCGGCGCCCGCGAGCAAGAAGGAGCCGCGTTGAAAACCTTGGTCGAGGGGGTTGAGCTGACCGAACGGGACTTTCTGTCGCGGCTTGGCAAATATGGCATTAAGAAGCTCGAGCCGCTGGGCGGGAAATTCGACCCGAATTTGCATGAGGCTTTGTTTGAGGTGCCCGACGAAACGGCCGCCAATGGCACGGTCGTGCAGGTTGTCGAGGACGGCTATGTGATCGGCGACCGGGTTCTTCGTCCGGCCAAGGTCGGGGTCTCCCGCGGCGGGCCCAAAGCCGCCAACCAGAACGCGTCCGCCTGAGCCGTGGGCGTGTGCGTTGGGGCGGGATAAGTTCGGACCTGAATTCGCCGGGTTCGTCTTCGCAGGTTAGTATTTGAAGGTGATGCCGGTGGAGGCGAACTCAAGGGTCGATCTGGATATGGGCGCGGACCGGAATATTTCCCGGAAACGCGAACCCTTGCGCGTCGGTGGAAAAGAACGCCTTCTTCAGGTCGAGGTACACGCCCCAGTTCGGCGTGAGCATGATGTCCGTGCCTGTCTGGAGAATATAGGCAAAGTTCTGATCGACGCTGAAGTTTGTGAGAATCCCGTCGCTGATATTGCCGCGATTAAGGAAATAGCTCACCCCGGTGCCGACATAGGGCTGGATCGCACCGAATTGTGTGAAGTGATATTGAAGGAGGAGCCTGAGGGAGCCCTCGCGCACGCTGCCGAGAAGGTTGGTGCCGTAGGCGGCCTCAAGGGGAAAGCCCCGTGGCCTTGAAATGCGCGAGCGGCGCCGGCGCCCCGGCTGAAAGCGCGATCGCGAAGTTGGGGGTGACAAAGTAGCCGGCTTCCAAGAGCAAGGTGTACACCGGCCGGATCGCGATATTCGTCGTCGGAAAAAGGCCCCCGCCGCATCGGTCAGCGGAAATTCACCTTGAGCTCCCGCATGCACAAAGAAAACGGGCGGCGGGGGCGGCAGCGGCTCGGCGGGTGTAGCGAGGTCGGCTGCTGCGAGGGGAGTCACCATGAGGGGGGCGATGATCAGCAAGGCATAAAGTCTGAATGACCAGCCATGTCTCCCTCCTCAATCTATTTGTCGAGAGTCCTCCAGCACGGGACGAGCCGAGAAATATCTGCGCTCAATATTTGAAAGTGATGCCCGCGCCTGCGACCCAGGGATCAAGCTGAACATGGGTGCGGATCGGGACGCCCAAATTCAGCAGATCTCCAGACACGTCGGTCGAGTAGAAGATCTTCTTGGCATCGACAAAGACGCCCCAGTTCTGGGTCAGCATGTAATCGGCGCCGGCTTGCAGAACGAAGCCAAAATTCTGATCGACGCTGAGATTTGTAAGAATGCCGTCGCTGATGTTACCGAAATTGAGTACATAGACGGCGCCGGCGCCCAAATAGGGTTGAAAGGCGCCGAAGTTGGTGAAGTGGTATTGAGCGAGCAGCATGGCGGGCCCGAAGCGCACGCTTCCCAAGAGATTCGTGCCCAACTAGGGTGCTAAAGTGAGGTCCGTCGCCTTCAGATGCGCGATGGGCGGCACGCCCGCCGAAAGGGCGATGGCGATATTGGGCGTGACGAAGTAGCCGGCTTCCAAGCCCAACGTGTAAATCGGCCGGATCGCGACATTCGAGATCGCTCCTTGCGCGTTGTTGAATGCCGGTGGTAGCGCTCCCGCGGGCACGGGCAGCGTATTGAAGAAGCCGCCGCCCGTCGACTGCGCGTTGGTCATCGGTAAAACGCCCAGAGCTCCAACATGGACGAAGAAGATCGGAGCCGGCGGCGGCGGCGGTTCCGGCGTAGGAGTCAAATCCGCGGCCTCGGCCCGCGTAATGAAAAGGGCTGCAAGCAGCGCAGCGCCCCAAACTCTGAAAGAACCGGTCATGAACTCTCCCTCCATGCTTTCTTATGGCGCTAGGGTTCACGCGATATTGAGTTTTTGTCAAACGATCGGTGCTTGCAACGCGCGTTTGGATGCGCACTATGACTTTTTTGCCACGTTTTGAAGCCCGCCTTAATAATCGCTCAGCAAGCTTGATTTGGAGCAATTGGGGTTCTCACGCATCGCGTTATAGACTATCACGGTCATTTATAACGCGACCGGTAAAATAGCACGCCAAAGGAAACGCCAGGAAGGGAGGAGCGATCGGATGAGAGCCGCGATTAAGCCGAGGCCTCGGGGCAAGACCCTGCTCATTTATTTCGTCGCATTGCTTGGGTTCGGCCTTGGAATCTCCGAGGTTGCGGCGCATTCGCGCCTTGTTAAATCGGAGCCTTCGGCGCGCGCGGTCATCGAGACAGCGCCCAAGGAATTGAAGCTCTGGTTCAATGAGAATGTCGAACCCGCCTTCGCCAAGATATGGATCGTGGTGGCGGAGGGAAAGCAGAATTCCTTTGACCAGCCGCGGCGACAGTTCCGATCCGCGCCTTCTGATCGTCACGCTTCCAGATAACCTTCCAGCTGGCCCGGTGAATATCGGTTATCATGTGCTGTCCGTTGACGGCCATGTCGTCGATGACAAGCTTACCTTCACCATAAGGAAACCAAGCTGAGGTCGCTGCCGATATGAGTATTGATCCGCTTGATATCGTGCGGGCCATAGCGACGCTGACCGCCGCTATCGTGGCCGGATGCGGTGTCTTGAACTGGTACACGCGCGATGCCCATGCAACAAAGGGCGGCGCCATATGGGGGAACCGCGCCGCCGGGCTGATCTTCGCCTCCGCTGGAATAGGGATCATCGCCAACGCTCTGGGCGCGATTGGGGCCTCTGCGGCGGCGGCCGCCGCGGCCGGATCGCACGCCTTTTCGTTCAGCGGTCCCGTCCTCGAAACCTATCTCTTGCAGACGGGGGTAGGCCGCATCACCATTCTCCAATTTGCGGCGGCTGTCTTGGCCTGCGTGCTCGCGGGCCTTGCTTGGGTGACGCTCAGGAAACGGCAGGTCTCGGACCTGCTCTTGCTTGCCGCCGCCGCCGCCGCTGGCTTCGGCCAGGCGGTGGTGCCTTTCGCCAGCCATCCGACCACGCTCGATCCCCGATGGATTGGGCTTGCCGCCGCCATCGCGCACCGGCTCGCCTTGAGCGTCTGGCTTGGCGGTCTTCCCGCGCTCATTCTCTTGATCGGCGTTGGATCGGTCGCGGAGGACACAAGGCACTTCACCGGGACCATTCTGCGCCGCTTTTCGCGTGTTGCCACCGTCGCGATGGCCATCATTTTGGCAACGGGTGGCATATTGACCTGGTATCTCGTCGGCAATTTCCCGGCCATGATCGGAACCGTCTATGGAAATTTGCTGACCGTTAAGCTCGCCCTCCTCGGCGGCGTTCTGTTTATTGCGAATGGTCTTCAACGCCAGCTGTTGCCAGCGCTGGAGGTGAAGCCGAGCGATTCCACCATTCTGAGCTATGCGAGGCGGGTCAAGCTCGAAACCCTGCTGGCTGTCCTCATTGTCTTTATAGCGTCCGATATGGCGGGGCTCTCGCCACCGGCGCATGAAGATATCGTCTGGCCGCTGCATTTCCGCTTTTCGATCGCCGCGACCTTGGGCAAGGGTACACCATGGTGGATTTGGACCCTGCTTTTTTCCGGCAGCGTCCTGATCCTCGCCGGTCCCATTCTGATGGCGCTCTCGCTTTGGCCGTCCTGGCTGCCGGCGAGATTTCGGTCGCGGCCGCTTCTGGTCCTGGGGGCGGGCGTTGCCGCCACCGTCGCCGGCGGCGCCTTGGCGATGCCGCCCGTCTCAGTGCCGGCGTTTCCAAGCACCTATCTCACGACGGACATTCCCTATGCGACGGCATCGATCGCCGCTGGTCTTAAACACTATGAAGACAATTGCACCGGCTGCCATGGCGCCAGCGGCCATGGCGATGGACCGCTCGCCTCAAGCTTGCCGGTCAAGCCAGCCGATCTTTCGGCGCCACACACGGCGTTGCATACGCCGGGCGACCTCTTCTGGTGGATAAGCCACGGCATTCAGGCCTCCGGCATGCCGGCTTTTGAAGACGTGCTTACCAAAGACGACCGCTGGGACATCATCAATTTTCTCGGCGCTTTCGCCGTTGGCTACCAGGCCCGCGTCATCGAACCCAAGATTTTCCCGGGGCAATACTGGCTGGGGCCGCCGGATTTCCAAGTCAGCGACGAAACGGGCAATGCCAGGCTTCTCAGCGATTATCGAGGCAAATCCGCACTCCTCGTCGTGCTTTTTGCCTGCACCGAAGAGAGCTTGTCGCAAGACACGGCGAGGCTGCAGCAATTGTTGGATGAACGCGGGCGGCTGGCCGAACTCGGCGCTGATATTATTTTGGTCGCGCCCGGGAAGATCTGCGAGCCCTTGCGTGACCTCGCAACCGGCAAGATTCTCATCGTCGATCAGAATATCGAGGACGTGGCCGCCACCTATGGCTTGTTCACCCGCTCCTTTAGCAACCGGCAACAGAATGTGGTCAGGGTTCCTGAGACGCACGCCGAGTTCTTGATCGACCGCTGGGGCTATATCCGCGCGCGCTGGCTCCCCGTGGAAGACAACAGCTGGAGCGATCCGCGTTTCATCGAAACCCAGCTCGAAATGTTGTCGCGCGAGCCGCCCGCCCCGCCGCCGCCGGATGTTCACTCGCAGCATTGAGCCGCGCGCCGTGCTTGCGCTCGCCGCATGAGATCCCGGAAAGCTTATAACTTTCCGGGACGGTTACAACATCGAAGGCAGCACCCTGTCGGGGGGCCGGTGGCCGTCCATGAAGGTCCTGATGTTGATGATGACCTTTTCGCCCATCTCGATGCGGCCCTCCGCCGTCGCCGAGCCCATATGGGGCAAAAGCGTGACCTTGCCGGCATTGGCCAGTCTGACGAGCTTCTGTGAGACCGCCGGCTCATGCTCGAAAACGTCGAGCCCCGCGCCCGCGAGTTCGTCTGTCTCGAGCATGCGGGTGAGCGCGGTCTCATCGATGATTTCACCCCGCGCCGTATTGATGAGGATGGCGTGCGGGCGCAGATATTTGAGCCGCCGCGCCGAGAGCAAATGATAGGTCGCAGGCGTGTGCGGACAATTGACCGAAATAATGTCCATGCGGGCGAGCATTTGATCGAGAGACTCCCAATAGTTCGCCTCTAACGCTTCCTCGATCGCGGCGGCGACGGGGCGCCTGTTGTGGTAGTGAATTTGGAGGCCGAAGGGCTTGGCGCGGCGGGCGAGAGCTTGGCCAATACGGCCCATGCCGAGAATTCCGAGCTGCTTGCCGCGGATCCGCCGCCCCAGCATCCAGGTGGGCGCCCAGCCGGTCCATTCGCCCGCCGGAATAATTTTTGCCCCTTCGACGATGCGCCGCGCCACGGCGAGGATCAGCGCCATCGTCATATCGGCCGTGTCCTCGGTCAGAACGCCCGGCGTATTGGTCACGGTCATTCCGCGGGCCAAGGCGGCGGTCACGTCGATGTTGTCGACGCCGGTGCCGAAATTGGCGATGAGTTTCATCTGCGGCCCGGCTTGTTCGAGGAGCTCGGCATCGATCCTGTCGGTCACGGTTGGAACGAGCACCTCGGCGGTGTGCAAGGCTTCGGCGAGAGCGCTGCGCGGCATTGGCTTGTCGTCGAGATTGAGCCGCGCATCGAAGAGCTCGCACATGCGGGTTTCAACGGCGCCGGGCAATTTGCGGGTCACGATCACGAGCGGCTTTTTCCGGCCCATTTACCCTGTCCTTTAGGCTCACCCTACGCGATGAAAGCCCGGTTCGCCGCGAAGAGACCCAATTTTCTCGGCGCGCGGGCGCGTTTTGCCATGCCGTTCTTCACTTGGCGTTAACGCTGGCCGCCCCACAAGGGGTAGAGTTTCCGTCGGCCTCGGCTCGGCTTCTGTAGCAGATGGCGGGTCAAAGACAAGAACGCTGGCTGTCTTGGTTCACGCCATTCTGCGGGTCGGGTCCCGGCATCACTTTCGAATGTTCCCGCCTTCGAGAGCGATGCGGTGCGCGGTTCGCGTTCCCGGAATTAAGCCAGCCGCATTTCGGCGTCTCACCTGGAATGAACCTAGAGCCGATGAAGAGAACGTTGTCGCGCTGTTTCAACCTGATCATGGCTGCCTTCCTCTGCGTTTCGGCGGGGGGAGAATGGGCGCAAGCGGAGCAGGTCGGCTCCGCGAGCGGCTTGCCGGTTCCTCGGTATGTGAGCCTGAAGTCCGATCGCGTGAATCTGCGCGAAGGTCCCTCCAAGGACCATCGAACAATCTGGGTCTTTCAACGGGCCGGGCTTCCGGTCGAGATCACCGCCGAATTCGAAATTTGGCGCCGGGTCCGCGACTTGGAAGGGGCGGAAGGCTGGGTGCTCCATTCGCTTCTTTCGGGACGGCGCACGGCTTTGGTCGCGCCATGGAAGAAGGGCGTGGATTCGATTCTCTACAGCAAGGCGAACCCAGCGTCGGCGCCGGTCGCGAAGCTACAATCCAATGTGATCGCCAGCGTGCGCAGCTGCGATGGCACCTGGTGCCGTATCTCGGGCGAGGGTTTCGATGGCTATATCGAGCAATCGAAACTCTGGGGCGTCTATCCGAATGAAAAGATCGAATGAGCGAGCAGCTCGCCGTTGGCGGGGGAGCTGAGCGGCGGGCTATTGTGGATTGATGTCAACGCGCGCGAAGCGGCGAACTCCCGCGCGGCCATCACCGCGATGGAGCGCTGCGTTCAAGCCAATCACACGCGAAATCATTTGTCCTTGGGGTGACCCGTCAAACGCGCCCAGCCGTCCTGGATCATGGCCGATAGGCTCTCGATATCGTGATGAGCCACCTCCCAATTGACCAGCGGCCGCTCGGCGCTTGCCTCGCCGCCGCTCGTGTTGCGCATCGAATCCGTCACATAGGCCGCGCCTACCGTCAGGATTATGCCAAGGACAAGCCCAAATAAAATGCGCATCACAACCCCTTTCGTCTCAAATCCGGTGCTCGAGACTTGGCGAAGAGTTCTAGCTTTTGTCTTTGCTTTTGGTCAAGCGCCGCGCGCCATGAGCGGCACAGGAGCAAAACCCGGCCCTGACAAAGGAGTTGAACGGGCATTGGGTCAACGGGGAACGGAAGCGCCATTGTCGCGTTCTCCCAGCGACGATGCGGGCGCGAAGGCGAAGCGCCTTACGGTAGTCTTTGCAGTGACTGCGGCTCCGCCCAAGCCAATGCTAAATCATGCGCCGTTTGTTCGGAATGCAGGACCTTAGCGAGGGAGATGCCTTTCGGGTTTGTCTTCCAGCGAGCCGCCCATAGTCAAATCACCATGAGGCCACACAATGACCGCTGACACAGTACGACGCGAGGTCCGGTCTTCCGCCGAGCTTCAAGAAGTCTGTCTACGGACCCTGAGGGAATGCCCGGGGTTCGAGCGCGTCAATGCGATTTTGATCCAGCCGCGTGAAAATATCGAAGGAGCCGCGAATTGGACCGTCGCGGCGGTGAGGCCGCGTGTCGATAACGAGTTTCTGAGAGGCGCGCGCAAGACAATTGGGCTCTTGCAGCAAACCTATCAATTAAATCCGCTCGAGGTGCGAGCGCGCGGCAGCCGACGGCGCGGTTAAAGCCTGACCGGACGGAACCCTGCAGACCGTGCGGCTACCGGAGCGAAAAGATCATGCGTAAACAAAAATTCTAGAGCGTGGTCCAATTCAACGGATCACGCTCGAGACGAGAACCCACTCACATCGCCGCCTGCAATTCAGCGAGGATGGCGTCGCCCATCTTGGCCGTTGAAAGGGTCGTTGCCGCGCCGCCCGCGATATCGGCGGTGCGCAGACCCTTGGCAAGCACATCGGAAATCGCTTTTTCGACGCGATCGGCAAGCTCACCAAGATTGAAGGAATAGCGCAGCGCCATGCCGAAGGAGCCGATCATCGCGATCGGATTGGCGATGCCTTTGCCCGCGATGTCGGGGGCCGAGCCATGCACGGGCTCATAGAGTGCCTTGCGGGTTTCGCTCTTGGCATCTTTTTCGCCGAGCGAGGCCGAAGGCAGCATGCCGAGCGAGCCGGTCAGCATGGACGCGACATCCGAGAGCATGTCGCCGAACAGATTGTCGGTGACGATCACATCGAATTGCTTCGGGCGCCGCACGAGCTGCATGCCGAGCGCGTCGGCGAGCTGGTGCTCGAGTTCCACATCGGGATATTCCCGCTTGTGCAAATCCCGGATGACTTCGTCCCAGAGGACGCCCGATTTCATCACATTGCGCTTGTCGGACGAGGTCACTTTGTTGCGCCGCTTGCGGGCAAGCTCGAAAGCGATGCGGCCGATCCGCTCGATCTCATAGGTGTCATAGACCTGCGTATCGATGGCGCGTCTTTGTCCGTTGCCGAGATCGATGATTTGCTTGGGCTCGCCAAAATAGACGCCGCCAGTTAATTCGCGAACGATCATGAGATCGAGCCCGTCGACGAGCTCGCGCTTCAGCGAAGAGGCATCGGCCAGCGCCGGATAGCAAATCGCCGGGCGCAGATTGGCGAACAGATGCATATCCTTGCGGAGCCGCAAAAGACCGGCCTCGGGCCGGACTTCATAAGGGACGGCATCCCATTTCGGGCCGCCGACGGCGGCGAGCAGAACGGCGTCCGCCGCTTGCGCGCGCCCCATGTCGGCGTCGCTGATCGCGGTTTTGTGAACGTCATAGGCGGCCCCGCCGACAAGGCCTTTTTCGATTTCGAAAGAAACGATGCCCTCGCTTGTGAACCAAGCCGCGAGTTTCTCGACTTCGGCCATGACCTCGGGGCCGATGCCGTCACCGGGTAGAATAAAAAGCTTATGGACCGTCATAGTGAATTCCTTGAGATTCCGCGCCCCTTGACGAACGAGGACAAATGCCGCCGGGGAAATCGAACATTTCGTCAGCTTGGGAAAAGGCACACCAACCACATCGTGACGACCCTGACAAGAAGGCCGCGATCGCGCCAAGCGAGCCGCAGGCGGCGGGACCCTCATGCCGCGCTGCGAAAGCGATGCAGGCGCTTGCCGAAGGTCAAAACTTCATGCAACCTATGTCCGGCGCGCCGATCAATAGGGATAACCAGCCAAAATGGCACCTTTGGCACCTGCCGCAGACCCGAAACCGGGCATGGCTCGCAGCGGCTTGGGAGCATTGGCGCTTGGCGCGCTCGGCGTCGTCTACGGCGATATTGGGACAAGCCCTCTCTACGCGATGAAAACGGCCCTCGATTGGGCTGGGGGCAGAGCGACGCCCTCCGTCGCCTTGGGCATGCTGTCGCTGATCGTGTGGACATTGCTGATCACCACCTCGATCAAATATGTCGCGGTGGTGATGCGCGCCGACAACGAAGGCGAGGGCGGCATCCTCGCCCTTATGTCCCTGCTCGCCATCAGGCACGGCAACCGCGGCGGCATCATTGCGATCGGCGTGCTCGGCGCGGCCTTGCTTTACGGCGATGGCGCGATCACGCCGGCGATCTCGGTGCTAAGCGCGCTCGAGGGGCTCAAAGAGCCGGTCCCGGCGATCGCGCCCGATATCGTTCCCTTGTCGGTCATCGTTTTGGCCGCGGTTTTCAGCCTGCAGCCGCTAGGCAGTGCGCGGATCGGCAAATTATTCGGCCCGATCATGGTCCTCTGGTTCATCACCATAGGCGGGCTCGGGCTCGGCGGCCTCCTGCGGCATCCAAGCGTCTTGATGGCCCTCGATCCCCGCTACGGCTTGACCTATTTGTTCACGCATGGCTTCAGCGGGTTTCTCGTGCTTGGGGCGGTCTTCTTATGCGCCACCGGCGCCGAGGCGCTTTACGCTGATATGGGTCATTTCGGACCGCGGGCGATAAGAACGGCCTGGTATGGCCTGGTGTTGCCCACGCTGCTGCTCAATTACGCGGGCCAGACCGCGATTGTCATTGAAGGCGCGGTCCCGGCCGAGGCCAATCCGTTTTTCGTTTTGTGTCCAGAGCCGCTGCAAGTGCCTTTGGTGCTCCTCGCGACAGTGGCGACGATCATCGCCAGCCAGGCGATCATCAGCGGCGCGTTTTCGATGACCCGTCAGGCAATTCAGCTCGGACTCTGTCCGCGCCTGAACATCAAGCAGACCTCCGCCGAGGGCTATGGGCAAATCTTTGTCGGCTTCGTCAATTGGCTGTTGATGGCGCTCACGCTCGTTTTGACCGTCACCTTTCGATCGTCCGACAATTTGGCGGCCGCCTACGGCATCGCCGTGTCCTTGACCATGCTTTTGACCTCTCTCCTGATGTTCTTGGCCATGCGCGAGGTCTGGAATTGGAGCTTCGCCGCGAGTGTGGCGGTGGCGGGCTTATTTGTGATCGTGGACCTGTCTTTCGTCACCGCGAATTTGCTGAAACTGTTCGAGGGCGGCTGGGTGCCTCTCGTGATCGCCGCCATTATCTTCTTCCTGATGTCGGTCTGGCGCAACGGCCGGGCGGTCATGCTGAAGAATTTGGAGCAGGACTTAATTCCGCTCGCGCCGTTCATCGCGCAAGAGCACGGCAAATCCAGGGTTCCGGGCACCGCGATCTATTTGACGAGCGCGTACGAGATGCGGAATTCCTTCGCGCCGGTGCCGCTGCTCTACAATTTCGAGCACAATAAGGTCTTCCATCAACGCATTGTCCTTTTATATGTGGCGACCGAGCATATTCCGCGTGTCGCCGCCGATCAGCGCATCGAGGTCAAACATCTCGAAGCTGATTTTCATTGCGTTATTGTCCATTATGGATTCATGGAGCAGCCGAATATTCCGCAGGCCCTCGATAGCTGTGTCGCGCAGCAGCTCCGCTTCCAGATGAGCGAGACTTCGTTTTTCGTTGGACGGCTTGCGATCGTGCCAACCGGCGGCTCGAAATGGCACAAGATCAAGGTCAAGCTCTTCGCACTCATGCATCGCAACGCCCTCGCCGCGACAGAGTTCTTCGCCATTCCGCCGAACCGGGTGATCGAGCTCGGTGGCCAGATCGAGATGTGAGCGGGGAGGGCGAAGGCTCGCGTTCCGACGACGCGTGGACGCCACCCTTGCTGCCAAATCCTGTTCGCCTGCGTTCCCATTCGCGCGGCGCCGAGCTCGTGCGAGCTCAGCGCGGAACGAGAGTGATTTGCCGCAAGTGGATCACCCGTAAATTGAGCGATCCGTTCTCTCAGGCGGCGGCGAGCTGGCGCAGCACATAGGGAAGAATGCCGCCATTGTTGAAATATTCGAGCTCGTCGAGCGTCGCGATCCGGCAGAGCAGCGGCACCTTCGCCACTTTTCCGTCGGAATAGGTGATCTCGGCTTCCATCATCTGGCGGGGTTTTAGCGTGCCGCCGAGACCATGGATGGTCACCTGCTCGTCCCCTTTGAGCCCAAGGGTTTTCCAGGTCGTGCCGGATTCGAACGTGAGCGGCAAAACGCCCATGCCAACGAGGTTCGAGCGGTGGATGCGCTCGAAGGATTCGGCGATGACCGCGCGGACCCCGAGCAATTTGGTGCCTTTGGCCGCCCAGTCGCGCGACGAGCCATTGCCATATTCGGCCCCGGCGAAGACGACAAGCGGAACCCCTTCCTGCGCATATTTCATTGCCGCCACGAAAATCGGCATTTCCTCGCCGTTCGGCCAATGTTTGGTCTGGCCGCCCTCCGGCACGGCGCCGTCCTTTTGCAGGATGAAATTCTTGATCCTGATATTGGCGAAGGTTCCGCGCATCATGATTTCATGATTGCCGCGCCGCGTTCCATATTGGTTGAAATCGGCCTTCGAAATCTGCCGCTCGAGGAGATATTGCCCCGCGGGCGAGGCTTCCTTGATCGAGCCCGCGGGCGAGATATGGTCGGTTGTGATCTTGTCGCCGAACAGCGCCAGAATGCGCGCGTTCTCAATGTCCTTGACCGGCTCGGGGGCCATTTTCAGACCCTCGAAATAGGGCGGATTTTGCACATAGGTCGAGCCGATATCCCATTTATAGGTTTCGCCCGAAGGCGCTTTCACGCGGCGCCAATGGGCATCGCCGTTGAACACATCGGCGTAACGGGCCTTGAACACTTTCTTGGTCACGAAGGCGTCGATGATCTCGGCAATCTCTTCTTGCGAGGGCCAGATATCCTTCAGATAAACCGGATGGCCTTTTTTGTCGTGGCCGAGAGGTTCGCTGGTCAGATCCGTCGCGACCGTGCCGGCGATCGCATGGGCAACGACGAGCGGCGGCGAAGCAAGATAATTGGCCTGGACATCGGGGCTGACGCGGCCCTCGAAATTCCGGTTGCCGGAGAGCACCGCCGCGGCAATAATGACATTGTCATTGATGGTTTTCGAGATTTCCGGCGCCAACGGACCCGAGTTGCCGATACAGGTCGTGCAGCCGAAGCCGACGAGATTGAAGCCGAGCTTGTCGAGCGATTTTTGCAGGCCCGACGCGGAAAGATATTCGGCGACGACCTGGCTTCCGGGCGCGAGCGAGGTCTTCACCCATGGCTTCACGCCAAGACCCTTGGCGATGGCATTGCGGGCCAAAAGACCAGCGCCGATCAGCACGCTCGGATTCGAGGTATTCGTGCAAGACGTGATGGCGGCGATCACCACATCGCCGTGCCCGAGATCGAAATTCTTGCCCTCGACCGGATAGCGCTTGGCGATCTCGCCAGGCTTTTTGTATTCGGTGTCGAGCGCGGCTTTGAATCCCGCTCCAACGGTGCCGAGCGCCACCCGCCCTTCGGGACGTTTGGGGCCCGCCATCGACGGCACGACGGTTGCGAGATCGAGCGACACCGTATCGGTGAAGACGGGATCGGGCGTCGCCTTGGTGCGAAAGAGCCCTTGCGCCTTCGCATAGGCTTCGACGAGGGCGACGCGCGCCGGCGTGCGCGCCGATGTCGCCAGATAAGAGAGCGTCTCCGAATCGATCGGGAAGAAGCCGCAGGTCGCGCCATATTCCGGCGCCATATTGGCGATCGTCGCACGGTCGGCGAGCGAAAGATGATCGAGGCCGGGCCCATAAAATTCGACGAACTTCCCGACCACCCCCTTTTGCCGCAGCATCTGGGTGACGGTGAGAACGAGATCGGTGGCGGTCACGCCCGGCGCAAGCCCGCCCGTCAGCCGGAAGCCGATCACCTCGGGCAACAGCATGGAGAGCGGCTGGCCGAGCATGCACGCCTCCGCCTCGATGCCGCCGACGCCCCAGCCCAGCACGGAGAGCCCATTCACCATGGTCGTATGCGAATCGGTGCCGACGAGCGTATCGGGATAGGCGACCTCGACGGTCGCGGCCTTGCCGCGTGGCGGCGCATATTTCTCCTTGCGGGTCCACACCGTCTGGGCGAGATATTCGAGGTTGACCTGGTGGCAAATCCCGGTGCCCGGCGGGACGACGCGGAAATTGTCGAACGACCCTTGCCCCCATTTCAAGAAGCGGTACCGCTCGCCATTGCGGCCATATTCGAGATCGACATTGGTCTTTAAGGCCTTGCTATTGCCGAACGCATCGACGATGACCGAATGATCAATGACAAGATCGACCGGCACCAGCGGATTGATCTTTTGCGGATCGCCGCCAAGAGCCGTCATCGCATCGCGCATCGCGGCCAAATCGACAACGGCGGGCACGCCGGTGAAATCCTGCATCAGAACCCGGGCCGGGCGAAACGCGATCTCGCGTTCGTCCTTGCCCTTGTTGGTGAGCCAGGCGGCGACACTCTCGATGTCTTGCTTGGTGACCGATCGGCCATCCTCGAAGCGGAGCAGGTTCTCGAGCAAAATCTTCATCGAAAACGGCAGCTCCGACACACCCGAAAGCCCATGTTTCTCCGCCGCCTTGAGCGAAAAATAATGATAGGTCTTTGAGCCCACGGTGAGCGTCTTACGGCTTTTAAAACTGTCGAGCGAAGTCATCGGATTTTCCCGGCAAGCTGATCTGAAAATTGGGAGCTACTTGGCTTATAAATAATTTTCCCGCTAAGAGCTACACGGATGATACAGGAAAGCGTTGATTTGACGGTTTCTGCTGCTCACGGTTTAAACATCATGCGGCTTTCCTCCACAAGGCTCACGGTCGAACGCGGCGGCCGGATTGTCTTTTCGGATCTGTCGTTCACCCTCGATGCCGGGAGCAGTCTGACCATCACCGGGCCGAACGGCGCCGGCAAATCGACTCTTCTGCGGGTGCTCGCCGGCCTTTTGCCGCTCGCCTCGGGCACGGTCTCCTTCATACCGGCCTCGGAGGAGACGCTCGCCGAACAGTCCCATTATGTGGGCCATGCCGATGCCCTCAAAAGCCTCCTGACCCCGGTCGAAAATTTGGAGTTCCTCGGCGCGATGCTCGGCGCCGGGCATGGCGGCATGGCGGCGGCCGCGGCGCTCGCCAAGTTTGGTCTCTCGCATGTGGCCGGTCTGCCGGTCGCCTATCTTTCGGCCGGACAGAGGCGGCGGGTGACTCTGGCGCGGCTCCTCGTCGCAAACCGCCCGATATGGCTTCTGGACGAGCCCTTGACCGCCCTCGATAGAGCTTCCCAGGCGCTCATGGCGCAAGTCATGGCGGCGCATTTGGCGCAAGGCGGCATGATCGTCGCCGCCACGCACGCGCCGCTTGGCCTTCCGGGTGACGACCTGCGGCTTGGGGCGGCTTGATGAAAAACGCCCAGGCCGTTCCCGTCAGACGGGCGGAAAAATCGCCGCTTTTCGCGCTTTTCGTGCGTGACGTGCGGACCGCGCGGCGCATCGGCGGCGGCACCAGTCTCGGCGTGGTTTTTTTTCTGATCCTTGTCACTTTGAGCGCATTCGCGATCGGCCCCGATCTCGCGCTTCTTGCCAAGATCGCCCCCGCGATTCTCTGGATTTCCGGGCTGCTCGCGACTTTGCTGGGTCTCGACCGGCTCTTCCAGGCCGATCACGAGGATGGATCGCTCGATCTTCTTTTGACGAGCGGCACACCGCTCGAATTGATCGTTCTCGTGAAATGTCTCGCGCATTGGATCTTGACCGGCCTGCCGCTCGCCGCCGCCGCGCCGTTTTTTGGCCTGATGCTCAACCTGCCCGTCAGCGAGCTGTGGAGCGTGACCCTTTCGCTGCTTGCCGGCACCCCCGCGCTCACCTTGATCGGCGCGATCGGCGCGGCGCTGACGGTCAGCCTGCGGCGCGGCGGACTTTTGCTGGCGATCTTGATTTTGCCGCTTTGCGTGCCGGTGCTGATCTTCGGTGTCGCGGCGGCCGGCGCCGGGGCGGGCTCGCCGGTCCCCTTCGCAACGCCTTTCCTGATCCTTTGTGCGCTCACTTTGATCGCCATTGCCGGCGCGCCCTTCGCGGCGGCGAGTGCTTTGCGGCAGACAAGCACGTGAGCGGCGTGGCGCTTGCGGTTAGGGCCTCCAACGGAGGCCGCTGGCCTGCGAATGCGTGAAAAAAAATTATGCTGACTTTTTGAAATCCCGCGCTAGAAAGCCTCCATGAAACGATCGTTGTTCGCAACTTTGATGTTCGGCGTGCTCTTCGCCGCGGGCGCGGCTCCGTCTTCGGCGGCCGATCTCTCGGGCGCGGGGGAATTCAGGCTCAGTCAAGCCGATGCGTGCCGGACGAGTTGCCGGGCGAATGCCGACGCCTGCCGGGGGCAATGCTCCGATCCCGAGGAGCAGGCGCAGTGCATCTTCGAATGCGATAAGGCCAAATGCGTGGCGAATTGCAATCGGTTCGAGGACGCCTGCAAGCAGCATTGTCCCAATCCTGGCGGTTGACCGGACGCTCTCTTCCGCTCATTTGGAAAACAGCGCCAGAGCCTCGTCGGACAGCACCCCGCCGGTGATGGCGATGGTGGCAAAGGGGGCGGCATCCGCCACCGTCCGGCTGGTCAGCATGATCTGCCCGATCTTCGTTGCGAGCTCCTCGATCGAGGCGGCAAACACAACCCGGCCAATGCCACACCATAGAATGGCGCCCATGCACATGGGGCAGGGTTCGCCCGAGGTGTAGAGGGTTGTCCCCTTCAGCTCCTCGGCGGGCCGCGCCGCGACAAAGCGGCGGATCGCCACCATCTCGCCATGCGCCGTCGGGTCATTGGTGGTTTTGCCCTCATTGCGCCCGGCCGCGAGGACCTTGCCATCGCCGACAATGACCGCGCCGAAAGGGAAATCCGCCCGCGCGGCCTCGGCGATCGCCATCCGCATGAAATGCTCATCGCCAGGGATCGGCGCCATTCGCGCCGCCTCCGCCCGCGCCCGGCCGGCCACGCCGAGGGAGGCCCCGGTCAGACCCGCGCCGAGCAGCGCCAGGGTCCGCCGCCGATTATGGCCGTGCGCAGGGTTTGGACAACAGCCAGGCTCACTCATCGCCTCCTCCCTGCCATTCATGCCATGTCCTCGTCTTTCAGCGAGATGAAAATCAGCGCGCCCAGCATGGTCATCAGCGTGCGGAAGGCGCTTTGCACGGCATCGACATCGCGCGCCTGCCACATGCCGAACCATTCGCCGCCGATCGCGACGAAGCCGCCCTCATAGAGCAGGAAGCCTAAGGTCAGCCCGGCGACAGCGGCACTCTTGGCGGCTTGAAAGAGCGATGCCTTGGCGCGAAGCTGCCGGGCCATCGCGACGGCGCCGCCGATGCAGAGCGCCGCCACGGCGATTTCCGTCGCGATGATCGCGATATAGCTGGCATGGTGGAGAAGCGGCGCCGTAATCGCCCGCCAATGAATCTGGGACGATGCCGGGACGTCGTCCATGTCCAGCACCACGGTGACAAACCGGAAGTTTGTCCAATAGTCGGAGAGATTGCCGAAGGCGACCAGCGCGACATCGAATCCGATGGCGGCGACGCAGAAAATCTTAGCAAGGCGAAGAGCAAGCACGCAGGACCCCCGTGCGGTGACAGGCACACCTTTTCATACATAGCATGACCGGGGCAACCCTGTCCCCATGTTCCGCCCATCTCACCAACCTGCCTGCGGCGCGTGGGCTCACGCCGTTTCACCCGACTTGTGTTGTCTATAGTCACGGGGGGCGTGGCCAAATCTTTGTTTGAAGGCCCGGCTAAAGTGTGATAAATCGTTGAAGCCCCAGCGGAAAGCGATGTCAGAGACACGCTGGCTGCTTGCCGTCTGAGACATGAGCTCCCTCCGGCAGCGTTCAAGTCTGCGGCCCCAGACATGGCGCATGAGCGAAGTGTTTTCGTCTTTGAAGATGTCGTTGATATAGCGCGGCGACAGTCCGGCGCCGCGCGCCACCATCGCGGCATTCAACCCGGGGTCGCCAAGGTTTTGTTCAATGAAATCCTTGATCCTCAGCAGCAAGATCGCACGGTTGCGGGACGAGCTGACCGCTTCGGGCCGCATCGAAGCGAGCGTCAAAGTCAGCAATTCGGCGCAAGGGTCGGCAAGAGCGGAAAAGTCGTGCAAGGATAATTCAGCGGCATGAATGGCGCAGGAACGGATAAAATTTCCAGTCACCGAGCCAATGCCCGTGTTTCCTGGAATGCGCAGCGCGGTGGCGTGCTCGATGCCGGGCACTTTCGACCTCAGCAGCGGACGCGGTATGGAAACAATCAGTTTCGTGAAGCTCGAAGGGCAGATGATGCGATGCGATCTCGTCGCATCATATATTGTCACGTCGCCGGGCTTTAGGACCGCCTCCCGCCCGTTTTGCTCCAGCAAATAGGAGCCCGAAAGCAGAACAACCGCGAAATAGGCGTCATGGCTGTTCTTGGCGGGCTCCTTGGGGGATCGTTCGATCGTAATGGCGTTCGACCTTATGGCCGACAGGCGGAGGTCTTTCCATGGGTAGATTTTCATCTCGTTGAACAAAAGGCCGTCCGCGGGCGGCGTGATTTCAACATTCGCATATTCCCGGCCAATGATCTCTCGCAACCACTCACACCGTTGCCGGGGCGGAAGAGCTTCCGTCGAGAATGTCACGCAGTCCGTCATCCGCGCCCCCATGGCTTCGCCGCCGCAGCGCATGGCGAAATCGCCGTTTCAGTCAAGTTTTTGCGCCGTCCCAGCCATGCGCCGGAGGGTATCAACCTTTATGCTCACCACGATCAAATTTGATTGCAAGCGCCAGCAAAGAGGACGGCATGAAACAAAGCTCTCAAAATACGCCAAATCTCGTGTTGCTGAGAGGCGCCGCTTTGTGGCTGCTGATGGCCTTGCTCTTGGCATGGTGCATGGTTGGGCTCAATCTCGGCGTCCCGTTCCTGAAGGCGATCTTTGCGGGCAAGCAGACAAGGCTTCTTCAGTCGCATATCGATTTCTTATTGATGACCGCCTTGCTCTTGGGGTTTTACGCGACGCGGATTCCCCTGCATTGGACGGTCCGCTGGGCGATGGTTATCGGCGCCTTTGGCAATTCCAGCCTGTTTCTGCTGCAGGCGCTCTTTCCGGTGCTGGATGCACCCGTCCCCGCGGAAGGCGTCTTCCCGGCCCTTTTCCACCTCTATCTGATGGGGAGCATTTTAACGACAACCTATGGGTTTGGCGCGGCGGCCCTCACCGTCTTGTGGACAACATTCCGTGCCGCACCGTCCAACAGCCTCTTCGATGCGTGACGTTTAGAACGGCAAAATAGGTCCGGGGGTCCAATGTCAACTCAATTTCACTTTGCCTGTGGGGTGCAAACGACGGCATCGTTCAAGACATAACAAATGGACATCATGCCGGTGCGCAAATCGACCCGGAAGACGCCCCCCTCGCCCTGATGGTGCGAGGCAACCAGCGAATATTCGCTCGGCGCCTGCGGGCCCGCCCCTTCTCCCGGCGGATAGCAAAGGGTGACGCCGACGGCCGAGGCCTCCTTCAAACCATATTGACAGGCGCCGATCTCGCCCGTCGCCTTGTCGAGGCGATAGACCCGGTTGAGGTCGGTTTCCGGCGCCGCGAGAAATTCATAGTTCGCCGCCAAGGCGCCTGGCGCCGCCGCGAGCAGGGCCAGGCCCGCGCATGAGAAAGAGCCCCTTGCGCGGCGAGAAATTTTGCGAAAGCTCCATGGTGCCAGCTCCCCCCATCCAATCCAAGGCTGATTCGAATTCCCTTTATACGCAAGAGGCGTCTTGAGCGAGAGGGGTGCCGTGGCCGGAACAACCGGTATTTGCGGCGGGACATCCTCCCGCGATCTTGACCATGCCGGCTTTGCCGCCTATGTCCTTCGCAATGCAGCAATCCCTCCTTCCGCCGCTTCTCGTCTTCGACCTCGACGGAACACTCGCCGATACCGCGGGCGATCTCGTCGCCACCTTGAACGTCATCCTTGCCCGGGAAGGCCTCGCCTCGATTGACCTCGCGAAGGCCCGCCCATTGGTCGGCGGCGGCGCGAGGGCCTTGATCCAGCGCGGGCTTTCGATCCATGGCATTTCGGTCAGCGAATCCCGTCTCGACGAAATGCTCGCCGATTTCCTCGCTTATTACGAGGCCCATATCGCCGACAAGACCGCATTATTTCCGGGCGTCGCGGCCGCCCTCGACCGTTTCGAGGCGGCGGGTTTTTCATTCGCCGTGTGCACGAACAAGGTCGAACATCCCTCCATTCTTTTGCTGACCGCGCTCGGCATCGCCGGCCGGTTCCGGGCAATCTGCGGCAAAAATACGTTTCCTGTGAGCAAGCCCAATGGCGAGGCCTTGCTGCACACCATCGCGCGGGCAGGCGGCGGCCGCGACCGGGCGGTCATGGTTGGCGATTCGAAGACCGACATCGATACCGCGCGCAATGCCGGGGTTCCCGTCGTCGCGGTCAATTTCGGCTACACCAGCGAGCCCATCGAGAGTTTCAAGCCGGACCGGGTGATCGGCCATTACGACGAATTATGGGGCGCGGTGGAAGCGCTCGGCGTGATTTAGGCGGAAGCCGCCAGAACATACGCCGGATTTTGCAGAAAAACCTGCGCGAAAACGAAGGATTGAGCTCGTATTGCGCGGGTGACCAATTTACTTACAGCACTATTGCGACAATTCACCTATTATTACAGGTGACTGCGAAAGATTGATCTTCGAGGCGGCCATCGAGGAATAGCCTTAAGCCGGTTAAGCCATGGGAAGATGCAAAGATCATATTGGGTTAAGGGCTTGGAGCTTCACGAATCGTTTGCTTGGCAAGAGTGATTTATGAAAATTCTGCGCCCGAACCCTGACATCCTCGAGGATGCTGCCTACTCGAAAGTGACCAAGCGGCTCCTTCCTTTCCTGTTTTTGTGCTATTTCGCCGCCTTTCTCGATCGGGTCAATGTCAGCTTCGCCAAGCTGCAGATGCTGGACGACCTTAAGCTCAGCGACACAGTTTATGGGATAGGCTCCGGGATCTTCTTCATCGGTTATTTCCTTTTCGAGGTGCCAAGCAACGTCATTTTGCATCGCACAGGCGCCCGAGTCGGAATCGCCCGCATCATGATTCTCTGGGGGTTGATATCGTCGGCAATGGCCTGGGTTACCGGATCGGTTACGTTCTACCTCCTTCGCTTCTTGCTTGGAGCTGCCGAGGCGGGGTTCTTTCCGGGGATCATCCTGTATCTCACATTCTGGTATCCGTCCGAACGGCGCGGCCGCATCACCGCGCTTTTCATGACTGCCGTCGCTATTTCCGGCGTGATCGGCAGCCCTCTTTCCGGCTGGATCATGCAAAATTTCGCTGGCGTCTATGGCTGGGCCGGCTGGCAATGGCTCTTTCTGATTGAGGGCCTACCCTCGGTGCTGCTCGGGCTCTGCGTGCTGGCTTATCTCGACGATGACATCGTCGGCGCGACTTGGCTAAACAGCGCCGAGAAGCGCGTCCTTGTCGAGGCCATAGCGCGCGATGCTGGTCAGAAGCGGGAGGGCTCGACCCTAGAGGCGCTCCTCGACCCGAGGGTTTGGCTGAGCGGGGCCATTTATTTTTGCTTCATCGCAGGGCTTTACGGAGTTGGCTTCTGGTTACCGACAATCATCTCGGAGATGGGTATTAAAAGCCCACTCGACGTCGGACTCCTAACCGCCGTGCCCTATGCCGCCGGCGCCGCGGGGATGGTTCTAGCGGGCAAGAGCGCCGATTTCCATCGCGAACGCCGGTGGCACATCGCAATCCCAGCCAGCCTTGGCACGATCGGGCTAATCCTCAGTGTGTTGCTCGGCGGCCACCCAGTTCCGGCAATGATTGCACTTTCGCTGGCAGGCTTCGGCATCCTGACGACATTGCCGCTCTTCTGGAGCCTACCGACTGCGTTTCTCGGCGGCGCCGCGGCTGCGGCAGGACTTGCCTTCATTAACTCGATCGGCAATCTTGCAGGCTTCATCAGCCCATTCGCGGTCGGCTGGATTAGGGACCTGACCCAAAGCGCCGACTACGGCATGTATTTGATTGCATCCTTCATCTTCATGGGCGGATTTCTCGTGATTGCCTTCGTGCCGGCGCAGCTCGTAAACCGCTGAGGTCACCTCTGGCTTTTGGCGTGCACCGCGCATTTTGAAATAGTCAGAGCTGCAGATCGGATGGTTCTCGCGACGGTTGCTCGCCCTACTGACAAAGAAGGTGATTCTGCCCTTCCGCTTGAGAGCCTGGCGCAATCACCCAACCCTTAGCCTGGAGAAATTCGCCTTGACTCGGAGCGCTGGCGTTTCATATAGGGCCAGTCGTTTGCCCCGTAACTCGATAGTGAAGCAGCGGGCACGAGACCATGATGGCTTCGAGGGGAATAGCCATGGTCTCAATCTATTTGATTTGACGCATGATCTTATCCAAGAAGTCTGCAACTTTTTGGGATCCTGTTTCAGGGGCGCGTAGCTCAGCGGGAGAGCACTCCCTTCACACGGGAGGGGTCACAGGTTCAATCCCTGTCGCGCCCAC
>CAWAQW010000004.1:0-41291 GCA_963784075.1 uncultured Alphaproteobacteria bacterium | reverse complement strand
CACACGGCTGTCATCGCTCCCATGGAATGTAGATTTTTGAAGGGACTAGCCTTCGATTTGGAATCTATATAAGAATTTCGAGGTGGATATAAACTGAAGCTGCGGCGTTGCCGCTCGCTGGCAACGCGCTAGGTAAGGTAGCTGACGTGACGGTTCATTCCCAACCCAGGGTCTCCCCCAGGCGTGTCCGGCGCTTGTGCTCAATGCCGATTTCCGGCCGTTAAGTTATTACCCCCTCTCGCTCTCGGTCCTTGTAGGATTCGATCAAGGCGGTGTTTCTCGACAGGGTGAATATCGTTTCCAACTACGATAAGACGGTCCGAAGTCCGAGCTTCGAAGAGACGCGCCTCCCTTCGGTGGTTTCCCTCAAAAGCTATGTAAAACCGTCCCGGCATCCCGCCTTCACCCGTTTCAATGTCTTCCTCCGCGACCGTTTCAGCTGCCAATATTGCGGCTCCCGCGAAGGATTCGACCTTCGATCACGTCATCCCCCATCCAAGGGCGGCACCACGACCTGGAAAAATGTCGTTGCCGCCTGTTCCAACTGCAATTTGCGCAAGGGCGATCTGCTCCCCGGTGAAGCCCATATGTGGCCGGCGCGCATGCCCTATCAGCCGAGCGTCAACGATCTCCACCAGAATGGCCGCCAGTTTCCGCCCAATTATCTGCACGAAAGCTGGATGGATTATCTTTATTGGGATTGGTGCTGGAGCCATAAGGCTGCCTCGATCTTTGCCCGCGGTTCAGGATTTTCCCGGCAGAACCGTTCGATTCTCCATCTTCGCGCCTGAGACCCAGAGGTTCAAACGAACCGCCATCGGGTGAGTTCAGCGGCGCCCCTGACGGATAAGCCGAAGCTTCATCTCAGCTCCGCCGCCAATCTACGCATGAAAGCAATCCCCGCCTCGATTTGCGCGATCTCGATATATTCGTCGGGCTGATGCGCCTGGTCGATCGAGCCGGGGCCGCAGACGACGGTCGGCACATGGGCCAATTGGAATTGGCCTGCCTCGGAGGCGAAAGGCACCGTGACCGTGCGGTTCGATTGCGCGAGTTTCAGCGCCAAAGTCTCCGCATTCGAGCCGCTTTCCGGCCTGAGACCTGGAACCTCGACCTCGGTCACGGTTTCGATGTAGGAGTTTTTGGCGTATCGCGTGAGCTTTGGGAGCACGGCGCGGGCGCGGATACCTCAAGGTGCCGGAGCGCCAGATTTTGCGCAACCCCTGGGAGCGCCCGGAACTCCCAATTGAAAACGCAAAGCTTCGCCATGATATTGCGCGCGGTTCCGCCATGAATTGTCCCGACATGGATGGTGGAGGTCGGGGATCGAAGCGCCCCGAGGGATCACCCTGTGCCGCGAGCTCATCCGCAAAGCGGTAAAGCCCGGTGACGAGATCGCAAGCCGCCTCGATCGCACTCGCGCCGAGGCTCGGTTTCGAGGAATGTGCCGCATGGCCATGCACAAGGGTGGAATAGGCAGCGACGCTTTTGTGCGCATCCGCTACTTGCATCAAAGTGGGCTCGCCGACGAGCACCGCGCCAGGGCGCGGCAAACCGGCGCCGAACCGCGCGATGGTATCGAGCGGGCCGCGGCAGGTGGTTTCCTCGTCATAGCTCAAAAGAATATGGACCGGGCGAGCCAGGCGCGCGGTCTGAAATTCCGGAATTATCGAAAGGCAAATCGCATCGAACCCCTTCATGTCGCAGGCGCCGCGGCCATAGACACGGCCGTCCTCAAGGCGCAGCGTGAAGGGATCGCTTGTCCAGGTCTGCCCCTCGACCGGGACGACATCGGTGTGCCCGGAGAGGACGACGCCTCCATCATGGCCGGGCCCGATGGTGGCAAAAAGCGCGGCTTTATCGCCCGCGGAATTGGGAATTTTTACATAAGCAACGCCAAGGGATTTTAATATTTCCTTGATACAAGCAACAAGGCCGAGATTGGATTTTGAACTTTCCGTATCAAAGCCAATCAAGCGCTCAAGGATGTCGAGCGTTGCTTTAAGCCTTTCGTCCGGCGCGTTGCTCGCAAACACCATGAGCGGCGGGTTCACCAATCCTTGATCTCGATCGACTCACGTCGGATTCTCTGTCCAAATAACTCTTTGCTTTGGGGCGCAATCCGAACACTTAAGACCACGCTCTGGACGGCCGGGCCACGCTGCCAAATAAGGCGAAGGATCAGTTAAGAACGCGCCGCGCATAGGGAGAATCGAGCGAAAATACGGGAATCTCCCGCGTCGAAAACATCGCCCTTCTCGTTGACCATGCGATAGGTCCCGGTCATGATTCCGGAAGGCGTCGTCATATTGGTGCCGGACGTATAGCGAAGGTTTCGCCAGGCTTCAAAATCGGCTGTTCACCGACAACCCCCGCGCCTTTCACCTCCTCGAGCTTGCCGTTGCCGTCGGTGATCTTCCAATGGCGAGCGGTGAGCTGGACGGTCATATCACCCCTATTAGCGATTTCAACCGTATAGGCCCACCAGAACGAGGCCTCGTCGGCGTCGGAACGCTCCGGCACGAATTCGGGAAGGACTGTGATCTCGATATTGTGAGTGACGGTGCTGTACATGGGCGTAATCTTAAACAAGAACGCTGGAAAGGTCTGCGCGGCACCTTAGCACAGCCTCATGCGCGAGGAAAAGTGCTGGCCTGCTGCGGCACAGCGATCGCGGCAAGAGGCCTGCGGCAAAAGGCTCGATTGCCAAGCCCTTGTGAGCCGCTGATGAGCCGGCGGCGCAGAGAGCAAAAAACGGATTTCGTCAAAATTTAGGGCGAAATCGCGTCGAAGCGAGGGCTCAGCCCGCCGCGACAGAAGCCAGGGCCGCATCAAGGCTCTCGGGCGGAATGGGAACGACGAGGGGCCCCTGCGTCCAGATCAGCAGCATGCGCAAGGCCTTGTTTGGCCAGAGCGGCGCCAGAACGGCACGATAGAGGGCCAATTGCGTGAGATGGGCGGCGGGGGTCGCGGCGAGCGCGCAAGGGGTGCCGGTCTTGTAATCGGCCAGTAAAATGTCTCCGGCCGCTTCACCGATCCGGTCCACTTGTCCCGCCACCTCGATCGTCCGCTGCCCAAGCACGAGGCGGCCCGCCGTCTCCCACCGCAAACTCGGCTCGCGAACCTGGCCCGTAGAGACCGGCAAGCTCCGGCAGGTCAATCACCGCCAGCGCCTCTTCGGCGAGATTTTGCCGCGAAATTTCATCGAGGCCCGCGGCCCGGGCAGCAAGGAACTCCAGCGCCGCGGGGCGCCGGTTCGGTGCCGCAATGTCCGGCAGATGCTGCAGGAGCAGATGGATCAAGCGGCCGCGCTGCGTGGCGGCGCGCCGTATTTGCCCCCGTCCCGGGGAAGTCGCGGCGGCCGGCCGTCTCTTCGAGCGCGCGCGAAGGCGTAACGGGCTGCTTCGCATCGGCTTCGGGCGGTGCGGCGCTTTGCAGCCAAGCGGGCAAGACCAAATTTGGGGCGCCGGCACCGGCGCCAGCCTCCGCCCATTCGCCTGCGGCCGGTGCATCGCTCCCGTTTGAGACGAAACGCAGAATTTCTTCCTCGCCGTTCCAGAACGCGGGCGCCGTCTCCATTCCCGCGTCCTCGCCGAGCGCGGCCTTGATCATCCTGTCCCAGCTTCCGGGGTCCGGCTCTCTCGCCCCATGAAACCCTGAGATATAAAGACGCTCCTCGGCGCGGGTCAAAGCCACATAGAGAAGCCGCTTGTATTCTTCCATCGCCGCCCTGCGTGCCGCTTCGCGGGCGGCGGCGACCGCCGCGCAATCGAGCTCCTTCCGCGGCGACCAGGCGATGGTCTCCTCGCCAGGCACATTTGTCGTGAGCGTAAAAATCTTCGGATCGTGGCGCGGTGCCGGCACGCCGCAGGTATCCGGAAGAAACATGATCTTCGCTTCAAGACCCTTGGCCGCGTGAATGGTCATGACGCGCACCACATCTTCGCCCGTCTCCATGTCGCGCTTGATCGAATATTCGATCCCGGCAAGATCGTCGAGAAACGCCGCGAGCGAAGGCGCCTCGCCCGCCTCATGCGCCATGGCAAGATTCAAGAATTCGTCGAGCGCATCGCCCGCTTCCCGGCCGATCTTTCCTTCGAGGGCGCGGCGCCCGCCCTCTGGCCCGAGAAGACTCGCATAAAAAGCAAAAGGACCTTCGGCGGCCCGCGCCCGCCAAAGCGCGAGCTTGCTCGCGGCCCCCGCATGTTTTGGCTCTGTGGAGGCTTGCAGGGCATCAAAAAGGCTGCCGCCCCGGCCCGGCGCGAGCGCCAAGAGATCATCATCGTCGAGTCCGATGAGCGGCGATTTCAACACACAAGCGAGCGCAAGATCATCTTGCGGAAGCAGGCTCGCTTGCCCGGCCGCCATGAGATCCATGACCGCGATATGTTGCGTAAGGTCAAGCCGGTCGGCGCCAGCGGTTGGGATGTCAAGCGTCTTCAGCGCCCGAATGATGGCCTCGAAAAAGGCGCCGCGGGTCCGAACGAGGATCAATATGTCGCCAGGGCGCGCCGGCCGCCGGGTCGCGCCGTCATGCACGAACGCTCCCGAATTTGGATCGATGAGCTGCGCGATTTTTTGGGCAACACGCTTGGCCACGATATTGGCCGGGTCTTGCTGATCGAGGAGGTCGAGCGGGAGCCTCCAGTCACGCGGATTTTCGTTCGCCGGCGGCGCGACGAGCGGCCAGAGCTCAACGAGACCAGGCAGATGACGCTTCACCGCTTGATGCGGCAACCAAACATCCCTGGCGGCGACAACGCCGGTCTTATGATCGCCATGCTCGAACAGTTTGTCGATCGCGGCAAGCACACCCGGAGCCGAGCGGAAAGACGCGTTGAGCGGAACATGCGCGAAGCTGTGCCCGCCATCCGTGAATTTTTTATCGAATTTCCGCCGCATCTCGTCGAACATTTTTGGCGCGGCGCCCTGGAAGGAAAAGATCGATTGTTTTTCGTCGCCGACCGCGAAAAAGGTGCGCGGCGCGTGGCTTTGCCCGCGCCCGGCCGCGAAATCACCCGTAAGCTCTTCGAGAATCTTCCACTGGGCCTCGCTCGTATCCTGCGCCTCATCGACGAGAACATGGTCGATTCCCGCATCGAGCTTGTATAGCACCCAGCGCGCATCGATGCGTTCGAGCATGCTCAAGGTTTTGCCGATCAGATCGTCAAAATCGAGAATGCCGCGCGCGGCTTTCTCCTCGCCATATCGTCTGAAGATAAGGCTTGCGATCTCGATCAGCGCGTCCGTGCGCTCGAGTGTGGCGGCGGCCTTGCGTTCCTCGCGTAGCGCTTCGAAGCGGAGCTGCTCGCCCTGAAGTTCAGCCTCGATTTCGGGATGCGCCCGCGCGAGACTTTTGGTCAGCAGAGACTTGCGAGGTTCGTCGTTCGCGGCGAAGTAAATGGCGAGATAGGAGTTGAGGCAATCTCCGAGGCCTGCGCCAGAATCCGCTGCGCGATAGGCCGCAAGCGCTTGCCTGAACAAATCCGCCTTTTTTTGATCATTCGCGGTTCCTTGGCCAAGGAGTGCCGCGAGCTCGCTCCAGCGCTCCGGCGCGATGCCATCCTCGGCCATCTCGCGCTCGATGGAAGCCATATCGCGGCCCTCGGTCAGACCCAGGGCGCGGCGCAAATTCTCCGCCGCGACTTCGGGAGAGCGCGCGCGCGAAATGGCGCTCTGCCGCATTGCTTCTTTGATGAGCTCTTCAAAAGCGTCCGGTCCGCAGTCCTCGTTGAGGCGTTCGAGAGCCGCGCCGAGCGTGACCGTGCCGGAATTGGCCTCGGCGAGAACCTCGCGCCGGGCGCGCTCTAGCAATTCCGCCTGGCCCTGCTCGTCCGGCACTTCGAACCGCGCCGGGACATTGGCTTCGAACGGAAACAAATGCAGCAGCCTTTCGCAAAAGGCATGGATCGTTTGAATCTTCAAGCCGCCCGGCGTCTCGAGCGTCCGCGCGAAAAGCTTGCGCGCCGCGGTCAAGTCCTGGCGACCCGGCTTTGCCGCTCCCACCGCAATGATCTCTTGCGCAAGTTCGTCGTCGGCAATCCGTGTCCAGCGGGCGAGCTTATCGAAGACGCCCGATGCCATATTCGCGGCCGCGGCCTTGGTGAAGGTCAAACAAAGGATTTTCGAGGGCGCGACGCCTTGCAGGAGAAGCCGGATCACCCGGCTAGCCAGCACATGCGTCTTGCCCGAACCGGCATTAGCGGAAACCCAGACCGACTGTTTGGGATCGGAGGCCTTGTGCTGTTTGCCGAGCGTCTCCGCGGGGATAGTGAAGGACGCCATTACTCGCCGCCCTCCTCCGCCTCGCCGCCCCTTGACCATTCCTTGGTCCGGGCGAGATGGTCATAAACATTATAGTGCTTGGCATATTTCGGGAAAGGCCGCGGCGGGTAGGGTGTCGCGGGATCGCGGAACTGGGTGAGCAGCTCAATAAGCCCAACATAATGGTCTTCCGCGACGTCCATGAAATTGGCGTTGGCTCTGGCAAAAGAGACGGGTTTTTCCAAACCGCCGAGGGCGCCGCCGAGTTTGACATAAAGGGCCTCGACGGTTTCGATTGTGCATCCAAGGTCAAAGGCACCCCGAACGCACATCGCCGCTTCCAGGGTGAGCTGCGGCGCGAAGCCCACGTTAATTTCATTCGTTCCGGGCAGCGTGCCCGTCTTGTAATCGACGAGCGTTACGGTTCCATCCTTATTCAGCTCGATCCGGTCGGCGCGCGCTCTCAGGCGAAAGACGGAGCCATCTTCAAGATCAATCTCGAGTTCGCCTTTGGCCTCGGTTTTTATCGTCTTGATCCGGTCGCGGCGCCTTTCTTCGAAAGCAAGGTAGAAAGAGATTGAGGCTTCGAGCCGCGGCCATATGAGTGCGGCGAAGGCTGGGTCTTGCAATTGCCGGTCAAACCCCTGGCGCAGGAGGGCGCGAAGTTCGTCCCGCGCGCCGGCCGGCAGGGATCCGGCCGGGTAAGCCTTCACAAAGCGCTCCAGCGCCGCATGCATCACGCTGCCAAATTCCGCGAGACCGTCCGCCCCTCCGAGTGGATCGAGGGCTTTTAGGCGCAAGATTTTTTCGGCGTAAAGGGCATAGGGATCGCGGCGCAAGGTCTCGATTTGGGTGACGCTGAGATGTTTGGGGCGGAGCTCAACCTTCGGCCGCGGCAGCGGTCTTTCGCCCGGCGGCGTGACCTCGCGTGGAAGGTCAATCTCCCGCGCCAAGTGCAGATAAAACTCGCCGCGTTCCCGGCATGTCTCCCACGTCTTGCCGCCAAGCGCCGCCATGCGCTGAAGAAACCGCGACGCCACGGTAGGAGCGCCCTTGCGCTTGCGGGCGCGGCTCAAGATCACTTTGCGCTTGCCCATGGCTTGCGCGAAATCATGCGCTGTTTGCCCGAGTTTGCGCTCGGGCGGCGTCAGCCCCAAGGCGGCGCGCATCGGCCGGTTGAGAAAAGCATCGGTCCGCGCCTGCGGCGGCCACACAGTCTCGTCGAGACCGGCAAGCAAAATGACGCCGGTGTCGATGAGGCGCGCTTCGAGAAGCCCGAGGATTTGGAGGCGCGGATGCGCGGGCGCGGCGCCGCGAAGGTGGACCTCGCCAGCCACCGCCGCGAAAAAAAGCCCATAGGATTCGGCATCGAAGGTCATGCGATCCTGGGCGTTTTGCGCCAGCTGATCGAAGAGCGTGTCAAGCGCCTCGCGATCTTCGTCATCATCCGCGGTGCTTGCGATCGCCTCGATGGTTTCGCGGTGCGCCGCGACCCACCGGTCCAATGTGACCTCGCCGCGCAAGTTCAACAGCGGCGCGAATTGGGCGCCGAGGCGAACCAAAAGATCCCTCAGATCGTCCCACTCTTTTTCGGAGATCCGCTGCTTGACGGGATGCGCGAAAGGGCTTTTTACGTCCTCGCGCGCGCGCGTGATCAAGGCGTCCGGCTCGCCCGTAAGGCACGAGGCAAGATCAGAGGCATGTTGCGAGCGCAACAGGCCGATTTCCAGGAGCGCGGCGCGCCGTTCAATATCCAAGAGGGAGAGACCGAGCCGCAGCAGCGGGTGCGCAAAGAGCGCGGCGAGGTCCGGCGCCGCCATCTTGCTCGCGGCGCAGGCGATCGTGAGCCGTGCAAAAACCCCAATCGGTTTCGCGGCGAGAGGTTCCCCGGCCGAATCGGCGGCAGCGACATCCCAGCGCAGCAACTCCGCGCGAACGCGGCGGGCGAGTTGGCGATCCGGGGTGACAAGCGCCGTGGTTTCGCCCGGCGTCTCGATCGCCTCCCGCATGGCGATGGCAAGAGCGAGCGCTTCCTCGCGCTCGTCGCGGGCCTCGATCAAACAGACGCCTTGCAGCGCGGCCGCAAGCTCATTGGCGCCAAAGCTTTCTCGAAATTCCATCCATTCGCCGGTCGTCTCCGCCGGACGCAAAGCCTCCGAGACAAATTTGCCGCGCAGGGCGAGATCGGGCGCCGCCTCGCCGAGGCTAACGACGTCTTCGCGCCGCAGTTGGAGAATGGAGAGGAGCCGGCAGAGCGCTGCTTGCGGATGTGTGAACGAGGCCCCGCCATCGCTTTCGGAACCGCCCGCGATCTGCGCCCAGGAGCTGGCGTCGAGATTCTTGGTCAAGGCCGGGCAGAACGACCGCCCCCTTCGGCGCGCGGGCGATGGCGGCAAGCAAGCGCGCGGTCGCGCGGTGCGATCCGGTCGAGCCAATCGCAATGACCGGGCCACCCGCAGCGCCATCCTGAAGACGGCCGATGTGCGAGCCGATGAGCGCGTTTTGCCGCCAGGCCTTGTCCACGCGTTTGCATTCGGCCAGCATCCGCGGCCATTCCTTGATCGCGATATTGAGGAAATCAAGCGTGATCCGCCAGTAGGCGTCGAACTCCGGCAAGACGTGAGGATTGAGCTTTGCCCACGCCACATCCTCGATGATCAATTCGTCAATGAGATTGGCGAGTTCGCCGGACAAATACCAGGCATCGGCGGGGGTCGCGGCGACAAGAAATGCCTCACGCGTGTCAAACTCGCGTTGGCCCTGCGCGCCGACCGAGACGATCGCATGGCGCAGGGCCTGCGCCCAGGTGAGGATCAGTTGGGCGAGCCGCATCCGCCGCTCGATTTCGCCCGCCGCCTGGGGAAACGAAGGCTCGCAGGGGGAGCCGAACTCCGCGTCATCGAAGAAGAGACTCGCCTCGGCCTCTTCGAGCGCGCCAAGCGGCAAAATGCGCGGCAACACCATCGAGGGACGGCCAATCGCGCGGGCGAGCTCTTCGGCGAGGGCGCGCGCCGCGCGGCGCGTCGGCACATAGATCGTGGCATCCGCCATCGCGAGCGGCGCGAGATTTTTCGAAAAGCCTTCGACCACGCGGCCTTCGAGCAGCGCGCTGGCAAAGGTTTTCAGGAAAGGCGCACCGGGCGCGATGGTAAAGACGTTCGCCGCCTGCATGAAACTTCCGGCATGAGCTCAGCGCATGGTCTGATGTCAGAATTACTGGATAGGATCATGCGGCAAAACAATAGGAAAAAATAAATTAAGATTTCCCATTGAAGCGGCACGGTCTTAGGCCGATTCGACGGAGCAAGAGTGTCGGCTTTATCGCTCCTATCCGCCACAGTCCGGCGCACTTATCCACAAGCGCGCCGCGCCGTGACCGGCCGCCGGACTCCATCACTCACCGGTTGATGAGCCATAGAACGAGCGTCAGAACCGCGCTGATCAGCAATCCCGTCGTGATCGGAAAATAGAAAGAGAAATTTTGATGCTCGATAACGATGTCGCCCGGCAGACGCCCGAGCCTGAGCGGAGCGATCCACCGCCACAGGAGACCAACCGCCACGAGGATCAGTCCGAGCAGGATTAATATCCGTGACATTGTGATGTCCATCCATTCGAAAAATGGCTTTCGTTCCGATAGCTATGGCTGAAGTCCGCGGACGGCAAGCGCATCTTGGCGTGATGCTGCCCCGATCGAGGATGCCTGCGTATCGCCCGATGCCTATGGGCGCTGCATTTTATCGAAACGTTTGACGGCGCGATCCCGTTTCAGCCGGGAGAGCCTATAGATCCAAAACAGCCCGGCGAGCTGGTCGATCTCGTGCTGGAGACATATGGCGAGCAGACCATCGGCCTCCTCGATTTTTTCGGCGCCGCTCAAATCCTGGTAACTGACCCGCACATGCGAAGGGCGTTCGATCTCTTCCGTGACGCCCGGCATGGAGACGCTGCCTTCTTGGTGTGGAACCATGTCGGCGGAAGCCCAGACAATTTGCGGATTGACGTAGGTCCGCGCGCCCTCCGCCGCGGTGAGTTCGATCACCGCCAGCCGCTTCATGACACCGATATGCGGGGCGGTGATTCCGATCCCAGGCGCCGCCCGCAACGTCTCCAAGAGATCGGCCGCAAGGGAGCGAAGATCCTCGTCAAATGCAGCGACACGCTCGGCCTTCGCGCGAAGACGAGGATCAGGAAATCGCAGGATCGTCCGCACCGTCACGGCGTCTTCCACATCCGGCCCAATGGGCCATCGAGGCCAAGGGCATTGTCAGATGTGGATGCCCTTCGGCGCGTGACCCAAACAGTCGTTTCGGATTTGATTTGCGGCGGAAACAGCGCCTAGATTTTGGCCTTGAGGTCTTGGGCGACCCGCAAGGAAATCTTCTTGCTCGGCTTGATCTTCATGCTCTCGCCCGTTGCCGGATTGCGCCCCATCCGTGCCGCACGCTTCTTGACCTGCAAAATCCCAATTCCACTGATGCGAACTTTCGCGCCTTTCTTGAGATGTTTGATAATGGTCTCGATCATGTCGCCAAATAACGCTTCAACTTGCCGTTTCGGCAGCTCATGTGACTCAGCGAGTTGCACGCCGATCTGCTTCAGCGTGATCGTCTGGGCTGCCGCAGCCTTCGCCGCCGCAGGTTTCGCGGACGCCACCTTTCCGCCCGCTCTCGTGTTTTTCTTCGCTGCAACCGCTTTCTTGGCAACCACCCTGCTAATCCTCCACGTCTGCCTGCACCGGCCAGATCAAGGCGATAAAAATCATCGCGACTCAATCACCCATTGTCCCATACATCACGCGACCATGAATTGTCCATGCGCCTTTGCGGACGTCTCAAGCATCCGTGTCACGCGGCTCAGTAAGTGGCAACAAGAAAAACAACGGGCGCGCCATTTTGGCAAGAGCGAGGCTCAATCGCTTGACAAGCGGCTCAGTCTCTACACCAAGTCTTTCGATATCGGCGTTGAGATTTCTGCCAAAGGCGAGATTGTATCGTGATCGGGAGGCAGAGGCCGGCGGATGAGCCATACGCTCAGCAAGATCAACGCCGCGCATCCGATGAGCAAAAAGGTGCCGCGCACCCTGCCCACGATATTGACGAGTTCCAAATCCGACTCGGGGCTACGCGCGCGCGCAAGATAGGTGAGAAGCCCCGCGATTCCGATCACGGCGGGCACTGTCTTTAGAAAAAGTATGAGGTCCATCTAGCGTTAACTCCGAAATGGCAACGTCATGGGCGGGGCTTAATCACGGCCGCCTCACAGAAGACCAACCATACGTTTCTCTTCGGCGGCCGTCCACAGCACCCACGCAACGCAGGATAGCTGCGCAGATGCACACCTCGGCCTCGACGATTGTCTTGCGCGGTGCAGAACACAAAGCGACCGTTCGCGAGCCGCGAACTGCCGCCCCAGCAATAAGCCATATGAGCACGAGATCGCCGCGAGGGGTCGATAGCAGAGTTCGGAACATCGGGAAGGATGGCGACACGAAATGCCGCCTCGCCTTAGGCGCACGGTCACGCGATCTTCAGCCTATGCTGCACTCGGATGCGCCGGAAGGTGCGACGGGGGACGGCAAATGATTTGGTTCAAAAAATGGAATGGTCTACGCCGATCCCCGTCACGCCCATGATGGTCCGGCGCCCGTTAACAACGAGGCGGCAAAACCCCGTCATTTTTACGAGAAACGCGCGGCCTTCGAGCAAGGCGCGTGCGCGGATCAAAGAAGCTTCATGGAATCATCGGCTTGATCGCGGTACATTGCCGGCACGAAGAGACATGGCAAAAAAGGGAGACGCAAAGTGGCACTGTTGATCGAGGAGACGGAAGCGTCGCAAGAGGTGCTCGCCATATACGCGGATATCAAGGCGACCCGCAAAACCGATTGGATCAATAATTTCTGGAAGGCGCTCGCCCAACATCCCGCGACCTTGAAGCGCATATGGGAGAATATCAAACAGGTCATGGCGCCTGGGGCCTTGGATCCGCTGACCAAGGAACTGATCTATGTCGCGGTCAGCATTACCAACAATTGCGGCTATTGCATCGCGTCCCACACCGCGGCGGCGCGCGCCAAAGGGATGAGCGAGGAACAATGGGCGAAATTGCTCGCCGTCATCGGTCTTGCGAACGAAAACAACCGTCTCGCGATCGGCTATGGCGTGCCGGCGGATGAGAGATTTCTCTCTGCTGGAGAGCCTCGCTAAAAAGTGTACCCGCGTCGCCGTGACGCGGTACGGCGTGCAGCATTATTAACCGGGCATGAGCCATGAGGCTTCGATGAACCGCGAAAAACGGCGAAGGACCCATTGACCATCACCGCGCGCTCCACCGAGGCTGAGAGCCGGCAAGCCGGTTCGCCTTTCGAAGTTCTGCTTGCCTTTCTCAAGCTCGGCGTCACCTGCTTCGGCGGGCCGATCGCTCACATCGGCTATTTTCGGGACGAATTCGTCGTGCGCCGCCGCTGGCTGGACGAACACGCCTATGCCGATCTCGTCGGCCTCTGCCAGTTCTTGCCCGGCCCCGCGAGCAGCCAGGTCGGATTTGCCATCGGCCTCATGCGGGCCGGCTATTTTGGCGGTCTTGCGGCGTGGAGCGGCTTTACCTTGCCGTCCGCACTCGCGCTCGTGCTTTTCGCATATGGAGAGGACGCCCTCGGCGGCCCGGTGGGCCGCCGGACTGCTGCATGGCCTCAAGCTCGTTGCCGTCGCCATTGTCGCGCAGGCCGTATGGGGCATGTCGCGCACTCTCTGTCCCGACCGGGAGCGCGCGTCCATCGCTGCCGCCGCGGCGCTGATCATTCTGTTCAGCCCCTCTTCGATCGCCCAAATCGGGGCGATCCTAATGGGCGGCATCGCCGGGCTGTGGCTCTGCCGGGGCGCGCCATCACCCCCGGCCACGCAGAGTGCAGAACCGGTCTCGCGCCGCGTGGGGCTCGCGGCGCTGGCGGCTTTCTTCCTTTTGCTCGCCGGCCTTCCCGTGCTGCGTGGCTTTGGATTTTCGCAAGGCGCCGCACTCTTCGACGCTTTTTACCGCTCGGGCGCCCTGGTCTTCGGCGGTGGTCATGTGGTGCTGCCATTGCTGCGCGAGGCCTTTGTGACTCCCGGCTGGGTGAGCGATGATGCGTTCCTTGCCGGCTATGGGGCCGCGCAAGCGGTTCCCGGCCCCCTCTTCACCTTTGCGGCTTATCTCGGCGCCGTCGTCAAACCGCCGCCGCACGGGCTGGCGGGCGCCGCGCTCGGGCTGATCGGCATCTTTCTCCCCGGGCTCTTGATCCTCACGGGGATGTTGCCGTTCTGGGACAGGTTCCGCAGGTGGGCCTTGGCGCAGGCGATGATGCGTGGCGTCAATGCGGCGGTGGTGGGCCTGCTCGGTGCGGCGCTCTATACCCCGGTCTGGACGAGTTCTGTCCACACATCCGGCGATTTTGGGATCGCCCTGGTCGGCTTTGTTCTTCTCACGGTCTGGCGCGCGCCGCCGCTCATTGTCGTCGTCTTCAGCGCGCTCGCCGGGATCGCTCTTTCGCCGGCCATGTCGTGAAACTCTGAGCCGTCCCTGCGTGGCCTCTTCCGCGATCGACGGAAGAGGTTCCTTTTGGCCTCGCCCACCGTTTCGCGCGCACCCGCTTATGGCCGGGAGCGGCATGGAGTTGTCCACGGGCAATCCCGTACGTGGATCTCATCGTATCGAACAGGAGCCGACCTCTCGGCCGCCGATGGCCGCGCCACACTCTTTATCATGGCGCAACCGTCGACTGCGTCTGTGCCGGGTGCCTGGCAACCAAGAGATCGGGTCTCGCCTTCTCCAGCCAAGCAACGGTTTCCTTGATCCCTTGCGCCAAAGAGACCGAGGGCCGCCCAACGATGGCAAATGTCGGCTCCATGTCGACCTTGGCGGATGTCGTCATGCGAAAATACCGCCCCATATTCATTGGGAATCGAATGCCGAGGGGGCGCAAAATCTCGCCGGTCCGCCCAAGAGCCCAGAGGAACGTCTTCGGCACCCGCTTCGCGGGCTTGCCGGTGAAGGCGCGGGCAAAGCCATCCGCCCACAGATCCTGATCAATGGATCCGTCGCCGAGATAAAAGACCCGCTGCGATGTCTTCGAAAGATCCGCATCGAGAAAAGCGACCATCTGCTCGGCCGTGTTTCGAACATAGCCGTAGCATTTCAGAATCGGCTGTTTTGATGCGGGGTGAAGGTAGCGTCCATTGGCGATATATTTCCACATCGCATTGCATAAAATCGGATGCTCAGGCCCCCAGATGATCGCGGGACGCATGATCACCCAATCCTTGAGCGTTGATGCCCGGACGATTTCTTCGGAATGGACCTTGGCCTCTCCATAAAGCGTATGCGGGTGAAAATCGGTCTCGCCTTTCGGCTGAACGCCCGGCGTGACAACAAATTGAGTCGAAGTATGGATAAAGCGGCGGAGGTGGGGCAAACCCTGCGCCGCCGCGACGACATTGCGGGTCCCCTCGACCGTCGTCTGATAATCCTCGATCCGCGGCAGAGTGACTTCGATGTCGCTCGCAAGATGAAGCACATAATGCGGATCAAAGGCCGTGGTGAGCTCACGGACCTTGTCCGCGTCCCGGACATCGCAGGCGCGCCAAAAGGGTTGATGCTCGGGCCGCGTCGGAGGCTTGATATCGAGATTGGCGACCGTTGCGCCCTTCTTCAGCAACTGCGCGACCACCTCGCTTCCGATGAAACCGGAGCCGCCGGTCACGAGTATCCTTACCTTGTCATTCTTCATGATTGAGCATCCAATTTCCAGCGTTTGCGCGCCCTCACTTTGCGCGCGGGATTTCCGACATAAACCGTCCACGGCTCGAGATCCTTGAAGGCAACGCCGCCGCCGCCAAGCACGGCGCCTTCGCCGAGGGTCACGCCCGGCCCAACGATGGCGCACGCCGCGACCCAAGCGTGCCGCCCGATATGAATGGGTTTGCTTTGCAGCTGGAAATTCGGATCATCGATGTCATGCGTTCCGGTCAGAAGAAACGCACACTGAGACACGTTTCCATAGTCCTCGATCACGACGCGATCCATGGAATAGCAAAGCGTGCGCCACCCGAGCACGGAATAGTTCCCCATTTCGAGGTTGGGCGGGTACCAGACCGTCGCACTCCCGTAGATTCGGGCCGTCGGAGCGATTTTCGCCCCAAAAAGCCTTAGTAACCATCGCCGCCAAGGGTGAAGCGGCGGCGGCGTCCATGAGGCAAGCAAAAGCCAGCACACAGACCAAACGGCACGAAATATTCGATGCCGGATATGGAAACTCGCTCCCCCTTCAAGAGACTTCGCGGCTTTAGCATCGAGTATGCTCATCTATTTACGAACCTCGAGACCATAACATGACAAGGGTGCATATATAAGCAGCTCAGATCAGGATCGTAGCTCAAAGTGCTGAGGTGTGCTCGCGGGAATTCAGGCTAGACGACTATGAATATTTTCGAGTTCGCTAATAAGCGCTTTCAAATTTTGACTATACTGTAAATCCGAATATTTCTCATGGACTTTTTTGCGTCCACTTTCCCCAAAGCGTTTGGCGAGATCTTGATCTCCAATGAGGAGAATAATCTTGTCCGCCAACTCTTTCACATTGCTGGGGTCAACGACAAAGCCATCTTCGCCATCGCTCACAATCTCACATGAGGCCCCGAATTTGCTGCAGATAACGGGCAGACCAAACTGCCATGCCTCGAGATAAACAATGCCAAATCCTTCCTTGGAGGAGGGCATCGCAAAAACACTCGCACGGGCATAGGCGTTTTTGAGCTCCTCGTCGGCCAAACGCCCTAAAAACCGAACGCTCCGCTCAACGCCGATTTGCGCCGCCAGGCTCTCCAGCCCCGGGCGGAGGACTCCATCTCCGACAATTTCCAAGATAATTTCCGCATCATACTTCAATACATATATCATTGATTGAATTAATTTGTCAATATTCTTCTCACCGTCATGCTTGTCCAATCTACTTACCACCAATATCCTCTTTCCTATCGGAGATCTGTCGCGCGGCGGCGCCAATACATCCGTGGCGTTGGGCATAAGCCGAAACTTGCTCAGCGGCTGGGAAAATTCCCTGGCCATGGTGCGGGCCGTAAACCAACTGACCGAAGCAATACAATCAACCGATTTTAGGCATAATTCGTCATATATTTTCTTTTTTCTGTATCGAGCATCATTCCAGACGTCATCTCCATGCACAAAAAGAATAACTTTGATTTTTTTATTAAACAATTTTCGTTAGAAAAGCAATCGGTGTAAGATTTATGTTCCCAAGCATAAGTATATCGCCATTGAAAATAGCTTTCAATGCCGCTGATAACAGAAATGCCATGCGGCTGCGGCCAAACAGCTCGATGTCGACTCCCTGAAGTGTTGGAATATTCGCGCTGCGGTCACGCAACAAGCCTACATAGGCAGACTTATACCCGCTCGATTTGGCGTGAAGCCCGAGATGTCGGATCAGTCTTCGATTGAAGGATTGCAAGCCGCCAAGCAATGAATATGTTTCGAGTCCAAAGAATAGAATCTGCTTTCCGCCGCTCTTTGCCTTATCAAACAAGTTTACACCCATCATTGGAGATGTCACTGACCTTTGTTACGAGCAGGAAGCTAGGAAATGTACCTTACACGGCCTTGGCGGCTGGAACAAGGCAGGCCGTCAAAGTGTCCCCCACGTTTCACGGCGGCGGCGATCCCACCGGTCTTTGCCGCGCCGATCGGCCGCAGCCGCCAGCTCAACCTCCACAAGATCCGCGATTGACGATGTTCGCAGAGGCGTTAGATGGCCATCACCGGCAAACAGCGACGGCATGGCGGGTGCGCAAAGCCGCAGCTAAGTCGGTCAAAATTGACATGTACATGGGAGCGCAAATTTATATATTTGTGCCTTATATTTGTTCCTTGCCTGGCGATTATGTTTCGCTCGCCGGGGCATGTATATCCGGCCGTCCCGGCTGGGGCTTTTTCACCTTGCGGTGGGCCGAACGTCATGCAAAAGGGCGGCCTCGGGCAAACGAACATCGGCATTTCGAGATAGACAAGCGGGAGATATCCGCGTGAGAACGGTCTTTGTTTCAGGTCTCGGTCGCGAAGTCTCGGCTTTGGGCTTCGGCTGCGCTTCGCTTGGATCGCGTGTTTCCGAAACACAGGGACTGCGGGCGCTTAATTATGCGTTCGAACGTGGCATCAGCTGGTATGACGTCGCACCTGCCTATGGCGATGGAGAAGCGGAAGGAATTTTGGGCAAATTCTTGAGCGGCCGGCGGGATCGCGTCGCGATCTGCACCAAGTTCGGCACGCCAAGGCCCGTCGTTTCGCCGCTGATGCGCCTTCTTAGGCCCGCGGCCCGCGCCATGGCGAAGGTGGTGCCGCGATTGAGTGGCAATCCGGCCAGCAGCAGTCAGGCTCTGGCAGAAAAACCGGCTGCATGCGGAGCAGATTGAAACTTCGGTCACCGAGAGCCTGCGGCGCCTGCGGACCGATTATATCGATGTTTTGGCGTTGGACGAACCGAGCCCCCAGGATTGCCTCAATGAAGACGTCTTGCGCGAATTGCGGCGCGTCATCGAGAAAGGCTATGTGCGCTGCGTCGCTATCGCCGGAGCGCCGGAGGCGGTCCTCGCGGGCGCGGGAGCGCCTGGGCTCTATAAAATCGCTCAGCTTCCCGATCATCCTTTCTCGCAAACGGTTGCGCGTGTGAAGGATGCGCTCGCTGGCGACGCCAAGTTTTTTTTCGTCACCCATGGTGTGTTCAGCGCCCACGACCGCCTGGCCCATCTCTTGGTTGGCGACGGCGGCCGTCTCGGGGCGCTTGCGTCGCAGCTCGCCTACGGTCCCCCCTTCATGGCGAGCGAAATGCTTTTGGATTATGCGTTCGCGACCAATCCGGAAGGCGTCGTTCTCGCGTCGATGTTCAGCCAATCCCATATCGACATGAATTGCGCGAGAGCGTCCCGGTCGCCGCGAAAGGACATTGGTCCGTTCATGCAGAAATTCGTTATCGCGGCTGTGTCGTAGATGTTTTGCGCCGTCTCTATCCAGCATGTGCAATTTCGGCCGCCAATCGGACCAAAACGTTTCACCTGAAACGCTTTCGTCCGATTGATCTGTGGAGCATACGCCACGCTGACACTCTCCCTCTCTGCCTCATACGGACCGGCCAAACATGTTTATGGCGAGCAGAGGTACAATCGCGCGCTTGCCATTTTTAGAGGGGCAGACGATGCACAAAGGGCGGCTTGAAGCTTTCACCGATGGGGTCATCGCCGTCATCATCACCATCATGGTGCTGGAGATGAGGGCGCCGCAAAGCGCTGACTTCGCCGCGCTTGCATCAACCCTGCCGGTGTTCCTTACCTATGCGCTGAGCTACACCAATGTCGCCATCTTTTGGAATAACCACCACCATATGCTCCACGCCAGCAAGCGGGTCGATGGGCGGGCTTTGTGGGCGAACTTGTTCTTGCTGTTTTGGCTTTCCCTGGTGCCCTTCGTGATCCGCTGGATGGACGAGACCGGTTTCGCCGCTCTTCCGACCGCGGCCTATGGTTTTATTCTTGCGATGGCCGCGATCGGCTATCTTGTGCTGGAAAAAATGCTCATTGCCTGCGATGGCCTCGACTCGACCTTGGCCCGCGCTGTCGGAGTCGAATTGAAGGGCAAGATTTCGATCGCGATCTACACTGTTGGGATGGGGCTTGCCTTTGTGCAACCATGGATCGCGATCGCGCTCTATATTGCGGTTGCAATCCTGTGGTTTGTTCCCGACCGGCGCATTGAAAAGATCATCTGAGCGGCGGCCAAAGCTAGCGCGGCGAGCGCGATGCCTCCGACTTAACCGGCCCGCCTTTCCGCCGCGGTGATTTGCCCTATATTTCAACATCGGCTTGTACACTTTGGGGGCTCATGTGGTATCGCGCGAAGGCGATCTCGAGACATGGCCGGATCTCCCTTATGAGGCCGGGCGAGAGACCTGTGCCACTCTTCAGTTGTGGAGCCAGATCGTTGGCAAAATCCGGCTGTCGCTGACACCGTGGCTCAATCATTCCTGGCACGTCACGCTTTATGTGACGGCACGCGGGCTCACGACCTCGCCGATTCCCTATGGCGAACGCATTTTCCAAATCGACTTCGATTTATCGACCATGTGCGTCGTGTCGAGGTGAGCGACGGAACCCAGCGGGAAATACCCCTCCGGGCGCAGCCGGTCGCTGATTTTCACGCGGCGATCATGGCAATATTGGCCGGCCTCGAAATAGAAGTGAAAATCAACGAGCGGCCGAGCGAAGTGGCAAACCCGATCCGGTTTAGCGAAGACCGGGTGCATGCTTCTTACGATCGCGAATATGCGCGCCGTTTCTGGAGGGTTCTCTTGCAGATCGATCGCGTGTTCAAGCACTTCCGCTCCGGCTTCATCGGCAAGTGCAGCCCGGTGCATTTCTTCTGGGGCAGTTTCGATCTGGCGGTAACGCGAATTTCCGGCCGCCGCGCGCCGCTTCATCCGGGCGGCGTTCCCAATCTTCCCGATGGGCTCGTGTGCGAAGCCTATTTCCATGAGGTGAGCAGCGCCGGTTTCTGGCCGGGCGGCGGCATCATCGAATATCCGGCGTTTTATTCCTATGCGTATCCAGAACCTCAAGGCTTCCGTTCGGCGGCCCTCCGGCCGAAGGCCGCATTCTACAGCAATGAGCTGCGCGAGTGCATCCTGCCCTATCATGAAGTGCTAACGGCCGAGACGCCCGATGAAACGCTCCTCGAATTTTTGCAAAGCACTTATGAGGCCGCCGCCAACGCCGGCCATTAGGACCGGGCGGCGCTCGAATGCCCGCTCGGGCGCGTCGGCGTTCCACGCGTGGTTTCTTAAGATCTGGCGGCGCCATCGGGCGCAAAATTCAAGAGATTTCGCCCCCTCTTGGGACGCTGAAATCCGTGCGTGCAATAATACACCACGGAATGCGCGCGCTTAGGATCGTGGCGTTGCGCGGGTTTCAATGGCGCGGCAAAGCGCTGGCGCATGAGGGTTCGGAGCCGGAGCACATATGGCCGGGATCGAGACGGATGGAATATTCCCTCCCACCAGCGAGGCGGAGTGGCGCCGGCTTGTCGAGAGCGCCCTCGACGGCCAGCCCTTTGAAAGCTTGATCAGGGCGACCTTCGAAGGGCTCAACATCGCCCCTCTCTATCCGCGGGCGCTGCGCGAAGGCGGCCGCGCGCTGCGGCAAAAGCCGGGCGCGTGGACCCTCTCGCAACGCATGGATCATCCCAACCCCGAGACCGCCAATCACATGGCCCGGGCCGATCTCGAGGGCGGCGCCGATGCGCTCACATTGACCATTTCACCGGCATTTTCCGCACGAGGTTTTGGCATGAAAATCGAGACCGGGCGCGATCTCGATATGGCGCTGGCCGACATCGACCTCGATCGCACGGCGCTTCGCCTCGATGCGGACGCGCGCACGCTGGACCTTGCGCCTTTCTTTGCTTCGCTGGCGCGGGACCGCCGTTTGACCTCGGCCGCGCTCGATGTGGATTTCGGCCATGACCCCTATGGACATTTCGCCCGCTCCGGCCGCTTGCCCGCGGATCCCGCGGGGCGAATGCGCGAGACCCATGCGGCTCTGCGCGGCGCCGGTTTTACCGGGCATCTGCTTCTCGCCGACGGGCGGCCCTATCACGAGGCGGGCGCCGGAGACGCGCAAGAGCTTGCCTGCGTGATCGCGACGGGCGCCGGCTATTTGCGGTGGCTCGAAGGCGAGGGTCTTTCGCTTGAAGAGGCGCGCGGTGAAATCGCTTTTCTCCTCGCGGCCGACGCGGATGCGCTCTTGAGCCTTGCCAAATTTCGCGCCTTGCGGCTCCTTTGGGCGCGGGTTGAATCGGCCTGCGGCCTTACGCCAGAACCCCTCCGCCTGCATGCCGAGACCGCGTTCCGGATGATGACGCGCTATGATCCTTGGATCAACATCATGCGCGCCACCATGGGGGTTTTTTGCGCGGGCATCGGCGGCGCCGATGCGATCACGGTTCTGCCCTTTACATTGGCGCTCGGCCTGCCCGATGCGTTCGCCCGGCGCATCGCGCGCAACACGCAGTTGATCCTCATCCATGAATTGAGCCTTGCGAGAGTTGCCGATCCGGCCGCCGGTGCCGGCAGTTTCGAAGCGCTGACCAATGCGCTTTGCGAAAAAGCGTGGCGCTTGTTTCAAAGCTTTGAGGCGCGGGGCGGAATGCTCAAGGCTCTGCAAGACGGCGTGCCGCAACAAGAGATCGGCAGGGCGGCGGCGGCAAGGCAAGAGGCCATCGCCCATAACACGCTTGCGATCACCGGGACGAGCGCCTTTCCCTTCCTCGCGGAGGCGCCGGTCCCTGTGCTCGCGCCCTCTCCAGATCAAGCCCGTGAAATTTCAGCGGCGAAAGAGGATGCTGCCTCTCCCTCTCCCTCTCCCTCTTGCCCTCGCTCCGCGACGCGGAGCCTTATGAGAGGTTGCGCGCCGCTTCGGACGGCCACTTTCATAAAACCGGGGCGCGGCCGAAAATCTTCCTCGCCAATCTTGCCGAACCGCAAGGCTCTACCTTTATCTTGGCCAGAAACTTTTTCGCGGCGGCGGGCATCGAGGCCTTGAGCCAAGAGGGGTGCGACAATTCGCTCGCTGCAGTGGAATTGTTCCGCGCGTCCGGCTGCAAGATCGCTTGTCTCTGTGCGTCCGGGGCGGTTTCAACCGCCGCTCTGAGCGAGACGGCGCGGGCGCTGCGCGCTGCAGGAGCGGCGCGAATATACCTTGCCGGACACGCAAGTGAAGAAACGGCAACGGCTTTGCTTGACGCTGGCGCGGTTAACGATTTGATTTGCACGGGCGGTAATGCCCTGGCTATTCTGCAAGAAGCGGCGGCCATGGCTCTTCACGAACAGCCAAGCTAGCAGAACATAAGCCTTAACAGAGGGACCACCAATGACTCCGGCAGGACACGCGCGTCTTCTTGCCGCCGCTCTTATGGGAGCGGCCTCGGCAAACGCGGCACAGGCGCAGACCGCTTTGGCCTCAGCGCAAAATCCCGATGGCATCTATGCCGTCTATATCACCACGCAGCGGGGCGATTGCGACAAAAGCTACAATTGGAAGATTTCCGTGTCCGGCGGCCGGGTAAGCTCGGCGGGAGATACGCCGATGGAAGCCTCCGGCCAGATCAGCCAGCGAGGAATCGTGGATTTGGCGTTCCAGCGCTTGGGCCAGATCGCCACGGTCACCGGAAAGCTCGTGAGCGGGCATGGCTCGGGCACCTGGTCCTCTTCGACCATGCAATGCGGCGGGTCGTGGCGGGCGCTCCGGCAAGGGTGAGCTTTTCCGGGACTGGCGGCAATAGTGGCCATGTAAGTCAGGGCGGACTATATTCCGGCGAATCCCTCGCGCGATCCCGCCGGAAGGCTTTGCGCCGTGAGCCGTGTTCCCGATTTTTCAAAGCTGCCCTTCGTTTCAGCGCCGGCCGCGTTCGACGATCGACGCGGCGAGCCCTGGCTGACCCTCGAAGGCCTTCCTGTCGCGCCCATCTACCATGAAGCCGCCACGGCCGGGCTCGACTTTCTCGATGGCATTCCCGGCATCGCGCCTTTTCTGCGCGGCCCTTACCCCGCCATGTATGCGGCGCGGCCTTGGACCATCCGCCAATATGCGGGCTATTCCAGCGCCGAAGAGTCCAATGAATTTTACCGGCGCAATCTCGCGGCCGGGCAAAAAGGCCTCTCGGTCGCTTTCGATCTTCCTACCCATCGCGGCTATGATTCGGACCATCCGCGCGCTGCCGCCGATGTCGGCATGGCCGGGGTTGCGATCAATTCGATTGACGACATGCGGACCCTGTTTTCGGGAATTCCCTTGGGTGAAATCTCGGTGTCGATGACGATGAGCGGCGCCGTTTTGCCGGTGCTCGCGCTCTACATCGTGGCGGCCGAAGAGCAAGGCGTTGCGCAGGAACGCCTCAGCGGCACGATCCAAAACGACATCCTCAAGGAATTCATGGTGCGCAACACCTATATCTATCCGCCGGGTTCCTCGCTGCGCATCGTTGCCGACATTCTGAGCTATACCGCGCGGCACATGCCGAAATTCAACGCGATCTCGATATCCGGCTATCATATGCAGGAGGCCGGCGCCTCCGCCGATCTCGAACTCGCTTATACGCTCGCCGACGGGCTCGAATATGTGCAGGCGGGGCTCAGGGCCGGTCTCGACGTCGATCGCTTCGCGCCGCGGCTTTCCTTTTTCTTTGGCATCTCCATGAATTTCTTCATGGAGGTCGCCAAGCTGCGCGCCGCCCGCCTCCTATGGGCGAGGCTCATGCACGCGTTTCATCCGCGATCGGACAAATCGCTGATGCTGCGCACACATGCGCAGACCTCCGGCTGGTCGCTCGCCGCGCTTGATGTGTTCAACAATATCATGCGCACGCAAATCGAGGCGATGGCGGCAACGGCCGGCCAAACACAATCCCTGCACACCAACGCGCTCGACGAAGCGCTCGCTTTGCCAAGCGATTTCTCGGCGCGCATCGCGCGCAACACGCAGCTCTTTTTGCAGCAGGAAAGCGGCACGACACACGTCATCGACCCTTGGGGCGGTTCCTATTATGTCGAGCATCTCACCGGCGCGCTCGCCGCCAAGGCCCTTGCCCATATCGAAGAGATTGAATCCGCGGGCGGCATGGCGAAGGCCATCGAAGCCGGCATTCCGAAGCGGCGGATCGAAGAGGCGGCCACCAAGACGCAAGCGCGGATCGACTCCGGAACCCAAATCGTGATCGGGGTCAACAGGTTTCGGCCGGAGACCTTGGACGATCTAAAGATCCTCAAGGTTGACACAGGCGCGGTGCGGGCCCGGCAGATCGCCAAGCTCGAACGCCTGAAAGCCGCGCGCGATGAAGCGCAAGTGCAAACCGCGCTCGCTGCGCTGACGGCGGGCGCTGGCGGCAACGCCAATCTCCTGGAGCTCGCGGTCGCCGCCGCGCGCGCCAAGGCAACGGTCGGCGAAATTTCTTTCGCGCTCGAAAAGCCGTTCGGCCGCTATACATCGCACGTTGGCACGGTGCCGGGCGTTTATGTGAAAGAAGCGGGGCCCAATGCGCTCGCCATCGCGCGGGTCAAGAGTTTGGTGCAGGCTTTCCGAGAGAATGACGGGCGGGCGCCCAAAATTCTCGTCGCGAAAATTGGCCAGGACGGGCATGATCGCGGCCAGCAGGTGGTCGCCTCGGCGCTCGACGACCTTGGCTTTGAGGTGATCGCCGGCCCGCTGTTCGCGACCCCCGAGGAAGCCGCCCGCCAAGCGGCCGAAAACAATGTCCACATCCTTGGCGTCTCGTCGCTCGCCGCCGGGCATCTGACCTTCATGCCGCAATTGCGCGCAGCGCTCGCGCGCGAAGGCCGCCCGGGCATCATGCTGGCCGTTGGCGGCGTGATCCCGCCGCAAGATATAGCCGCATTGAAGGACGCCGGGGTTGCCGCGATTTTTCCGCCCGGAACCGCGATCCCGGACGCGGCCATGCGGCTCATCGAAGAGCTGAACGATAGGCTCGGCTACCGGCAGAGGGAGGTCGCGCCGTGATGCGCAGCAAATTGATTTGGCCGCAACGGCAAGGTTTCCACAATTGACAGAAAGCCTTGGATCAAACAGCTCGAGCATGATCCACGAAAGTCTGAACCGGTTTTCCGAAAAGATCATGCGCCAGACTCTCGAGCGTGGTCGGATTCAATCTGAACGGGTCCTGCTCTATTGCAAGATTGCTTCGATCTGCCGCACCAAGGCCTTGCCGTCGTAAGGCTTAGCCAGAAACCGTCCCTCCTGCGGTATCATCTCGACGCGGATTCGATGGCCGGACGTGAGAACGATCCCAATCCGCGGCCAATGCTGACGAATATGCCGGGCGAGCCCTAGGCCATCGAGGGAGCCTGGCATTTCGACATCGGAAAAGACGACGCGAACCTCGGGGTGGACTTCAAGCAAGCGCAAAGCTTCGTCGGCGTTGCACGCCTGCAAGACATCAAAGCCGGCCTCTTCCAGCAGATCGGCGCCGAACATCCGCACGAAAGGCTCGTCCTCGACAACGAGGACGACATTTCGTTTGTTGGTCGGTCTTCTTTTCATAAAAGGAGAACATTGGGATTTGACAGAAGTTCCTGTCGTTTGCTTTGTTGATTAACAAACCATTGCGATCCGGCTTTTGGCGGGCTCCATGGCGATCTTTGCTGTCAATTGCGTCCTGCCCGGCGGGTCTGCGCGCGAACCGTTGGGGGATGGACATGAGCCTGCCGCAGCTTCCTTTCGAAAGCCGCTTTTGCGCCGCGCTTGATGGTCTGAGGCTTCACGTTCGCGACTATGGCTCGCCGCTCGATCCCGGCATCGCCGCCGTCTGCCTCCCAGGACTGACACGAAATTCGGCGGATTTCGGCCCCTTGGCGAGCGCCCTTGCCGGCGGCCTCGCGGGGCCGAAGCGGCGCGTGCTGGCGCTTGATTACCGCGGCCGCGGCCTTTCCGAATATGACAAGACCTGGACGAATTACAGCCTCGAAATCGAAAACGGCGATGTGATGTCGGTTCTCGCCGCCCTCGAGATCGACGCCGCGATCTTCATCGGAACCTCGCGCGGCGGCCTCCACACGATGATGTTATCGGCGACCCGCCCGGCCGTCGTACGCGGTGCCGTCTTGAACGATATTGGCCCGGTTCTGGAACCGCGCGGCATGGCCCGCATCCGTGGCTATGTCGGCAAACTCCCAGTGCCCCACTCGATCCCCGATGCCGTCGATCTCCTCAAGGAAATGATGAGCGAACATTTCAACGGTCTGAGCCAAGCCGACTGGGAAGCCTACGCCAAACTCACCTTCACAGATGCCGTCGGACGCATTGGACCGCGCTACGATCAAAATTTAAGTAAAACTCTGGAAAGCCTCGACCTCGAACAGCCGCTTCCCACTCTTTGGCCGCAGTTCGATGGTCTGCGGAATGTGCCCTTGCTCATCCTCAGAGGAGAGAACTCCGATCTCCTTTCGGCCGAAACGCTCAAGGAAATGGCGGCCCGCCATCCGGGCGCGGACGTCCACACGGTCGCGGGTCAAGGCCATGCGCCGCTGCTGCTGGATCAAGAAACCATTGCACGGATCTGCGATTTTGCCGCGAGGATCGATCGCGCAAGGGACTAAATTGCAAACGCCTGCATCGCTCAGGCGAGCAAGCATTCAAGCCTGATCGGCAATTTGCGAATGCGCCGGCCGGTCGCATGATAAACAGCGTTGGCGATCGCTGCCGCTGTTCCAACATTGGCAACTTCGCCGATCCCTTTGATTCCGAGCGGATTGATGATCGCATCCGTTTCCGGCACGAGGATCACTTCGACCGATTTGATATCGGCGTTGACCGGCACAAGGTAATCGGCAAGATTATCGTTGATATAGCGCCCCTCGCGCGGATCGATGTCGGTTGCTTCATGCAGAGCCGAACTGATCCCCCAAATCATGCCGCCCATGCACTGGCTGCGGGCGGTGCGCGGATTGACGATATGGCCGGCGGCAAACGCCCCGGTGATCCTCGGAACCCGGATCTCTTTGGTGCGCGCGTGAATGCGCAGCTCAACAAATTCGGCTCCGAAGGACATCATGAGAAGTCTCGCTATCCATGGTCCCGCCTGCGAACGCCGTGCGTCCCGCGTAAAGGTCCCGCACGGCTTCGGGCGCGCTGCCGCGCGGAACGAATTCGGCATAGTCTTCGATCAGCTGGACGCCGAGGCGGGCAAAAGCCTCGCGCCATTTTTCGCTTTGGCCGCGGGCGAAGCTGTGCGCCCCTTCGGTCAGAACGAAAGCGCCATTTCTAGCAGTGTCCGGCAATTTCGAACGTGAACACCGTCATCCAACATCGCCCATTTTTCGGAAACGGTTTTCCGGCTGATGCTGTATGCGCTGAAATCGATTCAAGTGTCATCTAGCGCTGCAGCATGATGCTGCCGTTTCGCGATATGACGGTGATGACCTAGCTGAATAACCGTGTGCGAAAAATTTCGCATGAACCAACGAAGCTCACGCTGCGAGCGCCGTCTCTTGCCATAAAAGCTAAATGAGGCCAGTCTCACCAACCTGATCTCCAATCATCTGGGGAATAAGGGTAGGGAGGAATACAATTATGGATCGCAGGATTTTCACTCTCACTCTCATTCTCAGCCTTGGCGTCGCCGCTCTATTCGCGCCGGATCTCGCCCTAGCGGAGGATCATTTGGCCGAGGCCATTAGCCATACGAAGGAAGCCATTGGTCACGGCCAACAAGGCCATGCGGACGTACTCGTGACTCATGCCGAGGCCGCGCTTCAACATGCGGAGGCGGCAGAGAAGGCAAAGGATAATTCCCATACTAAGGAGGGTATCACTCACCTCCAGGCAGCTATTGATCACGGCAAGCAAGGCCATGCGGATGTCGCCACAGCGCACGCTCAAGAGGCTTTGACACATCTCGAAGCAGCCACGAAATAAAAAAGGTTGCCGATAACAGTGGAAAGCGAACCGCCATCGAATCGCTTTCCACTGAAAGAGAAACTCGCCTGATAAAGGCACGCCGCGTCGCATAAGCCCCAATATGCAACCTATAGCCCAAACAGCCAATCGCACATCCCGGAGACGCAGCTTACATGTCGGCTTGTGGCGCACGGCGCCATTCAGGCGACTTGAGCGAATGGCCGCTTTCCACTCGACCCGGCCGTCCGCCAGAGCGTCGTGAATGGCAGCTTAGGGTCAGCCTGCGAAAAGCTCGTAACAAGCATATGTTTTCCGGAATGCCGCGACAGCAGTAGGCGGCCTTCCTCGAGCTTAATCTATCGTCCAAGCGAGAAAATACATCTGAGCAATCAGGATTACGTAGATGCTGGGATACTTTAGAAATTTATTTTCCATATTACTTCGACATATAGCTAATAATCTTTTGCAATGACGAGATGATGCCTTGGAGGTTACCCGCTATGATATTTCTATTATAATTTGGATTGCTCATTTGGGCAGCTGTACGCTGCCCATAAGCCGTTGAACCATTGTACTGAGTTCCGACTCCAATAACTTTGGAGTTTAAATTGGGCGACGCAAAGCTATTCTGTATAGATCCCAAGTACGCGGTTCCTGCATCGATATTTTTGTACAGATCACGAGCAAGTTGAGCTTTTGTGTAATCTCCATACTGTTTACCGACTGGGCCACTTACCTGCATTACTCCAACGCCGCCGTTTCCAATATTCGGAAATAGCTGCTCACGTCCAAGCGCTTCATCGGGTGTCAGATGGGACTGTTCTTCGTACACTACCGCGTTTGTGAGACTAGGATTAACCCCGTATTTTTGACTATCTGCACTAATGGCGCCTTGGTATGTCTGCATTGCATTCAAGGCTCTATCATGTCCGCCAAACACTTCTCCTACTTTCATCATCACGCCCTGAAATCCGTTATAACCTCGCCAATCGTAAAATCCTTCCCACCAAAACTTTCCAGTCGGGTCTGATTTTGTGATCGGGCTATCATCCGAGTACGAATAGCTATTTAGCGACTGAGGGTCTTGGAGGTTTTGTTGAGAAGGATTTCCGAGGAACACCGGGTCCTCACTCAAGAACTGCCCTTGTGCACTATTATAGTATCTCGCATTGAGGAATGCACGTACGACACTTGTTCGATTTTTGGCGAGGTTTTCAGCCACGGAATTCGAGGTGAGGTAAGCGCACCACATCGCGTCGAGTGAACGCTCCGGGTCGATATCAGCGAAAACCTCCATAGGTCAATTGTACTCGTGAAAATCGTTTCGCGCGACGCCCGTCGGAACGGCATCGTGTCCGAATTGACTCTTGACGTGATTCGTTTTGCTTTTGGATTCGATTCGACTCCTTGCCGCCTTTGTGGAATCAATTGGTAGGTATGAAAAAGGCGGTGCTGTATGCACGAGTGAGCTCCGACATGCAGAGACAGAAGCGAACGATCGAAAGCCAGATCGTCGAATTGAAAAAGCAGATCGCTGGCGCGGGTCACTTGCGCATTGCTTGCGCCAAGGCCCCGGTGCTAGGGCGCCACCCATATTTTGCTCAGCCACGGCCATGACGATCATATCGGCGATGCCGCCCAGCGGCCAGTCACGAAGATACCCTCACGCCATCAAACGTACGGGGTGACCAATTTGAACATTCGCGGACTGCGAGTTAGCGTGGACGTCGTTCAAGAAGCCCGCGCAGGTCTTTAACAGCCGGTGGCACGGTTACATAAATGACAGCAGAGAACGCCTCCTCCACCCCACTCAAAAAGCACTCACCGTTATGAAGTGGTGCGTGCGTGAGTTTACTGATCCCGATGATACGATACTCGACCCTTTCTCGGGATCCGGTACCACCTGCGTCGCCGCGAAGATACTCGGCCGGTCATTCATAGGAATAGAAAAGGACGAGGAGTACTGCGCGGTTGCAGAGGAGAGAGTAGCGAAGCTGATATAACCAAACGTAGTCCCCCATCCCGCACTTCGGCACCTCACTTCCGAGTTGTCGATAGCGCACGGCATCATCGAGATACGAGGAGCCGTTGCTTTACTGAAGGAGAGAATCAATGAACTTTGGAAATGCCATAGCAGAGAAGCCGACTGTTCTACAGCAGATAAAGAAGCTCGACGAGGAGCGAGCAAAAATACTGGAGGGCGCAAAAAATGACGCGCTCGCGCGGGCTCAGGAAGCGATAAATGAACTGACCGCGCTCGGCTTTGACTACGAGACTTGCAGAGCCGGTACAAAAAACAGACGCAAACCTCGAAAAGCACGCAGACAGAAGTTGGCCGAGGCGGAGCCGGAAACGCCGAAGGTCGAACCTCCCGAAGCGGAACCACCGAAGCCAAAGCCTCCATTTGAATACGTGTAATACACAGGGCGACCTACGGGTCGCCCCTTTTTTGTGACCGTGCGAAACTCAGTGCATCGCTTCTTCACGATTTGATGAGCCGTCGCTTTTCTAGTTCCCCTACGGTGGGACTTCCCTTTCTGCTATGGTACAAGGAGAGAACCAATGGACTTCGAGGGTTTTACAATGGCAGAGAAACAAACCGCGCTTCAGCAGATAAAGAAGCTCGACGAGGAGCGCGCGAAGCTACTTGAGACGGCAAAGGCTGACGCACTGGCGAAAGCTGAAGAAGCGATCAGCGAGCTCACGGCGCTTGGCTTTGCCTATGAGCTTGTGGAACCAGGGTACGCTGGCACAAAGAAGCCGCGAACGGCGCGTGCGACTGGCACACGCAAAACCATCGACCACACACCGAGAGGAACGTGCCCGATATGCGAATACGCGACCGACCCTCCGCACGACAAGAGGTCTCATAGGGCTCAAACAAGAAAGAAGCCGTTTACGGATGCGGAACTGGAACAAAGAAGCATGAAGCGGGCATAGCACATTTGTCGATCGCAAGTAGTCGCGCAACAGACTGACAATACGCAGGCCCCGCCCATTTGGCGGGGTTTTTCTTGCTACGCTTACTGTTTCGATCGCGTCACGCCCGGACACACCGCGTCTTGGCGCGACCAGCCGCGACAGAGCGCGACACGCCCCGACCGACATCCTTTCGCGTTCGAAGCCGGATGTCTATAATTGAGGCATGTCTACATACTTCAGTGACCAATTCGGCATTGATCCCGCCAAACTCGAAAAGTATGGCGCGTTCAATATTTCGATTGTTACAGACCTTCCTTTATTCATCGATCCTTTCCTTCTCTTCAATAGCCGAAAATCGAAATACAAAGAGCTTCTTCGAGCGCCTTGTCGATCAAGACCCTTGAAAATGCTTCGCTTTGCTGTGTGGTCATACCTGAATTCCGTCCCGATTCACGCAACTATATCACTCTCCCTCAGCTTTGCACTCACGCTCGGAAGCCGAGCAGTCCGATGGGGATATCCGAGAGGTGGAATTCGCACTCGGTGGTACACTGGCGACAATGCCCGACGAAGTCCGACACAGCGCCAGCGACACACCGCGACCGAGCGCGACACGCTATACCCTTTCGCTCGAAGAAACTGCCTTGCGATTTACCGAGGCCGGGCTCCCCCGTAATATTCGATCACTGCAACGCTATTGTGCTGCCGGTCGTCTCGATTGCATCAAGGAAGAGACCGTGAGCGGGCTCGCCTATTTCGTCGATCCGGATTCCGTCGAGCGTGCGATCACGCAACTTGCTCAGCTTCATGGGATCACCGACGAAGTGCGACATGGTGCGACCGTGCACGACGTGTCGCACCATGTCGTCTCAGAAGAACAGGACAACGACACTCGACGACACACCGCGACCGAGCGCGGCCGACCGCGACAATGACACGCCGGAAACTAAAGAGCGACAGAGCCCGACACAGCCCGACGTGTCGCAGTATGTCGCACGACTCGAAAGTGAAAATGTTTTTCTGCGTGATCAGATTGGTGTGAAAGATACGCAAATCGCGGCACTCTTGGAGCGCGACAAGGAGACCAACTTCTTGATCAGGGGACTACAAACAATGCTGGCACCCTTGTTGGGGTCAGCGGAGAAATCCAACCCACCCCAGCACCACGCAAATTAATTGTTTGCGCATAAAGCGCGACTTTTGGCTCTCCACAGGCCTAGTCACGGGTTCTTCTGTCCGTGAGCTATAATTCACTCACTGAGATATGGAGACCAAACAGCACACAGCTGAAATCACGCAACAGGTACAGCAGACCGAAAAACTATACATGGAGAACACACTGCTCCGTGTGGCCGGTGCACTGTTCTGCCATGATTCCAAACGTGCAGCGACACGCACAGAACCAATCGAAATAGGGTCAAGCAGCAGCGAGAAGACAATGGTCATCCGTCCCGACCCGAAGCTCGGGCAACCTGGTCAGCTCGCGCACAAAATTTTCATTGCACTTCTCAAGAAACACTCGGACTATGGTCGCCCAGTCAGAAAAGAGGTTTCGTTCACGCGACGCGAGATCGGCCGCCTCATCGGCCGCCGCGAATGGGGAGGGCGCGACAGTGAACAGCTTTCGCGGGCTCTACACGAAATCCATTACACATTCATCAAAGCACATTTCAAGAAAAGCGACGGCAAGTACATCGAGCACTCTTTCAATATCTTTCCTGAAATTCTTCTCGAACGACGTGAGTTCGCCAGCGATCCGATAGAAGCCTGTACCGTCACACTGGCAGAGCCGATCATTGCCTCACTCCAGGACGAACACTTCACATGCCTCAATCATGGACTGATGGCGGATCTCGGAACGATAGGCCAAGCGCTCTACATCCGCTTATTCTTCCACCTCGCCAATCTCCATGATGGACGCAACGGCAAACACCTCTTCTTCCGCAAGCGCTACGACGACATCTGTACCGAATGGCTCGGTGGACTGACCATCCTAAAACATAAGTCCAAGATCACCGGTGAGCAGCTCGGGCGGCATATTGACCAGCTAGTCGCGGCCGGCTTTCTCGCCTCATACATGGTCAAGAAGGCCGAGAATGGAGATGGTTTCGTCATTGTATTCCGGCCGGGTGTAGGGTTCTTTGAGGACTACGAGCGCTTTTATCGCCGCCGGCATCAGGGTGAATTGCAGTGGGCGTTCCACGACGACCGTCAACAGATCAGTGAGCCTCTAAAGATCGCCTATCTTTTTACCGAGAAGCGCACCGGCCATCCGGCCGATTCGATCGGCTTCGTTCCGTCGAAGGACGTTGAGACCGCCAAGCTGGTCTTGGCCTCCCTTGAGCTTTGATGAAGTGCCGGCTTTTCTAGACTATGCGTTAGGCGGAGGCCAAAAGGACAAATTTCGATATCCAAACGCTTGGTGGCACCAAACAATATCTCGCGAGCTTTCTTGCCTTGAGGGAGCGCAAGATCGCCGACCGGGCGCAGCAGGCCGCTCAGAAACTCAAAGATGAGGATGACGCTCGGCAACAGGCTTATGACCGCTATAGGCGTTCGACTGCCACCGACATCTTTGCCGCACTCCCCAAGTCCGAGCAGGACATCATCAATAGCTTGGCGCAGACCTCTGCGGCCAAGTTCAATGGTTCTCTGCAAGGCAGTATGACCGAGTTCAATCGGGTAAGGTTCACGATCGAGCGGCACGGTGACCAGCTCATGACATTCGAGCAATGGAAGTCAGATCAGATAGCCTAAAGGTGTGGGTTTTGACCGAAATAGGTGTGGGTTTTGACCGAAGCAAGTGTGGGTTTTGACCGAAAAAAGAGCCGTTACAAATGCCAATAGAGAGCTAATTACATGGGTTTTTGAGCATCGGACGTTTTCTCTAATAGTATTTAGATATATATTCTACATGCGACTCACTTATTGATCGGTTGTGTGTTATGTCAATTAAAAATACATCAAAAATAGGGAAGATGAACCGACAAAATATGGCTATGTTGAGCCATTATAGCAACACTACAATTTAAATGTGTCAATAGTTGCGCGCGCTACGTAGAGTTGTACTATGAACAAAAGATATGAAAATAGATACACGAACATACAGTCTCTCAATCGAGCAGCACCCCGACGGCTATCTGGCCTATTTTCCTGCGCTTGAAGGCTGCAATACGTGGGGTAAAACCTACGAAGAGGCCGTCAAGCACGCTGAAGAGGCCTTGGCGCTCTACCTCGAAACACTCAACGAACTTGGTAAATCGGTACCGGAAGAACTGGGTCAAAAACAAGCAGTCTCCCTCGGGTGACAGTAAAACAAGCAGTCTCCCTAGGGATGACAGTGAGGATCCCTGTCATCGTCTAATATGTTCGCTCGACTTCCGGGAGCGAGTGCAAGGGAATTGGTCCGAGCGCTGGAAAAAGCTGGATTTGAGGTCATCCGTCAGAAGGGGAGTTGCACAATCCTGATACTGACAAGACTACTTTGGTGGCGATGCACCCGGGTGAGTTTCCGCGCTGGCTTTTCAAAAAAATCATCAAGGATGCAGGTTTGACCGAAGATGAATTTCGCCACTTCCTTTGATCGTAAATCCATAAGATAGAGGAAAGATCATACGTTGCGCCAATCGCACTCAAAACGACGTGAGAGTGATGCCGATTGTGTACGAAGTTCAGATATGTTTTGCAAATAAAAGCAAAATCACAAAAGAGGGCATCGGCAAAATAAGGCTTAATAGAGCCATATTATCTACGTCGCACATTATCTAATTTACGACACTTTATTACTTATATGTCAATACCGCACCCCACACATAGCTTTGTCACACGCTTTTGGACACGGCCGACCGCCGTCCAAATTATTAGCTCCAGATCAAAAATAACCGCTGTGAGACGCCCGTTTTGCGACTACCAATGACGACCTGCTCTGGATTGATGCCGCAAAACGCACCGAGCCGATCTCTCCTATACTAAGAGCACATAAAGTGCACAATCACGGCTGAGAGTTTGAAAACTAAAGAGAAAGTCGCTCAATGGCACTGACAAAGAGCCTAGTCGAGATCGGGTTGGCACGCCATCACAATCTCCCCCATGATCTTAAAAAAGCTGCAAAGTCTTAAGAATGAGACACGTCAAAAAGACATAGGGACCCCAGGCGTCGCGAACTCCCGTTTCATGCCCGCGAATTTCGCAGCTTATTTGCTGACTTCCGTGGATATACAGGGAAATAAAAACAAAAATGAATAAGCAATCCAGTTTCCATACTCACGTAAACTTCGGTGTCTTGACTTAAGACGAGATCTTCTAAATAGACAGTTGGCGTTCTAGAATATGATATACCTCAAATCTGCGAATGTAAATTTTTCCACGTTTATGGTAAAATGCACAAATGCACAAATGCACAACTGCACAACTGCACAACTGCACAACTGCACAACTGCACAACTGCACAACTGCACAACTGCACAACTGCACAACTGCACAACTGCACAACTGCACAACTGCACAACTGCACAACTGCACAACTGCACAACTGCACAACTGCACAACTGCACAACTGCACAACTGCACAACTGCACAACTGCACAACTGCACAACTGCACAACTGCACAACTGCACAACTGCACAACTGCACAACTGCACAACTGCACAACTGCACAACTGCACAACTGCACAACTGCACAACTGCACAACTGCCCAACTGCACAACTGCACAACTGCACAACTGCACAACTGCACAACTGCACAACTGCACAACTGCACAACTGCACAACTGCACAACTGCACAACTGCACAACTGCACAACTGCACAACTGCACAACTGCACAACTGCACAACTGCACAACTGCACAACTGCACAACTGCACAACTGCACAACTGCACAACTGCACAACTGCACAACTGCACAACTGCACAACTGCACAACTGCACAACTGCACAACTGCACAACTGCACAACTGCACAACTGCACAACTGCACAACTGCCACAACTGCACAACTGCACAACTGCCACAACTGCACAACTGCCACAACTGCACAACTGCACAACTGCTCCCACCCATGGGTCATTCCCTTCGATTGTGGCTTTTTGGACACAAAATCCGCCTATTAATGTTCGGAAATGAGTGAAGGATGGCTGCCTTGAATTTAAAATGCTAAGGATAAGTCACATACAAGACAGGTTGTGCATGCCGAAAGCTTTCTCATTCATCGCGCGTGTCCTCGTGCCGGGCGCGGTCTGTCTCGCTCTTGCGGCATGTTCGAGCGTCTCGGGGATGGGGCCGAGCGTCGACGATATCGTTGAGAACGCAGGCACGGCCGAGGTTCCCCGCTACGAAGTAGTTGATGTCGATTCCCATGTCGTCGACATATTGCGGCATCGGGGGCCCGACAGCTTTCTTGCCCATTTTGGCGATTATCGACCGTCGGTTGAACCTCGCATTGGCGTTGGCGACACGGTTTCCGTCACGATTTGGGAAGCGGGCGCGGGTGGCCTGTTTTCGGCGCCCCTTGTGTCCGACAAGTTCAGCACGGGCGCTAATAGCGCGACAATCCCTGAACAGGTCGTCGGACGGGACGGCACGATCACGGTTCCCTATGCCGGGCGCGTCCCGGTCGCGGGGCACACGACCAGGGATGTGCAAGCGGTCATCGAACATGCGCTCACAGGCAAGGCCATTCAGCCGCAAGTCTTGGTCAATGTCCTTCGTTCGGTCAGCAACACTGTCACGGTCACAGGTGAGGTCGCCAGCGGCGCGCGGGTGCCCTTAAGTGTAAAGGGTGACCGCGTGATGGATGTCATTGCGGCGGCCGGCGGAATTCGTGCGCCGGTCAACGAAACCTATGTTCAGCTGTCGCGAGGGCCGGTCACCGCGCGCGTGGCCATGACCAGGGTCACGTCCGATTCCAAAGAAAATATCTATATGCGCCCGAATGACGTTTTGACCTTGATCCGGGATCCGCAAACCTTCATCGCTTATGGCGCGACGGGTCACAACGCCGAAATCCCGTTCGACGCGGAAGGCATCAACCTGTCGCAAGCTCTTGCCAAGGCAGGAGGGCTCGATGATTTCCGCTCCGATCCTGCCGGCGTTTTTGTTTTCCGCTTTGAACCGGAAGACGTCGCGCGTGCCCTCCGACCGAATAGCCCATTGGTCCAGCATGGCTATGCGACGCCCGTCGTCTATCGGCTGAATCTCCGCGACCCAGGAAGTTTGTTCGTTGCCCAAAGCTTCCACATCGTCAACAGAGACTTGCTCTATGTATCCAACGCCCCAATCACAAATACACGCAAAGTGATGGAAGTCATTGGTTTGTTTCTGGCGCCAGCCGCGACAGGTTTAACCACATGCGCATACATAAAGTGCTAACAATATTGGCCCTGGCGGCATCCTCCACTGGCCATTCCGGCAAGCCCGGCAGGTCAAAGTGTTTTACTTGCTTTGGCCCATGGGCGTTTCTGAAATCCTTTGCTTTTCAGAGTGTGAGCGAAGACTCAAACCGGCGGCCGCGGCCCGTGCGGTGCATCACCGGCCGTGCGCAATTGCTTAACTATAAATTGAATCATTTTTTAGGAAATAAGTCATTCATAATCAATGGGTTCGAAGATGTCACCGGAACATTTGAGGCGACCTCACGGAGACTCATGTTTTTTCGCCACATTCCTCAGCGATCGTAGGCTCGGCAGTGTTAATTTGAGCATGTTTCTCAAGACGAAAGCTTGTTAATCATAAATCTGCAACGTCATCGAAAATTCGACGAGGGGAAGACGTTGCCATCTGTCAGTTTAGTTCAAGAGACTGACTCACCTATCACGCTGACTCCAGCGACAGGCAAGCTGCGGCCCTTATCCATACGCACGCCCCTCGCTGTTCGCATTAAAGAGAATATCCTCGACCAACGCGAACGCGCTCTCCTCGACTGGTTGTGCGCACGCGCGCCGCAAGCCATCACCCCTGACCGGCTCACCGGATTTGGAGCCGCCGGAGCAGCGATCGTGTTCATCGGCTATGTAGCGACGCGGTTTGACCCCGTTTTTTACTGGCTGGCGACGCTTGGTTTCATCATGCACTGGTTCGGCGACTCGCTCGACGGAAGCCTCGCTCGTTATCGCCATATCGAGCGGCCGCGATATGGCTATTTTCTCGATTTTTCCGTCGACGTGATCAGTAGCTTCATGTTCATGCTGGGGCTTGGTCTGTCCGCCTATATCCGGCTGGACGTGGCCTTGTTTGCCCTCGTTGGCTACTACATGCTTTGGCTCTTCGTGCTCCTCAATTGTCAGGTCTCCCGGAACCTTCAATTGTCCTTCTTGTCCGTGGGGCCGACTGAGTTTCGTATCATCCTGGTCAGCCTCAATTGCTGGATGTATTTCGCAGGAGACCTGAAGGTACCGGTCGGGTCTGCGACTTTTTCACCCTACGATCTTGTGTTTCTCGGCATGGGCATTGTTTCCATATGTCTTTTTGCCGTCAATGTTTTCAAAGTGGCACGAAAGTTACGTCTGGAGGACACGGTCCAAGACCGGCCTGGCCGGTGATGCAGCAGGTCATATCGCACGGATATTCAATAATGCTGGTTCGCAACATGCCATAGAGCCCGGCCGAACATGTCTATGCCAGAAGCCGCCGGTATTTTTGCAACGCGCACGATACATTTGCTGTCTTAACTTGCCGGGGTTGCCTCGATCGCAATCACCCTTGAGGGGAAGGGTCATTATGTCGGTACCCATTGCCTATGACATGGTCCGCATGTTCTCCGGTCCATTGTTCCCGACACCTCGCGGGATTGACCGCGTGGATCTCGGCTATGCGCGGCATTTCGCGGAAAGCTGGCGCGGCGACTGCGGGGGCACGTTGCCGACGCCTTGGGGGATTCTTTGGTTCGACCGTGACCGGCTATTAAAGCTGATTGATCGTCTGGAGGATATTTGGTCGGAGTCGATCAATACGCAAGATGATGCCGGACTCGACGAAATCAAATTGCGTTTGTCTTCCAATCATCGGCCGGCCGCGCGCCGTCGCGGCAAAAGCAATGTGCACGACACGGCGCGCCGGTTTGCCAATCTCTTTTCGGCAGGGGGCTTCCCGCGTGGGCTTCGGCGGCTTTCCGTGGCGCCACAAAATTCGATCTATGTCAATATTGGACATGTGGGTCTTGCCTTTCCATGGTTTCTCTCCTGGCTGCAGCGGCGGCCGGATGTCAAACCCGTCTTCATGTTGCACGACATGATCCCGCTCGAGAATCCAGAATGGGTTTCGGATGCCGGCATGCGTCATCATCGCCATATGACGGAAAATGCGGCCCGTTACGCCGCCGCTCTCATCGCAACCTCGCCGACGGCCCGCGATTCGGTGATGCGCGAACTGCGCTTGCGCGGACGCGGCGATATCCCGGTCGCGACCGTGCCACTTCCGGTCGCCCCCATCTTTCTCGAGCGGGGGGAGCCGGACGAAGAATTGGCGTCCCATAATTATTTCGTCGTTTGCGGGGCGCTCGAAACACGCAAAAATCATGTGCTTCTCATCAATGTTTGGCGCGAATTGGTCCGCAGGCACGGCTCGCGCGCACCAAAACTTGTCGTGGTAGGGACGCCAGGATGGGGCGGGGACGCGGTCCTGCATCAACTTACGCGCTGCCGGGCGATCGAGAACCACGTTGTTCTCGCAAGGGGACTGTCCAGCCCCGCTCTGCGGCGCTTGATGAGCCACGCGAAAGGCCTGCTCATGGCGTCTTATGCCGAGGGATATGGTCTGCCGCTCATCGAAGCTTTGTGCGTGGGAACGCCGGTGATTGCTTCGGATCTTCCGGCCCATCGCGATGTCGCGGGCGACTATGCCATCTACCGGCATCCGATGGACGGGTTAGGCTGGCTTGCCGCGGTCGAGACCTTGGCTGACAACACGGATGAAGCGCAAGCCGTTCGCCGCCGGATTGCCGATTTTAGGCCGCCGACCTGGCCAGAATATTTTTCAAAAGTTGAAGGCTTTCTTCGCCAGCTGTCTTGAGGAGCCAGCCGCCGGGTAGACGCAAAGCCGCCGCCGCCCAAATAAACGCCGGTTTCGTTGCCGAAACCGGCGTCGATTTTTTTCCCATTCAGGTGGCGAAACGGGCCGCCGGAGACCTAGGGTCAGGACTTATTGTAATGGGTCCTGAGCCTAGTGATTGAAATCGAACATATCCATCAAATCGCTGATGGCGGGCGAATTGATCGGGATATAGGGATTCCGGTCTGTCAATGGATTTGGCAGATTGTCGCGGCTGCGCGCCGTAAGCGGGCTTAGCCCCCAATTCGCTTCGATGAACTTCAGAATCGAAACGTGATCCGCGTAGCTGTGCGAAATGTGGCCGCCTTGGCTGAATCTGGAGACCACGATCAGTGGAATGCGGGTTCCGTCGCCGAAGAAGTCGAGCGGCTGAACATAGCCAGAGTCCCAATATCCGCCGCCTTCGTCGACGGTGATAAAGATGGCGGTGTCGGCCGCCAGCTTCGGATTGGCCCTCACGCCATCGACGATCTTTTTGACGTAGGCTTCAAACAGGCTGAGCTTCGAAGACGAAGGATGGCCGTCCACAAATCCGCTTGGCTTCACGTAAGAGACGGCTGGCAACACGCCCTTCTCAAGGCCAGCGTAAAAATCATCGGTATCCTTGAGGTGTTCTTCCCGCAACTTCGGATTGGTCATGATCGAAGTCGTATATTGTTCGAAATTGCAGATGTTGCCGTACGCATCCATCTTGTTTTGCTCATCTTGTCGTTGAGATAGCGATTCCAATGGTCACCGAAATAGGCCCAGGAAACGCCGTTTTCCGTCAGCGCATCGCCGATCGTCCGCACGTTCGAGGGCGAAATCGTGAACACATAGTTCTGGGAATTGGTGTCCGTATGGGCGTTGCTGCCATCTCCGAAATAGACCGGATTGTAGTTATTGAGCAGATAATAGGCCCCGCTGGCGCAACGCGAAGCAACCTTGCGGGTCAACGAGCCGAGATAAGTCAATATGGGCTGAACGCCGGGCTGCGAGGGGTCGGAACAATAGACATAGAGCCGCCGCCGTAATTGGCGTTGGAGGAGGCCGCGGTGGGCGAGCCTGGGCCGCCGCCATAACCCTCCTGCGTGTAGTACTTGTTGGTGCCGGGCTGCGGATCGGGATTTGCGACTTCGCTCAGCGCATCGGTACAACCGGGGTAAGGCATTCCAGGCGCGGTTGGGTTGAGCGGCGGACCGGCGGTTTTACAGGATCTGCCCCTTGCCATCGCTGAACCAGAAGCGTCGCCGGTGCCCAGCATGATGTGATTGGCGCCAGTGCCGCCATTCACCGCCTGATGGTAATTGTCGCTCATTGTAAAGTTGTCGGCGAGTGCCTTGAGATAGGGAGCATCGCCTTCAAGGACGTTATAGAAGCCCATCGAGGTCGAACCTTTGCCGGTGGACATATTGTTAAAGCCTGCGGGCTGCACCCCTTTGCCATTCGAACCGGCGCCGATTGTCGTCTCAACCCCAGGGGTAGAGATCGGACAGGCACCCCCTGCCGTTTCGCTTGTCGCGGCGGCGGCGTCGCAATCGAGCTGCTGCCACATTTTAAAGAAGCGGTGAACGGGGCT
>CAWAQW010000003.1:0-23367 GCA_963784075.1 uncultured Alphaproteobacteria bacterium | reverse complement strand
GATATATTCGAGCGCGATTTCGCGCGGCTTCTCGGACGTGAGCGTCGCGGTGATGCCGACCCGGTCCGCTTCCCCTTATGTCGGCGCTTTCGAGCTCGCGAAGATGCAAGTCGCTGACGCCGAAGCCCTGCACGAGGAGCGCGCGGATCTGCGCTTCCATCAGAGGCCCTGCAGACGACATTGACGACATAAGAGGTTTCGACCTCCGCGCTTTCGATCGGTTGGCGGTTGATCAATCGGACCAGGGGCCGGAGCACGAGATTGACGAGAGCGACCAGGCTGACGGCGACGACAGCCTGGGCCCAATGTCCCGTACCCGCCAAGAGGCCACGGCGGCGGCGCGCACCAGAGCGTCGCCGCCGTGTTCAAGCCGCCAATATTCGCGCCTTCCTTCCAAATGACTCACGCGAGAAGCCCACGCCGGTCACGACCTGGGCCGCCACCCGCGTCGGGCTCGTGTCGGTGAATTGGCCCGCGAAGACGACAAAAATCGCGGCCCCCAGCGACACCAGAGTGTTCGTCCGCAACCCAGCGAGCCTCTGCCGCCACTGGCGCTCGAAACCAATGACTCCGCCGAGCAGGAGCGCCGCGACGAGATTGAGCGCGTCTTTTTGAAGAGCGGGATCCAGTCCGCGTCATGAGGGACTCTACTCCAGTCTCGGGATGGTTTCGCGTGCCGGCCAAGCATCAGAAAGACGCTCTTGCCCCGAAAAAGCCCGCCGAGCGAATCCGCCAACCCTCTGGCTCAGCGCGATAGAGGCGCCATGTGACAGTCGGATGACTAGCGCCGGGAGCCGAATTGGTTCTTTCCCGGCAACGGCCGAGCTATCAGCGCTCCGCACAAGTTAACGGGCAGGTTAATATGTTCGGCAAATCTGATTGAAACAGGCTCTTTCGAGGGTTGACAGGCGCAGATGCAAGGCGCATTTCAGCCTCAGCGGTCCGGCAAAGTCCCGACCCTTGCGGCACAACCCCCTTAATGGACCATGGGCAGTAGATTTTCAGGCGGCGCGAACCCGGCGCGGTCCGGGAGGGCGCCATCAATTCAAATCCCGCGCGGCTGCGATCGCGTGAGAGGTTTCGGGCGGGCCTAAGGCCCCCCGTCCGCTCACCATCCGCCGCGTTACGACGGTTGGAGGTGAGCGATGACCACAAAGCTCCTCACTTTTTTTGACTTCGCACAGTTCGGCGCCCCAACGGGCGCCCGCGCTGGTGCTTGTTGTCGTGCCCGCACGGAAGCGTCATCGTCCCACACCCCGGGGCATGCGCTATATCCCCTGTTTGCGTGCGCCTCTCGAATGCAGGTGGCAGATCAACCCGCTAACCGGCGCCTTGGTTGCTGTCTGGTTCGACCCATCCGCAATTACCGGCACAAGAACAATTGCCGAGACGGACGTCGTCAACGCCCGACGATGTATCCGCCAATCACGCCAGCTGGCGCGCGGCCGTGCCGTGCGCTGCCACGTCGCCGCGCGGCGAGCGGCTTGAACAGAGGAGGATCCGTTGAACGACGGTTCTAGTTGCCCCGCCCTCAGCCGCTTCGGCGTGAGCGCGGGTTTGGTTTTCGGATCTTTACGCAAACTCCCGCGAGCGACGCGGACGGACCATGACCTTCTAGGGGCCATGGCTCTCCGTCTCCGCATGCGGGAGAGGAGAAAGCCAATGAATTCTCGCCCCAATATCGATGCAGCAGCGGCTCGCCCGTCGCCGTCCTCGACGAAGCCCATATCGGCCACATCCACGGCGCCTTCGGCACCATCCTGCACGGCGACTCACGGCCCGCGCGAGAGCTGGAAGCACCGGCTCCAGACGCTGCTCGCCATCCTCGGTCCCGGCCTCATCGTCATGGTCGGCGACAACGACGCCGGCGCCTTCGGGACCTACACCCAGGCCGGCCAGAACTACGGCACGACGCTGCTGTGGACGCTGCTGCTGCTGATTCCGGTGCTCTACGTCAACCAGGAAATGGTGCTGCGCCTCGGCGCGGTGACCGGCGTCGGCCATGCGCGGCTCATCTTCGAGCGTTTCGGCAAGTTCTGGGGCGCCTTCAGCGTCATCGATCTGTTCCTGCTCAACGCGCTTGACCATCGTCACCGAATTCATCGGCATCAGCCTGGCGCTCGACTATCTCGGCGTCTCCAAGGAGCTCGGCGTCGCGTCTGGCCGCCGGTCTCGATCATGGCGGCGGCCAGCACCGGCGATTTCCGCCGGTTCGAGCGCTTCTCGATGGTCGCTCGTCTTCGGCAGCCTGCTGCTCGTGCCGATCTTTCTGATGGTCCATCCGCCGATCGCGCAGATCGCGCGCGACTTCGTCGTGCCGCAATTGCCGCACGGCGGCAAGCTCAGCGACGTGATGCTGCTCATCATCGCCATCGTCGGCACGACGATCGCGCCCTGGCAGCTCTTCTTCCAGCAGAGCTATGTCATCGACAAGCGCATCACGCCGCGCTTCATCCGCTACGAGCGGCTGGACCTCTGGCTCGGCATCGTGCTCGTCATCGTCGGCGCGGTGGCGATGATGGCCTTCACCGCCGCGGCCTTCGCCGGCAAGCCGGAATTCGGCAATTTCACCGACGCCGGCGCGGTCGCCGCCGGCCTCGAGCAAATATGCCGGCCGGGCTGCCGGCGTGATGTTCGCGATCGCGCTGATCGACGCCGCGCATCATCGGCGCCTCGGCGGTGTCGCTCGTCGACCGCCTACGCCATCGGCGACGTGTTGTCGCTCACGCCATTCGCTGCATCGCAAGCCGTCGCGACGCCAAGGGCTTCTATGCGGTCTATTGCGGCCTGATCGTCGATCGCCGCCGGCGCTCGTGCTGACCCCCGGCGCGCCGCTCGGGCTGCTGACCAATCGCCGTGCAGACGCTCGCCGGCGTGCTGCTGCCGAGCGCGACGGTGTTCCTGCTGCTGCTCTGCAACGACAAGGCGGTGCTCGGGCCTTGGGCGAATCACGCGGGCTCAATCTCTTCACCGGCGGCGTCATCGCCGTGCTGGTCTTGCTGTCGATCATCCTGACCGCCTCGGTGCTGTTTCCGGACGCCGCCAACGAGACCGTGATGCTCTCCATTCTCGGCGGAGGCGGTGCTCGGCCTGCTCGTCGCACTCGGCGCGCTGCTGGCCAAAGATCGCAGCCGGAGCGCAAGCCGCAGCTATGGTGATGCTCTCAGCGAAATCCGCGCCATCGATCGGCAGTCTTGGCATATGCCACCGCTCGGCCAACTACCGCCGCTGCGCCTATCGGTGGCGGTCAAGATCTGGATGTTCGTCTTGCGCGCCTATCTCGTCCTCGCGGCCGGGCTCATCCTCTTCCGGATCGTAACGCTAACCGCCGGTCTCGCTTAGACTTGAAAATACATTATGCGAGCGACAGGTTCGTGATATGACGAATCAATGACAGCCGGTTGAGTCGCGTTACCGGTCTTCGCCCGCTTTGTGCCAGTCCAGCTCCTTGATTTGAGCTTCATTGAGGCGCCACACCAGTTAAGCTTCTTTCCTGCGAGACGTTCGTTTTGGAGCACGGATATGGCAAATTCATCCCTAAACGGCATTCCGGCCAAGAATTTGCCGCGAGCGAAACGCTACAAATTCGGTCGGGCGTTGCGCAACCGCGTGGCGCGCGAAAGCCATGCCGAATGCCCGCCGGCCTCCAGCCGCGACCCGGTCGCCATTCTCGCCGAGACCGACGGCGCCCGCATTCCGGAACTGTTGCCGATCCGCTACGAACGCATGCTACAATCGCCCTTCACCTTCCTGCGCGGCGCCGCCGCCGTGATGGCCCATGATCTTTCCGCTGTTCCGCAAGTCGGCGCGCATTTGCAGGCCTGCGGGGACTGCCATTTGATGAATTTCGGTGCGTTCAACACGCCGGAAGAACGTGTCCTCTTCGACATCAATGATTTCGACGAGACTTTGCCCGGCATCGATTTCACCGTCGATCTGAAGCGACTCGCGGCCAGCGTCGCGGTCGCGGCTCTCGACGCGAAGATGTCGGACAAAAAGGCGCGCGCCCTCGCGACAGCCACCGTCAAATCCTATCGCGAATTCATCCTCGAGCTCGCCGCCAAGACGCCGCTCGAAGTCTGGTACACGCGCATGGACATTGACCAAGAGGTCAAGCGGAACGCCGATGTCAAACTCCGCGAAACTGTTTTTTCGATTTTGGTGAAAGCCAAAAAAGATTTGGCGGCGGACGATAATTTTCCGCATCTCGCGACGACGAAAGCCGACGGTGCGCATATCGAGGACCGGCCGCCCTTGATCTATCATTTCGATACCCAGGCAACAAAACACTACAAAATTCACGCGCATTCCGCCTTCGCCAATTACCAATCCTCCTTGCTTCCCGAGCGGCGCGCGCTGGTCGAGCGCTATGCGCTGGCCGACATTGCCTTCAAGGTCGTCGGCGTCGGCAGCGTCGGCACCTTTTGTGCCATCGGGCTTTTCATGACGGCGGATCGCAAGTCCATCTTTTTGCAGATCAAACAGGCGTGGACATCGGTCCTCGAAAAAATCGCCGCCCCGCCGCCCGCCCTCGTGCACCAGGGGTGCCGCGTCGCCGACGGCCAACGCGCGATGCAGGCCGCGAGCGATATTTTTCTTGGCTATACGGAAGACCCGAAGACCAACCGGTATTTCTATGTCCGCCAGCTCAAGAACCGGCATCTCGGTTCGATCGGCGAGGTCATCGAAGGAAAGGCGCTCGATGTTTATGCAAATCTTTGCGGCCGAACGCTCGCCCGTGCCCATGCACGGAGCGGCGACCCCGCGCTGCTCGCGGGCTATATGGGAAAATCGGCGGCCTTCGACGACGCGGTGGGCTCATTCGCCATGGCCTATGCCGCGCTCACCAAGCAAGACCATGCCCGCTTGAAAGCCGCCCGCGGCGCAAAGGCCGCCCTTGCCGCCGAGTGAGGAAGAGCGATCTTCTGCCCTGCCATATTGTGATTTCCCAGGCCCCGTCGCTTCTCGGAATAGCAGCTCCCGAAGGGGATTTGCTGCAGCAAGCCGCCGCGATCACGGGGGAGCTTGCCGAGACCAACCGCGTCTCGCTCTTACTGGGGCTGACTGTCTTCACCGTGACCGTATGCGCGGATTGGCTGAACCCGCGCATTCCCGGCGCGCTTCTGGGTATCGCGGCGGCGACCGTCGCGGTCTATGAGTTTGGGCTCGATCGCGACGGCGTCGCGGTCGTCGGGCAAATAAAGGGGGAATTTCCCCATCTCCAGCACCCCTCGATCGCCGTCGAGGACCTCGTTAAGGCCGCGCCGCTCGCTTTCGTCGTGGTCGCCGCCATCATGGTGCAAACCGCCTCAGCGACGCGCACTTTCATTTCTATTCGAAATCGCCCCACGATAAACCGCGATTTTGCCGGCGTTGGCGCGGCCAATCTGGTGGCGGGCCTTTTCGGCGCCTTTCCCGTCAACGCAAGCCCTCCCCTGACCGGAATCGTCGCCGAGGCAGGCGGACGCAGCAAATTCGCCGGGCTCGTCGCGGTCGCGCTTATGCTTGGCATAGCCATGTATGGCACGGCGCTTCTCGCGCATGTGCCCCTGGCGGCGCTCGCCGGCACGCTGATGTTCGTGGCGATACGTCTCGTGCGGGTGGCCGACATCGCCGCGATTTTTCGCGGCGCCTTTGGCGAGTTTTTGATCCTTGTCACGCTCACCGCGATCGTCGTCCTGCCGGTCGGGACAGGCGTTGCGAAGGCGTGCTGGTCATCGCTTTCCAAGCACCCCTCACCTTTCTCAATGCCTATCAGTTCCAAGACGGCGCCCGGCATGCGATCCGGCAAAGCCGGGAACCGCCCGAACTCATCGTTTTGGAAGCCAGCAGCATTGTCGAAATCGATTTTACCGCCGCGCAAATTCTCCTGGAATTCATCGAGGAGTGCAAGAAATCGAAAATCACCTTTTCGATCGCAAGGCTCGAATCGGTGCGTGCCCAGGTAGCGTTCGACCGGTTCAAGATCACCGAGGCGGTGCAGAAAGACCGTTTTTTTCACAGCGTGGACGAGGCGATTAAAGTGCTGGCGAAAAAGCAGCAAAAAGAAGAATGAGTTTCCCGAAGAACCGTAGTAGAACGCGCTTTCGACGAAAGAACCGCGCAGCGGGTAAGCTGTGCCGTTAAGGTCGATGGACAGCCCTCGGCGTGCCGGTTCAACGTGACGGCCCCTAATCGCCGGCCGCCGGGGTGCGGCGGCGGCGCCGGAACGGCGCTGTGGGGGTACTTCAAGGAGATTGTTTATGGGTCTATTCCCGGTTTTTTTCGGCGCAGGTAAGTTCGGAGTCCGCGCAGCGTCACGGCGGCGGCCGGCGCGCGTGGCCTTTAGCCTCCTTTGCGCGCTCTTTTTGGGCGCCGCCGGAAGCGCCTGGCCTGTCCCCGGCGTCTCCCTGGCCTTCGCCAAGGGGCCGGATTCGCTTGCCGACCTCGCGGATGCCGTGAGCGATGCCGTTGTGAATATTTCGGCAACGCAGATGATGGACGAAAAGCACGCCGGCAATGCGCCGCAGCTGGAGCCCGGCACGCCGTTCGACGATCTGTTCGAGGAATTCTTCCGGCGCCATCAGCAAGGCGGCAATGAACGGCCCGACCAAAAGCCGCGCGAACGCAAGTCGAATTCGCTTGGCTCCGGCTTCGTCGTCGATCCATCCGGCCTTGTCATTACCAACAATCACGTCATCGCCGACGCCAATGAAGTCACCGTCATTTTCACCGACGGCCAGAAACTGAAGGCGGAAGTGGTTGGCAAGGATGAAAAGGTCGATGTCGCGGTGCTCCGGGTGAAGCCCGACAGGCCGCTCAAAGCCGTGAAGTTCGGGGATAGCGAAAAAATGCGGGTGGGCGACTGGGTGGTCGCCGTCGGCAATCCCTTCGGACTTGGCGGCACGGTCACCGCGGGCATCATCTCGGCCCGCCACCGCAACATCGATTCGGGTCCTTACGACAATTATTTTCAAACCGACGCGGCGATCAACAAAGGAAATTCCGGCGGGCCTTTGTTCAACATGGCAGGCGAGGTGATCGGCATCAATACCGCGATCTTGTCGCCCTCCGGAGGCTCGATCGGCATCGGCTTCGCAACGCCCGCCGCGACGGTCATTCCGGTCATCGACCAATTGGAAAAATACGGTGAAACCCGGCGCGGCTGGCTTGGCGTGCGCATCCAGAACGTCGACGATACGATTGCCGAAAGCCTCAATCTCGGCCAGCTGCGGGGAGCCCTCGTCGCCGGGACCGATGAAAAGGGCCCAGCCAAGGCGGCGGGTCTCAAAGCCGGGGATGTCATCGTCAAATTCGATGGAATCGATATCAAGGAGTCGCGCGACTTGCCCAAGATCGTCGCCTCGGAGCCGGTCGGCAAGGAGGTCGAAATTGTCGTGATGCGGCAAGGCAAGCAGATCGCCAAAACCATCAAGCTCGGCCGCTTGGAAGAGAATGAAAAGCAGGTGGCCCTCGCGTCGAAGCGCGACGACGCGGGAAAGAAAGCGACGGCGGGGCCGGTCGCAAAAGCGCTCGGAATGGAATTTTCGAGCCTCTCCGACGAGTTGCGGCAAAAATTCGCCATCAAAAATAGCGTCGCCTCCGGCGTCGTGATCACCGATGTCGACCCGGATTCCAGCGCCGCCGAGAAGCATATCGCGGCCGGCGATGTGATCGTGGAAATCAATCAGGAACCGGTCAAGGATCCTGCCGATATCTCCAAGAAAATCGACGCTTTGAAGAGCGGCGGCAAGAAATCGGCCCTGTTCCTGGTCGCCAATGGGCAAGGAGAAGTGCGCTTCGTCGCGCTCGGCCTGCCGTAAAGGGCACACCCAAGCCCGGCCGCCGCCCCGCGCGCGGCCGCGGCCAATTTGGCGCCGGTGTGGAAAGGCTTTCTCTCTCTCCCTCTCGATTTGTATGAAGACGCACGCCGCGCCGATTATTTGCCCGCCTTGCCCTTGACAGCGCCAGGCCGCGTCCCTAAGTAATGGCCCTGTCGCCCTATTAGCACTCACCTCAGGTGAGTGCTAATAGGGCGAGCGACGTTTCAAATCAGCCGCAAGCTTCGGAAGGTGCCAGCCGTTCACCGCGCCTTCAGCGGCGCATTAGGGAACCAAGAAACATGAGCTTTCGTCCTTTGCATGACCGCGTCGTGGTCAGACGCCTCGAAGGTGAGGAAAAGACTAAGGGTGGGATCATCATCCCCGACACCGCCAAGGAGAAGCCCCAGGAAGGCGAGATCATCGCCGTGGGCCCTGGCGGCCGTGATGAAAACGGCAAGTTGACGCCCCTCGACGTCAAGGCTGGCGACAAGATTCTGTTCGGCAAATGGTCAGGCACGGAGGTCAAGATCGACGGGAAGGATCTCCTCATCATGAAGGAGAGCGACATCCTCGGAGTCGTCGCCTGAGCCCGGAAAGAACGCCGTCCATAAATTTTTTAAGAACCCGGTATCAGGAGCTTCAAAATGGCAGCCAAAGATGTTCGTTTCTCGTCCGACGCCCGCGACCGCATGTTGCGCGGCGTCGAAATTCTTGCCAACGCGGTTAAAGTAACCCTTGGCCCCAAAGGCCGTTATGTCGTCATGGAGAAATCTTTCGGCGCGCCGCGGATCACCAAGGATGGCGTGACCGTCGCAAAAGAGATCGAGCTCTCCGATAAATTCGAGAACCTCGGCGCCCAGCTCATTCGCGAAGTCGCGTCGAAGCAAAACGACGCGGCTGGTGACGGAACCACCACGGCGACCGTTCTTGCCGCCGCGATCGTCAGGGAAGGCACGAAGGCGGTTGCCGCCGGTCTCAATCCGATGGATCTGAAGCGCGGCATCGATCTCGCCGTCAACGCCATCGTCGCCGATCTCAAGACGAATTCGAAAAAGGTCACATCGAACGACGAGATTACCCAAGTCGGCACGATTTCAGCCAATGGCGACAAATCGGTCGGCGAAATGATCTCGACGGCGATGCAGAAGGTCGGCAACGAGGGCGTCATCACGGTCGAGGAGGCAAAGAGCCTCGAGACCGAGCTCGACGTCGTTGAAGGCATGCAGTTCGACCGCGGCTATCTCTCGCCCTATTTCATCACCAATGCCGAGAAAATGGTCGCCGAGCTCGAAGACCCCTACATTCTCGTCCATGAGAAAAAGCTGTCTTCGCTGCAAGCCCTGCTCCCTGTGCTTGAAGCCGTCGTGCAAACCGGCAAACCCCTGGTGATTGTCGCCGAGGACGTCGAGGGCGAGGCTTTGGCAACGCTCGTCGTCAATAAACTGCGTGGCGGCCTGAAAGTCGCGGCGGTCAAGGCGCCGGGTTTTGGCGATCGCCGCAAGGCCATGCTCGAGGATATCTCGATCTTGACCGCGGGTCAGCTGATCTCGGAAGAGCTCGGCATCAAGCTCGAAAATGTGACCTTGCAGATGCTCGGCCGCGCCAAGCGGATTCGTATCGACAAGGAAGCCACCACAATCATCGATGGTGCTGGCGCCAAGGCTGATATCGAGGCACGGATTGGCCAGATCAAGGCCCAGATCGCCGAAACCACCTCGGACTATGATCGCGAAAAGCTGCAAGAGCGCCTTGCCAAACTCGCCGGCGGCGTCGCGGTGATCCGCGTCGGTGGCGCCACCGAAGTGGAAGTCAAGGAAAAGAAGGATCTCGTCGACGACGCGCTCAACGCGACGCGCGCCGCCGTCGAGGAAGGCGTCTTGCCGGGCGGGGGTGTGCCGCTGCTGCGCGCCATCAAGGCACTGGACAACCTCCCGGTCGATAATCCCGATCAGAAGACCGGCATCGATATCGTCCGCAAGGCGATTCAGGCGCCTGCGCGGCAGATCATCGACAATTCCGGTGGCGACGGCGCCGTCGTGGTCGGCAAGCTGATCGAGAATTCGTCCTACGCCTATGGCTTCAACGCCCAGACCGGCGAATATGGAGATCTCGTGAAGCTCGGCATCATCGATCCGACCAAGGTCGTGCGCACGGCCCTTCAGGATGCGGCCTCCGTGGCCGGTCTCCTCATCACCACCGAGGCGATTATCGTGGAAGCGCCAAAGAAAGAGGCTCCCGCCATGCCAGGCGGTGGCGGCGGCATGGGCGGCATGGGCGGCATGGATTTTTAGGCCCGCCGGTTTCCGCGTGATTTTGTGCGAAAGGCCCCGGACTCCGGGGCCTTTTTCGTTCCGGCGCATGGTTTCAAATCCCTCTTGCCCCTTTGGAGCCGGAGAATTCTTCGCAATCACTATTTTTTTAAAGCACTGCCGCAGCGGTTTCCCCTGGCCAGCAAAATGTTTTAAGATCACTTTTAATGGGGGCGAATAAAAGGGGGGAATCAACAAGATGCCTCGAGCGTCTAGGCCGCGACCGGGAACGGCCGGCGACCAAAAAACTGCGACACGAGCGGATCTCCTCAACGCCGTTTATGCTTCCTGTCCTATGCTTTCGCGCGCTGAGGCCAAGGCCATCTTCGAAATGGCGCTGGAAGAGATTTCCGCGGCGCTCGTGCGCGGCGAGCCGGTGAAGCTGCGCTCCTTTGGCCTCTTTCTGGTGCGCGACAAGCGAGAACGCATCGGCCGCAATCCGCGCACAGGCGTCGAAGTGCCGATCAAGCCTCGCCGCGTTCTGACCTTCAAACCTTCGCCCGTCCTGAGCGCGGCGGTGAATGGCATGACGGCCGAAGAGGAACCGGACAGCGACGATCTGGGTTAAAGCCTCGTCCCGGCACAGCATGATCTCAAAAAAGTCATAAGATCCTGCGGCAAAACAATTTAACAAACCATCGGCGATCGAATTTGTCGCGATCATGGTCTAGGACAAGGTCATCATGCATCTTCTTGCCGCCCTCGTCGGCCTCTTCTCGGCCGCTGCCACTCTTGTCGGCCTCAAGGCCGGCGACCACATCGTGCTGTTTCTCGCGGCAACGGGATTTTTGTGCGCCTTCACCACCTACCGGGCGCGAACGATCTCGACATTCCTGCAAATCTTCGCGGCAGTCTTCGCCGCCGAGACGGCGATCTTCGGCACCATCTTCCTTATTGCCCAAATAGGCCTTTGGCCGCCCTCGCTTGAGGATTACGAGTTTCCCGAAAGCCTGCCCCTCACCGTCGCCATCTTCGGCATCCTCGTTTATGCGGTCTCCCATATCCCCGTCGTGCAGTCGATGACCCGCATCGCCGACCGCTATTTCAACACGGCGGACGAGACCCGTGCCCGCATATGGCCGTTTCCCGTCTTTCGGCGCGCGCGAGCAACGCGTGGCCATCGGCATGGTCGTGCTGCTCGTCATCATCAACCAAGCGCAAGTCGGCATGAATTTGCGGATTTCCTTTTTCTCGCGCGATTGGTTCAATGCGATCCAGAACAAGGACCAGGCCGCGTTCTGGGCACAACTCTTCACGGTCTTCGTTCCGTGGGCGTTTCTTTTTATCGCGACCTCGGTCCTCGAATTTGTCGTGACGAACGTCCTCATGATCCGGTGGCGGCGCTGGCTCACCAACAATTATGTGAACCGCTGGCTCGACGCCCACACCCATTATCGCATGTCACTCGCGGGCAGCGCCACCGACAACCCGGATCAACGCATCTCGGAAGACATCAACCGCTTCATCGACGGCGGCCAAATCGGCTATGGCATTTACACCTTTTCGATCTTGTTGATCTCGAATTTGAGCTCGCTCGTATCTTTCGCGATCCTTCTTTGGGACCTTTCCACCAATTTCACCCTGCCCTACACGACAATCGCAGTGCCCGGATTCTTGTTCTGGGTCGCTCTGATCTATGCTGGCGTCGGCACGATTGTGACCCATTTGATCGGACGCCCGCTCGTCCATCTCTCCTTCGAGCGGCAGCACTATGAAGCGGATTTCCGCTTTTCGCTTGCAAGGTTGCGCGAATATGCCGAGCAAGTCGCGCTGCTCTCGGGCGAACGGACCGAGAAAATCTCGCTCGCGTCGCGGTTTGGCGCGATCGTCATTAATTTTTTCCAGATCATCGCCTGCCGGAAGAATCTCACCGCCTTCACGGCCTCCTATGGCCAGCTCAGCCCGATCATTCCTTTTGTCGTCGCGGCCCCTTTCTATTTCGCCGGCAAGATCACGCTCGGCATCATGACACAGACGGCGAGAGCTTTTGGCAGCGTCGACGAAGCCTTGAATTTCTTTGTCACCTACTATGTTTCTCTCGCCGATTTCAAAGCCGTGCTCGACCGTTTGACATCTTTCGAGCATGCGATTGAGAACGCCAAGACTCCCGGCTTTGCCCCGCGCACGGGAGCCGACACGCAATCGGCGCGGAAACATCTCGATATCGAGGCGCTCAATTTGCGGCTTCCAGACGGCCGCGAGATCATCAAAGACGCGAACCTGCGGCTTGCGCAAGCCGAACCTGTAGTCGTGACCGGGCCGTCGGGCTCCGGCAAGTCCACCTTGTTCCGGGCGATCGCCGGCATATGGCCCTATGGCGATGGCGCCATCACACTTCCGGCCAGCGCGAGCATTTTGCTGCTGCCGCAAAGGCCCTATATTCCGATCGGCACCTTGCGCGCCGCGGTGACCTATCCGGAAGGCCCGGATCGCTACGACGAGGCCACTATCCGCGACGCGCTCAGCGCCGCGAGACTAAGCCATTTCACCAGCGAGCTCGATGTCGAGGATATCTGGCCGCAGCGGCTGTCCGGCGGCGAGCAGCAACGCCTCGCGATTGCCCGCGCCCTGTTGGCGAAACCCGATTGGCTCTTCCTTGATGAAGCCACCTCGGCGATGGACCAAGAGATGGAAACCGAGATTTACGAAACGCTCGCCAAATCACTCCCCGCGACGACCATCGTTTCGATCGGCCATCGCGCAAGCGTCGCGCAGTTCCACAAGCGCCACATCGAGATGCGGCCTTCCGCGCCTGGGGTCTTCACCCCCACGGAAGCCCAGCCCACGGCGGCGGAATGAAGTTTGACCGAAATCTCGCGCGAACCTTACAGAAACGTTTCACGTGAAACGTATTTGACCGATTTCGGGCTTCCGAGTACGCAAGTATGCGTGCCCGTGACGGCGCTTGCATAGCTACGATCAAGCGGAGTGGATGGCGGCGGCATGCGGCAAGAGCGCCGCCTTAAGGCCTAGAGCATGATCCGCGAAAGTTCAAACCGGTTTTTCGGAAAGATCATGCGTCATCAAAGAATCTCGAGCGTGGTCCGATTCAATCTGAACGGATCACGCTCTAAAATCAGCACCCAATTCTCAATGCATCGTGCGGCTGACCTGAATGACCGCGGGCGTCATGATGATCGCGAAAAGCACGGGAAGAAAAAACAAGATCATCGGGACCGTCAATTTCGGCGGCAACCCCGCCGCTTTCTTTTCGGCAAGCATCATCCGGTTGTCGCGGCTTTCCTTGCCGACCACGCGCAAAGCGGTGGCCAGCGGCGTGCCGTAACGTTCGGCCTGAATGAGCACGGTCGTGATCTGCTTCACCGACTCAATTCCCGTCCGTAAGCCAAGGTTTTCATAAGCCAAGCGCCGGTCGGGCAAAAAAGAGAGTTCGGCGGTCGTCAGGGTCAATTCCTCGGCAAGCGGAATCGACTGGGTGCCGATCTCCTGGGCGACCTTGCGAAAGGCATGTTCGATCGACATGCCGGAACTCGACGCAGATGAGCAGACGATCCATCGCGTCAGGAAAGGCGCGGCCCATCGAGAATTGGCGTTTGCCAATTGCATTCTTGAGATAGAATTCGGGCATCTTCAGGCCGATGAAGGTGGCGACAAGGATGACGCCGATCTTCATTGTGAAACCGAGCCCGAAATCGTGGATGACAAAAATATAGAAGACCGAAAGAGAAAGGCACAAGGCTGGCGTCACCAGCCGGAAAAACAAGAACGCGACTTCCGCCTGGGGACCGCGAAAGCCAGCCATCGCCATCTGCATTTTCGCCTGATCGGTGCCGAGCCATTTCGATAGACTGAAACGCTCGACGATTTGCTTCATATAGGCCTTCGGCTCCTGGCGGAGACTGCGCTTGCCCTTGTCCGCCACGAGTCGCTCGCGCTCGCGCGCGCGGATGCGCTCGCGCTCCGTCGCAACCGCCTTCATGCGCTGGGCCAGAGTGTCGGTTTCGATCAGCGGCATGGCGACCGTGAGGATCGTCGCCATCGTTGCGATCGCAACAAGGATGCTGAGGAGAAATTGCGGGTCCGTCAGCTTCGTGTAAATGAAATCGAGCATTTTGCGTAACGCACGCGGGAAAGTGTTTTTGGAGCTCTAGAGCATGATCCGCGAAAGCGAGAACCGGCTTTCCGAAGAGATCATGCCTCATCAAAGACTCTAGAGCGTGGTCCGATTCAGTCTGAACGGATCGCGCTCTAAATGTCGAAATTCATCATGTTTTTCATCACGATCGTACCGACCCCCATCCATATCGCGCAGGCACCCATGACGAGTTGTCCGGTCTGCGTCGTCCACAAGAGTTCCATATAGGCTGGGCTTGTGTAGTAGACCATGCCGCTGACACAAAAAGGCATGCTGCCGATGATATAGGCGGAGGTCTTGGCTTCACTCGACACGGCCTTGATCTTCAGCCTCATCTTTTTGCGATCACGGAGCACCGCTGATAAATTGCTCAAGGCTTCGGCGAGATTTCCGCCGGCCTTTTGTTGAATGTTGATGACGATCGCAAAGAAGCTGGCCTCGGAGATAGGAACGCGTTCCGCGATGCGTTCGACGGCTTCGCTGATTGTGAGACCCATGGCCTGTGCCTCGACGATCTGGCGAAATTCGCTCCGGAGTGGCTCGGCCGACTCCGCTGCGATGACCTTCAGGCAATCGCCGAGCGGCAATCCGGCCTTAACACCGCGGATGATAACATCGATCGCGTTTGGAAATTCTTCGACGAATTTCTTCAAGCGGCGCTTGCGCAAGAAATTCAAAGCCCATGCGGGCAATCCGAAACCCCCGACGACCATGGCCGCCAGGAGCACGAACAGATTGACCCCGCAAAGCAGCATCAGCCCGCCGCACGCCACCGCCGAGACAAATGATGCGGCGATATATTTGTTGCGGCTCCAGGAGAGTCCAGCCTGCGCGATCCGTCCCTCCAGGGATTGCTTCTTTCGTTTGCCGCGCGCCTCGACATCCTTGAGGCTTTCCGTAATTTGCTTGCGCCGGTTCGCGGCATCGGCCTGAAGATTCGGCGGCTCTCTTCGGCGCCGGCGACCGCAACGCAGCCTGACGCTTTTCGGCCTTATTAATCAGTTCATAAGTAGGTCGACTTTTTGTTGACTGTGCAGTTGTTGAATGATTCATTTTGTGGATGCAAGAAAATGATGCGCGCCGATTGGATCATCATACGCTGGAGGCGTTGCGTGAACGCGCGGTGCGTAAGGTCCAGGAAGGTGAAAGCCCGGAAGTCGTCGCCCGCGTTCTCGGGCTGAGCCGGTCGACGGTATATGGATGGTTGGCGCAGTATCGGCGCGGCGGCTGGGGCGCCTTGAAGGCGAAGCCTTTGTTCGGGCGTCCGCCGAAACTGGATGGGCGGTCGCTGAGCTGGATCTTTGACGCCGTGACGCAAAAGAACCCACTGCAGATGAAGTTCGCTTTCGCGCTGTGGACCCGCGAGATGGTCGCCAAATTGATCAAGGACAAATTCAAGATCGCCTTGAGCCTTGTCTCGGTGGGGCGGCTTCTGGCCCAACTCGGCATCACCTGCCAGAAGCCTCTGCATCGCGCCTTGGAGCGCGACGAAGCCCTGGTCCAGCAATGGCTGAAGAAAGAGTACCCGCAGATCAAGGCCCTGGCGCAGAAGGAGAAAGCCGAAATCTATTTTGGCGACGCAGCGCATATCCGCTCAGATCATCACGCCGGCCGGACCTGGGGCAGACGAGGCGAAACGCCGGTCGTCCAAGCAACCGAAGCCCGCTACGGCATGAGCCTGATCTCGGCGGTCACGGCGCGCGGTCACATGCGCTTCATGATCAAGGAAAAAGGCGGCGTCAACGCCGATGTCTTCATCGAGTTTCTCAAACGTCTGATGGTTGGAGCCACGCACTCGATATTCCTAATCGTCGATCGCGGCCCGGCGCATCGCACGAAGAAGACCAACGCTTCGTCAAAGGGAAAGTGAAATCATCGATGCATTCCTTGCAGCGCAACACCAAAAAGATCCGCTCTTTCTTCGCAAAAGACACGCTCAGATACGCCGCCTGAATGTCTAATTACTTATGTACTGATTAATACAATAGGAGTATATGGCGCAGGTGCCCTTCGCCGCAGACCGCGACATGATCAAGGCATTCCCGTCGAGCTGATGCCCTTTAGTTTTACTGCGTCATAAACGCAATCGGATTGCAGGTGGTCGTGGCGTCGACTGACAGCATGGACATCGCGCGAGGGATTTTGCGAGCGCGTCGGTGAGGCGTTTTCTGATCGTCGCGATCGAGTTTTCGACGTGGCGTTCGGGACGGATCGGCGGCGCCTCGGGGTCGATAACCTTCGGGTAGTCGAGGCATCGTGCGCCGCCGGGAGGCTGAGGGGGGAATCGCGTCCCGTTCCGAGATCAAGAATCCGTAAGCGGCGATGCAGAGCGTGGCATGATGGTGAAAGCCACGCCAACCTCGACCTTCGTAATGGCTCAAGCCGAGTTCGCCTTTGAGCTCTTCGTAATCACGTTCGATACGCCAGCGCAGTTTGGCATAATCGACGAGTGTGGCGAGGGGCGTGTCCTCGGGCAAGGTAGAAAGCCAGTATTTCGTGGGAGCCGCCTCTCCCTTCGGCCATTCGACGAGCAGCCATTCGACCGGATGCGATGTGGTTCGCTTGTAGTCCCGCGCGGCGAGGTGCACGCGAACGGCGGCGAAGCGGGAAGCAAGCGGCGCGTTCGATCATCACCAAATTACCAGATCAGCGAGCACAGCGACTCCTATCAAATTTCATGACTCAGTAGAATTAGGCGGCCGGAGGCATCTTCTCCGGTGATCTCATAAACCATGAGATCTTGCATGGTGACGACGTCGCCCTCGAAGCCCAAAACCTCGCTGATATGCGTAATTCGGCGCGAGCCGTCGCGAAGCCTCGTGGCCTGGACGATGACATCGACAGAGGAGACGATCATTTCCCGGATTGTCTTGCTCGGGAGAGCGAAGCCGCCCATTGTGATCATCGATTCGAGACGGCTCAGCGCTTTGCGCGGCGAATTGGCGTGCAACGTGCCCCTCGAACCGTCGTGACCGGTGTTCATCGCCTGCAGCAGGTCGAACGCCTCCGGGCCGCGGACCTCGCCGACGATGATCCGCTCGGGCCGCATGCGCAGACAGTTCTTGACGAGATCGCGCATCGTAATCGCACCGCTTCCTTCAAGGTTTGGTGGCCTCATCTCAAGTCTGACGACATGCGGTTGCTGCAATTGCAGCTCGGCCGCGTCTTCGCAGGTGATCACCCGTTCGTCATGATCGATATAATTGGTCATGCAGTTGAGGAGTTGAGGAGCGTGGTTTTTCCGGAGCCCGTCCCGCCGGAAATCAGGACATTGCAACGCACCCGTCCAATGATTTTGAGAATCTCGCCACCTTCTGGCGAAATGGCGCCAAAGCGGATCAGCTGATCAAGAGTGAGCTTGTCCTTTCTGAATTTGCGGATGGTGAGAACGGGCCCATCGATCGCGAGCGGCGGCGCGATCACATTGACGCGCGAGCCGTCGATGAGCCGCGCGTCGCAAATCGGCGAGGCTTCGTCGACCCGGCGTCCGACTTGGCTCACGATCCGCTGACAAATATTCATCAATTGCGCGTTGTCGCGAAACCGGACGTTCGTCAATTGAATCTTACCGCCAACCTCGATGAAGGTGCGAGTCGCGCCATTCGGCGATGTCGTCACGTCCAAGCAGAGGTTCGAGGGGGCCGTAGCCACGAACGTCGTTGCAGATATCGTCGATCAGATCTTCCTGCTCCGCGATCGACAAGGCTACGTTCTTGATCGCGACGATCTCGTGAACGATGTCGCAAATTTCCTCGCGAGCGTTTTCCGCGTCGAGGCGCGACAATTGCGACAGATCGATCGCCTCGACGAGGGCGCCGAAGATCATGCTTTTGGTGACGTAATAGTCGTCGGAGCGCTGCGGCTCCGGGGCGGGGGCGGGTTGCGGCGGCGGATTGGCGTTCTGAAGGGCCGGGATACCGGCCGGCCTTGGCGACGCGGCAACGCTGGGTGTCGCAGCCGGGCCCTTGTCGCGAGCTTCGGAGATGGTACGCTTGCCGAACATAAAACCCCTCACCGGACCCCGTTCCACGCCCGGTCCATTGTGCCATCGAGGACCGGCCCAGGCCTGCTAAAAGCGGCTTAAAGCATGATCAGATTGAATCGGACCACGCTCTAAGTCTTGGGTACGCATGATCTTTTCGCGAACCGGTTCCCGGATCATGCTCGAGAGCATGATCTAAAAAAGTTGCCGACTTCTTGGGATCATGCCCGGCCCTCGATTAGCGCGAGGCGCTTGGTTCAGCACGGGACGAAGGCTTGCGGCCCAACCGCATCATCAAAGGGGCAAGAAGGTTGCGTTTCGCTTTACGCGGCTCATTCTGGTGGGTAATCTTTCTGGCAAGATCCTTGATGGTGCCCGCGATTTTGCCTTCCGCCTCAACTTCGTCGACCATCTGACCATTGTTGGCCGCCGTGCCAAAGAGTTTGGGCTCGAAGGGAATGATTGCCGCCGGCTCGAGAACAACCGCTTTCGCAAAATCGCTGACGCTGATTTCTGGCCGTTTCGGAATGCCCACACCATTCATGATGAGCTTCGGATGGCCGTCGTGCGCGCGCGCGTTGCGCAACCCGCGCTATCTGCTGCGCCTGTGCGAACTGGAGCGCATCGATCGCGAGCGCCGCAACGTGGAGCGCCGGATTCGGCTGGCGCGCTTTCCGCAAACCAAGAGTTTCGATACGTTCGACTTCGCCGCCCAGCCGTCGCTGAACAAGGCGCTGGTTCTGGAACTGACACGCTGCGAGTGGATCGACAGGCGCCAGAACTGCCTTGCTCTTGGGCCATCCGGAACCGGCAAAACACACACAGCCTTGGGGCTGGGCTTAGCCGCCTGTCAAAAGGGCTACAGCGTCGCCTTCACGACCGCAGCCGCGCTCGTGCATGAGCTGATGGAAGCGCGTGACGAGCGCCGCCTGCGTGCTCTACAAAAGCACCTCAGTACGGTCAAGCTGCTGATCGTCGACGAGTTGGGCTATGTGCCGTTTACGGCGGTCGGCTCCGAGGAGACTGTCAGGATTTCCGTGTAAAGGCCGGTTTCGTTACGCCAACTTGAACCTGCCCTCGAATATGATCGCGAATTGCGCTTTCGCCATAGCCCATTCGCGCGGCGGCATTTTCCATTCTTTTTGCGCCAGGTTCAACACGAGAAAAAGAAGCTTCAGCGCGCTCTCGTCGGTGGGGAAATGGCCGCGGGCGCGAACTGCTCGGCGCAATTTGGCGTTCAATGACTCGATTGCGTTTGTCGTATAGATGATCCGACGCACTTCGTCGGGGAAAGCGAAGAACGGGATGACCTCGCTCCAATGGCGTCGCCAGGACTGGGCGATTGCCGGGTATTTTCGGCCCCATGGGCCTTCGGCGAAGGTGTTCAGTTCTTCTTGCCCGGCGGCGGCGTCCTTGGCCCGGTAGATCTGCTTCAGCGCCGCCGCGACAGCCTTGCGGTCTTTGTAGGAAACGAAGTCCAGCGAATTGCGGATCAGGTGAACGATGCAGGTCTGAACCTGGGTTTGCGGAAACACCGCGGTGATCGCCTCGGGAAAACCTTTCAGGCCATCGACGACGGCGATTAGGACGTCTTCGACGCTGCGGTTCTTCAGCTCGTTCATGACGCGCAGCCAGAATTTTGCGCCTTCGGTCTGCTCGATCCACAGGCCGAGGATTTCCTTGGTTCCGTCGGGTCGAACCCCGAGAGCGACGTAGACGGCCTTGTTGCGCACCATGCCTTCGTCGCGCACCTTGACCCGGATGGCGTCGAAGAACACCAGCGCATAGAGCCGCTCCAGCGGCCGGTTCTGCCATTCGGCGATCTCATCGAGGACGGCGTCCGTGACCGCGCTGACGAGATCGGCGGAGACGTCGACCCCATAGAGATCGCGCAAATGGCCCTGGATTTCTCGAGTGCTCATGCCGCGCGCATACATCGAGACGATCTTCTCGTCGAAACCGGGAAATCGCCGCTGATATTTGGCGATCAGTTGCGGGTCGAAGGTCGACAGCCGGTCGCGCGGAACCTCAAGCTCGATCTTGCCGGTCTCGGTGAGAACCGATTTTCGGCCATAGCCATTCCGGCTATTGGGGCGGCCGTCTTCCTCGCCGTTGTCGAGATGGTGATCGATCTCGGCGTTCAAGGCTCGTTCAGCAAACGCCTTCTTCAGCTCGTCGAGCAGCCCGTCCTTCGCAAAGGCTGTCTTCGGGTCGGCTCCCGCCAAAAGCTGATCAAGCAGCCCGTCGGAAATAGCTGGTTGCTTCCGTCTCGCCATACGATGTCTCCTTCTTTGCCATCGTTATGGCCCTCACACGAAATTTCCGACAGATCCGCTCCGAGCTGCTCTTCGAGGTGTTCAGTCAGCGCTATGAACGTGGCGCCACGCTTGTCACCAGCAACCTGCCATTCGATGAATGGACCTCCATATTCGGCTCGGAAAGGCTCACCGGCGCCTTGCTCGACCGGCTCACCCATCATGTCCACATCCTGGAGATGAATGGCGAAAGCTACCGGCTCGCTGCCAGCAAGAAGGCGCAACGGCGATCGGCTCAGGAGCGAAGCCAAAATCCGAAAATGCCAAACGAAGGAGACCTCGCCACCAAAATATAAATCGGCATGGAAGCACGAAAATAAATCGGGGCTTCACAGCCCTTTTCTCGTAACCCAACTGGTACACTTTCACGCCGCCATTTGGCACAATTTGTCTCCGTCATTGACACCACACTCGTCTCGTTTTTGCGGGTGAGCAATCCTGGGACGACCGTGCCATAGACGGTCGCTTCGGTTTGGGTATCTATTTCCGTCACTTCCGTCGCAAGATGGAGCAGAATGCGGCCCTCGGACAGAACCACCGGGGAGAAGCGCAAAGTAACGCCATAAGGCTGAAAGATCGCGCCACCGCCGGTGCAGCCACCTGACATACAGGTTGACGGGCCGGGAATGGGTATTTCGCCGCCGACGGTGAGCTTGGCATTTTCGCCCGAAACGGCGGTCACCGTCGGCTCCGCGAGAATCCGCGAAACCCCATAGCGTTCGAAGGCTTGCAATGTTGCGCTCAAAGTGTTGCTGGGATTGGTCGCGGTCAGCGCGGTCGACGTGCCGTTCTGCGCGGCCGACGCCAGGGGATTCGTCCCCGTGAAGACCGGCAACGCCCCGAGCGCACCGTTGATCGCGAAGGGATTTGATTGCGTGAAGATGCCCCAATTGGCGGTCAGTGAGCTTGTGGTGATTCCGAGTTGCTTGGCGATGTTGCGATCAATCTCCGCGATGGTGACCTTCAACATCACCTGATCGCGGCCGCGTACGGTGAGCGTGTTGACGACCAAGCCGTCCGAGCTCGCGCCAGGGGCACCCGGAGGCCCGCCACCATATAAACCCGCTGCACGAACCCTCTGGCGATGTCGCCGGCGCGCTGGGCCTCCTCGGCGGAATCGACGACGCCAGTCAGGATGATCGTATCGTTGACGGTCCGCGCGGTGATCGCCGCCGCCGACATCGCGGCACGGAGAATCTGTTGAAGCTCGCCAATATCGCGGCCGATGCTGAGATCGATCGCGGCGATCTGACGGCCCTGCTGATCCATGGCATAGACGCTCGTCTGGCCAGCGGACATGCCGATGATATAGAGCTTGCGCGGCGAGCGCACGACGGCGTTCGCCACCCCCGGATTGGCGACGAAGATTTCGGCCGCGTCCTGGGGCAAATCCACGATCCGGGATTTGCCAACGCCCATTGAAATCCGCTGTGCCGCGACGCCGCCATTTGGCCAAGCTCCCATCCGTTCTTGCGCATGCCCCCCGCCAAAGCTTGCCAGGACCGGAAGGCTTGCCACGAATGCGGCGGCCAGGACGGGAATCAGTCGTTTCATCCGCGGGTTTCCACAACCATGAGTGCTCTTTCGATGTTTCACGCGACCGTTTTGTTCACGCCAATCTAAGCGTTCAATGCGCCTTATCTTGAAGCCACGCCATTCCGCATCACCACGAAGCCACTGCTATGGCCGAGGAGCTGCCCGCTTGCCGCGTTCGTATCCTTCACGCTGCGCAAGGCCAGCGAGAGCAGGCCGGTCTTCTGCGCGAGCGTGATGGTTTCCGCCTGGGCGGGCGTCAGTTCCAAGGTTGCGTTGACTCCATTTATGTTGTGCTCCTTATTCTCATCCTTATCGTTCTGACCTATCGCGAGGACGCGAACATTGGTCAGAATCGTCTGGCTCACGAAGGGATTGCCGGTGCCTCTGCGTGCGGCGTCCTCGTCACGAAAAGTGTGGATCACGTCGACTCTGTCGTCTCGCAGAATAAACCCGCCAGCCGTGCTCGAACCTTGCGGATCGATGCTGATCGCCACCGCGCGCATGCCCGCTTGCAAATCGGCGGCAAGGAAACCGGACCCTTGCTCAACCGCTCCCGCCGCAGCGGCTCTCCCGGCGCGAAATTGGCGCGTGTCATGTAGCCTTTCAGTTCCTCGATGCCATTCGGGGAAACGCTCTTGCGGATGAAGCCCTCGGGGATATGATCCTTCGGCCAGGCGTCCCAGCGCAGGCCCGCCGCGTCGACAACGGTGCCAACGGTCAGCTCCCTGGCCGCGACAAGCACATCGTCGGTCAATACCGGCGGCGGCGGCGCCCGCGGGCTCGGGTGGTTTCGAACCGCTGGCAAGGATCGCGGCGCCAAGACCGGCCGCAAGGGCAATACCAAGAACCGCGATACGGGCTGGCTTCATTGTGATGGTTTACCTATCCTATCCGCGTCGCTCAGCCGTAGGCTTCGAGCGGGGCCTCATCGTTGCTTGACGCGGCGCTTGAGCGGCCCGTCCAAACCGTGAAGGCGAATTTCAACATTTGAACGCAAATCCCCGCTTAAAAAAATGGGTGCAATTTGATTTGCGACATGACGCCATGCTGCTGGCATGGCGCCAGAGGCGCGGGCAATCGCCGCGCGGGCACACGAGCGCGAAGGGCGCTCGGCCGGTCGCGGCGAGAGCCGAGGATTACCAGCGGACGAGATCAAGCTTTACGGATGGCGGACGTTTCTGCCGGAGCGGTCAAGGGCGCGGCGCGGTTGGGCGCCGGACCGTGATGGAGACGCCTTGTCGGGCGTCACATGAAATCCTCCGCCCCAAAAGCGGCTTTGATGCCGCCGTAAACACCAAGCCCAGGCTGTTCAAAGCCCAAGGGATTT
>CAWAQW010000002.1:0-31720 GCA_963784075.1 uncultured Alphaproteobacteria bacterium | reverse complement strand
GGCGTTTCGCCTCGTCTGCCCCAGGTCCGGCCGGCGTGATGATCTGAGCGGATATGCGCTGCGTCGCCAAAATAGATTTCGGCTTTCTCCTTCTGCGCCAGGGCCTTGATCTGCGGGTACTCTTTCTTCAGCCATTGCTGGACCAGGGCTTCGTCGCGCTCCAAGGCGCGATGCAGAGGCTTCTGGCAGGTGATGCCGAGTTGGGCCAGAAGCCGCCCCCACCGAGACAAGGCTCAAGGCGATCTTGTGGATTTTGTCCTTGATCAATTTGGCGACCATCTCGCGGGTCCACAGTGCGAAAGCGAACTTCATCTACAGCGGGTTCTTTTGCGTCACGGCGTCAAAGATCCAGCTCAGCGACCGCCCATCCAGTTTCGGCGGACGCCCGAACGGCTTCGCCTTCAAGGCGCCCCAGCCGCCGCGCCGATACTGCGCCAACCATCCATATACCGTCGACCGGCTCAGCCCGAGAACGCGGGCGACGACTTCCGGGCTTTCACCGCATAATGGCAAGATCGGCCGCCGGCACGGGCCGGGGCAGAGAATAGACGCTGCCCCGGCTGATCCCGAGCGCCTTCGCCTGTTTCGCGATGGGCAGATCGTGAGACCGGTCGATCATCGTCTTGCGCCCGGCATGCCCGCCTTGCCGAGCGCGCCTTCTAAAAAGATGCTATGGGCGCGGCTGGTTGATGCGCTTGACTAAGCCGTATTTCTCAAAGGGAGAGCGGCCATGTTCAATCAAATACACAGCGATCCGACGCCGACGGTCTATGCGGCGATCGAGCTCAGCAAGAAGACCTGGGTCGTCGCCATTCTTCGGGCCGGGAAAGTTCAACCGAGCCTTCACCGGATCAAGGGCGGCTCGTTCGCCGAACTTGTAATGCGATTGCGTGCCGCCTCGAACGACGAGCGCCTGCTCGTCTGCTACGAGGCGGGTTACGACGGGTTTTGGTTAGCGCGGTCGTTGGCGGCGGAAGGCGTCGACTGCCGCGTGCTCGATCCCGCCAGTCTTCAGGTCAACCGACGCGCACGGCGCGTCAAGACGGACCGGATCGACGTGTTGATGCTGGTGCGGGCCTTGATCGCGATTGATCGCGGTGACCGGCATGTCTGCGCCATCGTGAACGTGCCGAGCATCGAGGAAGAGGATGCGCGACGCTCCCATCGGGAACGTCAGCGATTGATCCGCGAGCGCACGGCCCATATCAACCGCATCAAGGGCCTTCTCTTCGGGCAGGGCGTTCGCGGCGTCGAGCCTGCTCGACGCAAGCGTATCGATTTTTCGGTCCTGCGCACCGGCGAAGGCCGCCCGCTGGCCGATCGACTACGTGCCGAACTCGAACGCGAATACGCCCGGCTCGCTCTCATCGACACGCAATTACGCGCCGTCGAAGCCGAGCGCGACACCGCCGACGCGCAAGACGCGATGGTCGAGCGTAAACGCAACATGCTGCTTCAATTGCGCGGCATCGGACCGGCGAGCGCTGCGATCCTCGCGCGCGAAATTTTCGGACGATCTTTCGCCAACCGAAGGCAATTGGGATCATACCTCGGCTTAACGCCGAGCGCCTACGACAGCGGATCGGTCACCCGATGCCAGGGCATTTCCAAGGCCGGCAACAGTTTTGCGCGTCGTGTTATGATCGAGGTCGCCTGGCTGTGGCGCAAATATCAACCGGCGAGCGCTCTCGCCAAATGGTATGATGGGCGCGCCGCGGGCCAATCGCCGCGCATCCGGCGGATCATGCTCATCGCACTTGCGCGGAAGCTGATTGTCGCTCTCTGGCGCTATGTCGAAATCGGCCTCATTCCGGATGGCGTCGACAATGGCGCGCCGGGAAACACCGCTCTCTCAGCCGGGGCGACGGCATAGGATAGATTAAGCAGTTTCCCTGGCCGCGCCGCGGTCCGGGAAGTGGGCGGCGCGCGTTCGTGGATACGATTGGCGCAATTGGCGCCGGCAAAAAGTGTGAACCCGCCACCTCGATGCCTTGGTTGTGCATGCAGGATTGTGGCAAGCCGTCACGGAGCTGCCGGATATAAGTTGATGCGCCAGGCGCACGCGCGCACGAGAGTTCATCGATCCCGCGACCCGTCGCCGGCGCGACGCCGTCGGGCTCCGCTATGCGCGGAGCTCCGCCCGACGGCTCATCTGGGAACCCATGCCCAATATGCGAAGATCGTTGATGGAGAGCGAAATGACGTGATGCCGCTTGACTGGTGATCGCTCATATAAATCATTCTCCAGCGTCAACTCTCCGATCTTCGCATGGAGCGCCTTCAAATCCACCGTTGATCCAATGGAGCCGGCCTTGGCCTCGGACCCGAATACTCCGGCAGCCCCTTGCAGAAGCTGCGCCTTCCATTGCGTGATCTGGTTGACGTGAACGTCGAATTGTTGCGCCAATTCGACCAGCGTCTTCTCGCCCTTCAGGGCAGCCAACGCAACTTTCGCTTTGAAAGCCGGGCTGTGGTTCCGGCGTACTCGTTTCGTCATCGTCTCTCCTGATCCGCAGCCACCATGGCCGCTGTCAGGCAAAAATTCCACTTAGCCCGCTGTTCAAATTTGCCGAGCCACCTCTTTGGTCAGGTGTCCTTCGTAAGACGCCGAGGCCAGGCGCTCCGTGACCCTGACCACTCCGCTGAACGCGCGGTGCGTAAGGTCCAGGAAGCGTATGATGATCCAATCGGCGCGCACCATTTTCTTGCATCCACAAAATGAATCATTCAACAACTGCACAGTCAACAAAAAGTCGACCTACTTATGAACTGAAGTGCAATACTTCGGGTCTATGACACCAAATGTCCGATCAAATATCAACTAGCCGGATGCTCCGCGATTTGCTTGCCTTCGAAGGCATCAAGACCGGACGCCTGCACGTCGCGACGCTGATGAAGCGCATGGCGATCGAAGCGATCTATCGCAAGCCGAACACCTCGAAGCCGGTGCCGGGGCACAAGATTTATCCGTATCTCCTGCGCGATTTGCCTGTCACGAGGCCAGATCAGGTATGGGCGACGGATATCAGCTACATCCCGATGCAAAAGGGCTTTGTTTATCTCGTCGCCGGTCGAATTGGTTCAGCCGCCGGGTTCTCAGCCATCGAGTATCGATCACCATGGAGGCCGAGTTCTGCATCGAGGCGCTGCAGGAGGCTCTGGCGAAGCATGGCAGGCCGGAAATCTTCAACACGGATCAGGGCAGCCAATTCACCAGCGCCGAGTTCACCGGCGTGCTGCTCAAAAACGGCATCGCCATCAGCATGGACGGCAAAGGCTCGTGGCGTGACAATGTCTTTGTCGAGCGGCTTTGGCGGTCGGTCAAATACGAGGAGGTATACCTCAGAGCTTACGGCACGGTGTCCGAGGCCCGAACTTCTATCGGAAGATACCTCCAATTTTACAATAGCGGACGGCCACATTCGAGCCTCGACCGGCGGACGCCCGATCAGGCTTACTTCAACCGGCTGCCACATGTCGCGGCGGCGTGACTATCAGATCGGCATCGTGGCGCTGGGCCCGCGAAGAAGGCGCCGCGAAGGCTGTGGACATGCCGCTTTGCGTGCCGCAAAGCTTGGACAACGCGAGAGCGTTGCCCACATGCCCACAGCAGGAGCAGAAGACACAGCCCAGAGCTGCATGATAGGATTTGGAAAGACTTAGAGCGGTTGGGGGTCTAGGTAAAGAACGAGTTCAAGCGGTCCCGCTCCGCGGGTCCATCATTTTCATCACCACGGCAGGGATTCCACTTATCAAACCGGAAAATCTGTTCAAACAAACCAAGCCACCTCTCAAGGAACAAAAGATTATCAAAGCCAAGGTTGGTTGCTTGAGCTTGCCAAGCAGCTTGGCAACGTCAGCCAAGCCTGCAAAGTGCTTGGGTATTCGCGCGATAGCTTTTACCGGTTCAGGGAACTTTACAAAGGCGGCGAGCTGGCGTTGCAAGAAATCTCCCGCAAGAAGCCGATCGTAGCGAATCGTGTACGGGAGGAGATCGAAGACGCCGTAGTTGCGCTCGCCCTCGAGCAGCCGGCGTTCGGCCAGGTCCGCGTCGCCAATGAGCCGAGGAAGCGTGGACTTACGATCTCGCCGGCGGGCGTCCGGGGTGTCTGGCAGCGTCACGATCTCGAGACGATGAAGAAGAGGCTCAAGGCCTTGGAAGCCAAGGTCGCGCAGGAGGGGCTGATTTTGACCGAGGCGCAAGTCATAGCGTTGGAAAAAGCTAAAGAAGAGAAGGAGACGCACGGCGAATTCGAGAGCGAGTGCCCTGGCTATTCCGGCGCGCAGGACACTTTCTACGTCGGCAACATGAAGGGCGTCGGCCGCATCTACCAACAGACCTTCATCGACACCTATACCAAGGTCGTCTTTGCCAAGCTCTACGATCGCAAGACGCCGATTACCGCAGCCGATCTCTTGAACGACCGTGTCCTGCCATTCTTCGATGGAAAGGAGGTGAAGCTCACACGTGTGCTGACTGATCGCGGCACGGAATATTGCGGCAATCCCGAGCATCACGAATACGAGCTTTATCTCGCGGTGGAGGATATTGATCATTCGCGAACCAAGACGAAGAGTCCGCAAACGAATGGCATTGCTGAGCGCTTCCACAAGACGGTCCTCAATGAGTTCTATCGCATCGCCTTCCGCAAAAAGCTCTACGCTTCGATCGGGGAGTTACTGGATGACCTCGACGAATGGGTCAGAAGCTACAACGAGGAAAGGCCGCATCAAGGCCGTTGGTGTTTCGGCAAGACCCCGATGCAAACTTTCCTTGACGCTATCCCCATTGCGAGGGAAAAAATGATCGCCGCCTGAGCATGATCAGACAGCCAAACCAGACCACTCTCCAGACGCCGTTTGTCCGATAAAGTACAAGCTACTACAACTTAAGAAATGAAGACTTAAGGATGAGCCGGGAGCATGACCGCATTCAACCTCAATCTTCATTTGAAGCCGCTGCGCCAGGGCGACCTTGACGGCCTCTGCGGTGTCTATTCGATTTTGAATGCCCTGCAATGGCTCCTGCCCAAGGCCCGGGACACGGACTATCTGACCAAATTGTTCGATAAAACCATCGGCACGCTTTATACGATTAAAAACATCCGTGACGGTGGCGAAGAGCCGGAGCTCCGCAAAGTCTTCCATTTCGTCAAAGCGAAAGTCGCCGCCGATTTCGGCGTCGGCTTGAACCTAACGATCCCCAGCGCCGGCAATTTCAAGCGGCCCGATTATGCGATGCAATCCGTCTTCGACACGGAAAAGGGCGGAGTCTTCATTTTCGGTTTTGAGGGACTTGATAGCCATTGGACGGTCGCCCGTGGCCTCACCGCCAACGAAGTTATTTTATTTGATAGTTGGGAATATGTGACATTTGATCGACGGAAATTCGTTTGGAGGAAGCAGGTCAAAAACATAGCCAGCTCCAACAAAATCGTCGTTTCGCCGGGCGATTTGAATTGGATCAGTATCGATCCCCGATAGGCCGCAGCCGCCGGCTCTTGCAAACCCAAGTTAACCTGTAGCCAGGATTTGGACCCGGAGCAGAACAGCGAATCTGGCGATTGCGGCGAGGCGTGCTCCCGGCCCCGCGCCAGCCCTCACGTCATCTTGCGAAGAACCATTCTGGTCCTTGCAAGTCTTTCCTCCATTCTTTTTTCACCGCGCCGAACGACGTACATAAAGGCAATTACGCCTGCGATGGCAGCGGCAAGGGCGATGATACCAACCGGGCCGCTGATCCGGTGAATGGAATCGCCGAAGAGAAAGGCGCCGATGCCGATCAAAAGCGCCCAAATGATGCCTCCAGCCGCATTAAAGAACAGAAATTGCGGCCAGTGATATTTGTTCACGCCAGCAAGCAAGGCCGCAAACACCCGCAAGAACGCCACGAATCGGCCGAAAAAGACGATCTTCGCGCCGTGTTTTCGAAAGAGAAATTGCCCCAGTTTAAGCCGGCTCTTGGAGAGGCGGACAAATCTACCGTAGCGCAACAGAAATTTCGCCCCGTAGGTCCGGCCGACCCAAAAGCCAATATTGTCGCCGATGATCGCTCCCGCCGCCGCGCAGGAAATGACGAGCGAAAGGTTAAGCTCGCCGGTGGCCCCGGCAAAGCCTGCGGCGAGAATTAAAACGGTTTCCCCTGGCAGGGGCACGCCAGCGCTCTCGAGCATGACGATAAGAAAGACCACCCAATAGCCATGCTGCGACACAAGTGATTGAATATGGGCAAGAAACACGAAGACTCCGCTCCACTTCGGGGCCGAGCCGGCAGGGATGGCTCATCAGCACCACCCTCCGATACGCAATTGAAGCGGGCTGCGCAAGCGAGGCTTTGCCGGCCGATCGCCGGCGCGCTCAAGGCAGACAGAACGAAGCTGCCGGGGCTTGACCGATCGTGGCAGGCCCGCCCTGATTTTTCACGATTCTCATCACATATGACCGAGTTCTGGCCGTAACTTCGCCGTTCTCGGGTCCAATAATAATACAATCTTGTTTAGTTAATGCTAGCAATCTGATTTTGAGTGCTTAGAATCAAACAGGAACAAATTTTATGATGGTGCGTTAAAGTTTTTAGGTTGCTCAGACGGAGGTCCTCGTTCCCATGGTTCACCTTGAACTTTTGTACAAACCAGCAGCGCTCAACGGAGACGGGCTGGGCGGGAGACTGGTCGTCGTCTCGAATCGTGTCCCTTTGCCCTCTTCCTCGGCCGCGCCCGCAGCGGGAGGGCTCGCCGTCGCGCTGGAATCCGCCCTCAAGCCGTGCGGCGGCCTCTGGTTTGGCTGGTCGGGCAAAACCAGCGAGGAGAGCAGTCCCCCCCTCCAATGCAGGACGGCCGGGCAGCTCACCTATGCTGTCAGCGACCTTTCGCGCCGCGATCTCGAACAATATTATCACGGCTTCGCCAACCGGGCGCTTTGGCCGATTTGTCATTATCGTCTCGACCTTGCCAAACTGCCGGAATGCAACGCCGCCGCCTATTTCCGGGTGAATGAACATTTTGCCCGCCAGCTCACGAAGCTGCTGCGCCGTGACGATATTATCTGGGTGCATGATTATCATCTCATCCCCATGGCGCGCTTTTTGCGCCAAATGGGCAGCACCAACCGGATTGGTTTTTTCCTGCATATTCCGTGGCCAGGGCCGGATGTGGCAAGCGCCTTGCCCGCCTACCAGCGGATCCTTCGGTGCTTTGGTGCCTATGATGTCGTGGGGTTTCAGACCGAAGCCGACGCCGATAATTTCCGCGATTGCATCATCGCCGCCAAGGCCGGGCGGGCCATCAGCGGCGACTGGTGCGAGATCGACGGCCGCCGGATGCAGGTCAGTGCGTATCCCATCGGCATCGACCACGAGGCCTTCGCGCAAGAAGCCCGCGCCGCCGAAAAAAACAGCACGGTCAAACGCATGCTCGCAAGCCTCGAGGGTCGCGACCTGGTGATCGGGGTTGACCGGCTCGACTATTCAAAGGGCTTGAAACAGCGCATGGAAGCCTTTGCCACGTTCCTCGAACGTTCGCCGGAAGCGGCGCGGGCGCGCGTGACGATGCTGCAGATCACGCCGAAATCGCGCACGGAAGTTCCCGAATATGCCCGCATGCAACGCGAATTGGCGGAAGAGGCGGGCCACATCAATGGCAAACTCGGCGATGTCGATTGGGCTCCCTTGCGCTATATCAACAAATCGATGAGCCGTTCGGCCCTTGCCGGACTTTATCGCATGTCCCGCATCGGCCTCGTCACGCCATTGCGCGATGGCATGAACCTCGTCGCCAAGGAATATGTGGCGGCGCAAGCGCCGGATAACCCCGGCGTGCTCGTCTTGTCGCAATTCGCGGGCGCCGCCCAGGAACTCAAAAGTGCCTTGATCGTCAATCCCTACGACATCGAGGCGACCGCCGCCGCGATCTCCCGCGCTTTCACCATGCCACTCGATGAACGCAAGGACCGCTGGCATGCGATGATGGCGGCTCTTCGCGCCAATAGCGTCCAGTATTGGGCGTCCCATTTCCTGCAGACGCTTTCCAATGAAGCCGAAGGCGGAGACCTCGACAAGGCGCCGGATGGCGCTCGCTTTCCCGCAACCACCGGCTTGGACCGCCGGCTTAGCGCGATCAATGCTCCGCCGCACCGCCCCGGCTTGGCTTAAAGCCAAGAAACAGGGTGGACGGCATTGTCCCGTCTCGCCGGCGCCCGCTCGACAAGGGTTCTTTGGCGGCGTTGCTTTTGACGTCTGCGGCGGCCCAAAGGGACATCGCGCGGAAAACCAGGGTGAACGCACGCCCACCGCAAAGCCAATGCTTGCTCCAATTGAAAATTTTCAGAAGGCAGGTCACTGAAAATCCGCTGACCCGGCGATATTATTAAAGACGGACCCAATGGGGAGCGCCCGCGCAGCGCCGCCGCCGCAGGAAAGCACGCATGAGCAAAGACCTGCGCATCGGATTTAACAGACCGCTCTTCATCCTGCCGTTTGACCATCGCAGCTCCTTCGAAAAGGGCCTCTATGGATGGAGCGGCGCCTTGAGCGCGGAGCAGACCGAGCGCATCGCCCGGACCAAAGAGGTTATCTATGACGGGTTCAAATTCGCTCTGAACACGGGTCTCGCGAAGGACCGGGCAGGCCTATTGGTGGACGAACAATTTGGCGCCCGTATCCTGCGCGATGCCGCCGCCCATGGCTTCCTCACCGCGATGCCGGCGGAAAAGAGCGGCGAGGCCGAGTTTCAGTTCGAGTTCGGCACGCAGTACGCCGCCCACATCGAACAGTTCAAGCCCACCTTCGTCAAAGTCTTGGTGCGCTACAATGCCGAGGATGACGCGGCGATGAATCGCCGGCAAGCGGCACGGCTCAAGGAGATGAGCGACTATTGCCACAGCCGCGGCTACTTATTCATGTTTGAACTGCTGGTGCCCGCTACTCGGGCGCAGTTGGATGCCGTGGCGGGTGATCAAGACCGCTATGACCGCGACCTGCGGCCCTCGCTGATGGTGGCGGCGTTGGAGCAGCTTCAGAATGCTGGCGTCGAGCCGGATGTCTGGAAGATTGAGGGGATGGACCGGCGCGAGGATTGCCTCAAGATCGCCGCCGTGGCGCGCCGTGACGGCCGCGATCAAGTCGGATGCATCATCCTTGGGCGGGGGTCGAACGAACAAAAAGTGGTCGAATGGCTGCGCATTGCGGCCGGCGTGCCGGGATTCATCGGCTTTGCTGTCGGGCGGACGTCATTTTGGGAGCCGCTGGTCGAATGGCGCGATGGCAAGATCGAGCGCCAGCAGGCGGTCGAGAGGATCGCCCGCAATTATCTGAAATGGGTCGCTGTGTTCGAAAGCGCGGGTGCGCGAAGATCTGGATAACGCGCCGCGGTGATGGCAATAAAGTGCTTCCGTCGCAAGTTGAGGAAACGAAGTGCTGCCTGCCACACTGACACTCGACACTTTGAGCGCTCTTTATCGCGAGTGGCCGTTGGCCGTAAAGGATGTCGTCGAAGAGGTGCGCGCGCGCGTCGCTTTGGCGCGGGACCCAGCGATTTTTATCTCAACGGCCGGGCCAGACGATTTGCGGCGCGCGGCCAGCGATCTCTTGGAACGCGCGCCCGATCCCTCGCTCTTGCCGCTTTGGGGAATTCCCTTCGCGGTCAAGGATAATATCGACGTCGCCGGTTTCGACACCACGGCGGCCTGTCCGGCCTTCGCCTATCGCGCCGCGAAAGATGCAACCGTCGTCGCGCGCCTGCGGGCGGCGGGAGCACTCGTTCTCGGCAAGACCAATCTTGACCAATTCGCGACGGGCCTCAACGGCTCGCGCTCACCCTATGGCGCGCCACGTTCTGTGTTTGATGCGGCGTATGTGTCGGGCGGGTCGAGCTCGGGTTCGGCGGTGGCCGTCGCGGCCGGTCTCGTTCCCTTTGCGCTTGGCACCGACACGGCGGGATCGGGCCGGGTGCCGGCGGCGTTCAACAATATCACCGGGATCAAACCGACGGTCGGCCTTTTGAGCACGACGGGCGTTGTTCCGGCCTGTTGGAGCCTCGATTGCGTCAGCATTCTTTCCTTGAGCGTTGATGATGGCGTGCGGATTCGCCGCGTCGCGGAGGGATTTGACAAGAGCGACCCTTATTCGGTCCAAGGGACGCAAAAGCCGCTGCCCGCGCGCTTGCGCGTTGGCGTGCTTGCGGAAGACGAGCGCGAATTTTATGGCGACGAGGAGAGCGCCGCGCTTTACGCGCGCGCGATCGAAATTATGCGCGGGCTTGGCGCCAAAATCGCCGCCTTTGATTACCGTCCGTTCCGGGAAATCGGAGCGCTTCTTTATGATGGGCCTTGGCTGGCCGAGAGACTTGCTGGACTTGCGGCTTTTGTCGATACACAACCCCACGATCTGGACCCGGCGGTGCGCGCCCTTTTGGAAGGAGCGCGGCGTTACAGCGCCGTGGACGCCTTTGCTGGCATGCACCGGTTGAAGCAGTTGAGCCGATACGCCGAAACCGAATGGGCGAAGGCCGACGTTCTGCTGCTGCCGACCACCCCAACGACATACAAGCTCGAAGACATGCGCGCCGATCCGATCAGGCTTAACGCCCGATTGGGCCACTACACCAATTTCGTGAACTTCCTCGGCTGCCCGGCCATCGCGGTTCCAGCCGGCTTTAGGAGCGACGGTCTGCCATTTGGTGTGACGCTGATTGCTCCTCCTTTTCATGATGATGCCTTGGCTAACCCCGCCGCGGCGATGCATGCGGCCGCCCATTGCGGCGCGGGAATAGCACGCGAGGACTTCGTGGCCGCGTCCTTTCTTGCCGCGCTTTAGGTTCTTCGCCAGGCTTACGCCCGTGCCGAACTCAAACGCCTCCCCCGCGTTATAGGTGAAATTGCCGAACCGGCGCCGGTCGCCGTCCAAAGCTCTCCATCAAAGCCAAACACGATCACACGGTCACACACGGACGACGGTATTTTCGAAAAGCCGCCAGCGCGGCAAGCGCGGGCCCAGGGGGTGGGAGGAAAATTTGGCGCAGTCGCGCAGGACATCTTCGACCGCCCCGGCCATGCCGCATGAGCCTGGCTCGCTCGGCGCCCGTCTTTTTGAAACACGGCGTCTTTCTTGCGACCTAACAAAGCCGCTCAGCGCCGAGGACATGACCGTCCAGGCGATGGACGACGCCAGCCCAACGAAATGGCATCTGGCGCATACGACGTGGTTCTTCGAGACTTTCGTCCTTTCGCCGCAACTTGATGGCTATGAGCTATTCGATCCCGCCTTCAATTATTGCTTCAACTCCTATTATGAAACGCAAGGGGCGCGCCAGCCGAGAGCCAAGCGCGGGCTTCTTTCGCGGCCGTCCTGCGAGCGCATCTTCGCCTACCGTGCTTATGTGGACACCGGGCTCGATAGGCTTCTCGCGGGCGGCGGCGCGACCTTGCCGGAGCTCGCGCGCGTCATCGAGGTCGGCATCCATCATGAGCAGCAGCATCAGGAACTGATGCTCACCGATATTCTCGCGCTCTTCGCCGCACAGCCGCTGCGGCCGGCATATCATGCACCGCGCCCGCGCGCCGGGCGCGGTGAGCCGGAGCCGCTGGCCTGGATCACGTTTTCCGGCGGCATTCATGAAATTGGGCACGATGGAACAGGCTTCGCATTTGATAATGAGACGCCGCGGCATGGCGCGCTCATCCATCCGTTCCGTCTCGCCGATCGCCTGGTGACCAATTCCGAATGGCTCGCTTTCATCGAGGATGGGGGCTATCGGCAGGCGGCCCATTGGCTTGCCGACGGATGGGCGATCGTCACACGCGAAGGCTGGCGGGCGCCGCTCTATTGGGAGGAGCGCGATGGGCAGTGGCTCACAATGTCGCTCGAGGGAATGCGGCCCATCGAGCCCGCCGCGCCCGTCGTGCATGTGAGCTATTACGAGGCGGATGCTTTCGCGCGCTGGGCGGGCCACCGGCTCCCGACGGAATTTGAGTGGGAGCTCGCCGCGAGGGGCTTGCCCGCCACGGGCAACACGCTCGCCTCGGGCTTTCTGCGGCCGCTGCCCGCCGTTGCAAGCAAGGATGGAGCGCCGGCCCAAATGTTTGGCGATGTCTGGGAATGGACGGGAAGCGCCTATCTGCCCTACCCCGGCTACCGCGCACCCCCGGGCGCGCTCGGCGAATACAATGGCAAATTCATGGTCGGCCAGCAGGTCTTGCGCGGCGGCTCTTGCGCCACGCCGGAAGGCCATGCGCGCGCGACCTATCGCAATTTTTTCTATCCCCACCAGCGCTGGCAGTTCATGGGGCTGCGCCTCGCCTCGGAGATCGCATGATGTGGACAAGCACCAAAGCCTTCCCCCTGCCCGAGGCCGCGACCGGCGCCGACGATTTCGCCGCTTCCGTGATCGAGGGTTTATCGAGACCACGCAAGAGCCTGCCCTGCCGATTTTTCTATGATGCGCGCGGCAGCGAATTGTTCGAGGAAATTACGAAGCTGCCGGAATATTATCCAACGAGGACCGAGATCGCGATCCTCGAAGCCCATGCGGCGGCGATGGCCGAGAATGTGCCTGAAAAGGCGGTTCTCGTCGAATTCGGTTCGGGCTCAAGCCGCAAAACCGAGATTTTGCTTAAGAATCTCCACGAGCTTGCGGCCTATGTCCCGATCGATGTCTCCGAAAGCGCGCTCGGTGACGCAAAGCGGCGGCTTTTGGCGCGCTTTCCTGCTCTCGCCGTGCGCCCGCTCATTGCCGACTTCTCGCGGCCTGTGGCTTTGCCGGAAGATCTCATCGATGCACATAAGCTCGGTTTCTTTCCGGGCTCGACAATCGGCAATTTTCCGCCCGCCGAGGCGCGCTGCTTGCTCGCCGCGATGCGGGACGTCGTGGGACCGGCGGGCAGGCTCCTCGTCGGGGTGGACCTCAAAAAGGATGCCCGCGCCCTCGTTGGCGCCTATAATGACCAAGATGGCGTCACAGCGGCCTTCAACCTCAATCTTTTGGCGCGGATCAACCGCGAGCTCGAAGGCTCTTTCGATCTCGACGGCTTCCGCCACGAAGCCATTTACGATCCCCGCGAGGGCCGCATCGAAATGCACATTGTCAGCATCAAGGCGCAAACGGCACGCGTGCGCGGCCGCAGGTTCCAATTCCTTGCCGGTGAGACCATTCATACCGAGAATTCTTACAAATATGCGATTGGACAATTTCAAGTTCTGGCTCGCGCGGGGGGCTGGCTGCCGCGGCGTGTTTGGCTGGATGACGAACATCTCTTCAGCGTGCACGAATTAATTGCCTGCATGAATTGATCTGGATTCGCAGCCACCCTCACCGAGTTTCATGGAATTCACCGGGTTTCATGGAATTTTGGCCGGCCGCGGCTTCTTGCGCGCCCGATCTGAGTGCGCGACCGCAATCTTAAAAAATTATTGCAGACTTTTTGGATAAGTTCGTGCGAGTAGACAAACAAATGAAAGCATGAGCGATAAAACTTGACGCAATCATGGTCTATTGCGCAGGTTCGCACGGTCAAGGGTGTTTGTAAGGCGGTATTTATGAAGCGGATGGCACTCACAATCGCATTCTTTTTCGCTCTCGCGGGAGTGGCTTCGCTTCAGGCGGAACCTACCCCCGCCAACCCCAAACCGGGCAAGCCCGTGGCGGCCCCGGCCAAGCCCGCGGCACCGCCCGACAAACCGGCGTCCCCCTTTGTGCCGATGGATCCATTGGCCGCGATTGCAAAGGCCAATGCCTATTTTAATGCCGCCACCTGCATGACGGGCGACTTTGTCCAGATTGGACCTGACGGCAAGCGCTCCGAGGGCAAGATCTTCGTCCAAAGGCCGGGGAAATTGCGCTTTGAATATGCGCCGCCCGCAACGCTCGAGATCGTCGCCGACGGTCTTTCGGTTGCCGTGCATGATCGCAAGACCGCCACCAAGGATATCTACTTCATTAGCCAAACGCCGTTGAAATTTCTGCTCAAGGATCAGGTCGATCTGGCCCGTGACGTCAAGATCATCGACGTAAAAAGCGAGCCAACCGCGGTCACCATTCTCGTCGAGGATAAGGCGACCTTTGGCGGAACCTCGCAAATCAAGCTGGTTTTCGACCCGGACAAATTCACCCTCAAACAATGGCAGGTCACCGACCCGCAAGGCTATGAAACGCTCGTCTCGCTGTTCAATATTGATCTGACCAAAAAGCCAGACCCAAATCTGTTTCAGATCACCCAAGAAAGAATTCCGAACACAAATAATTGACAGATCCGCGGCGAGACCGCGTCCGCGCCGGTCTTGTTTGTAAAAACGACGTGTTTTCAATTGGATAAAAGATTTTTGCGCGTGCGGAATGAGCCTCCAGCGGCAAATTGCCGGACGTGTTGGTCGATCTGGCGGCTTGAAAGAGCGCGGCACCCGTTTATCTTAAAGTCATGTGAGCGACGCAGATCATCAGGCGTACCCCCCCGTTCCGCCTGGATCAAGTGTGCCGGACCCCTCCCGGTAACGTCTCGCTCCTAAGGGCGTCTGGTTCACAACCAGGCGCCCTTCTTTTGTTTGGTATAAGGGCGGCCGCTGCCTCGAACATGATCCGCAGCTAAGGTGCAGGCTATGGGTTCATGCAGCAAACCATAGAGCGCGTCCCGATCAAATGGACTCATTTGATCGGTAAGGACGAGGCTTAGATTCAAAGCGTTGGAGCATGTCCTGGTCGAAAAAGTCGATCAACTTTTTCGGAACATGCTCCGAGGACCATGAGCGCCCATCCTGAAGGAGAGCATGGTCAAGGCGCGCCATTGCGCCGGACGGAACTGGAATTCAAAAAATTGTGGGTTTCTCGCCGCCACGCTTGCGGCAGGGTGTTTTGGCATGATCAATCAGACGCGCGGTTCGTCGCGGAGTGCTGCGTGCGTCTCTCCCTTGCCACATGGAACATCAATTCGGTTCGTTTGCGAATCGATCTCGTGGCGCGCTTCTTGAAGGAAGAGGCGCCCGACGTTCTTTGCCTCCAGGAGACCAAGTGCCGGGACAGCGAATTTCCCTTGGCGGCTTTCCATAAGCTCGGCTACCCGCATGTCGCGATCAATGGCCAAAAGGGCTATCATGGGGTTGCGGTCGTCTCAAAAATCCCTCTCCAAATCATCGACAAGCGGGCATTTTGCGCAAATGGGGATGCCCGCCATATCGCCGTGGAATTGGCTCCCGGCGGCGCCTTGGACCGGGTGATCGCCCTGCATAATTTTTACGTGCCCGCCGGCGGCGACGAGCCCGACCCTGCCGTCAATCCGAAATTCGCCCATAAGCTCGCCTTTCTTGACGAAATGGCCGGATGGGCGGGGTCTGGCGGGATCGCCAAGACCGACGCCATCATGGTGGGCGATCTGAATATCGCGCCGCTCGAAACCGACGTCTGGAACCATAAAGCCTTGTTGCGGGTCGTGAGTCACACGCCGGTCGAGGTCGAAAAGCTCAATCTTGTGCGCGAAACAGGGCCCTGGGTCGACGCGCTGCGCCATTTCGTGGCGCCCGAGGAAAAACTTTTCACCTGGTGGAGCTACCGGGCCCGGGATTGGGCGAAGTCAGACCGGGGCCGGCGGCTCGATCATATTTGGGTCAGTGAAAGTCTCAAGCCGCGCCTCGGCGGAGCAAGGGTTTTGCGGGAGAGCCGCAACTGGAAGAGGCCCTCCGATCATGTGCCGGTGATGGTTGATTTCGAGCTGTAGTCCGGCCGCCTTTACTGCGCGTCGATCAGTAACGGTAGTGATGGTGCCAATGTTGGTGCCCGTAATGCCGGTGATAATAGGCCGAACGGTGCTCATACGCCCAGTGACGATGGTAGCGCGGATGGATTCCAAGTGCTCCATTCACGCCGCCAACCGCGCCGCCGACCGCGCCACCCACGATACCGCCCACCGGGCCTGCGATGGCACCGCCCTGCGCCGCGCCGCGCTCCATTCCGCCGAAAATACCTTGCGCATGAACCACGGCCGGCACGGCGAGCAACGCCACAACCCCAATAACTTTGAGCGCTTTTAGCATCTTAACCTCCAATTTCGGCCTAAAGGCAACTGAACCTCGACCCCACGCCGCAGGCGGGGCATTTGATCGCCCCGCCAGCTAGTTTCGCGTCAATGAGAGGATCACGCCTTAATCGACCACTTGCACGACCTCGCGTGTCCGCGGCTCAACCAAAACCACGTGATCGTTCACGATCGCGTAGCGGTAGGCCGGTGCAACTCCGAACCGGGAGGGCACCTCGTAAACGCTATTCCACTAGGAGGCAGGATCATTCCAACCCGCGGATCTTCGCCGTAGACATAGGCGGAGCGGTGTTCGCGGATTACATAATCGCGAAACCGGGGTGCTTGATCCACCCCAAGCAAACCGCCAATTCCGCCAGCGACGCCGCCAACCGGGCCGCCCACGGCGCCACCTTCGGCCGCGCCGCGCTCTGCGCCAGCGGGAATACCTTGAGCCTGGGCGGCGAGAGAAGGAGCGAGCAAAGCCGCGACAACCGCTATTCCGAATTTCTTCTGCATCTTCGGGTCTCCATGCAGTTCAGGAATGCCCGCAACCCATCGACCTCGGGGGAAGTTCCATCACCGGGAGCGCAAATGTCCGAGCGCAAATGTCCGTGCCAAGGCACGGCGGTCCTTGCTAAGTTGTCCCAGCGGTGATAGGCGCCCCCAATGACCATCCGCTTCCACAAGGGCGACCTGCCGGACGATGCCGATTTCGGCGATTGCGTCGCGATTGACACCGAAACCTTAGGGCTCGTCCTCCATCGCGACCGGCTTTGCGTGGTCCAATTGTCGCGCGGCGACGGATCCGCCGATATCGTTCAAATCGCAGCCGGCGAGGCGCGGGCGAAAAACATTGAGCGGCTTCTCGCCGATCCAAAGGTCACCAAATTGTTCCATTTCGCCCGTTTCGATGTGGCGATTCTGCTCAAGCGCTTCGGCGTCTTGGCAGCCCCCATTTATTGCACCAAGATCGCCTCGAAGCTCGCCCGGACCTATACCGACCGGCACGGCTTGAAGGATCTCGCGCGCGAACTCCTTGGGGTCGAATTGTCGAAACAGCAGCAATCCTCCGATTGGGGCAGTGAGACGCTGTCGGAGGCGCAGCTTTCCTATGCGGCGTCCGACGTTCTCCATTTGCACGCCTTGCGCGCCCGCCTCGACGCCATGCTCAAGCGCGAGAACCGCTTCGAGATCGCCAAAGCCTGTTTTGATTTCTTGCCAGCAAGAGCCCGTCTCGACCTCATGGGATGGGCGGACGCGGACATATTCTCGCACGAATAGCTAAGACCTTGCTTATGCCCGCCATGACTTCGCCTTCCTTGCTTGCTGTCTATGAAAAACCTGTGCGGCCTCGCGGCCGTAGCGGTTGAGCTTGCCCGGACGCATGTCAGGTCGAGGCTGGGATGCCGGATTGTTAAGACTTTTGCAGGATTTCTAACTCCGGCTCCTGTTGGATCAAGAGTTGAGGACTTCCGTTCAGCCTGGAGCTTGCCACCCTTGTCTCGGAACGACGACCAGCGAAGGACAATGACGACGGGCGTGCCAGCCATCGCCTTAAGCGGTATTGAGGGCGGCGTTTGCCCCGAATGGAACAAAGAGGAGGCCCATTTGTCCTGTTCGGAGTCCGAACCGGTAGGCCTTGCCGTACCGGACCAAGCCTCGCCTCGGCCCGGCACGCATGGCCACGGCACGGTGAATTTTGACATGACGCCAGCGGCTTCGCGCGGCGGCTTCAAGGCAGCCAACCGTCATTCGGCGCGGGTGCGCTTGCTTCGCCGCGTTGCGATTGCCGGTTCGCTCCTCGCGATTGTGCTGATTTCCGCCGCCGCCCTGCTGAATCCCTTAAGGCGCCTGCCGGGCGACGTTTCGATTGGCCACGTCGGGGTCGAGGGCACCAAAATCACCGTGGATTCCCCGAAAATCACGGGTTTTCAGGGAGATGGCCGCCCCTTTGACATCAAGGCACAGACCGGAATTCAGGACATCACCACGCCGAACATCATCGAACTCCACGGCATCGATTCCAAGATCGGGACGACGGACGCCTCAACGACATGGGTGAAGGCCGCGCGGGGCGTCTATGACAGCTCGAAAGACAAAATGACATTGGAGGGCGATATCCAAATTAAGAATAGCGCGGGTTATGATATCCGGCTGAAAACCGCGCGGATCGATTTCAAGACCGGCGGTCTCGTCTCGGAGGACCCGGTCAAGGTCCTTCTCGATGGCGGGACCGTCACGGCAAATCTGTTGGATATCAGCGACAATGGCCACAAAGTCTCATTTACTGGCGAAGTCACTTCGATGATTGACAATGGGGCTCGGGATCCGGCAGCAGCCAGCGGCGTGACGGAGAGCCCTAAGTGATGACTCCCCGGCAGGTCCGCCCGGTCGTTCTGGCTTGCGTCATGTCCGCTTCCGCGGCTTTTCTGGCGCATGCGGAAGATTCGCGCTCGGGCCAGATCTTGCCGGGCGGAAATTCCAAGGAACCGGTGAATATCGACGCCGGCAAATTGGATTATTTCGATAAGGAACAAAAGCTTATCTACACTGGCAACGTCATTGCGACGCAAGGGGGCAGCAAGCTGCATGCAAGCACGCTTGTCATTTATCTGACGCCAAAAGACCCCACGGCAACGGCCGAAGTCCCCTCGTCATCGAGCCAAGTTCGCCGCATGGAAGCGGCGGGGCCAGTGACGATCACGTCCAAGGATCAAATCGCGACGGGCGACAGCGGCATCTATGAAAAATCGGAAAATAAAGTCTATCTCATCGGCAATGTGACATTAACCCAAGGGCCGAATGTGACCAAAGGCGACAAATTGATCTATGATTTGACGACCAGTCAGGCCGCGGTGACGGGCCGGGTGAGGAGCATGTTCTTGCCGAGCGGCGGCGCCGCCGGAGAGACCAAAGAGCAAAAGCCCGCGAAGCCGGACGGCGGTGCCCTTAAGCTCGACCGGTCGACCAAGGCGCCCTCAGGCTGACGTTTGCGCATCTCGGACCGCAAGCGGCCTTTCGCTTACCCGCCCGTGGCGCTTGTTTGCCCAAGAGGTCCATTGACGATGGACCAGATCTTGAAAGATTTTTTTAAATTTGCGCCCGCGACCGGCAGTTTATCCTCTCACCGCCGGTGCGGCGTGTCTTGTTTGGCGCGAGTCCTCGGCCGGCGCGCCCGGCCGGTAATGGCGATGGTGTGATGGCCGAGGATCAAGTTATTGCGGAAACCGCTTCCGGGCCGGCCAGAGAGCGCGGGCAAAAGGAGAATGGCCCCGCGCGGGCGTTGACCATTGCCATCCAGCCGGAAACCGGCGCGCAAGGGGTCCTTGCGGTCCGTCATTTGCGCAAAGCTTATAAGACGCGCCTGATCGTCGAGGATATCAGCATGACGGTCCGGCGCGGCGAAGTGGTCGGCCTTCTCGGTCCGAACGGCGCCGGCAAGACCACGCTTTTTTACATGATCACCGGGCTGACGAGGCCCGATGGCGGCCGCATCGAAATCGATGGGCACGATGTCACCCGGCTGCCCATGTACCGGCGGGCGCGCCTCGGCATTGGCTATCTTCCCCAAGAAGCCTCCATTTTCCGCGGTCTCAGCGTCGAGGACAATATCCGGGCGGTTCTCGAGATCATCGAGCCCAGCAAGCAAAAACGCCAGGCCGAGCTCGAAGCCTTGCTCGAGGAGTTCGACATCAAGCGCCTGCGCAAGACGCCGTCGATCGCGCTCTCTGGCGGTGAGCGGCGGCGTTGCGAAATCGCCCGCGCCCTGGCAGGCCGCCCCTCCTTTATGCTCCTCGACGAACCTTTCGCCGGAATCGATCCGATCGCCGTCGGCGACATCCAGCTCCTCGTCCAGCATTTGAAAGGACGCGGCATCGGTGTTCTCATCACCGATCACAATGTCCGCGAAACCTTAGGTTTGATCGATCGCGCCTATATCGTGCACGGCGGCCGGGTCCTTGTCGAAGGCACGCCAGCCGAGATTGTCGAAGACCCAAATGTGCGCCGCCACTTTCTCGGCGAGGGGTTCCGGCTCTGACGGAGCTGGTTCATTCAGAAACATCCATTCCCGAGAACCCTAACCCGATGCGATCCGGCCTGCCGCGATCGTCGTCTTGCCCGTGGGCCGTGAGGTGACCGCCAGTTGTAGACGGGCGGACAATTGTGCTATACAACAAAATACATGCAAGAAACGGGCCGACACCGGCCGTCCTGTCTTTGACGGTGTCGTCGCGCGAAGGTTGAAGGTTTCACGGAGACATGGCGCTTACCTCTAAGCTTGTTATGCGGCAGAGCCAGTCCTTGGTGATGACGCCGCAGCTTTTGCAAGCCATCAAGCTTTTGCAATTTTCCAACCTTGAATTGACGGCCTTCGTCGAGCAGGAGCTTGAGCGCAACCCTTTGCTTGAACGGGCCGAGGACGCGGCGGATCCAGCCGTCCCTGGGGGGGACGCGAGCACAGGCGCTCAGGGGGATATGGATCAAGGCGAGTTTTCGGCGGGTGAGGGCTTCAACGAAACAACGGAAGCCGATTGGTCGCTGGATAGCTTTGCAACCGATCGCGGCGCCCTGGAGGCGAGCCTTGGCACCGAACTTTCCAACAGCTTTGACGATAGTCCGCCGCCAACACCCGGCGAACAAAGCTTCGAACCGGAAGGATTGGGCCTTTCCGCGACCTCGTGGACGGGGCCGTCAACCGGGACCGGCGACGGGGAGCCCGCCAATCTCGAAGCCTATGTCGCGGCGCGGATCAGCCTCAAGGACCATCTGGAAACGCAATTGTCCCTCGCCACCACCGATCCGGCGGGCCGGTTGATTGGGCAAATCTTGATCGATTCGATCGATGAGAATGGCTATTTTAGAGGGTCCCTCGAGGAGATCGCCGCTCGCCTTCATGTGCCGGTCGAACGGGTCGAAGGCGTTTTGCGCCTCATCCAGGGGTTCGATCCGAGCGGCGTCGGCGCCCGTGATCTCGCCGAATGTCTCGCCATCCAATTGCGCGAGCGCGACCGCTTCGACCCAGCCATGCAAGCCCTCGTCGACCATCTGAGCTTGCTCGCAAAACGCGATTTCGCGGCGCTGCGCAAGATTTGCAATGTCGAGGAAGACGATATTGTCGATATGCTGGGCGAGATCAGGCGGCTCGATCCCAAGCCTGGCCGCGCCTTTAGCGGCGGTTCGATCGAACCGATCCTCCCGGATGTCATCGTGCGGCCGCTGCCTGGACGGCACCTGGCATGTCGAGCTCAACACCGATGTTCTTCCGCGCATTCTGGTCAATCACAGCTACATAACCCGGGTTGGCAAGGGCAAGGGAAAGGAAGCCGAGCGGAGTTTCATTTCGGCTTGCAAGCAATCGGCGAACTGGTTGACGAAGAGTCTCGAACAAAGGGCGCGCACGATTCTGAAGGTGTCCAGCGAGATCGTCCGCCAGCAAGACAATTTCTTCGCCAATGGTGTCGAATATTTGCGGCCGCTTGATCTCAAGACGATCGCGGAGGCGGTCGGGGTGCATGAGTCCACCGTATCCCGTGTCACATCCAACAAATATATGGCAACGCCGCGCGGTCTCTTCGAACTCAAATATTTCTTTACCGCTTCGATCGCCGCGCATGACGGCGGCGATGCCCATTCGGCGGAATCGGTAAGGTTCCGGATCAAGCAGTTGATCGACCAGGAAAGCCCTGCTCAAATTCTTTCCGACGATGCGATCGTCACCCGGCTGAAGTCCGTCAATATCGATATAGCGAGGCGCACGGTCGCCAAATATCGGGAAAGCCTCAAAATCCCTTCCTCCGTGGAACGGCGGCGCGAGAAGGCGAGGAGCTGAGGATGAGCATCCTCGCCGACGACGAATTCATGTAACCCTTTAAAGTCTAAGTCTCGCCGCAACCGACCGCAAAATAAAAAGGTTGCGAGCAATATGTTTTCAACGTGAAGAAATCATGATTTATTATTCCGAGCGGCCGAGCCAAGCCGAACCGGCTTTCCTTTAAATGGCCGGCGGTTCCAAATGCCAATGCCTCGCACCGGAGCGGGACACCAGAGCGGGACGGAGCGGGACACCGGAATGGACGCGGGAATGCACGCGAGAGGAGGCGCATCGAATCATTAACTCCCCATGCAGAGCCTCCTAACCCTTCGAAGTGTCGCCTCCTCCTTGGCTCCGGGCGAGGCGCCGCAGTGGCATCCACCCCGCCCCGCCGAGGTCAACCTTCCGCCAACGCCGCTCATGGTATATTTCTCGAATTTTCATCCCTATATTCCCATTGAGATAGGGAACAGCGGGAGTTCGAAGTCGGCAACTTGGCCGTTCTCCTGGCCACTTGGAAAACAATGCGCCGGCCATTTGCGCCGGCCACCGCCGGAAGTGGAGAGTAAGCAATGACCTTGCGTGTCTCGGGCAAGAATTTGGACATCGGCTTGGCTTTTCGTACCCATATTGAAACGCGAATCAATTCCGCCCTAACGAAATACCGGGCCCGGCTTGTCGCCGGCCATGTCACGGTTGAGCCGGAGGGTTCGGGATTTCGGGCGGATTGCACCTTGCATTTGAGTTCCGGCGCAACTATGCAGGCGGACGCCAAGGCGCAAGAACCCTATGCCAGCTTCAATCGCGCCGCAGACCTCATTGAAAACCAAATCCGGCGCCATCGTGAGCGGCTTTTGGATCATCACGCCAGCGCGCCGGCGGACGAGAAGACCATGATTGGACAGCCCGCGCGCGAATCGGCTTCCGGCGCCGATGCGGAACCCTCGCTCGCCGGCACGGGCGAGGCGCTTGACCGGCATCCGGCTGTCATCGCGGAGCCATCTTCGGGATACAAGGAAATGACCGTTTCCGGAGCCGCGATGGAACTTGATTCGACCAATGCCCACGTCGTTGTCTTCCGCCACGCTTCCGATGGGCGAACAAATGTCGTATACCGCCGCCCCGACGGAAACATCGGCTGGATCGACCCTGGCCGGAAATGAATAGACCGGAGCACGCGAGGATGGTCCGCGGCCTGGTCTCGCTCATCAACCATCCACAGTTTTGTCCCGAGTGCGGACGAGGACCGGATTGTTTCAAACCATGCTGCTCAGCGAATTGATCACCCCCGAGGCGGTTGTCCCCTCGCTCAAGGTGAACACGAAGAAACACGCGCTGCAAGAACTGAGCGAACGGGCCGGACTGATTTCCGGCCTGGAGGCGCGGGAAATCTTTGACGCCTTGCTTCAGCGCGAGCGGCTGGGATCGACCGGAATCGGCGAAGGCATCGCCATTCCGCACGGCAAGCTCGCCAAGGCAAAAGCCATCTTCGGGATTTTCGCGCGGCTTGCTCGGCCGATCGATTTTCATTCCCTCGATGGCGCGCCGGTCGATCTTATCTGTCTCTTGATCGCGCCAGAAACGGCCGGCGCCGACCATCTGAAAGCCCTGGCGCGGATGGCGCGCTTGCTGCGCGATACAAGGGTCACCGAAAAACTTCGCGCCGCACGCGACGTCAGCGCGCTTTACGCGGTGTTAACCGGCGAGACCGCCTCGCACGCGGCTTAATGCAAATCTCCCCATAATGACGTGCCCCGTGCACGCAACTGCTTAACTCCTCGCCTCAAAATAGCGAGTTTTCGCCCTCCTTAAACCTGCCGCAGCCGGAAATACGGAAGACGATCGGCGTTGGACAACGCCCGTCGCCGCCAAAATTTGCGAAGCGGCAATAAACGGATTGGGCCGATCCCCCTCGGCGAACAGACCCGGTGGCAATGCACACTTATCTCGACTTTGAAAAACCGGTTGCCGAGCTCGAGGCGAAGGTTTTGGAGCTGCGCGCGCTCGCGGCGAAGGGCGACGCCGTTGCCATTGGTGAAGAACTGTCGCGGCTCGAAGCCAAGGCCGAGAAGGCGATTGCCGATCTTTATGCCAGTCTCACGCCCTGGCAGAAGACGCAAGTCGCGCGGCACCCACAGCGGCCGCATTTCAGCGACTATGTCAAAGCGCTCGTGCGCGATTTCACGCCGCTCTCGGGAGACCGGCAATTCGGCGAGGACCCCGCGATCGTTGGCGGTTTCGGCTGGTTTCGTGGCCGCTCGATCTGCATCCTTGGGCAGGAGAAAGGCTCCGACACCGACGCCCGAATTAAGCATAATTTCGGCATGGCGCGGCCCGAGGGCTATCGCAAGGCCGTCCGCCTCATGCAGCTTGCCGACCGTTTTGGTTTGCCGGTCATTTCCCTCGTCGATACCGCCGGAGCGTTTCCCGGCGTCGACGCGGAAGAACGCGGCCAGGCCGAAGCGATCGCGCGGGCGACCGACGCTTCGCTTATGCTCGGCGTCCCGAGCATCGCCGTCATCCTCGGCGAAGGCGGCTCCGGTGGCGCCATTGCGATCGCCAGCTGCAACCGCGTCTTGATGCTCGAACATGCGATTTATACCGTCGCGTCGCCGGAAGCTTCCGCTTCGATCCTTTGGCGGGATGCCTCGCGCGCCGAAGATGCCGCGACGAATATGAAGATAACCGCCCAGGATCTGCTCAAATTCGGGATCATCGACGCCATTGTCGGAGAGCCGATGGGGGGCGCCCATCGCGATCCAGAAGCGGCGATTGTTGCCACGGGCGATGCCATCGCCGCCGCATTGGAGGACTATCGGGGCATGTCCGCCGCCGAACTCAGGGCGTCGCGCACGGCCAAATTCTTGAATATTGGACGCAAACTCTAAGCATGATCCGCGAAAGTGGAAACCGGTTTCGCGAAAAGATCATGCGCGATCAAAGACTAGGAGCGTGGTCCGGTTCAATCTGAACCGACCACGCTCTAATCACGACGATTTTGGAATGGTTTCATCCAAAATCATGAACGTGATCGAGTCCAGAGCTTCGCGCGTGCGGCGCGAGAAAACGGGTTCCCCGGCAGCGGAAATCCGCACCAATCCTTGTGTTCGCCGGCTTTAAAACTTTTTTTGGCCATTAACTGAGCTTTAGAATGTCTTGGATGGAACCAAGGTTTTGGTAACCTTCCCACAAGGATACCGGCTGTAGGTTCGTCGTACACGACACCAAGACCATGAGCTCGGCGGGCAAATATCCATGCGGCGCAACCCTTTCGTAAAAAGCTTTCCGGCCTTGTGCATGATCGCCCTTGGCGGCGGTCTTTTGGGGGGCTGCGAGGACTCCGGCCTCTCTCCCGTAACATCCCGCTCGCTGACGCCGCTGCCGCCCAAGACGATCGCCGAAATGGAGGCGATTGGGAGTACAAAGAACGCACCCGTCCTCATTCGCGCTTATAAAAAAGAGGCTGAGCTCGAAATCTGGAAGATGAACGCGGACGGGCATTATGCCTATTTGAAATCCTTCCCGATGTGCCGGTGGTCGGGGCAGCTTGGGCCCAAGGTGCGCGACGGCGACCGTCAGGTGCCGGAAGGTTTTTATTCGATCCCGCCCTCGCATATGAACCCGAATTCCGCCTACTATCTCTCCTTCGACGTCGGCTACCCCAATGCCTATGATCGCGCCCTGGGACACACGGGTGGCTCGATCATGGTGCATGGCGTTTGTTCCTCGGCCGGCTGTTTTTCGATGAGCGACGCGCAGATCGCTGAGATCTATGCCATCGCGCGGGAGTCCTTCGCCGGCGGCCAGCACGCCATCCAGATGCAGTCCTATCCATTCCACATGACCGCCGAAAATCTCGCGAAATACAGGCTCGATCCCAATATCGACTTCTGGAAGCAATTGAAGGAAGGCTCCGACAATTTCGAAGTGACCAAGCAGGACGTTGCCGTCGGTGTCTGCAACAAGCACTATGTTTTCAATGCGGCTCCCGCCGATGGGTCGCATTTCGACGCCACCGCCGCCTGCCCGCCGCTCAAGCGCAACCCGGAAACGCAAGCCGAAGTCGCGGCCAAGCAAAAACGAGATGAAGCGAAAATCGCCGAACTCGCCGCCGAAGGCGTGCGCCCGATCCATACGGTCTATGTCGATGGCGGCCAGCATCCGGATTTCGCCTCGCTCGTGAGCCTTGCCAGCCGCCCGGAGGCGCTGGCGAATGGCCCCGTCGATATCGCTCTCAGCGATGGCAAAACGAAGAAGGCTAAAGTGGCGTCCGCCGCCAAGCACGGCCCTGTGAATGAGGCGGCCAATACCGATCCAAGCCCCAGCCCAAAGCTGGTTGAACCGGTAACAATGGCGGCCGCCGCTCCCAAGTCTAAGAAGCAGCAAGATTCTTCCTGGCTCGACCGGCTGTGGGGCGCGAAGCCTGCGAAGGCAAATGTCGACACACCGTCTTCGGCCGAAACAATTGTTTCGCCGGCAGCCGAGGTGCCCTTGCCGCCGAAGCGCAATGAAGCCTCGTCGGCCGCCGCCAAGCCGCGAGACGCCAACAGCAAGCCGGAGAATTCCGTCGCGGTCCCGGCGCCGGTAAAACCGCAGGCGGCTCTGACACCCGCTGAACCCGCCGCCAATGTGGTCGCGATGCTGCGCGGCGCCTTCTCGACGACGACCGCGCAGGACGATCATTAGAGCGTGAGCCTAGCCCTAAAGGGACACGCTCCTCACGCCTCGTCAACCCGACGCCAAGCTGTCACCGATGGTGGGATCGCCTAATTTTACTGCGTCATAAACGCAATCGGGTTGCAGGTGGTCGTGGCGTCGACTGACAGCATGGACATCGCGCGAGGGATTTTGCGAGTGCGACGGTGAGGCGTTTTCTGATCGTCGCGATCGAGTTTTCGACGTGGTGTTCGGGACGGATCGGCGGCGCCTCGGGGGCGATAACCTTCGGGTAGTCGAGGCATCGTGCGCCGCCGGGAGGCTGAGGGGGAATCGCGTCCCGTTCCGAGATCAAGAATCCGTAAGCGGCGATGCAGAGCGTGGCATGATGGTGAAAGCCACGCCAACCTCGACCTTCGTAATGGCTCAAGCCGAGTTCGCCTTTGAGCTCTTCGTAATCACGTTCGATACGCCAGCGCAGTTTGGCATAATCGACGAGTGTGGCGAGGGGCGTGTCCTCGGGCAAGGTAGAAAGCCAGTATTTCGTGGGAGCCGCCTCTCCCTTCGGCCATTCGACGAACAGCCATTCGACCGGATGCGGTGTGGTTCGCTTGTAGTCCCGCGCGGCGAGGTGCGCTGCACGTTGCAAGGGCGTTGGAACCACTCCACCGCTTGGGAGGCAAAGGCGCCCGACCTGGCGGCCACACGCTGGGCGTCGATTGGATGCCGGCGACATAGGGCAGGTTCAGAGCACTGACACCGGCACGGAAGTCACTGTTTGCCATAGCCCGCATCGGCCAAGACGATACCGGGGGCGACACCTGCCGCATGGGCTGCGCGGATCTGATCGAGCGCGATCTGCGGCTTGGTTTTGAACCTGACATCCTTAGGCACATGCGTCTTTTTCCGCCGTGCCGCATCATTTGCATTAGCTAAGATTTAATCTGACATATGGTGTTCTGGCCCCCTGGCACAACGGTAGCCGAGGCGGGGCGCGGAGCGGTCGGGGTTGCGCAGCGCCCCGCCTCGGCGAATTGGAGAACACCATGACCACCGAACAGAAGATCATCCGCGCCAAGGTCGGGCTGCTGGAGCTTGCCAAGCAGCTTGGCAATGTGAGCCAAGCTTGCAAGATGATGGGTTATAGCCGCGACAGCTTCTACCGCTTCAAGGAGCTTTACGACAAAGGCGGCGAGCTGGCGTTGCAAGAGATCAGCCGCAAGAAGCCAGTGCTGAAAAACCGCGCCGATCTTTTGAACGACCGCGTGATCCCTTCTTCGACAGTCATGAGGTTAAGCTGCTACGCATGCTGACTGACCGCGGTCAGCGAGTACTGCGGCAATCCAGAGAGGCACGAGTATGAGCTCTACTCGCGATCGAGGACATCGATCACTCGCGCACCAAGACGAAGAGCCCGCAGACCAACGGTATCTGCGAGCGCTTCCAAAAGACCGTGCTCAATGAGTTTTACCGCGTCGCGTTCCGCAAAAAGGTGTACCGTTCCCTTGACGAGCTGCAGGCCGATCTTGATGTGTGGGTCCGCGAATACAACGAGTCGCGGCCGCATCAAGGCCGCTGGTGCTTCGGCAAAACGCCGATGCAAACGTTCCTTGACGCAATGCCGATGACGAAGGAGAAAATGATCGCCGCTTAACAACACCGGACACCAAAACCGATCGCTTAACCAGGCACCGTCTGTCAGATCGAGTCCGGCTAATACACATCATTTGCCCATGTCTCCGGCAGATAGAGCCGGTAAGCGATCGGCAGGCTCGCCGAATGATTGGCGATCGACAACGTAACTGCGACTTGACAATTGTCCTGTTTGCCGAGCCGCCCACAATACTGTCGCGCGACGCCGACCGAATGCGTGCCCTTCTTCGTAAAACCGGTGTCATCGATGATCCAGGCTTCGATCCGCCCTTGTCGTTCGATGCCAGGCAAAACCAGCTCACGGATTTTTTGCAAAACGGCCTCGTCTGGCCAGGGCGCCTGGCCGACCAGGTGTAAAAGCGATTGATGTTTGGCCGAAACCCGGGCAGGCGCCACGATCGCCGCCATCGGCTCGACGCTCTTGCGTTCGCCCGACATCAGCAGGCCAACGCAATAATCATTTAAGGGTTCGGCGCGATCGGCGTGGCCGATGACTTCGACGAGAGCCTCGACATAGGACGCAAAATGCGCTTGGCTGGCTTGCCCGGAAAGATCCATGTAAATCGGCGTCCAACTTTGACCCTTGCCTGATTAGGCGCTAACCAATTGGAATTGAAGCCGAATTATCGCTTTCGGGAGGGTTTCATCGGCGTCCAATCGTGACCCCACCTGTTTTCTTAAAATCGCTTGTTGTTCAATGGGTTGTTACGGTTTTGGCGGGGGTCAAAGTTGAACGCCGATTCGCAGTTAGACTGGCTCACGCAGTGCGCCTTGTGGCAGTGCGCCTTGTGAATGGCGGTGGGCACTCGGCCTTGCCAAAAAGGCTAAATGGAGCCAATCTGAGGTGCAATCCCCGATCAATTGGGGGATACCGGTTGTATTGAACTGAGAAAGATCAAGGAGACCAATTATGAAAGTCTCATTGGTCGTGACCTTTGTATTTCTCTGGCTCATCGGTGTTTCGAGTTCGGTGAATGCCCAATCCTCATCGGGGATTCAAAATGGCAGCTTCGAGACTCCGTCGATCGCGACCTATGCCTATAGGCCTTCGAGCAGTTGGACATTTATATCAAGTGCGGGGATCCAGCATAATGGGAGCGCCTGGGGCGCCCCGAATGCCCCCGATGGTGTTCAAACAGCCTTTCTCCAAGACGGCACGACGGGGGGCAATGGTACCATTTCGCAAGTGTTTACTGTGCCTGCCGCTGGCACATACTCAATATCCTTCTATTCCGCGTTGCGTGCCTACCGGACGAGTCCAACCCTCATGTCGTTCAACGTGACGATGGATGGCACCAACATAGGAAGTTTTTCACCAACAGCGACGGCTTTTTCGCAATTTACCACAAGTTCGATCCTGCTGACGGCCGGAAGTCATACTTTGAGTTTTGTGGGCACAGGTGCTGCCCCAGATACTTCGGATTTCATTGATTTCGTCACGCTCAACAATGTGTCGGCTCAACTGCCCCCGTCGAATACCGCGCCTCCGACGATTACCGGAACGCCGCAAGTCGGGCTGACGCTCACGGGCGCAAATGGCAGCTGGACAAACGCGCCGACATCGTTTTCTTACCAGTGGTACAGGGCCGGGGCGCCGATCTCTGGTGCCACTGCGCTGACCTATTCGCCGCAGACGGCGGACGTCGGCTCGACGCTGACGCTGGGTGAGATCGCGGCCAATGCCGCGGGGTCGAGCGCACAGGCGATGAGCGCCGCGACGGCGCCCGTGACGTCGCCTCCGGCGACCGGCATGGCGGGGGGACAAGTTTTGTTCGGCGTCAAACCTTATACCTGCGTCCGGAACTTTTATGTAGACGGAGTGACGGGACAGGATGTGAGCACATCAGGCTCGCAATCTTACCCTTGGAATACGATTCAATATGCCAATAACAAAGGAGGGCTGAAGCCTGGCGACTGCGTCAATGTCGCCGCGGGAACCTACGCTCAGCCTGGCACTGGGGGGATGGGGCTTACCCTCAGCACTGGCGGGAACGCTAATGCTCCAACCGGCTACGTGACCTACATCGGAGCGCCTAATCACGCGACGCGCATCACGGGGTCCGCTTCGACCTATAATCTTGTACGAATAACGGGTTCATATATCATCATAGATGGTTTCGATCTCGACGGAACTGGAACTCCAAATTATGCGGTTAGTAACGATCCGGCGTTCTCCCAAGGGCCAGGCCACCATATTATGGTCTTGAATAATCTTATCCATGATTCTGGTGGTGGGGGTGTTGGCTTTCAGCATGCTGACTATTTTACAGTCATCGGTAACACTATCTATAATACCTGCAATACTAGCCAATATCAAGAATCTGGTATTTCTATCTATGAGCCGGCGGCACTTCAGAATTTTACGCCGACCCTTGTTTGGGACACAGCTACATTTCACATCACTATCGCCAACAATATCGTATATAATAATGCGGAAAAAATGGCCGGCGCCCATAGCGACGGTAACGGCATCATCATTGATGACTGGCTATATACCCAGCAAGCCCCTCATACACCTTATCCCTACCAGGGGCTTGTCCAGTCCAACCTCTCCTACAACAACGGCGGCAAGGGCATTCAAGTTTTTCTTAGCTTGAATGTCACGGTGGCAAACAACACCGTCTTCAATAATAATTTAGATGTCCAAAACACTGCGACATGGCGTGGTGAGTTGAACAATGCGGCCTCCAACAATGTGAAATGGATCAACAATATTGCTTGGAGCCAGCCGAACTCAAGCGACGCCCGTCGGAACAACACTGCCGTGCTTATGGGCACTTATGGGAGCTATTCCCTAGCCAACGTCGTTTGGAAGGAGAATCTTACCTTTGATGGTACGACCGGAGATACAAGCGCCTCGCTGCCAACCCCTGCGCAACTCAGTGCGTTCCTATCCGCGAACAGGGCCGGGGTGAATCCATTGCTCCGAAATCTGCAACCGTTAAGCAACTCGCCGGTTATCGCATCAGGCAGTCCAACGCCGGCGTATCCTCCGATGAGCCTTTACGGTGAAGCGTTGGGCACGCCGCCGGACATCGGCGCCTATTGATCGAGGTGATGTCTCGGCGCTACCCCTTCAGGGCGGCTCCGTGCGGGTCCCCTTTTTTGCATGGCTTCGCGTCTGCTTCCGCCGCGCTTTCGCGCCGCCAGGTGGGGGCTTTTCCGATCCCGGCTGGCCGATGAACCGAGGCGGCCGCAGCCGCGAAGCCCAAATCGGCCGTCCTTGTACTTCGGCCGTCCTTGTACTACTGCGTCATAAACTGCGGCGCTTGTGCTTGGTCGATCGGTTGCAGCATGGACATCGTGAGAGGCGACGCGCGAGCGCAATCACGAGTCGTCGCCGCATGGTTGCGATCGAGTTCGGGATGTGATGTTCTGGTCTTATCGGGGGTGCCTCCGGGTCGGTAACCTTTGGGAACGGCAAATTTCTTGAGCCCAGTGGCGGAACGGGGTGCCGAGAGGGAAATCACCCCCTCTCCGAGACCAGAAATCCGTAGGCGGCGATGCACAGCGTGGCGTGGTGGTGGAAGGCGCGCCAGCCTCGTCCTTCGAAATGTCCGAGCCCGACCTCTTGTTTGAACTCCTGATAACTGCACTCGATAC
>CAWAQW010000001.1:0-111037 GCA_963784075.1 uncultured Alphaproteobacteria bacterium | reverse complement strand
ACCGGCTTCGCCGGGTCACTCTGGTATTCCGCCCATTCGCTGAACGTCGTGGACATCGTCCGGGTCAGGGTTCCGTCGGCATGGAAGTAGTACTGGCGTTTTCGGGCGGTGGGTGGCGGCCAGCTGGTGTAGGACTCCCACGTTCTCCGGCCGGTGTCGAACATATAAGCAGCCGGCAGCAGTGAGTCTCCACTCGTGCCCTTGAGGTGATTGCGGAAGTAGGCGGCCTCGACGTCGCGTTGGAATCCCGTTTCCAGACCTTCGCCGAAGTAGATGTCGCCATGATAGGTGTGGGTCACGCCTTCGGCCGCCCACCCGCCGTGCCGGAAGGGGCCGACGACGATGTTCGCCTTGGCATCCGGGTCGTACTTCTTGAGGGTCTTGTACACAGTAAAGGGTCCGTACAGATCCTCGGCGTCGAACCAGCCGCCCACGACCATCACCGAGTGCTTAATGCCGCGGAGGTCGGGCGGCACGGCGCGACTCTGCCAGTACTCATCGTAGTTCGGGTGGTGGACAATGTCTTCCCAGAGAAGGTTGTCCTTGTAATACCGTTCTGTGGTGTTCTTAAGCGGGCCAAGGCTGAGCTGGAAGTTGTAGTCACCATCGGACTGGCCGTCCTTGACCATCTTCGACTCCCACCAGTTCTCGGTCGTGGGGCCGGGCGATGGGATGCCGAAGATCGGATAGGCGTAGAAGTAGGCTTGGGTCAGCGCGCCATTGTGATGGAAGTCCTCGAAGAAGAAGTCCGTGACGGGCGCTTGGGGAGACGACACGACTAGGGCGGGGTGGCGGGACAGGGCGCCCATAGACGTGTAATAACCGGGGTAGCTAATGCCCCACTGACCGACCTTGCCGTTGTTATTGGGGATGTTCTTGAGCAGCCAATCGATCGTGTCATACGTGTCCAATGCCTCGTCGATGGCCTTGGGGTTGCGGGCCTTGACGGAATCCGGCACGAACGGGGGCATGTTGATGAAGGTGCCTTCCGACATGTAACGGCCGCGCACATCCTGGGCTACGAAGAATGTACTTGTCCTTCATCATGAAGACACTCGGCCCGATGCGCTTCGAATACTTGTCCGGTCCATACGGCGCGACCGAGTAGCAGGTACGCTCCAGGACGATCGGGTAGGTGTTCGTGGGCGACGCATCCTTGGGCACGTAGACGGATGTGAAGAGGTTCACCCCGTCGCGCATGGGGACTCGATACTCGTACTTGGTGTAGTTGTCGTCGATGAAGAGGGAGTCGGCATCCTGTGCGCCCACGGGCCCGGCAAGGGCCAGCAGCGCCCCGACCGCCAAGATGGCACGGGGCCTTAGCGAGTAGCGAGTAGCGAGCAGCGAGTAGGCGACAACGTGCGAGCGCATAAGGCGGACGCCCTCGGAGGAACGGGGGGTATCGTGAGCGGGTCTCTCAACTTGTGCAGTAACCCTCGGCCCGTCGAGAGGTCCACTACGCCTCCAATGCGACCACCCGGGCGGTGATGGCGCGGTACGACTCGCGCCGCCGCCGTCTTCGGGTTAATCATTGCTTCGCTATGCCACGCGCTGCCGCAAAGGTTCCGCCCTCGCCCACCCCCACCCCCCCAGTCCGGCCACCGAGCGCGCTCGATATCCGTCGGGTCGCTACGTGGCCCGAGTATCGGGCCTGCGTCGACCTGCAGCGTGAGGTCTGGGGTGGAGAGTTCAGCGACCAGGTCCCCGCGTCGCTCCTGAGCGTTGCTCAGCGAATCGGCGGGGTCACGGCCGGCGCGTTCGAGCCCGACGGACGGCTGGTGGGCTTCGTGTTTGGGATGAGCGGTGTCGAGAACGGTCGGCACGTGCACTGGTCGGATCTGCTAGCCGTCCGCGCCGACGCCCGCGATCGGGGGGTTGGACGCCAGCTCAAGCTGTTCCAGCGGGATCTCGTTCGGGCGATGGGCGCCACCAAGATGTACTGGACGTACGACCCGCTGGTGGCGCGAAAACGCCTACCTGAACCTCATGACCCTGGGTGCCAAGCCGGTCGAGTATGTCCAGGATATGTATGGCTCCGACAGCGGCAGCATCCTCCACCGCGGGATCGGAACCGACCGCTTCATTGTGGCATGGATGCTGGACAGGGACCTTCGGTCATCCTCCACTGCGCCCAGCCCGAAGTCTCGTCGGATGGACACTCGTTACGACGAGATCCCGTTGGACCAAATCGTTCTGCTCAACCGGACTCGTGTCCCGCCTGGGCCCGTCGTTTTGCGGATCCCTCCCTATCCCAACGGCATCATCGCACCGTTGGTCGGGGTCGCCATCCCGCTGGATATCCAAGAGATCAAGCAGGCGTCCCTCGAGGAGGCCGTGCGCTGGCGATCGGAGACCCGCGAGTGTTTCCAGTGGGCTTTCGCGAACGGTTACCGAGTTAAGAGTTTTCGCCGAGTCGACGAAACGAAGACCGGCCTTTACGTACTGGTGCACTCGGGCGCCGGACGTCTCGCGGAATTCTGACGGCCGGGGGCTGAATTTCACGTTTCTACCGCACCCGCCCCAGGCGCCAACCCCAACAGAGCCAGGGTGACCACCCATCCAAACGAAATCCCATTTCCCCTCTTCCCCCACCCACTGACTTCCTATGCTTGCCCTCGATCGAATCGTCCTGCGCGAGATCCGTCTAGCGCTCAAAGAGCCATTTCAGATATCCTCGGGCCTCGTCACGGAGCGACGCATCCTGCTGCTCGAGCTCCGGGATGTCGACGGCGTCACCACGTGGTCGGAATGCGTTGCCGGCGAAAAGCCCAACTACACGGCCGAGACAATCGACACCGCGTGGTATGCCATCGAACAGTGGGTCGCACCACGGGTCCTGGGCGCGCGCTTTGACGGGCCGGAGGCCGTGCACTCGATCCTGGACCGCGATTTCCGCGGACACCCGATGGCCAAGGCTAGCGTCGAGATGGGCTGCTGGGCGCTGGCCGCGGTCGCGGCGGGGATCCCACTGTCCCAGCGGCTCGGCGGGACACGAGACCGTATCCCCACGGGCATCTCCCTCGGCATCCAGAAGTCCCCTGAAGCGCTCGTCGAGCGAGCGGTCGCAGCCTACGAGCAGGGATACCGGAAGATCAAGCTCAAGATCGCGCCGGGATCGGACCTGGCGTTCGTCACCGCCGTTCGCAAGGCGCTCGGTCCGGAGGTGCACCTCATGGCCGACGCGAACTCCGCCTACCGGCTGACCGCCGCTACCACCTGGCCAGCTAGATCCATTGGGGCTGATCATGATCGAGCAGCCGCTCGGACAGGATGATCTCGTCCGGCACGCCGAGCTCCAGCGCCGGCTCAAGACCCCGATCTGCCTCGACGAGTCGATCACCAGTCTTGATCGGGCCGAGGACATGATCACGCTCGGCAGCGGCCGCATCATCAACATCAAGCCGGGGCGTGTCGCCGGCTTTTCGGTGTCAAAGGCAATTCATGATTTGTGCGAGCGACACGGGATCCCCGTCTGGTGCGGAGGCATGCTCGAGAGCGGAGTCGGTCGCGCCTACAACGTGGCGCTGGCATCGCTTCCGAACTTCAAGCTGCCGGGCGACCTCTCGCCGAGCGCTCGCTACTGGGAGCGCGACGTCGTGAAGCCCGAGTGGACCATGGACGCCGAAGGTATGGTCACGGTCCCGCGCACCAAGGCTGGAATCGGCGTCACGATCGACATCGACAGGATCGACGATCTCACTGTGCGTTCCCACACGATCGACGTGCCGGCCAGAGGAGGGGCCCGGACGTGACGTCGGCGCTGGACACAGCAGCACCTGAGCCGGCGACCGCGCCGCCGCCCCCGGTGCCGGGCCCGTTGCAGACGCAGTTTCCCGACGCCCTGCGGGACCAACTCGTCGCGCTTCGTCGGGCACTGCATCAGCACCCTGAGTTGTCGGGACACGAGACCGATACGGCGATCCGGCTCGCAGCAGCGCTGATGGCGGTGACCGTCCGTCGATCGGCGGACGTGCGGCACATCGGCAACGTGGTCATCGGGCGGATCGCGGGCCGACAGAGCGACGGGCCGGTCGTCGCCATCCGCGGCGACATTGATGCGTTGCCGATTCAGGAAGCGACGGGTCTGCCCTACGCGTCGGTCTCGCCCGGCGTCATGCACGCATGTGGCCACAATGTGCACGCGACGTGGGCCGTCGGTGCGGCGGCGCTGCTGGCCAATGCGCCGGCCATGGGCGATGTGCTCATCGTGTTACAACCATCCGAAGAGACAGGCCGAGGAGCCCTGGAGGTGCTCGAGACCGGCGCGCTTGCCGGGGTGGCGGCGATCTTCGGTGGCCATGTCGATCGAAGATTCGGGGTGGGGCAGATCGTCGCCGACGAAGGATCGCTCGCGGCGTCGGCCGACACGTTTTCGATCGAATTGATTGGGCGGGGGGCGCACGCGGCGCGCCCTCACGAGTCGGCGGATCCCGTGGTCGGTGCTGGCGCACTGATCGGGGCGCTTCAGACCATTGTGGCGCGGCGACTTAACCCCGCGATCCCGGCCGTGGTGACGATCGGAACGGTCCATGCGGGAACGGCAACCAATGTGATACCGGATCGGGCGCTGCTGACCGGCACGCTGCGCGCGGTGGACCCGGCGACTCGCTCGCTCCTCGCACAGGAGGTCAAGCGAATAGCCGCGAGCACGGCAGCGACGTACGGGCTCGAGGCGCGGGTGTCGGTAGATCTCGGCACGCCGCCGGTGATCAACCCGCCGGAACCGACTGCATGGGCCCGTCAGGCTACGACGAATGTCCTTGGCGCATCGGCGCTCGTGCCGCTCGGCTTTGTAAACCTGGCCGGTGAGGACTTTGCTCAGTATCTCGAGCGCATTCCCGGGTGCTTTCTTCGGATTGGAGCGCGTGAACCGGGTGGCCCGGTGATCCCGGCACACTCGCCACAGTTCGTGGCGGCCGAGAGCAGCATCTTCGTCGGCGCCGCCGTTCTGGCGGAGACCGCCCGAGTGGCCTCGGCTGCACTTGCTCGGAACCGGTCTGGCAAGACAGGGATTCAAGAAAGGTGATTCGAGCCCGCTCTACGATCCCCGACCGATCCAATGGCTACTGAAGTCGCAGGCACGCTTCCGGGGGTCCCTGGCGGGTCAGCCGTGTCGGGTCGCTCGCCGAGCGCATCTCAGCGCGCCTCGGCGGCCGCGCTGGCCGCGGCCGAGGACGCGTTCACAACCAAGTATCGGTGGTTCATCCTCCTCGGGCTGATCACGGCCGCGATCATGGAGGTGCTCGACACCACGATCGTCAATGTCGCGCTGCCCCAGATGGCTGGGAATCTGGGCGCCACGTACGACGAGATCGGGTGGGTGGCAACCGGCTATATCCTGTCGAACGTCGTGGTGCTGCCGATGACGGCGTTCTTCACGGCGACCTTCGGCCGGAAGAACTACCTCACGTTCTCGATTGCGCTGTTTGCGTTTGCCTCATTCATGTGCGGGACCTCGCACACCCTGATCGAGCTGGTGATCTGGCGTGTCGTGCAGGGCGCCGGGGGTGCGGCATTGCTGTCGACTGCACAGGCGACGCTGCGCCAGGTCTTTCCCCCGGAAGAGCAGGGGATGGTGCAAGCCCTGTTTCTCCTCGGCGTGATCGTGGCCCCAACCCTGGGTCCGACCTTGGGCGGGTGGATCACGGACAACTACAACTGGAACTGGATCTTCTTCATCAATATTCCGATCGCCGTGGCGTCGACGTTCCTGGTGATCACGTTCCTGCATGACCCGCCATGGATGCGACGAAAACCCGAAGGGATCGATTGGATCGGTATCAGCCTGCTCACGATCGGGCTGGCGTCGCTGCAGTACGTGCTCGAGGAGGGGAAGCGCTACGACTGGTTCGAGGACGGGACGATCACCCGACTGGCGATCCTGTCAGGACTCTGTCTATCGACAATGCTCTGGTGGGAGCTCACCCCCCGAAATCCGCACCCAGTGGTCAACTTCCGGGTGCTCAAGAACCGACAGCTGGCGGGCTCGATCTTCCTGTTCATCGCGCTGGGGTTCGGTCTGTATGGGGGCGTGTTCATCTTCCCGCTTTTCACGCAGACCATTCTCGGGTTCACGCCCACCGAGACCGGACTCGCCCTCCTGCCCGGCGGACTCGCGACCGCAGTCGCAGCCGTCGTCTGCGGACGACTCCTCACCGGTGCACGCCCGCTGGTCGATGGTCGCGTGCTCATTGCGATCGGCGTGGCTATCTTCGTGGTCGCGATGTGGCAGCTCGGACACCTCACGACGCAGGCCGGTGAAAGCGACGCGCGAGCCGCACTGGTGATTCGCGGATTGGGGCTGGGGTTCCTCTTCACGCCAATCAACAACGTCGCTTACGGTGCCCTCCATCCCAGAGACGCCCAGCAGGCGTCGGGGCTGATCAACCTGGCCCGTCAGTTGGGGGGGTCGTTCGGCATCGCGATCCTCAACACCTACTTGACGTACCAGATCCAGTACCACCGGGTGGATCTGCTCGCCAACGTCTATCCCAACAATCCTGAGGTAACGGAGCGGCTCCACGCGATCACAGCTGGTCTGATGGCGCACGGCTACACGGCACTGCAGGCGCAGCAGGCCGCACTCGGCGTCCTCGATCAGACGGTCATGCGCCAGGCATCGATGTTGAGCTACAACAATGCCTGGATGCTCATCCTCATCTCCTTCGTCGTTGTGTCGCCGGCGATTCTTCTACTGCGCAAAGCGAAAGGGCCGCCGCCGGCGGCGGATATGCACTGAGCTGCTGGCGGGCAGCGCGGGGGCTTTGCCCCCGAGAAAGTAGAACCACAGAAAGTAGAAAGTAGAGACCTCCCGCAGCGGGTAGCGCGGGCGCCGGGCTCGACCAGTGTTATCTCAGCATCTCCGGCGGGATGGGGCTTCCGGGCCGCTCGTCATCCCATGATGCGGCGATGATCCACCAGCGCTTGCCGTCCCAGAACAGATCGAGGCTGTTGACACCGCGGCCGAGGAGTGGGCCGGAGGGGATATTGCGTGTCTCGTAGGTGCTCATGATGTGCGCGATGTTGCCGATCCGGTGCGTGATGCGGTGGATCTCATGCTCGTCAAAGCCCTTTGCGACAAACGACGAATCCGTGGCATCGACGTACTGCTGATGGGTGGCGACCTGCACGACAGGCGTTCCATCCGGTCGGACGCTAGCCGCGAAGAATCGGAGTCCCGGCCAGTACAGCGTTCGATCCCGACCCCATTGGCGCGGCTGGCCGGGCGGTCCCGTGATCACGGCGTAATACGCGTTGATGATTCCATCGAGCGTCGATACGTCTTCGGGACGCGGAGTGAGCGTCGGCACGACTACATGGTGTTCGGAGGGATATTGCAGGCCGAAAGCCCCGTGCGCTCGCGAATGATCGCCGGATCAATGTCCTCCATCGCCGCACTGTCGCCATAGATCACGACCTGACAATCCGCGTCTTTCAGCTTTGTGACATAGCCGACATTCGCCAGATAGATGTTGCCGCTGTGGCGGATCGTCCAATCCATCGAGGGGATCAGGACTCCCGCAATCAAGAGGAGGAAGGGGGCGCTCCCGAGCGCGATGCAGTAAGCGAGCAACCGCCCTCGCCCCGCAACGGTGATGGGTTTAGAGTCAATCTCGGCGTCCGCTGCGCTCGTCATAGGCCCTCACTCGGCTTCATCAGATTTTGTGGGCGATAACGTCGACGAGATGCCCGACGTTATGCAGCGACTCGATCTCGGCGGTCTTGAATTTGATCTTGAATTTCGCCTCAACCGCGACGATCAGATTGATGTGAGCGAGGGAATCCCAGCCCTCAATGTCATCGGCGCAGGTCTGCGGCGTGAGTTCGATGCCCTCGTCATCGAAGAGATCACGGAAGACCTTATTCAGCTGGCTGTAGATTTCCGGCTTTTGCATGGGCATGCGTTCCTTCGACAATGGTTATGGCAATTGGCGTTGGCGCATAATCTTCGACGCCAAGGACCCAGCGGCTGCGTTCAGCATTTTCGTCGCTGGGACCGAGCGGAGAAAAACCAAGCTTGGCGTAATGTTGACGAACCATGCCGTTCTTCGGCGGTCTGCCGGTATTCGCCGATGATCCTGTGAGCGCCGAGGTCCTTTGCGCGCCCGGCGAGGACATTCAACACCGCCTCCTCGACCTGCCGGCCAAGCACCCGGCAACTCATCAGCCAGGTCTCGACAAAGAGGTCTTTGCCCTGCAAGCGAGCCAGCAGCAGGGAGATGATGCCATTGTCGCCATAGACATCCTTCAGTCTGAATTGCAGGGTGAGCACATTCGGGTCTTCCATCGCCCGCTCCAGATCGCGTTCGGCGTAGCGAATGGTCGTGAGGTTGAATTGATTGGTTTTGTTGGCGAGTTGAACGATCCGCGGCAAATTCACGCGGTCGAAGGGCTGCCAGACCAATTCCATTTTCAAGGCCGCGAGATAGCTCGCCATGTCGGTGACGGTCTCACGCAGTTTTTCCCGCTCTGCATTGGCCGCGTATTGGGCGCTTCGCTCGCGGTCTTCCCCGGTGACAGCCAGGGCCTCGAAATAACCGCCCCGCGCGAGGCAGCGAACATAATCGGCGGGATCCTCGGGCAGTTCGGGAACCGCGACCATCGGCAGCTCGCGCCGGATGAGGCCGCGTTCCACCGGATTGTCGTCCACGAAAACCAAGCTATCGAGTCCGATGTTCAGCGTCGCCGCGATGGTTCGGATATTGTGCGCCTTGTCCGACCAGTTGGCGACGAAACAGGCGATATCCCCGGCCTTCAGGACCATCTCTGGATGGCTTTGGAAAGGAAGGAGGGCATTTTCTTCATCGTTCTTTGAGCAGACCGCGAGAATCACGCCCCGGCGCTGCAAGCTCTTGACGAAATGCTGGAAGTCCACAAACGCTTCGCCGGCCGCATCCCCCTGCCCCAAAACGATTCCCTCGAGCCCGGCATCGCCGATCACCCCGCCCCACAGCGTGTTGTCGAGATCGAGCACGAGGCATTTGGCGGACCGGCCGCGAAGGGCGCCGAGCAGCCGGCCCACTTGCTCGCCGTAAAGGGCGGAGGCATGCGGGCTCACTTCCTGTTTCGCCCGGTTCCAAAGATTGGCATCAAACCATTTGTCGATACCGCCGTGCCAGCGCACAAAAGAGTCAATCGCGAGCAAATTGACGCCGGCCGCATCAGCGGCAGGACGCAAGGCGGCGTTGACCTGCTCCACGAGCGTCAGCAAGGACTCGCCAAGGCGGTGCTCATTATTGCCAAGTGCCGGCGGGAAGATCGGCATCAACGTCTGCTGGATCACGGCGCAGTTGAACGCGTCCTTGGCGAGCGACCAGCAAGCGCCTATTTGCGCCAAAGCCTGGTCAACGCTCGTGCCCATGGTTCCGACGACGTGGCGGGCATCGAGGGCGAGCAACAAGACATGCGGCTTGAAAGCGTGAAGGCCTGAGGCCGGATCCGAGAGCTCCTGCCGGTAAAGACTATAGGGGCCCTCATAGAGCTCCACGAGCAAGCCGCGGCGCAAGCCACCGACCCGCACCCCCGGGGCGAGCTGGGACAAAGTCGAGGAGCCGAGCAGCGCAACCCGGAGGGTGTCCGCCTGAGCGGCGCCGCCGGACGCCTCCAGGCTCCGCTGAACAGCGCGGTCAAGCTTCATCGTTTGGATGAAGTCGATCTTGCTGTTCGCCAATTGAACAAAGAAGGGCTTGGCCTCTGGCCAAGGCAAAACCTGCGCCTCTGCCAGCTGCTGATCCCAGTTCTCGATGACCGGCAGCCAGTCCAATTCCACACTCATCAGCACGGCCTCCGTCTCATGCGCTTTGCCTCAAGGATCCCCCGGCTCATCCGGGTTGCTCACTTTGACGGCTTGTCGTCCCGCATAATTCGAGGTGATGCGCGCCCTTGCTGGCGTTTCCCCATATAAATCATGCAAATAAAGTTCCCCGCACGGGGCACTTCGTTAGCAATTAAATATTTAACATTTAAGAAACCATCCCAGGCACGCCCTTGTCAACCAAAGTTTTCGTTGGATCAGGCCGCAAACTGAAAGGGCCATTGTCATTTGACATTAATTGTCGAATGCACTCCGGCGCCCACAGACCTCCTTGTTACTCTTTCCTTGACATTCATCCCGGCCGCAACACGCGAGGATGGATCAAGAGATATTTGCCACGGGGCAACTCCTTCGCGCGTTTCTCTTGACCGCGCAGCTCCCGGTAGGGTGCGCCTCAATGCCCCCCAAGCGGCGTGTCCGCGAGCAAAGTTGAAGCGGTTCAGCGGCCCGAACGCCGAAGGCGCGCGGCGCGGCGGGGCGAGCCGCTGGCGCGCCGACCTTGACCCATCGGGCAGGCCGTGTGAAAGGAGCTTCTGGGCGATCGGCGCGAAGGCCTCCGGGACGCGCAGCAGCCAGGGGCGGGACGCCCATCGCACTCGCGGCGCGCAATTGGATGGCACATCTGCCAGATGACACGGGCCCGCGTGCCGGGCCCGAAGCCGGCCGTCGCCGCAAGGGCTCTTCAGCTTGTTGGCGTTTATCCGTCCATGGTTTTAAGATACTTAAGTATCGGCGTGGTAAGCGAGGACTCATCTGACCCAGCAAACAAGCCCGACGGGCATGTCTCATCGAGAGCGGACAGGTCCATGAAATATGATGCCACGGTCCGCCCCAAGGTCGCGGGCGCGATCGTCGTCGATCAAACCCATATGGCGCGGAGAGCCTCCGGCATTGAGCGCGTCACCCGCGAACTTTTCTCGAGCGAAGCCCTCGCGCCTCTACCCTCGCGGAGGACTCCTGCGGCGTCCAGCCGGCTGTCCATGATCTTCAATCAAATGATCATCAATCCGGCGCGCGCGGCCCTGCATCCGCGTGATGTCTGGATCTTTCCTGGCTATCCGCCTTCGCCCTTTTTTCTTTTTTTGGGCTGCGCGAAGATCCTTTATGTTCACGATCTCTTTCTGATCTCCCGCTGGGACGATCTGAACTGGCCGGCAAAACTCTACATGGCGCTCCCCTTTGAGCTCGCCGTCCGCCGCTTCCGCTATTTCTTTGTGAATTCATTGACGACGGGGCGGCAGCTGGCCGCGGTCGCGTCGTCCGATGCCCAGATCATGCCGTTCCGTCCGCCCGCACACAATGTTCTTGGCCTAATGCCTGGCAAGAGCGCGCGGCCGCATTCGCCGGACGAGCCGATCGTCATCGGCGCGCTTGGAACCGTCGAACCCCGGAAGAACTTCATCGCCGCGGCGGACATCATCCACGCTCTCCGTCAAAGGCTCAACCGGAAGGTTGAGCTGCACATCGTCGGACGGCGCGGATGGGGGCCTGATTACGACCGGCTTGGATCGATGCCCCATGTGCGGCTGCATGGCTTTGTGGCCGACCGCCAGATGCCAGAGCTCACGGCGCGCTGGGATGCTTTTCTCTGCACGTCGCATGACGAAGGGCTCGGTCTGCCGCTCCTCGAAATGCAGCATGGCGGTTTGCCGGTGATCGCGCCGGATCAAGAGATATTTCATGAAGTTCTTGGCGCTTCCGGCACTTATATCCGGCCGGACCGGCCCGAAGACGCGGCGGCCGTGATTTCCGGCGTGTTCAGCCGCCCGCACTGGCGCGGCCCTTGCGCGGAGCTGGCGCGGCAAAATCTCGCCAGATGGAATGAGCTCGCTGAGGAAGACCGGAGAAACGCCATCGCGTTTTTGTCGCGTCTTTGTTGCGGCACGGCGCCAGACCGCCGGGCCGACGCGGGCCGCCCCCAAACGACGGAAGAAGAGGAATGACCGGGTTCATCCGATATTTTCCAGCGATCCTGGTGATCTGGGCGACGGCATTTAACGCCATCCTCGCGGTCGTGAACGCGCATGTCGCGCTCTCGCCCAACATCGTGATCGCGGCGGAAGTGGGGACGGTCGGACTCGCGCAATTCTTGGCAATCAAATATTTCAGAGAAGAGATGACAGTATGGTATGTGCTGTTTGTTGTTATTCTTATGCTGTGGCTGATGAGATCGCTGCTGACCGAAAGCTTGGACGTGAAATATGTTCGTGACGTCTTAATCATCCCGACGTTCATTGTGCTAGGAATGGTCTCGCAGCGCGAGAATCTGACGCGAACCGTTGTGATCATCCATATCATTGTGCTCGCGGTGATGTTTTATGAAGCGATCGATACGGATGGATATGCGCGATTATTCGAAGTCCAGAAGTATTACATCAATACCCGCGGCTATGCCGACGACAATTTCTGGAACAAGGACTCTGATCTGTTCGTTAGCGCCGTCAGGCCGCAGGACCGGCTTTTCCTGCCATTTCTCAATTTGCATCGTCTTTCGTCGATCTTCCTGGAGCCGGTGTCGCTGGGCAATTATGCCGTGGTGATCACGGCTTATATCTGTTCTCGTTTCCCAAGCCTGAGCAGTTGGGAGCGGTGGTTTCTCGGAGTTGGAAATGTTTGCGTCATTATCGGATGCGACGGCAGATTGGCTGCCATTTCCTCCCTCGCCATCATGGCCGTGTCTTTGGCCGCGGCCAAGCTCCCGCGGGGAACCGCGGTCCTTTATTTGCCAGCGACAATTCTGAGCGCGGTCCTGGTCACAAACCTTGCGGGATACCGCGACGGGCCAGATGATCTTCCGGGCCGCATCGCCCATACGGTGGCCTTGCTTTCGCAGTGCGATATGGGCGAACTCCTCGGGATGTCGGACCGTCTCATATGGCTGGCCGCCGATTCTGGCGTGGTTTACATGATGATCACCCAATCGCTCATCGGCTTGACGCTGATTTGGATTTTGATCGTTTTCGGAGCACGCGAGGATACTCTCGAACAAGTGCGTTACACCAATGCCATATGCATCTATTTCTCGCTCGCGATGATGGTCAGCTATTCGATCTTCACGATCAAAACGGGCGCGCTGCTTTGGTTTGTGCAAGGCGTCTTGCAGAGGCGGGAGCATATCCCGGCGACGCCTTGGCTCGCGCGCATAGTGATGCGAGATCAAGATGCGGAACCTGATTCGCGGCCACAGCTCGAGGCGCGGTAACCGCGATCGATGGGAGGCGCGCGGCTGGAGGCGTCGATGACGAGATCATTTTCAAGCGAAGCGGAGACCGGTTCGCGTCAAGAAAATGCGACACATCAAAAAGCCAGAGCCGAACGGATCATGCTTTAGGCCGCTTGGCGGCGGGGAGATATCACGAAGGCGGCGCCCGGCTGATTATCCTCGATGCGAAGGTCAAATCCATGAACATCGGCGATCGTCGCCGCCATGTTTAACCCAAGGCCCGTTCCGGGGATGTGGCGGTACTTCTGCGACCGGTAGAAATCTTTTCAAGATCTGCTCCCGTTCGAAGAGCGCGATCCCCGGTCCATTGTCCGACACCCGGACGATAAATCCGTCCGGGCTCGTCTTCGTCGTGATCGTAACCGAACCGCCTCTCGGCGTGAATTTGATCGCATTGGGGTCGACGAGGATTCCGCAAGAGCCTCGACCAAGAGGTCGAAATCGCCGACGGTGACCAATCGGGGTGTTCACCGCTGCTTCGGCGCGTGAAGGACGCATGTCCGGGTTCGCGGCCTCCGCCAAACGGGCGCCGCTGCTTCGAGCGTAAAGGAGATGTCCTGGCTTCCGAATACTGATTGGTGCAGACTTCCGCAAGGTCTACACGGTTGAAAGCGCTCCGCCGCCGCCCGAATTCAATCTCCGATATTCGAAGAAGGGCGGAAACGGTGGTGAGCGCATGATCGAGGTCGGCAAGGAGCCCGTTTGGCCGCGATGCGCAAGTCATGATCGGAGTCTCCGGCAAGACCGCTTTCAAGCTTGGCGTGCATGAGGGCGAGCGGGGCGCGCAGGTCATGCGCGATGTTGTCGCCGACGCTTTTGATTTGATTGAGAAGCCGGACGATCTCGTCGAGCATGAGATTGACCGCGCTTGCCACATGGTTGAGATCATCCATTCTGCCATGCGTCGGCAATCGTTCCTGGAGGTCGCCCTGCATGATCCGGACGATCGTTCCTTTGATTGTCTTGAGCCTCTGGGCGCCGCGCAAGCTGAATATTGTCCCCGTGGCGAGCGCCAAAAGGACCGCGGGCACAATACCGATCATCAACGCTTGCAGGACGACCTGCCTCAGCGCAGTGACTTCATAAAGACTGCGGCCAAGCAGAACGATGCCGCCATCCGGCCGCTGGCCCGCGACAAAGATCACGGGCTCCGTTCCCGCGCCGTCACCCTGAAGCTGAAGCCTCTCGACGGTGTGCGCCTTGCCGTCGACCGACACGCCATTCGGTAACGTGGCGACATTGCCGTATCGAAGTTGTCCATTTCGATCAAACAGCGCCGCATAATCGAGCCGGCGCAAATCGCTCGTAAATCGCAACTCGAGTGCTCGCTTGAGGCGGGCTTCGGGTTGCGTCACCGCTCGCGCGACTTCGGCGACCAAAATGGTGTCCAATCGTTTGACGTCTAAGGTCGCGACCTGCCAGTAGATAAACACGAAGACAATTGCGGTCGAAACCGAAACGGCGAGCGCAAAGAGGATAGCGAGACGGAAGGTCGCCGACCTGAATAACTCAATCGCCCACATGAAGAATAAAGCCGGAGCGGCGAACGGAACGAATGAGGGGCGTGTCGCCGGCCATATCGACTTTACGCCGCAACTTGCCGATATGGACGTCCACCAAATTCGTCTGCGGCAGATTGCGATAATGCCAAACGTCCTCCAACAGCATTGTACGGGTGAGGACTTGGCCGGGATGGCGCATAAGATATTCCAAAACCTTGAACTCGGTTGGCAGCAGATCGAGAAGCCGCTCGCCACGGGCGGCGCTGCGTTCGATCAGATCCATTCTGAGCGGCCCCACGTGGAGCACGGTGGCGCGGGAGTCGCTCGACCTGCGCAGGAGCGCTTCGACGCGGGCCGCGAGTTCCCCCATGGCAAAAGGCTTGATGAGATAGTCGTCTCCGCCGGCCTTAAGCCCGCGGATCCGCTCATCGACGGAGGCCAGCGCGCTCACGACCAACACCGGAATTCGTATGCCTTCGTTGCGGAGGGTCTCGATCATTGACAGGCTATCTGTCCCCTTGAGCATGCGATCGACGATGAAAAGCGCGGCCGGATGGCTGCGGGCCGCGGCGAGCCCCTCCGTTTCGGTTTCGGCAACACGCACGAGACAGCCAAGATTCGTTAGCTCCTTGCTGACTTCCGCCGCCATGTCCGGATCGTCTTCGAAGAGCAAGACCGGCACGTTTTGAAGGACGCCGGAAGCCAGAACTTGCGCGCTGCGCATGTCTTGCTGTGGTTTGGTCAGATGGTCCATAGCCAGCCTCGTAACGACAATAACGGCACGCGCTTACTTATAGGCGCGTCAGCCACATCAGCTCAATGTTGCGCTGGGTCTCACGCTCGAGGCGGCGGCTCGACGGGATCCGGTTGAGATAGCCATACAGATAAATCTTCAGGAGCGTCGCGGGATGATAAGCAGGGCGTCCCGTTGTCGCCGGCAGCATCCCCTCGAAGCCCAGCGCCGCCAGGTCCAGCCCGTCGATAAAGACATCGATCACGCGAACTGGATTAAAGGAGGATCATCTGTTGGCGATTCTCGCCCTCAACGAAACGCTTCATTCCAGCCCCCCGAATCACTGGCTGAAGCCTATCAGATCAGAGCGTTTTCACACAGCCTGATCCCTTGCCGGACGCCGATACGAACTGGTGGATCCGGCCAAGCGCCATGTCGCTCGGGAACTGGAGGCGCGCTGGAACGTCGCCTTGGAGCGCGTAGCCGAACTCCAACGTCGATGCTTCATGAATTTTAGTTCATAAATGGGTCGTGTTGCCGCTTTGCGCCCCCCAATCACGAGTCCCGCGCCCGGCACCTTGGCCCGAGTCGTGATGGTGAGGGGACGAAAAGGGGCGTGATAAATTCGGCGGGTGGAACCGCTCGAAAAGGCACCAGAGGACGCCTTCGGTCTCTTGCGTCCATCGACCCGTCACGGGGCTGTCATACCACAGTTTGACCGGCGTGCCTCGCTCGGCTGGGGTCATCCCCTCTTTGTCAACACGGGGCGGACCATGGAAAATTTTGGCAAGTCTCGTGAAGAATCCTATGCCGCCCAGCAATGGCGCTCGGCGAAAGAGATGAATTCCATGAGGTCACGATCCTGCCGCTCGCGCGACCAAAGCAGCCCGATCGCTCTCGTTATGCCGAGGTCCGAAACCGGAACCTGCTTGACGGAGGATCCTTCGAAATGGGCGGGGACAAGGGCCAAACCAATCCCGGCGGCGACGAGAGCAACCGCCCTATCATCTTGGTCCGTTTGATAGACGACACGAATTTTTATGCCGCGGGCGGCCAGCAAGTTGGTTACGTCTTGGTGGAAATCGCAGCGCGCCCGCACGATGAAAGGCTCACCCTCGAAATCGGCGAGCTTTACGATTTGCCGCTCAGCGAAGCGGTGGCCTTTTGGTATGGCCAACATATAGGGCTCTTTGAAAAGAACCCGGTTCGCGAATTTCACATTCTTGCCGTCGAAAATTGTCAGCACCGTGTCGAGTTCCTGCTCCGTTAGAAACTCGATCAATTGCTCGCAACCCCCATCGACCACTTCGATCGCCACATTGGGGTTGGCGCCACGGAACGAACTGAGCAGGCTCGAGACACAGCTGCTGGAGAGCGACTGCAAGACACCTATTCTCAGAAGCTTCGGCGTGGCGATCTTCTTGAGTTCGGCTTTTACGGCATTGCAGCTATGCAAAATCTCCTTGCCGGCTTCGAGCAACCGCAGTCCCGCGACGGTCGGCACCACGGGCGAGCGCCGCCGGTCGAGCAATTTGACGTCGAGTTCCGCCTCAAGCCTCGCGATGCTCGCCGAAATTGCCGGCTGCGATACCGCCGCGCGTCGCGCGCCTTTCGTGAACCCGCCTGCCTCGGCAACGGCGATGAAGTGCCTGATCTGAGTGAGCTCCATGCGCGGACAATATTGAACTCTTTGCCCTATGATCAATATGCATGAGGGTGCCCGCCATCAATCTTTATTGAGAATCTCGAGGGCCAACGCAACCGCGGCGGGCCAGCTGCCAAGACAAAAGGCTGTGTTCGAGGCTTCAAAATAAATCCCCCGCCGGAGTTGATCCTGCGGGGGATGGAGGGGGAAGTTACAATTGCTCTTAGAACGGCTGAACGGCGCATTCCGTCTCGCCGTTGCTCCCCGGACATAATTTCCGGATGGCCGGCGCCGGATCAATGGAGCGGAATTGAGTTGAGCTTAATCCCAACAGCAAAGAGCTATCACTCCCTGGAACCGCAATTCCAAGGGCCTTAACTCTGGCGGAACCGAATCCAAGATTGGCTCCGCCAGCGCTTAATCATTCAGCCGGCTGTTGTTCGAGAGCAACGAGGTCCTCGTAGCCCTTCAGCAGTTCGCTGATGCGGCCGAGGATCTGCAACGAGACACCGAAGACCGCCAGTGAGAACCAGCCAAAGAAGACGAACATCCAGTGCAACGGAGCAACGAACAGTTCCTCCATGAACCAGAAGGTGTGACCCCATTCATTGAGCCCGACGTTCGGGAAGATCATGAACGGGCCAACGAACAGGAGAACATAGGCAATCGACCAGCCTTTGCAGGCGAAAGTCGGAAGCCGCGTCCGGGCGTACATGAAGCCGCCCACGCCGATGACGATATACATCGGGTAGCTCATATAGAACTCGATGATATGGCTAGGCGTGAAGTCGGTATCGCGGATAACCGTCATATGCCAGGTGCCATCCTGCTCCGTGAAGTAGCTGGCGCCCCAGTAGATCGCGACGCCGTAGATGAGAATCCATGCCATCAGGTTGAACATCCGGCGCATTTCCTCGCGCGGCTGGACGTTGGCCACGTCCTTGTCGCGGGTCTTCCACATCCAGCCGACGAGGGCCAGGAAGGAGATCAATTCGACCGGCTCCTCGATATAGAGGATGGTCATCCAGTAGGTGGTGAACTCGGGCGCGAAAGAATTGAGCCCCGCGTACCAGCCAAAGACTTGCTCGTAGATACGCACGCCGACGTAGAAGGTGCATATCGATGCAACACCGATGATCAACGGCATTCCGTTGAAAAGGGGCGCTTCGGCGACGGCCGCGGCTTCGCCGGTGCGCGCTGTTCCAGTTACTAAGCTCATGTCATGTGCCTCTCTTATTCCATAACTGCTCGAACTGCTCGCCGGGAGAAGCATGATATTTTGGCTCATGCATTCCCGACTTGCAGGGTCTGGGGACGCTACGCGCGGTGAGAGGCAAGAGGAAATCGTTTATTGTTATCTCCGTATCGATATCAGTTATAACACGCGAGCGCGCGCACACCGCCGCGTTTCACGGCGCCCAATAAATCGATAATGAGATCGATCAAGCGGAAGGCAGACTGGGGATGCGAGGCGCAGATACCTCGGGCAGCTTGGACTTTTCTGGTGTGCGGCGGCTTCGGATGACCGATAAAGCCGCGCGGCGGCGGCGGCGGTCAGTAACGTATCTTTGATCAGCAGCCAAGCTGCTTCGAGCAAAAGCTGTGCAGACGGTAGCGGTAGGACAAGGACAGTCGCCTGCGGGACGTGCCTCCCCTGACGGCGCGAGCGCATTCGTCACATCCTGCAAGAACCCGCAGTATTCGGGTAAAATGAGCGGCTCGTTCGCAAGTTCGCCGACGTTCACGGCCTGCTGCTGCGCAAAGCGATGGTCCGCTGGTACCGCCAGCATGTAGGGGACTTCGAAGAGAACTTGGCTCGCGAATTTTACCGCGACGCGATCGTTCACGATCGAAAGAACGGCATCGCGCTCGCCTTCGGCGAGCGGTCGAACAGCCGGTCGCAACGGCACCATCCGTCACAATGACCATCGGCCACCTCAATCCGAATGTGGGGATTGGCCTGCCGGAAGGAATTCAGCAGGCGGGAAATACGCCTGCTGGACGGTGGCGGCATCACCCAATTCTCAGAGGCGTTCTGTCTGCCATTGTTTGAAGTTCGGATTTCGCCGCATTGCAGGAACGCAAAATGGCCTTGCTCGCCGCGAGAAAGCTCTTTCCGGCGGGAGGTGGCACAACTTGCGAGTGCCGCCGCTCGAGCAATTTCACACTGAGTTCGGCTTCCAGTTTCGCGATGCTCGCGGAAATCGCAGGCTGCGAGACGGCGTCGCGTTCCGCGCCCTTGGTGAAACCACCCGCCTCGGCGACCGCGATGAAGTGTTTGATCTGATAGAGCTCCATGTAAACAAAATACATATTAGGGCCGAAGAATCAAGATATGCTGGCTGCTACGTAAATGCTATTTATCAAAGCGCCAGCAAAGAAGCCTGTACATCGGTTAGACGCGCACTGTTTGAATCATTCCAAGAATAATTCTAAGATCCATGCCAAAAAATTTTCCCCCTCCGACGAGCCGGCGAGGGAAGGAGAGGTGTTCGATGTCAGCGAGATTTCATCTCGCCGTTGCTCCCCGGACATAATTTCCGGATGACCGGCGCCGGATTAGTGGAGCGAATTTCAGTTGAGCTCAATCCTAACAGCAAAGAACAAACACGCTCCTTAGAGCGTGATCCGTTCAGATTGAATCGGATCACGCTCTAAAGTCCTAGATGACGCATGATCTTTTCGCGAAACCGGTTCGAACTTTCGCGGATCATGCTCTGGAACTTGGAACCCAATTCCAGGGACTTAACCGTGGCGGAGCCGAAGGGACATCGGCCCCGCCAGCCTTTCATCATTCAGCTGGTTGCTCGCGGCCAACCAGATCCTCATAGCCAGCGCAAAGTTCCTTGATACGGCCAAGGATTTGCAGCGAGACGCCGAAGACAGCGAGCGAGAACCAGCCGAAGAAGACAAACCCCCAGTGCAACGGAGCAACGAACAGTTCCTCCATGAACCAGAAAGTGTGGCCCCATTCATTGAGCCCGACATTCGGGAAAATCATGAAGGGGCCAACGAAGAGCATGACAAAAGCGATCGACCAGCCGTGGCAGGCGAAGGCCGGTACCCGCGTCCTCGCATACATAAAGGCGCCACACCCCATGATGATATAAACGGGGTAGGCCATGTAGAACTCGATGATATGGCTTGGCGTGAAGTCGGTGTCGCGGATCACCGTCATATGCCAGGTGCCATCCTGCTCCGTGAAGTAGCTGGCGCCCCAGTAGATCGCCAGACCGTAAACGAAAATCCAGGCCAGCAGGTTGAAAATGCGGCGCAGCTCTTCGCGCGGCTGGACATTTTCAATGTCCCTGTCGCGGGTCTTCCACATCCAGCCGATCATGCCGATGAAGAGGACCAATTCGACCGGTTCCTGGGTGTAGAGGATGGTCATCCAATAGGTGGTGAATTCGGGCGCGAAAGAATCAAGACCCGCGTACCAGCCAAAGACCTGCTCATAGATACGCACGCCGACATACCAAGCGCACATCACAGTGACTGAAATAATTAAAGGCACCCCATTAATAGCGGTGCCTCGGCGACGGCCGCCACCTCGCCTGTGCGTGCCGTTCCAGTTACAACACTCATTTCATTCGCCTCCCATTCTTCATCCTTGCGCGCCCGTGGAAACACGTCACTTTGACGCATGACTCCTCGGCTAAGGGCGTCTTCAAAAAGCTACGCGCGGCGAGAGAAGAGGGGAAATCGTTTGTCTTTATCCGCAGCATCCGCAGCATCAACGAAATTTATTTTCGGATCAAATTTGTCTATGTGCCACGCTCCTGCGGCATGGTGTTTGGTTCTTCACGGCCGGGAAGATTTGACTTCTTCTAAGCTGGCTTGGCTCTCCTAAATCTGTACGTTCAAACGCGAGGCGCGTCTGGCGCTCCAGCTTGAACGCGCTCAGGCCTTTGCCTTGCTTCACCCTTCACGGGCACGGCGCGTAAACTATATAGGCTCGGCCCGCGCGCATCCGCGCGCCTCAGCGGAGGAGACATCACATGGTCAATGTTGCCCTGTTCGTTCGGCTCGAAGCGAAGCCTGGCAAAGCGGCCGAGGTTGAAGAATTTCTCAAGGGCGGTCTTGCGATTGTCGAAGAGGAACCGGCGACAATTGCATGGTTTGCCATTCGGCTCGGGCCATTGACCTTCGCCATTTTCGACGCCTTTCCCGATGAAGCCGGGCGGCAAGCGCATTTGTCCGGACGCGTCGCCGCAGCCCTGATGGCGAAGGCGCCCAAGCTTTTATCGGCGCCTCCGGTCATTGAAAAAGCCGATGTGCTGGCAAGCAAGCTTCCCAAAAAGCCGCAGAGTTTTTTGAGCAAGCTCTTTGGCTAAGATGATCGAGGAGTGCCACCGCCAAAGACCATGAGCGATTACCCGCGCTCATGGCCTGATGGGATCATCCGGCAACTTTTGAAAAATCGGCGACGCCGTGCATCGCCCTTCGCAATTCGTTCAAAAGCCGCAAGCGATTGGCGCGCAGTTGGGGATTTTCCGCGTTCACGGTCACTTCGTCAAAAAAGAGATCGACCGGCCCCCGCAACGAAGCCAGCGATTCCATCGCATCCTCGAGGGGAGTTTCGCCCGAAAATTGCGGCCGGCCGATGCGCTCCTCGGCGAGGACCAAATAATGCTGCGTGGCGGCGCTTATGTTTTGAATTTTTTCCCAAAGCTGCTTTTCCGCCGGATCGTGAAGAAGTTCAGGATCGCTGGCGCCATCGAAGGCCCCCGGCCCGTCGGTTTTCTCTTCGGCACGGAGGATGTTGGCGGCGCGGCGATAGCCAATGAGCAGATTCGTGCCTTCCTCCGTATCGAGGAAATGTTGAAGCGCAGCCACGCGGGAGACGATCAAAAGGAGATCGTCTTGCCCCGGCAAAGCAAACACCGCGTCGATGAGATCATAGCGTGTGCCGCGCTCGCGCAAATAGACTTTGAGCCGCTCGCTGAAAAAGCCCATGAGCTGATCGAACAACTCATCCTTCGCGCTCGCGTTTACATAAGCGGCTTGCGTTGCGGCTTTTTCAAAAAGCGATCGCAGCGGCAGCCGCAGCTTGTTTTCGAGGATGAGCGCGATGACGCCGAGCGCGGCGCGGCGCAAGGCATAAGGATCCTTGCTGCCGGTCGGCTTTTCGCCAATGGCGAAGAAGCTCGCGAGCATGTCGATCTTGTCGGCGAGCGCGACACTGATCGCAACGGGGCTCGAAGGCACGCGATCACTTTGGCCTTGCGGCTTGTAATGATCCCCGATCGCCTCGGCGACACGCGCATCCTCGCCCTGCGCGGCCGCGTAATAGCGCCCCATCACACCTTGTAATTCGGGAAATTCGCCGACCATCTCCGAGTCGAGATCGGCCTTGGCGAGATGCGCTGCCCGCGCCGCAAGGTCTGGCTCGGCGCCCGCATGAGGCGCGATGTCGCGGGCGAGCCCTTCCAGTCTCTTGACCCGCTCGCCCTGGGTGCCAAGCTTCTCGTGAAAGACGATGTGATCGAGCTTGGCCAATCTGTCTTCGAGCCTGATTTTAAGGTCGGTCTCGTAAAAAAACTTGGCGTCCGCGAGCCGCGCCTGGACGACGCGTCCATTGCCGGCGACAATCGCGGCGCCGCCATCGGTGGCCTCAATATTCGCCACGAGCACGAACCGGTTGCTGAGGTTCCCGCTGGCGCGGTCCTTCAAGACGAAACATTTTTGATTGGCGCGGATCGTTGTCCGGATGACTTCCGGCGGAAGTTCGAGAAACGCCGCGGGGAATTCCCCGGTCAGCACCACCGGCCATTCGACGAGCCCGGCGACCTCGTTGAGGAGCGCTTCATCCTCGATAAGGTCCTGTCCCTGCGCCAGGGCAAGATCGCGCGCGTCATGAAGAATGATGTCGCGCCGCCGCGCCGCGTCGAGCACGACTTTGGCTTTCTCCAGCGCCGGGACGTAATCGTCGAAGCGGCGAATAGTGATTTTGCCGGGCGCCATAAATCTGTGGCCGAATGTGAAATTTCCGGCGCTCACGCCATCGACCGTGAAAGGGACCACCTCCGTGTCTTCCGTCTCGGGGCCGAACGTGGCGAGAATCGCGTGCAGCGGGCGCACCCAGCGCAAGGTTTCGGGGCGCGCCGAGGCAGCGCCCCAGCGCATGGATTTTGGCCACGGAAAACTTTTGATCACCTCGGGCAAGACCTCGGCTAAGACGGCGAGCGTGTCCCTGCCCTTTTGCTCGAGGATGGCGACATAGAATTCGCCCTTTTTCGGGTCCTTTTGGATTTTGGCCTCGGCAAGCGATGCGAGGCCCGCGCTTTTCAAAAAACCTTGCACGGCGGCCTCGGGCGCGCCGACCCGTGGCCCGCGCTTTTCCTCGCGCGTATCCGGCTGGCGGCCCGGCAGACCCGCCACATGCAAGGCGAGCCGCCTTGGCGTCGCGAAGCTCGCGGCGCCTTCATGGGAAAGGCCGCGCGCGCGCAAGGCTTCGGTGACGAGGCGGCGGAGATCATCGGCCGCCTGCGCCTGCATGCGAGCGGGGATTTCCTCGGAAAAAAGTTCAAACAGAAGATCTGGCATTGTGGTGTTTCAGCCCGCACGCATGAGCTTGGCTCTTGAGAGGTGAACGCAAAAGACGCCTTCTATAGACGCAGCTTGCGAATTAAGAAAATCCCTCGCGGCGAAATCGCGCTGCAATGATTTTCGACGCGCCAGGAACAAATGGCTGATGCCGGCGTTTGCCGGGCCTCAAAGGCAGAACCTCACCAGAGGTGCGTCATGGATAAAATAAGACTTTCCGTAGTCTCCTCTGCCGCCTTGCTCGCGCTGACCGCGACCGCCTCGGCCGGTCCGATGAGCGTCGCAAGCTCGGACGTCATAACGCATCCGAATACGCAGATCCAGCTGGCCGCCTACGAGGCATAACTATCGGCACCACTATGTCTGGCACCGTGGCTGGCACTATGGATGGTACCGCACGAGACACCACCACTACGCTTGGCACCATCACAGATATACAGATATACAGATATTATGCCTGGAATCCGGCGGCGGCGGTTGTAGGCGGCGCCATTGGCCTCGCCACGCTTCCCTTTGCGGTGGCAACGGGCTGGCCTTATTACTATGGGTAACCCCCTTACTACCCTTACTATTACTAAAAGAGGCCCTATGCTTTCGCGATCAAATGTGCTGGCCCAGCTGATGGTCGGCTGGCGCGTTGCGGAAGCAAGAGCGCATGATCCGACGGGAACAAGGCCGGATCATGCGCGAAGCTTTGCGGATTTGACGCGCGTGTCCGTCGAATCTGGGGCGCTTTCCATGCCTCAGCAGCGGTGTGCCGGCCAACCTCAACCGCCGCCCGCTTCCGTCTTCAGCCAGGCCGCGCCGCTGGCCTTGGCGAGATCGCGCACCCTGAAAATATAGCTTTGCCGCTCGGTGACCGAGATGACCCCGCGTGCGTCGAGGAGGTTAAAAATATGCGATGCCTTGATGCATTGATCATAGGCGGGCAGCGCCAGCAAATGCCGCTCGCCCTTATCCCCAAGCGCCAAGAGGTCGCGGCACGCCGCCTCTGCATCCTTGAAATGCTGGAAGAGCGCCTCGGCATTGGCGGCTTCGAAATTATAGCGTGAATATTCCTGCTCGGCCTGTTTGAAGACATCGCCATAAGTCACCTTTTCAGGTCCTTCGCGGCCGTTGAAATTGATGTCATAGATATTGTCGACACCTTGCACATACATGGCAAGCCGCTCGAGGCCATAGGTCAATTCGCCGGAAACAGGCGCGCAATCGATGCCCGCGACCTGCTGAAAATAGGTGAATTGCGAGACCTCCATGCCATCGCACCAGCATTCCCAGCCAAGCCCCCAGGCGCCGAGAGTCGGGCTCTCCCAATCGTCCTCGACGAAGCGAATATCGTGGAGGCCGAGATCGACGCCAATGGCTTGGAGCGAGGCCAAATAACGCGCTTGAATATCGTGCGGCGACGGTTTCAGGATGACTTGGAACTGATAGTAATGCTGGAGCCGGTTCGGGTTCTCGCCATAGCGGCCATCCTTGGGCCGGCGCGATGGTTGCACGTAAGCCGCCTTCCAAGGGCGAGGCCCGAGCGCGCGCAGCGCGGTCGCAGGATGAAATGTGCCAGCGCCCATTTCGAGGTCATAGGGCTGCAGGATCACACAGCCTTGCCCGGCCCAAAATGTCTGCAAGGTCAAAATGAGGTCCTGGAAGGACCGAGCCTTTCCGGGCGAACCGGAGAGTTTGTCGTTTGCCGGGCATGCCGCTGTGTTCATCATTCGGCCTATGTGAAACGAGAAACGCGCTTGCCTGCCGCCGCCCTCGCGCGAGAGGCGCCGTGAAGCCGCGAGGAGGCGAACCGGCGGAAGGGCGAAGCCGCAGAATATTTGGTACATTTCCACCACCGGGCCTGGGCAATGGCGCGGCGGCGCCTATTTTGTCAAGGTTTCCCTAGACGAACGAGAAGGAAACGCCCGTGTCACAATTTAATGCCCAAATGGACTTCGCGCGGAGCGGCGATTTATCTGGCCGGGATAAATTGACGCGATGGAGGAAAAAAATGAAGCTTTTGAAGATCGTGATGATTGCGGGCGTCGCTGCCTTTGGCGGCCTGGGGGGCGCCGCCAAGGCCGCACCGGCGGCAAGCCTTTTTGCTGCGCCAGCGGCGGCGCGGACCCTCGCCTCGCCGGCCCCCGAAGCCGCCGTTGAAAAGGCCCATTATTATAGAAGGCATCATCGGCACTATTATCACAGACACCGGCATTGGCACCACCATTACTACAATTATCCCTATTACAATCACTACTATTATTATTAACTCTCGCATTTTCTGTAGGATGGCAGGAAGAGAAATGATCGAAACGCCGGCGCATGTTGCTGGCGTTTCAAGTAGTAAATCTATGTTGAACTTAACTCGTCATGAATTAGCACTTGACCAAGACGATAATGTCGTTCATGTTAAACAAGCTCGTTGCGGAAGTGTTTAGAATAGAAAGATAACGGATTTACATCATGGTTTGCAACCATGCTGTAAAATTGCAGCGGCGAAGGCAATCGACTTGTAAAGCTTTCGCTTTGCCGCATTTTATAGGGAGAAAATCAAATGCGTTTACCAACAAAATCCGGATTTGCGGCGGCCGCGATTCTGGCCGGCTCTTTTGGTTTCGCGAGCGCGACCCAGGCCCCTCTGGCCGGCGTCGCGGCGGCTGTCCCGGCGGTGCAGCTGACACAACAGCCCTCCGTCATGGAGGCCCTGCCGGAAAAAGCCCATCATCGTCCCTTGTACGTTGCGAGTGTCCGGCAAATGATTATTTCTGCCGGATGGCGAGGAAAGCGGTGAGCCTGCGGCGTCCCTTTGGCGACCAAGCCCGAGCGGTAGATCCGGCCCCGCTTTTCCAAGCTCCGCTGTTTAGGCTGGACGGTATCCTGGGACGCGTTCTGGCGCAGATCCTGTGTACAAGGTTGATCGATGCGGAGCCGTCGCTGCGAGGATCTGAGGATCTGAAGAGAAAGCCTTAAAATGACTGACGCTGTACTGGGCATCGACGTTTCCAAGAACACATTCGACACCAACCTCGGGGTTGGCACAAAGGCGCGCTCCAAGAGCTTCGCCAATTCGCCCGCTGGCTGGCATCAACTGATTGCCTGGCTCGGCGAACACAAGATCGGACAGGTTCACGCCTGTCTGGGGAGGCGGCCTGGGCATCGCGCTTGCGCTCCATGAGGCTGGGCACGTCGTGAGCATCGTCAATCCCGCTCAGATCCGCGACTTCGCACGGACGAAGCTGGGGCGCAACAAGACCGATCAGGTCGATGCCGTGCATATCCGCGAATACGCTGAACTGTTCAAGCCGCTGGATCCCGCCTTCGCCGGCAATGCGGCGTTTGTGCGAACTCCAGACAATCCGGGCTGGCACGGTCGCCGGCCTGACGGAATGGAAGAATCGCCGCGGTAGCGGCATGACGGATGACTTGGCGCTGTCGCTGGCGGCGACAACAATCCAGCATTTTACCGCCCAGCTTGAGGCGGTCGACCAAGCCATTGCGGAGACAATCGACAACGACGTGGAGCTGTCCGCCAAACGCGACTGGCAGCATCACCACCATCACCATCACCACCACACCACCACCACTACCATTACTATTGAGAATTTGAGGCTCTGCTTTTAATACGGCAGCGGCAAGAGATCGGGTGTCTCCAACTCCGGAGACACCTCCATGGCATTCGCACAGACTTGCCGCGGCTTACCATTCGATTGCCGCCGCGCCTTTATGAATGGCCGCGGCGGCGGGCGTAAAACCTTGCCCTTCATGGAGAACGAGCGGCGGCGCGAGCGCGAGCGGCGCGCGGCTGCCTTTTTTGCCGCGCACGAGAATGCGAGAGGCGCTCACCTGCCGCCGGGGATAGACCGGCAAGACCGTGATCCCCCCCGCGCGCCCCGCCAAAGTTTCGAGGATCACCGGCAAAGCGTCGGGGCGATGGATCAAAATCACTAAGCCGCCAGGCGCAAGGAGCGCCATGGCCGCCGCGATCCAAGCGGCGAGCGCCGCCGGGCCCGCCGCAGGCATCACATGCGCGCGCCGTTTGCGGGGGTCCGGCGAAAGCCGCGCCCGGCCGGGATCAAGAAAAGGCGGATTGCTGATCACAAGACCGGCACTTTCATCGTCGAGCCCGGCGGCACGCCGGCTGGCCCGCGACAAAAGGTCCGCTTCGACGACAGAGCCGCGATCGGCGAGCCCGTTTTCACGGAGATTTGCGCGCGCCAGTCCGGCGAGGGACGAGTCGTTCTCCAAAAGAACCAAGCGAAGGCCAGGCCGGGCGATCGCCAAGGCGAGGCCCGCAGCGCCCACACCGGCGCCAGCATCGATGGCAAGCCCGGAAAAATCCGCTGGCGCCGCCGCCGCGAGAAGCACCGCGTCGGTGCCGCAACGGTGACCCTCGGCCGGCTGGCGAATCCGCAGCCGCCCCCCGAGAAACGCATCGGTGACAACGAGGGGCGGTTGCTCGGTCATCGCTTCAGCCATCGCGCAATTCCGGGCCGAGGCCCGCGTCCGTCAAAAGCTTGCGCGCCCCCGCCGCGGCCTCCGCCGGAACGAGCACCCGGCGCGGCAAAAAGGACAAGGACCCTTCGAGCGCACTCATGTGCCGGTCGGCGACGACAACGGCGATGCCGGACTCCGCGAGGAGGGATTCAACCCGTGAAATCAGCACGAGGTCGTTGGTGCGAAGAAGTTCGATCAATTCCGGTCCACCTTTATTTCAAGAGCCTGTCCGGCATGCGCCCGTCCATTGAATTTGAGCGTTTCTTGCCCGTCCCGCCATTCCATGCGAGGGGCGGGCGCTCGCGTGACAATTCTTGACTTACATCAGCCGCATTCCTATCGGTCGCGCCTAGAGCTTGATTTGACGTGGTCCATGCTGGGCATTAACGCATTATTTCGCGGTTTGCGGTGAGCCTCTTGCGTGGGATGACAGCTGCGTGAAAACGGCTGGATCGCGTGCCTAGTTGCGAAGCGCCAAACGGCGTCCTAATACATCCGCGTCCTAATACGTGCCGCCGGCCTTCGGAGAAATCAATCTTGGGCGTTGTCATCCCCCTCGAAGAAAAAATGCCCGAGCCCGGCATCGACGGGCTGCTCTCTCTCGTGATGGACGACATGGAGCGGGTCAATCAGACGATCCTCTCCCGTGCCGCCTCCGATGTTTCGATGATCCCCGAAGTCGCCAATCATTTGATTTCGTCGGGTGGCAAACGTCTGCGTCCGATGCTGACCTTGGCGACCGCAGGACTTTGCGGCTATGCCGGGACGGGCCATATCAAGCTCGCCGCCTCGGTGGAATTCATGCACACCGCGACCCTCCTCCATGACGATGTCGTGGACGAGAGCGACATGCGCCGGGGCAAGCTCGCGGCGCGCATGCTGTGGGGCAATGAGGCGAGCGTTCTTGTCGGCGATTACCTTCTTGGCCAGGCCTTCAAGATGATGGTCGAGGTCGGCTCGCTGCCCTGCCTCGATGTTCTCTCCACCGCCGCCGCCGTCATCGCCGAGGGCGAGGTCATGCAGCTCTCCGCCGCGAAGGACACGGAAACGAGCGAGGATGATTATCTCGCGGTGATCCGCGCCAAGACGGCCGCCTTGTTCGGCGCCGCCGCCGAAGTCGGCGCCCTGCTCGGACACCGGCCGAAGCCCGAGATCGTGGCGTGCCGCGGCTACGGCATGAACCTCGGAATCGCGTTTCAACTCATCGATGACGCGCTCGATTACGGGGGAACCTCGGCCAAACTCGGCAAAAATGTGGGCGATGACTTCCGGGAAGGAAAAATCACCTTGCCGGTCGTTTTGTCGTTCCGGCGCGGTACGCAAAAGCAACGGGAGTTCTGGCGGCGCACCCTGGAGCAGGGCGAGATCACGGAGAACGATCTCGAGATCGCGATCGCGACCATGCACAAGCACCGCGCGCTCGAGGATACGATCGAGCGCGCCCGCCATTACGGGGCCATGGCCCGCGACGCCTTAGAACTGTTTCCCCCCTCGCCCTGGAAATTCGCCTTGAGCGATGTCGTCGATTTCTGCGTCAACCGCGTTTATTGACGGCGGCACGGCAGGGCAAGGCCCCATGTAAATTGCCGGACTGTGCTCTCTGGAGCACGTTTCAACGTCTCATTACGACGGTTTACCGGCCGAACAGACGATCGCCTGGAGGGGCATCCGGCCGGGATCGGCGCCAAATTCCTGGCGCAGAGCCTCTGCAACGGCCTCGACGATGCGATCAAGATCGCTCGCCCCGCGGGCCAGGATTTGATCGGCGACCGGCGTGCCGGTGACGAGCCCTCGCGCGAAAAGCCTCGCGTCGGGGATCTCCTTTTCCCTCCGGACGACGGTGATGGCGATGTCCGTGAACCCCGCGTCGATTAAGGATTCCTTGATCGGATCGATCTGGCAATAGGCGAAAGGCACCCGGTAGAACGGTGGCGGATCGCCGGTGAAAAAATTGCCAATGACGTCATGGGCGATCCGGCCGAAGGGGTTATGGCGGGGCGAATCCCAAACATTGAAGAAATAGCGTCCGCCCGGGGCGAGCACGCGATGAACTTCTGAATAGGATTTGTCTTTCTCCGGAAAAAACATCACGCCGAACTGGCACACGACCGCGTCAAAGCTGGCCTCGGGGAAAGGAAGGGTGCTCGCATCCGCGACCTCGAAGTCCACCGCTTCGCCAGACCCGAGCTTCCGGCGCGCGACGTCGAGCATGGGCGGATTTAAATCGGTCACCATCAGCGGCACGTTTGCAGGCAAGAGATCGCGCAGCGCGCGGCTGACGATGCCCGTGCCGGCGGCGGTCTCGAGAACCCGCGCCGGCTTGCAAGCGGCCGTCCGGCACGCGATGTCGGCGGCAAAATCCGCGAAGATGATAGGGCCCAAACTGCGTTCGTAGTGCTCAGGGATGCTGCCGGTGAAACTCGCCGCATCGCTGCTCATGACGAATCTCCTCATGTTCGATTGGCCATAGGTTGTGCGCGCCCAGGCGGGAGCGGCACGGCGCGCCGCAGGTTTCCATGTCCGCGATTTTCCGCCTGCCCCATTTTGGCACGGCCCTCCGCCGCCTCTCGTAACCTGTTTTCAAGCTTACGCCACAATAATTCTTGGGAGCGGGCGGCCGATGGCGGCACGGCCCGCCCTGAGCGTGAGTCGCGCATGAATTGTTCGCGGATCGGTTGGGCGATAGGCGTCATCGCGCCATGGTGCCTTGGTATGGCGCTTGCTGTGTCGATCAGCGCCGACGCCGGCCAGGAAGCCGCGGCGGGTGCCTCGTTTGCGCCCTTGCCTTTGCGCGCGCCAGCCGCCCCGGTCATGCTGGTCCCGGCCGGACCAACGCCGCAACCGTCCGAACTTGCCTCCCAGCTTGCCTCCGAAACTGGCATCGATTTTGGCGGCCTCACCGGCGCGGCAGGCAAGATCTTGCGGGAGGCGAGCCTGTCGATCGGCAATGACGACGAGTTCCGCCGCCTCCCCGATGAAATCGAACCCCGCGCCGTTTTGAAGCGCAACACGCAGGCGTTTCCCTCGGTTGACCGCACCCATAAGGGCGATCCATTGGTCGGTTTGCGGCCGCAGTTCGAACTCGCGGCTGCACGAGCCCCATGGTCTCGCCAAGCTCCGCGCCGAGGACTTGCTTTTCCACCATGACGAAAACATGCCGGCGGCCGGCTTCGCGCTTGCCGGCGAGGAGGCCGCCGCGTCGGACAGCGCCGCCGCCTTTGAGCCCTGGCCCGATGGCGAAAGTCCGGCGACGGCGCATTCCAGCGCCGGGACCTCGCCCGGCCAGAACCATTCGCCCGTGACGATGCGCCCGGCGTCGATCAACGAGCGGCTCATCCAGGGCGCGACGCCAGCGACCCGCCGGGCGATCGCGCTCGGATCGGTGACGCCCGCGCCGGCCGATTCGACGCCGATCGAGGTCGTGGCCCTGCCGGGCGAGCCTCGGGGAGCGGCGCCCGCCGTGGGCGGGGCGCCGGCGGCCGGGGTCCGGCCAAATTACGCGGCACTCCTCGATCAGGACAAGGCGGCGCGGGAAAACCGTTGCCTTGCCGAGGCCATCTATTTCGAAGCCCGCGGCGAATCCGAGGAAGGGCAGGCGGCGGTCGCGCAGGTCGTCCTGAACCGCGTCGCAAGCGGTCTTTATCCGGCAACGATCTGCGGTGTCGTCTATCAGAACCGGCAGCGCTGGCATGGATGTCAGTTCTCCTTCGCCTGCGAAGGCAAATCGCTGCGGATCACCGAATCCGATGCTTGGCTCAAGGCTGTGCGGATCGCCACCGAAGTGACAAACGGCAAGACTTATGTTTCCGATATCGCCGGCTCGACCCATTATCACGCCAATTATGTCCGCCCGCGCTGGGCAAGAAGACTTGAAAAGATGGACGTGATTGGGCATCATATCTTTTATAAACTTAGGCGTGGGCAAAGCTGATCACCGCCGTTTCGTGCCAGCTCCCCTCGTGCCGCTCAACCATGCCGCGAGAGCATGATCTTCAGAGAAATTGAGCGTGATCTTTCGAAAGCCCCAGCGTTTTTTGACAGAAGATCACGCGCGAAAACGAACAAAAGAGACCGGACAGATTGAGACCATGTGCCCTTGAATGTGAAGCAATCATGGTTTCTTGCCGCCGGGCGCGATCCAGCATGTGCCCCGCAGCTTCGGGCATCGCCGCCGGGCCGCCCCGCAGCTTCTTTGGAAGCGCTGCGCCGGGACGCCACCGGTGCAACGTAAAACGGCCATGTTCGTCGTGACAAACGCATGATCGAGCCCCGGCGGCCAGGAAATCGCCTCTTGCACGGAAAGACGCTCCGCATGCCGATCGAGTTAAACTATGCCCGGAAGGATCATCGCCGCAGCGCGGCGCGCGGAATTGCCGCGCTCTGCCTTGGCGCATTGATCTTTCCCGCCGCGCTCTCGGGCGCCGAGGCCCGGACCCGGGAAAATTTGGCCATCGCGGCGCCTTTCGAGGTTGGCGAAAGCCCCTCTGGCAATTATCTCGCGGCGCTTGTCGCGGGCGAAGAGCACGATACTGTGGCCGCGGCGACATTCTTTCGCGAGGCGCTGCGGTTCGATCCGCGCAATCCAAATCTGATCGAGCGCGCGTTCGTCGCGGCGGTCTCGAATGGCAATATGCAAGATGCCTTCGGCCTCGCCGAGCGCCAGCTCGCGCATGATCCGAACAATAACCTCGCGCGCCTCGCGCTTGGCATCAAGGCGATCAAGGCAAAGCGCTTCGCCGCCGCCCGCGCCTATTTCGCGAAGGCCGGCAGCGGCCAGCAGCGCGATATCACCGCCACGCTGCTCACCGCTTGGACCTATGCGGGCAGCGGCGACACAAGCCGCGCGCTCACCCTCGTCGATAAGCTTCATGGCGAAAATTTCGGGGTTTTCCGGGATTATCATGCGGCGCTCATCGCCGATGTCGCCAATGATTCGAAGGAAGCTTTGAAGCGCATCAAGGCCGCCTACGCCGCCGACAAGAACACGCTGCGCCTTGTCGATGCCTATGCCCGCATGATGGCGCGCCACGGCGACCGCGACGAAGCGATCAGGGCCTATGAAGCCTTCGATCAAATTCTTCCCAACCATCCCATCGTCACAGCGGCGCTCGCCAGCCTGAAGTCGGGCAAACCGCTTGAACCCTTGGTCAAGGACGCCGTGCAAGGCGCGGCCGAAGTGCTTTACGGCCTTGGCGCCGCCGGCGGCCAGCAAGACGACGAACTCGCCGCCATGATTTATCTGAGGCTCGCGCTCTATCTCACCCCGCGCAACAGCCTCGCCGTGATCACCTTGGGCGACCTCTGCGAGCGCGCCAAACAAAACGAACAAGCCATCGATGTCTATGGAATGGTGCCGGAGGACGATCCTTTGCGCACCACGGCCGATATTCAAACCGGCCAGATTCTCGAAGCCTTGGACCGCCCGGACGAAGCCGCGAAATATCTCAAGCGGATCGTCGACGAAAACCCAAAGAATGTGGACGCCCTCTCCGCGCTCGGCAATCTGCAGCGCGCCCACAAGCAATATGCGGAGGCGATCGAAACCTATTCGCAGGCCTTGGCCGGCAAGAGCAAGCCCGAGAAAACCGACTGGCCGATTTATTATTTCCGCGGGATTTCCTATGAGCGCGAGAAGAAATGGCCGGACGCCGAGGCCGACCTCTTGCAGGCCCTCGCGCTTTATCCCGATCAGCCCCTCGTCTTGAACTATCTTGGCTACAGCTGGGCGGATCAAGGCATGAACCTCGATGAAGCCTTCAACATGCTGCGCCGCGCCGTCGAACTGCGCCCGACCGACGGCTATATCGTCGATAGTCTTGGCTGGGCGAATTACAAACTCGGCCGCAACGACGAGGCCGTGAAGCAGCTCGAACGCGCGATCGATCTGAAACCCTCGGACCCCGTGATCAACGATCACCTTGGCGACGCCTATTGGCGGGCGGGCCGCAAACTCGAAGCGCATTTCCAGTGGAATCATGCGCGCGACCTCGATCCCGAGCCGGAGGACAAGGTCAAGATCCTGCACAAGATCGAGCATGGTCTCGACGAGGAGCCGCGTCCGGCCGCGGCGGAAGCCGATGCGAAAAAAAATGGCGGGTGATCGCGGGCCTTTGGTCGTCCCCAACGGGTTTTGACCGCGGTTCCCTGTGCCAAACGTCCTCTCCGAACGCGCGCCCGCGAAAGTCAATCTGACGTTGCATATCCTCGGCCGCCGCGCCGATGGGTTTCACACGCTCGAAAGTCTGGTCGCCTTTTCGCGCGGCGGCGACACGCTCAGCTTGACGGAGGGCGAAGCTCTTGCCCTTTCGATCGAGGGACCGTCGGCGGCGGCCTCGGGCCGCGTCGAAGACAATCTCGTTTTGCGCGCGGCGCATCATTTCGCCAAACGTTTTCCCGGCGCGAAATCCGGCGCCTTCCATCTCGTCAAACGTTTGCCGGTGGCGGCGGGCCTTGGCGGCGGCTCGTCGGACGGGGCGGCGGCGCTGCGGCTGCTCGCCCGCGCCAATGGCGTTGCGGGTGATCACCCGCTCCTCTTCGACGCCGCGAAGGCGACCGGCGCCGATGTTCCGGTCTGTCTCATGCGCCGCGCGCGGATGATGCGCGGCATCGGCGATGAGCTCGGCCCTCTTATCGCGCTGCCGCCGCTCATTGGCCTACTGGTCAATCCGGGCGAGCCGGTCGAAACAAAAGCGGTGTTCGCAAGGATGAATATTCCACCGGGCAGCGCGACGGGATTTGGCGGCCACCCGGAGTTTTCACCGCACATGCCGGCGGACGCATTGATGGCCGCCTTGCGCAAAGGCCGCAACGACATGGAGGCGGCGGCCTGCCTCATGGCGCCGGTCATCGGCGATGTGCTGGCGGTTCTTGCCCCCGCGCCCGGCTGCCGCCTCGCCCGCATGTCGGGGTCCGGCGCCACCTGTTTTGCGCTCTTCAAGGATTGCCGTTCCGCCGCCCGGGCCAAAAAAGCAATTCTCCGGGCGCATCCGGCGTGGTGGGTGAAAGCGTGCGTTCTGAGCTGAGGGGGCGGCTTAAGGAACAGTCGGCCTCCGGCCTTCCGTGCGGCGGCGGCGGAACTCTTTGGCCATTCACAAAGAGGCCTTCACCGGAATTCAGCCATAATCAACATGTTATGCTGTTGCCGTCGCCGCCGTTGGCGGCCTCACGTGGCGTTTATACTGGCGCCGCCGTTGGCGGCCTCACGTGGCGTTTATACTGGGAGGCAGCCAGAGAGCCGCCCTGTGGACCGTCACATTGACCGAGATGAGGATATGCCTTGGCGGGAGTTGGCGGAGATCCGGTAAGCCCCGTGCCGGCCCTGGAGCAACGGTGGAGCGCCGTTTCCATCGAGCCGGCCTTAATGCCCGCGCGCGCCTTGATCCTGCGCCTTAGCGCCAGCGCCTGGTTTCTCGTCCTGGGGGCGGTGGTCTTCAAGGCCGTCAACAGTCTCATCGACGAGATCGCGACGGGCCGGGCCGGTCTAGAGGCCTGGCCGTTGCTCGTTTCGGAAGGATGCGTCGTCCTCTTCTACTTGATCATCGGCTGCATCATGCTGCTGCGGCCAGAGTCGGTCAGCCAAGCCAAGGGGCTCGGGCCGGCGCTTTTGGCGCTGGCCGGAACCTATGGCACGTGGCTCATTCCTTTTTTGCCCCACGGCCCTGAGCTTGCGGTGCTCGGTGTGGCATCGGCCGCGATGCTTCTCTGCGGCGAGGTGCTGATCGTCTATACGCTGCTCACCTTGGGCTGGTCGTTCAGCCTTATCCCCCAGGCACGCACGCTGGTCACGCGCGGCCCTTACGCCATCATCCGGCATCCGCTTTACCTGGTCGAGGAGATCGCGATTGTTGGCATGCTCTTGCACTATGCCTGGTTCGCGGCGCTGCCATTTTTGGTGCTGCACGCAGGCGTACAAATCCGCCGGATAAAGCTCGAGGAAGAGATCCTCATGGCAAGCTTTCCGGACTATGCCGCCTATGCCAAGCGGACATCCCGCCTTCTTCCCGGCGTGTGGTGAGAGATAAGCTCATTGGCGGATGAAGACCGAAAGTTCCGGTCAAGGGAGATTTACCGGCATCAATCCGCTGGTTGCCCCAGGTGGCAGCCTCAAACGGCTGCTCAGCCTATCGTTGGAGGATGGAGACGCGTATCGAGCGCGAACGGCTCTTGCGACCTCATGCTATAGGCCCCCGCCGCCCCTGTGGCGACGAAGATCAGGTTCCAGCTATGGGTTGATACCGCACTTGGGACCAGAACGAAACTGTGCCGGGCGAGCAATGCATCTCCAAAAGCCTGCTGCCCAGCGCTTGGGATGCCCGGCCGCAGCCAGTTGGGATTGGGAACGCTATCCACGATATGAACGCTTGAAGTGGCGGTTATCGTCATGGCTGTGAGGACATGCGCGACCGTGTCGAGCGCCTTAAAACCCTTGTGTACCGCAACTTCAAGGATGGCTGCCGCGGGATCGATCGAGCAGTACACCGCCCGGACGCCCCTGGAATTCCAGCGCCCGCCTGCCCTGTAGGCACCTTCGCCATTGTCCCAGGCTGAAGCATGTATCGCCTGGTCCAGGCGCCACGCCACGAGCTCATTGCCGCCGAGTGGGGCGGGAAGCGGCGTCACACGTAAACGCCGTACTCAAGACGTTCTAAAAAGTCCTCAACCAACTCGACGCCCGCGGGCGTCGCCAGAAGATCGATCGGCCGCCACTGATTGAGGCCAATGGCAGGACGGTCAAGCCATTCCTCCGCCTCTTCCTGCGAGCCCAGAACCGCCGTTGCCTTGGTGAGGATCTCGGCGAACTTCCAGATTTGCCCGCTTTGCTCTTGGCTCAACGGCTTTGAAGGCGCGTCCTTGTGGCGTTGGAAGGTGCGCAGGCTCATCCCCATAGCCTTCTCGAAGGTGGCCGCTTTCTGGATCATGAGGTTGTCGACGAAGGTGCTCAACGCCTTTCCCGGCAGACCCTCAAGAAGCATCTCGTGGGCGTCCAGCGGGTCCTTGAGATGGCGCTGGAGAACCCGAGTGCCGCCAAGGAGGTCCGCCACCCGCTCCAGTATAGTCTTTCGTGCAGCCAGATCCGGGCTTGATAGCGTTGCATTTGAACTCGAGCGCAGCGGCTGACTCACCGGTTGGCCTCGAAGGGTCCAGCTGTAACGCGAGCGCTTCAAGAGCTTCGCGTTTGCCCGATGAATGCTCCTTCGCCTTGGCGGCCTTGCCTGCACCAACGGCACTCGCTTCGGCCGGTTTGGCGCTTTCGCCAGCAGCGCGGAGATTCAATGCTTTTTCGATGGCCAAAACTGCCGCAGCCGCGGGAACTTTCTTGGCACTCCCCATGGAACACCTCTTACAGGCACGTCGTCATCTGTCGTTTTTTATATGACAGATGACGCGCCCGGTTTCAAGGCGATCTCGGATGCCTGCTTTCATCAAAAGCCATTCAATCAAACCGAACGATAGGCGTTTACCGGCCTTGAAATCGCGAGGGCGGCCGACCGAGTTGGAGCGAAGATCGAGAAAAATTTTAAAAAAAATTACACGGAGAAAGTTTAAGCCTATCGCAGGATTTCGCTCGCTCCAAATCCCGGCGCCCCACGTCGCGCCGCCTTGCGAAGGTCCATTGACCCAGAATGCAATCGGACCAAAACGTTTCACGTGAAACGATCTTGTCCGATCGAAGCCTGAAACCGGACGGTTTTTCAGAAGGGCGCCTGCAACCTTCTGCGGATCCTGTTTTAAAATGTGAGGCAAGGGTCATTCCGAGGTTTTGATGCTCGACATTCATCGCTCCGCCGCCAGCGGTTTCGCCAAGGGCGCGGCCACCTATGTCACAGGCCGGCCTGACTATCCTCCTGCGGTAGAAGAATGGCTGCGCGGCGAGCTTGCCTTGCGTGACGGCAAGACCGTCCTCGATCTTGGCGCCGGGACGGGCAAATTCGTGCCGCGCCTTCGCGCCACCGGCGCAACAATCATCGCCGTCGAGCCCGTCGCCGCAATGCTGGCGCAGCTTATCGAGCGCAACCCCGGCATTACGGCGAAGGAAGGATCGGCGGAACATATCCCGCTGGCGGACAGCTCCGCCGATGCCGTCGTCTGCGCGCAGGCGTTTCATTGGTTCGCGCGGCGTGAAGCTCTCGCGGAAATCCATCGCGTCTTGAAACCGGGCGGCGTTCTCGGCCTCATCTGGAATGTCCGCGATGAACGCGTGGCGTGGGTGGCCGCGCTCTCCGAAATCATGAAGCCCCATGAAGGCAGCACGCCCCGGCATCATACGCAGGAGTGGCGGCGGCTGTTTCCAGCGGAAGGCTTTGGCCCTCTTCGCGAATGGCGTTTTCCAAACGGCCACAGCGGCGCGCCCGAGCAGGTCATCGTCGACCGCGTGCTCTCCACAAGTTTCATCGCCGCCCTCTCGCCGGCCGAGCAGGAACGCATCGCCGCAGAGGTGCGGGCGCTGATCTCAACGTCGGCGGATCTCGCTGGCAAAAGCGAAGTCACTTTTCCCTATGAGACACGGGCGTACCGCTGCACGAAGACGGGCTGAGCCCCGGGCTCAAGCGGCGGCGGCGCGCAGCAGGGATTTGAGCGGTACCGAGTCATCGGCGAGGCGCGCGGGAGCAATCGCCATCCGCTCGCCGACAAGCCGTTTGGCGGCCATGAAATCGCCAGGCCGGTTGACGGCATCGGCGGCGATGATGACGCCCTCCTTGAGATAAAAACCCGTGAAGGAGGACGACTCCGTCTTGCCCCGGATCACGAGTTCATCATAGCCCTCGGAGAGGCCGACCATCTGCAATTTGAGATCATATTGATCGGACCAGAACCAGGGCGCCGTGGCTTCGGGAATGGGCCGCCCGGTGATCGAGGCGGCCGCCGCGCGGGCTTGTTCGAGCGCGTTGGGAACCGATTCGAGGCGGATTTTCCGGCGCAAAAATCCGTGATGGGCATGCATGGCGCAATCCCCGATCGCGTAAATATCGGGGTCAGAGCTGCGGCTCGCCTCATCGACGACAATTCCGTCATCCACGTTGAGGCCTGCTTTTTCCGCGAGCTCCGTGCTGGGCACAAGACCAATGCCGATCACGACAAAATCGGCGGGGAAGGATTGGCCGTTCGCGCATTCGACCGCGCCCACGGCGCCCGCCTCGCCACCCGCCGCAAAACCGCTGACCGTCTCGCCGGTGCGGATATCAACTCCGGCCTCGCGATGAACGCGCTCATAAAATTCCGACAGAGCGGGCGCGGTGACGCGCGCGAGCACGCGCGGCGCGCTTTCGAGCACGGTGACGGCGAGCCCGCGCTTCACCGCGACAGCCGCGACCTCCAGCCCCACATAGCCGCCGCCGACGATCACCAGCCGCCGGCCGGCCTGCATGTGCGGCTGCAGCAGCTCGACATCGGCGAGGGTGCGTAGGTAAAGAACATTGCGCAAGCTGGCGCCCGGCACCGGCAATTCGCGGGCACGGCCCCCGGTGGCGATCACGAGCTTATTATAAGCGAGCGACTCGCCGCCGCTGAGCGAAAGCGTCTTGGTGTTCCGGTCGATCGCTTCGACACGCACGCCGAGCCGCATTTCGACATCGGCTTTTTCATAGGCGACCGCGGCTTTGTAGATCAGAGCGTCCTTGGTGATTTCACGCGCGAGAAAGGCCTTCGACAAGGGCGGGCGCATATAGGGAAGACTATCCTCCTCACCGATGAGGATGATGCGGCCCTCGAACCGGTTTTGCCGCAGAAGCGTCGCGGCCTCGCCGCCCGCCTGACCGCCGCCTATGATGACAATGGTCGAAGCGGCGCCAAGCTGAACGTGATCCATGGTGTAACCGATGTCCTGTGCTGAGAGGGGGGGGTGACGTCATCATAAGGAAAGCGCCCAGCATTTCAACTCAAGCGCCGGTTTTTCGCTGGGCGAAGGAGCTTCTATTCGCGGCGATTTAGGGGCATCGGGAATTCTCCTTTTGCCCGCTTACCATCCTACGGCGCCGCTTGTGGATTAAGCCCTCGACTGCCAAAATTCCTCGAGCCCTCGCATTTGTTAGGACCTCAGCAGCTTGACCCGGTCTCCTTCCGCCATCGCGGGCCTGCGCCTACGGCCTCGCATCGACACGGATCTCGCGAGCCTTGCGGATCTTTGGGTCTTAAGCTGGCAAGAGACGATGCCGGCCATCGATTTTCCGGCGCGGCGGCCGTGGTTTCTCGATCATTTGCAAAAGCTCGAAGCGGCCGGAGCCGTCACGGTCTGCGCGTTCGACGGCTCCGGCCGGCTGCTTGGCTTTGCGACCTTCGATCCGGCGGCCGCCTATCTCGATCAGCTCGCGGTCGCGCCGGACGCCAAAGGAAGCGGCGGCGCGCGTCTCCTCTTGAACGAGGCCCGCCGGCGTTCTCAGGGCCGCCTCACTTTGGATGTCAATCAGGACAATGTGCGGGCGCTACGCTTCTACGAGCGGGAAGGATTTGAAAAGATCGCGGAAGGCACAAATCCGCGCTCCGGCCTCAAAACCTGGCGGCTGCGCCTCCCGAAAAGCACCGAGGATCCCTGACCTTTGCCGCAAGCCCGAAGGTGGGCCTGCGCTCTCGTTCAAAGCTGCTCGAGTTCGATCAGGGTTCCGGCGCAATCCTTGGGGTTCAGGAAAAGGACCGGCTTGCCATGCGCCCCGATTTTTGGGCTCCCGCCGCCAAGGATGCGGGTTCCCGCCCGGTTCAGCGCTTCGCGCGCGGCAAAAATGTCTTCGACCTCGAAACAGAGATGGTGGACCGCGCCGTCCGGGTTCTTGCCCAAAAACTTCGCGATAGGGGAATGCGGACCCAGCGGCTCGATCAGCTCAATCTTGCTGTTGGAGAATTCGACGAAAACCACCATCACGCCATGCTCTGGCAAGGCCATTGGCGCACTCACCTTGGCGCCAAGTGCATCGCGATAGATCGCGCTCGCCGCCGCGGCATCCTTGACCGCGATGGCGACGTGGTTCAACCGCCCGAGCATGACACCTGCCCCTCCTGCCTTTCACACCTCGACGACGAGGACATGGACCATTGGCCGCTTGCCCCATGCGGCGGCGACCGCGCTGCGCACCGCCTTTTCGATCGCGCCGGAGACAATATCGGCATCGCGCCGCTTTGGGCGCGACAATTGATCGAAGGTTTGAAAGAGCGCGTCATCGACGATTTGGTCGATCGCGGCACCGTTGCGGGCCCGCATGGGCATCCCGGCCATCATCACGTCCGGCACCCCCGCGAGATCGCCTTTGGCGGTCACCGCCAAGGCAATGGTCACGATCCCGGAAACCGCAAGTTTCTGGCGTATTTTCAGGGATTCATCGCCCACCGGAACAAGGCTGTTGCCGTCCTTGCAGAGGCGCCCGCTCGGCGCCTCGCCGGTGATCGAAGGCGTTCCTGGCGCCAGCCGCACGATGTCGCCGTTGCGCGCCGAAACAACATGCCGCGCGCCTTGCAATTTGGCGAAAGCCGCGTGTTCGGCGAGATGGATATCCTCGCCATGCGCCGGGATCGCGATTTCGGGTTTGATCCAGCCATAGAGCTGCGCCACCTCGCCGCGGCGCGGATGGCCGGAGGCGTGGACAAGCGCGGTGCGATCGGTAATGACCTCGACGCCCGTCCGGATGAGATTGTTGATGATGCGCCCAACCTCCCTTTCATTGCCGGGAATCGTTCGCGAGGAAAAGATCACCTGGTCCCCGGGATTGAGCGTGACGACGGGATGATTGCCTTCGGACAAGCGGGCGATCGCGGCGCGGCCTTCGCCCTGGCTTCCGGTTGCCAAAAGGACCACTTTGTCGCGCGGGAGGTGGGGAAAGGCGTCTTGGGATAAAAACTCCGGAATACCGTCGAGGTAACCGCATTCGCGGGCAACGGCGGTCACCCGCTCCATCGCCCGCCCGACCATCACGACCGTGCGGCCGGCGGCCATCGCGGCCTCGGCGACGGCGCGAATGCGCGCGACATTGGAGGCGAAAGTGGTGACGACGACACGGCCGGTTGCCTTGCCGATGATCTCGCGCAAAGTCTTGGCGACGGCGGCTTCCGAGGGGCTCACGCCGTCGCGCAAAATATTGGTCGAATCGGAAATGAGTGCCAGCACGCCCTCCGCCCCGATCGCGGCAAGGCGTTTGGCGTCGGTTGGCCTGCCTATGCCTGGTGCTTCATCGATTTTCCAATCTCCCGAATGAAGGACCGTGCCGAGCGGCGTGCGGATGGCGAGCGCGCAACTTTCCGGGATCGAATGCGCCATGGCGATAAATTCGACCTCGAAAGGCCCGATCGTGACCGCGGCCCCCTGAGCGACGATGGTGACGGGAACCTCCGGAGCGCCAGGCTCGGCGAGACGCTTGGCTTCAAGAAGCGAAGTCGCGAAGCGCGTCGCATAGAGCTTACACTCAAGCTGGGGCCACAGATCCGCGACCGCGCCGATGTGATCCTCATGGGCGTGGGTAATCACGAGGCCGGCCAGATCACCCCGCATCTTTTCGATGAAGCCGATGTCCGGAACGATGAGGTCGATCCCCGCGAGGTCGGGGCCCGCGAAGGCGACGCCGCAATCGACCATGAGCCATTTGAAGCGCCCATTGCGGCCGACTCCGTAAAGGGCGAGGTTCATGCCGATTTCGCCAAGGCCTCCGAGCGGAGCAAAGACGAGCTCGTCACTTCCATCGTTCATTTCCACAAACCTTTCCCGGGCCAGCGTGGTCGACGGCACGCTCCAGCAAGCAGCCACCGGTTTGCGTCGAAAAATCCGGCATGGCTAAGACAAAATTGCCGCATGCGCCGGCATGTTTTCAACGCACGGCCGTGGCGGCATCGCCATTTGGCGGACCAAAAAAAACATCGCCCGCCTCGACCACGGCCGGGCCGGACGCCCGTTCGAGAACAAGCCGCCCGTGAGCATCGATCGTCTGAAAGACGCCTTCAAGGGTTTGTGACGGCCGCGCCACGCGGATCCAGGTGCCGACACCGGCGGCGAGCGAGAGCCATTCGGCGCGGATCGCGTCGAACCCCGCGCCTGCCGCCCAAACATCGAGCCAATGGGCCATCGCCGCCGAAAGCGCCTCGAAGACTTCTCCGGCGGCGACCTTCTGCCCAGTGATCGCCGCAAGATCTGTGGCCTTATAGGGTGTATCCTCTGGATGCGCGCCGCAGTTCACGCCAAAGCCGGCGACGCAGGCGAAGCGCCCATCCGGCAGCTGGGCGCTTTCCAACAGGATTCCGGCAAGTTTGGCGCCGCCGTGGAGCACGTCATTCGGCCATTTGATCGCAAGACGCCGGTCTCCGGCAAGGATTTCGCGCAGCGCATGGAGAGTTGCGACGCCAGCGGTAAAGCCAAGTTCCGGCGCCCGGTGCGGCGGCGCCGGATCGATGAGAAGCAGGCTTGCATAAAGATTGCCGCGCGGCGAGGACCAGCAGCGGCCATGGCGGCCCCGGCCCTTGGTCTGCGTGGCCGCGACGACCCAGAGCCGTCCCGCATCGCCGGACCGGGCGCACGCCAAGGCTTCGTCATTGGTCGAAGTGAGCTGGTCATGCTGGACCAGCCGGAATGCTTTATTTTGGGCCGCTCCAGAAAGACGAAACAGGGCAAAACACCACAGGCTGATAGGTCAAAACAAAGACTGCGCCGCCGCCGTGGTGGCGTCGATGAAACCACCCGGATAAGCAAACAAGAACAAGACAAGGAGGCCCGTCACCGCGAGCACGGCGCGGGGGGCGGGCGCCGGCGTGTCAAAAGCGGGCGCGGGCTCGTCGAAATACATGACCTTGACGATCCGCAGATAATAAAAGGCGGCCACCGCGCTCGACAGAACGCCAATGACGGCAAGCGAGTAAAGCCCCGCCTGGATCGCCGCGTTGAACACATACCATTTGGCGAAGAAGCCCGCGAGGGGCGGTATTCCGGCCAAGGAAAACATCATCATCGCGAGAAAAAACGCCATCACGCCGTCGGTTTTGGCAAGACCGGAGAGATCGGAGATGTTTTCGACGCCTTCACCATTGACCCGCATCGAAAGGATGCCGGCAAAAGTGCCGAGCGTCATCACGAGATAGATGGCCATATAGGCGAGCACGCCGCTGACGCCCGCCTCCCCGCCCGCGGCAAGACCGACGAGCGCAAAGCCAATATGGCCGATCGCGGAATAAGCCATGAGGCGCTTGATGTTGGCCTGGCCGATCGCGGCGAAGGCGCCGAGCACCATCGACATCAGGGAAATGAAAATCACGATCTGCTTCCATTGCGACGCGATGCCCGGAAACGCGGTCAGGACGACTCGTAGCGTGATGGCAACCGCGGCCATCTTCACCGCCGAAGCAAAGAAGGCCGTCACCGGCGTCGGCGCGCCTTCATAGACATCCGGCGTCCACATATGGAAGGGCACAGCCGACATTTTGAAGGCGAGTCCCGCCATGAGGAACACGAGGCCGAAGACGGCGCCAAGCGACGCCTGTCCATGGATGGTTGCGGCGATGCCCGCGAAGGACACTGTGCCGGCGAACCCATAGAGAAGGGAGGCGCCATAAAGCAGCATGCCGGACGACAGCGCACCAAGGACGAAATATTTGAGACCGGCCTCGGAGGCCCGGATATTGTCGCGATGGAAGGCGGCGATGACATAGAGCGCGAGCGACATCAATTCGAGCCCGAGATAGAGCGCGATGAGACCCGCCGCCGAAATCAACATCAGCATTCCAAGGGTCGACAAAAGGATCAGAATCGGAAATTCGAATTTGTCGATTTTTTCGCGGGCAAGGAAGTCCTGGCTCATGACCAAGGTGATGAGGGATCCGGCGAGCGTCAGCACCTTCATGAACCGCCCGAAGCCATCATCGATGAAGGCCCCGCTGAAGACGACCGCCGTGGTCTTGCTGCCAAGCAAAATGACCACGATCGCGAGCCCGAGAAGACCCACGGCGATCTCGGTCACCGGCCCATCCGACTCCTTGCCACGAAGGGCGCCAAAGAGCACGAGGACGAGGACGCCCGCCGCCAGAATGAGTTCCGGCAGGCAATGCGCGAGGGCGGTTGAGAAATGCGACATCGGGGAAGCCTTCAGTGGAGCGCGAGCGCGGCCGTCTTGGTCACGGCAAGGGCAGTATCATAGTTTTTGATGAGGGCGTTGATCGAGACGACCGAGCTGTCGAGAACAGGGGACGGGTAAACGCCATAAAGGATCGTCAAAGCGACAAGCGGCGCGAACAGCGCGGCCTCGCGCCAGGAAAGATCGAGCATCGACGTAAGGCTTGGCTTGTCGAGGACGCCGAAGATGATGCGCCGGTAGAGATAGAGCGCATAGGCGGCCGAAAGGATAACGCCCGTCGTGGCCAGAAACGCGACCCAGCTGTTGACCCTGAAGGCGCCAATCAATGTCAGGAACTCGCCGATGAACCCCGAGGTCCCAGGCAGGCCCACATTGGCAAGGGTGAAGATCATGAAAACCGCGGCATAAAGCGGCATGCGGGCGGCAAGACCGCCATAGGCCGCGATGTCGCGGGTATGCAGGCGATCATAGACGACACCGACGCAAAGAAACAGGGCGCCGGAAACAAGGCCATGCGAGATCATCTGAAAGACCGCGCCCTGCACGCCTTGCGAGGTCATGCTGAAGAGGCCGATCGTCACGAAGCCCATATGCGCCACCGAGGAATAGGCGATGAGCTTCTTCATGTCCTCCTGCACCAAGGCAACGAGCGAGGTGTAAATGATTGCGATGATCGACAGCGCAAAAACAAGCGGCGCGAAATAGGCCGACGCCTCCGGGAACATCGGCAGCGAGAAGCGGATGAAGCCATAGCCGCCCATTTTGAGGAGGATGCCGGCAAGGATGACGGACCCCGCCGTCGGCGCTTCGACATGCGCGTCGGGGAGCCAAGTGTGGACGGGCCACATCGGCATTTTGACGGCGAGCGAGGCGAAGAACGCCAGCCACAGCCATTTTTGCATGGACGAGGGGAAGTGCGTCTGCAGCAAGGTCACGATGTCGGTTGTCCCGGCGACGCCATACATCGCCATGACGGCAAGCAGCATCAGCAGCGATCCGGCGAGCGTATAAAGAAAGAATTTGAAACTTGCGTAGACCCGCCGGCGGCCGCCCCAAATTCCGATGATGAGAAACATCGGAATGAGACCGCCCTCGAAGAAAAGGTAAAAAAGCACAAGATCGAGGGCGCAGAACACCCCGTTCATCAGGGTTTCGAGGACGAGGAAGGCGACCATATATTCCTTGACCCGAACCTGAATCGATTGCCAAGAAGCGAGAATGCAGATCGGCATCAAGAAGGTGGTCAACAGGACAAACGGAAGCGATATTCCGTCGATACCCATCTTGTAGACGAGGCCATGGCCGAACCAGCCTTTTTCCTCGACGAATTGAAACGCGGAGGAGGAGGGATCGAACTTCGTATAGGCATAGAGCGACAAAAGAAAAACGATCAAGGTCGTGCCGAACGCGGCACGGCGCGCGTTTTCCAATGTGGCTTCGTCATTGCCACGCAGCGCCAGGATAAAGCCCGCGCCGGCGAGCGGCAAAAAGACAATGCAAGACAAAATGCCAAAGCCAAACATTAGCGGATCCCCGAGGCCACATACCATGTGATGACGGTGGCAAGACCGACGAGCATGGCAAAAGCGTAATGATAGATGTAGCCGCTCTGCAGCTTGACGACGCGCCCGGTGACGTCGACGACGCGGGCGGCGACGCCATCGGGTCCGAGCCGGTCGATGATGGCGCCATCGCCACCCTTCCAGAACACGCGGCCGAGCCAGAAGGCCGGGCGCACAAAAACCAAGTCATAGAGTTCGTCGAAATACCATTTGTTGAGAAGGAACTCATAAAGAGGCTTGGCGCCCTGAGCGAGCCGCACCGGTATCGAAGGCACAAGCAGATAAAATAGGACAGCGACGAGAAAACCAACCGCCATTAATACTGTGGGCAGCAGCTTGGCGAGCGCCGGAACCTCTTCGCGGGCTTCGAGCATATGATTATCGGCGGCAAGGTAAAGCGCACCCTTCCAAAATTCGGTGCCGCCCTCGCCGATGAAATCATGCGAAAAGACAAGACCCGCGAACAAGGCGCCGAGAGCCAAAACACCCAAGGGAATGAGCATGGGCAGCGGCGATTCATGCGGATCGAGCGCATGGCCCCCATGCCCATGCGCTTCGTGGACATGCGCTTCGTCCCCGTGCGCTTCGTCCCCGTGCGCTTCGTGGACATGCTGCGTTTCGTGTCCATGCGCGGCGGCGTGATCGTGGCCCGCCTCATGGCCGGCGGCGGCCCAGCGCGGCACGCCGAAAAACGTCATAAAGACAAGCCGCCATGAATAGAAGGAGGTGAGCCCCGCGGCCAGGGTCGTCAGTACAAAGCCATAGAAGGCGCCCGTGCGGCCCGAGGCAAAAGCCGCCTCGATGATCGCATCCTTGGAAAAATACCCGGCGGTGAACGGAAAGCCGGTGAGCGCCAAGGTGCCGATCGTCATCATCGCGAAGGTGAAGGGAATCTTCCGCCAAAGGCCGCCCATGGCCCGCATGTCCTGCTCATGATGCATGGCGTCGATCACCGCGCCGGCGCCGAGGAACAACAGCGCCTTGAAGAAGGCATGCGTGAACAAATGGAAGATGCCGAGCGAATAGCCGCCAACGCCGAGTCCAACAAACATATAGCCGAGCTGCGAGCAGGTTGAATAGGCGATGACTCGCTTGATGTCGTTTTGGACGAGGCCGATCGTCGCGGCGAAGAAGGCCGTCGTCGCCCCGATGATGGTGACAAAGGCAAGTGCCGCTGGCGCCTGTTCAAAGAGCGGCGACAGCCGCGCCACCATGAAGACGCCTGCGGTCACCATGGTTGCCGCGTGAATGAGCGCCGAGACCGGGGTTGGACCCTCCATGGCATCGGGCAGCCAGGTATGCAGCAAGAACTGCGCCGATTTTCCCATCGCGCCCATGAAGAGGAGGAGACAGGCGATTGTCATCGCGTCCGCGTCGAGGCCAAAGATATGGATTGTCTTATGCGCAAGGCCTGGCGCCGCGGCGAAGATCGGGTCGAAGCTGACCGATTGGGTGAGCGTGAAGACAAGGAAAATGCCGAGGGCGAAGCCGAAATCGCCGACGCGGTTGACGACAAAGGCCTTGATCGCCGCGGCATTGGCGGAGGGCTTCTCATACCAGAAGCCGATCAGGAGATAGGACGCAAGACCCACCCCCTCCCAGCCGAAAAACAGCTGGACGAGATTGTCGGCCGTCACCAGCATGAGCATGGCGAAGGTAAAGAGCGAGAGATAGGAAAAGAAGCGCGGCCGCGAGGGATCCTCGCGCATATAGCCGATGGAATAAAGATGGACGAGCGATGAAACGGTGGTGACGACGACCAGCATCACGGCCGTCAATGTGTCGATCCGCAGCGACCAATCGACCTTCAACGCGCCCGAGGTGAACCAATTGCCGAGAACCGAAACGCTCGCAGGCGCGGTTCCGAGCGCGACCTGAAAGAAAACAATCCAGGACAAGGCGGCGGCGACAAATAGAAGGCTCGTGGTGACGATTTCAGAAGGGCGGGCGCCGATCCGCCAGCCAAACGGGCCAGCGATCAAAAATCCCAAGAGCGGCAAGAAAACAATGGCTGCATACATGGCGAGGCTCAGCCCTTCATCAGATTGATGTCTTCGATCGCGATGGATCCGCGGTTGCGGTAATAGCAAACGAGGATGGCAAGTCCGATCGCCGCCTCGGCCGCCGCGACGGTCAGGATAAAGAGCGCGAACACCTGCCCCGTGAGATCGCCGAGATAGGCCGAAAAGGCAACCAGATTGATATTGACCGAGAGCAAGATCAGCTCGACCGACATCAAGACGACGATGATGTTCTTGCGGTTCAAGACGATGCCCGCCATCCCGAGGGTGAACAGGATGGCCGCGACAATCAAAAATTGCGAAAGCGAAATCGTCATCATGGTTTTCTTTCCGCCGGCGCCTTCGGGCGCAAGCTGATGAGGCCCCAGTTCAAATTCCTTGCCTCGAGGCAACCTTGCGGACTTCGACCGCATCGGCGGGCGTACGCGCATTCTGCACGGCGATGTTTTGGCGCTTTACGCCCACCTTGTGGCGCAAGGTCAAGACGATCGCGCCGATCATCGCGGTCAAAAGAATGAGCCCCGCCGCCTGGAACAAATAGAGATATTGGGTGTAAAGCACCCGTCCGAGCGCCATCGTGTTCGTCATTCCGGGCGGCATCGGGGTCGCGACATTGGCGATCGAGACGGGGCCGATCGTCCAGGCGCCAACGACCAGCACGACCTCGATCAAGACCACGAGGCCAAGCGTTCCGCCGATTGGCAAATATTGCAAAAATCCCTGTTTCAATTCGGCGAAATCGACATCGAGCATCATGACGACGAAAAGGAACAAGACCGCGACCGCGCCGACATAGACGACAACGAGGATCATCGCCAAAAATTCCGCCCCAAGCAGGACAAACAGACCCGCGGCGTTGAAAAAGGCCAGGATCAAAAAGAGCACCGAGTGAACCGGATTGCGCGCCGAAATCACCATGAAGGCGGCACCGATCATCACCGTCGAGAACAGATAAAAAAACAACGCAGCGCTATTCATCGATGACCCTCGTTCATCCCATTCCCCGGCGGCGGCAACGTCGCGGCCCAGCTTTGACACACGATAGACCCGCCCGGCCATGATCGCTTCATCGGGAAGGGACCATGGTTCATGCGTTTGGCTTTAGCAGGATTTCACTCCGAACACTCTGCAGCTTCTTCAAGATCATGCGCTACCGGTATGGCGCATCGAGCGCGAGATTGCGAGCGATCTCGCGCTCCCAGCGATCGCCGTTCTCGAGGAGACGGTTTTTGTCGTAATAGAGTTCCTCGCGGGTCTCGACGGCGAATTCGGCGTTCGGACCCTCGACGATCGCATCGACCGGGCAGGCTTCCTGACAAAAGCCGCAGTAGATGCATTTGACCATATCGATGTCATAGCGCGTGGTGCGGCGGGTGCCGTCATTGCGGCGCGGCCCGGCCTCGATCGTGATGGCCTGGGCCGGGCAGATCGCCTCGCAGAGCTTGCAGGCGATACAGCGCTCCTCGCCGTTCGGGTAGCGGCGCTGGGCGTGCTCGCCACGATAGCGCGGCGATTGCGGATTCTTCTCGTGCGGATAGTTGAGCGTCGGCTTCGGCTTGAAGAAATAGCGCATCGAAAGAAGGAAAGCGCCGACGAATTCGCTTAAGAAAACCGCTTTGGCAGCTTGGTCGAGTTTCATCTTCGAATGTCCTTGCACGCCAGCCCCATGTCTATCCCCGCCTCTTCCTGTGGATCCTCGCCGCCGCGCCTCATTGCCCCATTCTCGCGCCCCAGCCGGTGAATTGCAGAACCCCGGCCACGAGGACGACCATGAATAGCGAGATCGGCAAAAACACCTTCCAGCCAAGCCGCATCAGCTGATCATAGCGATATCGCGGCACGAAGGCTTTCACCATGGCGAACATGAAAAAAACGAGGCAAACCTTCAAAATGAACCATACCGCCCCGGGAACGTCCGTGAAAGGGGGGAACGGGATCGGCGACAGCCAGCCGCCGAGGAACAGAATCGTCGTCAGCGCGCACATGGTGATGATCGCCACATATTCGGCGAGCATGAAGACCATATAAGGGGTCGAGGAATATTCGACCATGAACCCCGCGACAAGCTCCGACTCCGCCTCGACAAGATCGAAGGGCGGGCGGTTCGTCTCGGCGAGCGCGGAAACGAAGAAGATCACGAACATCGGAAACAGCGGCAGCCAGTACCAGCCAAGCAGCCCGTACCGCGTATCCTGCGCGGCGACGATATCGCCGAGATTGAGCGAGCCGGCGCAGAGCAGGACGGTAATGATGACAAAGCCGATCGAGACCTCATAGGAGATCATTTGCGCCGCCGAGCGCAACGCCGAAAGAAACGGATATTTCGAGTTCGACGCCCAGCCGCCCATGATGATGCCATAGACGCCGAGCGAGGAGATCGCGAAAATATACAAAATGCCGACATTGAGATTGGCGATCGCCCAGCCCTCGCTCACCGGAATGACCGCCCAGGCCGAAAGCGCGAGCATTCCCATGACGAAAGGTGCCAGCAAAAACACGCCCTTGTTGGCGCCGTCGGGGATGACGGGCTCCTTGACGACGAATTTCAGCATGTCGGCGAAGCTCTGCCAAATCCCAAAGGGGCCGACCACATTGGGACCGCGCCGCAGCTGCACGGCGGCCCAGATCTTGCGGTCCGCGTAAAGGACATAGGCGATAAAGATCAAAAGCACGACGAGCAGCGCGACGCTCTTTATGAGCGTCAGCAGCAAGGGCCAGCTTGCGGCGAAAGTTGTCATCGGCCTTACTCCGCTGCCTCGCGTGCAAAACCTTGCGCGACGGCGGAGCATTCCGCCATCACCGCCGAGGCGCGCGCGATCGGGTTGGTGAGATAGAAATCGGCGACCGCCGCAACAAAGGGGGCGCTCGCAAAGGAGGTTCCATGGGCCGCGAGTTTCGCGTCATCCAAGGGCTGCGCCGCGGCGATCTCGTCAAGCGCCGCAAAATGCGGATGCGCCGCATAAAGGCGCGCGCGCAAGGCGCGCAGCGAATCGAAGGGCAATTTCTGTCCGAGCACTTCCGAAAGAGCGCGCAGAATGGCCCAATCCTCGCGCGCGCCGCCGGGCGGAAAATTGGCGCGATCCGCCATTTGCACGCGGCCCTCCGTGTTGACATGGGTGCCGGATTTTTCCGTATAGGCCGCGCCCGGCAGAATGACGTCGGCACGCGCCGCGCCGCGATCGCCATGGGTGCCTTGATAGATCACGAAAGCACCCGGCTCCACCGCGATCTCATCGGCGCCGAGGAGGAACAGAACATCGAGAGCGCCGCTTTTCGCCATGGAGCGCGCGTCAAGCCCGCCCTGCCCCGGCACGAAGCCAAGATCGAGGCCGCCGACCCGCGCCGCGGCCGTATGCAGGACCGAAAAGCCATTCCAGCCCTCTTTGAGGGCGCCGAGCGCCTGCGCCGCCTTGACCGCGAGCGCCAGGATCGCGCCCCCATCTTCACGCGCCAGCGCGCCTTGGCCGATCAGGACCAGCGGCTTTTCCGCTTTGAAGGGCGGCTTTTCGATGAGGCCGGCGAGCGTCTCCGGCCCCGCCCCAAGATAAGTGTAGTCATAGGTGAGATCGGCCTTTTCGCCGATCACGCAGACCGGAAAGCCGCCCTTTAGCCAGCGCTTGCGGATCCGCGCATTCAGGACGGGCGCTTCCTTGCGGGGATTTGAACCGATGATGATGAGCCCATCAGCCTCCTCGATCCCGGCGATCGCGGGATTGAAAATATAGCTTGCCCGGCCGAACGCCGGATCGAGTTTCGCGCCATCTTGCCGGCAATCGAGCGAGACAGCGCCGAGGCTTTGCATCAGGAGCTGCAGAGCGAACATCTCCTCGACGGCGCAAAGATCACCCGCGATCGCGCCGATCCGCCCGGGCGGCGCCTGTTTGATTTTGGCCGCGATGGCCTCGAACGCCGCTTGCCAGGACGCCTCGCGCAATTTGCCGTTCTCGCGCAGGAACGGGCGGTCGAGCCTTTTGCTCTTCAGACCATCGACAATCTGGCGGGTCTTGTCCGAAATCCATTCCTCGTTCACCGCCTCGTTGACGCGCGGCAAAATCCGCATCACCTCGCGCCCGCGCGTGTCGATGCGGATCGCCGAGCCGAGCGCATCCATGACATCGAAGGATTCGGTCTTGACGAGTTCCCAGGACCGCGCCTTGAAGGAATAGGGCTTTGGTAAGAGCGCGCCGACCGGACACAGATCGGTGATATTGCCTTGCAGCTCGGAGCGCATGGCGGTCTCGAGATAGGTCGTGATTTCCATGTCCTCGCCGCGCCCGGTCGCGCCCATGTCGCCGGTGCCGGCGACCTCCGCGGTGAAGCGCACGCAGCGGGTGCAATGGATGCAGCGGTTCATCGAGGTGCGCACCAGCGGCCCGATATATTTGTCCTCGACGGCGCGTTTGTTTTCGGCATAGCGCGAGGAATCGACGCCGAAGGCCATGGCCTGATCCTGCAGATCGCATTCCCCGCCCTGATCGCAAATCGGGCAATCGAGCGGGTGATTGATGAGCAGAAATTCCATGACGCCTTCGCGCGCCTTTTTCACCATCGGCGATTTGGTGAGGACGACCGGAGGCTCGCCATTGGGACCCGGGCGCAGATCCTTGACCGCGACGGCGCAGGAGGCCGTGGGCTTCGGCGGCCCGCCTTTCACCTCGACAAGGCACATCCGGCAATTGCCGGCGATCGACAGCCGCTCATGAAAGCAAAAGCGCGGAATCTCCACCCCCGCCTCCTCGCAGGCCTGGAGAAGCGTATATTCCGGCGGAACGTCAACTTCGACGTCGTCCACGATGAGTTGGCTCATTTCAGTCCCTCAATGCGGCGGTTCGACGAGATCGAGACGCCGCTCGATACGGTCCAGTGGCGTCTCTATTCGATCCAGCCGGCGATGAATACCAGCTTGCCCTTCTTCAAGATTCGTGACGCGAACCTTGAGATCGCGCACATCATCGATCACGCGATCAACTTTTTCATCGATACGCCGCAGATAGACGAGAACCACATTGTCGGGCGCATCCGCCATGAGACCCCCTATTCCGCCGCGACGCCAAAATCTTTTATGGGCTCCGAATGCGGATTGGCCGCATATTCGTCGATGCGCCGCTCGATCTCCCCCCGGAAATGCCGGATAAGTCCTTGCACCGGCCAGGCCGCCGCATCGCCAAGCGCGCAAATCGTGTGGCCCTCGATTTGGGTCGTGACCTCAAACAGCATGTCGATCTCGCGCTTGTGGGCGCGGCCTTCCGCCATGCGCGAAACCACCCGCCACAGCCATCCCGTGCCTTCCCGGCAAGGCGTGCATTGGCCGCAGCTCTCATGCTTATAGAAATAGCTCAGCCGCGCGATCGCCCGCACGATATCCGTCGATTTGTCCATCACGATGACGGCCGCCGTGCCGAGACCTGACTTCAAATCGCGCAAAGTGTCGAAATCCATCGGCGCGTCGAGGATTTCATGCGCCGGAACGCAAGGCACCGAGGAGCCGCCGGGGATCACCGCGAGAAGATTGTCAAAGCCGCCGCGAACGCCGCCGCAGTGCCGCTCGATCAATTCCCGGAAGGGAATCGACATGGCCTCTTCGATGTTGCACGGCTTGTTGACATGGCCGGAGATGCAGAAAAGCTTGGTGCCCGAATTGTTCTTCGCGCCGAAGCTCGCGAACCAGGCGGCGCCGCGGCGGAGAATTGTCGGCGCGACGGCAATCGATTCCACATTGTTGACCGTCGTCGGAGACCCGTAAAGGCCCATATTGGCGGGGAACGGCGGCTTCAGCCGCGGCATCCCTTTCTTGCCTTCGAGCGACTCCAAAAGCGCGGTTTCCTCGCCGCAGATATAGGCGCCGGCCCCATGATGGACATAAATGTCGAAGGGCCAGCCGTGCCGATTGTTCTTGCCGATGAGCTTTGCCGCATAGGCCTCGGCGATCGCGGCCTCAAGCCGCTGGCCTTCCAAAATAAATTCGCCGCGAACATAAATGTAGCAGACATGCGCCTGCATCGCGTAGCAGGCGAGAAAGCAGCCCTCGATCAAAAGCTGCGGATCGTTGCGCATGATTTCCCGGTCCTTGCAGGTGCCGGGCTCGGATTCGTCGGCGTTGACGACGAGATAGGAGGGCCGGGCCGGATCCGGCTTCGGCATGAAGGACCATTTGAGGCCGGTCGGAAAACCAGCGCCGCCGCGCCCGCGCAGGCCGGAGGCTTTCATCTCGTTGATGATCCACTCATGGCCCTTGTCGATCAACTTCTTCGTATTGTCCCACGCGCCCCGCGCGATCGCGCCCTTGAGGCGCCAATCGCCGAAGCCGTAGAGATTGGTGAAGATGCGATCCTTGTCTTCGAGCATATCTCGTGACCTTACGATTGATGAGGACCAAGCGCGCTCAAGGGACCATTGCGGCCATCGGCACCGTAAAGGGAGGTCAAAGACGTCAGCCCGCCCGCCGGCTCGGACGTAACGCGGCCTTGCTGCGAACCGATCGTCACGGGGCGGCCTTCGGCCAGATCATCGAGCAATTTTTCGAAATTCTCCGGCGTCAGATCCTCGTAGTAATCTTCATTGATCTGGACCATCGGGGCATTGCAGCATGCGCCGAGGCACTCGACCTCGACCCAGGAGAACATGCCATCCGCCGTCACCTTTCCTGGCTCGCCGATGCGCTTGACGAGAATGTTCTTGATCGCGTCGGATCCAGCCAGCAGGCAAGGCGTCGTGCCGCACATCTGGACATGGAACTTGCCGACCGGCGCGAGATTGAACATGGTGTAGAAGGTGGCGATTTCGAGCGCCCGGATATAGGGCATGCCGAGCTTTTGCGCGACCGTTTCAATCGCCGGTCTCGGCAGCCAAAAATCGTTTTGCTTTTGCGCCAGCCACAACAGCGCGATGACCGCGGAGGCTTCCCGGCCTTCCGGGTATTTCTTGAGGATTTCTTCGCATCTTTCCTCATTCTCGGGCGTGAAGGCAAAGAATTCCGGCTGTTCTTCGGCAAGACGGCGAACGGACATGGGATCAGCTCTTCGGTGTCACGGCCACGGGCGCGGCTTTTGCGATGAAAACGATCTTCCGCACATGGGCGATCCGCACATGGACGTTTGGCGAAAGAGCACGCGGCGGGATCACCGGTCCACCTCGCCGAAAACGATATCGATCGAACCCAAAATCGCGCTCACATCCGCGAGCATCGATTTGCGGCAGAGAAAATCCATCGCGGCGAGATGCGCGAAGCCCGGCGCCCGGATCTTGCAGCGATAGGGCTTATCCGTGCCATCCGAGACGAGATAGACGCCGAATTCCCCCTTTGGCGCCTCGACCGCGCAATAGACTTCGCCGGCTGGCACATGGAAGCCTTCGGTATAGAGCTTGAAATGATGGATCAAAGCTTCCATCGAACGCTTCATTTCGGCGCGAGACGGCGGCACCACTTTGCCATCCTTCGCGGCGACGGGCCCCTTGCCATCCGGCGCGGAGAGCTTTTCGACGCATTGCTTCATGATCTTGACCGACTGGCGCATCTCTTCCATGCGAATGACTTGCCGGTCGTAATTGTCGCCGTGCCGGCCAACCGGAATGTCGAAATCCATCTCCTCATAGCATTCGTAAGGCTGCGCCTTGCGCAGATCCCACGGTGCCCCCGAACCGCGCACCATCACGCCGGAAAAACCCCAGCGCCAGCAATCCTCGAGGCTGACGATGCCGATATCGACGTTGCGCTGCTTGAAGATGCGGTTGTCGATGAAGAGCACCTGCAAATCATCGCAAACTTTCAAGAAAGGATCGCACCACGCCGCAATATCGTCGAGCAATTGCTCGGGGCACATCCATATGCACGCCGCCCGGCCGGAAATAATTGGCATGCATCCGCGCCCCGGAGGCGCGCTCATAAAAGACCATGAGCTTCTCACGCTCCTCGAAGCCCCAAAGCGGCGGCGTCAAGGCGCCAACATCCATCGCCTGGGTGGTGACGTTGAGAAGATGCGAGAGAATCCGGCCGATTTCGCAAAATAAAACGCGCAGCAATTGGCCGCGGCGCGGCACTTCAAGGCCAAGCAATTTCTCGATGGCGAGGCAGAAGGCGTGCTCCTGATTTATCGGCGCGACATAATCGAGCCGGTCGAAATACGGCACATTCTGCAAATAGGTGCGCGCCTCCATCAGCTTTTCGGTGCCGCGATGGAGGAGACCGATATGCGGATCGACGCGCTCGACGACTTCGCCATCGAGCTCAAGAACGAGCCGCAAGACGCCATGCGCGGCCGGATGCTGCGGGCCAAAATTGATCGCGAAATTGCGGACAGGACTGTCGTTCATGTCAAATCCGTTGTGCGGCGTTCGTCATTGCGGGTTGCCCTTGGCCTTCTCGTCGCCCGGCAAAACATAGTCGATCGCGCCTTCCCATGGCGATAGGAAGTCGAACGATCTAAACTCCTGGGTGAGTTGAACCGGCTGGTAGAGGACACGCTTTTGCTCGTCGTCATAGCGCACCTCGACATAGCCCGTCATCGGGAAATCCTTGCGCAAGGGATGGCCGTCGAAGCCATAATCGGTCAACAGGCGCCGCAAGTCTGGATGGCCCGCAAAAACAACGCCAAAAAGATCATAGGCCTCGCGCTCGAACCAATCGGCGGCGGGATAAAGGCCGGTGAGCGAAGCAACCGGCGTCATCTCGTCAGTCTCGACCTTGACGCGGATTCGGCGGTTGTGCTTGGGGGAGAGAAGATGGGTGACGACGTCGAAGCGCTTGTCGCGGGCCGGGTAATCGACGGCGGTGAGATCGATGAAGCACACGAAAAGACAGCTTGGATCGTCGCGCAGATAGGTCACGGTCTCGATGAGACGCGCCGCCTCGACCGTCAAGGTCAATTCGTCGTAGGCCGTCGAAATCCCACAGATGGCCCCGGGTAGAGCCGCCGCTATGGCCTCGCCGAGTTGTTTCAGGCTGCTATCCATCTCGACTTTTCCGCTCCGCGTCTGAGGAACATTCCAAAAGAGTTGCCGTGCCGCAGGGTCCGGCCGCGAACCCCGATGTGTTTCGCGAGGCCGGAGGGTTTACCGCTCGATCGTGCCGGTGCGGCGGATCTTCTTTTGGAGAAGCAAAATGCCGTAGAGAAGCGCTTCCGCCGAGGGCGGACAGCCCGGAACGTAGATATCGACAGGCACGACCCGGTCGCAGCCGCGCACGACCGAATAGGAGTAATGGTAATAGCCGCCGCCATTGGCGCAGGACCCCATGGAGATGACATAGCGCGGCTCCGGCATTTGGTCGTAGACCTTGCGCAGGGCCGGCGCCATCTTGTTGGTGAGCGTGCCAGCGACGATCATCACATCCGATTGACGCGGCGAGCCGCGCGGCGCGAAGCCGAAACGCTCGACATCGTAGCGCGGCATCGAGGCCTGCATCATTTCGACCGCGCAGCAGGCAAGCCCGAAGGTCATCCACATGAGCGAACCGGTGCGCGCCCAATTGATGAGCTCGTCCGCCGTGGTGACGAGAAATCCCTTATCGGCGAGGCGGTCGTTGAGGGAAAGAAAGTAAGGGTCGGCCGTCCGCGCGACGGTATCTTGCGGCACGTTCAATCCCATTCGAGCGCTCCTTTCTTCCATTCGTAAACGAAGCCGATGGTGAGAACGCCAAGGAAGACCATCATCGACCAGAAGCCAAAGGCCCCGGCTTCGCGAAAAGCCACGGCCCAGGGAAACAAAAACGCGACCTCGAGATCGAAAATGATGAAAAGCAGCGACACAAGATAAAACCGCACGTCGAACTGCATCCGCGCGTCATCGAAGGCATTGAAGCCGCATTCATAGGCGGAGAGTTTTTCCGGGTCCGGCGCCTTAAAGGCCACGAGGAAGGGGGCGAGCAGCAGCGCGCCGGAAATGACGGCGGCAACCGCCATGAAGATCACGAGCGGCAAATATTGGTCGAAAAGGCTCGGCATGATGGGCCCGGTCTTAGACTTGAGCAGGATCGCAACGACCAAAGACACGGGCCACAGATCACGGTCAAGGCCCCTTGCTTCGGCTCGAAGCGATCCGTACCGCAGCGCAACCCACTGCGCAAGAGGCGTTTGACATTCTCGCCGCGCGGCGAGACGTCAGCCGCCCCGCTACTTATCCATTTATCCATTATTTTAAATTCAGTGGCGGCCCCACAAGGGGCAAAGCCCCTCCCCCGGCCTCATCTTTCGTGATCATCGGCGCGGGGCGAGGCCTCAGGCAGCGACGAAACGAGATCGCCGCCAAGCCATTCGACCTGCCCGGCGAGCTTGAGGGCGAGCAAAGCCGTCCGCACCTCCCGGGCCGGGGTTTCCGCGAGGCGCGCGAGTTCATCGACCGGGACGGGCACCGGCCCCAAAAGCGCGATCAAACGCCGCTCGATGTCGTCCGGCCGCGAGGCGGGCTTGTCCCCATGTGCGGTCCCGCCGGCGCTCACTATCTTCTTCTCGGTCCGCTTCTCGGCCTTTGCCTTTGTCGTCTCGCCGGGATCGTCCGGTTCAGGCGGCGCCGAACTAGCCGATAGTAAGGAGGCCGCTCCCGCCGCCTCCTCAAGATCGAGCTCGTCCCACAAAGGCTCGTAGGCACCCTCTGAAAGCCCGGGCTCGAAAAAGCCGGCACCCGGCACGTCCCGCGACAGATTTTGCTCCGCAAGCGCGCTCGTGACATCCTCGGGTTTGGTGCAGAAGGTCGCGCCGTCGCGCAAAAGATCATTGGCGCCTTCCGCCCGCGGGTCGAGCGGCGACCCCGGCACGGCAAAGATTTCCCGTCCCGCTTCGGCGGCGAATTTCGCGGTGATGAGGGAGCCCGACCGGCGCGCCGCCTCGACGACGACAATCGCCCGGCAAAGGCCCGCGACGATCCGGTTGCGGCGGGGAAAGTCGCGTCCCCGCGCTTCCCAGCCGAAGGGCATTTCGCTGATCGCCGCGCCCTGTTCGACGATTTGCTCGAGCAGGGCTTCATGTTCGGCCGGATAAATATTGCCCAAACCGCCCGCGAGAACCGCGATCGTTCCCGTCTCTAACGCCGCCTGATGGGCGCGCGCGTCGATGCCGCGTGCGAGGCCGGAGACGATGACATGCCCGGCGCGCGCAATTCCACGGGCAAGCTGCGCGGTGAAAGCAAGCCCGGCCGCCGAGGCGTTGCGGGCGCCAACGATCGCGATTTTCGACCGCCGGAGGCTCGAAATATTGCCGCGGACCGCGATCAAAGGCGGCGCCGAGGCGGTGCGCCGCAAAAGCGCCGGATAGTCCGGCTCGCCGATCCCGATAAAACGCCCGCCCGCGCGATGCGTCGCCTCGATCTCCCGCTCGATGTCCTCGATGGTCGCGATGCGGATCGGGCGGCCCGGCCTTGCCGCTCGCGATCAAGGCCGGCAAAGCCGCGAGCGCCGCGCCCGCGCTCCCGTGGCGGTCAAGCAGCACCGAAAATGTCCGGGGCCCGATATTTTCACACCGCAGAAGCCGCAGCCAGTCAAAGCGCTCGCCGTCATCGAGCGGGGCGAGCGCCTCGGACGCAAGCGGGGCGCCGTCCATCAGCCCTTCCCGATCTTCGGTTCCGTGCCCGCCAGGAGCCGCGCAATATTGGCGTGATGTTTGGCCCACAAAAGGATCGCCAGGACGCCGAACGCGAAGGCAGCGCCGGTCTGCCCCATGGCCGCAAGAAGAACCGGTGTGAGCGCGCTGGCCGTGAGGGCGGCGGCCGAGGAGGTGCGGGTGAGGAAGGCGACGGCGAGCCAGACAATGCCGAAGGCGAGAGCCGCCGGCCAGGCGGCGGCAAGAAGACATCCAAGAAAGGTCGCAACCCCCTTGCCGCCCTGAAACTTAATCCAGACCGGAAATAAATGGCCAAGAAAGGCCCCGGCCGCGGCGAAAAGCATCGGGGCGCCCGGAGCGAAATGGGCGATGGTTAAAACCGGGATCGTTCCCTTCAAAAGATCAAGCAAAAGGGTCAGCGCCGCCAAATCCTTGCGGCCGGTGCGCAAAACATTGGTCGCGCCGATATTGCCGGAGCCTATGGCGCGCAAATCGGTGGTTTTGGCGAGACGAGTCAAGATGAGGCCAAAAGGGATTGCCCCGCAAAAATAGCCGAACAGGAAGGCGAGACTTGCTTCGATCACGTTGGGGAACCAGACTTTTGAGCGGAAGGAGCGATAACCTAACCTTCCGGCAGCGGCCGGGCAACCGGTCAGCGCCGTCTATGCACGGACGAATGGACGTTCAGCGGGTCCCTCCTGATGGCGCACCTTCATTCTCCGCGAATTCTCAGCTCGCGCCGCGAACGGTTCGCACATGGGGACGTTTATGGCGCAGAGCATTGCAAGCCTGCGCAATGTTTTTCCAGGCTTCATCGGGGAGAATTGTGAGGTTTACACATGTCAAATATCCTCGGCGCAGGCCGGGACCGCGTCCGGCCGGGATGGCGCAAAATGGCGCGGCGCTCTGCCGTGATCGGCGCGCTGGCGGCCGCGGCGCTTCTCGGGCGAGCTTTGCCGGCTGAAGCATTCGCACCCCAACAAGCGGCGTGCATGCCGGAGCTGGCGCGGCTCTCGGCGGAATGGGACGCGCTCGGCTTCGGAACGCCGCAAAAGCCTAGCCAGCAAATTGTTTATGGCCGCTTTGGGCAGCAGAGCACTGGCCCGGAGGTCATCTTCCTGAAGGATCAGATCCGGCAGGCGTTTTGGGACTGCCGGCACGGCGATGTGGCGATGGCCCGGGAGCGGGCCGCGCTCGTGGCCGAACGGCTCGACGCGCTCTGGTGACGAACATCGGGGGCCGCCGTCCCGCGGCAGCCCCCGACATTGAAGGAACCTCTCGCAAGGAAGCCGAGGCACGCTCTTCCTTCAATGCGCCTTCATCCCTTCTTGTCTTAACGCGACAAGGCCGTTCGAGCATGTTCCGAAAAAGTTGACCGACTTTTTCGGAACATGCTCCAACTCTTTGAATCTGAGCCTAGTCCTTATCGATCAAATGGGTCCATTTGATCGGGACGCGCTCTGGCGGCGGAGTCCGCTCCTTGACCAGGCGGGCAACTGAGCGTACCTAGACTGTGGGACACCTTTCCCCAACGAAAGGCGCACATCTGGGAGGATGTTTATCGTGGTAGCGACTTATCCCGCCGCGCGCCCCGCGCGGCCTAATTTTTCTTGCGGCCCCTGCGCGAAACACCCCGGCTGGCAACTCCAAAATCTCCAAGATGCTCCTTTTGGGCGCTCGCACCGGGCCAAGGCCGGCAAGGCCAAACTGAAGCTCGCGATCGATTTGACCCGCGAGGTTTTGCAAGTGCCGCAAGACTACCGGATTGGCATTATCCCCGGCTCAGATACGGGCGCGGTCGAAACGGCCTTATGGTCCTTGCTCGGCCCGCGCGGCGTCGATGTGTTCGCTTGGGAGTCGTTCAGCGAAGGCTGGGTCACCGATATTGTCGAGCATCTGAAGCTTAAGAATTCCCGGGCGTTCGTCGCGGACTATGGCGAGATTCCGGATCTTGGCGGCGCGAATTTCGACAATGACGTCGTCTTCGCCTGGAACGGCACGACATCCGGCGTGCGGGTTCCCAACGCCGATTGGATCCCGGCCGATCGGAAGGGGCTGACGATTTGCGACGCAACCTCCGCCGCCTTCGCCCAGAACCTCGATTGGCCGAAGCTCGATGCCACCACTTTCTCCTGGCAAAAGGCGCTTGGCGGCGAGGCCGCGCATGGCATGCTGATTCTTTCTCCCCGCGCCGTGGAGCGGCTGGAGACCTTTACGCCGCCCTGGCCTTTGCCAAAGCTCTTCCGCTTGACCCATGGCGGCAAATTGATCGAAGCCATTTTCGAGGGCGAAACCATCAACACGCCCTCTCTCATCTGTGTCGAGGATTATATCGACGCGCTGAATTGGGGGAAATCGCTCGGCGGCCTCGACGCTCTCGTCGCCCGCGCCGACGCCAATTCGCAAGCGCTCAGCGACTGGGTGGAACGAACAGCTTGGGTCGATTTCCTTGCCGCCGACCCCAAGGTCCGGTCGAATACCAGCGTCTGCCTCAAGGTTGTCGATCCCGCCGTCGCGACGCTTCCCCAAGCGGGCCAGGCCGCCTTTGCCAAATCGATCGAGAATTTGCTCGAAAAGGAAAAGGTCGCCTTTGACATCGGCGCCTACCGGGATGCGCCGCCGGGCCTTCGTATCTGGTGCGGCGCAACCATCGAGACGAGCGATATCGAGGCGCTGACGCCTTGGCTCGATTTTGCTTTCGCCAAATCCAAGGCCGATCTCGCCAAGGCTGCTTAAAAGCCGCGCTCGCAGATGCCATTGGGCGGCATGAGACCGCCCTTTGCAGGGACGGCGATCCGCGCACCCGGACCAGAGGAGGCCGGGCGGGCGCTTTTGGCGCGCGTATAATTATCGTTATTACATATGGAGATATTCCGTGGCGCCGCGTGTCTTGATTTCGGACGCTTTGTCGGCTGCCGCCGTCGCCATCTTCAAGGAGCGCGGCGTCGAGACCGATTTTCAGCCAAACCTTGGCAAAGACAAGGACAGCCTCGCGAGGGTGATCGGGGAGTTCGACGGCTTGGCCATTCGCTCGGCGACGAAGGTCACGGCCAAACTGCTCGAACGCGCGGCGAATCTGAAAGTGATCGGCCGCGCCGGGATCGGCGTCGACAATGTCGATATTCCCGCCGCCACCGCGAAGGGGATTATCGTGATGAATACGCCCTACGGCAATTCCATCACCACGGCCGAACATGCGATTGCGATGATGTTCGCGCTGGCCCGGCAGATTCCCCAGGCCGATGTCTCGACCCAGGCCGGCAAATGGGAAAAGAACCGCTTCATGGGGGTCGAGATCACCGGCAAGGTGCTTGGCATCATCGGCTGCGGCAATATTGGCTCGATCGTCGCCGAGCGCGCGATCGGCTTGCATATGCATGTCGTCGCCTACGATCCCTATCTTTCGGCTGAACGCGCCCTTGATCTTGGGGTCGAGAAAGTCGATCTCGAAACGCTGCTTGGCCGCGCCGATTTCATTTCCATGCACACGCCTTTGACGCCACAGACGAAAAATATTTTGTCGGCGGAAAATCTCGCCAAGACCAAGAAGGGCGTGCGAATCGTCAATTGCGCGCGCGGCGGGCTCGTCGATGAAACCGCCTTGCGCGCCTTTCTCGATCGCGGCCATGTGGGGGGTGCCGCTTTCGATGTGTTCGTGAACGAGCCGGCGACCGGAAATCCGCTGTTCGGCCATCCCAATGTCGTCTGCACGCCGCATCTTGGCGCCTCGACCAGCGAGGCGCAGGAGAATGTGGCGCTGCAAGTCGCCGAGCAAATGTCGGATTATTTGATTCGCGGCGCGATTTCGAACGCCATCAATTTTCCCTCGATCACCGCCGAGGAAGCGCCGAGGCTCAAGCCCTTTGTTGCCCTTGCCGGCCGTATCGGTTCCTTTGCCGGGCAGCTTGTCGATAGCGGCATCAAGCGAGCGGTGATCACTTATGAAGGCGATGTGGCCGGATTGAAGACGAAAGCGCTGACGGCGTCGGCCATCGCGGGGCTGTTGCGGCCCCAGCTCGCCGACGTCAATATTGTCTCGGCGCCGGGCGTGGCCAAGGAACGGGGCATCGCGATCGACGAAGTGACCCGCGCCGCCGAGACCGATTACGAATTGCTGATCACGCTTTCGGTTGTCACGGAAGACCACGAACGTTCGGTCTCCGGCACCGTTTTTCACGATGGCAAGCCGCGTATCATTTCGATCAACGGGATCGCCGTCGATGCGGTCGTCGCCCCTGTCATGATTTACGTCAGCAACGAAGACAAGCCAGGCTTCGTCGGCCGTTTTGCCAGTCTTCTCGGCAATGCCTCGATCAATATCGCGACATTCGCGCTCGGCCGCGACCGCGAGGGCGGCTCCGCGGTTGCCCTCGTCGAGGTGGACGGCGCGGTCCCGGAAAAAGTGCTCGCCGAAATCAAGACGCTGCCCGGCGTCAAAGAGGTCAAGGCACTGGCCTTTTGACGCTGGAGCGCGGCGGCAGCCCTGGAAGGCCCGGGAAGGCCAAATCCCTGATCGGAAAGTGCTTGCAAGCCTAAAGAGCAAAAAAGCTTCGCCTGCCGCCTTCTTGCGCAAACTGTGGCAAAAGCGCATCGGGTGACGGAAGAATGGGCCGGAAAGTCAAGACAGATATTGCAAAAAAAATTTTGCGGCGCAGGCTGCGTGTCGACCAATGGCTTTGCTGGGAGATACGCTAATGCCGCGTCCGCTAAAATCCATCCTGGTGCCGGCTCTCTGCGCCGGCACCTTCCTCGGCCTCTCCGGCGGGCTTGCGCGCGCCGCCGATGTCCCGCCGCACGCCGCCGCCAGCCAATTGGTGGGATACGATAACGGTGACGGGCTCGGTCGAGGCTGGCATGACGTTCAATCCGCGAAACCCGCCGCGACGGACTGAATTTCGGGCATTTGTTCACCGACAAGGCCAACTCGCCCTTGCTCAATCAGATGCTTGTTGACCGTGCAGCGCCCGCTCGATCCGAAAGCCACGGACTATGATTTCGGTTTCAAAGTGCAAGCGATGTATGGGATCGACGCGCGTTACACCCATTACCTCGGCGAGCTCGATTACATCATCAACGACAGGAGCCAAATCACCCCCGTCGAGGCCTGGGCCATCGTGCATACGCCCTGGCTGTTTTCGGGCGGCATCGACATCAAGGCCGGTCAATATGTCACCTTGGAAGGCGCCGAGACGATCGACCCGACCACCAATTACCTTTACTCGCATTCCTATATCTTCAATTTCGGCATCCCGCTCGTCCATACCGGCATCATGACGATCTCGCATGTCGATCCGCTGGTCGATATCTATGCGGGCGTCGACCACCGGCGTGAACACGACCTTCGGCAACCGGCCAAGGCGACAACAACGGCGCCGCGGCATTCCATGGAGGCATCGGGCTGAACCTCTTCGACGGCAACCTCACGATCCTGGCGACCACCCACATCGGGCCGGAAAATCCCGACACGCCCGCGCAGTTGCACTGGCGTGCTCCTGCAACCCGAACAACACGCTTGCGCTATCTCAACGACATCACGGCCACCTGGAAGGTCAACCGACTCGCTCACTCTTATCACCGATGCCAACTACATTCGCGATGATGGCGTTCACGCGAGCGGCTATGGCATCGCGCAATACGGCGTCTACAAGGTCAACGATTGGCTGAAGCTTGTCGGCCGCGCCGAGGTTTGGCGTGACAACAACAATTTCTTCGTCGCGGCTTTCCCCGGCAATTTTAGTTTCGTCAACGCCGAGTTCGGCTTTCCGAACATCGTCGGTCCTCGGCCCCGGCGCCGACGACCTATCTGGAGCTGACGGCGGGCCTCAACATTACGGCGCCGATTCCCGACGGGGCGCCCTTGATCAAAACGCTCACCGTCCGGCCCGAGGTTCGCTATGATTCGTCCTTGAACGGCACGACGCCCTTCGATGGCACGGGAATTCCGCACCACCGGCATCCCTTTAGCCCCCGGTCTTCGGGGTCGGCACCAAGAGTTCGCAATTCACGTTCGGCGGCGACGTCGTCGCGACGTTCTAGGCTCGCCCGCCTAGCGCCAAGCCACCGGTTATAAATTCCGCCCAGCCGAATCGTTTCGGCTGGGCGGTTCTTTTTGAGGATGGGCGAATTGCGCCTCAACGAAAACCAAACTTGCATCGGGAGTCTCGGTCGTTTAGGCCACGTCCCATGGGAAAAAATGTGCCGCCGCCCGCTTCCGCCGAGCGGAAAGGCCGAGGATGTGAAACTGCGCGAGGCGCTCGAAGAGCGTTATCTCGCCTATGCGCTCTCGACCATCATGGACCGGGCCTTGCCCGACGCCCGCGATGGGCTGAAGCCGGTGCACCGGCGTATCCTCTATGGCATGCATATTTTGCGGCTCGATCCCGGCGCCGCTTTCAAAAAATGCGCGAAGATCGTCGGCGACGTGATGGGCTCGTTCCATCCGCATGGCGATCAGGCGATCTATGACGCTCTCGTGCGCCTCGCCCAGGATTTTTCCTCGCGCTACCCGCTCATCGACGGGCAAGGCAATTTCGGCAATATCGATGGCGATGGCGCCGCCGCCTATCGCTACACCGAAGCGCGGATGACCGATATCGCGCGGCTTCTGCTCGAAGGCATCGACGAAGATGCGGTGGATTTCAAAGACAATTATTCAGGCGACCAGAAGGAGCCGGTTGTCCTGCCCGCCGCCCTGCCCAATCTCCTCGCCAATGGGGCGCAGGGCATTGCGGTCGGCATGGCCACCTCCATCCCGCCGCATAATCTCGCCGAGCTTTGCGACGCGGCGCTCTACCTCATCGCGCATAAGAATGCGACGGTGGATCAATTGCTGGAATTCGCGCCGGGGCCCGATTTCCCGACCGGCGGACTCCTTGTCGAATCTAGCCAAGCGATCGCAGAGGCCTATCGCACCGGGCGGGGCTCGTTTCGCCTGCGGGCGCGCTGGGCGAAGGAGGAGGGAAGCCGCGGCGGATGGACCGTCGTCGTCACCGAAATCCCTTATATGGTGCAAAAATCGAAGCTCATCGAAAAGATCGCCGAGCTTCTCGCCGAGAAAAAACTCCCCCTCGTCGGTGATATCCGCGATGAATCCGCCGAGGATATAAGGGTCGTCATCGAACCGCGCGCGCGGACGGTCGATCCCGAAATGATGATGGAGCAGCTCTTCAAGCTGACCGAGCTTGAGAGCCGGTTTCCGCTGAATATGAACCTGCTCGCCGATGGCGTCGTGCCGCGCGTCGTCTCCCTCAAGGAGGCCTTGCAGCAATGGCTCGACCATCGCCGCGAGGTTCTTCTGCGCCGCTCGCGTCACCGGCGGGCCGAGATCGAACACCGGCTCGAAGTTCTGGCCGGCATGCTGATCGTCTTCCTCAATCTCGACCGGGTGATCGCGATCATCCGCGAGGCCGAGGATCCGAAGCAGGAATTGAAAGCGGCCTTCGACCTTTCCGATGTGCAGGCGACCTATATTCTCGACACAAGGCTGCGCAGCTTGCGGCGGCTCGAGGAAATGCAGCTGCGCCGCGAGAACGACGACCTCGCCAAGGAAAAGCGCGAGATCGAGGCCTTGCTTGGCGACGAAGCCAAGCAATGGAAAGCCATCGGCGCGCAAATCCGCGAGCTCAAGAAGAAATACGGCCCTGACACGAAATTGGGGCGCCGCCGCACGAGCTTTGGGGAGCCGCCCGCGATCACCATTGATGACATCGCCGGCATGATGATCGAGCGCGAGCCTCTGACGGTCGTCGTCTCGGAAAAAGGCTGGATCCGCGCCCTCAAAGGCAATGTCGAAGATCTTTCGAGCTTGCAATTCAAGGGCGACGACAAGCTCGCTGTCTCGTTTTTCACTGAGACCACCTCCAAAATTCTGGTGCTTGCGAGCGATGGGCGGATTTTCACGCTGGAGGCAGCCAAGCTGCCGGGCGGGCGCGGCCAAGGCGAGCCGATCCGGCTGATGGCCGATATGGCCGAAGGCGAGACGATCACCGCCGTCTTTCCCTATGCGGCGGGTCAGAAAATGCTGGTGGCCGCGAGCGATGGCCGCGGCTTCGTCGCGAGCCAGGATGAGATGGTGGGCGGCACCCGCAAAGGCAAACTGCTTCTCAATGTGGAGAAGCCATCAACCGCCGCGCTCATCGTCCCCGCCGATGGCGATCATGCGGCGGCGATCGGCGAGAACCGCAAACTTCTGGTCTTTCCGCTGGAGCAAGTGCCGGAAATGGCGCGCGGCAAGGGCGTCCGCCTGCAAAAATACAAGGATGGCGGGATCAGCGACGCCCGGGTCTTTTCGCTCAAGGACGGCTTGAGCTGGAAGGACGCGGCCGGCCGGACGTTCAATGTCCCGGCGCGGGAATTGCGCGATTGGATCGGCAATCGGGCCGAGGCCGGACGCCTGCCGCCAAAAGGCTTTCCGAAGAACAATAAGTTTGGGTGAAACTGGGTCGCCTCGCAAGACCGCCCGGCGGCTGTCTGCGAGGTTTCAACCGCGCCCTCTGCCGTGGCTTATTCCACGCCTTCCCAGCCGTTCATGCCCAGCCGCTCCTGTGGCAGGAAGCGCGCCTTATAGGCCATCTTCCGCGAGCCTTCGACCCAATAGCCGAGATAGACATGCGGCAGGCCGAGACGGCGCGTGCGTTCGATATGATCGAGGATCATATAGGTGCCGAGCGAACGCTGCTGTTCGTCGGGCACATAGAAGGAATACACCATCGACAGGCCATCGGCGAGGAGATCGGTCAGGCAGGCGGCAATGAGCGGCCGCTCGCCCTCCGCGTTTTTATGGAAGGGCCGGTATTCGACGAGGCGGGTTTCGACATGGCTGTCCTCGATCATCGTCGCATAGTCGATGACCGTCATGTCGGCCATGCCGCCGTCGCCATGCCGCGCGTCGAGGTAGCGGCGGAACAGCGAATATTGCTCGCTGCTCGGTTCCGGCCGCGTCACGGTTCCCACAAGATCGCGATTGAGCTCGAGGATCGCGCCGGAAATTCCGCGAAGGGCGGAACTTCGCGGCCTTGATGCGGACCGACACGCAGGCCCGGCAATTTTCGCACGCGGGCCGGTACGCGATGGTCTGCGATCGCCGGAACCCCGATTGAGTGAGCTGATCGTTCAGGGCCACGGCGCGGCGGCCAATCAAATGGGTAAAGACCTTGCGCTCTTGCCGGTCCGGCAGATAGGGGCAAGGCGAAGGCGCCGTCAGATAAAACTGCGGTGCATCGCGCGGTTCTCGCGTCACTTCTGGCCGGCCCTCTTTTGGCTTTCGAAAGCAAGGTCCTTGGATTGCAAGAGCATCATGGCGAAAGACTCATGATATTTTCTTCTCATCACATGAAACGCCGGATCACGATCACGCCCGCCAGCATGTCGTGGAGACATCTTTTGTTCGGGTTCATGAACGAAACGAGAAAGATGGGCGGAAACATCGTGCTCACATAAAAGAGCACCCCATGCACGGCGGCGTTGAGAAAAGGCACCCTCGTGCCGTCGGTCATACGGATTTCGAGGTCCATCGCCCGCATGCCCGGCGTTGCCATGCGCGAGCCCGAGACCGTGAGACCATTGTAGAAAAACGCCACGGCCGGAAACAGCGGCGGCAAGATGAGGACGGAAATACCGAAGGTTAAGACGGCGAGCGCAACCCATACCGAAATGGAAAGTATAGCGACAAAAATAAAGTCGAACATAAGCGCCACGACCCGCCGGGTGCGAACAAAAACGAGCGCAGAGGCCGGAAGATAGGGCTCGACGAACACCGGCTCTTGAAAGGCCGGCCGGTCATAACCTCTCCAATCGCTCATCCTGGCCCTCCTGGCGCATAGCCGCACGCGCAAAATGGCGCAAAACGTCCCCTCGCGATGAACGAACAAGAGCGGGGGCGGCCAGCCAAAAGCACGGCCCCGGCCTCACCGCAGCGCCGCTCCCTTGGCCAGCATCATGTTACGCGCAAACGCGGGAAAGTGAAGAAGCGGCGGCGGCTTGCGGATGATTTTTTCAGGCCCGGCCCTGCCGCGGGTCATTCTTGCCGCGAGCTTGGCGCGGCGTTTGTTCTGGACAGGCCGGCAAGACTCGAGGCTTGGCTGCGAAGGCAGCCGGCCGCGCGCCGCCCATTGCGTGCGGCGCCGTCCTTTGCCGCTTCCGCGGCGACAGCGTCCAGCAAAGATCCGGAGCGCTATCCGCTTTACAGGATGCTGCGCAGTGCCAACTGCAACCCGGCGGAGGTGACCGGCTTTCCCAGCCAAGGGACAGACCGGAAAATTCGATCAAAGCCCGGCGTGTCGGCCGAATAGCCGGAGACCGCGATAAAGGGTATTTCACGCAGGGTCAGTTTTTCCGCGAGTTCGACACAAGCTTTGTCCTGCAACTTGACATCGAGGATCGCCGCGTCGGGATTGTGGGCGTTCAGCCACCGCCCGGCTGACGAGCTATCAGGCCAAGACGCGCCGACGGAAAAACCGGCATCGACAACCGAGCTTTCGTGCGAGGTCGCGAGGGCATCGTCGCGTTCCACGATGAGGATGATTGGCTGCGCGCGAGGCTGTTGCCGTTCCGATTTGCAAGATGGCCTCAGGTCTTTTGCCGGAATCCGGGCGATACAACATTCCCGGGGCACAGATGAAGACCGTGGGCACTGATCGACCCGGGCCGTACGGCACCGCCGGCACCACAATTCCATGATCGACCAGTCATGCTTCAGAACCCACACCCCGCCGACGATCCACATCCAGCAAATCGCGGTATGTTCGGATTCGAAATTTGCTTGCCACACATCGTGGATGTGATGCTGATTATCCAAAAAAGAAAGTTGGTAGTTCATCTCTCAATGGCCCCCATGAGACAATCCGTCATATCGCAGTCACACTCCTTCGGTTTTTTACACAAAACTTTAGGTTTCGCTTGGATCGAGCCCGGAACGGGATCGGACAGAAGCGAGCGGCGCGGATAACCTTGACAAACTTAAGCACTTGCGCTGGGAACGGAGCGGCCCCCTCAGCGCCTCAAAATCAAGTCTCCGGCCGCGATGTTCACACCGCAAAGTTCTGGGCATCCAACAATGATAAGTGATAATACATAATTATATAAGCTATAATATTTTTTTATCTGTTGTCTGGGGTTTAAACCACAGACAATCAAATTAAAAAATTTCAATTATCCGAACGATGTAACAAAATAAAGATATTTCGCTATTTCGCTAGAATGCGTTTTTGCACGATTTTGCGATCCAAATTCAAGCGCCTGGGTCTCCATCGCAAGCCGGCGAGCCTTACGGCAAAGGTGGTGAAAGGACAGCGTCTTCCCTGCCGTTCCGAGCTCGGGCGGAAATGCTATGGCGCGTTAATTCTTGATTCTTTTGATGAACCTGGATATGTATTCATGACAATTCATAGTTTACTTATTCTGCATGACCTTTGTCACAAAAAAGTGGAATTTTAGGTTCTGCGCCACCGCCCTCTGCAACCTTCACGGCTCGCGGGCGTTTGTGAGCAATTGCCAGCCATGCGGCGTCACCTTTTTGGAGGGGAGCGGGCATGGACAAGAAACCTATAGATATACCGCAAGGAAACCGGCTGTTGAGCGCCTTCGAGAGCGCCAGCGGGGAGCGGCTGGGTCCTTATATTGAACGGGTTGAACGCAAGCTCGGAGACGTCGTGTGCGAGGCGGGTGGCTTCCTCAATCACGTCTATTTCCCCGATGGCGCCGTCCTTTCATTGCTGACGGTTCTGGAAAACGGCGCGGCGATCGAGACCGCGAACATCCGCCGGGAAGGCGCATTCGGCCTCGGCGCAGCGATGTCCAAATATAGCCGCACTTCCTTCAATCGAAGTGTCGTGCAGATGGAGGGCGGCCTGCTGCGGGTTCCGGCCGAGCTTTTGCGAGCAGAATTCACGCACTGCGCCCACATTCGAGATCTTTTCATCAATTATACGGGCGCTCTGCTGGCTCAGATTCAGCAAACAGTCGCCTGCAATGCGCTGCATACCGCCCGGCAGAAGATTTCCCGGTGGCTCCTCATGATGAATGACCGGGGGGACGGTCGCGATTTGCCCTACACCCATGAGTTCTTGTCCGATATTCTGGGCATCAATCGCAAAACGGTCACCTTTGCTGCGCAAAAACTGCAGAGACAGGACCTCATCGCCTATCGCCGGGGAAGAATTCAAATCCTCGATCCTCCCGGCCTCGAAAGGGCCTCGTGCGCGTGCTATTCAATTGTCAAGGCGCGCTTCGACGATTTAATGTCGCCGCCCCTGCATGCTGCTCAGGAGCATGCGCACGGACGGAAATAGCTGATTTTCTTGATTTCATTGCAAGACCTTTGATTTCAACGAAAGACTCGGTAGAGACACCTCGAATGCGCGATCCTTTCCATGCGTCAAGCGCTTCAGAGCCTGCAGGTTCCGACCCAGGGCAAAGGTCTTGTCGAGATCACCGCGCAAGTCTCCGCCTTTGTCGCCGGTCAAAAGATCGCGACCGGTTTGCTCACGATCTTCTGCCGCCATACCTCCGCCTCACTCCTCATTCAGGAAAACGCCGACCCCGATGTCCAAACGGATTTAGAACGCTTTTTCGACGAGATCGCGCCGGAAGACGGCACCCGCTACATCCATCAAAGTGAAGGCTTGGACGACATGCCGGCGCATATCAGGGCCGCGCTCTCGCAAACGCAGCTCGTCATTCCGGTCGCCTCGGGGCGAATGGTTCTTGGCACGTGGCAGGGCATCTATCTCTTTGAACACCGCCGCGCGCCGCACCGGCGGGAGGTCGTGCTGCACCTCTTAGGCGAGTAGGCGCCGGGGTTGCCCGGCGAAAAACCCTTCATTTGCGTGGCCAACACACTACAAATAGACAGGGATCTCGCGCGGTTCCTCCTCCAGGCGACCGCGATCTCTAAGCCGCTTTGTGTCTCCGGGAACTCAGGTTCGAACATGCCGGAATCGTTGCGTCCTTTTGCTGTCGCCTTGATCATCTTCGCCTGTACCTTCGCCGCAGCGCTTTTTGGCATCCTCCTGCGCAAAAAACTGCCCCAGCATCATTTGACCGCGGACTCCAAGGAGGTCATCAACCTCGTCATGGGGCTCATCGCAACCATGGTCGCCTTGGTTCTCGGCTTGCTGGTCGCATCGGCGAAAAGTTCCTATGATACTCAGAGCAGCGAACTGGAGCAGGTTTCCGCGACCATTGTCGAGCTTGATCAGCTACTGGCGCATTACGGGCCCGAGGCGAGCGAGGCGCGCCAGAGGCTTCGCGCCGCGGTTTTGGCGGCGTCTCAAAAAATGTGGCTCAAGAAAAGCGCAGAGCCAGAAACCCGGAGCGTCCATATCCAGATTGCCCCCTTCTTCGAAAGCATCGGGAGCCTCTCGCCCAATAACGAAGCACAGCGCTTCATTCAGAAGAGGGCGCTTGATTTAAGTGCCGCGATTCACCAGACGCGGGCGCTCATGATCGAACAAACCGGCGGCTCGCTCCCTTGGACATTCCTGACCGTTCTTGTCATCTGGGTTTCGTTGCTGTTCGCGGGTTTTGGCCTTTTCGCCGAACATAACGCGACCGTCATGGCAGCCCTGCTGATCGGAGCGCTCTCGATCTCGAGCGCGATTTACCTCATCCTGGAATTGAACCATCCAGATCAAGGTTTGATGGAGATTTCCGACGCGCCGCTGCGCACCGCGTTGGCCCAGATTGGTCCGTGAGCGTGCGCAGAGCGCGTGCAAGAACGAGGCGCTCTGGCCAAGTCTTTCCTGGTCAGGCGGGCGGCTGCACGGCCTGTGACACTCCGGCGAGGGCGGCGCGCAACGCCTCCTCTTTGGTATGGTCGAAGGAGGTCCGCAAAACCTTGCCGCCGACGCCCTTGAGATCATCGAGCACCTTGTCCGTTGTCAGCTTGCGGATCAGCAAAAACAGCGCCGCATTGCCCGGCTGTAAGCTCTCGGCGACGTCCTTCATGAAGGCGTCATTGACGCCGACGTCGGTCAGCCAGCCGCCAAGCGCGCCAGAGGCCGCGCCGATTGCGGCGCCGGCGAGCGGTACCAGGAAAATCAAGCCGATCAGCGTGCCCCAGAACGTGCCCGAGACCGCGCCCGCGGCGGTCGTGTTGATCAGCTGATTGAGCCTGACACTGCCATCGGGCTGTTTGACCGCGATCGCCGCGTCGCCAAGTTCGATCAGATAATCCTTTTGCAAATCCAAAATCTTTTGGCGGACCTCCTCGGCCTTGGCTTCGGTCGGAAACGCGATAACGACGAGATCGCTCATGATTTAGCCCTTTCCTTCGTCACAAAGCGGTGCCGCCTGCCCACCTGCGTGGCTGTAGATGTCCAAGAGGACCGCGCCAGCATCTTTAGCGGTTGCAGCATGAATGTGAACCGAAATCGCCAAGTGGCGCGCCCTCTCCGAAAACGCGCCGTCGGTCATGGCAAAGCGGCCCGCGCGAACAGTGAACGGCTTGCGTCAATACCACATTGTTACAGCCCTTCGAAAAGGACCCCCGCGAGCAACGCCGCATAGGCCGCCGTCATCACCCAAAAACGATGCGTGGCGACGTAATGTCCGACGGCCGGAACATGGGTGTAGAGACTAGCCACCGCCGCGCCGGCGAGAATGAGCGAGAGGAACAAGATGGGAGCGCCCGGCGGGGACAATCTGAAGCGCATGGGGAAATTCCGAATTGGTGGACCTTAAGCCCACGCTCTTACTCCAACTCGCGGCGAATCGAAAATTTGATCTCTTGCCGCATGAACTCCCTGGCGCCAGCGCGATTAGATTAGCCGCAGCCAACCGGCTGTTCAAACAAACCGAGCCAGCTCTAGGCGATTATCCAGATTGTTCAGATTTCCCAAGCCAGCTCTAAGTTGCGGTCCTTGTTGTTGACTGCCTTGATGCGGGTTCCGTCGACGGCCAGCAACTCGCGCCCAAATAGGTCGAGCCGCCGGCACAGCAGCACGAACTCACGGAACACGGACCGGAAGGCCGCCCGATTGTCGCGCCGAAAGTCGGCGATGGTCTTGAAGTCGGGCTTCAGGCTCCGGAGCAGCCAGATCACCTCGATGTTGCGGTGGCTCTCCATCTCCAGCCGACGGCTCGACCGCACCCGGTTCAAATAGCCATCGATGTAAAGCTTCAACAGATCGGCCGGCGCATAGCCGGGGCGGCCCGTCGCCTTCGCCGCGACCCGGACAAACCCCGCCGCTGAAAGGTCCAGTTCATCGACAAAGGCGTCGATGAACCGCACCGGATTGTCGGCGCCAACGTAGTCGTCCACCGCCTCCGGCAACAACAAGATTTGCGAACGTTCAAATCCAGAAATGTGTGTCATGGCCAATTCTATCGCGCCAGCCGCGACAACGGAATCCGCTCCGCCAAACTTTTCACGCGGTCTGCCAAGAATTTTGCACCGAGCATCAAGGCTGTGGCGTAGGTGCAGTCGCCGCCGCTGCTTTTTTCATATTCATTACCGCCATGCAATTCTCTCTGGTCAGGATAACCGAAGAGTTTTTTGCGTACTTAGCAACGAAGTCATTCAGTTGTTTCGACGATTCAACCAATTCATTACAGAATTGATCAGGCGTGACAGTCACCGTAACGCTCATCGCCTGCGCCCCGGCCTGGCATTTGAACTCTAACGACTTGCCCTCGGCTGTATCGAAGTGCGCAACCTTGTCGCCTTCGACGGCGACCGTCATGCGGGCGGCCGTCAGACCGTTCACCTCATCGTCTTGGACGACTTCGGCCAGCGTCAGAGTGAGCTTGCATGCGCCGTTGTCGCTCAAGAAGTAGCTCACGGCGCGTTTCGTTCCGATATCGAAGCTGACGCCCTGCAGGGGCTTCATGGTCAGCGCTGATGCGGGATCCGCAGCCCGCGTCATGCCGTAACCAGCCATAGCCGATACGCCAGTAAATGCTCCAGCAAATGCAATTGCAAGAATCGTGCTTTTTCTGAGCAGCATGATTGGCCTCCTACTCATCGAATGGTGCCGGGGCGATTGGAAGTGGATCAATGAGACCCATACGAAACCGCCTTGGCTGAGACAGAGACCCTAACTCGTTTTACCGCACTGCAACATTACATTTTTGCAATGCAACGAGACTTTTGATCCGTTTCATCTGACTCGCATTGCATGCCGCCCCGCTCCCGCGCGCCTCTCTTCTGCCGTTTGCCGCTGCCCCTCGGTCGCCGCCGTGCCGGGACCATGTGAGTTGGTGTCGAATTGCGCCATCACCGGTTCAAATAGGGCGCCCGAGCGCAAATATCGGGCTGGTGTCAACGCAACAAAGCAATGTGCTCCAAAATTTTCGCTACAGGGCGCGATTTAACAAAATGTGGTTACGGACGCTCTTGGTGAGCTGACCCTTAGGGGGCATATGTCGAGATCTCGTCAGTGGGAATGACCTCTGGGCGAATGGTCGCGACTCGATCATTCACGCCCTTGACCATTTCTTTGAGCGTGAACGTGACTGTGAGCGTTCTAACCGGCAGCACCACGACAAGTGGATCGTCCTGAGCGTTCACCACGCCGCCGAATGCGTTTGCAACATGCGCCTCCTCGAACTTGAGCCGAACAACCCTTGCTTTTCACGAATCACGAAAAGGATCGATCTGGTTTCCTAGTGGTCTGGTCGCCCGCACTTTCGAGAAGCACCACTTCCGGACTCCCGCACTGCAAAAATGAAATGAACGGGGAAGCCATCGCCCATCACGAGGACCCGACATAACCACTAGCGCGGCAGCGAGGGCCGGGAAGTGGCATCGCGCCTGTGGCCCAACGCGGCAAATAGCTGCGGCCCTTTGAAATCTACCGCAGCCTCCCCCATATTAAATCGTTGATCGCGGGGCGCCACCGTCGCGGCGAATAATGATTACATGGCGAGGTCCGGGAGCTCTGCGCGCATCGATGTTGCGCAAGGGAGGATCTAGCCATGAAAAACCACTCAGCTTCTCTTATGAGTGCGGAAGGCTGTATCATTTCGCCCGCTCTTACTGACTTCTCGCCGGACGAAATTATTGCCCCCGCTGAGCAAGATCGTTCTGCCGCGGCCGAACCAAAGACCGAGATGGTCAGGTGCAGCTTTATCCGTCGGAACATTTCTGCACATCAGCTCGATTGCCGCGCCAACCTGGCCGATCAGGCCGAGGCCGGTCTTGTGGCCGCCGGCGAGATGCTGCGGAAGGCGCGGACGAATGAAAAGATATTCCTGCCGCGGCGAACAGTTGGGCAGCGGTTCGGACCGCTGCTGTATTGGCTGGCCCCGTTTTTCGTGGTCGCAGGTCCGGTTCTGGGCGCAAGTCAAGCCGACTTGCAGCCGGCGCTAGCGCAGTTCTCGCAAGAGGGATCGAAGCTGGTCGGCACCGTCGCGGTTGGACTCGGCGAGCAAGGCTGGTCCGTCGCGCTTTCTGCCGACGGCAACACCGCCATCGTGGGCGGGCTTGCCGACAACAGGATCACGGGGGCGGCGTGGGTCTATACCCGCAGCAATGGTGTCTGGACCCAGCAGAGCAAGCTGGTCGGCGCCGGCGCGGTTGGAAGCGCCGCCCAAGGCTTCTCCGTCGCGCTGTCCGACGACGGCAACACCGCCATCGTGGGCGGGCCTTTTGACAACTTGAACACTGGGGCGGCGTGGGTCTTCACCCGCAGCGCCGGTGTTTGGACCCAGCAAGGCAACAAGCTGGTCGGCAACGGTGCGGTTGGAAGCGCCAGACAAGGCGTCTCCGTCGCGCTGTCCGACGACGGCAACACCGCCATCGTGGGCGGGCCTGCCGACAAAGCGGACAGCGGGGCGACGTGGGTCTTCGCCCGCAGCAATGGTGTCTGGACCCAGCAGAGCAGCAAGCTGGTCGGCACCGGCGCGGTTGGAAACGCCGCCCAAGGCTTGTCCGTCGCGCTGTCCGACGACGGCAACACCGCCATCGTGGGCGGGCCTTTTGACAACTTGAACACTGGGGCGGCGTGGGTCTACACGCGCAGCGGCGGTGTCTGGACCCAGCTGGGCAACAAGCTGGTCGGCGCCGGCGCGGTTGGAAACGCCGCCCAAGGCTCCTCCGTCGCGCTTTCTGCCGACGGCAACACCGCCATCGTGGGCGGGCCTTTTGACAACTTGAACACTGGGGCGGCGTGGGTCTACACATGCAGCAGCGGGACTGTCTGGGGTACCAAGCTGGTCGGCACCGGCGCGGTTGGAAACGCCCGACAAGGCGTCTCCGTCGCGTTGTCCGCCGACGGCAGCACCGCCATCGTGGGCGGCGTTGAAGACAACTCGTACATCGGGGCGGCGTGGGTCTACAGCCGCAGCGGGACTATCTGGACCCAGCAGGCCAATAAGCTGGTCGGCACAGACGCGATTGGAAGTGCCAGACAAGGCCACTCCGTCGCGCTGTCCGCCGACGGTAAGACCGCCATCGTGGGCGGGCTTGCCGACAACAGGGGCATCGGGGCGGCGTGGGTCTACACGCGCAGCGGCGGTGTTTGGACCACTGCTGAGACTGAACTTCATACGTACCGCAGCGCCTCGACCCCATTGAAGTCCTGCGGTTCAATGCGCGGGAGGTGAAGATACTCGAGGGCGCGATCCCGTCGCCGGGTCGCGCCCTCGAATACGAATGTAATTCGCGAATCGCGATAACAGATGGACTCCCCGCGACAGACTCCATGTCTCTTATGGGTCCATCCTGAGACAAACCACTACGTCAGCGGCACGTCGGTCCTTCATTCAATTCCAGACGAATCTGCGCACGCCCGGACAAGCGGCCTTGCGCCAGTTGCGGACATAATCCTGAGCTATTTAAGGCGTGAGAACAAGGCCCGATCGTTATGATTAGGATTTTCAGAACGAATTTATACGACCGTGACCATTGTGCTCCAGTGATGTGTCGCCACCGCCTTCATTGGAACCAAGCTCCGACAACCGAAAGGTAGGATTTCCGGGGGGCTTTTGTTAGCGCGGGTCTCCAGCCGCTAGCGGGTTGATGTAACGCAAGGCGCGCTGCTGCCAGAGCAGTAATGTGGGGCTAGCACCAAACTCGAGAACTAGCTCGTGACGCCTGACCTGATCACCCGCTACGCCGCGCCAGAGTGCCACGCTACCGACCGCGCCGCACTTCCACGAAGGGATCAACGCGGGCGTCTACCACCACTGGCTGGAGGCGCTGCCCGACGACGCGACCCTTTCACTCTACGCACACATGCCGTTCTGCGACACGCTGATGCTGGTTTTGCGGCTGTAATACCAAGATCACTCGGCAGTATGAGCCGGTCGCCAGCCGCTTCAGCCTGGCCGAAGATCTGGAGTTCGCGGTCGAGATCGATCCGGGCGGACTCGATCGGGCGCGCATCGACGCCTCGCATTGCTACGGGCGCTTGGAGGCGCGCGTTGGCGATATGCCCTTTATGAGAAATCGAACTTGCCGCCTTCAACCGTCGCATGCGGCAGAGTGCCGGTCAGAAGGCGATCCAGGTATAGGCGAAAATTGTGTTGTTCTGAGAGGCGTTGTGGAAGAGGCCGTCGAAATTATTTATGCCTCCGAAGGGCTTCAAATAATGAGTGTAGGAGACGCCAATGCGGGCATTGAGCCAAGGCCAGACCGATGGACCGCCGTTGCTGAAAGGCAAATAGGCAGCATCAAAGATCAGCCCCTGGCCATCAGGACTGCTGCCGAGTGAAGTGGCGCTATAAAGTGCCGCGTCCGCCGAACAATAGACGCTAAAATAGGCGGCTGTCAGGCTGTAGGTATGATCATAGACATAACCGAGAGACGTCTGGAAACTCTCGAGCGTATTATAAGATCCTATGGGGAGGTGGATAGCGACCGGCGCTCTGGCAGAGTGAGGTTGCGACCACCCACTCTGGAGACGACCATGCAAACCGTAGCTGACCGATCCGAAGCACCGAACGCTATCCGTAATGATCTTGGCGCGATATTCATCTCGTTGGAACTCAGTCGTTCAACCTGGCTGATCACGTCGCTGTCACCAGACGGCGGAGAGAAGATGTCGAAGCACAGCGTGCCTGCCGGGGACATCTACGCGCTGTTGGCGCGCTTTTCGGAGTTCAAGCAGAAGGCGTTTGCGCGGACTGGAAAATCGTTCCCGATCATCGTCATTCAGGAAGCGGGGTTGGACGGCTTCTGGATTCACCGTGTGTTGCAGAATGAAGGGATCGAAAGCCACGTCGTCGATCCGGCCTCGATCGCGACCTCACGTCGGCGCCGGCGGCCGAAGACTGACAGGATCGACGGCGAGGCGCTGCTTCGCACGCTGCTGGCGTATAAGCGCGGCGAGCCTCGGGTGTGCGCGATGGTCAAAGCGCCAACACCCGAGGAAGAGGACCGCCGCCGACTTTGTCGCGAGCGCAAGATCCTGATCGCCGAGCGGGTCAAGCACGTCAATCGCATCAAAGGATTGCTGTTCTGCCAGGGTGTATCCGGCTACAAGCCGCTACGCCGCGATCGACGGCAACGGCTCGACGAGTTGAGGACGGGCGATGGCCGTCTCTTGCCAAAGCATCTCAAGGCTCAGATCGGCCGGGAACTCGCTCGACTCGAACAGCTACTTGAACAGATCAAGGCGGTGGAGGCCGAGCGCGACGCGCTGTTCGCTGCGGCGAAAGCCGCGGCGCCAGCGCCGGGGCCGCCGGCGATGTTGCTCAACATCAAGGGTATCGGGCCAGAGTTCGCCGCCGTCCTCTGGTCGGAAGGGCTGTTCCGACACTTCGACAATCGACGCCAGGTCGCTTCTTACGCGGGCCTAGCTCCGACCCCTTGGCAAAGTGGATCGGTCGATCGCGAACAGGGCGTGTCTAAAGCAGGAAATCCGCGATTGCGGACAACACTCATCCAACTCGCCTGGCTATGGCTGCGCAATCAGCCGCAATCGGCGCTGGCTCTGTGGTTCAAGGACCGGGTCAGCCGCAATGGCGGCCGTCTTAAGAAAACGAGCATCGTGGCGCTGTGGAAATATGTGACTGCCGGCGTCGTCATCGAAGGCGCCATTGTGAAGAGCGCCTGAAAGGCGATCGGAAGAGATTGAAGCAATCTACCGGGACTCGATCAGTCTCGGCGGATCCGGGTGGACGAACCAAACCAATCCGTGGCCTGAAAAGCCGTTATCAAGAATGGTCTCGTCCTCCTGAGCCTCGCCCGCCGCAAGCGGGATATTGGTGCAGCCGCTTCGCGCGGCGACCGAATGTGAGGTTGATCTGGTGCGGAAACGACTAGATCATGGAAACGGGCTCAGACCGTGGATACCGAAACAGCGACCGGAGTTTCACTTATGCGCGACTGAATCTCACCCCTTGACCTGGACCTCCCCATGTGAGGATTGGTCGCGAGCCCCTGCGCAAACGACGCATTCAGCTGTTGCTTTTCGTTTATGTGCGTTATTTTGGCGGCGAAGATGTGCGGATCGCCAATGTATTGATACTGTGCATCAAAGCCAATATCGAGAATCCGGTCGTAGCCAACCCCCCGACCCTTCCCGGCAGCACGTTTGCAAGCAGGCCAAAAGTTCCAACCTCAAGCGAATGGTTGCCGACATCATATTCCACGGCGCCGCGCCAATAGGGGGCGGCGCCGACGATTGAGAGATCGTTGATGCCGGGTTCGCCGAGCGCTTGCAATGCCTGGGTGGAAAGGTTCTGGTAGGCGGTCGCTTCTAGGTAGAGCATATCGTTCCAGAACGTATAGACCCCTGTCCCCACGACTTTGCTTGCAAGAGCCCCCTGAATCAAGGTCGTCGGCGGCGAGAACTGCGGCGCAAGCGTGGATGCTATGTAGGGGAATCCCCAGGCGGGTGTCGTGTTCCACACGTCCTGAACGGTTGGGTTGTTGTTGGCCGTCACGCCATAAAGCAGATCCAAGCCGAGAAATTTCGTCGTATCCGCGTAGCGGATATCGGTATTGTCCAGGAACGTATGTTCTCAGGCCCTGTCATAGGTCCCCTGTATGAAGGCGCCAAGATTTCCGTAGATCGTGCCCCCGTAAAAGAGGCTCGTTTGCTGCAGGACCGTGTTGTTGTTGGTCGAGGTGCCTGGCGCCGGCGGCGTGTCCTGGTTGCGTGCGGTATGGGTAAACGTCGGAGCCAGCATCATGGCAATGGGAGGCGCCTCCTCAAAAGTCAGGCCGCCCCCCATCGTGTAGCCACCCAATTTGAACCGGCGCCCGAAGGGCGTCAGTTCGGGAAAAGCGGTATGACAGGTGGCGCAGGGTTGGCCTGTCTGCCGGGCGAAACTCGGCACGGCGGATGCCATCGGCGGCTTGATCACGATTCCAGCTAGCGTCACCAGCGCGGCGAGAGTGGCGACACTCCCAAAGGCGGCCACAGCTCGAAAATCGCGCCGCGGACGGCGGGCTTCGATGGCTTCGCCATCCGTGCCAATCGCCGAGCAAGGGGCGTTCAGATCCGGATTTGATGACGTGTTTGCATGGCCCCTCACCGCCGTCGCGACCAAACCGCTCCGAAGTGGCAGGCACGCGACCTTTCGAAACTCCGGATACGCTAACAGCGTTTGGGCGTTAACGGCATGCGAAATTAAGCCACGCAATCGGATTTTCTGAATATGTTGTAGTAAAGCAACACAAGTCAATGTCACTAGCGGCAAACAATTTCGTTAAATATCCTTAAAACACACTTCATAAGCTCGTGGGCTTACGGTAATAAGTGATATTCGCCATGAGACATTTTTACGCATTACTTTTGGATGCCTGCGCGTAGGCTCCAGAACATTGCTGTTGCGTGGCCAATGCTGCTAAATAATAAGTTATTGCTGCGCAGACCGTTGGGTCATCACCGGCCTCGGGAGCCGAGGTCGCGGCGGCCGGTCCGGTGGCCGAAAGCCGGGAGCGCCTCGGACGGCGGGGAACTCCCCACCGTTTGTAAAGTGGGATCATGCGGCGGCTGAAGTCCTTTTCGCGGGGAGGTCTGGATCGAAGATGGTTCTGGTTTCGAGCATGGCGCAGGCGACGGCGAGCAATCGATCGGCGATTGAGCGGAGCGCTCGGCCGTGACCATGCCCACGAGCCCGGAGAGCAGCATATTTGACTCGGCTGCGCTGGTCATGCTGCACGGCGGTGCGCGCCCAATGGTAGACGGCGTTGCGCAGGCGGACGTGAGCGGCCTGTCTCATAAGAACGATTTTGCTCTTGCCCGATCGCTTGGTGACTGGCGCGACGCCCGACAGGCATCGCAGGGCGTGGTAATCTCGCCTTCGCAGCGCATCCGTGGCTTCTGCGAGCAGCGTGGCGAGGACGATCCTTCCAACGCCCGGCAAGGATCGCAGGATCGTCACGTCACGCTGCTCATCGAGTTGACCCTTGGCATTCTCCTCTCCATCAGCGAGCCTCTCAGTCAGATGGTCGATGCGGTCATTGGCCTCGCCGATCTGGCGGTTGACGAGATCGAGCCGCTGGGCGACGGCTTCGAGATGGGCCGTCGCCGCGTTCATGGTTCCGGCGGCGGTCGGGACGGCTGGCGCTTTCAGCCGTTCGAGCACCCCAGCTGCTGTCAAGCGGCGGATGCGATGGCGTTTGAGGAGCCGGTCGACCGTTGCCTCGCGCACGCGCATTGCCTTGTCAGGTGTTGGGATCAGACGCCACAGGTCGAGGAACCAGCCGGCGGCGATATCGTCGGTAAGTTCGAGAAACTGCGGATAATAACGCCACAGAAGTTCCCGGACGCGATTGCCAAGCCGATTGCGCTCGGCGCGCAGGTCGTCGGCGATACGCGACCATTCGCGCAGCTCCACGACGGTCGGATCAATTGGCGCCAGGGGCCGGAAGCAGCGCGGATCGGTCCGGAGCGCATCGGCGAGAACCTCGGCGTCGCGGCTGTCGTCCTTGGCGCCGGCGGGCGAGAAGCGATCACGAAAGCGATCGAGCTGCTTTGGATTGATGGCGTGAACCCGGAAACCACGCTCCATCAAGCTTTCGACGACGGGGCCATGTGGGACCTCGATCGCGACGAAGACGGCATCGGGCGTCGCGCCGGTCAACTTCAAGATCCAGGCCACCATCTCAGCCAGCCCTTGGCCACCATGCGCAAAGGCCCGCTCGCCGACTTTACGGCCTTTGGCATCCGACAGGCGAACGTGATGCGTCTCGGATGCCCAATCGACGCCCACGAACCAGTTGCGTTCATCCTCCATTCCGAAGTCCCCCGTTGGCATGGAGCCGCCGCGATGTTCGCCGTTCCCTGTACTGGCGCTCGAAGACGCGGACTCCCCACGGGGCATCCACCGCGGCCGCCCGTCGGGGCACAGGTCCCCCCCAGGTGTTCGAGACACAGGGGGTGCTTGGTCGCTCCCGACAGGTCGGCTCAGTTCCAGAGGTTACCGCGATCGAAAGGACGCAGCGCGGCTCGAAGCACTTTGCTTCGCTACGCTCCGCGTCGTGCTCCAAGCCGCGCGCAACCCGCCAAGAACCGCTGAAGAAGGTACAGGGGGGTGCGGAACGCCCGTTTTTGCGAGCGGCATTGGCCAAGACAGCTCAGCCGATCATTCAGCGGAATCGTATTCGACAAAGCTCAGATATGAGGCAAGCGCGTCAATTTCGTCTGGGGACAATGGGGCCGCAATCCGCTGATGCGTGGACTCCGCGGCGGCGTCATACCCTTCGCCCCATTGCTCAAGTTCTCCTTTTCAAATAAGAATACGCCAATCCTCCCAAACGGGGAATCTCTCTAATTCCTTCTGCATTCGGGCCATGGCAGACGACGCATGCAGCAACATTGGATTTTGGAATCCCCAGTTCATAGATCGCTCTTCCTGCAGCGGCCAGGTTTCTATCCCCGTCATCGGCAGCTTTGGGAGGCAGCGTTGAAAAATAAGTTGCTAAATCACGCGCCGTCTCGGGGCTGAGATGTGCCACAGCACGCCACAAATATCGCATTGAATACGGATTATCCCGGGTGTGGTTGCTAAAGCTCAGAAGCTGATTCTCAATGTATTGCTCTCTCTGTCCGGCCAATCGTGGCGCGGTCATGAATCCTTGCGCCGATGTTCCATGACACCAAGTGCAATTCCGGATGGGGAGGGACTCATCTGCCAACAGCGGACCGGCAGCAGACGAAACAATCGCCAGAATTGCGATTTTTGACTTGATGAGTTTCATGCAAATTCTCGCGCTTTGTGCATTCATCGAAGCGGGCGCCCTGCAAAGCGATCGGATTCACTTCAGATAGCTGACGTAGGCGGCGATGGCCCTGAATTCCGACGCGAAGTGCAACACCCCAGCACTTTCAGCCTACTCGATTTTTCCTTTCCTCGGAGCCGCCTTCGCATCTCGAAATGCAGCGGAAGGCGGCGGAAAGGGAAGGAAAATCCGATCTTTCCTTGGTGAGCCCGAGCGCCCCAAGGTGTTGCACTTCGCGTCAGAATCCACCGGCGGCAATTTGTGATGGGGTCAAGTTGTGGGCCGTCGGCACCATGATGGATGATGTTTCATCTTTCGCCGGGCCTTGACCTCTCACTTTGCTCCAATTCATCAATTCCTTGACCGTGTACGGAAAGAGCTGACCTGCCAACCGGGGAATTTCGCCTTGCCCCTTAGCCTCCGGACCGTGGCAAGCGGAGCACGCCGGAACATTGGCTTCGGGTAATCCCGTTTCGAAGATTGTTTTTCCCAAGGCCAAGGATTCCTTCGGAGCACCTCCTATTGGATTGGGATTGAGATCCCTGAAATACGCGGCCAAGGCCGCGACCATCGGGACTGAGGGCATGCGCCACGTTGGACATGACCGGGTTTAGCCGCCGGCGCTCAAAAAGTCCCGCAGCTGATTCTCGATGTATTTGGGCTGCTGCCCGGCGAGCCGTGGCATCGGAAAATATCCGCGATAGCCCTGCCCCGACAGGCCATGGCAGGTTTTGCAATATTCCAGCTTGGCCTGAAACTCTTGCTTCGAAAAAGCGGCCGTGCCCCTGTCGTCGGCGCGGGCGGCCGCGGAGAAAACAAGAGCAAGGACCGCTGTTTGCAACGCCAATCGTAAACTCACGACCTTCATGATCCGGCCTCCGCGCCCTTTCTTTGGTGTCTTTGCCCGACCGACCTTCCGGCGATTCCGTGGACACCCGACTTAAATGGCTCTTCGCCCAGCTTCTCTGGCGCAATGCAGCCGAGGGCACACTGACGATTATAATATCCTTCGATGGCGGCAAACAGCTCTCGTTTCGCTGCCTCCCGCGCCGGGAACCGGGTCTTATGGACGAGTCCGGTTTTGATCGGCGCAAATTCCTTTTGTGGATTGGCTGCCGCGATGCGTTGGCGGTACTCGGCCACCGCCTGTTGGCCGCCGCGATCAGAATGGCGAATCAAGCCGGCGAGTGGCTTTTGCTTTTGGACGGCCATCGTCAGGCCGGCAATTGCGAATTCGGCGCGGATATAATCATGCATTGTCCAGCCAATAATTTTTGTGCAAAGATCGAGCACGGCCGCCAGGTAGAGCCAGCCTTCATCGGTTGGCCCTGCGGTGACAAGTCCCATGTGCCCGGGATGAAATATAAAACAGCAATCGTTTCCCATCGCGCATTGCAGCCACGACAAGCGATGTGCTCGCGGGACTCCATCATGATAAACAATCATGGGGACCGCTGCCAATTCCAAGCCGGCGGCCAAACACATTTTATCAATGTGATGCCTTTCGGCAACAGGCGACGGATGCGGGTAATCAGCCCGGAATGTCCTGCATGGGATCGCTCTTATTGGCGACCGGCGGAGGACGTGCCACTCCGGTGGCGCTGAGTGCTCTTCACATCCCCGTCATATTCGTGACGCCGGTACGCGAACCTGCCAGAAATGCAAGCGCCATTCGGCGCGACGTAAGGGTTGAGGCCACTCACTGCCATAGGTTACAATGCTTGTGATCCTCGCATTGCCAGGGGTTGCGGCGCGCCAACCCTCTGTCATGGCCGGTGCGCCAAACCGGTGCCTGTGGTCTCTGGACCGGCGTGCCGGTCATGGCGTGGCGTGATATAATTTTAGAGGCCGGATCATGAAAATCATTCGATTGCAGTCCCTGTTGCAAGCGGCAATTCTCGTAATTGTTTTCACCGCAGCGGGTCGCGCAGAAGAAACCAGTACGGTCACCGTTTCGAATCAAGAGCTGCAGGCCAAACTGGAATATTGCAAAACGTGTCATGGGCTGTCGGCGCAAGGTTTTCGTGGCGCTTTTCCCATGCCCCGACTCGCGGGGCAGCAAACCGAGTATCTTGAAAATCAGTTGCGGGCCTTTATTGAGCGTAGGCGGACGAACCCAATCATGTTTAACGTGGCCCACGTCTTGAGCCCGTCGATGGTCACGGCCTTGGCCGCGCATTTTAAGGATCTCAATCCTAAACCATTAGGTGGTGCTCCGAGGGAACTCGTCGCCGCGGGAAAAACAATCTACAAGGAGGGATTACCCGAAGCCAACGTTCCTCCATGCGCTTCCTGCCACGGTCCGGAGGCTAAGGGTGACGGGGCATTTCCCCGGTTAGCCGGTCAACTCCATGACTATATCTTTAAGAAGCTGGTGAACTGGAGCAGAGAGCGGGGGCAGGATCCGGCAAAACCAGACACATCAGCTATTATGGAACCGATTGCGCACGGCCTGACGGAGCCGCAGATTGCAGCCGTCGCGGCCTATCTCAATTATCTGGAGTAATCCCTTCCTTTGGTTCAGATCATGTTGCCCATAAACTCAACAATGGCACTCTTTTCGGATAGGCTCGTCGTCAGGAGGCGGGCTCCGCGAGTTTCGCTTCGGGCCAATCGCATCGGTTCTGCCATGTCGACCGTTCTGGCCGGCGATGATCATTTTACGAGCTTCGTTCGGGCATCGCACTTATCGACACTCTGCTCCAACTTCCGTTCGAGCCATTAAGGTTTGACTTTTGCATTATAATACCCTGTTTATAAAGGGTTGAAACCCAAACAAGACATTGATATCCCCATGGTGGATTCCGACGCCAAGTGCAACACCTTGGGATGCTCGGGCTCACCAGGGAAAGATCGGATTTTCCTTTCCCCGTCGCAGCCTTTCCCTGCATTTCGAAGATGCGAAGGCGACTCCGGGGAAAGGAAAATCGAGTAGGCTGAAAGTGCTGGGGTGTTGCACTTGGGGTCGGAATTCAGGCATGGCTATTCATAAATATGCTCGGATTAATTCCTCCGATCAATCGATCAATACCGAGGTTCAGAAGCTAAAGGCGGCGGGTCGCACAGAAAAAATATCGGGCAAAAGTCGGAAAGGCCGCGATCAGAAGGCGACATTGTGTCTCAAGATTGGCTCGGATCAAGCTTCCGAAGCTGAACGCCCCATAGCTTCTTAATAAGCCGTTTGAAATACGTTTGACGGAGATATCACCTTCACCGTTAGACGCGAGTTAAAGCGCCGCCGCTAATTTTGATTATCGACGCCAACAATTCAACCGCTTGTTCGCATTCCCGCGGTGGCACTTTCTCAGCAATGCGAAGCGTGACCTGCTTCGCAAGTCCTGGCGTCAGCAAGATCGGTCCGTTTGGCAGTTCGATGAATTCTTTTCGCTCGAACGTCCGGCTGGCTATCCATTGGAACATACACCGATCGATCTTCGACCTAAGCAGTTCAATCACATCATAAGATAAGCTCAACCGCCCGGATTTGTCCGCGTGCTGTCAATGACGGAGACAAATTGTGCCAAATGGCGGCGTGAAAGTGTACCAGTTGGGTTACGAGAAAAGGGCTGTGAAGCCCCGATTTATTTTCGTGCTTCCATGCCGATTCATATTTTGGTGGCGAGGTCTCCTTCGTTTGGCATTTTCGGATTTTGGCTTCGCTCCTGAGCCGATCGCCGTTGCGCCTTCGGCGAGCGCCAGCCCGAGCCATGGGATTGAGTCATGCCCCGCCGGACGCGCTATCCTTTTGTGCAGCGGCTCCGGTGACGGCCGTTGCTACCTGCGCAAGCCAGGACTGCCCTACGTGCGGATCCCGGGCACGTATGGCTCGCATGAATTCGAGGTCGCCTAATTATGCGGCCATAAAAAGGAAGCCGCCGGAGATCGGCGCGGCACGTACGATTCCGCGATCAATGAATGCGCTCATCGTTGCTTATTACGGGAGCGCCGATTTCAAAGGTTTGAAACCGAGCACCGCCCGCGTTTACCGCAATATTTTGGAGCGCTTCCGCGAGGTCCACGGCGACAAGGACGCCGCCGGGATGCAGCCGATCAATGTGCGCCGGCTCATGGAGGAGAAGTGCGCGACGCCGGACGCCGCAAACCGCCTCCTCAATTTGATTTCTATCTTAATGGAACACGCAATCCGGCAAGGCTGGCGCGACGACAATCCCGCCGTTGGAATTAAGCGGCTCAAGCACCAGGGCACGGCTTCGCGACATGGGCTGAGGCGGACATTGCGGCATATCGCGCCCATTACCCGCTCGGCACCCGCGAGCGGCTTGTCCTCGAGCTGGCGATCGGCACCGCGCAGCGGCGCGGGGATCTTGTCCGCCTTGGCTGGCGGCACGTTGTTAAAGGCGCGATCGAGGTCAAGCAAAACAAGACGGGCGCAACGGTCACCGTCCCGATTGTCGAGGAGCTTCGCGCCGCGCTCGATCTATGCGCCCGGGACCGCTTGACCTTCATTGCGCAAGCTGACGGCCGCCCGCTTGGCGCAGCAAGCCTCGGGAACGAATTTCGCGATTGGCTGCGTAAGGCCGCGGCGCGGCGGCTGGCGGAGGCCGGGTGCACCGTCCACGAGATTGCGGCGGTCACCGGGCACAAGACCCTAAGCGAGATTGAGCGATATACGCGCAAGGCCGAGAAAGCCCGGCTCGCAGCGTCCGGAATGGGCAAGGTCGTCGAGATGTTCAAGAACAAATAGGGGAAATTTTTAGTAACGCGGCGCGGTTTTATTGTAACTCCGGCGCGCAAGCATATGAAAAGAAAGGGGCTGTAAATGAAGATGGTCGGAGTGGCGGGATTCGAACCCACGACCCCTAGTCCCCCAGACTAGTGCGCTAACCGGGCTGCGCTACACTCCGATGCTGGCCCTTATAGAGAAAGCCCTCCACCTGCGCAACGCCGCGCTCGCAAGGGCGGCGCAAGCCGGCGCCGGCGGGTCCCGAGGCGCGTGAGCCTTGACCTCATCCAGCCATGAAAGGCGACGCGACCGGTGATTTTTGGACCGTATGGGGTCCGAGTCTTGCTTTTTTCGCTGGCCCTAGCGGCGGCGCGCCGCCTCGAGGATGGTTTCGCACTCCACGAGCTCGGCCAAGGCCGCCCGCAACCGGCCGATATCCTCCGGGGTTAAGGCCAAAGCCGTAAAGTCGTCTCGATCCGACAGGCCGGGGAATTCGGCCGGCGATGGCACGGCGGCGGCGTAATCCTTCCGAGAGCCGCCTTCAGACGCCTCGCTCTCGTCGCGCAGCAAGTCCTGCGGAAACGGCGATTGGCGCGCGCCTGGATCTGAAAACTCCCCGTCCACGGCCTCCGTCACGGCGGCAACCGCGCCGGCGATTTGGTCTTTCAAAACACGCTGCACGCCGCGAATCGTATAGCCTTCCTGATACAAAAGATGTTTGATCGCGCGGAGAACCTCAATATCGCGCGGCCGATAATAGCGCCGGCCTCCGGCTCGCTTTAAGGGTTTGATTTGCGGAAACCGGGTCTCCCAAAAGCGTAGCACATGTTGCGGCAGATCAAGCTCGTCAGCGACCTCGCTGATCGTCCGGAACGCGTCGGCGTTTTTGTTCATCGGCCCAAGCTCCGAGGGCGTTTTCAGACGAAGGGACCCCAGTTCGCGTCCGAAAATGCTGCAACTTGTTGAATGAGAGTGGATTAAAGACGGTTGCGCCGGATGACGCAACCTGAAACCGCGCGAGACCGCGATGATTTGGACGCGATCATTCCAAAATCATGAACGAGAGTTTAACGCGGGATGCGGGCGGTAAATCAAATTCCACTTTTCCGCGTCTCGCTAAAGGCGCGCGATCGCCTTTTTGAGGCGCATTCGTTGAATTGAAGCTGCTGTTATTTCAATGACTTAAAATATAAGACGGGCAAATAGGCCCGCTTTTTGTCCAATAAGCCCAGTGCATTGCGAGATAGCGCTGGAGAGTGCTGTCAATGCACTCCCGGCACCTCGCGGATGCCGTCAAAATTTCCCTCTTCAAGAATACGAGCCATACCACACGCACCCTCGTGGGTCTGACTATGGGCGATCAATCGCGGACGCAGACCGATGGCCTCGAGGCACTTCGTTAGTTTGGGGACATCGCTTTGGTGAACCACCAGGATCTCAAAAGCGCGGTGCTCAGTCAGCGAATTCACTCGTGAAGACGCAAAAATCGTTGTCGCCCATGATTAGAAACTCCGTGCGAAACCCAGGGCGACATTATAATCACAGCCGATCAATTCCGAAATCAAGCGAGCCGTACTTCGGCGCCTTGGCGTGCCCCAGGCCGCTTCAACAGCTCGGCAGGCACCATGCACCAACTCCTTGAGCGCTCGGCCCTGTGGCGCCACGAGGAGTGGCATGCGGGGCTCGGGGAAGGCCCGCCAATCATGTCCATGCTCGAGCCTCCACTCCGTGGTGAGTTCGAACTGTCGCTCGGCTGTCGCCCGAAGCACCGCAGCATAGGTGAGCGAAAATATCAGCGTGACTGTTGCGGTTAACGCCTCGTCGAATTGGCCCGTTGTTGGTTCATAGTAGGGTCCGTGGTTTCCATTCTTCGAAAGTTTGCACCAATCTAACCAGACGGCTTGGCATGCAGGCGACGCAAGACGTTCAAGCATTATGGACGATTGCGCCGACCAAAATTCTCCGGCGAGCTGGCGAACAGCGAGTTTGACCGGATCCGGCAATTGGGACGCCGCGGAAGGAATGGGAAGACTGAAGGAGGTAACGCCTCGGGAATGAAGCACTGTGAGGGTCATTTCAGCAGCCCCTTCTCGCGTAAATGATCGACGACAATTTTTCGAAGCATCACGCTCGTCGGACGTTCGTCGATTTTAGCATATTTCTCCAAGGCGTTCCTTTCGCTCGCCGAAAATCTTACCCCAATCGTGAATAGTTTGGTCGCCGGTTTTTTGGCCATCGTCCTGAAATATTTTTGACAACGCGTCGCAACGGAGGGCCGACAGCCCGGGCTGGCGTCGCGTCCCACAAGCCAATAGGCGTCCCGAAGATCATCCGAGAGGGTCGCAAATGGCCTCTTTTGGCGCACTGGCGTCATTCAGGCGGCTTGAGCGAATAACCGCTTACGACGCTCGATACAAAAGTGGAGATGCGTCGGCCCGTTGCGTCAGTCGTTACAACCTCATGTAAGTCACCATCGGGACTGACCCAATTCTTCGGATCGGCTAGACAGGTCTGAGCATCGTTATAAATCGTCTGTTCGATCGGCGCCAAAAGTTTGTCGGGCACAGTCGCAAGATCGACGTCTTTAAAAGTCGGAGATAGCCGCTTCAATTGACCTAAGATGCGGCGGCGGTAATCTATACCGCGTTCACCGGGAAGCGCCCGAGGGCAGCTATCGTTCCGAAGCGAAAATACTTTATCGTATTTAGCTTGAATCTCGGCCATCATAGCGGCGGCACGACGCTGACGCTCATAATCTTTGTCGCTGCGGAGTTCGCCATAAAAATCGTCGCTATCGGCTCTATCTGCTGCCACGGGCTTGGGCTCCTCTTTTGAGAAAATCTCGCCGGCATCCTCGCCAGCCGCGTCTTCGACGCCTTTAAGTCCCTCGCTCTTTAAATCGGACTCTTTTTCGTTCTTCTCCCACTCGTCCATTCGCGCATGCAATTTGCCGAGAGCATCGGCGATCGCTGACAATGTTTTGTTTTGCGTCTCGCCCGGATCGCCGGACGGCCCGGCATTTCCAGCGTGCGGCGTTGAGGCTTGTTCGTCGCTTCGCATCATGTCTTGCTTGATTTCGTCGCGTAGCTCGGCCTTTAAGATTGCCACGAGTGCCGCTTTCTCATTCTGAGTCAAAGCCATGGAATTATTTCCTCTATATTGTTTAATATGATCATAGCGACGAAAGCCCATTACCTTCGGCCTCGATAGCGGCGAGCGTATTTGCGTTGAGATTCCCGAGAATGTTCACGGCTCTTCTCGTGCCAGGGCTTATATGATTTGTTCGGGCGTTCGAAGATTTGAGGCTCATCAATAGGAACGGCAGGGGTTCCGTCCGGCAATATCATCATCCCCCGCTGAAATGGTGCCTTTGCAATTTTTGCCAGTTCCTCGGGGGCGAGAACACGATACTTAGTCATGCTGCAACCTTCTTATGGTGGCTCATCCACGCCGGCGGCGCGCCCAGATCGGCCGGATCGATCGCTAACGAGGCGAGCGCGGCGACTTCACCGCGGGCGATCTGGCGCGTGCCACGGAGCATGACGACAACGTCGCCACGATGGGCGACGTGATTGAGCAAAAGATAGCGCGCCGCGATGAAAATGTCGCGGAAGCCCTCGGTTGAGACGCGGTGGACTTTGGGGAAGGTCATTGCACCGTAGTCTCGTAAAAGCGGTTTACAAAATCTTCGGTGGTAATGCGCCGCGAATTTTCGGTCAGCAGAGCGATTAAATTTGCGCTTAAATAGCCTAACGCCGAGAGAAGCGTTCCGATGCTTGTCCCGTCGATCTCGTGATCATGGTCGGCAATCGTGTTCTGCGCGGCCTTCTTCATGTCGTGGACGAGCGCCCAAAAAAGTTCCTGTTCCATAGGTGGAGTATGGGCGCGGCGTTATGCGGTGTGGAGTATACAAAAAACCGAAATTTTTGGAGGGTGGTAGGCTGGGGCTAAGCCAGCTTGCGCACTGTGGGGGCGTTCTCGAAGGCGGCAACGATGCACCAGGTTAGGCGCGCAATTTCGCCATAATCCGTTCATGGGGATCGAAATTTCGTCTCACAAACGGTCCAGCGAGAATGATCGTCATAGCATCATAGGCGCGGGCGGCCTCTTCCGGCGTCCTGAAGAGTCCGAGGTGGATTTCCTTGCCTCTAACCTTGGCGCGTGCTCGCCAGAGCTTTGCTCTAACGCTAAAGTTCACGGCTTTGTAGCCGGAGGTATTGTTAGATTGAGGAATTCTGTTTGAACCATTTTCAGCGTGTGTCGCCTGCCGAAGATTGGCGAAACGATTATCGGCCTTATCAAGATTTATGTGGTCCAGTTCAAACTCGGGCCAGGCGCCGGTCATCCATACCCATGCAAGTCGGTGAGCTTTATAAAATCGGCCTCGGATCATAACCCGCACATAACCACTCGCATAAATATAACCGGCTTCGCGCCCAATCTGCCGTCCTTTCCCAGCAACCCTCCAAGTAAATACGCCGGATTGAGGATCATAATTAAAGCAGGGCTCTCACTTCCTCGGCGGTCAAATCATTGTGCGGTTTTGTCAAATTAGTTTATCCTCTAATGCGCGTACTGTGAGCGCCCCTCGAAGGCGCATATAACCGTCCAAATGCTCGCCATGCGAAGCGCATCCTGGCGCACATCGATTCCAGGTTTAAAAGTTAAGGCGCCCCCAAATCCAAGCGTGCGGCCCTTTTCTTCGGCGGTAGCGGAGAGCTTGACACGGCCCGCACCGGCCAACGACGCCACAGTCAATTTTAGGCCGGTAACATCTTCGAGATGATCGGGAATAGTGGAGACACCCGCGAGGCCCGCGCGTTGTGCCTCTATCGCGAGAACCTTGGGGCAAACGAGCGTAAGGTTGCCGCTCCGGGTTTGACATGAAAGGCTTATCAGATGCTCGCGCATGCGGGCGAACAAGTCCGTGCGGAAGAATTCAACGTTGAAATCCAGGATAACGACTGAATCCTGATGCGTGCCTTGGGGGTATGTCCGGCACGCGAAAACTGTCGCGGTGAGGCCGTCATCATCGGCGGCCATCGTGGCGTAGAGTGCGCTGGCATAGGGAGGGACGGCGACGGGCGCACCCTGTACAAGAACGTCCGAATAGCGGATAAGTTCGGCAGCGTGCGCGCCGCCGATAAGGGTTAGGGCAATCGCGCAAGAATTAGCTAAATCGTCGTGGCCGGGGCCAGGATCGACGCGCTCGCGGCCGGTGGAGAAAGTTCGGCGCTCCAGGTTGGCGAATTGGGAGATGAGCTTTTTGTTATCGAGAAGACGGACGCGGCCAGCCGTGAACAGCGGGAGAGTGTCGATATAGATTGCCGAGCGCTCACGGTTGGACTGGATGTAGCCCACACCGACTTTGGAGAATGCCTCAATCACCCAATTTGCGGAATAGTGGTCGCCAGTGATTTGATGACACTCGTATGAGCCCATTAAGGCGGCGATATCGGCAACGGCTTCCGTTGGATTAAAGGGGGCGTGGCGTTCGAACAAAGCGTCGAGAACAACGGTTCCCTCATTGGCTTTATGGGCGATTGCCGCGGTGAAGGAATTGTTCCGGCCGCCGCTCGCGTCGCAAGCTGCAACATAGCGAATCTCATTGGCTTTATGGGCGATTGCCGCGGTGAAGGAATTGTTCCGGCCGCCGCTCGCGTCGCAAGCTGCAACATAGCGAATATTTGTGGAAGGGGGGCGGACTACGGTGCCGGAATCAACAGCGGCGTCGAGCAGGTCCATGCCGATATACGATGAGATATCATCGCGCCATTTACACAAATATTCGGCGGAATATCTTTGGAGGTCTTGCTGCAGGGCGCGAGCTATTATCCCCTCGTCGAATGTTGGATTGAGCTTGAGAGTTTCGCCAACGATGACCAGTGTGTGGGCGTCGTTTTTGCCGTAATAATCGCGGACTTTCTGGTATAATAAGCCGGCGCGCTTATGCACAGATGATATGATGATTTTCATTGAGTTTGGCATGCGCGCCAGGCCGGGGGCGATAGCAGCGTCTAATTCGATATCGGGAGATGCAAAGTTTATATCGCGAAAGAATGCCGCCTCGTCGAAGATCGTACAGAGAAATGTCCGTCCCCGCACGCCGCGGAAGTTATTCGTGGATACGATTATCTCGACGCCGTTGATCAGCTCGATTGATTCAGCGCCGAAATTTCTAACAGTCGCCCGGAGGGCGGGGATCGTTTCGAAGTAACCCTTGACATAGTTAAACGCGATGCCTGCTTGAGATTTGTCGCAGGCGAGACACATAATCGTCGCGCGTTCACCTGGACGCAGACGCCCGCGAGGATCGAAATTGATTGCCGCCATGGTTGCCAACAAGGAGGCGATGGAGTCCTTGCCGGCGCCGCGACCGCAGGCGCACACAAGTTCGCTGACACGCTGTTGGGGAGGGTCGCGTTCGGCTACGGACCGGAACAAGGCAAGTTCGGCGTCGTTCATGGGCTCGGCGAACGCCGCCTTGATCACAGCGCGCCAGGCGTCCCAGCTCGGCCCATGAAAGAACGGCTCGAACAAGAGTTCGGAGTTCATAGCCTCGGAGACCGTGAAACCTAGGCTCATTCGGCCGCCCCCGGCTCGCCAGACGACCTTGAGGCCCTGAGATGGTGGGGGCGATAGCGTTGAGGGTAAGAGGGGCGTCTGCGGGCCTCGGAACGCGACGGATACCCAAGGTTTCGAAAATCCGTCTCAGGTGTCCAGAAACGCGCGCGTACAAGTCCCAATCGACAGGCTCGCCAGCCGCGGAGGCGGCGTCCCAGGCCTCACACTGCAGGGCCATGGTCACCGCCCGGCGGCAGAGCTGTCTTTGGCCCTCACTGAGCAAATCTGCGCCGCCCAGATCTCCGATCATTTCGTTGAGAATGTCCCGGTAACGACGCGATTTTCGGAGCAAAGATGCGCTGTCGGGCAGAAAGGCGCGCCTACCGTTCGAAACGGTGGACCTTCCCATTTGTTTTCGGCTAGCTGCCGATAAGTTTTCCACACTCAATTTTTGGCCCGAAAATGCGCTTTTCGTTACCCCTATGCATACCCTGATCTCAGTTCGCAAGTGGCATAGCATAGCGCGTTGAGATTGTTAGCTGTTATCATCGCGCATCGAGCAGAGTGCGCTGATTACATATCAGCTGATGGGGCAGATCGACGAGCGAGGAGGCGCCGCGCGTCGCACGCAGGAAAAAGTGGCGTTGAATTGATTTTAAAAGCTGGGGGGGCGCCTCAAAGGAAAGCAGATTGTGATCGCCGCCATGCGCAAGCTTCTGGTGCTTTGCTTCGGCGTGCTGAAGACCGGCAAGAAATTCGACCCGGCGATGGCGATGGGTAAATGACCCGGCGTGCCGCGCCACAGTCTGGCGTCGATCGCATGGTGAGCACAAGTTGGAGCGGGAGGCGGTGGTCAAGCCCCGCAGCCCGCCGGGGGCGCGCATTAGCGCGCGGGCTTGAGGGCCGCCTTCCGCTCCAACATCATCATGTCAGCGATCAAAACAGCTCGAGTTCGCGTTGTCGGGCTTCTTTTTCTGTTGCGCTTAAACACGGTATCTACCGCGATCTACTGATCAATGCCTGACTGCCGCCGATTATTTTATTGCCGCTGTGTTTTCTGCGATCTTCAGCCAGCGCCGTCCAAATGCTCCCTCGGTCGAGATGTCGGCCCCGGATTGTTCAGTCTTTGCTTCTTGGTATGAAATTGCGACAAAGTCTTCAAAGTCTTCGTTCGCGGAACCATATTTCGATTTCGATCGTAGCTCCTCCACTCGCTGATGGCATGCGCGAGCTTGTTTGAGCAGCGCTCGAAAGTCCGCGCCATCAATTTTGGTGTCCACCTCCGTGAATCCTCCCGCGCCGAACAGGCGCAGAAATATGCTGTCCCGCCAGAGGGCTCTAGTAACGTCTATGCCGAGCCGACCGAATTGTGAGCGCATACCCGCTGAGAGCTTACCGAGGAGCGCGGCCTTCTCGTCCTCCGTTGGCCCGTCGACGGCTTCGAATCCATCCATAGGCTCGTATATTAGTTCGAGCCAATCGTTAAGTTTTGTATTCCTGAGGCCGGGGAAAAAGCCACTGACACTGACACTGACTCTTCTCGGGACACACGGTTCAACAGAATCATATAATGCTTTTAACGCATAGAATTGATGAGGCTTCCAATTTTCTGCTTTATATAAATATTCGTACAATTTATTTGAATTACATTCTAATTTGAAGTAATCTGACGCACTGTAACCAACGTATGCAGTTGGTATTGCAAGAATAAATACTAAAGCAACCCGCCTTAATGATGATTCTCCGGCGGCTATGAGCTTGATTTCGTCATTGAAACTGTATGCGGCCCCCAACGAACTCGCAGCAAACCCCGCTGCGGCACCGAACAACTCATTTTGAGTGAATTTAAACAAAGGATTATGGAGACGAGCCTCGATGGCATCGCGATTAAGCAATACTTCATCATCTAATAAATCGTAGGCGACAAGCTTCTCGTTGCTGCCGCACTGAAACGTTAGCATTGCTGATCCATCAGAAAGCTCGGATTTCGTGTAGGCGCTCACGAACTCCGCTATCTGTTTGCCATCACGATGCTCGCCAAGCCCAATTAGGAATCCTGTGCAGAAAGACACGGCGACAACTATCAGAGCCAGCCACGTCCAGGAGAGGGGCTTCTTGTCGGTACGTTTACCCTTTTCGGAGCGGGATGGCCGTCGGGATACCACGTGCTGGCGTTTCATTGTGAAACCTAGGTAATACAAGCCGACTACCGTTCCAAGTGGCTACTGCTCCCGCACGCAAGGTGGTAGAGTCAAGGATGGGCGCGGTTGCTTGGGCCATATGGCATCGCCCCGTCTCCCATCCCCGCTCATCAAACTGGACGTGCGGGTTTCCCGCATCCAGCTTTCCTCACCGTGAGGCCCACGATGTCGCGCTTGTTGCACGCGGCGCATGCGCAGCTAGCTCGAACATCTTCGCCTCGCGACACAGCCCGTTCAGACAGGTCCGGCTATTTGGGTGTTTGCAGGCCAAAGGCCAATCACCCCAGCATCTCCGTCGTCACGAGCGCACCAGAAGTCAGGGCCCTTTCCTCCGCCGGCGCTACCCGGCTTCATCGGTCATACGGCCCTGTCCGACTCCCCGTGCGCGCTCGGACTTTTTCACCAGTATTCACGAATTTTGACGAAGTTGCTTGCCCTTGAGAAATCAAGGGCCTAGCCTCGTCATAAATGAGTCTCAAAAAGAAGCCCCCAAAACGCCTCATCGGCTATGCCCGCGTGAGCACCCAGCAGCAAGACCTTGCGCGGCAACACAAGGCGCTGAAGCGCGTCGGTTGCGCGCGCATCTTTTCCGACACCGCATCCGGCAAAAGCACTTGCCGGGCGTCCTCAACTCGCCGCCGCCCTCGACGAGCTCGATCGCGGCGACGAGCTTGTGATCGCCGAATGGGATCGCGCCACGCGCTCGATGTGGGACGGCTTGCAGATCATCAAGTCAGTGATCGACGCCGGAGCCGTCGATCAAAGTTCTCGACCGCAGCTATATCGACCTCACGACTCCCATGGGGCGCGGCTTCATGGCGATGATGTCCGCCATGGCCGAGGACGAACGCCTGCGCATCATCAAGCGCACCCACGAAGGCCGACAGATCGCGCGCGCCAACGGCGTCAAGATGGGGCGCAAGCCGAATACTCACGCCCCACCAGATCAAGGAAGCGCGCCAGCGCATCGCCAAAGGCGAGACGACCCGCGAGGTTGCGAAAGCTTTCAATGTCAGCATCAGCACGATTTCGAGGCTCGCGTCATGAACCCCCTGCCACCATCATCATTTGTCTGGGCTAGCGCCTTCTTTACTTGCATCGCAGGAGAGGGCAATATTTGAATGCTTGCCTCATTGATATTGAAAAGATCATCGCCTGTCGCAATGAGATACCCCACCGCATCTCCCTTGATCGCAAGCGCCTTTTTCAAGGAAAATACGGCTTGCGATAGCGTTACGGTTTCTCTTTGAACCCTAAGAAATATCGCCCGCCCGCCCATTGACTCTTTCAATATGGCATCCATGCCGGAGTTTCTCTGGACACGCGAATAGGACAACCCCGCAAGATGGGATTCTACCCAAGGATCACTATTGGTGTACGCTTCAACTCCGTCACGCATAAGAGCAGATTCAGTTCGAACGGGATTGTCTAATCGATTTTTCGTAAGGGCTATGGCGTCGGGCGAAATATCGATCCCCAAGCCGCGCCGGTTCTTGAGTTTGGCCGCTACTAGAGTAGTTCCGCTTCCGCAAAATGGATCGACTACCAGATCGTTTTCGTCAGTCGTGAGATCGATAATGCGTTCGAGCAAAATCAAAGGCTTTCCTGATTACGCATAAACGTCAGCCAGCTTTAGGAGTGAATATGGCATAGGCGCGGTCCTCAGAGCGACGTATGCGAGACGCGGTATCATTGTTTCGAGGCGGTATCTGCGGTTGAACCGATATTCGAACTCGGCGAGATATCGCGGCACGTGTTTTGAGTGCACGGCCCTGTAGGTTTCGACCAAAGCCGACTTGATGTTTCCAAGGACGGTGTTGACCCATTTGAAGGCCGGCTTTTTGGCGGCCTGCGCGCCGCTGCCAGTTTGAATTTGAGTGTGCGTGCATCCAGCCGTTGCGACGGCGGTGAAACACGCGAGCGCATCGGTGATGACGTTGGCGCCGCCAGTAAGCGCCGTGCTCGTGAGTTTGCCAATCGCCACCTTTCGGAAGCCGATGACGCGGCGAAGAATGATCTGATCTGGCTTGCCGTCCTCGGTTGTTGCAACGGCGGCGACGAAGGGGGTTTTACCCGCCGCACCGCGCCCGTGTTTGCCGGAGCGCTCGCCACCGATATAGGCGTCGTCCATTTGCACGTTGCCATTGAGACGCTTGGCGCCGTTTCGCTCGATCATGACCTGAGCGAGCTTGTGTTTCATCGTCCAGGCGGTCGTCTGCGTGACGCCGAGCCGACGCCCCAACTCGATGCTGGAGATTCCCTTCTTCGATTGGGTCACCAGATACATGGCTTTGAACCAGAGCCGCAGCGGCAGCTTGCTGGATGCGAAAATAGTCCCCGCCTTCACCGAGGTCTGCTTGCGGCAGGCGTTGCATTGGAATAGCAGGCGCGCGCCGCGCTTGACCACGCAATGGCCTTGGACACCACAATCGGGACATTCGAAGCCTTCGGGCCAGCGCAAGCGCGCCAACTCTGCGTGACACCGTTCCTCGGTCCCGTATAATTCATCGAATTCGGCCTCGCTGAGGCCTTTCTGGAATTGAACTTTGTTGCGCGCCATCGGCAATGCCTTTACAAATCATAATGTTCCGTATTTGTTCTAAGCGGAAACTCAAGCTGACGCAACCGCGTAATCAGAAAGGCTTTTGCGTCGGATAACCCGTCCGCTCCTTAGCCTTCGGATTAAGAAAGGGGATGTCCCAGACGTCCCCTAGCGGTACCCCGCGTTTCCCTCCTCCGTAAACGATCTTCCCTGAAACATCCGTGGCGTAAACTGCCTTTCCCCTGCTGTCTCGCGCCCGCTTCTGCACTATTTGATCTACGTTCGTCGTCGCGCTGTAATCAAGCATCATTGGCCGCCACTTGAACGTGCGGCTCATCGAATAAAACAAAATTGTTTCTGATTACGCGGTTGCGTCAGCTTGAGTTTCCGCTTAGAACAAATACGGAACATTATGATTTGTAAAGGCATTGCCGATGGCGCGCAACAAAGTTCAATTCCAGAAAGGCCTCAGCGAGGCCGAATTCGATGAATTATACGGGACCGAGGAACGGTGTCACGCAGAGTTGGCGCGCTTGCGCTGGCCCGAAGGCTTCGAATGTCCCGATTGTGGTGTCCAAGGCCATTGCGCGGTCAAGCGCGGCGCGCGCCTGCTATTCCAATGCAACGCCTGCCGCAAGCAGACCTCGGTGAAGGCGGGGACTATTTTCGCATCCAGCAAGCTGCCGCTGCGGCTCTGGTTCAAAGCCATGTATCTGGTGACCCAATCGAAGAAGGGAATCTCCAGCATCGAGTTGGGGCGTCGGCTCGGCGTCACGCAGACGACCGCCTGGACGATGAAACACAAGCTCGCTCAGGTCATGATCGAGCGAAACGGCGCCAAGCGTCTCAATGGCAACGTGCAAATGGACGACGCCTATATCGGTGGCGAGCGCTCCGGCAAACACGGGCGCGGTGCGGCGGGTAAAACCCCCTTCGTCGCCGCCGTTGCAACAACCGAGGACGGCAAGCCAGATCAGATCATTCTTCGCCGCGTCATCGGCTTCCGAAAGGTGGCGATTGGCAAACTCACGAGCACGGCGCTTACTGGCGGCGCCAACGTCATCACCGATGCGCTCGCGTGTTTCACCGCCGTCGCAACGGCTGGATGCACGCACACTCAAATTCAAACTGGCAGCGGCGCGCAGGCCGCCAAAAAGCCGGCCTTCAAATGGGTCAACACCGTCCTTGGAAACATCAAGTCGGCTTTGGTCGGAACCTACAGGGCCGTGCACTCAAAACACGTGCCGCGATATCTCGCCGAGTTCGAATATCGGTTCAACCGCAGATACCGCCTCGAAACAATGATACCGCGTCTCGCATACGTCGCTCTGAGGACCGCGCCTATGCCATATCTCCTAAAGCTGGCTGACGTTTATGCGTAATCAGGAAAAAATTGTTTGATGTTGTTGAAGGAGGCCGAGCTTCGCGTTCGACCATCTTTTGTAAGACCAGATAATACCGGACTGAAAATTGTCATCGCCGAAAATGAGAATTCAACGCTTGCCGTGCAAGATGCACGTTGTTGTGGTCACAATGAATAAAAATAGATGCGTCCTCTTTCATGATGCGCTTGCAGGCGGCGAGCCGGTCAGCGAGAAAATTCAAATATTCCTCGGAATGCGTCCATACATCATCGAACGAATAATGTGTGCCGCCATCGCGCGTCGAGCTCCGGTGGTTGCGGCCCGTAAAAAATGGCGGATCTAGATAAACAGAGACTCGCACAACCGAAAGGAATCTTTCGCAGGAGTTCCAAACAGTCTCCGAGGCGAACATCGGTGTCATTTGCGTGTCGGCGCCCAAGCAGCACAATTCGCGCGAGGACAACGAGACGATCAAGGAAGGCAAGATGCCGGAAGACTGGAAATCGAAGCCGGCCAAGAACCGCCAGAAGGACAAGGACGCGCGCTGGACGAAGAAGCATGAGCGCTCGTATTTTGGATACAAGAACCATATCGGCGTCGACCGCCGGCACAAACTCGTGCGCCGTTACGTGGTGAGCGCCGCGAGCGTGCACGACAGTCAAAAGTTCGAAGATGTTCTTGATACGAGCAACACGGCTTCGGACGTGTGGGCCGACAGCGCCTATCGCAGCGATGACATCGAGGAAAAGCTCGCTGAGCGCGGCCTGAAGAGCCGCATTCATCGCAGGGCCTATCGCAATCGCAAACTCAGTGAGGCGCAGAAGGCCGCCAATACGACGCGCTCGAAGGTGCGCGCCCGCGTCGAGCATGTATTTGGTGATCAAAAGAATGGCATGGGAGCCGAGCTCGTGCGCACCATCGGCATCGTTCGCGCCCGGTGCAAGATCGGAATGATGAACCTCGTCTACAACATGCGCCGCTTCGTTTGTCTTGAAAGGATGGCGGCCGCGGCCGGGTGAACCGGCGCGCCATGCGTCGGGTCGCGTGAGTTGAGCCGATCAAACCACCACCTGAGAAACCGGTGGCGACTTCAGACAGCCTCGATGAGAGGCCAAGGATTGAACGATCTACCGCGCTGCGAACTCGAACGCCGATCATCACACCATATGGGATATTTTTCGAGGTACCCAGGAGTTTTTCGCGCAAGGTCGCGAACTCGGCGACGGCCAACGCATGAGTTTTGGGGATATTGTGACGCAGATCGAGCATCAACCAATATGCGGCGGTGTGCAGGATAAGCCGCATCTGATTGGCGAGCGGCGCACGACAGGAAGTGCGATCCGACGCCAGCTGGTTGCAATTTGATCAGATTTTCCATTTGCCCACGCGCGCAATAGAGCGTGTCGTAGATATGCTCGGCCGATCCGTTCGTGATGTTGGTGACGACGAAGCGGATATCGAGCCCCAGCTCGGTTGCTTCGATGCGGGCGCAGACGCGCCGCTCGTCTTTCCAGGATTTGGCGGCGTAGTCTGTCTGGGTGTAGCCTCGCAGGACCGGTGCCTGTTCCAGAGCGCGGCGGGTGCGGATGTCATCGGCCTGAACTTCGACGGCGGCGGCGAGAAGCTTGTTGCCCGACAACCCGAAGACGTAATCGAGACCATTGTCTTCGCACCAGTCCATCACCTCGCGGCGGCCATAATGGCTGTCGCCCCGGATGGTGATCTTGGTTGTGGGCCAGTGTGTGCGGATGCGGCGGATGATCCGGCGCAGATGGCCGCGCACTTCCTTGCCGGACGGCGTCTTGCCGGGCCGCAGGATGACCGCGACAGGGCGCCCCGTCGCGGTATCGTAGACATGAATTGGCAGGAAGCAGCGATCATCATAATGCGCGTTGAACAGCGAGAGCTGCTGATGACCATGCGCGACGTCGCAAGTATCGTCGATATCGAGTGTGACGGCTTGCGGGGGCGTGGCGTAACTGGCGCAATAAAAATCGATGAGGACGCCGCTAAGCTTCAGAATTTCGCGCAAAGTCGGCGCATTCTCCCAACGCGACATGGTGGGCTGCGAGCACAGGTCATCCCCTGTATCGGGCAAGCGCCCGCAAGCAAGCTTGAAGGCGGGGTCCTTGCGCAGATGATCGAGATCGTCCGCATCTTCATAACCGCAGGCGATGGCGAGAATGCGCGTCCAACAATCGAGCGGAGAATTCGCATCAGACCCCATCGGGTATTGACAGGCGCATAAACTAGGCTCAGTTTAGAGAAAAATATGAACCGTAGTTCTTTGGGCTCACCATCATTTTTGGCCCGTAGGCAGCGCACCTCATCGTGTCGCCCCGGGAGTTGAGGCCAGTGATACAGAATTTCTCTCTCAAATAAGGACTTCGATTGAGCTAGCCTGCAGCATTCATATGACCATTTGAAGATGAAATATTTTCTAAGATTGTTAATTTCGATGGTTGCGCAAATGAGCGTCGGAGGTACGTTAAACCCCTCGGAAGCCTCGCTCAGTCGACGCCAACATAGTTGTACGTGCGGCGCTACGTGTTCACACACGTGCGCGACCGAGTTGGAAAACTCCACGACATCACTCTACCGAAATCTACCGAGCGCAAACGTCTTTTCGATGCAAGGTTCCCAGACGGCAATGTCACATTGGCTAAGAATAGACTTTTCGAGCCGATTTAGCTCGGAGACGTGCATCCTAAGGTATTGAATTTTGGACATCGGGGCTTTTAGCTGCCCCGGACCAGCCAAAAATACGGTTAAACTTTGGTCGTCGCGGCTCGATTGACCAAGAAGCCACGCAAAAGCCGTGGCCCGTAGCGGTCTTTCGACCAGGGGGGATTCGGAGATGGCATACATTCGTTCGTCAAAGCACATCTTCATCGCGACCGCAGCAACTGCCGCCATCATCGCGGCGCAACCTGCAGCTGCGCAAAATGGGCCGGAATATCTTGCGAACTTCCCGAACTTCGAGCCGAAACTGACGCCTGGGCTCCCGGGCGATGTCGATACGGCGATGCAGAAGGATCTCGAAGGGAAACAGGAATTCGCGAAAGTCCAGCGCCTGTTCGACCTGTGGTCGTGGCAGGCCTTCGTGTCGCTCAACTGGCCGACGGACAGTTCCGGTCACCCACTTGCCGACGCCAAGGATATTTCCGCTGCGTCGCCCGCCTGGACGTTGTGGACGGAAAGCACCGACATCTTCCTGCCCAAGGGCGCGGTGCCGGACAAGTGTGCCAAGTCAGCCGCCGCGCTCGCCCTTTCTCTGGAGCGAAATACAACAGTTCCCGTCGTTCACGGCTTGCAGCCGTTCACCCTTGCCGCCGATTTCGACAAACGCAAGACCCGCCTGCTTGGCAATATTTCCGCGGTTGGTGAACTGAACCCCATTACGGTGGACGAAATCACTCAGGCGTTCAGCGGTCCGCTGGTCGACCAAAATGGCAATTTCGTGTATTATGAAATCTTGATGAACCCGCACGAGGTGAGGTACGCCTGCGAGAACAAGCTCTACAACATAGACGGTCAGATCGAGTTCGCGAAAACACACAAGGCGGTCGATCTGCCGTCCGGCATCGACACCCAGGATGCAAGCGGCGCTTTCGAGCTCAAGCTCGCCTGGAAAATCCTCGAGGCGCGCGACGATCCGGCCCGTTATCTGAGCATGCCAGCGCTCATCCCCACGACGGTGAATGGCAAGCAGGGCCAAAAGCAAGTCCGCGTCGGGCTCGTCGGAATGCACATCGGCCACAAGAGTAAAAGTTCACCTCAGTGGATCTGGTCGACTTTCGAGCAGTTTGACAATCTAGATGTGGATCCTGTGGCGCACCCCAAACTAAAGCCGTCCTTCTTCGACCCAGACTGCCCGATCTGCGTTCCGAACCTGGAACCTTACAAGAACAACAAAGGCGAATGGCAAACGGGCCCGAAAACGCAGGCCGTTCGAGCTATCCCAATTCCAAATGACAAGCGGGACCTCAACGTGGAAGCCCAGTCGGTATTCGCGAAATTCGGCTCGCCGCTGCAATACTACCAGTTGATCGACACGCAATGGCCGACCGACCCGACCGCCGCGCCGACCCCGTGGACAGACAAACTGCCGGGGCCGATCACCAACAAGCCTGGCGGGAATCCAACTCCAGTATACCTGACTAACATCACCATGGAGACCTACTTCCAGAAGGGTGTTCAGTCGGCCTGCCAGCAAGAGGAAGTGCCGAACAACATCCAATGTCCGCCCGACCCGCCGGCTTTCGTAGGCGCGCCGGTTGCCCACGGCACGCCGGTTGCCGACGGCACAGAGGTCTTCGCCACCGAGAGCTGCATGGGTTGCCATTCCTCGGCCGGCATCTGGACTTCGGAAAGCACAAAATCCGGCCAGCTGACCGGCGATTTTTCCTGGCTGTTCAGAATGAAGGCCCAGAAGGTCCCGAAGGCCCAATGACACTCATTGCAATATGCCGGGTAGACCGGTATTTTGCAGCAACTGGTTATCCCCTTAACTTCCACCACTGCCTTGCGATGTCGGTCTGGAGGTTATAGTCATGGAGAATATGTCCGCAGAAGCTGGGCCCGGAAGCCGCTATACACGCGTAAAGGCCATTCTTGAGGCGGCCGCCGGCGGCAGCGCGTCGGACTACGGCGGGCTAGGCCGGTTCTGGGATCTGCCGCTCGACGCACTTGTGGAAGCGAAAGTCTTTGGCGTGCGGTTGATCGCGCCGGTCCCACAGGCATCCTGTTGCGGCCATGGGGAAAGCCGCAGTGCGGGCTCCGGTCTGATCCAAGCATTGCGAGGCACGCCTCCCTTTGACGGCAACCGCTTTCCGCCGTTCATGTGGGGCGGAAGCCGGGTGGCGGAGGCTGACATCGCCTTCATCGCCGATTGGATCGACGATGGCTGCCCGCCTGATGAACGCGGTCGCACCCCGCTCGACATCACCGTCCGCGAAGTGACGCGGGGCAAGGTGATCGACCTTGAATTCCCGGTCGCCAACGCGGATGTACGACGCTATGCCTATCGCGACGGCGAACCGCGGCAGCGTGCCAATCTCGACTGCCTCACCGATCCCGGGCCCGAGCTCGACGCGCTGCGCGATGCATTCCGCCAGATCTACGATCTCAACACATATGAAGATGACCGGCGCAGCTACAACAACCAGGCGCTGATCCACCAGAACCATTGCCAGCACGGCTGGGAGCGCTTCCTGCCATGGCACCGCGCCTATCTCTACGAGTTCGAGCAGAACCTGCAAGACTTCGCCAAAGACATAATGGTCCCTTACTGGGACTGGACAATGCCGCACTACCGGCCATATGACCCCAAGAACGGCTGCATTATCCCCAAGGCGTTCCAGGCGTTTCTGCGTGAAAGGGAGGTGGAGGACATGATCGCGGCCTTGCGCCCGCGGCCGACGGGGGCGCAGGCTGAGGCGTTCCGCAGGCTGGTCGAGCCGCGCCAGTACTTCGTCTCACAGCACGCCTTCTTCTGCTACGTAATCAACACGATCGGCTACACCGAACTCACGCCCGATCCGAAAAATGCCAATCGTCAGGCGATGATCTATGCCTTGTTGATGTCGAATTCGCTGTGGTATCCGCTGCGCTACCCGGCCGAATACGAGGGCGGGCAGACCATCAACCAGCGCATCCACTATCACTATCCGACCGCCGAGGACATCGACCAAATTCTCAGCCTCAACAACTTCCGGGATTTCGGCGGCGGCAATGTCTACAACGCCTCTTTTGGGTTCCTTGACCAGAATCCGCACAACACGATGCACATCTGGACCGGCGGGCAGAATCCGGAATTCGTCGCGCCGAACTCGTTCCTGCCTGCCTATGCCTGCGACCGGCCGGCGCCGATGAATGCTGAAGCACCTCCAGGGCAGGCGCTGGCCGAGCGGCGCAACTTCGCCGCCACGGTCAAGGACCGCAAGTTTCACTCCAAGAGCGACCTCTATTCACAGCCCGCGGTCGGCGATATGTTCTCCAACCTGACCGCGTCATACGATCCGGTTTTCTGGCCGGTACATGTGAATGTCGACCGGCTGTGGTGGGAGTGGCAGACGCAAAACCCGACTGGCGTGCCTTACGACCTGGATTCGGTGCTGTCGCCATGGAGCTACACGATCCAGGACATGCTCGACATTTCGCGGTTCGGGTATGAGTACGTGCGCTGTTCTTTCTTCATACCGGTCGGGATGGAAGCGCAGATCGGTCGTTTCGTCTCGGCGTCGCTCAAGATCGATCCAAAGGCCCGAGACTTCAAGAAGGCTGAAATCCGCATGCATTGGGTGCCGCAGCTGGCGCGCTCGTGCTTCGTGAGGGCCTTTCTGAACCAGCCGGGCGCGGATGCGTCGACGCCAGTGCGCGACAACCCGCATTACGCCGGCTATCTGGCGATCTTCGGCCATGGCGAGTGCTACGGTGGTCCCGGCCATTGCGAATTGCCACCGCCGCGGTCGCGGCCGTTCGACCAGCGCCCGCGCCATCATAATACACCGCGCAACCATCGCCTTGATGTTACCGCCGCTGCCCGCCGCATATTGCAGACCGGAGACGAACTGCAAATCACACTGCTGGTGATCGGCGTCGACTACCGCGAGGAGAACGACCTGCTGCGGCTTGAGGGCGTCTCCCTTAACCTGCTCGACTGAAGCAGGGGGGCTCGACGGAGGGGGAAACATGGCGACCTACAAGATCCATCCAGGCATCGGTATCGCGCGTCTCGGCAACAGTGACACTCAATTTTATCTTGCGCCCGAAACACCGGCCGGCCTTCCGATGGAATGCGATGGCAATGGCAATCAGCGCTTCGGACCGGACGGTATAACACCTGTGCTCGTCACCACCTTCCGCGACGCACAGGGCCGTATCAAGCGCCAGGCGGCGCGCTTCCAGGTGTTCGTCTACGACGAAGCATCGCCCAATGGGCGACCACTCAAGATCGGCGATGAGGTGGAAGGCGGCGGCAACCACGGCACACTGACGGATATTCGCTGGCAGGTCTACCTCGCCAACAAGAAGGCATGCTGGTACCAGTTCGACACCATGGTTGGCGAGCACGGTTATCCGCCAGGTCATCCCCGCCGCAATGCCGACGTCACCCAGCGTAGCCGGCTGATCATCGACCCCGGTCCGCGCACCGTCGACGGCAACAAGCGTCGCGCCTCGTTCGACCGCAACGGCGAAGGCAGCTACGCGACGACCTTTCCACCGCCACTATCACCGAACTCAATCGACACGCTAGGCGAAATGATGCTCGACGGCGAGAGCCGCCTGATCGTGCTCGGCGGCTATGGCTGTTCCGGCTCGGAGAAGACCGGCCCCGGCGAACCGCATACCGAGGATTATGCAAACAACGACGGCTGGTACGATGATACGTCGGACGGACCCGTGATGGCGCGGCTCGTCATGTATTCGGCTGAAGTGGAGAGGACCCGGTATATCGACGTCGAATATCCCGCGTGGGTGATTGTCGGCTACCCGCGCTATGTGCCGCAGGTGCTGGACATGGTGACGATGGACGAAGTGCTGCACGACCTGTTCGTGCGGAACTTTGCCACCGATACCAGTCTCTACGGGCGGCTCGGCAGCTTCGATGACCCAGACCAGGTCGATTTCCGCAACGAAGCCCAGCTCCGCCAATGGCGCGACGGTGGCCGGCTCGCGTGGAACACCGACTTCCGGCCGCTCTTCTATCGTGATATCTGGCCGATCCTTTATCGCCCGGACCAGTTCCGCTTCCTGTGTGACGTCCTGGCCCAGTCGAATTACCCCCACGACCAAGAGCAGCGAGGTCTCTTCGATCCCAACAAGCTGTCGGTGGTGCCTGGCAGCCAGCGGGCGCGCCAGATCGCCGCGGAGCAGCAGAGTGGCGCGGCGCCATCGGTCTCGCGGAAAATCGAGTACGCCAACCTCGCGCGCTTCGCACCAATGCGCTCCGCGGCTGCGGCTGACGAAGCAATGCCGGACCCTTATGGGCCCCTCCGGCTATACCTGTTCGGTCTGGTGCGCCTGCCGGGCGAGGAGAACGAGTTCAAAATCGAGGACCGGATCAGCAGCCGCCTGCACAATTTGCCGTTGATGCCGCTGCTGTGCGGCGATAATCCGCTGACCAACACAGCCCCATCAAAATTTCTGCGGCTCACCGACTACATGCTATTTATCCTCAAGCAATGGGCCGATGGGCGCTTCATCAACGAGATCGATAAGGGCTGGCTCAAGAGTCCACCCTATACCCCCTACCTGCCCTATCCCACCACGCCACCGAAGACCGGACACGAGCTCGATCGCGGCGTGATGAGTAACGTCCTCGGCGGCGCCTTCTGCCCAGGCGGCGAAGCTACCTGGATCATGCGAAATCCAACGATCTATTGGGAGCCGTACCGCTTTAAGGCCGACCGCTCGGTGTCGGATTTCGGCGAAAGCGCGGCCCAGCAGAACACCGGGACGGGCATCGACGTCGACTATA